>NZ_CP197114.1:0-1728249 GCF_054506835.1 Methanococcus mangrovi | reverse complement strand
ACGTAATTGAAAGGCAGGCAAAAGAAGGTGTTGACTTTATGACACTACACTGTGGAATTACAAAACAAACCGTCAGCGCTTTAAATAACGATCCAAGAAAAATGGGCGTCGTAAGTAGGGGCGGTGCATTTTTAACCGCTTACATCATGTACCACGACAAGGAAAACCCGCTTTACAAAGAATTTGATTACTTACTTGAACTTTTAAAAGAACATGACGTAACTTTGAGCCTTGGAGATGGAATGAGACCAGGATGCTTACAGGATAACACGGATAGAGCTCAAATTCAAGAATTAATTACTTTAGGAGAACTTGTTGATAAATGTAGGGAAAAAGGAGTTCAGGTAATGGTTGAAGGACCCGGCCACGTTCCATACAACAACATTGAAGCAAACATGAAAATCCAAAAAACGCTCTGTAAAAATGCGCCATTCTACGTTTTAGGCCCAATTGTAACCGATTTGGCACCCGGCTACGACCACATCACAGCAGCAATCGGCGGAACCCTTGCAGCAGTTAGTGGGGCAAATTTCTTGTGTTATGTAACCCCTGCTGAACACGTAAGGCTCATGAAAGAAGATGACGTAAAAGAAGGATTGATTGCATCAAAAATTGCAGCACAGGCTGCAGATGTTGCAAAAGGACATTCAATCGCATGGAAACTTGAAAAAGAGATGGCTGATGCAAGAATAAAACACGACTGGGAAAGACAGTTTGAAATTGCACTTGATAGCGATAAACCAAGAAAAATGAGAGAAGAAATTCCTTCAAAAGATGAAAAAGCTTGCAGTGTCTGTGGAGACTACTGCGCCCTTTTGATGGTCGAAGAACTTGGAAAAAGGTAATATAACCGATTTTTTAATTTTTTATTAACTTAATTATCTTTTAAAATTTACAAAAATAGATAAAAAATTATTCTGTTACTGCTTTTAAAATATCTTCAAATGGGATTTTGCCTTCTCTTATCAATTCTATTTTTCCGTCAATCACTTTTACAATCGTTGACTGCACTTTGTATTTACATGGGCCAGTATTGATTATTAAATCTACTTTTTCTTTTATTATTTCGTCAACTTCATCAAGAGCCGTTGGAGCGGTTTTTCCGCTGATATTTGCACTTGTTGTTGTTAATGGAACGACTGCAATCTTTCTTATAACGTCGTTATCAGGAATCCTAACTCCAACATCATCTTTTCCCAAAATATCGGGAATTATATCTTTTTTCTTTAAAATAACGGTAATTGGACCAGGCATGAACTTTTCAATTATTTTTTTTGCGAATTTATCAACAAAAACGTACTTTTCAATCTGGTCCTTTTCACCGAGACATATTGAAATCGGTTTGTTTGGATCTCTTTTTTTTATGGAATATATCTTTTCAACTGCATTTTTGTCTAATGCATTTGTTGAAAGGCCGTAAAGAGTATCAGTCCCGCAGAGAATAACGTTTCCATTCAATATCATTTTCTTTGCGGTTTCTATCTCTTTTTCACAATTTTTGAGATTACTTTCTGAAATCTCGAAAGTTTTCATAAATATCCCTTTTTACATTACCGCGTTTTCAAGCGCGGATTTACAAAAGCATGTTCTTTCCTTAAATTCATAATTAATAAAGTCGTCAACAACATTTAGTATCTTTTCTTCCATTTCTTTTAGGGTTTCTAAAACTTCATCAACAGTTAAAACGTTTTTAGAAATTCCTGCAGCATAATTTGAAATATTGCAGATTGAAGTGTAGCAAATTTCCATTTCTCTTGCCAAAACTACTTCTGGATAAGCGGTCATTCCGACTACATGCCCCCAATCTTTATAGATTTGAATTTCTGTTTTCGTTTCGAATCTTGGGCCTTCAGTGCAGACGTAAACTCCTTCTTTGAAGTTGTAGTTTCTTTTTTTAAGAATTTCTTTTGTAACTTCTTTTAATTCTGGGCAGTATGGTTCAGTTACATCAACGTGAACGACTTTTCCATCATCTCCATCATAAAACGTACTTTTTCTTGCTTTTGTAAATTCTAAAAAGTCGTTTGGAATTAAAAAGTCCCCTGGAACCACATCTTCACGAAGGGACCCGACAGAACTTAACGCTAAGATTCTTTCAACACCGAGAGTCTTTAAAGCGCAGATATTTGCACGATAATTTATTTTGTGTGGTGGAGTATTGTGTTCAGCCCCGTGTCTAAAAAGTAATACAACATCGCTTTCTTTATCAATTAAAACTTTAGATTTTCCGTATTTTGTATCAAGTATTCTTTCTTCGCCCTTGTTTAATATTGAAGAAACTCCGGTTCCGCCGATAATTCCAATCAAATAATCACCCGATATAAAAAATATTTATGCGATAAAATAAAATTATTAGATAATTTTGAATAGATACTAACGGTTTCAAATTATATATAATGACGGTGACACTTTTGGAAATTTTTGGACATGTTGTAAGCGGGCTTGGAGAAGGCAAATTTTTTGTTGGATTGACCCATTATAAAAACAAATTTAAAGAATTAACTGGATTTACGCCATATGAAGGAACATTGAATGTAAAATTAAAGCATAACTTTAATTTAGATGAATTTAATCCAATAGAATTCGACGGATTTGATATTGACGGGAAAAAATACTTTGGTGGAAAGGTACTTTTAATAAAACTATTCAATAAACACGGCAATTTTATAAATTGCGCAATTGTTGCTCCAAAAAAGACCGATCACTCCAAAAAAACCTTGGAAATTATTGCACCTATTCAACTTCGAAAATTTTTATCATTAAAGAATTTAGATGTTGTAAAAATCGTAATTTAATATAAAAATCTCTATTTTACTCTTTTTTTACTTTTATTTTTAAATCCTAAATCCATATCCTAACAGATATATAGTCTTAAAAACAGATTGGTAAAAACTTAAAAATGATAGAGTGATAATGTGACAACAGATTTAAAAAATGCGAGAAATTCAGAAGTAAAAATATCTGGAGATGAAAAAATCAGTAACGTTGAAAAAGCAATTGATGCACTGAAAAGCGGAAAAATGGTATTACTTTACGATAGCGACGATAGGGAAGGAGAAACTGACATGGTTGTAGCGTCAGAGTTCATTACTCCAGAATACATTAGAGAAATGAGAAAAAATGCAGGAGGATTAATCTGCACCTGCCTTCACGCAGATTTCTGTGATAAACTTGGTATTCCATTTATGGTTGACATTTTAGATGTTGCAGCTGAAAAATACCCTGTTTTAAAAGAATTATATCCAAACGACATTCCATATGATGAAAAATCAACATTTGCACTTTATGCAAACCACAGGAAAACATTTACAGGAATTACTGATAACGATAGAGCATTGACGGTTAAAAAAATAACAGAACTCTGCAGTGAAGAAAGATTTAAAGACTTTGGAAAAGAATTCAGATGTCCTGGCCACGTTGCATTTTTAAGAGCTACAAAAGGTCTTGTTAAAAACAGGCAGGGCCACACAGAAATGACTGTTGCACTTGCAGAAATGGCAGGATTAACTCCAATCACCACAATTTGTGAAATGATGGGAGATAATGGGAAAGCAATGTCAAAAGACCTTGTTAAAAAGTACGCTGAAGAAAACGGGCTTGTTAGAATTAACGGTCAGGAATTAATTGAATACTACCTTAATAAATTTTTAAAAGAATAATTATTTTTTAAATTCAACTGAATTTATCTTCTTTTTTCAAAATTTATCCGATAATTGCTTTTTTTCGATAATTTTCTTTAATATATTTATTGTATCTGTGAATTTATGGATATAGATAAATACCCCTAAAAATAAATTTATTAACGTCAACAAAAACCAAGGGGGGAACATGGAGTTTATTTTACCGTCAAATATGAGGTCTGGAGCTATGCATTTTAAAATGAAGCATACTGTGCAGGCTAAAAAGAATAAAAATAAAATTAGAGAACTTTTCAGCAAAGCGGATGTCTACAGAGACTTATACCACGTTGCAATTTCAAAAATTGAAGAAAGAGAAAATAAGGCTAAAAAAGCTAAAAAAGGCAAAAAAGCTAAAAAATAAACCTTTTTGATTTTTTCAAATTATTAATTTTTTTAAGTTTACTTTTTTAAAAATGATTTTATTTTGCTTGTTTTCGTAACATGTTTTTTTATAGTTTAAATAAGCTATAACTTTGTAGATTCAATTTTATATGGGGATAATCATGACAGTCAAAGTAGGCATTGCAGACACGACATTTGCACGGGTCGACATGGCTTCTGCTGCAATTAAAAAACTAAACGAAATGACCTCCAATATTAAAATAATAAGGTACACAGTTCCAGGAATGAAAGACCTTCCTGTTGCATGCAAAAAATTAATGGAAGAACAGGGCTGCGAAATTACAATGGCCCTTGGAATGCCTGGCGGAAAGGACAAAGACAAAGTCTGTGCTCATGAAGCATCTCAAGGTCTGATGATGGCTCAGTTGATGACCAATAAACATATTATTGAAGTTTTTGTCCATGAAGACGAAGCAAAAGACGGAAAAGAATTAGACTGGCTTGCAAAACGAAGAGCTGAAGAACATGCTGAAAACGTATACTACATGCTTTTTAAACCAGAATTTTTGCAAAAAAGTGCAGGTAAAGGTTTAAGACAGGGTTTTGAAGATGCAGGAGCTGCGAGAAAATAAATTACTTTTTTCCTAATTCTTAATTTTAAACGGTTTTTAAAAATTCAGGATTTATGTTATTTATTTAAACCTTGAATTCATTTGTTTTATTATATTCTACTCATGTTTTCAACGGAAAATTTATACATTAGATTACTGTTATTATCCTTAATTTACTGCGAGGGATGTATTCATGCAAGCGATAAATGCTGAAAACAACGGAAAAATATACAGAATTGAAATAGATACGAAAGAAAAAAGTTCTGAAGCAAAATCAATCGAAAAAAAGCTATTCGAACTTGGATACTGTGCATCAGTAAATGTAAGCAAGGTCTACACGATAAACTACGATTTTTCAATTGTAGATGTTGAAAAAATTGCAGATTCACTCCACAATCCAGTAACCGAAATACCAAGAATAAATCTTCCGTTCAACAGTAAATTCGACTGGGCACTTGAACTTGGATTCTTACCCGGAGTTACTGATAACGTTGCAAACACGACCACTGAAATCATTAACGATCTTTTAAAAATCGATATTGGACTCAGCAAGGTATTTTCATCAAAAGTAATATATTTAAGCGGAAATTTATCGAAAAACGACGTTGAAAAAATTGCAGGAGAACTAATTAATATTTTAATCGAGAGATACCACATAAAAACCAATGATAATTACGTTAAAGACTGTGGAATGGACTACATTATTCCAAAAGTAAATTTAACGTCTGAACCAAAAGTTATTGAAATCAGCTTGAATATTAGCGACGATGAATTACTCGAAATCGGTAAAAAAGGAATATTAGACCCAGAAACGGGTGAAAGAAGAGGCCCTCTTGCACTTGACCTTGATTACATCACTGCAATAAAAGAGTACTTCCAAAAAGAAGGCAGAAACCCTACAGATATCGAATTAGAATCACTCGCTCAAACATGGTCAGAACACTGTAAACACACTATTTTTGCATCCCAAATCGATGACATTGAAGAAGGAATCTTCAAAAAGTACATAAGAAATGCTACAAACGAAATAAGGGAAGAATTAGGCGAAAAAGACTTCTGTATTTCAGTATTTTCTGATAACTCCGGTGGAATCATCTTTGACGATGAATGGATGGTAACTGATAAAGCAGAAACCCACAACAGCCCTTCAGCACTTGATCCATTTGGTGGTGCGATTACAGGAATCGTTGGAGTTAACAGGGATACAGTTGGATTTGGTCTTGGAGCACTTCCTGTTGCAAATAAATACGGATTTTGCGTTGGAAGGCCTGAAGATACAGAAATAATTTACAGGGGACAAAATAAAACAAACCCATCACTTCTTCCAAGAAGAATACTTGACGGAATCGTTCACGGGGTAAATGTTGGTGGAAACCAGTCCGGAATCCCTACACCTAACGGATTCGTCTACTTTGATGACACATACAAGGGAAAACCTCTCGTATTCGTTGGAACTATCGGTTTAATTCCAAGAAAACTTCCAGATGGAAGATTAAGCCACGAAAAAGCGGCTGAAAATGGAGATAACATCGTAATTATCGGCGGAAGAGTTGGAAAAGATGGAATTCACGGTGCAACTTTCTCCTCAGAAGCAATGGATGAAGGAAGCCCTGCAACTGCAGTTCAGATTGGAGACCCAATTACCCAGAAAAAACTCTCTGATGCAGTAATTAAGGAAGCGAGAGACAAAGGACTATACAACAGTATTACTGATAACGGTGCAGGAGGAATCTCTTGTTCAGTTGCAGAAATGGCTGAAGAATGCGGCGGTTTCGTTGTAGAACTTGAAGAAGTTCCTTTAAAATACCCTGGACTTGAACCATGGGAAATCTGGATAAGTGAGTCTCAAGAAAGAGTTACACTATCGGTTTCAGACGATAAGTTGGAAGAATTTATGGATTTAATGAAAATTAGGGGCGTTGAAGCTGTTGTAATTGGTAAATTTAACAATACCGATAGAGCAGTTGTAAACTACAACGGAAAGACCATTATGGACTTGAATATGGACTTTTTACATAATGGACTTCCAAAAAGAAAGTTAATAACAAAACCCTATCCATACAAAACAGAAGAACCAGAAATTATTGTTAAAAACCAGTTGGAAACTTTTGAAAAAATACTTGGAAATCACAACAACTGTAGCTTTGAGTATATTTCAAAACAGTACGATCATGAAGTACAGAATAATTCAGTAATAAAACCACTTCAAGGAAAAGGAAGAGTAAACGGAACTGCTTCAGTTATAAGACCTCTTTTGAGTAGTCAAAAAGGACTTGTAATGAGCCAGTCACTTTTCCCAAGATTAAGCGAAATTAGCTGCTACAACATGGCAGCATGTGCCATGGATACTGCAATTAGAAATTGCGTTGCAGTTGGTGGAAATATAAACCATATCGCGATAATGGACAATTTCTGCTGGTGTAGCTCAGATGAGCCTGAAAGATTAGATCAGTTAAAAGATGCTGCAAAATCATGCTATGATTATGCGAAAACATACCTTACCCCATTGATTTCTGGAAAAGACAGTATGTTTAATGATTTCAAAGGATTTGATGAAAATAACAATCCAATCAAAATTTCAGTGCACCCTACTTTGATGATGTCTGCCCTTGGTGTAATCGATAACGTGGAAAACACAAATTCAATGGATTTAAAATTAAAAGACGACTTAATTTACGTTATCGGAGAAACTAAAGACGAATGCGGTGGAAGCGAATTCTACCATGCATTTGGCGAAGTTGGCGGAAAATCTCCAAAAGTTAATGCAAAATCTGCTAGAAAATTGTACGAAAAAATGTACGAATTAAGCCAGAAAGGAATATTTAGCTCTTGCGCATCAGTTGCTGCGGGAGGAATTGCAATTACACTTGCAAAAATGGCAATTTCAGGCTGCCTCGGATTAGAAGCTGATTTATCAAAAGCCCCAAATGAAAACATTTCTATTGAAAAAATCATGTATTCTGAAACACAATCAAGATTCATAGTAACTATTGCTCCTGAAAATGAAGAAGAATTCGAAAATTTAATGAAAGAATTCAAAATCGGAAAAATAGGTAAAGTAACTGAAAAAGAATTCGTAATTAGGAATAATGAAGATATCGTGATAACTTCAAGCCTTGAAAGCATGGACGAAGTGTACAGAAGTAGATTTGAGGATTTCTAGGTGATAAAAGTGGTTCCAAAAGTACTTGTAATGTCTGGATACGGCATAAATTGTGAAACAGAAACCGCCCACGCATTCCAAAAAGCTGGTGCAGAAACGGACATTGTCCACATTAACGATTTAATCGCTGGAAAAAAGAAAATGGCAGATTATGAGATAATCATGTTTCCTGGCGGATTCTCATATGGGGACGATACTGGATCAGGTAACGCATTTGCAAACAAAATTAAAAACAACTTATTTGACGATTTAAAAGAATTTATTAATTCTGGAAAATTGATTTTAGGAATATGTAATGGATTTCAGGTAATGACTAATTTGGGATTATTTGCACTTCCTTCAACCGATTACGGGGAAAGAATTAGCGCACTTGAAGCAAACACAAACAACAGGTACGAATGCAGATGGGTACACATTAAAGAAAATGAGTCCATTTGTGTATTTACAAAAGGAATCGATATAACACACGTTCCAATTGCTCATGGTGAAGGTAGATTCTACTGCGGTGAAAAAACCTACCTTGAATTAAAAGAAAATAGACAGATTGTATTTAGTTACTGCGATTCTGAAGGAAATCCTGCTAATCAGGAGTACCCCTTAAATCCAAATGGTGCTTACTATGATATTGCAGGAATCTGTGATAAAACTGGAAGAATCTTCGGTTTAATGCCCCACCCTGAAAGATCACTTTATTCAATAAGTGAACCAGAATACCAACTTAAAAAAGAAATTGCTAAACGAAATGGAAATACTGTTCCAGAATTTATCGAAAGTAACCTCCAAATATTTAAAAACGCGGTTGAATACTTTAAATAACTATTCAAACTATTTTTTGATACCCCTATTTTCAGAATTAATTGTTATTTTCATCTTGAATTTTTAATTTTTTTAGAAATTTATAAATAATTTTGACCACATAGTCTAAATTTATAACTAAAAGGGGGATTTCATGGAAAACTGGAAATTAAGCCATTCTACAAAATGCTACAGTTGCGGAAAAGTTGCAGATCAGATTATTGAAATTTATCCAAATCAGGCGTTAGTTAGATGCAGTAATTGTAACGCTACAAGGTATTATGTGATTAAAAAAGCAGATATTGAAGACGAAAATCTTTTAAAAGACGAATTAAACGTTAAACGAAAATATGACAACTGGGTACTCCAAAAAGATGTCGAATGCGCCAGATGCAGTGAGTTTGGCCCCCAAGACATCTTGATTACTGAAAATGGAATATATGTTAGATGTAGAAACTGTGGATTTACGAGATACTACCGATACCACATTCACGACCCTGCCGGAGGAGAATAACGCCGATTAAGTGATACATTATAACCAAAACATATATATAGAACTTCAAATGAATACTAAGTCAAATAATAAATTTAAATGTTTATGATATTATTCGTGAGGTGGATTTATGGTAGACTTAATGGTTGCAGAAGCCTATCAGGGAGATGTAGGTAAGGGAATTGTAAGAATTGATCCATTAACAATGGAAAAACTCTCATTAAAACCTGGAGATGCAATAGAAATTGCAGGAAAGGAAAAAACTTACGCAACTGTCTGGAGAGGATACCTTGAAGACCAGGGAAAAGGTATCATAAGAATGGACGGTATTTTAAGACAGAACACTAAAGCAGGTATTGGAGATAAGGTAAAAATTACCGTAGTCGAAGTAAAAGAGGCTAAAAAAATAACACTTGCTCCAATGCAGGCTGTAAGGTTCAGCACGGGATTTGAAAGCTATGTTGGAAGCAGACTTGTAGAACAGGTTGTTGATAAGGGCTCAAAAGTAGTAATTGGTGTTTTGGGAACGGCATTTCCATTTATCGTAACTGGAACTACCCCAAAAGGGCCTGTAAAAATTAACGAATACACCCAGATTGAATTGAAAACCGAGCCTGTTACAGAATTAAAAGAAACCAAGGTTCCAAATGTTACATACGAAGACATTGGTGGTTTAAAAGAAGAAGTCAAAAAAATCAGAGAAATGGTAGAACTTCCAATGAGATACCCAGAATTATTTGACAAACTCGGTATCGAACCTCCAAAAGGAGTTTTACTTGCAGGACCTCCTGGAACTGGTAAAACATTACTTGCAAAAGCTGTTGCAAACGAAGCAGGCGCTAATTTCTACACAATTAATGGCCCTGAAATAATGAGTAAATACGTCGGTGAAACCGAAGAAAATTTAAGAAAAATATTTGAAGAAGCTGAAGAAAACTCGCCTTCAATCATATTCATTGATGAAATCGACGCAGTTGCTCCAAAAAGAGATGAAGCAAGCGGTGAAGTTGAAAGAAGAATGGTTGCACAGCTTTTAACATTACTTGACGGTCTTGAAAGTAGAGGTCAGGTTGTAATTCTTGCAGCTACCAATAGGCCAGATTCAATTGATATGGCATTAAGAAGACCTGGAAGACTTGACAGAGAACTCACAATTGGAATTCCAGATAGGCATGCAAGAAACGAAATTTTACAGATACATACAAGAAATATGCCGCTTCAACCAGATTACGAGAAAAATGAAGTAATTTCGGTATTAAATGAACTTATAGGAGAATTTGACAGGAATAAAATTGAAACAATAGTTAAATTAGTTGAAAAAGCATCTTCAGAAGAAGAAATTGAGAAAATACTAAAAGATGGCGAAGTAGAAGACAAATTAAAAGTAAAATTAAACCAGTTAATGGTAAAAGAACTTGCAGACAAAACCCACGGGTTTGCAGGTGCAGATTTAGCTGCTCTTTCAAAAGAAGCTGCTATGAAAACTTTAAGAAGATTCCTGCCTGACATAGACCTTGAAAAAGAAGAAATTCCAAGAGAAGTTCTCGATAAAATCAAAGTAACTAAAGAAGACTTTGTAGGCGGATTAAAAGAAGTAGAGCCTTCAGCCCTTAGAGAAGTGTTGGTAGAAGTTCCAAATATAAAATGGAGCGATGTGGGTGGACTTGAAGAAATTAAACAGGACTTAAAAGAAGCTGTTGAATGGCCAATTAAAAACAGGGAAATGTTTGAAAGAATGGGTATAAGACCTCCAAAAGGAGTATTGCTCTTTGGTCCTCCAGGAACTGGAAAAACTTTGCTTGCAAAAGCTGTTGCAAATGAAAGCGAAGCAAATTTCATCAGCGTAAAAGGTCCTGAAATATTCAGTAAATGGGTTGGAGAAAGTGAAAAAGCAATCCGTGAAATATTCAGAAAAGCAAGACAAGCTGCCCCAACAGTCATCTTCTTTGATGAAATTGACTCAATTGCTCCAAAAAGAGGAATGAGCTTCGGTAGTAGCGGAGTTACCGAAAAAGTTGTAAACCAGCTTTTAACAGAACTCGATGGACTTGAAGAGCCAAAAGACGTTGTAATAATTGCTGCAACAAACAGACCGGACATATTAGATCAGGCACTTTTAAGACCTGGAAGACTCGATAGAATCGTTTTAGTACCTATTCCTGATGAAAATGCAAGATACGACATATTCAAAGTCCACACGAAAGGAATGCCTATTGGAAAAGACGTAGACCTCAAAAAACTTGCAAATAAAACCAAAGGATACACAGGTGCAGACATTGAAGCAGTTTGTAGAGAAGCTGCGATGATTGCACTAAGAGAAGACGTAAATTCAGAACATGTTGAATCAAGGCATTTTGAAGCTGCATTTAACAGGATTGCCCCTTCAGTGAAAAAAGAAGATATGGATGAGTATAAAGACCTTGCAAAAGAATACGGAAGAACTACAGGAGTATCCGAAATTGACCCTGATCAGGAAACCGACATTGAAGAATAAATAAATTCTAAAATTATTTAACTTAACTATCTTAAAATTCCTTTTTTATTTTTAAAATCACTAAAAATACTATATTAGTTGTTATCTTTAGAATAAAAACTATTTTTAAATTGTATTTTAACTCAGGTATTACCAACGTTTTATTGAATTTTACCACATTTTATTTATTCTACACTCAAAAATAAACAAGAAATTAATTAAATTATCAATATATCCATATAAATTTATATATTTGTTTAAATATATTTTGTAGCATGTCAAAACTCAAAATAATTCGGGATCCAATCCACAAAGATATCAAACTTAATGAAGAAGAAATTTCAATAGTTGATATGCCCGAAATCCAGAGATTGAGAAATATCAAGCAGACCGGACTTACTTGCTTGGTATATCCAAGTGCAAATCACACCCGTTTTGAACACTCCATTGGTACAATGCACGTTGCAGGCGAAATTGCAAAGAATTTAGAAAATATTGATAAAAATTTAACTAAAATCGTTGCACTAATTCACGATATTGGACATCCTCCTTTTTCACATACATTAGAAGTTGCAGGTTATGACCACGAAGAATTTACAAAAGAAAAAATAAAAAAAATGAATTTTGAAAACTACACTTCAAAAGAAGTTTTAGATGTATATTCCTCAAAAGGATTGGAAGGCTCTTTAATTCATGGAGATGTCGATGCTGATAGGATGGACTATTTGGTAAGGGACAGCCACCATACTGGAGTAGCATACGGTTCAATAGATATTCCAAGACTCATTCGAAGTATCGTAGTTCTTGAGGACACAAATAAACTCGGAATTATAGAAAAAGGAAGAACTACTGTTGAATCACTGCTTACTGCTCGATACCAGATGTACCCGACAGTTTACATGCACCCCACATCAAGAATTTCGGAAACCATGATTAAAAATGCAACAATAGATGCGATTAAGGATGATGTCTTTAAATTAAGAGACCTGTCAGTAATGGACGATATTGACTTAATCAGCACTCTCAGGAGGTCAGAAGGTTCTTCAAATGAAATAATGAAGAGAATAGATAATAGAGACTTATTTAAAAGCATATCTATTCAAAGGTACAATGAACTGTCCCCAAAAGAAAGATGGAATTTGATAAATCTGTCTGAAAATGAAATGGGATTAATTGAAAACGAGATGACTGAATATTTTGAATCAAGGACTTTTTTAGATATTCCAAAACCACCTAAAATGGCAGAACATCGAATTACGGTTATAATGGGAGATAAAAAACAGAGACTCGACGAAATATCGCCCCTTGCAGAAAGTTTGAAAAATGCGTACAAAAAATCTTGGAGTATAATGGTTTATTCTGAACCTGAATCCGCAAAAAAACTATCTGAATTACTAAAAGATAAAGAAAAATTTTTATTTGAATTTATAAGCGATGAACCAATTGATAATTCAATTTTAAACGTTTTAAACGAACAGGGAACGGTTCAAGGCGTTACAAAATTAGCAGGACTTGTTAAAAAAAGTTCAAATGATACGGAATTTCACAGTGAGCTTCAAAAATTAATATTCTGTGGTTTAGTTGATAAAAAAGTCGAACCAGTACGAGGGACGTACAGGTATGATTATACCGCAGTTTCAATAGATTAACACAGTTTTGAGCGGTAAATTACCAACGTATTGTCTTTAAATTCGTAAGTTTTAAAGTCCATTTCTTCTAAATCGACATGTTCTTTTAATTTTTTTCCAACATCACCGGAAAGTAAAATTTTGGCGCCTTTTTTAGTATATCGATTTATTAAATCTGCAAGTTTTTTGATATTTATTTCTTCACAGGTACATCCAAAATCCCCGCCAATAATTATCGTTCCGGTTTCAAATAAACTCAAAAAATCAGTTATTGCACAATTTATTGCTTTTAAATCAAGTCCGGGGTTTATATTTTTAACAATTGTATAACCATTCTTTTTTTCAACATTCATCCTGTTTTCAATCTTAAATTTTTTCAAACTGTTTTTTATTTCCTCAAAATTCAAAAAATCAGCGCATAATTCGATTGCAAAACTTGAATTTTCTACATAATGGCTACCAAAAACAGACTCATTAAATTCGAAATCATAATTTAGATAATTAAATTTTAAAGGATATTTCGAAATTATTTCTGCATTTTGAAGAATTTTAAGATTTTCGTGGTTTATCTGGAAGTTTTTTTGAATTTTTTGGCTCGTAATAACAGTTTTTGAATTTTTTAGGGAATCTATCTTAACAGATGCACTTCTTCTACCGCCGGCAATTTTATAATTTTCCAAAATATTTGTCAATATTGAATATGTTGAAGAAACCACACCTAAAGAAATTTCAAATATTAAAAAATCGTAGATTTCAAGTTTTTTTTCTTCGCTTAGCTTATTCAAGATATTTAAAACCGTTACTGGAGTAATCGACCCATTGTTACTGTTGTGGCAGTAAACCCGATATTTTTCCGATAATACATGTTTTAAAATCTCAGTAGTGGTAGTTTTTCCTTTAACACCTGTTACAGTTATCATTTTTTCTATAACTTTGGGATATTTTTTAGATATGATTTCTGAAACTGCATCGTGGAAAGTTTTGAATTCAACTTCTATTGGGCAGTGAACTGGTGCAATAATTTCGCGGTAATCTGAAAAATCTGGAATCTCTTTTTTTGGAATTATCTTAAATTTTGATAAAATCTGTTTATTTTTTTCTTTAAATTCATTATCTCGCTCTAATTTCCCGTATATATCCCAAATTACCGGATTTTCCCCGTTTTTATATTCTAAAGCCAAATCTAAAGCACCGTGGTTTACATCAATGAACAGCATACATTCACCATTATGTCGTTTTAGATACCTTTTTAAATCATAATGTTGATAATTCTTTTGGAATTATCTGGGGGGATAGTTTTGAACATTGTTGAAATCTTTGGAATAGTGAATACCATCTACAATATCTTGTTTGTACAGGTCTACGGACTCTGCGGAATATTCTACCCGATGTTTGTCGGGGGAATCGTTTCAATGTCGGTATTTTTCCTATTTAAAAGTGCAAACAAGAGTTTTATTGCATTAATAACAACAGCGGCAGTTATTTTAATAATACCTGCAACGCCATACGCAGTTAAACTCGTTGCAATAGTTCTTATTTCTGTTTCATTAATTTTTTTCACGGTGATATATTCATATATCCGCTAATTATACCTATTACAATCAAGAAACCTGGTAAATAAATTCTTTATAAAGGAGGTAGCAAGAAATTGTTACAGAAAATATGTTAGATGACATTATCATCCACATTATCGTTATCTGAATCTTTGCAGCTTCTAAGGGGTCGACACCTGCAAGAAGCATTCCAACCATTGCTCCAGGAATAAATATGAGTCCTACTGCCTTTGTGGAGTTTAAATGCGGTGTTAATGCGGCCCTAACTGCTTTTTTAACAAAGCTGTTTACAGCCTGTTTTTCAGTTGCCCCAAGTGCAAGATAACCCCAAAGTACATCTTTTTCGGACCTTAAATCATTTAAAAACCGTTCAAGTCCGATAGACATTGCATTTGTGGAATTTCCTATAACCATACCCATTAACGGGATTAAATAACGTACTTCAAATGAAATCGTTTTTGATACCGTTAAAATAATCAACGCGATAATCGTTATAGTAAAAGTCGATAAAAATGCTGCTGTAACAATTTTTCTGTTTTTTTCTTTTGTTACGTTTCTTTTAACCATGAGCGCTGAAACAGATATCATAAAAAGAATCATAATCCCAGCATAATAAATTCCGAGGTTAAATATTATTCCGATAACATATCCAAGAATAACAAGCTGGATTAATGCCATAATTTCTGCAATAAATATCTCTTTTCCTATACCGAGTTTTTCTTTAAATATCAAGATTAAAGAAAGTAAAACGAATGAAAAAGAAATTAAAAGAGATTCAAACACTGTTATCATCTTTTAGCTTTTTTTGTATTTTATAAGGCACTCTGCAATTCTTTTGTCGACATCAATTCCAAGAGCCCTAAATCCTTTCGTACCGGGTGCAGTATTTACTTCAACAATATAATACTCGCCATCTTTTGGTAGGATGTCGATTCCCATAATATAACCATTCATGCACTCGGAACACTTTAAAGCAATTTCTTCAAGTTCTGAGGATATGTTTAAAGCCTCGATTTGACCACCAGTGTAAAGATTAGTTATGAAGTTACTGCTGACCCGCCTATATCCCCCAACAACTTCACCGTCAACTACGAGTATTCTCATATCTTTATACGAATCTCCTTCTTTAAAATCCACGTACTCTTGAATCAGCTTATTTTCCCAGATTGCATTTCTTGAAAGTTTCTTTAATTCAGAATCCGAATTTACCCTGTTAACTTTCATTCCACATTTTGAAAATGAATTTTTCAAAACTACGGGGTAATCTATTTTGTTCATGTTTAAAAAGTGTTTTCCATCATCATAATCACGAATCAGGGCTGTTTTTGGTGTTTTCAGCCCACTTTTACTGATTATTTTCGCTGCTTTAAATTTATCTGATGAATTGTAAATTGTTTCAAGCGGATTTATAAAATAGTGCCCTTCTGATTCTAAATTTTTTAAAACCTGCCACGAAAAAAGGGTTAATCTATCTAAATAGTCCCCAATACCACATCTTGAATGTATCAAATCTGTTTCGATATTAAATTCAGTATCGACTAACAAATTATCGCTTGAAAGTAGCAATATATTGCATTTTTCGCCCAAATCTTCAATAGCTTTTTTCAGGGAGTTTATAGTAGTACCCCCCTCTACACAGGCAATCGTTATCATCATTCACCAAAAATTAACGTTTAAATAAATGAATATATCATTGAAGCTAATATTACCAGCCACACAAATATACTTATCGAGTTTAAATTCTTTTCACTAATTACATACCCAATTAAATTTGCAAGTTTTGAAACTACTGAATTGTTCTTTCTAAAATCTCTTATCGCGTCAGGTAGTGCCATCCAGATGTGATACCCATCAAGCGGAACTGCAGGAAGTAAATTGAAAAATCCTAAGAGCATGTTTAATAAAGACGTCCAGTATAGCGTTTGTAATATGTATAATACTGTTTTTGAAGGTTCTGAAACAATCCCTATTTTTCCTTCTTCGGATGTCGTTATATTATACGAATTTACTTCGTTATTTCTTAAAATCATAACATTTACAGTCTGTTCTGGTTTTATATCGCTTACTGCATCATAAAAATCATTTAAAGAATTAACCGTTTTTCCATTTATTGAATAAATTACGTCACCTTCAAAGATTATTCCATGAGCTGGAGCATCTTCTAAAACATCAGTTATAGTTAATTTTGAATTCATTCCTGTAAAATAAGGCATTGCAAAAAGTACGAGGAAAAATACCAGTACATTTGAAATCGGGCCTGCCGCTGCAATTGCACCCCTTATTTTTGGTTTTGAATCCTTAAATTCATCTCCAAGTTCTACAAATGCCCCCATAGGAATTCCAAGAGCTAACAAAAGTCCCGAACTTTTTATTTTCTGCCCAAAGGATGCCGCGACAATCCCGTGCGAGAGTTCGTGAATTGTAACTCCGATAATAATCGCCAGAAGTCCTGGAATCCATGGAATTGTGCTTCCAAACAAAAATATAATCGGTTTAGCTGCCTCTTTTTCAACTGTTCCATCAAAAAGACCAACCGTAGATAAAATAAATGCGTAAAATGTGTATATACTGATAACAACACATACTGGAATTGATAAATACGCAAGTTTCTGCCATATTTTATATTTTCCAAATTTTTTTATTATATTCATTCCTACTTGCGTTCTCAATATCCCAAAAATACCTATATACGTTTTTAAATCCAAATTAATCCCAAGTTTATCTTTATTCTGGTTTATAATATACAGGACCGTCCAAAATATTAAAAAAACCAACAGTACTGCTGTTGACGTAAGTTCCATTTTTTCTTCACCGTTTTGTAATTATCAACACTACAAATAAAATGCTTCAAAAGTACTTAACTTTTTATATCATATATTTTAGAATATATCTTAAGATATATTTCGTGATACAATGAAGCATGCAAAAAAAATGAAGGAACTAATAAAAATTTTGATACTCAAGTTTTTAGAAAAAGAGCCAATCCACGGGTATCTTTTGATTTCAAAAATTAGTGAAACTACGGGAATTTCTGTCAGTCCCAGCATGGTCTATCCAATATTATCCAATTTAAAAACTTTAGGCCTGGTTGAAGTTGAAAAAACTGAAGACCGCGGTAAAAAAATCTACAGGCTAACTGAATCTGGATTTTCGTTTTTAAATGAAAACAGGGCTAAAGTAGAATACTGCATGAAAAAATCAGAAGCGCTTTATTATTTTCACAGCGGTGGTGGAAACGAACTTAAAAAAGCAGTCCATTTAGCTTTTGAAGAATTTATGAATATGGATGATGAAAAAAGAAAGAAAATCGGCGAAATTATGCAAAAATGCGCGAAAGATATTCGATACCTGATTGAATATGGGGATGAATAAAATGTATGCAATCGAAGTAAAAAATCTGGTAAAAAAATTTGATACGAACGTTGCAGTAAATGATGTATCGTTTAATGTCAATAAAGGGGAAATTTTCGCATTTTTAGGCCCAAATGGTGCTGGAAAAAGCACGACAATAAATATACTTACAACACTCCTTAAAGCAACGTCAGGTAATGCGATAATTTCAGGATTTGATGCTTCTAAAGACCCTAAAAAAGTTAGAAGAACTATTGGCATTGTTTTTCAGGATTCTACCCTTGATAATCAATTAACTGCATTTGAAAACCTATACATTCACGGAAAAATCTATGGGTACAAGGGAGAAGCCTTAAAAAATCGGATTGAAGAATTGCTCGAATTTGTAGAATTATTAGAGTTTAAAGACAAGGTTGTAAAAAATTTCAGTGGAGGAATGGTTCGAAGGCTTGAAATTGCAAGGTCACTAATTCACGAACCTGAAGTTTTATTTTTGGATGAACCAACAATTGGCCTTGACCCGCAGACGAGGTCGCACATCTGGGAATATATCCAAAAAATGAGAACAAAAAATAACATGACAATATTTTTAACTACGCACTACATGGAAGAAGCAGAACTTTTGGCAGACCAAGTTGCGATAATTGATAACGGGAAAATTATTGCCGAGGGAACTGTAAACGAACTTAAAAAAATCGTTGGAAATGACTGCATATCTATAAAATTTGAAGAAATCCCAAAAAATCTGGATTCGAGTTGTGAAATCCAAGAAGATGGAAAAGTAACATATTATACCGAAAATGCAGATTTGGAAATTCCAAAAATATTCGAATTTGCACATGAAAACGGCTTAAAAATTCAAGAAATAAGTTATAAAAAGCCAAATTTAAACGACGTTTTTATAAAATTAACTGGAAGGGAAATAAGGGCTGAACGAGAAAATTCAAAAACAGCTATGCGCCCGCCAATGATGATGGGAAGGAGAGGATTTTAAATGAAAACGACAAAAGGAGTTCAAAATCTACTCGGAGACCCTAAAAAAGCCATTGTAAAAATTTCACTACCCATGGTAATTGCAATGTCGTTTCAGTCATTATACAATATAATCGATGCGATATGGGTTGCAGGCCTCGGTTCAGATGCTCTTGCAGCAATTGGGCTGTTCTTTCCATTCATGTTCGCACTAATGGCAATTTCAAACGGTGTTGGAATTGGAGGAAGTTCTGCAATTTCAAGAAGAATTGGGCAGAAAAATAAAGATGCGGCAGACAACATCGCAACCCACTCGGTTGTACTTGGAATAATTATTGGAATTTTATTAATAGGCGTGATTCCATTTTTAGAAACCATTTTTTCGGTCATTGGAGCATCGGGAAGTACAGTTACGATGGCAGTTGAGTACTCCACGATTTTATTTGGTGGAGCTGTTGTAATGCTCTTTACAAATATTGCAAATGCAATTTTGAGGGGAGAAGGGGACACCAAAAGAGCGATGTATGCGATAATCCTTGGTTCAGTTTTGAATATCGTGCTCGACCCGATTTTCATATATACATTAAATATGGGCGTAGCAGGCGCTGCTTGGGCCACCCTTCTTTCCATGGTGATTACAGGTATTTTGTTCGTTTACTGGCTTTTTGTAAAAAAAGATACGTTTGTAAAAATTTCCTTTGAAAAATTTAAAATGAATTTGAACATTGTAAAAGAAATATTCTCAATAGGAATTCCAGCATCAGTTTCACAGCTTACGATGGCATTTTCCATGTTTCTACTGACTGCAATTGTAGCAAAAGCTGGAGGAAATCTTGGAATTGCAGTATTTTCAACAGGTTGGAGAATCGTATCTATGGGAACCATCCCACTTGTCGGATTTGCAACAGGAGTTACCGCGGTAACCGGGGCAGCATACGGCTCTGCAAACCCTGAAAAATTAGAAATTTCGTATAAATATGCCATAAAAATGGGAATTATCGTTGAATTAGTAATTGCATTATTAATTTTACTATTCGAAAATCAGATCACGTATTTATTTACTTATTCGGAAAATTCAGTTAATATTTTAGGCGATTTACTCGTATTTTTAAAATACATGTTCTTATTCTACCCAACACTCCCCCTTGGAATGCTCACTGCAGCAATGTTTCAGGGCGTTTCAAAAGGAAAAAATTCGCTGTTCATTTCCATATTAAGAACGATAATACTCCAAATTCCAATGGCCTATCTCTTTGGAATAACATTTAATCAGGGATTGACAGGTGTCTGGTTTGGAATGATTTTTGGACACGTTGTTGCAGTATCTATTGCATATTTATTAGGGTTATACACGATAAAACAGCTTAAAACCACGTTAACTCCCGAAAACGTAAAATTTAGGTAAGTGATAATTATGAACGCATTTTCAGCCATGCTTTACAGGCAACTTAAAAGATTTACCCGTGCAAAATCAAGAGTAATCGGCTCTTTATTAAACCCCCTCGTCTGGCTAATTTTCTTTGGAATTGGCTGGAGCAGGGCCTTTGATTTTCCCGCTGCAAGAGAAATATTTGGAGGAGTTGATTATTTAACATATTTAATTCCCGGCGTAGTTTCAATGACGGTGTTTAGCGGAAGCTTCATCAGCGGTGTTACAGTTATATGGGATAAACAGTTTGGATTTTTAAAAGAAACATTAGTTGCTCCGACTTCAAGAAGTGAAGCGATTTTAGGTAGAATTATGGGGGACTCAGTTACAGCACTCGTTCAGGGAGTGTTAATCATGGCACTGAGCCTATTTTTAGTATCATTAAATCCTTACGGAATGATTCCCGTGGTTTTTACAAGTTTTATCCTTGCGATAGCGTTTGCAAGTGTTGGAATAACTCTCGGATTAAAAATAAACAGCCAGGAAGGATTTCACTTAATTTTTGGGCTTTTAATGCAACCCTTAATATTTTTAAGCGGTGCATTTTATCCAATAGATGCAATGCCCACATGGATGAAACTTTTAGCATACATAAATCCATTAACATATGCTGTTGATTCTGCAAGATATTTCTTAGCAGGTTTCTCAAGATTTCCAATAGTACTCGATGTTTCAATTTTGATTATTTTGAGCGTTTCTCTCGTAATTTTGGCAATGTACACGTTTGAAAAGGCTGTTATCGAATAATTTCGATTTATAAAACGTAAATTATATATGGCTGTAAAGTAAAATAATCCTAAATATTAAAAATGAATTCAAAAATATTACAGGTGCAAATTATGGAAGCATTAGTTTTAGTGGGCCACGGTAGCAAGCTCCCACACTCAAAAAACGTTGTTATGGAAGTTGCTGAAAAAATAAAAGCAAAGAATGTTTATGATATTGTTGAAGTTGGCATGATGGAATTCAACGAACCTACAATCCCTGATGCGATAAAAAAGGTAATTGATGCAGGCGCTAAAAAAGTAATTGTAACACCGGTATTTTTAGCTCCAGGAAACCATACTGAAAGAGATATCCCAAAAATACTCGGAATTTACGAAGGAGACGAAGATTGCGGACATCATCATCATGACCACGATCACGAACACCATCACCACCATCATCATCACGACACAGAAACTGTCGAAATTCCAGAAGGTGTTGAATTAGTTTACAGAAAACCGATGGGTGCAGATGATAGAATTATAGATATAGTCCTCGATAGAGCTAACGGACTTTAAATTAATCTTTTAATTTTAAAAAATAAAAAAAGTATTTTTTGTATTTAAGCTATGATTACTTCTTCTTTTTCTTCAGGTTTAGCTTCTGCGTAGAGTTTGTGTGCAATATCTTTTAAAACTTCGAGACCTTTTGCTTCAGTTCTCAATAATTCAAGGTTTGCAATAACTTTGTCGCCGAATTTTTCTTTTATAAGCTCAAGTCTTTTTTCTTGTAAGCTTCTTCTTGCCCTACAGAAGTCACACTCTACGTCTTCAGGGATGATCTGGTTTACAACAACTGAATCTACAGGTATTTTAAACTTGTTCAAAGCTTGCATTGCTCTTTCACTTTCTAAAATACTCATTTCTTCAGGAATTACAACGAGTCTGAATGCTGTTCTATCAGGGTTTGCCAAGATTCCTCTTGCTTTTGTAATTCTTGCTTTCATTTCTTCCATTTCTTCTAAAGCTTTGTCGTAATCTACATCTTCGCCTTTACCGCCAAATGGCATGACTTTTTTCATCATGTTCATGAAACCGCTCATCTGTTTTTTGAACTTGATCATTTTGGTCATGTATTTGTCCATGATTTCTGGAAGTCCTAAGAATCTTAAAGTGTGTCCTGTTGGTGCTGTATCAAATACAACTATATCGAATTCGTCGCTATCCATGTATTTTAAAAATACATCGAATGCTGCACTTTCGTCGGTTCCGGGGGATAATGAAGCCATTTCAAGTTGATCTTCAAGCATTCCACCCATCATTGGATTTTCATCCATTTGAGCTTTTAATTTTTCTTTGTATTCTGACATTGCAACTTCTGGGTCGATTTCTACAACATAGAGGTTTTCCATGCCGTTTACTTTTGTTGGTTCGTGACCAAATGACTGTTCAAAGCTGTCTCTTAATGAGTGAGCAGGGTCTGTTGAAACTACAACAGTTTTTAAACCTTGTTCTGCACAGTAAATACCTGTAGCAGCACTCATTGTAGTTTTTCCAACTCCACCTTTTCCACCAAACATGATGTACTTGGTTCCGTTTTCTTTTTCAAGTTTTTTAGCAGTAATTCCTTTCAATGATTCCTTTATTTTAGATAATACCAAAATATCACCTTATTGATAATCTAAGATACTTAGTAGTTACACGTTTTTATAGGTTTTTAATTAACACGGTTCATTTTTAAGTCGACTAATTAATTCTTCAACATCCACGAGTGTTGAAATACATCCATCCTTCATTAAAAGCTGTCCTTGAATCGGTATATTCTTTCTCGAAAGTGAGTTCATTCCGTGAAACATGTCATTATGGCATGCTACTGCAAAAACCCCGTCTGGTTTTTTCTCTTTTAAAACCCTTTTTAAAAAAGTTGAACCGGGAACTACGTAAGTTTTGTATCCTTTTTCGTTAGCGACTTTTATTATGCTACCGATTGGACATTTTCCGCAAAATACACACTCTACTCCATCTGGGCCGAGTTTTCCAGGACATTTCAAGTCCCTCAGGCAGTGTGGAAGGATTAAAACTTTATTTTTTGCTTTTTTAAATTCTTCGCAGTAGTACTTATTGTAAAAGTCACTCGCAACTTTGTAAAATGTATCTTCCGTTCCAATTATTAGGAACATTCTTAATAGAATGGAGTAGAAGTTATTTGTAATATACAATGATAGTTTAGGAAACAGGATTTTATTCTTCTTTAAAAGATAATATCCAAGAACAATTGCAGTAAACAATAAAAGAATTGCCAAAACAATTAATATTGATGAAATTATCCCTAAATACTCAAAAATCCATATACCACTAATATCCATTTTATCACGGTGAACTAAATGAAAATTTCAATTTCTTTTGATTTTTTTGGTAGCGATGAAAACCAGAAAACAGTTGATTTTAGTGATTACTGCGTTATCGTAATCGATGTTTTAAGAGCATCTACTACCATTTGTACACTACTTGAGTTATCTGACAAGATATATATAACAGACAGTCTTAAAAAAGCTGAAAAAATAGAAAATTCCATTAAAATCGGGGAAAGAAATGCCCGAAAAATTGAAGGATTTGATTTTGGAAATTCTCCTGTTGAATTAACTGTAAATAAAAATTTAATAAAAGAGCATGCCAATAACGGGGGAAATATTGTATTGACCACGACAAATGGAACAAGGGTTCTTGAAAGTATCACTTCAGAACATATTTTAATCGGTTCAATTACAAACGCAGAAAGTGTTGCAAAAAAAGCCTACAATATTGCAAGAGAAAATGAAAAAGGAATAATGCTCGTTCCATGCCATAGGAAAGGAAATTTCGCAATTGAAGACTTTATCGGGGCAGGAATTATTGCAAATTATCTTTTTAAAGAGTACGATGAAGAAATTCCTGATGAAAAATTTGAAGAATTAATCCCTGCAAGAGCTTTAACTAAATCAGACTGGGTAAGAAAAATATTTGAATCAAATTCCGGAGAAAGCTTGAAAAAATTGGGCTATTTTGAAGATTTAATATTCTGCACTTCGAAAAACAGTCAAAAATCTGTTGGAATTTTCGATAAAAAATCTGGAAAAATCTCCCGTTTAATTTAGAAAATAATATATAAGTAGACTTTGGTTTTTATATTAATAATCTCATATTTAATGGATTATTTTAAAATTTATTTAACGTATGTTTCACAAAAAATAGATAACTTAAGTCTAAACTGGATAAAAAAAGATGGGGGAGAGTAAAATTGATATGGTCCAAAGAAGAAACACTCGATAGAGAAGAAATCGAAAAAATACAGCTTGAAAGATTAAAAGAATCTGTAAAAAGAGCTTATGAAAATGTTCCGCTCTATAAGGAAAAATTTGACAAGATCGGATTAAAGCCAGAGGACATAAACACGTTAGAAGACGTTAAAAAAATTCCATTTACAATAAAAGATGATTTTAGGGCAAATTATCCATTTGGAATGTTTGCAGTTCCTAAAAAAGAAATCGTGAGAATCCATGCATCATCCGGAACCACTGGAAAACCTACAGTTGTAGGGTACACAAAAAAAGACTTAGATACCTGGTCTGAACTCGTATCAAGAGTCGTTAGTGCTGCGGGAGTAACCGATGAAGATACTGCTCAGGTGGCATTTGGTTACGGACTCTTTACAGGCGGATTTGGGTTACACTACGGTCTTGAAAAAGTTGGAGCTTCGGTAATTCCAATTTCAAGCGGAAACACGGAAAAACAGATAATGCTCATGAAAGACTTTGGAACAACAGTTTTAATCTGCACTCCATCATATGCCCTTTACATTGCAGAAGTTGCACAAAAAATGGGAATCGACCCTAAAAAAGACTTGAATGTAAAAATAGGTCTTTTTGGTGGAGAAGCATGCTCAGAATCTGCAAGAGCAGAAATTGAATCTAAGTGGGGCATGCTTGCAACCCAGAACTATGGTATGAGCGAATTAATCGGCCCGGGAGTTTCTGGAGAGTGTGAATATAAATGTGGAATGCACATTTCTGAAGACCACTTTATCGCAGAAATAATCGACCCGAAAACCGGTGAAGTACTTCCTGAAGGAGAAGTTGGAGAACTTGTAATTACAACACTTACAAAAGAAGCACTTCCTGTTCTCAGATACAGAACAAAAGACATGACCAGCCTTACTCATGAAAAATGTAAATGTGGAAGAACTACCGCAAGAATGGTAAAAATAAAAGGAAGAAGCGACGACATGTTAATTATTCGGGGAGTAAATGTATTTCCATCGCAGATTGAAAGTGTTTTAGAAGGAATAGAAGAAATCGGACCACACTATGAAATAATAGTTACTAAAAACGGACACTTAGACCAGATGACAATCAATATAGAACTTGCAGATGGTAAATTCCTCGAAAAATTCAGCTGTCTTGAACAGGTAAGCAAAAAAGTAGACCATAAATTAAAAACTGTGCTTGGATTAAGCTCTAAAATAAACATCGTCCACCCTAAAACCCTCGAAAGGTTTGAAGGTAAAGCAAAACGTGTAAAAGATTTAAGAAACTTCGATTAAATTCTATTATTTTTTTTAAATTTTAATTTGATGAAAAAAAGAAGATATTTTAATTATTTTTTAAGGTTTTTTCTTCTCCAGTGTCTCATTTTTGGGTGTTGTTTAACGCTTCCTTTCGTTCTTGCAATAGCAAACATAGGAACTCTTCTATTTTGTTTTAAAGCTTTTGCAAGTCTGATTTTTTTACCCAAAGGTTTGTTGCCTGCCATCTTTTCACCTCTGAACTTATCTTTTTAAACCAATAACTCTTGATTGAATGTGTTTTGGGAAGTATTCAAGCGGATCGATTCCTCTTTGCCGAATTAACTCCCTTATTTCGGTTTCATAGTCTGATTTCAAAAGTTCTTCACTTTCTTTTTCAGAAATTATGAAATAATTGTTAACTAGATTTCTTAAAGTTTTGTGACCAAATCCCATTAAAGGAGTCACGTACTGAATATTTTTCCTCATTTCAAGGCTCTGGATTTCTGAGTGATCGAGTTTTGGGACGCGATCGTCTCTTCTCGTACCGTCCGCAATTACATCGTATTTCTCGGAAATTATTTCGAGAACTTGCTTGTGAACAAACTGAATCCCGTTTCCAGGATACCCATCCTTTAAAATCATATCAACAGATTTTTCGATTAATTCTCTATCCATTGACTCGACTTTATGAGGATAGCCAATTATTTTGGCAGTTTCTTCTGCATGACAGTATGAATCCAAAACTCCGAAATTAACGGTTATTAATTGAATCTCATAGCCCAGATTATGCAAAATTATGGAAGAAAGGGAACTATCTTTTCCACCGCTGAATAAAACGTGAGCTTTCATATGAATCAATTATCTTCTCATTATTGTGATTTCTTTCTTAGCAGGTTTGTTCATCTCGTATATTCTATCAAGAAGGCCTTTAAAGTACTCGTCAGTGAGTGGAATTGGAAGTTTTCCAGCCTGTGCGAGTTGTATTAACTGCATTTCAACCTGTTCTGCAAACTGGGGTTTTGCAAGTTTTATTCTTGCTAATCTCGATCTTGCATCTTCAGAAAGAATCTGCCTGAGAATTTTTTGTTTTTGCATTTCGTATTGCATTTGCTGCTCTTGCATCTGTCTCTGAGCTTCAGGGTCCTGTGCCCCTTGTTCTTGAGCTTTTGCTTGCATTTCCTGCAATCTTCTTTGCCTTATTTCTTCTGGGTTCATCAAACCCCCTCTAATAAAATTAAATTATTGTGCTACTGAATCAGCTACTTCTTTTGCAGTGTTGTCTACTAAAGATTGGCCTTTTGGTGCAATAATTCTTCCACCGTTTTCAGCTTTAGCAAGTAATTCTTTAGCTTCTAAAGCTTGGAAAGCTGTTCTGATAATGTTTCCA
Organism: Methanococcus mangrovi; assembly: GCF_054506835.1. NCBI lineage: Archaea > Methanobacteriati > Methanobacteriota > Methanococci > Methanococcales > Methanococcaceae > Methanococcus > Methanococcus mangrovi. Next base: position 1,701,125 of record NZ_CP197114.1, on the reverse strand, counting down.
CTACCTTTAACGAATTTTTCAGGAGCGCATCCTCGGTTCTTCCTTCCACCGTAAACGCTTCTTAATCTTTCAACACCAACTGGACCGTTGGTATATACTTTTCTTAATATTGCAGCACATCTTACGTACCACCAGTCTTCGTTGTCAGGTCTTCTTTCTTTGTGAGCTCCTGTTTTAACGAAGTTTGTCCATTCAGGCTCTTCTACGCCCATTTCTTTCAATTTTTCAGCTAATTTTGCGATTAAATCGTTTGCTGGCACATCGTAAACGGTTACCATGTAAACACCTCTAATAATAACGTTCAGTTCATCCTTTTGTAACTCATATTCGGATAATCTGGACAATTAACGGATTCATTAAAACAATATTTAAAAATCCTTAAGACCGAGCAATCTTATTATAATAATTGCACCCCATATATATTACTTTCCATGATTGTAAGTAATATAAAAAAGAGTAAAAAATGAAAAAAAGGTTAAAATATCATCCTTTATTAAAATAACATTTTATCTTTTAAGGAGTGCTTTTTTAGACCGCATTTCTTCAAATTCTTCAACGTACTTTTCTTTCTTCGTTTTCTTTGTTGAATACTTTTTCCAGCCTTCTTTTGGCTTGAAAATAGTAATAACATTTCCAACTACGCTGATAACTTCTGCACCAGTTTCTTTAGCGATTTTTTCAGCCATTTCTGTTTTATCGCCACTTTCAAGTGCACTTTTTCTTACCTTAATTTTTATGAGGCTTTTATCTTTTATCTGCCTTTTAATTTCTTCTATGGTTTTGTCGACCCCTTCCTTTCCAACCCAGACTACAGGTTCGATTTCGTGTGATTGGGACCTTAATATCTTCTTGGCTTTGGATGATATTTTTATTTCAGTATTTTCGGTCATACTCTCTCTCCTTGATATGTATGCATATAATTTGATACCCTGAGTTAATTTTTCCATTAAAACAGTAAAATCATTAAGATAATCAATAAATTAATCTGTCCGCTAAGTTATTTAAAATATCATATATATAATGTACAGTTAGCAACATACTATTGTTATTTGAGTATAAAAATATTTTTGGATTTTTGGAAAATTCAGCATATATTTAAAATTTATTTGAGAAGCCAAGAGAGGCGGGTTTATATGAATGTATTAGTAAACAACAACCCAAAATCTGGAAAAACTTTAAAAGACGTAATAAAAGACGAATACTATATCTCCGGGTCAAATATTGTAATCGTAAAGGGAACTTCTACGGTAGTTAAAGAAGAAACCAAAAAATACCTGATAAAAACTACAAAAGGTTCTTTTGTAGTGGGAATAACTGAAGAAAATGAAACTGTTGACTTCTGGAATAAAAATTACAAATCATTTGAAGATAAATCCCTGATCTGGAAAAGTATTTCTGACATATCTTTTGGATCTATCGAGATACCCTTATCCGTAAGTAGCTTAAAACAGAATTTTAAAAAGTGGGACGTAGTTTTAAGCGTTTCAGGGCTTGATACCAGTGAAGGAAATTTGATATTTGTTCAGAGAGACGTGTTAGAGTTGTACGGTCTTGAAAATCCGAAAATTGGTATATTAATCGGTGGAAAAAGAGTCTTAAAAACACTGGCACAAAATGACAGTATTATATCTATTGAAAGGATGCGAGAATCCAAGGAAAACATTGAATACGAAATAACTACTGATTTAGATAAAGAACTTCAAGATGACTGGAAAATATACACTTATTGTAAAGCAGAATTTGATGGCCCGTCAAAAAGTACAGAACACGCTCTTGCAATACTTGAAAACGGCGTTCTCGAAATTTCAGAAAATACAAGCACTTATGTTGCAGACTGCAGACTGCAGACTCTATTAATAGACGAAGAAAACCCTGAAGATAGAGATAGAGGAACAATTACGGTTAGAAATATCGGAAACGGTGTTGGAAAAGTTTATATCTATCAAGAAAACAGGGCATCCTCCTTATCCCATACGGTAGTTGGAAAAGTTACTGATGGAATTGAAATCGTTGATTTTTCAAATTCTGGGCACATCACGGTAAAAACGAGCCCCGAAAGGCTGAATGTAATTGGAAAAACACAAAAAGATGCGAAAATCTTGTTTGAAAAACACGGGATAACATTAAAAATGGAAGGAAATACAAATGACGATGCTATAATCGTTGAACAAGTCCCAGAATACACGATGGATATATTAAAATCAAAAGAAGTTACTACAAAGGGAATTGAACCCGAAAAATTATTGTATGTTGAAATATTTGATAAGGAAGCCCCAACTTCCACGTGGTACTTTAGAAAAACCACCGGACTTACAACAAAAAGAATAGGTACATTGAAAATATATTTCAAACACGAAGATATTTCAATGTTTGAAAGAAATTGGGACTATTCAAAAGGACTTTTACCTGAAAATACGCCTAAAAAATCTGTTGATTCTGGAATAATTGCAGTTACAAACATGGCTAAAAGATATAAAGGATATATCGGGGTTAGAACCGCTGCACACGATAAATACGGACCGACAGGAGAAACTTTTGAAGGTACAAACATCGTTGGAAAAGTAGTTAAAAACGCGGAAATATTAAAAAGCGTTAAACAGGGCGAAAACATATACATACTTGAAATTAATAAAAATTAATAAATTTTTCAAATTATTTGATTTAATCATTTTTAACTGGAGGAATAAGTATGGACTGGAAAGCAGTATCTCCGTACAACCCAAAATTAGATTTAAAAGACTGTTATTTGTATGATACAACATTAAGAGATGGAGAACAGACCCCTGGAGTTTGTTTTACTGGAAATCAAAAACTTGAAATTGCAAAAAAATTGGATGAACTTAAAATTAAACAGATTGAAGCAGGTTTTCCAATTGTTTCTGAAAATGAAAGAAAAGCCATCAAATCAATCACCAGTGAAGGATTAAATGCGCAAGTATTAGCATTATCAAGAGTTTTAAAAGAAGATATTGATAAAGCAATTGAATGCGACGTTGACGGAATTATTACATTTATTGCAACTTCTCCGATGCACTTGAAATATAAACTACATAAAAGTCTCGATGAAGTCGAAGAAATGGGTATGAAAGCAGTAGAATACGCAAAAGACCATGGACTTTTTGTAGCATTTTCTGCAGAAGATGCAACAAGAACCCCAATTGAAGACATCATAAGAATTCACAAAAATGCAGAAGAACACGGCGCTGATAGGGTTCACATTGCAGACACTCTCGGCTGTGCAACACCGCAGGCAATGTATTACATATGTTCTGAATTAAGCAAAAACTTGAAAAAAGCACATATTGGAGTACACTGCCACAATGACTTTGGATTTGCAGTTATAAATTCGATATATGGATTAATGGGTGGAGCAAAAGCAGTATCTACAACTGTCAATGGAATAGGCGAAAGAGCTGGAAATGCTGCAATTGAAGAAATTGTAATGGCATTGAAAGTACTCTATGACCATGATATGGGATTAAATACCGAAATAATAACTGAAATATCAAAACTCGTTGAAAACTATTCAAAAATCAGGATTCCAGAAAATAAACCTCTCGTTGGAGAAATGGTGTTCTACCACGAAAGCGGAATACACGTTGATGCAGTTTTAGAAAATCCTTTGACGTATGAACCGTTTTTACCTGAAAAAATCGGTCAGAAAAGAAAAATTATACTTGGAAAACACTCCGGTTGCAGAGCTGTCGCACACCGGCTCCACGAAATGGGCCTTGAAGCTTCAAGAGATGAACTCTGGGAAATTGTAAAGAAAACTAAAGAAACAAGAGAAGAAGGTACTGAAATAAGCGACGATGTGTTTGAAAAGATTGTCAAAAATATTATAAAATAACATAAAAAAACTTTTTGGGTGGAAAATTGTTTGGATTTAGCTGGATAATAACAGCAGTCATTGCTGCATTTGTTGTATTTTTGATTTTAAAATTCATGTTTAAAATGGTATTTACAACAATAAAACTCGTAATGCTTTTTGCAGCGATAATCCTTTTAGTTTACGCGCTGAGCATTTTAATTTAACTTTTTTAAAAAATTTTTAAAATAAAAAATTTCCCAATTAGTTTGGAGTGGTGACTAATAGAGATAGATAGGTTAATGTCATGTTTTTATGATGTGGCTAGTGATGGCTTAATGGTTGCAACCATAATAGTACTTCACACTTATACTATATAAGTATTACGAATTGCAAAAAAATCATACTAATAATTATATTATTTAAAATTAGTATCACAGTAAGAATCTAAGAAAATAAAAAAGAATTAGAAAGGCCAGATTAGGGGAATAAATACAATTGCAATTATTGCACAAATTATTTCAAGTGGCCATCCGGATTTTGCGTAATCTTTAAATGAATAACCTCCGGGACCAAGTATAATCATGTTTGGAGGTGTTGCAATTGGAGTTAAGAAGCATGAAGATGCTGCAACTGCAATTGCCATCAATATCGGTTTTGCACTTACATCAAATGCATCTGCAAGGGCAATTCCAAGAGGCATTACCAGAGCAGCTGTTGCAGTGTTTGACATTACTTCCGTAATTAATGCAGTCAGTATGTATGCTGCGGCTAAAAGTGCAAGCGGGCTATGAACATACGTAATAACCGTATTTGCAATCATTGTAGCAGCACCTGTTGCCGCCATTGCAGTTCCAAGTGGGAGCATTCCTGCGAACAAAAATATCGTTGTCCATGAGATACTGTTAAAAGCTTCCTGCATCGTGATACATCCTGTCATTACAACCACACATGCACCAAGCATGAATGCAGTTACAAGAGGAATTGTTCCAGTTGCAGTCATTAAAACTACAAACGTAAAGACAAGCGTTGCAATCCACATCTTGTTAGTTCGATATTTCAATGTATCCGAAACAAAATCTCTTGCTTTTGCTTTTGATTCGGGCAGTAACTTGTGCCCAATTGTACCGTAGTATAAAATTCCTGCAATGAATATTAAAATTCCTATTTTTGCAAACTCGAAAAAACCAAATGGAGCAATCCCTGATTTTTCGAGTGCATCATTTACAAGCCCGTTTGGAGGAGTTCCAATTAAAGTTAAAGTTCCACCAAGGGATGCTGCATAAGCCATAGGAATTAACAATTTTCCAGGTTTTAAACTTGCAGAAACGCAGATTCCCATTACAATTGGTATAAATGCTGCTGTTGTTCCAGTGTTTGATAAAAATGCAGACATTGTACCTATTGCCAACATTACGAGAAGCATTAGTTTTAACTGGCTTTTTCCTGCTGCTTTTACTGTCATTTGCCCGATTTTATCTGCAAAACCAGTTCTAAATACTGCTTCACCAAGTATAAATGCGGCCATGAACAGTACTACCCATTTATTCCCAAAATCAGCAAAGGCTTGCGTACTCGACAGAATATCTATCCCGGGAAAACTTAAAGCTACGGGAACGAGCATTGCACTAACTGGTAAGGGAAGTGCTTCTGTGAAAAATAACAACGCTGCAGTTCCTAAAATTATAAGTGTAATTATCGCTTTTTGGCCGTTTATTCCGTCAGCAGATTCTTCGTCCACGTACGCAATCTTTGTAAAACCAATTAAAAGTACGGCGAGCACGAGTAAAATCAGCGCTTTTTTCATAAAATCACCTCGTTTATTTAAATTTCGATAAATCCACCTCGTAGAATCGACTTTAAAGAAACTTTTGAAAAAATCGTAAAAAATGAGAATGCATATAAAACTAGGCTTATCAGTTTTTGAATAACTACTAACTTGTTTGATTGGTAGTTTTTAAAGAACTTCGAGGAATTTTCCCGAGTTAAAAGTTTAATTTCCAACATACCTGAATAGATTTTTCTTCGATTCTATCAGGAACTTTTATTCCTATATTCTGTGTAATATTTATTACTATTCATTTGAATCGGAAAAAAATAATTCCATAATTTTCAAAAATAATCCTTTAAAAAAGCGTTTTTGTAAAATAAAATATAAATTTAAACCAAAAAAGAAAAGTAATGGATTATGCCCTAGCTTCTTTAGCTTTAGGCCTTAAATTTGTGTATCCACATTTTCTACATTTTGTAGCTTTCCATGAGTTTCTTGAATTACATTTCATGCAAATCTTTTTCATGAAAACTCTTTTGATTGCTTCTTCAAATGCCATATTCTCACCTGTTTCGCGTAGTGTTTAAAATTTCGTTCTGAATCCTAATGATTTCATCAGATGTTTTTCCACGATACTGTTCAAGTAATTCTTTATTAACATCTATAAAAGTGTTTCCCCATTTGAAACCATTCAATAAAGAGACGGCCTCATTTTTATAGTTTGCTATATAGAGGGTAGCCACTATTGCTTCCAAAGTAGTAAGTTTACATGGCTTTCCGTAATTTACAGGATTTCCTGCTATTAAGAAAGGTAAAACTCTCTGATTCCGGGCGTTTGTTTTTTTAAATACAACTTCAGCCTGTTTCCACGAACAGTCCAATCCCAAAATTCCATATTTTTCGATAATTTCCCTGTCTTCAACGGAAACTGTCTTTTCCGAATATGGATTTAATAAAAGTGAATTCCTCGGAACCTTGTTTGGATTTGTAATTATCTTTGCGTACCCGAGTTTTCCCATTTTTAATGCGGTACACCGTTTTGGGTCGCACTGTTTTTCATGGTATATGAAAAGTTTCATTAAAATCACTAAGATATATATGAATATAACACCTATGATGTTTTGAAATTTAAACCTACTGGTGATATGTTGAATTTAAGAAACACAAAAGCAGGTTTTCTGTTGAGTGCTGAACACGAAAAACTCCCTATGGCAGAATTAAATGCTTTGATCGATATTTTTAGTCTTGAAGGTAATTTAAACTGCTTTAAAAATTACGTGATATTGGAAAGTTCAATTTCAGAAGATATTATAAAAAAAATGGTTAGTAGAGGGGGCTACACAAACGAAGGACACGTTTTATTCTCAGAAACTCCGATAATTAACCAGAATGTAGAAGAAACCCTTGAAAATTTTTTCAATGTTTCTGAAACTCTTGATTTTCCAGTCGAACAGAATGAAACTTTTTCAGTTCGTGTTTTAAAATTGGAAAAAGAAAATCCATTTAATTCGATGGAAATCGAAAGAAAACTTGGCGGAATAATAAAGAAAAAAACTTCTTCAGAAGTAAACTTAAAAAACCCGATAAAAACAATCCGAGTTGTTATTTCAGATGATATGATATATACAGGACTTGTTATTGAAAAAAGGGATATTGAATATTTCCAAAATAATAGGCCCCACTTAAGAGCATATTTTCATCCAGGATGCATCATGCCAAAACTTGCAAGGTGCCTTGTAAATTTATCAAGAGTTAAAGAAGGAGAGATTGTTTTAGATCCATTCTGCGGAACTGGAGGATTCTTAATTGAAGCTGGATTTTTAGGATGTAAACTAATTGGTAGTGACATTGATGAACAGATGGTAAAAGGTGCACTATTAAACTTAAACACGTATGATTTATCAAAACAAGTCATTTCAATAAAACAGAACGATGCTAAAAACGTTTCAAAATATTTGGAAGACCTAAAAATTGAAAAAATAGATGGAATTGTAACTGACCCCCCATATGGAATTTCTACATCTAAAAAGGGAGATATGCTTGAAATATTCGAAAAAATTGTCGGTGTTTTAAAAGATAACGATTATTTAGTATTTGCAGCACCAAACAAAATGGAACTTGATTTAAATTTGGTAGAATTCTACGAAATGAGAGTTCATAAAAGCCTTACAAGGTACATTCACGTTTACAGAAAAAATTAAACTTAAAAAAGAAAAAATTTATTTAATCGTACTTGAAATCTTCAAGCTCTTTTTTAACTTCTTCGAGACTTGTGTTGTCTTCCAATGTGGTAACATCTCCGATATCTTCGCCCATTATGAGTTTTTTCAAGATTCTTCTCATTATTTTTCCACTTCTTGTTTTTGGAAGTTTATTTACGAAGAATATCATTGCAGGAGTTCCAATTGGGCCAACCGTATCCCTAATGTGCCTGATAAGTGTAGCTTTTACCTCATTTGAAGGAAGTTCACGGTATTTTTCGTTTAATATAACAAATGCAACAGGAACTTCTCCTTTTACATCATCAGGTTTTCCAACAACTGCAGCCTCTGCAACCATCTTATTCGATACAAGCTCGTGCTCGAGTTCCGCAGTTCCGATTCTGTGTCCTGAAACGTTCAATACTTCGTCAGATCGTCCTAATACCCAGATATATCCATCCTGATCTTTTATTGCATAGTCAGATGTTGAGAATTTGTTTTTGAACCTATCCCAGTATGCAGCACGGTATCTTGCATCGTTATTCCATAATCCTGCAAGCATTCCTGGCCATGGTCGTTTTATAATTAGATTTCCTTTTACATTTGCGTCAACTGGATTTCCTTCGTTGTCTACGACATCAACATCAATTCCGATTCCTGGGAACGTTGCAGACCCTGGTTTTAGTGGAACTGACTGGATTCCAATTGGTGGGTATATCATGTGTCCCCCAGTTTCTGTTTGCCAATAACAGTCACAAATTGGGCATTTTTCTTTTCCAATTACTTTATAGTACCATTTCCAAGCTCTTGGATTTATTGGTTCTCCTACACTTCCTAAAAGTCTCAATGTCGATAAATCGTGGGTATTTACCCATTTTTCACCATACATCATGAGCATTCTTATCGCAGTTGGTGCAGTGTAAAGCAATGTAACCCCGTGATTTTCTACAATACCCCATAATCTATCAGGTTCAGGGTAATCTATAGCGCCTTCATAGAGTACTATTGTTGCACCAAGCGATAATGGCCCGTAAACTACATAAGTATGACCTGTAATCCATCCAATGTCTGCAGTACACCAGAAAACGTCCATTTCATTTAATCCCCATGTCCAATCCATGGTTTTTGTAGCGTAAGTTAAATATCCCCCTGTTGAGTGAACTACCCCTTTTGGACTTCCGGTTGTACCACTTGTATAGAGAATGAATAGCGGGTGCTCTGACTCTACGGGAACAGGTTCTACATAGCTTTTAGCACCGCCCATTAATTCATCCCAGAAGTACTCTTTTCCGGAAACTAAATTAAATTCTTCACTGCCCCTTTTTGCATAAACTACGTGTTTTATTGAATTACAATTTAATAAAGCTTTATCCAATATTTTTTTAAGGTCAATCTCTTTTCCACGCCGGTATAACAGGTTCGTAGTCACCAATATTTTTGATTTTGAATCGTTTATCCTGTCAGCAAGCGCATCTGATGAAAACCCGGAAAATACAACGTTGTGGATTGCCCCAATTCTCGAACATGCGAGCATCGCAATAATTGCTTCTGTCATCATCGGCATGTAGATTGTGACTACATCGCCTTTTTCAACGCCCAAATTCTCAAGAACATTTGCAAATTTATTTATTTCTCGATATAATTCGTAATATGTTAAGATTCCACAGCTTCCATCCTCTTTTTCACAGATTATTGCTGCCTTATTTCTCCTGTTTCCTTTTATGTGCCTATCAACACAGTTGTAGCTCGCGTTTAAACTGCCGCCTTTGAACCATTTTGCGTAAGGTGGAGTCCAATCTAATACTTTATCCCAAGTTTTATCCCATTCTAAACATTTTGCCTGTTCTCCCCAAAATTTTTCAGGATCATCCAAAGCTTTCTGCTGCATTTCCGAATATTTTTCAAGCATTATATATTTGTCACCAGTTTTCATTATCGTCCCTCAACTTTATTTATCATTATTAATCATTATAGATACGACAAAGTATATATAAATTTCGACGGAAGTGTGTGTAAGTTAGTTGAATGCCGAAATAATTCTAAATAAAATAGCGATTACGTTTAATATCGGTTTTTAAAAAAAATTAGTTTAAATAATTCAAAGATTTTAACTATGGATTTTTCAATCAATAATCCCATAATAAATTATATTAGTTATTTGGATTATATGTACTATATTGTTTTAATTAATTGCGAGAATCCATCATTTTAGGTTAATCGGTGATATTTTGAAACAGATTGCGTTCTACGGAAAAGGGGGAATTGGAAAGTCGACTACTGTTTGTAATTTGGCTGCAGCATTATCAAAAAGCGGTAAAAAAGTTATCGTTGTAGGGTGTGACCCGAAACACGATTGTACTTCCAATTTAAGACTTGGTGAAGATATACCTACTGTTTTAGATGTTTTGAGGGAAAAAGGAATTGATAAACTTGGTATTGAAACCATAATTCGCGAGAAATTACTTAAAAAAGAAGACATAATTTACGAAGGATTTAATGGAATCTACTGCGTTGAAGCAGGAGGTCCAAAACCAGGATACGGATGCGCTGGACGGGGCGTAATCGTTGTAATTGATCTTTTGAAAAAAATGAACGTTTTTGAAGAATTAGGTGTTGATGTAGTTCTTTACGATGTTTTAGGGGATGTTGTATGCGGGGGATTTGCAATGCCACTTAGAATGGGGCTTGCTGACCAGATATACGTCGTAACTTCTTCGGATTACATGGCACTCTATGCAGCAAACAATATCTGCAGTGGAATAAGCCAGTTCGTAAAAAGAGGGGGAAGTACTCTTGGAGGAATAATATACAATGTCAGGGGTTCTATGGATGCTTTTGATATTGTAAATGAATTTGCAAACCAGTTAAATGCAAATATCATTGGAAAAGTTCCAAATTCTCCAATAATTAATGAAGCTGAAATTGATGGGCAAACTGCAATTGAGTATGCGCCAGAAGAAGAAATAAGTAAAATATACATGGAACTTGCAGAAAAAATATACGAAAATAATACTGGAACGACCCCCAACCCGCTTGAAAACGCTCAAATAATGCAGATTGGAAAAATGATTAAAGAAAGAATAAAAAAACAGAAAATTGTCGAGTAATAGATGCGTGAAACCATGGATGTAATTGTAGTAGGCGGTGGAACTTCCGGACTTCTTTCAGCACTTGCACTTGAAAAAGAAGGACATAATGTAACAGTATTTGAAAAAGAGGATGTTATAGGGGGTTTATGTAGGAGTGAAAAAATTGATGGGTATACTGTTGATATTGGAGTCCATGCAATTACCATGCTCGATAACGGGCCTTTAATCAGGCTTTTAAATAAATATTCGCGATACCTCCCAAATTTCAGAAATTACGGGGATTACTACATAAGAACGGATAAATTGCATAGGATACCTGTTTCGATGCATGAATGGATGACTACGCCCGTAATTCCAAATAAAGATAAAGTTTTGATCACTTCAAAGATTATGGACTTAATGACAATGGGTTTTACAAAAGATGCTTCAGTACATGACTTTGTAAAAGAAATGGGCCTTAGTGAAACTTCTATAGACTTTTTCAATACTATTGCTTACTTTTTAAGTGGGGAAGACCTTGAACACACACCGCTCTGGAGATTTTTTACGGGTGCGGGCTATATCCCTGAAGATGATATTTTACCGTTCATCTACAAGGATATGAAAATAAATCCGCTAAAATCCACACTTGTAAAGAAATTTGGAACTGAAAGAATCATCAATATCCTAAATGCCGGATTTATAAGTTCCATAAAGAACGGATCAAAAAAATACATCAATAAATTCATGACTGAGCACAGATATTCAACACAAGGCTATCCTGTTGGTGGAGTTCAGTCTATATGTAATTGCGTAACTTATTCGTTGGTAAATACTCAAATCAAAAATGAAGAAGTTAAAAAAATAACAAAAAACGGTAAAAAATACACCGTAAAAACTTCTGAAGGAGAATACACGTCAGATATTATTGTTTATTCTGCGCCTGCAATTACGTTACCAAAAGTAGCGAAAATAAATAAAATTCAAAAAAATAAGGAAAAATTAAGCAATATCAAATTTACAAAATCAACTACGGTCTGGATCGGGGATGAAAAAAATTATTTCCCATATTTGGGTTCAGAAATATGGATAGAAAATCCCTGCTGGGCATCTACAGTTTCAAATTATGATGAAAGCCTTGCTCCAAAAGGAAAACACTTGATGGGCTTTTCTTTTGTAAATTCAACGAGAGAAGATGCTTTGCAAACTATTGAAAATAAACTAAATTTAAATACTGACAAAGTCGATATGCTCTATGTTCAGGAAACGGTTCCAGAGCAGGCATCTTGTTCAATCGGACAGTTCTTTGTTTACCCAAAAATTGATGATACATTCTTTGTTGTTGGAACGGATTCTGACCCAAGAAGTATGGGTATAACAAGAGCCGCGTATTCTGTTGAAGTCATGTTATCAGAATTTAAAAGTATTTACGATACTCAGAACGGATCAAGTGAAAATAAACTAAATTTAAATCGGTGAATTTTATGAGCAAATTATTAGAAGAATCATTGAAAACATGCCCTATTGTAAAAAGAGGAGAATACCACTACTTTATACATCCGATATCGGATGGAGTTCCTCTTGTTGAACCAGAATTATTGAGGGATGTTTCTACGAGAGTTATCAAAATGATAGATACAGAAGTTGATAAAATAGTGACCGCAGAAGCAATGGGAATTCCAATTGTAACTGCAGTATCGATTGCAACGGATATCCCTTATGTTATAATGAGGAAAAGAGAATATTTACTTGAAGGAGAAATTCCGGTCCATCAGGAAACTGGATACAGTAAAGGAGAACTCTACCTAAACGGGATAAATAAAGGAGACAAAGTTGTAATCCTCGATGATGTTATATCAACAGGAGGAACCCTTGTTGCAATTATAAACGCATTGAAAAGAGCGGGTGCAGATATCAAGGATGTTTTGTGTATAATCGATAGGGGAAACGGGCAGAACATTGTTGAAGAAAAAACCGGATACAAAGTAAAAACTCTCGTAAAAATTGAAGTTGTTGATGGAAAAGTACAAATTTTAGAATAATCTGGGTGGAAATTTGGATATAAATCCTTCAAAAATAGTATGTGCGGGTCTGAATTACAAAGATCATGCAGAAGAACTTAAAATGAAGTTGCCAAAAGAGCCAGTTATATTTTTAAAACCCATTTCTTCGATAATATTTAACGAAGAGGCCATTAAAATACCAAAAGCATCTGAAAGAGTCGATTACGAAGCTGAACTTGCAATTATAATTGGAAAAACCTGTAAATTGGTAAAAAAAGAAGATGCTAAAAATTACATTAAAGGATTTACAATTTTGAACGATGTTACTGCAAGAGATCTTCAGGAAAAAGACGGGCAGTGGACAAGAGCTAAATCTTTCGACACTTTTTGCCCAATTGGTCCAAAAATAGTATCTGGAATTGATGCAAATAACTTAAAAATACAGTTACGAGTTAATGGAAAAATAAAACAGGATTCTAACACTAATAACATGATATTTGGTGTTGAAGAACTTGTTGAATTTGTTTCATCTGTAATGACACTTTATCCTGACGACATTATTTCAACAGGAACTCCTCCGGGAGTTGGAAAACTTGAAAAGGGGGATATTGTCGAAATTGAAATTGAAAACATTGGAATTTTAAAAAATTTCGTTGAATAATTTAATATTTTTTTATGTGTGATACTTTGAACGTAGGAATTGTTGTACACGGGCCTGAAATCATTGATTCAGGATTTGCAGAAAAAATCTTTGCTATTTTGAAAAATTTAGATGAAAATATCAATTTACAGATAAAATTAGGGGGGACTATTGGAAGAGTTGCAGTAATTGACAATTCTCTTGAAGATATCATCGATATTTCTGAAAAGTTGGTTCCATCAAAATCGCTTAAAAAACTTGAAAATAATGACATTTTAATTCTTTTAAACTATGGAAAATCAAAAATTACAGGGCACACTTTCGGAAAAATTGTTGTTGAAAGATCAACTGTTAAAAAACCGGTAATTCAGATTGAAAGACCTGGAGAAGTTGACGGCACAATAATACTATGGAATACTACAAAATATGATGAAAAGTTAGGAAAAATAGTAACTGAAATCTCAGATAAACTCGATTTAAGTGTTGAAGAGTGTATCAGTAAAGGATTAAATTTCTGGGTTGAAGGAACTAAATCATTTAGAAAAATAAATGGCGTAGATATTAACGAGTCCATCATGCTAAACGGGATTATAATTGGACGATCTAACCAAAACGACGTTACAATAGTTTCTGAAAATGGAAATATTGTTGACATTATTGGTGGAACTGTTAAATGGCATGGTGTTGAAAAGTTAGGAAATATCGACCTTGAAAAAGTTGTTGTAAAAACTGGACTTTTAAGGCGCCATCCTTCAAAAAACCAGAAAATTGCCAAATATAACTTAAATTCCGATTTAGGTGAAGTTTTATTTGTAAACCATGCCGGAGAAGATGTTTTAGAAACAATACATAATAAACAGATATGCGCGGTCATTACGGTTGGTGATGATACAACAACAATTTGCGGAGATATTCTTTCAAGATTTGGAGTTAAAATAATTGGAATTACTGACGGGGATAGAGACGATATTTTGAAAAATCCAAGTATTTTAAGTGGTTCTGTTGTATTTCTGATTAAAAATCAAAAAGATGACGATGTTGGGGAATTACTTGAAAAAGAACTTGATAATTCTGCAAAGTTAGGGAATTTTGAAAAATATGTGGAAACTATAAAACAAATAATGAAGAAAGAATGTATTGAATTTGAAGAAATAATCCATTGAGTTTAAAATGGGGATTTTATGAAATATTTGGATTTTATGATAGATTTTTTTGAAAATAAAGGCGTTAAATCTGTTTTCGCATATCCTGGAGAGCAGATTCTTCCAATTTATAGGACACTTCATGAAAATTCGAAAATAAACTGTATCGATGTAAAACATGAACAGGCTTCGGCTCATGCCGCTGATGGGTATTTTAGAATTACAAATGAAGTTGGTATTTGCCTTGCAACTGCTGGCCCAGGTGCTACAAATTTAACTACCGGAATTGCAACTGCATTTAAAGATTCTTCTTCAATTCTCGCACTTACAGGCAGGTGTTCTAAAAATTATATCGATAAGAATTATTTTCAAGAAATTCCAATGGATTTTTTGAATTTTGAAAAAGGGTATTTTGTTGAAAATCCTGATTCCAAATATTTAATAAATTCTTATAATGATAGTTATGAACTTAAAAAACCAGTTTCAATAAACATCCCTGCAGATATCTACAATCAAGAGGTTAATGGGTCAGAAACAGATTTTAACGATAAAAATACTGAATCGATTGAAAATGCTTTTTCGACGATAAAAAAACACAAAAACGCTAAAAATCCAGTTTTACTCATTGGACAGGGAATTTATGGCAATTTAACGTATTTTGAAATTCTTGAAATTGGTGAAATTTTAAAAAAGCTTCAAATTCCAATATTAACAACTTATCCTGCAAGAGGAGTTGTTGATGAGAATTTTGAAAATGTCTGTGGCATGGTTGGAAGAAGGGGAAGTTTAAATTCAAACGAACTCATTTTAAAAAGCGATGCGGTATTTTCAATAGGTGCAAGTCTTTCGTACAATACACTTCCAGAAAGCATAAGGGATAAAATTTTATATAATGTAATTCCCCTTAATTTAGGTATCAATAGTACCAACGACATTAAGACTATTGTAAATACATTTAATGAAAACTTTTCTTCCGGCCACATTAAGCCGTCCGGACAAGATTTAAGCCGAAACGAATTTAAATTCGGCGACTATTCTACTAAAATCCATGAAATATTGGAAAATTTACCAAAAGATACAATAATAACTACGGATGCTGGAAATCACACTGTTTTCGTTTCTTTATTAAAAAAATGTGTGGCTCCACGAAATATCATTTCTTCTCATTCAATGGGCACCATGGGCTTTGGACTTCCCGCTTCAATTGGTGTCAAATTTGGATGCAATGATTACAATATAAACCGAGAAGTCGTTTCCATTAGTGGAGACGGCGGTTTTCAGATGAATATCCAAGAACTTGGAACTGTAGCTGAAAACAACTTAAAAATACTTATTGTAGTGATGAAAAACAATCATTTAAACATGTTTGGCAAAATCAATACGCCCGATTTCAATAAAATTGCGGATGCATACGGAATTGAAAATGTTTACATTCAAAATAGCGATGAAATCGGTGAAAATGTATCTTACTTCTTAAAAAAGAGCATTCCATACGTTATGGTTGTAGAATGCGAAAATGAAAAACTTCCAAAACCGTTTATTTAAAATTAACACATAACTTATTCGGTGAAAATATGTCAAACGAATTATTTGAAACCCTTACAAGCAATATTCACTTTAATGTGACTGAAATGGGTAGAAAAACGTGGACTCAGAACTGGATGGTTCCTGAAAACCTTATTACAATTGTAGGACTTAAAAATGGTAAAAAACCGGTATTCTACTACGGGCTTACTGAAAATTACAGGACAAACTTCGTTTTAAAAAAAGGAACTTCAGAAAACGGCAATAAATACATAAATGCCAGAGTTTACTTCAGATTCTGTAAAGATACAATTGTTGAAAAAGAAAAATACGTTGTTGCAAACGGATTTAACGGCCTATTACTCGGAATAAAAATAGGAAAAACTGAATTTATAAACACTTTCAAAAGTATGCTCCTTGAAGAGTACAAAAGAGGAGATGCACATACAATCGAAGTTTTAGAAAGAATGAAAGATAGAAATGTCTTTGAATCTGTTGAAGAAAGTGCTCAGTACATTGCTGATAGAGATTACAACTGGTTAATCGGCAGATTAAAATACAAAGGTAAATTATTCAACTATTCCGGTCAAGGATACTGGTTACTTCCTTTGAAAACTCAGATGGAATTAACAAAAGGTTTCGTTGAAGAAGACTGCGACTTAACGATAGACCTTGAAAATACAGAAGTTTTCGAAAACTACCTCATCTACGTTGACACAGTAAACAGTGTCGTTAGATACAACGGTGAAAGACTCTGTACTTCAGGATATTCGCTTGCCGAAGAGTTGAAAAAACATAACGATGAAAATACCTGTCCTTGGTGTGGGGAAAAGTTAAGGCTCATAAGAACTAAAAAAGGAGAATTTTTAGGATGCTCCTCCTATCCAACATGTTTGTACAGGCGATTTTTAAATAAAAAATAAAATAATTCTTTTTTTTAATTATCGATTTATTTTGGTGACGTTTCAATGACTACAAAACGAATAGATGTCAAAGGCATCGTTCAGGGCGTTGGTTTTAGGCCATTTGTATATAAAATTGCTAAAAAAAATGACCTGAAAGGTTATGTTAAAAACATGGGAAATTACGTTGAAATAGTTGTTTCTGGGGAATTGAAGAATATTGATGCTTTTTTATCAGATTTAAAACTCGAAAAACCGCCACTATCAAAGATCGATAACATTTCAATTGAAGATATGGATGAAAATTTAAACAAAATTTACAACGATTTTACAATAAAATTAAGTGATACTTCCGAAATTGAGGAAGAAGGAACTATTCCACCAGATATTTCGATATGTGATGAATGTTTAAAAGAAATAATGGATAAAAAAGACAGAAGATCTGATTACGCGTTCACCGCATGTACAAACTGCGGCCCAAGGTTTACAGTCATTGAAAAACTGCCATATGACCGAGAAAACACTTCAATGAAAGATTTTCCATTGTGTGAAAACTGTATTGAAGAATATAAAAATCCAGAAAATAGAAGGTTTCACGCTCAGGCCACTTGCTGTGACGATTGCGGGCCAGAAATATTCATAACTGACAATTCTGGAAAAATAAGAAGTAATGATATTGCAGATGCTGTTAAATTCCTTGAAAATGGAAAAATTCTTGCAATAAAGGGAATTGGTGGAACGCATCTCGTTTGTTCGATTAATTCTGATAAATCGGTTTTAGAACTTCGAAAAAGACTTAATAGACCAACTCAGGCGTTTGCAATTATGAGTCGGGAAGAGTATCTTGATTTATTTTCAAAAATTGATGAAAATGAACTTAATGCAATTAAATCTCCAAAAAAACCAATCGTTGCCTTGAAAAAAAATGAATTTTACGAAAAATATTTTTCAGAACACGTTTCAAATTTGAACACTATTGGAGTAATGCTTCCTTATTCGGGACTTCACTATCTTCTTTTTGAAAATACTGACCAGATTGGATATATAATGACGTCTGCAAACCTGCCGGGACTTCCAATGTCAATAGATAATGGTCAAATTTTAGAAAAATTGGGAAATATTGCAGATTATTTTTTACTCCACAATCGAAAAATTGTGAACCGATGTGATGACAGCGTTTTAAAAGAAATAAATGGAAAAATGGAACTTTTAAGGCGTTCAAGAGGCTTTGCTCCAGAACCAGTTGAAGTAAATTATGAAAAAATTGAAAATAATTCAAAAAACATTCTTGCGCTTGGCCCGGAATTAAACTCTGTTGCGTGTTTGGTTAAAAATAACAAGTTTTATTTAACGCAGTATATTGGAAACACTGGAAAATACGAGACATTTAATTATTTAAAGAAAGCTGTTGAAAATTTAATAAAAATTACGAACACGAATAAAATCGATGCAATAGTTTGCGATTTACACCCTTCTTTTAATTCAACGATTTTTGCAAAAGAACTCGGAGAAAAATACAAAATTCCTGTAACGCAAGTTCAGCACCATGAAAGCCATTGCTATTCGTTGATGGGAGACTCAGATATTTTTGAAAATAACGTCACAATTGCAATTGATGGTCTTGGATATGGTAGCGATGGAAATATCTGGGGTGGAGAAGTATTTTTATTTGAGAACGGAAAAATTGAAAGAACTGGACATCTTGAAGAACAGATTCAGCCAGGAGCAGATCTTGCATCAAAATATCCTCTCAGAATGCTCGCTTCAATACTAAATAAAACTAATTTAAACGTTTCTGAAATTATTAAAGGATATAACTACTTTTCAGAAAAAGAGCTGAAATTAATATTGTTCCAACTTGAAAAAAATATCAATGTTTCAAAAACTACGTCAACTGGAAGAATTCTTGACTCGATTTCTGCACTTGTTTCTCTTTGTTTTGAGAAAACATACGATGGTGAACCCTCAATAAGGCTTGAAGCACTTGCAAATACATATACTGGAAAAATCTTGGATATTGAAAATTTAGTAGAAGATTCGCTAAAAATTGAAGATAATATACTCGATACTACTTCATTGGTCGTTAAAGCACTTGAAATGTTAAATAACAATGAAAAAATTGAAAAAATAGCATATTTCATCCATATTGCAATTGCAGATGGACTATCAAAAATTGCAATTGAAACTGCAAAAAAACATAAAATAGAATATATCGGACTAACTGGCGGAGTTTCGTACAACAAAATAATTTCTGAAAGAATCGTTGAAAACATTAAAAAAGAATCTTTAAAACCACTAATTCATGAGCGAATTCCAAATGGGGACGGCGGAATTTCATTTGGTCAAGCTATTGGATATCTTTTAAATTCTAATTAATTTATTTTAAAAAAAAGAAAAAAAGAAGTATGCATTACCTGTAACTATCATTATTTATATAAAAATGGCATGCTGTCATCAATTCCTGGTACAAATCCTGTTGTTTCTTGTATTTTCTGTTGTGCCCTGTGGTATATTTTTGATAGTGGAATTTCTACAGGACATACGTCTTCACACTGTCCGCAGTTTATACAGCTGAAACTCATGTGTGAAAGCCTTATTCCCTGAAACATTATTGGATCAGGTGGTATTGTTCCTTTATCAAGATAATCTTCACCTAAAGCACATTCTTTGCAGAAGCATATTGGACATACGTCCCTACAACCGTAGCATTTTATACATCTATTCCAGTATTCATTCCATTTTTCATTTGAAGGGTACTTTTCATCCAACTGTTCTTTTTGGAATTTTTTACCGAGGTTAATCATTGATTTTTCGATTTTTCCCCTTATTTCAAGCGCTTTTTCAGAAGGTGCTTTAACATTTATATAGCCTTCTTTTTGCGCGTTTTTAAGTAATTCTTCTCCTTTTTCGGAACCAACTTCTACGAAAGTCCATCCTTTTTCAGTACCCCAGTTTCCACAAGCGAGGTCTGAATTTCTTGGAACTTTTAATTCGCATCTCTGGCAGTTTGTTCTTCTTCCGTATCCTTCTTCTTCGAGTTCATCGATTTTGACGGATTTTTCGCTTCCATCTTTTAATTCAATTATGAATTTTCCTTTATCGATTTCTTCTTTGATTACATCTCTTGGATCTACATCATAAAAGAGTTCGATCATCTTTTTTGCAGTTTGTGGAGGTACGGTTCCACCACAGTTCAATCCAATTGTGTAGATTTTGTCTTTATCGATTTGATGTCTTTTTTCAAGCTCTTTTATTGCCATTGCATCACATGGCTTTACAGATACTGCAAGATTCATATCTTTCAAGTGCTTGCTAATCATTTTTCCAAACATTGTTGGAGCGCAGTGAAGTGAACCGCAAGTTTCCACCAGTTCTTTCGAGTCGGTAACTAAATAAGGAACTCCATCGTAAACGTCGACTCCTTTTTTAAGTGCCAAAACTCCATCAACTATTTTTTTATCAAGAAGGTACTTGAAAAATGCAGTAACTGCCCCACCACATTCCGCATGCTTTAAAATATCTTCGTCCGTTGACTGAACTAAATAATAGCTCATTTAAATCACCTCAAAAATAATTATTAAATTTTTTCAACTTTAACGGCACATATTTTGAGTTCTGCGGTTTTTGATACTGGATCATATGCGGAATTTGTTAGTTTATTTGTAGCTTCCTCTAAAAAGTGGAATGACATGTAAACTACTCCTTTTATGACGTTTTCAGTTACTCTAGCATTTGCACTTACTGTTCCCCTTCTTGACGAAACCCTAACTTTTTCTCCGTCTTTTATCCCTAAACTTTTAGCATCTTCAGTGTTTATTTCGATGAAGTTTTCATCAATCTCGTTTGTGATGCTCTCACACCTTCGAGTCATTGTTCCAGAGTTGTAGTGGAATATTATTCTTCCAGTAGTGAGTATAAGTGGGTATTCTTCATCGATTAACTCGTCAGCATCTTTATGTTCAACTGGAACAAATTTACCAAGTCCATTTGGTCTTAAGAATTTTTCTTTATGAAGAATCGGTGTTCCAGGGTCTTCTGGGGTTTTACATGGCCATTGGAGTCCATCAATACCGAGTCTTTCAAAAGACATTCCCGCATATTGTGGAATAACTTTTGCCATTTCATCGAATATTTCTGATGCACTTTTGAAATTGAGTTTTTCACCAGCACCCATTTTTTCAGCAAGCTTTCTAATAATAAGCCAGTCTGGAAGTGCGTCTCCAGGTGCATCAACTGCTTTTCTGATTCTCTGTACTCTTCTTTCGGAATTTGTGAATGTTCCGTCCTTTTCAGCCCAGCAAGCTGCAGGGAGTACAACATCTGCAAGTTTTGCAGTTTCCGTTAAGAATATATCCTGAACTACAAAGAAATCTAAGCTTTTCAGAGCTTTTTCAACGTGGTTTATATCTGCATCAGCAACCATTGGGTCTTCCCCAACAATGTGAAGGTATTTTATCTGTTTTCCAGCTTCATGTAAAACTTCGGGGCTTGTTAAGCCAATTTCCCTATTTAAATCTGCGGTTTCCCATAAATCTTCGAGTTTTTCATAAGCTTCCCCAACTTTCTGGTATCCGGGGAATACGTTTGGAAGTGCACCCATATCACATGCACCTTGAACGTTATTCTGACCTCTTAATGGGTTTACACCCGTTCCAGGTCTTCCAAGGTTTCCGGTAACCATTGCAAGGTTACAGCAGGATTTAACGTTATCTACACCGAATGTATATTCAGTAACACCTAAACAATACATTATAGCTGCATTTTCTGCACTTCCGTACATTCTTGCTGCTTCGAGAATTGTTTCTGCAGGTATTCCCGAAAGTTTTGCTGTTTTTTCGAGAGTATACTTTGAAACTACATCTTTTAGTTCATCGTAACCTTCGGTTCTGTTTTTAATAAATTCTTCATCAGCCATTCCTTCTTGGATGATGATATTCGTGATAGTATTTATTAAATCAATGTTTGATCCAGGAATAAGCTTTAAATGCAAATCTGCCATTTTTGCAGTGTGTGTTGTCCTTGGATCAATTGCAATTATTTTTGTTCCTTTTTCTTTAGCTTTTACAATACTTCTTGCTATTAAAGGGTGAGCTTCAAAAGTATTGGAGCCGTAGATAAGCAGTACATCTGCTTGTGCTAAATCGGTGATTGAATTGGTCATTGCACCTGACCCGAAACATTCTCCGAGCCCTACAACTGTTGGTGCGTGTCATATCCTTGCACAGTGATCTACGTTGTTCGTTTTCATCACTGTTCTTGCAAATTTCTGTAAAGCGTAGCTCTCTTCATTTGCACCTCTCGCACATGAAAAGAATGCTACTTCATCAGGAGCATACTGTTTTAACTTTCCAGCTATTAAATCAAGTGCTTCATCCCAGGTCGCTTCAATAAACTCCCCATTTTTCTTAATGAGTGGTTTTGTAAGCCTGTCTTCACTATGAACAAATTCATAGCAGTAATTACCTTTTATACAGACTTTACCCTCGTTTACAGGGTGTCTCTTGAAAGGGTGGGAATCTACTACTTTACTGTCCTTAACTACGAGGTCAATACCGCAACCCGTTCCACAGTAGGGGCATATGGTATGAACAACCTTAAATTCGGTCATTATTCCACCTTTTATTTGTTATACTTATTTTAACCAAGAATTGAAAATTCAGGCTAATTTAAAAATTTAAAAGCCTGTAAATCCCCAATTCAAGGTTAAAAATGAGTTTAAAAATATTTTTGAGAAAAATTTCAGAAATCTATCTCAAAACTTTTCTTGTTCCATTGTGAATATTGTGGTCTTGTGGGGCCACACCCACACATATATGTTTACTACATATAATTACTTATCGATTTTATGTAATTAGAAATTATTAATACATATTTATTACTCGTTAAAAAGTTTATTAATAGATGGATAGTAACTATAAAAACCTTAAAAAAGAAAAATAACTCCCAAAATTCCATATATCCGATATAATCAGCCATATAATCGTTTTTAAATTTTAACTGATCAGTTATTTATATACTCATTACCTCAATCGATATAGTAATCTATATATATTACTGGGGATACATATTGTAACGTGCAATAGTTGCACATCTTAAAAAGTGACATTCATATTCCACTTTTAAAGATCACCCAAAATATTTGTCCCAACAATAGAAAGATATCAAGAAATATCTTTTCTTTATATCCTTTTAAAAGAGCTTTTTTCAAAAATTTAAAAAAATTTAAAATCGATTTTATTAGATTTATTTAAATACTCCGTAAACGAGCATTGGAAATACTATCGTTGCGTCTGCCCAAATTTCTACGAAATCTGCTTTTTCTTGAATTTTACCCCATGAAACACCTTCTTCCGGTGGTGCACCGCTTAATGAACCATCCCATGGAACTGCGGTTGTAATGTATATCGCATAATCAGTTCCTTCCCTGAATAGATTTGCATTTATTATGCTATGTTTTGGAAGGGATCCACCCAAAACAATGCATGCAGTTTTATTTGCGTCAATTGCCATGTCGTTTAATTTTACAATGTCGCTTGCAACGTCTATTTTTAAATCTGATCCTGTTTCGTTCTTTTTAAAGAAGTAGAGCATATCTCCAATTGACCCATCGGTAATTGCAGGACAGAATATTGGTATTTTATTCACATAAGCCCAATAGATAATAGATTTTTCTTTTTCTTGTCCTAAGTTTTCATCCATGAATCTTCCAAGTTCAAAGCAAAACTCGCTTGCACTTATTATTCTATTTTCATCCTGCTGTTTTTTAGAAAGGGTTTCGAAAAATTTAGTCATATATGTTTCAAATTCAATGTACCTATCATTTGGAACATATACATTTCCAATCCTGTTTATTCCTTTTTCTCTAAGTTCTGAACCCGATACATCCCATTCTCCAAGAACAAAGGGCTTTATGCATTTTATAAAATCTTCTTCGATTCCACCTGCGGTAGTAACAAGTACATCAACTTTTTTGTGCTTTACAAGGTATGAAATAATTTCTCGAAGACCTGAAGACACCATGTTTGAAGTATAACCCATGAAGACTACTACTTCTTCATCTTTTCGAATTTCTTCGATTTGTTTCCAGATTTTAACTGCTTTTCCAAGGTGGGTTGCTTGAAAACCTATTTTTTCATAATAATCTGTTAAAACGTCTTTTAAATCGATAGTTTTATCAAAATCGGGCCCTTCGATAAAAACACCATTTAAATCTTCGCTTTCCTTAAAAACTACATTTTTTGGATCTGACATAAAAATCACCGAAAAATAATGTAAAAAATAATAAAATAAAAACTAAATAAAAAAATTTAAGCTTTTGAAATCTTTTTCTTCAAATGTGGCATTAATCCGCCATTGTTTAAGATTTCCATCATGAAGTCTGGAAGATTTTGGCCAGTTAATTCAGCACCGGTTGTAACGTTTTTGATAGTACCTTTATCAAGGTCTACTCTTAAAACGTCGCCTTCTTTTACGTGTTTTGAAATATCTTTACATTCCAATAACGGAAATCCGATATTGATGGAATTTCTGTAAAAGATTCTTGCAAAACTCTCTGCAATAACCATTGAAATTCCTAAACCTTTCAAACCAATTGGAGCGTGTTCTCTTGAACTTCCACAACCGAAATTCTTGCCGCCAACGATTATATCGCCAACAGTAGCTTTTTCCGGGAATTCTGGGTCTGTTCCAGTCATTGCATATTTTGCAAGCTGTTCTTCGGTAGTGTATACAAGGTATCTTGCAGGTAATATCGCATCAGTATCAATATTATCTCCAAAAACCCATGCTTTGCCTTCAACAGTCTTTTTCATAAATTCCACCAATTTAATTATTCTTCTATTGCTTTTCTAAGTACTTCCATGTCACATTCAATTTCTGTAGGCATTGTACTTGCTTTGATTGCAGCATCGGGGTCTTTTAATCCGTTGCCGGTTGTAATACATACGATTTTTTGCTCTTTGCTAATTAATCCCATGTTTAGTAACTTGATAAGGCCCGCAATTGACGAAGCTGAAGCAGGTTCAACAAAAATTCCTTCTGTTTGTGCGAGGAGTTTCTGAGCTTCGATAATTTCTTCATCGTTTACGCTTTCTGCAAGTCCACCTGAAGATTTAATTGCTTCAAGCGCTTTTGCAGCGTTTACCGGGTTTCCAATTCTGATTGCAGTTGCGATTGTTTCAGGGTGTTCTTCAGGAACTATTTCATCAAGTCCTGCTTTTATCGCTTTTACGATTGGCTGTGCACCTTCTGCCTGAATTCCAGTCATTTTTGGTAACTTGTCAATCATTCCTGTTTCTTTGAATTCTTTAAATCCTTTCCAGATTGCGCTGATGTTTCCAGCGTTTCCTACAGGTAAAATAACCATGTCTGGAACTTCAAAGTCTAACTGGTCGCAGATTTCAAAACCAATTGTTTTCTGACCTTCGAGTCTGAATGGGTTTACTGAGTTTAATAAGTAGAGTTTGTTTTCTAATGCAAGGTTTTTAACCATTACAAGAGCTTCGTCGAAGTTTCCGTTGATTTGGATAACTTTTGCACCGTAAAACATTGCTTGAGCAAGTTTTCCAAGAGCTACTTTTCCTCCAGGTAAAAGAACGATACATTTTTTACCTGCTCTTGCAGAGTATGCTGCAAGGGATGCAGATGTGTTTCCTGTTGAAGCACAGCCTACTACTTCAACACCGAGTTCATTTGCTCTTGTAACTCCAACAGTCATTCCTCTATCTTTGAAACTTCCTGTTGGATTTGCACCTTCGTTTTTAACATATAATTCTTTCATTCCTAATTTTTTTGCGAGATTTTCACATTTGTAAAGAGGAGTTCCCCCTTCGTGAAGGCTTACAATTTTTGCAGGGTCTTTAACTGGCAAATAATCTAAATATCTCCATACGCCAAGTTCTCTTTCTCTTAAGGATTCTTTTGAAACTTTTTCTTTGATACTTTCAAAATCGTATTTAATTTCGAGTAATCCGCCACATTCGCAGTTATAAATTATGGCATCAACATCGTACTCTTTTCCGCATACTCTGCATTTTTGAATCATATTCTCACTTGTTATTTTGATTGAATACCACTATCGAATTATAAAATATAAATGTATCACTAAATAATAAATTTAAAAATGATGGTTGATGGAAATATCTTGAAAACTTTCGATTTAGAAAACTTAATATCATAAATCATAAATACTAATAATGGTATAGGAAGATTGGGGAATCTAATATAGTAATTAACATGCCACCAATTGATATGAACCATTGTAAATATTGTGCATTTTGGATAAGACTTATTTTTTCTTAGGAAAGTTTTTTTCTTTCCAAATTTACAGATATTTCTTTATTTTCAGAAGTGTTTTGATTGATGAAGTTATCTCGTTAATTCTACCAATTTCTTCTTCTGAATCCAATTTTAAAAATAAATACTCGATTTTTTTGTCAATTATCTTTAATTTATCGGTATTTTTTGAAAGTTTATGCATATCTTTTTCATATTTTTCAGAGTCTTTTAAATCATCCTTAACTTCAATTTTAGACCCGCTGCAGTTTGGACAGTACTCAATACCATCTTTTTCAAATATTGGAAACCCACAAGAAGTGCAGTGTTTTCCAAGCATTTTTGCCCCTTTGGCAAGCTCTTTTGAAGCAATACTGATTTCATCCACGTTACCACCAAATTTATATATCAATTAAAATAATATACAAAAAAAGGTAATGGTGGTTATTTTGTTTTTAGATAAAATAGTTAGTGCTCAAAAAGCATACACTTTTGATGATGTACTATTAGTTCCGAACAGATCCTACGTTGATCCAAAAACTACGGATGTTTCGGTGGATATTGCAGGATTAAAACTCAATATTCCGATTATTTCTGCTGCGATGGATACCGTTTCTGAAAAAGATTTAGCAATTGCCCTTGCAAGACGAGGGGGAATTGCAGTAATTCACAGGAACATGACCATTGAAGAACAGTTGAAACATATCAAAGCTGTTAAAATGGCGGAAAATCTTGTAATCAGGGATGTAGTAACTGTTGAACCATCCAGCACGGTTTTAGACGCTGAAAAAATAATGTACGAATACAACGTAAGTGGTCTTCCAGTAGTTTGTGAAAACAAAACACTTGTTGGAATTCTCACTACAAGAGATTTAAAATTCGTTCCAGATAAAAATGTGGCTGTAGAAACAGTTATGACAAAAGAAGTACTTCACGTACATGAAGATACGCCTTACGAAGAAATTTTAAACAGACTTTACGAAAACAAAATTGAAAGGCTCCCTATTTTAGATAAACAAACCAGAGAATTACTTGGAATGGTTACATTAAGGGATATTTTAAAAAGAAAAAAATACCCTGATGCAGCAAGAGATAGTGATGGAAAACTCGTTGTTGCAGCAGCATGTGGTCCAAGTGATTTTGAAAGAGCTGAAGCATTGCTTTTAGCAGGTGCTGATGCAATTGCAATTGATTGTGCACACGCACATAACATGCAAGTGGTAGAAAACGTCAAAAAATTAAAAGAAATGTTGAAAGGAACCAAAACAAAATTATTCGTTGGAAACATTGCAACCGGCGAAGCTGCAGAAGACTTGATTAAAGCAGGTGCTGACGCACTTAAAGTTGGAATTGGGCCTGGCTCAATATGTACAACGAGAGTTGTCGCAGGAGTTGGGGTTCCACAATTAACTGCAATTGCAGAAGTTGCAGAAGTTGCCAAAAAGTACGGTGTTCCAGTAATTGCAGATGGTGGTATCAAATACAGCGGCGACATTGCAAAAGCAATTGCAGCTGGTGCCAACGCTGTAATGGTTGGAAGTCTTTTAGCAGGTACAGAAGAGGCTCCAGGATTATTGATGACGATTAACGGAAGAAAATACAAACAATATAGAGGAATGGGTTCCCTTGGTGCAATGTGCGGAAGTTCTGGAAACGTTGCAGATAGGTACTTCCAAAGCGGACACATGAAACACTCAAAACTCGTTCCCGAAGGAATCGAAGGTGCAGTTCCATACAAAGGACCTACAAGCGACATCGTCTTCCAGCTCGTTGGTGGTTTGAGATCATCCATGGGATACTGTGGTGCACAAAATATCTCTGAAATGCATGAAAAAGCAAAATTTGTAATAATCACCCAGAGCGGACAAAAAGAAAGCCACCCACACGATGTTTTAATTACAAATGAAGCTCCAAACTATCCAATAAATACTGAAAAATAAATTCTTTTTTTATTTTTTTATTAAAAAAGTTTAAAAGTTAAAAAAATTTTTAAAATGTCTTGAAAAAAATTAAATATTATTCGATATATTTTTTACCGATTTTTGACCTTATTTCTTTAAATCTATCGCTTAAATCTTTTGTAATCGGGCCTATATTTCCATTGTTGATTTTTCTTCCGTCAATTTCAACCACGTGGATTAATTCTGCTGCAGTTCCAGTAATAAATATTTCATCTGCCACAAACAAATCGTGCAATGTCATTTTTTCTTCGATAATTGTGTAACCTGCTTCTTTTGCAAGGTCTACAACCGTATCTCGTGTAATTCCCTTTAAAACACTTGAAGAAAGAGGCGGTGTTTTTAGTTTTCCATTTTTAATAACAAATACGTTGTCTCCGGTTCCTTCCGCAACATACCCTTCACTATCGAGTAAAAATGCTTCCTCTACTCCCGCGTAATTTGCCTGAATTTTTGCTAAAATACTGTTTAAGTAGTTTAAAGATTTTACTGCAGGGTTTAAAACATCAACTGGCAGTCTTCTTACTGAAGAAGTTATAACTTTTATACCATCTTCCCCAAGAAGCGGTTTCATAGCTTCTGCAATACAAAAAACAGTTGGTACTGAACATTTTCTGGGGTCAAGACCCAAATCTCCAACCCCCCTTGTAACAACAAGCCTTATGTATGCGTCTTTTAATTCGTTTGCTTTTAATGTATCAATAACAATTTCTTCCATTTCTATTTTTGAAACAGGTATTTTCATCGCAAGAGAATCTGCCGAATCATAAAGACGTTCTATATGTTCTTCCAATTTAAATACTACTCCATCATATGCCCTAATTCCTTCAAAAACCCCATCACCATAAAGCAAACCGTGATCGTATACGGATACTTTTGCATCTTCTTTCTCTACGAATTTTCCATCAAGGTAAATTTTCATGATTAAACCACCATCAAAAATTCTTTTAATGCAATTTAGAGTTTAATTCTTAATATTTTTTTGTATTTGAAAGACTTTCTAAAAACCCGTCGATGTGTTCAATTTCGAGATGGGGCATTACAACAATCCTCAAAGCATCTACACAACGGCATACTGAAACATACCAGTTATCCTCTCGCAGTTTCATGCACGTTTCCTGCTTATTCTCATCTTTTAATGCAACAATATTTAGTACAGGATCAATTGCAGTTTCAAAACCGTACTCCCTTGCTTTTTTTACTAAATGCATTGTTTTTTCCATTGATTCGTTTACGAGTTTTTCATATCCTTCAATTCCAAGTAATTTCATAATCCCCCAAGTGGACGCAACACCAACTCCAGACCTTGTTCCAATTATCGTTGCCTGTTGTTTTTCGGTTAAATACGGGGCATCTACATCCAAATATTTTTTAAAAGTATTATCTCTAAACAAAATTCCTCCTGCAGAAATTGGAGAAAGTCCCATCTTGTGAGGGTCGATTGTAATTGAAGAAACCCCATTTAATGAAAAATCAAAATCGTAATGGTATCCGTTTAATTTATACTTCTCATTTAAAAAAGGAATTACAAAACCGCCAAATGCAGCATCCACATGGAGTAAAATATCATTTTCTACCGCAATTTTTGATAATTCATGAATATTGTCAATTGATCCAAGTTCCGTGCATCCTGCAATTCCTACAATTCCAGATATCTCGTTTTTAGAATCTTCAATATAATCTCGAATAAATTTTACATCCATTGTAAAATATTCTGTTAGGGGGGGCCTTATAACGTTTAAATCCATCATATCCTTTGCTTTATCAAAAGAAAAGTGTGCTGTTTCAGGAATTATAATATTTTGCTTTTTGCCCCTTGTTCTTGAAATATTCTTAAATGCCCTCATTGCCGTAAGGTTTGCTTCTGTTCCCCCCGAAATAATATAGCCAAATGCATTTTCATTGTGTAAAATTCCGCCTATCATTGAAATTACTTCTTTTTCAAGCTTTGAAGTACCTTTGAATAATCCGGGATCCCCCAAATTTGTTTCAAAAAACATTTCTGAAATTTTTCGAGATATTGGGTGTGGTTTAGTACACATTGAGCCTAAAATGTGGCCTTCTTCGTATTTTAAATCCTGACTCCTGTATTCTTTTAATTCGTTTAAAATTTCCTGTTCTTCCATTGGCAATCTACCGGTAAAGATTTTTTAATTTCTGTTAATTTTAATTGTTTATAAAATTATTGCACTTTTTAAAAACATATCTTATCTAATCATTCAACTATTTAAAAAAAAGAGATTTCATGATTTTTATTATTTTACGAATTTTTATAGCGTTATTTTTCTTTTTGCTTTTCTATCAGCCCAGCACTGGATACATATTCCAACCGGAAGGGATGCAGTGTGGCATCCATTTACCTCAATAAACACGTCTAAAGCAGTTATTTTGCCGCCAAGCCCCATTGCACCAATTCCAAGCTGATTTATGCTGCCCACTAACTCTTTTTCCAAATCTTCAATCGATTTTTCAGGATTCCTATTACCAATATCTCTTAAAAGCGCCTTTTTTGCTAATTTTAGTGAAATATCTGCAGTTCCACCTATTCCAACACCCAAGACTATTGGAGGACAGGGTTTACCGCCTGCATTTGCAACAGTTTCAAGTATAAACTTTTTTATTCCGTTTATTCCTTCAGATGGCGTTAACATCTTTAAGGCACTCATGTTTTCGCTTCCAGCGCCTTTTGGAAAAACAGTTATTTCAATTTCATTATTTAAATCAGCACTAAATTCAAAATTTATAAATGGTGCGCCCATTCCAGTGTTTGTTCCAAGATTTTCCCTTGTAAGCGGATTTACAACATTTGGCCTGAGCGGGATTTCTTCGGTTGCTTTTTTCACACCTTTTTCAATTTCCTTGATTATTTCAAGTATTTTTTCACTCGAAATTCCGGTTCCAATTTTCAAAAAAACAACCGGAACTCCAGTATCTTGACAGAGCGGAATTTGCTTACTTTCCGCAATTTTATTGTTTAATTCAATTGCTTTTAATGTATCTTTACATGCACCACACTCGATTTCTTCAGCATGTTTTAATTTAGACTTTACGTCATCTGGAAGATAAATTGAGGCTTCTTTAAATAATTCAACGACTATCTCTGAAATATTACTCATAAAAACACCGATAAGTTATATTCTTTTTAAAATTTCCATTGGATTCGTTGTTAACGAATTTTCAAGCTCTCTAAATGACATTCCTGCACCAAGTCCCACTTTTCTTGCAAATTCGTAAGTTATTAAATCACTTGGAGCATGCGTATCTGTATTTATAACCATTGGAATTTTTAATTCCCTTGCAACAGATACTACATGGCCGTTTGTAAGTGAATGGCCTTTCCTGGAAGTTATTTCAAAAAATATATTATTTTCAATGGCATTTTTTGCAGTTTCAAAGTCGATAAGTCCCGGGTGTGCCAAAATATCAACATCTTCTGAAGATAACGCGTAATAATTGGTTTTTTCAGCTACGGGTTCAACTGGAGTTTCCCCGTGAACAACAACAATTTCTGCACCAATATCCTTACATTTTCTTGCCATTTTTGGAATCGATTTTGGAGGAATGTGCGTTAATTCGACCCCAACAACAATTTCAATTTCATCTAAATATTTTGAAAGTTCTTCTTTTGCTAACGTGTTTTTTTCAATTAATTCCTTGTAATTGCTTGCATCTGCATGGTCAGTTATCCCGATAGCCCCGTGTTCTAACACGACTGCTCTTCTAACAAGTTCTGAAGGAATAAGTTCTCCATCGCTAAATACCGTGTGGGTGTGAAAGTCATACCTCAAATTATCACCAAAGCCCAGATTTATAACGTATCCAATTATAATTAATATCAAATAAATAACCATGTGGAGAAAATATGGCAGAAGAAAAAATAATAAATTTATCCCATAAAATTGAAAATTTTGTATATCCAAATGACCCGGAATTTAACATACAAACTAAAAATAACGGTAAATATTTTGTTTCAGAGCTAAATATGGGCGTTCATACCGGAACTCATATTGACTACCCAATGCATGTTGGACTTACAAACGAAAAATTTGAAAATGTTTTTGGAAACGGTTACTGTGTTTCGATTGAAAATTTAGACGATTTTTTTAAAAATCCTCCCGAAAATGTGGAAATATTATTGATAAAAACAGGCTTTTCGAAATACTGGGGAAATTCGATATACTTTGAAAAAGAAGGGAATATTGAAAGATTTGTTGAAAAGATAATTTCTTTAAATTTAAAAGCGGTTGGAATCGACTGTTATTCAATCGGTAACTTTTCTGTCCATGAAAAACTTTTATCCTCAAAAATCAAAGTAATTGAAAATATGAAAAATCTTGAACTTTTGGAAGGTAAATCCTTCAAATTCTGTGGATTTCCATTAAATATTGAAAAAATTGATGGATCCCCAATCAATACAGTTGCATTCCTTTAAAATTCTATTTTTTAAATTATTCTTAAAAATGATATAAGTGCCATTATTATCATGATATTTAATTCTTTAATAGCATCAAATATTTTTGTATAGATATAATATTATTTATTGACAAAAAGATAATTTTTCTATATGTATTATATACTAATAACCAATACTATAATATGAAATATAAAAAATATTTTATTAAAATATTTATTTTTAACTATCGTTACTAACTAAGTTAATGACCAATATTTATATAGGTATTATCCCGTAATAGGTTTCATATTACCTATATGAATTCTACAATGATTGAGGTGTAAAATATGAAAGTGGCAATATTAGGTGCAGGCTGCTACAGAACACACGCTGCATCAGGAATCACAAACTTTTCACGAGCTTCGCAGGTTGCAAAAGAAGCAGGAATCCCAGAAATTGCAATGACCCACTCAACAATCACGATGGGTGCAGAATTATTACACTTAATCCCTGAAATTACAGAAGTTGTTGTTTCAGACCCTTGCTTTGCTGAAGAACCTGGAATCGTAGTACTCGACCAGTTCGACTACAAAGCGGTAATGGAAGCACACTTAGCAGGAGAAGCAGAAAAAGTAATGCCTGAAATTAGAGCAGCAGTTACTGCTAAAGCAAAAGAAACACCAAAACCACCTAAAGGATGTATTCACTTTGTACACCCTGAAACAGTAGGTTTAAAAGTAACTGCAAACGATATTGAAGCCGTAAAAGATGCAGACATCGTAATTACATGGTTACCAAAAGGTGGCAGCCAGCCAGCAATCATTGAAAAATTCGCAAGCGAAATTAAAAAAGGTGCAATCGTAACACACGCTTGTACAATCCCTACACCTAAATTCGCAAAAATCTTCAAAGACTTAGGAAGAGACGATTTAAACATTATCGCATACCACCCAGGAGCAGTTCCTGAAATGAAAGGTCAGGCATTCCTTTCAGAAGGTTTAGCTGATGCACAGAAAGTAGAAGACTTCTACTGTATTGCAAAAGCTGCAAGAGGAGAAGCATTCAAAATGCCTGCAAACTTAATCAGCCCGGTATGTGACATGGGTTCAGCAGTTACCGCACCAGTTTACGCTGCTATCTTAGCTTACAGAGATTCAGTAACTCAAATCTTAGGTGCTCCTGCAGACTTTGCTCAAATGATGGCTGACGAAGCAATCACACAAATCTTAGATTTGATGAAAAAAGAAGGCATTAAAAACATGGAAGAAAAATTAAATCCAAAAGCATTAACTGGAACTGCAGACAGTATGTGCTTTGGTCCATTAGCAGACATTCTTCCTGCTTCATTAAAAGTTCTTGAAAAACACGCAAACGAAAACAAGTGCGAATGCGGCTGTTCAATAAAACCTTAAGTATTACTAAAACATATTTCTTTTTTAATTTTTCAGCGTAATTTAAAACCCGGTGGTTTAATGATATTTTCAAAAATAAGGAGCAATTTTCAAGACCTTAAAGATGGGAAAATAAGTGTAAAACAAGGTTTGATAACAAAATCAGATGCACTTGAATTATTTAATATTAAAAACTGGAATGATTATTTAGAACTCTTTTCAATATCCTCTGAAGTTAGGGACTTTTTTAAAACTAAAATTGAAATTACATCAACGGTTCACGTAACAAACATCTGTTCTGTAACTCCAAAATGTGAATACTGCGGTTTTGCAGCAGGTACAAGTTCTGAAGGTTATGTAAAACCTTTCAGGTCTGACGACGATCAGATAAAATCTTCGGCTGTTGCAATTGAAAATTCTGGTATTAGAAGGGTAAGTTGTTCCTCAGGACACGGTTATAATGGAAAAGAAGTCATAAGAGCGCTTAAAGCAGTTAAATCAGCTTCTAATTTAGAAGTATTGGTAAATGCTGGAGCGGACCTAACTGAAGACTGTATTTTAGAACTTAAAAAATATAATATAGATACAATTTGTTGTAATCTTGAAACCACCAATAAATCAGTTTTTAATAAAGTAAAACCTGGAGAAAATTTAGATAACAGAATAAATGTCTGCAAAATAGTTAAAAAACACAAGATAGAACTGTCTTCTGGTCTTTTGATAGGTATCGGGGAAACTTATGAAGATAGGGTTGATCACCTCTTCTTTTTAAAAGAATTAGATGTTGAAGAAATTCCGATAATGGGTTTTAATCCGTACAAAGATACTCCAATGGAAAACTGCCCGAAATGCTCGGCAATTGAGCAGGCAAAAACTATTGCAATTGCAAGACTATTATTTCCCGATATCAGGATTACCTCACCAACTCCAACGATGGGGCCAGAATTAGCCCAGTTTGCACTTTTGGGTGGTGCAAGCAACATTGCCACAGTAATCCCCGATAACCACCCGATGAACATCAAAGGTGTTGGAAATCCAAAAACTGGAAACCTCAACGATGTCATATGCATGATAAAAGAACTTGGACTAACCCCAAAACTAAATTAACCATTTTTATTCCGCAAATAAGGTGAAATTATGGACGAACTCATAAAAAATTCCCTGAACAATCTTGATTCTGCAATGGAACTTCGAGAACTTGTTATCAATAAAATCAATAATCAGAAATTAACAGAATCCGATATTATAGAGATTGTAGACTCTGTTGATAATTTAAGTTTTGAAGATACTCAAAAATTGGGAAGTATTTTTCGTAGATTCCCTTTAGGTTGCGATTTATTAGAAATTGGAGTTGGACCGTGTTCTTCGTCATTAAATCTATCCCAATTTATTGAAAATTGTATTTTAACAGATTACATGGGTTTTCCGATACATCTTTGTGGATATGCTCTCGCAGACATTGCTGAAAAAGAAGGATTAACTCCTGTTGAAGTTATGAATGAAGTTTACAATAATGTTGAAGTTCCACTCGACCTCGACCATTTTGGAAGATTTGGCCCGATGAGATTCCCAAAAGAGATAACACACTGCATGGGTGATTGCTATTATAATGGACCACCATACAAAGGTTGTCCAAGAGATAGAATACATAAAAGGCTCACAACAAAAGAAAGAGACTACTCTAACGAATTTAGTGACTGGATAAAAAAATCCGCGACTGTCTGCGTAAATGTTGTTGAAGAACAGGGCGGTACAGACCACGGCGCAGATATGTCAGAAATGGAAGACGTTGCAAAAGCAGCCCAAAAATTCGGCAGGGGCGTTGAAGGAATATTCCACGTCGGAGATGGTTACGAAGATTTAATAGCGGGTTTAAACGCATGTGTTGAGTTAGATGTCGATGCACTCGTAGTTGAAGGAGGACCATTTAACAGGTCAAAAGACCGCCTTAAAGATTTTGCGAAAGCAGTTGCTGTTTCAAGAATCCTTGTTAAAGGAGGAGTCGTTGCAACAAATGGTGCATACGAAGATGAATGTAGGGTTGGACTTAGAAGCGGGTTAAATGTAATATTATCTGGATTTAGTGGAAACCACCACGGATACATGTGTGGATATAATATTAAAGAAGCAAGAAGAAACAACTTTGGACTTCCAAGAGTTTTAAAAATAATGAAAGAAGAAGCTGAAAAAATTAACATCTGCATTGCAAACAGGGAACTTTTAAAAGTACTTTCAAAAAGTAGCAGATTTTTAAACTACCAAGGAAATCATTTGATATATCCTTCAATGGTTGGAGATTACTTCATGGGTGATGCTCACTGGGTATCAGTTACAAACAGCAAAATGTATACTGCGCCATACTTTGGAAAAACGCTTGATTCCCTTGAAGAAGAGTTAAATTGCGATAAAGTAGGGGTTCTTGGTGGACGGTACATCTCATGGGGTATTGCAAGTGCACTTAAACCAGAAGAACTATACGTAAGCGATGTTGACCCGTGGGTCGAACATGCAACCGTCAAAATCTTAAATGATAACGGGATAAATGCATACGCTTGCAGCGGAAATGATAAAAAGGCTCTTGAAAGTGCTGACAAAACAGTAATCACTACGATGATTCCCGAAATCGTACTTAGAATTAAAAATAAATTTGATGCAATACCCTTGCTATAAACCTGCCAAAGAGGCAGGCGCTTCTTTTGGTGGTTACAATGAACTGGAAAGGACATATCACTCTTGGAATATTAATGGGACTTCCATTTATTTCTTCTCCTGAACAGATTTTTTTACTTGTTGCAGGCGCTCTCTATCCGGACTTGGATCACGATGTAAAATCAGAAATAGTTCAGAGAGGACTCTATCTTTCAGGCGGCCTTATTTTAGTTTCTATTTTAGCGTATCTGTTTAAACCAGAATATTTCAACACCGGCTTTTTTATAGCAGCTATTTTAAGCAGTTTAATTTATGTTATACCATATTATGCTGAACACAGGGGGATTACGCACACGTTTTTAAGTTTGGGCGTTATGTCGATTATTTTAGGTTATGTAACGTTTAAATTATCGGTAATTTCCCCAATAATGGCTTCACTGATTGCATTAATAATGGTTACAAACAATAACCTTCTTGGAAAAAGTGTTGCAATTTCCGTTTTTGCCTGGGTTTTGTACAATATGATTTCAACGTCTTTTACGTCATTTCAGGGTTTGGAATTTTACATAATTCCAATCGCTATCGGATATTTATCACATCTCGTTGGTGACTGCATAACACCAATGGGATGTAAAGCACTCTACCCATCAAATTATACATTTAGAAAAAAAGAAGGTTTTTTTGCAATCGGAATTTGGATACTGTTAGTATTTTATGTTATAAAGCTCGCTTGAATCTTTGAAAAATAAAATAAAATAAAATAAAATAAAAATTCAGTTAAACTAAAAAATAATATAAATTATTTAATTTTTACAAGGTGTGCTGCTTTTTCTGCCGCTTCTCTTGCTTTTGTAACGTCATCAGCCACTGCAAGTGCTACACCCATCCTACGTCCAACTTTTGCAACCGGTTTTCCAAATAATCTTATTTTTGTATCTTTTACTTTTGAAGCTTCGTAAATTTCATATTCTGGGGCCCATTTGTGAATTTCTGACTTTATAACGTGACTTGCACCTGGATACACAATATCAACATTTACCGGAAGTCCGAGAATCGCTCTTGCGTGAATTTCAAATTCGCTCATTTTTTGAGTTACCATTGTAACCATCCCTGTATCGTGGGGTCTTGGGGATACTTCACTAAATATGACTTCATCATCCAAAACAAAGAGTTCTACGCCAAATATACCATATCCACCAAGTTCATCAGTTATCTTTTTTGCCATTGCTTGCGCTTTTGCCTTTGTTGGTGCACAAATTGGATGAGGCTGCCAGCTTTCGTGGTAATCCCCGTCGATCTGAATATGGCCAATTGGTTCACAAAACCGGGTTCCTTCCGCGGTTCTTGCAGTTAAAAGAGTAATTTCATAGTCAAACTTGATAAATTCTTCGACGATTACCTTTGTTCCAATCCCTCTCGCAGCGCTTTTTGCATAATCCCAGGATTTTTCAATATCGCTTTCAGATTTAATCGTGCTCTGCCCTTTTCCAGACGAAGACATGATTGGTTTTATAATACATGGAATCCCGATTCTGTTTACTGCTCCTTTTAATTCTTCTAAATTTTCTGCAAATTCATATTTTGCGGTTCTTAATCCCAATTTTTCAAATGCAAGCCTTCTGATTCCTTCTCTATCCATTGTAAGTTTTGTAGCATTTGCAGTTGGAATTACGTGATATCCTTCGCTTTCCATTTCCTTTAAAGTATCAGTATTTATTGCTTCGATTTCTGGAACTATTAAATCTGGTTTTTCCTTCTCGATTACCGCCCTTAAAGCTCCCGCATCTTTCATGTCAATTACGTGGAATCTATGCGCTACCTGCATTGCAGGCGCATTTTCATAAGAATCAACTGCGATACATTCTACACCAAACCTTTGAGCCTCGATAATAACTTCTTTTCCAAGTTCCCCGCTTCCAAGAAGTAATATTTTCTTAGCATTTGAAAAAAGAGGAGTACCAACCATTGTTTCACCAAGCGTGTTAATCTATACCAGTATTTTAAAATTTATAGATAAAAAATATAAATAAATTTTGTTATACTATATAATAAGTTTAATTGTAGCTTATTTTAAATTTTGACTTTTATTAATTGTTTTGAAATAAAATTAAAACTCGAAATATAACTTTGAAACTAACCGGTGAATTAAATGCTCCAAAAAGACTCCTGTCTTGATGATGTACTGAAAAATTCTAAAAAATTAGAAAATACGCTCCAAAGTAAAGATATTGATACGATACTATTGAACGACATAATCGAAAAAATGATTGAAATAAAGTCGATTGTTAGAATTGAAAAGATTTTTGAAGAAAAAATCGTGTCAAATAACCCTGTTGTGAACGTTGTTGTAAATGATGGCTCGGGAAGGGGACTTTTATCATTATGGTCAGAACAGATAGGTTTTTTAGAAGGTTTACATGAAGGAGATGCGATATTAATTGAAAATGCTCATGCCCCAAAGAAATATAAAGATAGAATACATCTCGCACTCTCAAAATCTGGTAAAATATCAAAAATTGAATCAGATTTACCTTCAATTGATGAGCTTTTAAAAAAATCCAACGCTAAAAGGAACGACTTTTCAAGAAAATTTATTTCTGAATTAAATGAAGGAATGGGCGCAGAATTAAGAGGTTTAATCGTTGCAATTCATTCAAAAGAACCATATTTTCCAGTTTGCGATAAATGCAACAAAAAAATGGTCTTAAAAAAAGGTTATGCTGTATGCAAGTGTGGAAATAAAGTCGATGAAGAAGATGAAAATCTAAAATGGCTGTTTTTATGCACGTGCACTCTTGATGATGGTTCTAAAACTATTCGACTTACTTTAAACGATAATACAAAATATTTAGACTTTAACGAACTTAAAAAAATTATTATCGATGATGAGAATATATTGGACATTTTAAACGATGAACTGCTTGGACTCGACATTTTAACTTCCGGTTTTACCACATATGATGAATATCTAAAAGATACCACATTTAGGTGTAATTCCTGGGATAAATTAGATGTAATGGAAGAATTTAACAATATATTAAAGGGATAATTATGTATACGCTTCAAAAAATTGGAGATATTGACAAGTCAGCAATTGATGGTACATTTGCAATAATTGGAACAGTTGTTGGACTTGAAAATGATGAAAATTACGATAAATTAGAAATTGAAGATGTTTCTGGAAAAATAATTATTTCTAAAGATAAATCTGTTCAAATGCAGATTGGTTCACGAATTTTAGTTTTTGGAACCTTAAAAATCACCCCAAAAGGTCTCATCATCTTTTCAGAATCCATCGTGGATGTTAGCGAATGTTCCCCAAAACTTCTTGGAAAATTTATGGAAAAAATACAAAATTACAATATTTAACGGTGTATTATCATGAGAATACCTGCAAAAAGGATGCCGATAAGAGAGATAACTTCTGGAAAATTCGTCGAAACAGAAGGCCAGTGGGAATCAAATTATATCCTAACTAAAAATTCAGAAAATGTTTCAAGAGTTGCAATATACGGAGTTATTGTTTCAAAATATTCAAATATTGCAAAAGAATTCTGTTCTGTTACTGTAGAAGATTTAACTGACGACATACGGGTTTCTGGATTTAAGGGAATGGCTAAAAAACTTGAAAATTTCAGGAAAGGGGACGTTGTGCTCGTTGTTGGAAGGCTTAGAAAAGATTTAAAAGAGAATATATACGTATTTCCAGAAATCGTTAGAAAAATTGAAGCTGACGAATTTTTTTTGAATGTTTTTGAAAATTATTAGAGTGATTGTATTGGATTTTGAAATAATTAAACACAAAAATATTGAATCTACAAACAGTTATACATATAACCTCGGAAAACTTGGAAAAAGAAATAAAATCGTGGTTTCAGAACTTCAAACCCGTGGGAAAGGAAGACTTGATAGAAAATGGTTTTCTGGAATCGGCGGACTTTATTTTTCAATTTTAATGGATATTAAGGATGTTAAAAAACTTGAAAAAATAAATTTTTTGGGCTCCATTTCAGTTTTAGAAACACTGACAACTTTTTCCGGTGCAAAATTTGAGATAAAATGGCCAAACGATATTTTATTTGAAAATAAAAAGATATGCGGGATATTAACCGAATTAAACGTGGAAAAGGGATATATAGTGCTTGGAATTGGAATAAATATCAACAATACTATTGATTCTGAACTTAAAAACATTGCTACTTCATTAAAAGAAATAGAACGAATTGAATTTGACGTTGATTTAATTTTAAATAAATTTATAGAAATATTCACCCAAAATTTAAAAATTGATGATGGATCACTTCTTGAAAAGTACAAGAAATATTCAAAAACCTTGTTCAAGAACGTGAATTTAATAATGCCTGAAAAAACCATTACCGGAAAAGTTGTCGATATTTCGTATGACGGGATTCATATTGATACTGGAAAAGTTGTTGACGTATTCAGTGTTGGGGATTGTATTCATTTAAGGTAAAAAGGTGGTAGATTGATTTATAAATTGAATGGAAGAGGCTACGACTCAAACTCATACCTTATAATAGATAAAAAAGTCATTTTAATAGACCCTGGAACTCCCGGAAAATTTGAATCTTTAAAAAACGATGTTTTAACACATACTAATAAAATAGATTACATTATTAACACCCACTGCCATTTTGACCATACTGGAAGTGATTATCTATTTCAGGAAGAATTTAATGCGCCAGTTTTAATTCATGAAATAGATTTACCCCATCTTGCAGAAAATAGTAATGTTACAGTAAGTAGTCTATTTGGAATGATGTTAAAATCCCCAAAAGAACTTTTTGGAATAAATAAATTCGATTCTGAATTAAAAGAAATCGGAATTGAGGTTATACATACCCCAGGACATACTGCTGGTGGGATAAGTATCCTGTACAAAGATTCACTGATTACGGGAGATACCATATTTGCATACGGTGTTGGAAGGTGGGACTTACCGACAGGAAACATTACAGATTTACGAAAATCGATAAACGTGCTTGAAAAAATAGCTCATAAAAATGGAGTTTTGAAAATATATCCTGGGCACGGAGAAGCTGGCGATTTGAGCGCGTTTTCAAATGCAATGTTATTTATATAATTTAAAACCCCTAAATAATCAGTATTTAAAACGTTGTGGTAAAAGATGTTGGCTGCACTAATACCCGTATCCCCATTATCAAGTGTCAAATCAAGGTTAAAAGAATTTTTAAGTTCTGGTGAAAGAATAGAACTTATAAAAAACATTCTTCTCGATACTTACGAAACAGTAAAAGATTGTGCCGATGCCTGCTACGTGGTAAGCAAGGACGAAGAAATTTTAGAATTTTCAAAAAATCTTGGGATAATACCCATTCGAGAAGACAGCACTGTTAAAGGATTAAATGAAGCGATAAACTATTCTTTAAAGTTTATAAAAGAAGATTCTATTTTGATAACTCCAGCAGACGTCCCACTTTTAAAAGAAGAGAATTTAAAAGCAATTACAAGTAAATCTGTTAAAAATTCAATAGTAATCTGCCCTTCAAGGGGCGGAGGTACGAATTTACTTTTATTAAATCCAAAAAATTGCATGGAAACACAGTTTGAAGGATTTAGTTTTTTAAAACATATAAAAGAAGCTGAAAAAAACGATTTAAAAGTAATAAAATGCCATTCATTCTACACTTCGATAGATGTAAACACGGTAGAAGATTTGGGAGAAATTTACATTCATGGAACTGACACTAAGTCATACAAGTACCTAAAAAGCCTCGGTGTAGACGTGCTTCCAAAACACTCTTCTGCTGGAAGATTCAACGTAATAAAAAAATAAATAAAATATTTTTTAAAAATAATTTAAGGCCTGAGTCCGCCAACGCTTAAACCCTCTTTTTCATCGAATCCCATTATAATATTCATATTTTGAATTGCCTGGCCACTTGCACCTTTCACAAGATTATCGATTGCTGAAACTACAACAATTCTTCCGTGCTGGTCAATTTCAAACCCGCCAATATCGCAGAAGTTGGTTCCGCGAACTCCAGTTAAGGAAACCATTCCTTCTTCAAAAATTCTTATAAAAAATTCATCCCTGTAAAATTCTTCGTAGATTTCGATAACGTCTACCCTGCTCACGTCTTCTTTAAGGAACGAATGTGCGGTTGTCAAAATTCCCCTTGTGACAGGGAGGAGATGCGGGGTAAAGGAAACTTTTAATCTTTTATTTGCAAGATATTCGAGTTCTTTTCCAATTTCAGGGCTGTGCCTGTGTTTTGTTATTTTATAAGGTCCGATATTTTCATTCACGTTTGGAAAATGGGTGGTCTGACTTGCTTCGACACCTGCACCACTTACTCCAGATTTTGAATCAAAAATTATCCTGTCATCGACAAGATCGTTTGCAACTAACGGCGCCATTGAAAGAATTGCCCCTGTTGGGTAGCATCCCGGATTTGCAATTGTTTTTGACTTTTTTATTTTTTCCCGGTGAAGTTCTGGAAGGCCGTAAACTGCAGAATCTATTTTTCCAGTGTGTTTCAAACCATACCAGGATTCGTACATATCAATATCTTCAAACCTGTAATCTCCACTCAAATCAATTACATTTATTCCTTTTTCATGTAATATCGGAACAATTGCCATTGATGCCCCGTGAGGTGTTGCACAAAAGACAATATCCGTATCTATATCTTCTGGAGCGATATTTTGGAATTTTAAATCGTTGTAGTTACTTAAATTTCTTACTTGGGGATGAAAATCAGTTAACTTTTTTCCTTCCTCTTTTCTTGAAGTTACGTTCAAAACTTCGACTTTTTCGTGGTTTGAAAGTAATCTTAAAAGTTCTGAGCCAGTATACCCTGTTCCACCTATTATCGAAACTGTTTTCATTAAAACCACCTTTTAAAATAATACGAAAATTTTTGCTGTATAAAATAAACCTTGATAAAATAAAAAAGTAATGATTATCAATTTATTAAAAACATTTCATATTTTCAAAAATTTAAAAGGATTGATGATTTAGATTTTTAAAAATACCCAATCTGCCATTTTTCATAGTGTACTCGCTCTTTATCAAATTTTTCTACCGGAATTGGCTTTTCTGCAGGATGTCCAAGAGCCACGACTGAAAATGGAACCACATTTTCTGGTGCATGCAAAACTTTTCTTATTTTTTCAACCCGTTCTTCTACAGGGTAAAATCCAAGCCATACTGCCCCAATTTCCCTATCCTGAGCTTCTATTAATATATTTTCCGTTGCTGCTGCACAATCCTGAGCCCAGAACTGCTTGCAAGACCCATTTACCCTGCCCATGTTTCCACATACAACTATTGAAACAGGTGCTTCTTTTAGCATTTCTGCGTGTTTATTTATTTTAGAAATTCCCAAAAGTGTATTTTTATCCCGGATTACTACAAAATCCCAAGGTCTCTGGTCACATGCACTCGGTGCAGACATTGCAGCTTTTAAAAGGTCATCGACTATTTCTTCCGAAACGTCTTCAGAAGTGTAGTGTCGAATACTTCTTCTTTCAAATATTGCATTCATATTATACCCCTCTTTTTCGTTTAAAT
The DNA here is from genome assembly GCF_054506835.1 of Methanococcus mangrovi. Classification (NCBI taxonomy): domain Archaea; kingdom Methanobacteriati; phylum Methanobacteriota; class Methanococci; order Methanococcales; family Methanococcaceae; genus Methanococcus; species Methanococcus mangrovi. The sequence continues at coordinate 1,656,844 of NZ_CP197114.1, read as the reverse complement.
GTCATTTAACTCCGGAAAAATAGGTTTCCCCGTATAAAATATCAATCTTTCAAAAAGATATATTTTACCCTGCTACCCATTAGATTTATTAATGACACTTTTATATATTTTGATTGCCATATTGTGTATCGGTGCTTATATGATAGGAACTTGTATGCGATTTTCAAAACCTGAAAAAGGACTGGAATTTACAGATTGGGGACTTCATTTCTGCCCGCATATTGATGAACACTTTAAAAAAGGGCTTAATGGATTTCACGCACCTATCATAGATATTGGAACTCCAAACAATAAAAAAGGACTTGAAACACTTAAAAATATAATTGATGGTCTTGAAAATGCAGATTATCTAACTATTCATCTTCATAATGGAAAAGAACCAGAATACAATACTCTTTTGGACAATGTTTCGGAATTAAACGAATATTCTAAAGAAAAAAACATTACTTTGTGTATCGAAAACTTAAGAAATGGGTTTTCTTCAAAACCCGAAAATATAATGAACGTTGCAGAAGAAACCGGGTGCAGAATAACTTTTGATATGGGGCACGTACCATATGAAAACAGAATCCCTTGTGTTGACCTCTTTTCAGATAAAATTTACAATGTGCACACTTACGAAAGGGAATGCGATAAAATAGGGCACGTTGCTCCAAAAGATTTGACAAATTTAAAACCTGTTTTAGATGGTCTTTTGAATATCGGCTGTGATTTCTGGCTCATTGAACTGATGAATGTTGAAGACATTGTCCGTACAAAAACCATGCTACATAAATATCTTGAATACTACAAATAATAACTATTTCTACTTTATTCGGGTGTTATTTTGGATATCGAGTTTAAAAAATCATTTAAAGAGTTAGCCTTATCCGCAGACACGTTAAAAATTATCGAAGAAAACGGGATTGATTTAAAAAAAATCGCTGTTGGAGAATTTTCAGGGCGAGATAGCGCTGCAGCAATCATAAAAGCTTTTGAAGATAACGATATTGATGCTGTTTTACCAGTTTTAGCGTTCACTGGCACAGATTACGGTGAAAAGGAAATTTTCTATCGAAACTGGAATGTAATCAATAAAAAAATTAAAGAAACTTATGAAAATAAGTTTTTATTACCCCTTCACTTTATTTTCGAGCCAAAACTCTGGAACGCACTTAATGGAAGATTCGTTGCATATACTGTCCAAAAATACGGGTATTACACGCCGTGTATTGGATGCCATGCGTATTTACGAATGATAAGAATCCCGCTTGCGAAACATCTTGGAAAAAAAATAATCAGCGGAGAGAGGATACTTCACGACAATGATTTTAAAATCGACCAGTTTAAAGAAACCCTCGAAACATACTACAAAATATGCGATGAATTTGATGTAGAGCTCGTCCTCCCAGTAAAAGATATTAAAGAAGGGTCGGAAATAAAAGAAATTATTGGAGAACCGTGGGAACAGGGTAAAAATCAGTATTCCTGTATGTTTAGTGGAAATTACCGGGATTTGGACGGCAAGGTAATATTTGAAAGGGAAAAAATTGTAAAAATTTTAAATGAATTTATATATCCTTCGTCAATTGAAATTTTAAAAAACGGGTATAATAATAATTTCAACTATATTGAAACAGTGAAAAAGTTTCTTTAAATGAATACCATGAGAACGCTACTTGTACTGTTAGACGGGCTTGGAGATAGACCTTCGGATATTTTAAACGACAAAACTCCACTTGAATATGCAAAAACACCGAATTTAGATACCTTCGCAAAAAAAAGTATTACTGGATTGATGACGCCTTATAAAAAAGGAGTCCCACTTGGAACTGAAGTTGCCCATTTTCTGCTCTGGGGGTACAGTTTATCCGAATTCCCGGGAAGAGGCGTTATTGAAGCTTTAGGCGAAGATATTGAACTTAAAGATAATTCTATCTACCTAAGGGCTACTTTCGGATACGTGGAAAGAAAAAACGGATTTTTTGTAAAAGACAGGCGTACTAAAAACGTCTCGATTGAAGAAATAAACGAACTTATAAATTCTCTTCCAAGAAAAATTGAAGATTACGAATTTAACTTACACTACTCTTTTGATACTCACTGTATTTTAGAAATAACTTCATTAAATCATAAATTATCTGATAAAATATCAGATAGCGACCCGTTTTATCGAGAAAGACATGTTTTAAAAGTAAAACCCCTTAAAAACAGTTTAGAAAATTTAGAGCTTGAAAATGCAGAAAAAACTGCTGAAATATTAAATAAATATCTTTTAAAATGCAGTGAAATCCTTGAAAATCATCCGATAAATGTTAAAAGAAAAGAAAACAAGTCCCAGCTTGCAAATTTCTTGCTTACAAAGTGGGCAGGCCAATATAGGGAAATAGATTCATTTAAAGACCGTTGGGGCATGAATGCCGCAGTAATTGCAAAAAGCAGTGTTTTTAAAGGTTTAGCAAAGTTGCTGAAAATGGACTACTATCCTGAAGGAGATTTTCAAAAAGCATTTTTAAAAGGAATTGAATTAGAAAATTATGATTTTGTACATATCCACACTAAGGAGCCCGATGAAGCAGGCCATACAAAAAATCCAGTCAACAAAGTCGAAGTTATCGAAAAAATAGATAGATGCCTTCAAAAAATAAATGAATTAAACGATGAAATAGTTATTGTTACTGCAGATCATTCCACGCCCTCTGTTGGAACATTGATTCATTCGGGAGAAGATGTTCCAATTGCAGTGTTTAAAAATGGTATTTTAAACGACCCGGTTATACATTTTAACGAAAAAGATTGCTCAAAAGGACATTTAAAAATTTATTCAAACGAATTAATGAAGTTAATACTACTTTACACCAATAAAGCAGGACTGTATGGCGCAAAAATTGGAAACAAACTTTTAAATTATATTCCAGATGATAGTTCAATCGAACACTTAAAATAGGTAAATTTATGCCAAATTTATACGCGCACCTTGTTTTATCAAAAATCTTTCTTGAAAAAAACCGGATAGATGTAAAAAAAGATTTTGATGCGGATAACTTTTACTTTGGAGCTTGTGTACCTGATATTGGATATTTTTCAGATATCGAGCGAAAAATTACCCATTTTTACGATTCCGATCCAGAATGTTTCTTTGAAAGGAATATTCCTTCTGAAATATCTTTTTTAAACGGGTATAAACTTCACCTGCATTTAGATAATATCTGGAAATATGAAATAAGACTTAAAAATAATATTTCAATTGAAGAAAACGCAATTATTTATGCATATTTTGACAGCTTTTTGAAAAATAGATATAATATCGAAAATTCTTCTTTTAAAAACCACGTTTTTAGGGGAAACTGTGATTTCCTGAAAAAGTTAAATATTGATAAAAATACCTGTGAAAACTGGAAAAAAACTGCGTTTTATACAATTTCTGAGTTCAAATTTGATGAAAAATATCAAAAAATAATTGAAAATTACCTAAAAATTTTAAAAATTATTTAAAAAACATTAAATTGAAATTATGCGGTTTTTATCAAAATCAAACGAAACTTCATCCCCTATTTTAAAATCTGTTGGCTTATTTGTCTGAACAGTAAATAAATAATTACCGTATTTTACGACATATCTTGTAATGCTTCCCAAAAATTCATAATCTAAAATTTCGCCTTTAAAGTGACCTTTTCCAAGTTTTATCGATTCGGGCCTTAAAAAGTACTTTTTATCATTGACTTCAATATCTAATTCATTAAGTATTGAAGAAGGAATTTCATTGATAATTCCGATGAATTTTGCAACAAACTCGGTTTTCGGGGAAGAATATATAGAATAAGGCTCTCCAAATTGTTCTATTTCCCCGTTATTCATTACTGCAACATTATCTGAAAGGGCGAGTGCTTCTTCCTGGTCGTGTGTTACATAAATTGTCGGGATTTCAAAATTTCTTTGTAGTTCTTTAAGCTCTTTTCTCATTTTTATCCTTAATTTTGCATCCAAATTACTTAATGGTTCATCTAAAAGCATTGCTTTTGGTTCTATCACTATTGCTCTTGCAATTGCAACCCTCTGCTGCATCCCGCCGCTCAATTCTTCAATAGAGTATTTTTCATATCCTCCCAAATTTACAATATCTATTGAATTTTTTACCTTTTCAGCGATATCCGATTTACTAAATTTTTTCAACCTTAAACCATACGCGATATTTTCAAAAACATTTAAATGTGGAAAAAGCGCGTAATTTTGAAATACAAGCCCGATATTCCGCTTATTTGGAGGAACATTTGTTATGTCTTTCCCATTTAAAAAAATTTTTCCGGTGTCAGGCCTTTCAAACCCTGCAATAATCCTCAAACACGTTGTTTTTCCACACCCGCTGGAACCAACAAGTGATACAAGCTCTTCACCGCATTCAAAATTGATGTCTCGTAAAACACTGTGTTCTTCAAAGTTTTTTGAGATATTTTCAAGCCTTAAATCCATTTTTTATCCCCTTTCATTTTCAATATTCCCACTATCCCGATTATCGATAAAATAACCATAAACATCGAATAGCACGCCCCTACACCAAGCTGCCGGTTTATAGTTGATTCAAATACCATTGCAGATAGCACTTTTGTATTTGCGGTCATTAAAAAGATTATCGAACCTAACGACTTTATTGTTGCGATAAAAGTATATATCATGCTGAATATTATTGCTGGCTTTAATAATGGAAGAACTACTTTATAAAACGTTTTTAATCGATTTGCACCAAGATTAAGAGATGCTTCTTCGACAGACTCTTCTATCTGGGAAAGTACCGAATTTCCTGTTTTAAATGAAAAAGGAAGCTTTCTAACCATGCAGTTTAAAATTATAATTGAAGACGTTCCGGTTAGCAGTAATGGATAATTATTAAATGCTAAAAGGTAGCCTAAACCCATAAATGTTCCTGGTATTGCAAACGGAAGTGTTATTACTAAATCCATTAGTTTTCGACCGAAAAATTTTCCCCTGTACACGATATAAGAATAAGCTACCCCTAAAAAAGCCACCAGAATGCTTGAAGATAGTGAATATATAAGCGTGTTTTTTATCGCTAACTGTCCTGCATTGATTGCTTCGAAAAAATAATCTAAAGTTAAAGTGTAGTTGTGGCCAAAACTCTTTGTAAATGATGCTACAAAAACCGCAAAAAACAAAAGATACGCGATTATTGAGAAAAACACTGCAGGAATTCCGAGAATTACTTTTTGTATATTACTGAGTGAATATTTTGTTAATTTAGATTTTTTAAGACCGTAACCTTTGTGGTATTTAGAATACAAATAAAAAAGGGCTAATGATGGAAAAAGAAGTATTACACTAAGAGTTGATGCCATTTGAATATTATATCTTCCGATTATTTCAAAATACGACGCCGTTGCAAGCGTGTTGAAATTACCGCCAACAATTATCGGGGTTCCAAAATCTGCCATTGACTGCATGAATATCAAAAGCCCTGCACTCAATATTCCGGGAATCAATAACGGTAGCGTTACTTTTTTGAAAACTTGGAATTCGTTTGAACCCAAATTTCTTGCAGCATCCTCAAATTCCCCAGAAATTCCAAGAAGTACCGCAGAAATTATAAAAAATGCAGTTGTCGTGTAGTCAATAGACTGCATTATTACGACACTTTTCCATCCGTATATATTTGGTTCAAGTCCAAACAACCCGTAAGTAACCGCCCCGTGTCTTCCAAAAAGAAAAACATATGCAAGTGATGAAATAAAACCCGGAGTAATTATTGGTAGGAAAACTGCGATTTTAAAAAAATTTTTAAATTTAAAATCGGTTTTAAAAATGATTATTGAAAAAATAAAACCCAATATTAAAGAAATTACTGTTGAAAAACACGCTACAACAATACTGTTTTTTAAAATACTAAAATAGTACGAATCTGAAATAAATTTAGAATAAGCGTCAATTGTAAAACCGTTTGAGCCGTAAAATGATTGTAAAAATACAGTGAGCACGGGATACATTATAAATATCAATAAAAAAGCGTTTGCAAGTATATAAAAACCATTTTCAAGAACTTTTGGATAAACTTTTGGTAGCGTTTCTTTTTTAAATAATTCTTTCATTTAGCGCACCTGTAAAAAAATAGATAAAAAAATTATTCAGTAGTTGAAATTTCTCTGTATCGAGATTCCCATTCGTCTAAAATCCTGTCCCTATTTTCTCCCCAGTACATGAAATCCATGTCGAGGAAATCAAGGTCTTCAGGGTTTGGAACACCGTCAATAACGTCAATGTCCCCCCTTACAGGTACACGAGGACTTGCCTGCATTAATACTTCCTGACCTTCTTTTGAAAGACACCAGTCAACAAATACTTTTGCATTTTCTGGGTGTTTTGCACCGCTTACTATTGAAACTGGGGATGGCCACCAGATAACTTTATTTAAAAATACAGATTTTACAGGTAAATTTGGATCTGCAATTAACGTCGTGTGTGGGTCAGGTGCTACACCGTATGCGTATTCACCAGCCGTTACTAAATTTCCAGGTCCGCTTCCTCTTTTTGTTAGGAACGGAGTGTTTTGGTAAAATTTATCAAGGTAATTCCAGCCTTCTTCTTCACCGTACATCTGGAGAATTCCACATATAGTAAAGTAGGCAGTACCTGAAACAGTTGGGTTTGATGCGATTAATTCGCCACTGTAATCTTCAGTTATTAAATCATCCCATGTTTCTGGCTCAGGTAATCCTTTTTCGGACATTAAATCAGTATTTTCTAAAATTCCGATTGTAACAAGAGAAACGCCCGTCCAGTAACCGTCTTCTTCAACAAATAATGGATCAATATCTTTTGCATTTGGGGATTTGTATGGTTCGAGCAGTCCGTCCTGCTGTGCACTTATAAATGCATCAATTCCGCCACCAAGCCATACATCTGCTGAAGGATTGCTTTGCTCAGCTTTTAGCCTTGAAAGCGCTTCACCAGAGGATAATGACACGTATTCCATCTTTATGCCAGTATCTTTTTCAAATTCTTCTGCAATTAAATCAAGTCCTCCGTATGCAACGTATACTGTCACAATTGGTTCTTCTTCAGATACTTCTGAAGCTTGCTGTTCAGTACATCCGGCAAATACGAGTACTGCCATAATACAGAAAATAGCGAGTATTCCATTTAACTTTTTCAAAATTACACCTCCGAAAATACATTAGTTAGTGTTTATCATATTATTTAATAATAATCATTAAATTATAAAATAGGATATGTAGTAATTATGAACTCTGATATCTAAAAGACATACAAAGGGCATAAAAAAATAATTCAATCATAGCACTTTGAAAGAAGGGACCTTGACCGGTTAATTGCAGAAATATATAATTTTACAATTAACGGAGAGATTATTGCATAATATGACCGGTATTTATTAATTAAACCTTTTTTATTCAGGCCTCTTGAAAGTTGGGCATTTTTTGTTATCTCAAACTCCCTTTTAGCTACTTCAAGCGTTGAAAATGTCATCCATGTTCCAATTCCAAGGTCTCGATTATAACTTGAAATAAACTCAACTAATTTTTCAATTGAAACGGAATTTATAAACCATTGCAATGTAAAAACGTATGCTAACAGCCTGTAAGCATTAGTTAAGCCGTTTTCGCCCATTACAAAATAGTAAAATATGACAAGATATGCAGAAAATAAAATCCATTTTTTTGAAAATACTTCAAATCTTTTGGTAAGTAAAACTACCGCGATAGATACCAAAAATCCATAAAATGGACTATAAAATACCAAAGCAAGCAAAAAAAAGGTAAAAAGTGAATATATCTTTACTTTAGCATACTGCATAGTTTAACCCTAATTTACGCATTAATTCACTTTTACGCCCAATTCTGAAAGTATATCTTTTGGGAATGGTTTTATTATGTAGTAAACAAGGATACAGGAAAGCAGTTTATCCACCAAATTTGCAGGAATTCTTGCTAAAAATGCTGATGAGAATATATCCTGTCCAGACTGTAAAAATACTGCTGTTAAAACGTCAACTCCTCCACCGACAAGTCCTCCAAAGAGATATACCGCAATAGGCGTTCCAACCATTGGCGCGAGTACTGCAAGTATTAACCCAACAATTATCGAATTTTTAAGAGTTATTCCATATTTAAGTGCTGCATACCCGGATACAAGCCCAATTACGATATTTACTATTGAAAATGGAATGTACGTTGGATCGAGCAAAAATCCAAGCAGTATGTTTGTAAAAAGTCCAACCAAAGCTCCTCCAACGGGACCCAACAAAAATCCGCTTAAAACTGTTCCAATACTGTCCAAAAAGATAGGCAATTTTAAAAACGTTGCAATCTGGCCACCGATAGCGTTTATTGCGATTCCAACAGGAATCGTTGTCATGTAAAGCACTTTTTTATCCATACTACCACCATCAAAGATTAATGGCAGTATTTGAACTGTAAAGTATATAATAGTGTCATTAAAATTATTAATACTTAATACATCATCTGAAAAAAATAAAAAATTAATCCCCAAGTTTTAAGTTGTAAACAGCAAGTTTGTCCTGGAATATGTAAATTATAAAAAATGCGGCCATGAAAGAGATTATTTTATCTGCAAAATTGGTATATAACCCTGCTGCAAACGCCGCTGTTGTAATTCCCTGTCCAAACGTGATTATTGTTTGTGTGATGTGCCCTACTCCCCCTGCAGTTATCCCGCCAAAGAAATAGATTGAAACTAAGTTTCCCATGATTGAAGAAACTATTGAAACCGCTACTGCGGCAAAACCTATCGTTTTTAAGTTAATTTGATTTTTATAAAGTATAATACCAGTAGTAAGCCCGATTAAAACATTTACAACTGCAAAAAGAAAGTTTTCCTCGGATAACAGGCTGCCGGTTATCAAATTTGTAACAAGCCCGACAAGAGCCCCGATGTGTGGGCCCAATATTATTGCACTTATTATTGTTCCAATACTGTCAAGATAAAGTGGAAATAAGTATATACCCTCGATATACGAACCAGCAACATTTACCCCGATACTAAACAGTAAAATTCCAGAAAATAAAATTCCGTACTTCAAAATATTCCCCCCTACCATGAATATTAATCTTATCCGAAAAAGTGATATATAAATATAGGTAGCACTAAACTCGGCTGATTTATTTAACTCATTTTTTAGCAGGGCATATTTCCTCGCAGTCTTTACAAAAAATACAGGAATTTAAATCTACTTTAATAATTTTAGATTTTAGTGAATCTTCTGGAGACAATACCGCATTAAGTGGGCAGAATTCAACGCATTTTAAACATAAATTACATTTTTCTGGATTTATTAAAATTTTGCCATTCTCAAAAGAAATTGCTTTTTCAGGGCATTTTTTAATACATAGTTTGCAGTTATTACATTCATTAGTAATTTCTGGAACATTTGAAACAGGTATTTCGTTTTTTAAAATAGGAATTGTACAGAAAATTGAACAAAAACCGCATTTTATACATTTTTCATGGTCCACCAAAAATCGGTTTTTTTCTATTGCATCGACAGGACATACGTTTAAACACGCACCGCAGTGTTCGCATATTATGTCTCGGAATTTAAAAACAGATATTGCGTTTGTTGGACATACATCGACACATAAACCGCAACAGATGCAGTCGTCAAGTTCTGGATTTTTGGTTTCTCCGATAAAAGTTGGATTTTTGTAGGGTTTGAATAAATTAAAAAAAATATCTTTTAAAAATTTTCCTTTTGTAAAAATCTTGTTAAATTCTTCGCCTTCGTGAGACATGTTTTCACAATACATCCAAATATATCAATTATAACAGTCAATATCAAAAAAGCGCCTTGGCCGGGATTTGAACCCGAGTCACAGGAGTGACAGTCCTGTATGATAGGCCGAGCTACACCACCAAGGCATTTTAAAGTAAATTTTGAGCGGGCCCGAAGGGATTCGAACCCTCGACCGCCTGATTAAAAGTCAGGCGCTCTACCAGACTAAGCTACGGGCCCAGATTGCTTGTTATATCAAAAATAGAAGTAAGGCGCCTTGGCCGGGATTTGAACCCGAGTCACAGGAGTGACAGTCCTGTATGATAGGCCGAGCTACACCACCAAGGCATGTGAAATGAGAAGTGACCGGCAGCGTCACATTGTTCCCACCAGATGGCAGTACTTAATGAATCGCTGGAGGGCTTAATTTCCGAGATCGGGATGGGATCGGATGGACACCCCCGCTTTGACCGCCGTATCAAAACAATAACGAGTTTTTAACTCTTCTACGTTTTTGAGCGGGCCCGAAGGGATTCGAACCCTCGACCGCCTGATTAAAAGTCAGGCGCTCTACCAGACTAAGCTACGGGCCCATGATAAATATTTGAGTCCCGCGAGCCGGATTTGAACCAGCGACATGCGGATCTACAGTCCGCCGTTCTACCAGTCTGAACTATCGCGGGAATATAAGTGGTGGGCCTGCCCAGATTCGAACTGGGGTTTCAGGATCCCAAATCCCAAAGGATGACCAGGCTACCCCACAGGCCCATAAGACGACTTATATTTGAACGTACCTATTTATAAAGGTAACTCAAGCCCCGGGGGGGATTCGAACCCCCGACCACCTGATTACAAGTCAGGCGCTCTACCAGGCTGAGCCACCGAGGCAATTTGTTCGCATACTCAATAATAGTATCATTATATATAAAGCTTTCGGTAGTTCTTCTTGGCAAATTATTTTCAAATAATTTTCGTGTTTCATGTTTAAAAAGATATTATAGAATTTGTTTTAAAATAAAGATTGAAGTAAATAAGCAGGATTAAATTCCTCTTTTTGCAAGAAGCATTTCTTCAGGGATTTCGTCAATATTTATTCCAACCATTGCTTCCCCTAAGTTTTTGCTTACTTCTCCAATGATATCTGGTTTATCGAAGTTGTAGGTTGCTTCAACAATTGCTTTTGCCCTTATTGCAGGGTTTCCAGATTTAAAGATTCCAGAGCCCACAAAAACCCCATCGCATCCCATCTGCATCATTAAAGCTGCGTCTGCAGGTGTTGCAATCCCACCAGCTGCGAAATTTACAACAGGAAGTCTTTTGAGTTCTGCAACTTCTGAAATTAAATCAACTGGAACTTTCAATTCGTTTCTTGCCATTTGAATTAATTCTGCTTCAAGACCCATTTCTTTGTATCCCACAACTCTTGCAATTCCTTCATTAACTGCTCTCATGTGTTTTACAGCTTCAACAACGTTTCCAGTTCCTGCTTCTCCTTTGGTCCTAATCATTGCTGCTCCTTCATCAATTCTTCTCAAAGCTTCGCCCAAATTTCTTGCACCGCAAACGAATGGTGCTGTAAATGCTCGTTTGTCGATGTGGTTTACTTCATCAGCAGGAGTTAAAACTTCACTCTCGTCAATCATATCTACGCCGATTGATTCTAACACCTGAGCTTCAACAAAGTGTCCAATTCTTGCTTTTGCCATTACTGGAATTGATACTGCATCTTTAATTTCTAAAATCATTTCAGGGTCAGACATTCTTGCAACGCCGCCTTGTACCCTAATATCTGCAGGAACTCTTTCTAAAGCCATTACCGCAGCAGCACCTGCATCTTCTGCAATCTGTGCCTGTTCCACGTTTGTAACATCCATTACAACCCCGTGTTTTACCATTTTCGCAAATCCTCTTTTTAAAAGGTCTGTTCCTAATTTTTTCATCATATCTCTCCATTTCTGGTATATCCTAATTTAATAAGCGTTTCAAAATTAATTTTATTTTCAAATATAAAAAAGTATGTCGATTTTTTAATATATTTAATTTAAAAAAGATAATTAATCTTAAAAGCCATTTTCACCAATTAATGGAACAAAAGCAACTTCTAAAAGTTTTTCTTCGGATATTTCACCATTTATTTTCCTGTAACGCATTAATGTCTGAAAATGGCTTCCAACAGGAGATAGTATAATTCCGCCATCGTTTAACTGTTCAAAAAGTGCTTTTGGAACGTCTGGACCTGACGCAGTAACATATATCCTATCATACGGCGCATTTTTCAAATATCCTTTTGTACCATCCCCCAAAATTACTTCAACATTTTCATATCCGAGTTCTGACAGTGTTTGCTTTGATTTTTCAAAAAGTTCAGGTATCCGTTCTACTGTCGTGACTTTTCCAAAATTTCCAATTATTTCAGAAACCACTGCTGCATGATACCCCGAACCCGTTCCAATCTCAAGCACGTTTTGCCCAATATCTAAGTCAAGTTCTTCACACATTATCCCGACCATGTGGATTGCAGAAATAGTCTGACCGTACCCTATTCCCAACGGACTATCGGTGTATGCATATTCTTCCATTGCCTTAGGAATAAATTTATGCCTTGGAACACTTAAAAGTGCATCTATTACACTTTGTTTTTTGATATGCCCTCTTGAAATTAAATTTTCGACCACTGGAACAATTTCGTTTAAAGGCATGGCTTCCCCCTAAAAAAATTGATTAATATTTATATCTTCAAAAAGATATATAAATCGGCTTTAAACTCTTAGGTGACTATATGGAAAATATCGAAAATATCGAAAATGCGCTTGAAAAATACCATGATATTAAAGTAAAACACGTGATACCGCCAGTAAATACTATGCCTGTTGTTTGCTGTAATGATTCAATTCTAAAAGTCATGGAAAATTTAAGATCAAGACACCACGTCTGGGTCATAAATTGTGAAGAAGAAGGCAGTTTACTCGGAGTTATTAAATATTTAAGTGTCATAGATTTTTTATTGCCTCCTGACAAACATAATTTATACATAGGAAGTACCAGATCGGCATTAAAGTCAGTTATTGGTGGCGCAAAAACTGCAAAAGAAGTTATGGAAAAAAATGCGCTTGCAATTAATCACAATTCAACTGTACTCGATGCATTGCTAAAAATGAAACGATACAATGTCCAGATTTTGGCAGTACTCGATGATAATGAAAGATTAATCGGCGAAATAAGTTTAAAAATATTAATTGACAAATTTTTAAGTCTTTGTTTGGCTCAATGACGAATAGAGGGATTTTTAATGGAAACTAGCTGGGTGTTGTTTACCATCGGAATTGCGATAATTTTTGGTAAACTTGGTGACCACCTGATGAACCGATTGGGTTTTCCTGGAGTTCTTGGCGAAATGATTATGGGAATGATCCTTGGAAATCTTGTATATTTTGGATTAGTGAGTCCTGAGCATCTTACAATTCAAAATAATGAAGTTTTTGATTTTTTATCGAGACTTGGAATTATATTTTTGTTATTTTTAGGTGGACTTGATACAGATTTATCAGTTTTGAAAAAAACCGGAAAAATTGCAACAGTTTCAACAGTTTTTGGTGTTTTAGTTCCCCTATTGATGGGCTATCTTGCACTGCAGTATATGGGATACAGCACCGCTGAATCGTTTGCAGGAGGAGTAGTTTTAACTGCAACGAGTATCGGGATAACTGTTAGGGTAATGATGGACATGGGCGTTTTAAAAAGCGAAGTTGGTGCAGCATCCCTTAGTGCGAGCATCATGGACGACTTTTTAGGTATAATGCTGATTATATTTGCAGTTGGTACTGGAAGTATTCTTGGACTTTTGGGAAAATTCGCAATTTTCTTTGTAATTACGGGTTTTCTTGCCATGAAATTTGTACATAAATTCATTTCATTTTCTGAAAAACTCCAGGTAGAAAAGGGAATTCTCTCTCTTGCAATAGCCGTCATGTTTTTATTCTCGTTTTTAGCGGAAAACTGGTTTGAAGCAGCTATTGAAGGCTCTTTTATGGCAGGACTCGTACTTTCCAGAACTGCTGAAGGTAAAAACTTAATTGAAGATGTCAAAACAATTGGATACAGTATATTAATCCCATTATTTTTCGTCTATACCGGAGCATCCCTTAATTTAACAATTTTTGGAAATTTTGATGCATTATACCTTGCTCTTGTACTAACAGTAATTGCAATTGTAAGTAAGGTCATTGGAAGGGGATTTGGTGCCAGAATCATGGGATGGAACTTCAAAAAATCACTTCAAATGGGAATTGGGTCAATTCCAAGGGCTGAAATTGCATTAATAAACCTCATGGTCGCAATACATGCAGGAGTAATTTCTGATTCAAATGTTGGAAAATTTATTGCTGCAACGATGATATTCATTACAATATCAATTATTTCAACACCGCCGCTATTAAAATGGGCCTACGCAAAAGAAACTGAAATTTAATTCTATTTTTATTTTTTTATTGCGATATACGCGATATAACTTATTAAAAATGAAAATACTGCCCCTATTTTATACATGTTTGAAATTCCAACAATATCTGAGATATATCCAAGCAGAACTGCTCCAGAAAATATTCCTACATTTATGCTCGCGGTGTAAAGCCCCATCGCTTCTCCCTTTCGTTCATGAGGAATATCCCGAATTGCAATCGAATTTATTCCTGGCGTACTCATTGAAGCTCCAATTGATGCAATAATTAGCGAAATAAACATTTCTATAAAGTTAGTAGACATTGCAAGAATATACATTCCAATATTTCCAATAAATATTCCTTTTAAAATTATGCTGCTTCCTTTCTCGTCAAAAATTTTTCCGAATTTTTTCTGAGTTATTGCAAGAACTAAATTCATTGCTGCAAGCATTATTCCAATTTTAAATGCAGAAATTCCATAATCATAAGCATAAATTGCCAAATATGCGAGAAGTGCACCCCTCGAAATTGTTATTGCAATGTTTATAATAAAAGCTGCGCTGAAATTTCTCATTTTTAAAAATTCAAGCGAAAATAAGTTTTTCCCAGATATTTTTGTTTTTTCCTTTGCTTTTACATCGTCTAATTTAAAATATGCGATTATGGATGCAATAATTCCTAAAATCCCGCAAACATAGAAAGGAACCATAATTCCATACATATCTGCAAGTAAGCCCCCAAGTAATGGTCCAACCCCAAATCCAAGAGATACTGCAGAATTAAATACTCCCATGTATTCTCCAAGTTTTGATTTAGGGGACACCTGTGCAATATAAGAACCTGCAACAGGATTTACAAATGCAGAAAATACCCCTGTAAGCGTCCTGACTGCAAGTATAGTTGCAAATCCAGATGCTAAACTGTAAAATAACGTTGTTACCCCGTAAAGAAGTGTTCCAGCAACTAAAAATACTTTTTTTCCGTAGGTATCGGAGAGTGTTCCTGCAGGAAGTTGAAAAATTGTTCTAACAAGCGAAAACGAACCAAAAATCAGACCGATCTGGAAATTTGACAGGCCGTACGATTTTGCAAATATCGCAAGAAGCGGCGAAATCAACCCGATACCGAGCATCGTTACAAAAATTGTAATCCATAGAACGTAAATTCCGTTCATTTTTTCCTGCATGACTTTTCACATTTTTTATTTTATGATAAACTCGCTTTTAATAGATAAATACTATGGGGCAATCAGAAAAGTTTACAAACATATAAAAATAGGTAATGCTTAATGGAAATAAACCAAAAAAATTACAATTGAGGTGTAATTATGGTATACAAAGTAAACGAAGATGAATGCATCGCATGTGGAGCATGTGTTCCAGTATGTCCTGTAGAAGCTATCTCAGAAAAAGATGACGGTAAAGCACACATCGACTGCGCAAAATGTAACGACTGTGGCGACTGTTCCGATGTTTGCCCTGTAGAATGCATTAAACAGGAAAAAACCTGCGGATGCTGCCAATAATTATTTTAATCTTTTAATCTATTTTTAAATTACTCGTAATGAAGGATAAGATTTAATTTTGTAACTTTTGAACATTTATTTTCATAACCGTGGGGTTTATCTGCGTAAAACCTGATTGTATCATTTTTTTTAAGAAAATAATCGATTTCACCAATTGAAAGTACCAATTCCCCGTCAAAAACTGTTATAATTTCTTCAGTTCCTTTCACGTGGCCTTCCGAATAATACTTGTGTCCAGGTTTTATTTCAACAATATACGTTTCAAATCGTTTGTCGTCTTCAAATGAAATTACAGGATAGAGTTTGTGGCCTTCTCCTTCAAACACAGGGTTTAAATCCTCAAATGGCATTATTTCGATTTCTGGTTTTTCGTTCTTTAAAAGTGACGTGAATGAAACTTTTAAACCATTGGAAATTTTTAGAATCGTTGAAATTGTCGGATTTACTTCTCCACGCTCGATTTGACCAAGCATACTTTTACTAACGCCCGTAAGGTTTGATAACGCATCTAAACTTAAATCTTTTCTTTTTCGGACTGTTTTCAGGTTTTTAGAAATTGCCTCATTTAAGTCTTTCATACTTTTCCTCGTGCACTATAATGTATATATAGATTAAGATAAACTACCATATAATCAATACTTGTATATTAGCATGTTATAAATTATCGATTAAATCATTATCGAAAATTTGGGGATGAATATGGCATTAAGCTACTCAAAAAGAATGAATAATATTAAATCATCTGAAATAAGAGAAATATTGAAAGTTACCCAGAATCCTGAAATTATATCTTTTGCAGGAGGCCTTCCTGCGCCGGAACTCTTTCCAGTAAAAGAAATGAAAGAAATTTCAGTACTTGTTCTTGATGAAATGGGTCCAGAGTCCCTCCAATATGACGTAACGGAAGGATACCCCCCACTCAGGCAGCAGATTTCAGAAAGGATGAATAAAGTATTGAAAACAGATGTTACAAAAGATAATATTTTAATCGTCTGTGGGTCTCAGCAGGGCTTAGATTTCTCTGGAAAAGTGTTTTTAGATGAAAATGATGTAGTTTTATGTGAAAGTCCAACATACCTTGGAGCGATTAACGCATTCAAATCATACGAACCACAATTTAAGGAAGTTCCTACTGATGACTTTGGAATGATTCCAGAAGAACTTGAAAAAATTTTAAAAACTACCAAAAATGTAAAATTCATTTATACCATCCCTGATTTTCAAAATCCAACTGGAAAGACGTGGACTCCTGAAAGAAGGGAAAAATTCATGAAAATAATTGAAAAATATGAAATTCCGGTAATTGAAGATAACCCTTACGGAGAATTAAGATTTGATGGAGAAATGCTGCCTTCATTAAAATCAATGGATTCAAAAGGGCTTGTAATTCATTTGGGAACGTTTTCAAAAACCTTCTGTCCGGGTTTAAGAGTAGGATGGATTGCTGCATCGGAAAACATCCTTGAAAAATATATTCTCGTAAAACAGAGCGGGGATTTGCACACATCGTCATTTTCTCAAAGACTTATTTCAAAAATGCTTGAAAATTATGATTTTGACGAAAGAGTATCCAAATTAAAAGAATTATATAAAGGCAGAAGAGATTTGATGATTAAAACAATTGCAGAAGAGTTTCCAGAAGGTATTAAATACACGAACCCTGAAGGCGGGCTTTTTACCTGGGTCGAACTTCCAGAAGGGTACAATGCACGCGAATTTTTAGATGAATGTCTGAAAAATAACGTTGCAATCGTTCCGGGAGGTTCGTTCTTCCCAAACGGAGGACATGAAAACTCATTCAGGTTGAATTATTCAAATATGCCGGATACAAAAATAATTGAAGGAATTAAAAGGCTTTCAAAAGTTTTAAAAGAATATTTAAATTAAGATTTAATTTTTCACTTTTTTATTTTTTTACCCATGAATCAAGGGTCAATTTTGGTTTATACCACTTAACTGTTACAGGAACTTTTGAAATATGCCCGTATTCCCCGCCCCCTCCAGGATAAATGTATATTTTGCCGGTTCTGAAGAGTTCAATCATTTTTCCAACATGCTCATTTATCTTTTTAACTTCATTTATATCTTCATTTATTAAAACATCGATTTCATTTCCGTATTTTGTGATATACTGCTCCCAAATCGTATCTACTGATTTTGTTCCGATATTCTTTCCTACCGCAAGCGCGATTATTTCTGCGAGAGGAATTATTTTGTGGTATTTTGGCCTGAAATCTGGATGAATTACTTTTTTATCCTTTGAAAGTTCCAAGGTTTTATCATGAACTCCTTTTTTAATCGTTCCTTTGCAGTCAGGACACTTAAAGTTATTTTCTTCCGCGTCTTCTAATTTAAACCGGGTAAAACATCTCGTGCATGCGGTTAAATGGTATTTTCCAAGATTTGGATCGAGTCCATAGTTTGCAGTTATTTTATTGTGTTTTAAAACCTTTTTTATCTCTTCAAAGTTTGTTTCGAGCCCCCCGAGCTCATCTACGTCCATCTGATTAAATTCCCGTCCAAGCCTGTGAGAATAAAAGGAGTGAGCATCAGAATTACTTAAAAAAGGTAAATCCCGAAGTTCTTCGACCATATCTGCCATATCAGTATCCGCAGAAAGTCCAAGCTCGATAAAATCTGGTTTTCTCGCATAACAGTTGTAAATTGATGTAAATGATTTATAAATACTTGTCCACGGCGTAAATGCATGCGCGGGCCCGATAAGTCCACCAATGTCCCTTACTGCATCGATAATTTCCATTCCATTCATTGAAACTCTTGGTCTACCATCAGCATCGATATTTTTTGAATATTTTGAAAATTTATCTCTTAAATCGTGAGCCTGAGATGTGTGTGGCAAATATATCAGGTGATGGACCCGATTTCTGTCTTCAACCTCTGTTGAAAGAAGAAGCGGTTTATCTGCGTATTTTTCGATTTCTTCGAGCCATTTTGAGTGTAAACAGTCTCCAGTCGCGATTAAATCGAGACCTTTTACTGGACCATATTTTAATATATGCTCAATATCCATATACTTAGAAGTTCCCATAGAATATTTTGAGTGAATATGTAGATCCGCATTTATTATCATGAAATCACCTGGTGAGATTATATGAATATAGATTATTCTGTTTTAAAAAAATACCCATTGTGCGACAGATGTTTTGGAAGACTTTATGGAAAACTTATTAGGTCTAGTAATTTTGAGAGAGGACACGCCTTAAAACTTGCTAAAGCAATCGAACTTGAAGAAGATTTAAGAACTGCCCTTGAAGAGATGAAAGAAACTTCTGAAAATCCAGAACTAAAATCAGTAGAACCTGAAAAATTGGAAGAAATTAAAGAATTGATGTATTGTCTTTATAAATCAGGAATTTCCGGAATAAAACTTGATTTAATTGAGGATATTGAAAAATACGAAACAAAATTTAAAAATGAAGCCGAATATGAAAAAACTGAAGAATGCGACGAACTCTGCCCTTGGTGTAAAGGAATTTTTGAACCTGAAAATATTGAAAAAGTTGCTGAAAATGTAGTTGATGCACTTTCGGAATACGAGTTTGAAAGCTTTTTAGTCGGTACAAAACTTCCAAAAAGATTTAAAGAACTTGAAAACGAGATTGAAACTCCATTTATGGAAAGTATACGGCAGGAATTTGGAAGAGAACTTGGAAAAGTTGTAGTTCCATTAGTCAAAAAGCGAGTTGACAAGGAAAATCCAGACATTGTTGTAATGGTAAACCCGTACAACCAAAAAGTTACACTTCAAGTAAACCCCGTATTTATCAAAGGACGATATAAAAAGCTTGTTAGGGGAATTCCTCAAAGCCACTGGGACTGCAGGTCTTGCAGAGGAAAAGGCTGTGAAAAATGTAACTTTACTGGAAAACAGTACATGACTTCAGTTGAAGAAATCATTGCAGAACCGTTTATGGAAAGAATGAAAGGAAGCTCAGAAGCACTTCACGGTGCAGGACGAGAAGATATTGACGTTAGGATGCTTGGAAACGGAAGGCCTTTTGTAATTGAAATAAAAGAGCCTAAAGTTAGAACCGTTAATTTAGAAGAACTTACTTCAAAAGTCAATGAATCCGGAAACGTTGAAATAATAAATGTTGAATACGGGGTTAAAAAGGACGTTCACTTTTTCAAAAATGAACCCCACAAAAAAACATATCTTGCTCAAGTGGAGTGCGAAGGAAAAGTATCAAAAGAAGAAGTGACAGAATTAGCAAAAAAACTTGAAAATCTAACGATTGACCAAAGAACGCCAGATAGAGTCTCGCATCGAAGGGCTGACCTCGTGCGTGTGCGTAAGGTATATAAAGCTTGGCCGCATATGATTGATGATTATAACTTTGAACTTAAGATATTCTGCGATGGCGGATTATACATCAAAGAGCTTATTAACAGCGATGAAGGAAGAACTACGCCTTCTGTTTCGGAATTGCTAAACAAAAAATGCATCTGTAAATTTTTAGATGTTTTGGATGTTCACGACTACGATGATGTAGAATATATCTAAAATAGAAATGGTTATATATTGGTAGTGAAAAAAAGGATAGACACTATGCCAATTATTTTTGTGAAACACATTAGGAGGAATACTTATGCAAAAAAGTGAAGGATTTAGAAGCAAAACAAGATATAAACTTTCAAAACACCCAAGACAGAAAGGAATGGCTCCATTAACAAGAGCTTTAAAATGCTACACCGAAGGAGACAGAGTTCACGTAGTACTCGACCCTTCAGTACAAAAAGGAATGCCACACCCAAAATTCCACGGTAAAACCGGAGTTGTTGTTGCTCAAAGAGGAAGATCGTTCTTAGTTAGAGTAAAAGACGGCGGAAAATACAAAGATATTATTGCTAGACCGCAACACTTAAGAGAATCTAAATTATAATTTATTTTTAGATATCTTTTTTTTTGAGACTAATCTGTTTTGAGGGAGATTATGATTGGAAAGGAAATTATTTCCGAGAAATACACAACAATTGCTCATGCAACCGAAATTATGGATGAAAGAGCAGATTTTGACGAATTATCTTACGAACACGGTTGTTCGCTTGACTATTTAAGAAAATTTTCAACAATAAGTAAAGAAGATGCTGATTCCATGCTTGAACAGCTCGTAAATTTAGGGCTAACTGAAAAAATGGCAGTTAAAATTATAGACTTACTTCCAGAAACAGAAGAAGACCTGAAAATCATATTTTACAGAGTCGATGTCCCTGAAAACAAGGACGAAATTTTAGAAGTAGTTAGTAAGTACAAATAACGCTTTTCTACTATTTTACTACTAAACCAATTAGTTTTTTATTGAACCAACACGATATTAAATAATGTTATTTTAATTTTCAACATCAACAGGTGTAAGTATGAGAGAGGGGCATGAACAGAATAAACGAGAGTTTGAAGATTACGCATACGTTTTGGACTTCTTAGAATACGGGTACCCTGAAGATACTAAACCTCTTCATCAAAAAAAACCAGTTGCGCAAGCTTTTGGTGAAAAACAGTTTGTAATGATGGAATTAACCTTTAAAGATAATCAGTTTGCAGACCTTGCAGAAAAACTCTATATTGGCAAAGGAAAACGGGAAAAAGTAGAATTCGTATCAAAAATGTTAAAATACGACCAATTAACGCCTACTGCAAAAACAGAACTTCTTCACGTGATAAAAGAAGCTGTACAGGCTCAGGAAGAACGGTTCGTTGACTTTTTAAACAATTGCGGACCAATTACAAACCGGATGCATACCTTGCAATTACTTCCGGGAATTGGAAAAACTTCCATGTGGAAAGTAATCGAAGAAAGGGAAATAAAGAAATTTGAAAGCTTTAAGGATTTTGAAGATAGAGTCAGGAAAAACATAGTTGACCCGCTTGCAAAAAGAATAGAAGAGGAATTAAAAGAGCCTCAAAAACACTATATCTTTGTAAAGTGGAAAACTACCCATTAATTTCTTTTTTTGGTGTTATTTTGAAAATATTACTTCCTTCAATATATTACCCATTTATTGGCGGAATTTCAATCCATGTTGAAAATTTAATAAAAAATTTAAACAAAATTGACGATTTTGAATTTCATATTTTAAACTATAATTTTGAAGAAAATCTTGAAAATTCTTTTGAAAACGTTACAGTCCACAAAGTTCCGTATTTTTCAAGATTAAGGGGCCCAAGCTATATTTTAAATGGATATAAAATTGGGAAAAAAATAATTAAAGACGAAAAAATAGATTTAATCCACAGCCACTATGCAGCACCACAGGGTTTTTTAGGGGCGCGTTTAGGAAAAAAATGCAATATTCCAACAGTTTTAACCCTTCACGGGAGTGATGTATTGAATCTCTCAAAAAGTACCTTTGGAAAATACTTTTTTGACTACGCAGTTAACAATTCCGAAAAAATAATATGCGTTAGCGAATTTTTAAAAAACAATTTAAAATCAAATTTTAAAATTGATTCGAACGTAATGTATAACGGGTTTGACGAAGAATTGTTTAATTCCTCTGATAACGATTTCAATTACGGGTTATTCGTCGGCTCACTTGTTGAACAGAAAGGAATCTTTTATTTTTTAGAAAGCATTAAAAATATCAACTTTAAATTTAAAATTATTGGTAATGGTCCGTTATATAATAAAATATTGGATTTTATAAAATTAAACGATATTAAAAACGTTGAATTACTCGGACAAAAATCACAATCTGAAGTTTCAGAGTATTTAAAAAACTGCAGCTTTTTAGTACTCCCTTCAATTTCAGAAGGCCTCGGTATGACGATTATAGAAGCGTTTGCATGTAAAAAAGCAGTTATCGGAACTGATGTCGGCGGAATTCCTGAACTAATTAAGGATGGAATAAATGGATATATTGTTAATCCAAAAGATACAAAAGTTCTCGAAGATAAAATAAACATACTTGTTAAGGATAAAAATTTAAGAAAATCTCTTGGAGAAGAAGGTTTGAATACTTCAAAAAACTTTTCGTGGGGATTCTCTTCAAAAAAAACTTATGAAATATACAATTCATTATTGAATGGATAATTGCTCGTGAAAATATGATTCCGGTTTTTTTAGACTTGAGCGGATTTAATGTATTAATTTTTGGATTTGGAAGTGTTGGGAAAAGAAGATTCGAAAAATTCCTTGATGGTAATGCAAAAATTACCGTTTATTCTAAAAGTATTGATAAAAAGGATATTTCAAAATATGAAAACGTGAAATTTTTTGAATCCGATGTAACTAATTTAAGTGATGAAGAACTATATTCAATAATAAAAAATCACGATATTATAATAACCGCGATCGACGACGAAAACAATAAAAGGATTGTTTCGATTGCAAAAAGTTTAACAAAACTTATAAACTCTTCAACTTTTGAAAAAGAATCTAATTTAATAGTTCCTGCATGTTGCAGCGTTGATGGTGTTTCATTTGCAGTATATACTGGAGGAAAAAGTCCGATTGTTGCAAGAGAAATTCGAAAAAACGTTGAAGAATATTTAAAAAATTCTGAATTTGAAATTTGTTTTCAAAATAAACTCCGTGATTTTTTGAAAAATAAAATTGACAGCCAAAACGAGAGAAAAAAAGTTCTTGAAAAAGTATTTGACGATGAAAACTTCCAAAATGAACTTTTAAAACTTATTGAAAAACATAGGTGAATCTATGTTATTAATTAAAGCAGATTACAAAAAATACCCTGTACCAGTCCTTGAAAAGATGCGAATTGACGAGGATGAATTTTATAATAAATACGACGCTTGTGTTGTAGTCCAGACTTGCAACAGGATTGAAGCATATTTTGACACGGAAATAAATTCTGATATAGATTGTATTTTAAACGATTTTTCTGGCTTTGACGTTTTAAAAGGGAAAAATGCAACGCTTCATTTCTTAAAAGTATCCTGTGGAATGGATTCGATGATACTTGGGGAAAACCAGATTTTGGGCCAGATAAAAACAAGTTTTCAAAAAGCGCGCGAACTTAAAAAAACGAGTCGGTATTTAGACAGTCTTTTTTTAAAAGCAATACATGTTGGACAGCGTGCAAGAACTGAAACCAAAATTAACGAAGGTGGAGTTTCAGTTGGAAGTGCAGCGGTCGAACTTGCAGAAAAAAACTTCGGGCTTACAAACAAAAATGTTTTGCTGATAGGTGCAGGGGAAATTGGAACATTGGTTGCAAAAGCACTTGCAGAAAAACATATAAAAGCTGTTATTGTTGCAAACAGAACTTATGAACGAGCAGAAACACTTGCTGAAGAATTAAACGGAATGGCAGTTCATTTTGACAAATTAAAAGAAGCAATTAACTTCAGCGACGTTATAATCTGCGCTACTTCTTCACCACACTACATCTTGGAAAAAGAAGACCTTGCTGACGTTGGAAACAAAATTATAATAGATATAGCAAACCCGAGAGATGTTGACGATGCGGTAAGGGATTTTGAAAACATAACCCTATACACCATTGATGATTTAAGAAATATATCTGATAAAAATCTGCAGAGAAGAGTTGAAGAAGTTCCCGCTGTTGAAAAAATTATTAAAGAAGAATACGATGTTTTGGTAAAGCAAGTTGAAAAACTTAATATTGAAGAAGTTTTAAAGGATTTTAACAAATATATCGAAGAAATACGAATAAAAGAGCTTGAAAAAGCAATCAAACTTTCTAAATCCAAAAATCCTGAAGAAATCATGGAAAATTTCTCAAAAGCTTTTGCAAAAAAAATAACTCATGACTTTGTATCCTACTCATTGAATACTTCAAAAGAAGACCTGATGAACTCGGCGTGGTGGAAAAATGGAAAATAACGTTAATATTGAAGAAATCGTTGAAAAACTGATTAGAAAAGAAATAAAAGTTTACCAGCTTGATTCAGAATTTGGAGAAAGAAATGCAGTTACTGCAAGACGAAAATACCTTGAAAAACTATCAAACGTTGAAACAAGGCATATTCAGCAATATACACTTGATGAAAAACTTGCGATGCAGAAAAACATTGAAAACATGATTGGTGCAATCCAAATTCCACTCGGATTTGCTGGCCCAATTTCAATTAATGGAAAGTATGCACAAGGTGAGTTTAACGTGCCTTTTGCAACTACAGAAGGTGCCCTCGTTGCGTCTATTAACAGGGGTTGCAGTATTATCACAAAATGTGGTGGTGCAACTGTACGCGTGATCGACGACAAGATGACCCGTGCACCAATAATCAAAACGAACTCTATAGTTGATGCTTTGAAATTAAAAGAGTGGATATTAGATAACTTCGCAAAGATAAAAGAAGTTGCAGAATCTACAACAAGACACGGTAAGTTAATTCAGATAAGTCCAATTTTGATAGTTGGAAGAAACGTGTACCCAAGATTTACATTTAAAACTGGGGATGCGATGGGAATGAACATGGTGACAATCGCAACCGAAAAAGCATGTTCATTTATCGAATCTGAACTTAAAAAAGAAGGAATAATTGTAGATACTGTTGCACTGAGCGGTAACGTGTGTACTGATAAAAAACCTGCTGCAATAAACTTGATTGAAGGAAGGGGAAAAAGTGTTGTTGCAGAAGTATTTTTAAAAGAAGAATACGTTGAAAAATATTTAAAAACCACTTCAAAAGCAATTGAACAGGTAAACACTTACAAAAATTTGATTGGTTCGGCAATAAGTGGGTCCTTAGGTTTTAACGCGCAGTATGCAAATATTGTCGGTGCACTGTTCTTAGCAACTGGACAGGACGAAGCACACATTGTTGAAGGCAGCATGGGAATTACGACTGCAGAATGTACTGGAGATGGACTTTATTTCTCAGTTACACTTCCAGATTTACCTGTTGCAACAATCGGCGGTGGAACGAGAGTTGAAACACAGAAAGAATGCCTCGAAATAATTGGATGCGCAGGTGCTGAAAAAGCAGTCAAATTTGCAGAAATTGCAGGAGCTGTTGTTTTAGCGGGCGAATTATCACTTATTGGTGCTCTTGCTGCAGGACATCTTGCAAAAGCGCATTCTGAACTTGGAAGATAATTTTTCAGTTTTAAAAACTTTTTTTAAATTTTTAAAGAATAAATCTTTTCGCGAATTAAAAAACATTTAAATCATTTATTTTATATACCAATTTTACGATAATATATGTTAATTACATGTGAAAAGTGGAACTATGGAATCGTTTTTGACAGAAATTCAGATAAACGTACTAAACCTCCGGAAAAGAGGCCATACACAAGATGAGATTGCCAGTATTATGGGGACAAGCAGGGCAAACATCAGTATGATTGAGAAAAGAGCTCGCGAAAATATTGAAAAGGCGCGAAATACGCTGAGTATCTATAACGATATAATCGCACCGTCCAAGATTAAGATAGATAAGGGTATCGATGTATTTGATATTCCAAAAATTATTTTTTCTAAGTCTGACCAGGAAGAAATACATGTAAAATACTCTTCCCTTCAAATTATGGAATTTATAAATCAAAACGCTCAAAGATACATCAGAAACAGGATGGTAGTAGAGCCATTTGTTGTAACAATACTTCAAAACGGGGACATATTCGTTCATGATTACGAAGAAAGCGAAAAAAACGAGCAAATACCTGAAAAAGAGATATAATGAAGATCATCCAAGAGATACCTGAAAAAAATATAATAAAACTAATTCCTGAAAATTTAGATGATTTATGGCACTTGTCAAACATAATACAGCCATTTAATGCAGTTTACGCAGTAACTGAACGAAGAACCGAAGATAAAGGGGACAAGTTACGTGCTGATAGGGGCACGAAGAGAAAAGTTTTTTTGGGGATAAAAGCTGAAAAAATTAATTTTCACGAAGATTTTAACAGGCTTAGGATCAGTGGACAAATTATTCACGCTCCAGATGACATCCCACTTGGTTCATACCATACAATTGACATTGAACCGCTTTTGCAAGTTTCCATTCAAAAAAACTGGAAAAAATGGGATATTGACAGGCTAAAAGATGCGGAAGACTCTTCTAAAAAGCCAAAAGTAGTTGTCGTTATTATGGATGATAGCGAAGCAGATATTTATTTAATCCGTGAATTTGGAATTAAAGAACTTGCAAGTATTAAATCAGGTGTTTCTAAAAAATTAGACTACAAACAGAATGAACAGGCAAAATTTAGCTACTATTCTGATATTATCAATTCAATTTCAGAATATGAAGGAAAAATACTATTTGCGGGCCCCGGATTTGGAAAAAACAATATCCAAAATTACATATCTGAAAAACATAAAAGTCTGGCTCCAAACGTGGTCGTGGAATCTGCAAACCATACTGGAAAATCAGGGCTTTCTGAAATTTTAAAATCTGGAATTATTGATAAAATTTACGGCGAAGCAAGAATCAGCAAAGAAACACAAATTATAGAAAAATTACTTGAAGAAATTTCTAAAAAAGGTCTTGCTGCATACGGAATCGAAAGTGTGAACAATGCAATGAACTACTCTGCAATTGAAACTCTTTTATTAACTGATGAATATTTAAGAAGAAACAGACGAAATATCGAAGAATTAATAAACAGTGTTGAAAATATCAATGGAAATATACTTATAATTTCAACAGAGCACGATGCAGGAAAACAGTTGAAAGCACTTGGTGGAATTTCAGCATTATTAAGGTTTCCAATAGAATAGGTGATATTTTGAGCGATACTAAATGGGAAATAGGAATTGCGGTGGCCTTGGTTGCACTATCTACTCTTCTATATTATATCCACTTTTTAATATTCCATGATTTACACCATATCTCGATATATCTCTTGGGAGATATCGCATTTACCCCGATTGAAGTTCTCATTGTAACGTTGATTCTTCACAGGTTGCTTGAACACAGAGACAAAAAACAAACTCTTGAAAAATTAAATATGGTTATAGGCTCGTTCTTTTCGAGTGTTGGAGAAGAACTTTTAACTTATTTTTCTGATAATGACCCAAATTTAGAAGAAATTCGAAAAAATTTAATAGTAACTAACAACTGGGACGACAGTGAATTTAAAAACGCCCATAAAATTCTTAAAAACTATAAATACGGTGTAAAAATAACACCTGATAATATTAAGGAATTAAAAGAGTTTTTAAACAGTCAGTCACAGTTTATACTTAGATTAATGGAAAATCCTGCATTATTAGAGCATGAAAAATTTACAGGACTCTTAAGGGCAATTTCGCACCTTTCTGAAGAACTCATGAAAAGAAAGGATATTGATAACCTGCCGCAGTCAGATATCGAGCATCTTTCAGGAGATATTGTAAGAGTTTATGAAAAACTTGTATCAGAATGGTTGGATTACATGATGTATCTAAAAAATAACTATCCGTATTTATTTTCCCTTGCAATGCGGTCAAATCCTTTCGATCTGACATCAGAAATAATCGTAAAATAGGACTAATTAAGTTATTAATCTATTAAAATAAAAAAATCAAAAAGAATTAGAATTCAACGTCTTTTCTTTCCATTTTCTTGATTGAAAGTGATTTTACAGAGTCTAATGATGATTCGCCTTCAACTGAAACGTATCCGTTGATTACAGTTCTATCGAAGAATCCTTTACCCCATTTGTTTCTTACCAACACTGTGGAGTATCCATCAGGAGTTCCGACGTTTCCAACTGAAATATCTGAAGAAATTCCCGTAAAGTCTCTACAAACTTTACAGCCTTTTCTTACCATTTCATCGAGTTCGTCGATTTTTAAACTAATGACATTACCGTGTATGGTTGAAACTATGAGTTTTCCCTTGTCAATTTCCATCTTTTTAACGTCCCAAGGGTTTATTTCCAATTCTTTTATTTTGTTAAGCATTTTGTCATAGTCAAACGTTTCAAAACAGAATAAGGATACTTTCAACCTTATTGCTTCTTTGAAAGGTTCAACTAAATCGTTGTTTGTTGCCATCATGTGGTAAACTGCATTGATAACACATGGAGTTCCAACCACTGCAATTTTGTTTAATTTTTTTACCATTACCGCTTCTTTTAAAACTTCGAGTATTGGCACGTTCCAGTTGTACCTGCTTCCTGCAGTTTTTAAAACGTCTTCTTTTGATGTTGCAAGGTATGATTTTGGATTCATGGTCCATTTATCTTCCATCATCACAATTGCGCCATCAATTAAGCCTTCATCGAAAGCATTTGCTAAAATTGCAGTTACAACACCACCACTTTGAATATTTTTGGTTTCGAGTGTTGATTTTGCTTTATAATTTTCAATAACTCTTCCAGGCACTTTTTCTAAGTTGAATACGTGTCTTTCTTTTGTTCTTGGACATACGCTGTAGCAAGCACCGCAATTTACATCATAAAGGGTTACCTTACAGAATTCTGCTGAAATTGGGGTTTCTCCATCTTCAGTTGGCACAATTATACATGCGCATTCGTCACAGTCGAATTGCACAGGGCTTTGCTGTTTAAAGTATATGTTTTCAGTAGGGCATACAGAAACGCACGCACCGCAACCAGAGCACGTTTCTTTATCCCATACTTCTTCTTTTAAGTTCAAGTATGACTTCATAATTTCCACCTAAATCTCTTAAAGTATTTTAATTATCTCAAATCAGGTGTGTACAATTTCTGGAATGGCCTGCTTGAAATTGGAGCGATTTTAGTATATTTTGAATTGATAAGTTTTTCTTTGATTTTGTCAGAATATCCAAATTCTGCACAAAATTCTTCGATGTAGGGTTTAATTTTTTCAACATCTTCTTCTGTGAATTCCTTGATGTCTGCTGCAATTCCAAGTTGGGAACTTTCAACAATTCCCCGAATGTAAATTACACCACCGTGAATTCCTGTTGCAATCATCCTTCCTTCGATATTTTCGGTATCTTCTTGGTCCATGTTGAAATTTAAAATAATTCCTCCAGCCATGTATTCCCCAAGGAAGTCTTTTGCAGCTCCACCGATAACTAAAACAGGGAATTTGTATTTGTATTCTTTCATGTGGATTCCGCTTCTGTATCCAACATTTCCCTGAACGTAAACTTTTCCGCCCCTCATCGAGTGGCCGGTTACATCCCCACTGCTTCCGTGAATTACGACAAATCCTTCATCCATTGTATTTCCGGGAGCGTGGTCAGCATTTCCATTTACAACTACTTTAGGGCCTTTCATAAACATTCCAAGGTCCCCACCAGGAATTCCATTTACAATTATTATTAAATTATTTCTCGAAATCCCATTTCCGATAAATCTCTGGCCTAAAACATTTTCAAGCACTAATTTTTCCAAGTCTTTGTTTTCGTCCAAGACTTCGTGGATTTTCTCGTTTAATTCCCTGTAGTCCATGTCCCTGGCGTCAATTTTAAGTTCTTTCATTCTTTCACCTAGACTGGCCATTACATTCCTGCCTGTTTTATTCCTAATGTATTTAATTCGATCTCACTGAGCCCTACGCCCCTTAACCTGTCTCTGTTTCCTCTGAGACTTTCTATGGAGTTAATTCCTGCAGCTCCGAGTAATTCTTGAATTTCGTGAGTCCATGCGTGTATTAAATTAGCGACTCTTTTTGCAGCGTCATCTATTTCCAATCTTTTTACGAGTTCAGGTTTTTGCGTTGCGATACCCCAAGCACACTGCCCTGAGTAGCACCTACCACATACAGTACAGCCCATTGCAACCATTGCAGCAGTTCCAATGTATACTGCATCAGCACCAAGTGCAATTGACTTGAATACATCTGCGGAGTTTCTAATACCTCCACTTGCAATGATACTTATTTTGTGCCTGTTTCCTTGTTCTCTAAGCCTGTCATCGACTGCTGAAATTGCAACTTCAATTGGAATACCAACGTTATCTCTGAATACTTTAGGTGCAGCACCTGTTCCACCTTTGAATCCATCGATAACTACTGCATCTGCATCTGATGTTGCAATACCGTTTGCAATTGCTGCTACATTGTGTACTGCTGAAATTTTAACAAATACTGGCATTTTCCATCTTGTAGCTTCTTTCAAACTTCTAATAAGCTGTGCAAGGTCTTCAATTGAGTAAATGTCGTGGTGAGGCGCTGGTGAAATTGCATCAGACCCTTGAGGAATCATTCTTGTCATTGAAACTTCTGCTGACACTTTTTCTCCAGGTAAGTGCCCTCCGATTCCAGGTTTTGCACCTTGGCCGATTTTAATCTCAATTGCAGCTCCTTTGTTTAAATATTCACTGTTTACACCAAATCTACCACTTGCAACTTGCGTGATGATGTTGTCTGAATATCCATACAAATCCCTGTGAAGTCCACCTTCACCGGTTCCCATGAACGTTCCACATTCTTTTACCGCTTTTGCCATTGCTTTGTGGGAGTTTAATGAAAGTGCACCATATGACATGTGTCCTATCATTATTGGAGTATCTAACTTAAGATTTGGAGCAATTTTCGTCTTTAATTTTGCTTTTTTGACTTTTTTACCGTCGATTTCTTCTTCAACATAGTCAAATTCTAATTTTTCTGGCTTTTTACCAACGTAGGTTCTAAGTTCCATTGGTTCTCTTAATGGGTCTATTGAAGGGTTCGTTACCTGACATGCATCAAGAACTATTTTATCGAAGTATATGGGGTACTCTTTTGCATTACCCATACCGCTTAATAGAATACATCCTGATTTCGCCTGTGTTACAACATCCTGTTTTACTTCAGGTGTCCATACTGGGTGATTCCTACCGCATGATTGATTTAATGTAACTGTAATAGCATCTCTTGGACACATTGAAACACATCTTAAACATGCCCCACATCTGTTAGGGTAAGTTAAAATTTTATTTCCCTGTCTTCTGTAAACGCCCCATGAACATTCAGTAGTACATCGTTCACAAAGCATACATCTTTCTGGATCCACGAAAACTTTGTATTTTGGCGGAACTGTTGAAGGTATCATCTTTTCTCACCTAATTATTAACTTAAATTAAATTTTTTTCTCCAATTTTGCAATAACCATTCTTCCTGCGTCTGGCATCCATACTCGATCCAATTCAGGGCATATTTTCCTAATTGCTGATTCTTCACTTGATACAAATAACAAGTCATCTTTTTCAGCTGCAACTAATGGTCTTAATTTAATTCTGTCTGTCAAACCAACCATTGTATTTCCTTCTTCGACTTCGCCGTTCATGAACACCATTCCTTCTTGTGTTCCGACAACAATTCCGAAAGGACCGTTCATTGTCGCACCGCCATAAGTCATACGGATTGCTTCGTGTATTTTTTTATCTTCTTTTGACATACTCTCGATTTCATCCCAGAATCTTGGAGCTAATGCACTCATTGCATATTCTACAGGGATTTTGTGTTTTCGAATGAGTAAATCGAAGAGATATGCAACAACTTCTGTGTCAGTTAAAAGTTTACATTTGTATCCGAAACTTTCAACATATCTTTTGTTTGCACCGTAGCTTGTAATTTCTCCGTTGTGAACTACAGACCATCCTAACAGGTTGAATGGGTGCGCGCCTCCCCACCATCCTTTCGTGTTTGTAGGGTATCTTGCATGTGAAAGCCACTGGAAACCTCTGTACTGGTCAATTTTAAAGTATTCTGCAACCTCTAATGGCCATGCAGCAGCTTTAAATACACCCATATTTTTACCACTTGAAAATACAAATGCTCCGTCTATTTTATCGTTGATATCCATTACGATATCCACCATCGTGTCTTCTTCAACTGCACTGTATTTTTCATCAAACCTGTAGAAAAATCTCCACGAAACCTGTTCTTTTTTGATAATTCCTTCTTCAACAGGTATAGGTTCGTCTTTTAAGATGTATCCGTATTTTACAAGAACTTCTTCGACTTCGTGTCTAATTTTGTCGTAATCTTTGGTCGCGTCTAAAAAAACATGTATTGCATAGTCATCCTTATAATCAGGGTAGATTCCATATCCTACGTATCCGGAACCCTCACCATTTCCTCGTTCCTTTAAACAATTCAAGGCTGTAGCAATCCTGTCTCCACTGATAAGTCTTCCGGTTCTACTCATAAATCCGATAATTCCGCACATGATAAGCCTCCAAGTTTAGGTTATCCTATTATGAAAAAAGTCATTTATATACATTATTGAATATAACGGCGTTAAAATACCTTGAATAATTATTTTTTATAGAATAACCTGAATAATTATTCGATTTTTTTAAAAAATATAAGAAATTATTTTTTAATATCTACAACACCAGTTCTGAATAAATGTTCTATACTAACGCCATCTATTTCATCAAGTCCGCTTTTATCCATGACTACGACTACTTTTTTAGGGTTAGCTATCCCTTTTAGATATTTTATTGTTTCTTTTACGGCATTTCCTGACGTCATTACATCATCAACAATTACAACGTCCTTTCCAACAATGCTCGACATGTTTTGTCCGATAAATCCGGTTGTTTTCTCTTTTTCTGTGTGTACGTGTTTTTTTGGAACGTATATCGAGAAATTTTTGTCAAGCTCATCTGAAATCAATGTTGCAAGTGGAACTCCTCCCGAAGAAATTCCAACAACACCATCGAATTCAACATCTGAAAGCATATCACAGATTATTTTTGAAATATTCCTAAGCCTTCTTGATGAAGCTCTAACGTTGTCCCATTCTAAAAATATATCCAACTTCTCAGAATCTTCTTTTGGACTTTCTTCGGCCTTTAAAAGTTCTTCACCATTCAGTGTAAGATATAATGCCGTTTTAACAGAGATATTTAGTTCTTCTGCAATATCTCCGCTTGGAAAACCCATATCTCTCAATTTTAAAGCCTTAAGTATGAGTTCTTTTTTCATGATATCACCATATTACCAGATAATAATCTTTTATATTATTTTTATATTTCGATAGATATTGATAAATAATATACTTTTTTCAGTTTAAGAAAGCATTTTTTTAGAGATAAATTTATAAAATGCCGTTTTAGAATATAACACACTATTCAGTTTAAACCTAATATGAATTTAGATGGTACTATGAACAAAAATGAGATATCTAATTTAAAAATGCAAGGTTTTATACTTCAAAACGATGGAAAACATTTTGCACTGCGAATAAAAACCGATGCAGGATGCATGGATTCAGAAAAAATTGACAAATTGTCTGAAATATCAAAAAAATACGGGAGAAACTACGTTAGTTTTACAGTCCGACTTTGTATAGAAATACCCTGGATAAACTACGATGATATTCCAAAAATAAAAGAGGAATTAGAAACATCGGGACTGATTTCAGGCGGAACTGGAAACACCGTAAGGCCGCTTGTTGCGTGTAAGGGAACAGTGTGCTCGTATGGGCTTATAGACAGCCAGAAAATTTGTAACGAACTTGATTCGTTATTCTTTGGAAAAAAATTGCCACATAAATTTAAAATTGGAATATCCGGATGCCCAAATAACTGTGCAAAGGCTCAGTTAAACGACGTAGGAATTATGGGACAGAGAATTCCAAAAATAAATGAAGAAAGCTGTAATGGCTGCACCCTGTGCTTAAAATCTTGCAGTGTCGATGCAATTACAATCGTTGATAAAAAAGCAGTTATCGATTATGAAAAGTGTATTAACTGCGGAAAATGCGGAGAATCCTGTAAAAGAAAATGCATTTCATTAAAAGATGGAGTATTAATTTCTGTTGGTGGGAAATTCGGTAAAAAATATAAAATCGGCGAAAACATCGGAATATACGATGCTACAAATCTTGAAAAAATAATCTGTGAAATTATAGATTATTTCAAGGAAAATGCAGATTCTCATGAAAGATTTGGTGATACCATCGATAGAATTGGAATTAGTTCGTTAAAAGAAAAATTAAAAGATTATTTAATTTAATTGCCAAAAGAATATTATAACATTCCCATCCATTTGTGAATTTGCGGAGTGCACATTACATCTACGTATCTTCCGCAAATTGCCATCAATTCAAATATCTTCTTCTTTGACGTTGTTGCTTTTATCCGTTCAGTTGGAGAAACCGGCTGAATGCAGAGCGTTATATTTCCAATTTTTGATAAATCCCTTGCAATTCTTTCAATTAATTCTTCGGAAGTTTCTTCGAACACGACAATTTTTGCGTAAACATCAGTTCCTGCTAAATATAGTCTTTCGATTGTTTCAAGTTCCTTTTTATATAAATCATACCAAAAGTCGTCATCTTTATTTTCAAAGTGTTCTGGCAACTTTATATCGATTGAAGCGTAATCGTAACTATCCAATCTTTCTGGAAACATTCCATTACTCTCTAAAAATGTTTTGTAGCCTTTATGCTTTAAAATTTCTGAATACTGCTTTATTTTATTTGAATACAACAGGGGCTCTCCACCGGTAAACGAAACTGCAAAAAGATCAGGTGTTCTCAATTTTTCGATAATTTCAATAAGTTCATTTTCAAGTTCCAAATATTCCGTAAAATCGCCTGATCCTGAAACTTCTTCAACCCTTGCAGTTCCCCCCGGAGCGTTTGGCTCATCACAATATATGCAGTCAAGAGGGCACTCTTTAAATCTCACAAAGATGAATCTTTTGCCAATAAACTTCCCTTCACCCATAATTGAGGAAAATACTTCTCTAATCATTTAACCACCGATAAACCGTTTTTAAAATTTAAAACGTAGCTATTGTTAAGTTCTCAAATAATGAACTCAGATACTTATATATACTATCAAAAGCAGTGTAATATTGCATCAATAAGAGATGTATATAATACTAGGTGAATAAATATGGCTTTCGGTAAACCCGCAATGAAAAATGTTCCTGTAGAAGCAGGAAAAGAATACGAAGTATCAATTGAAGACATGGGTAAAGGTGGAGACGGAATCGCTAGAATCGATGGATTCGTTGTTTTCGTACCTAACGCAGAAAAAGGTAGCGTTATCAAAGTTAAAGTTACCGCTGTAAAAGAAAAATTCGCTTTTGCAGAAAGAGTATAAGTGTTTCTCGTCTTCCCTTAATACCTGTGGGCCTTTATCGGAAACCCCAGTAATTAAGCAGTGATAAAGATGATCGAATCACTAATTCGATTCTTTTATTTTTTTATAAGTCTAGTAATATACTGGATTAACTTAATTCGTGCATTCAATTTAGAACTTATTGAAAAACGTACCCTTGACCTTATTTTTGTTTTCAACTTATCAGTGCTTTTCTTTTCGATATATTTCATGGCGGATATAAATTATGTTTTTGGACTTTCTGTCTACACAGCTTCTTTTTTGAGCGTTTTACTGATTAAAAATCAGGGCTTTTTTGAAAAATTTACAAAACTTCTAAGAATGGACCTTTCGTTTGCTAATCCGATTCATAAAATTTCACTTTCTCTTTCAACATACATTTTGTTAAATCCAGTGATTGCTTTTGCATCGGGAACAGGTCTTATAATCACTCTTTCTGACTTTTTAGAAATACTCGATCTTGCCGCATTTCAGCTCATAATTTTAGTTTATGCATTTGTTGGAATTGGATTTGGAACGAGGAAAAACTTAAAACAGTCTATCAACCGGCTTGATATAAAAATTCCCTCCTTAAAATACGCAATTTTTGGAGTAATCCTTCTTTTCATGGTTGATAACTTTATCTGGGGACTTTTTGACTTTTTTACATATATTTTCCAGTCGATGGACCCAGTAATTTCAGAACAGATTGCAGAACAGGCAGTTGTTGAAAGTTCAAACGTTAACGAAGTTGTAAGTACAATAAAAACTTCTGCGTCTACACCGCTAAAAATAGTATTTCTGTCGATAATAGTTGGAATAAGTGAAGAATTGATGTTTAGAGGAGCACTACAACCGCGATTTGGAAATATTTATACAAGTTTCCTTTTTGCAAGCCTTCACGCCCAATATTTATCGTCCATGGTACTTTTGGATGTATTTATTATAAGCTACATCCTTGGAATGATAAAAGAGAGGAAATCAACATCCACTACAATTCTAATCCATATTTTATACGATATCGTGTCTTTAATCTTTTGATTTTGACCTTAAACAGTTGTAAAACCACGGTTCTTCGTAAGATTCATAATTTTTTACATAAGGGCAGTCTTTTGGAAGTGCAGAAACCATTATCGCTTCGAGCATTGAAAGACACTTTTTCTCTTTTTTAAACCGGTTTTTATAAATTTTACAGCGTTTTGTTTCTGTATCGAGGTGGTTGCAGTATACAACTTCAGGTTCACCGCATTCAGTTGAATTAAAAACGTGGATTATACAGCACCTTCCACACTGCTCACAGATGTCGTCAGGAAACATTTCCGAACTTAATTTTATTATTTTTTCTTTTTCGTACTTTATAGTACCTTTTGATGTAAAAATATTCATAATATCACGTGAAAATTTAAAAATGATTTTAAAATGAATGTATTAAAAAATAATTAAAAAAGTAATTATTTTCTTTTTAATCCTTCGTAGATTGCTGCTTGAAGACCGTGGAATTTAACCATTCCTACAATTTCTCTCTGGTCCATTTCTTTGTTTTCGAATGAAACCATGTCTTCGTTATAGATTGCGTCTTTGCTTTCTCTTCCAACGATTCTCATTGAACCTTTGTAGAGTTTTGCAATTACTTTTCCGTTCATTCTTGTTTGTGTTTTATCAACAAACGCATCTAAATCGTGTCTTAATGGTTCGTGCCAGAGTCCTTTGTAGATTAAATCTGCGTATTTTGAATCAACCATTTCTTTGAACACGATTTCTTCTCTTGTTAAAACGAGCTGTTCGAGTGCTTTGTGCGCAGTTATCAAAAGCATTGCACCGGGGCATTCGTAGTTTTCTCTTGATTTCAATCCTAAAACTCTGTCTTCAACGATATCTACTCTACCAACACCGTTTCTTCCAGCAATTTCGTTTGCTTTTCTTATTAATGAAACTGGTGCTAATGAATCCCCATTAATTGCTACAGGAACTCCTTCTGCAAATTCAATTTCTACGTATTCTTCTTTGTCTTGTGCATCTGTTGGGTCAACAGTCCATGCAAAACATTCTTTTGGGGTTTCATTCATAGGGTTTTCTAAAAGTCCGCCTTCAATGCTTCTTCCCCATAAGTTTTCATCAATACTGAATGGTTTTTCCAAGTTTACTGGAACTGGAATTCCTTTTTCTTTTGCATATTCTATTTCTTCAGTTCTTGTAAGGTTTAAATCCCTGATTGGTGCTACAATTTCAATTTCTGGTGTTTTTGCTCTCATTACTGATTCAAATCTGAACTGGTCGTTTCCTTTTCCAGTACATCCGTGTGAAATTGCGCTTGCTCCAACTTCTTCTGCAAGTTCTGCAATTTTTATAGCAATTAAAGGTCTTGCAAGAGCTGTTGATAATGGGTATCCTTCATAGAGTGCATTTGCCTTAATAGCTCTGAAAATGTAGTCTTTTGCAAACTCTTCTTTTGCATCGATTGTGTAGTGTTTTAATACACCGAATTTTTTTGCTTTTTCTTCTGGTTCTATTAAATCTTCTTCAGGCTGGCCTACGTCAACTGCTACTGAAATTACCTTGTAATCGTATTTGTCTTCGAGTAATTTTAAACAGCAGCTCGTGTCAAGCCCTCCAGAATATGCCAAAACTGCAATTTTTTCTTGCATTGGAATCACCTGTGTTTTATTTTTCCGTTTTTTAGTTTAACTGTAAAATTAACTGTAAAAAATTGTAATCTAAAATTTATTCAATATATTATCTAAATAGTTATAAACTTTATTGTAAAAATTAATGTGAAAATAAATTTAGATTATTGGAGTTCACTTTTAAGAAGGTCTGCAACTGCAAAACTTGGAGTTGCAAGAGATACGTCTTTTCCATATTTCTTTGCGACAGATATTACTTCAAAATCTGTCAATGCATCTTTTAAAACTTTTTCTCCAAGTCCGGTTATTACAACTTTTTTAAGGCCGTGTTTTTCTGCAACTGTTTTTACATTTTTTAAAATTAATTCGTTCCACAATCCATAATAGGTTTTTGCGATGTTTTCTGCGTCAATTTCTGAAATCTGATTAAGATCAGAACATAAAACTTTTGAAATCCTGACCAAACTGCTTCTTTTATCTGTTCCTTTGCCGTCTGGTGTGTCGCAAGTGTATTCTTCAGGAGTTACTTTTTCTAAAACTACCGAAATATCCGCAGTTATTGCAAAATATTCTGAAGAAACGTTTGTAGTGACTCCTTTAAACGATATTGTATTTCCAAGGTGTGAAATTGGAGTTCTAAGTGTTCCAACATATAATAATTCCTGATTCATGAGCCTTTCAAGGTCTGTTTTTTCCGCAACTACTTCTCCATTCACAATAGGAATAATATCTGTGGTTGTTGAGCCCATATCTACTAAAATACAGTTTTTTTCAATATTTTTTGAAACCCATTTTGCAGTTCCACACCAGTTTGATGCAGAAACTTTCATGTAATTTGTTTTTGCCTCGTTTAGAGAAATGAAATTTCCATCGCTATCAAAAACAGATATATTTTTACCGAAAGCATATTCTGCAGCAGTTAGTATATTATCTACGCCTTCTTTTTTTGTTTCATAAGAATCTGCAAGTTCTGCGGTTGTAACGAGTGCTACGTGAGATATATCTTTTGAATATGTCTTTAAAACTTCTGCTAATTTATCGTTGTTCTTCCACATTGGAAAATAAAGGTGGTGAACTTTAAATTCGCCGTTTTCGTGGAGTTCTGTTATTTTTGTATTTGCTCCGCCAATATCTATTCCTAAAATCATTTTCACACCATATTTAAATAAAAAATCATTTTTTAAAAGATAAGTTTAATTATAGATAATCACAATATTATTTAAAGTTAATTTGATTAAATAAACGTTATGTGAAAGTATGAATGACAATCCTGCCTCGAATAAAATTTTTAACGAAGTTTCAGGCATTTACAAACAATATTTTGAATATGCCATAAAGGTAAGAAAATGGCTTGAAATTCCAGATGATTTGCCGCATCGAGAGATTGGTTACGGGATGATGAAAAAAGTAGACAATAGAAACATGTCTTTCAATACTGAAGGCGAATATTTATCTTGGGTTTTAAAAGAATCCCCATTTCACCTTTATAAATCACTTTCATACGTGGAACACCCAGATTTGGTTGGAGGCGCCGCAAAAAAAGGATTGTTTAAACGAGAAGTTGCATTCGATATTGATACTCATAAAACTGAAAAGTGTACCCATGATGATTCTTGGATTTGCGAAGAGTGTCTAAGCGAAGCTAAAAATCAGGTTTTAATTTTAATTGAAGACTTTTTATTTCCCGATTTTGGACTCTCAGAAAAAGATTTAAGAATAGTATTTACGGGAAACAGGGGGTACCACGTATATTTAAAACCCGAAGATACGGAAATCCTCGAAAAAATAGAACACTGGGGAAAAAACGAAAGAAGATACTTTATTGAATACATTTTAGGAAAAAACCTGAATTTAAGGAATATGGGAAGCCGCTGGAAAGATATTTTGATAAGGGAATTTAAAAAAAATAAAATTGCGACAAAAAAGTTTGAAAAAACGTCAGACTGGAAAAGCGAAATCGATAATAGGAAAGATAATGTTAGACGTGAAATCTATGAAACAATCGGTAAATTAAAAAGCCGGCTCGAACTCGATGAAAAAGTTATGGATGACGATATCAGGCTTCTTAGGACTATCGGGTCGCTTCACGGGTATACTGGGCTGATGGTAAAAGAAATAACATATCATTCTCTAAAAAGTGGGCAGTTTGACCCGTTAAATCAGGGCGTATTTTCTAAATTCCATAAAATAATGTACAATGTGAATATAAAACAAGAAATTGACCCATTAACCCTTAAAGGAGATACTTTTGACCATAAGTCTACAGAAATTCCTGCAAGCTATCTTTTATTTTTATTTGGACACGGAATCGACTTTGAAATTTTAGAATAACTTTTATTTTTTTAAAAAGTTAAAACAGTAAATTTAAATTTACAAATTAATTTACCTAAAATAAAAAATGGTAGCCCAGCGCGGATTCGAACCGCGGTCCCAGGTTCCAAAGACCTAGATGATTGGCCACTACACTACTGGGCTTCTTTAACAGTTGCACTAATTAGATTGGAATTAAGGTATATAAAGTTTTCGGTGAAATCTATTTTTTTAAAAAGCGTTTAAAAAATTAATCTAACCATGTTATTATCTTTATTTTTAAAAACAAGTTTTATCTTTCGATTAAATAATCTTTAGAAAGTTAGACTTCTTTTTATAAAAAATTAATTAAAAAATATGAAAGATACCAAAAAGTTTATATAGTGTTTTCGAGTTAGTTGATATGCAAATTGTATGGACATCTGTGCTTCAGTGGCTCAGCCTGGTAGAGCGCCTGCTTGGTAAGCAGGAGGCCGCGGGTTCAAACCCCGCCTGAAGCTCGTTTTTTATTTTGGAAAAATATATTTATATATCTAAATATTTTTATTAAAATTTCACAAATTCTCCAAAGAATCCATTTTTAGAAAGTATTTCTTTATCTTTAGAGTTTAACGACTGTTTTTTTAAAGGAGGAATTGCTGAAGCACTTTTCGCATAAATTGCCCCTTTTTTCTTTTTCGAACCCAAAAATTTTCCTGCGTCTCCATCAATAATTATTGTTCCAGATATCATGTCAGATGCAGTAAAATCTCCCGTATTTCCATTTATAATTA
Source organism: Methanococcus mangrovi (assembly GCF_054506835.1). NCBI lineage: Archaea > Methanobacteriati > Methanobacteriota > Methanococci > Methanococcales > Methanococcaceae > Methanococcus > Methanococcus mangrovi. Next base: position 1,615,527 of record NZ_CP197114.1, on the reverse strand, counting down.
CAGTTCCGCCCCGTAATACTGATCCAGTATTTTTTCCAGCTTTTCCATTAACGATAACAGTTCCATTTTTCATCAATATTCCTGTACTCAAATCCACATTTCCATTTACTGTAATTTTTGACCCATTTTCAAGTCTGGCACCAATAGTATCCCGAATTATGCCATCATTTAAAATTAACTCGTTATTTTTAAAAACGTTTGGTTTTAAAACTTTTTCATCCTGTTTTGATTCTAATAATTCCGTAATTGAAATATATTTTTTATACCCTGAAATATCACTTTCAACTTCGATAATATTTCCAATAGGCTCTTTTGCACTGAATTTTTCATTTAAATAAACCGTTCCAGAAACCATACTTATTCCAAACCTGGTATCGATGTTTCCATCGACAATAACGGTTCCAGTTTGAATTTTACCGCCAGTTCCACCAAAATACTTTAAATCAGCACCCATTGAACTACAAAACCTGTGTCCTACATCTCCTTTGATATAAACTACATTTTCAGGATTTTTTATATGCTTCACAAGATTTTCATAAGATATTCCATTCTGTACCTCGCTTTTAATATCAAAATTACTCTGCCATATAAAATTATACGTAAAATCAAGAACACAATCTTTAGACTCTGTTAAAGTAATTTTCAAAACATTTTTATCCGTAAAATAATCCCTAATTGTTTTTTTCTTCTTTTTAAATATCCCAAAGACCATAAAAGCACCTCCCAAAAAACATCAATAATATAAATTCCCGTTTAAAATATTAAAATAGTTTTTTGACATTTAATCCCAAACATTTAATTAAATTTTTGATTGAACAACTTTATATAGTATGATAACAGAGTAATTGTGTGGGTAATGTCCCACAATGCATATAATTCCCCCCATATAATCCTATTGAAAACTTTAAAATCGGTATTAATCCAAAAAACATGATTTTAAATGTATGTTTAACAGAACTAAAATCTAAATAAATATTCTTCTAAATTGACTATTTTACCATTGTATATTTTTATCCCCTCGTTTTCCAAAATTTTAATCTTTTTTTCAGTTCCGGTTACATAGCCTCCAACTGCACCGTTGGAATTTACGACCCTGTGGCATGGAACCGTTAAAACGTTTGGATTGTTTTTCATTGCGTTTCCAACGGCCCTGTAAGCGTTTGTATTTAGGGCTTGGGCGATTAATTTATAAGTTGTGACCTTTCCACGTGGAATCTGCTTTAAAAGTTCGTAGCACTGTTCGTTAAATGTTTTCATAGATATACTTTGATTTTAATCTATAAAAATAATTTCTAAAAAGAAAATAACAAATGTAAATGTAAAAACTATAAAAAAAGTATTTTAGTTTTCTTTTGGATATGCTGGAAGCTTGTGGATTGAAATATCAAGTCCTGCTCTTTCTTCGTCTTCTCTAACTCTTAAACCACCAGTAACTACTCCAACGAGTTTTCCCAAAACAAATCCTGCACTTGTACCGTAAACTGCACATATCACTACTGCAATTATCTGGTTCACGAGGCTGATTCCACCAACACCGCCAAATGCAGTCATTCCAAATATTCCTGCTAAAATTGCACCGAGAGCTCCAGAAGTCGCGTGAACTGGAATTACACCACATACATCGTCGAGTCCTAATTTTTCAACAAATTTGAAGATTAATGGAACCTGGGAACCTGCAATAAATCCAATTATCAAAGCTCCAAGTGGGCTTACAATATCCGTTCCTGCACAGATTGCAACAGTTCCTGCGAGAAGTCCGTTTGCTGTATATAACACATCGTTTTTAGAGAATAAACATCCTCCAAGACCTCCGCCTGCCATTGCAAGCGTTGTTGTTGCACATACTAATCCTGAAATATCACTCAATGCAAGCGAACTTCCAACGTTAAATCCATACCAGCCAAATGCAAGAATGTATGCACCAAGAATTGACATTGGAATGTTGTGTCCAGGAATTGTTATCGCTTTTTTGTCTACAAATCTTCCGACCCTTGGGCCGATTGCTGCAATTAAACCAAGTGCTAAAAATCCACCGACTCCGTGAACCATCAAACTTCCTGCATAATCGTGGAATGGGATTATTCCTGCACCCCATGGGCCCAAATACACGAAAAATGGATACAATAACGCTGTTATCACGATTGAAATCATTATATATGATTTAAATTTAATTCTTTCTGCAATTCCGCCTGCAACGATGGTTGCTGCGGTTGCTGCAAATACAAGCCCTAAAAACCAGTTTGCAAGTTCTAAACCATTATTTGAAAGAAAAGGAGTTGCACTTGCAATTTTTCCCCACCATGAAATAAATTCCGCAGGATTTATCGTTCTTGCAATTACTGAACCGACTAAAAGCCAGGAAATACATCCGATGATCCAGTCGCCCATGTTCTTCATCATCGCGTTGTTCACGTTCTTTTCTCGAACCTGACCGCCTTCGAGCATCGCAAATCCGAGGTGCATTATAAATATAAAAGCACCGGTAAAAATTAAAAACATTACATCGCTTGAGTTTGCAAGCGCATTTAACGCATCCATAATATTTGTAGGGTCATTAAATAACTCTGCTGTCACCATATTACGCACCATTAAAATTTAATAAATTTATATTGCTTGTGGTCCCCTTTCACCCGTTCTTACCCGGTAAACGTCTTCAACAGGGATTAAAAAGATTTTTCCATCCCCTGGCTTTCCAGTGTATGCATTTTCTGCAATTATTTTTATTACAGAATCTACGTCTTTTTCATTGACTACAAGCTCTAACTTGACTTTTTGGAGCAGTTCGACCACGTGTTCGGTTCCGCGGTATTTTTCAACCACTCCTCCTTGAATGCCCCTTCCTTTTACCTCAGTTATTGTTAAACTAACATAACCGCTTTTGTAAAGGGCGTTTTTAACAAGACCTAACCTTTCCATTCTTATTATTACTTCTAACTTCTTCATTATTGCACCAATTGATAACCAAACCAATAAAATGAAATTTAGGATTAAAAATGTATAATTTAAGGAAAACCACTACCTTAAAAAATGTATGATATAGGAACCGGAATTCTTATTCTTATTAAAAATAAAACTGATATAAATAGTCCTATCAAAATAGATAAATTTGAATATTTAAAAAAAGAGATTAAGAATTTATTAATGTTATATTTTAATTTTCTCCAGGATATGCCGGAAGTTTATGTTCTGCAAGGTCAAGACCTGTTTTTTCTTCTTCAGGAGTAACCCTAAGTCCTTTTGTAACTATTCCAGTTACTTTTCCAAGTATATATCCAAGCGAAGTTCCGTAAACTGCACAGATTGCAACTGCAATTATCTGCTGAACTAAACTTACTCCACCAAGACCCCCAAATGCAGTCATTCCAAAGATACCTGTTAATATTGCTCCAATTGACCCTGCTACAGCGTGAACTGGAACTACACCACATACATCATCAAATCCTAATTTTTCAACGAGTTTGAATGTAAAAGGTACCTGTGCACCGGCAATTAATCCGATAAATAGTGCTGCCATTGGGCTTACAACGTCAGTTCCCGCACAGATTGCAACAATTCCGGCTAAAAGGCCGTTTGCAGTATATAACACATCGTTTTTAGAGAATAAAAATCCAGAAAGTCCACCGCCCGCCATTGCAAGCGTTGTTGTTGCACATACTAATCCAGAAATATCTGCAAGTGCAAGTGAACTTCCTACGTTAAATCCGTACCACCCAACTGCAAGCGCAAATGCTCCAAAAACAGCCATGGGGATGTTGTGTCCTGGAATTGAAATTGGTTTTCCATCAACAAATCTTCCAACCCTTGGGCCGATTGCTGCAATTAAACCAAGTGCTAAAAATCCACCGACCCCGTGAACCATCAAACTTCCTGCATAATCGTGGAATGGGATTATTCCTGCACCCCATGGTCCAAGGTACAAAAAGAACGGATATAATAACGCTGTTATCATGATTGAAATCAAGATATATGCGCTGAATTTCATCCTTTCTGCAATTCCCCCTGCAACGATGGTTGCTGCGGTTGCTGCGAATACAAGCCCGTAAAACCAGTTTGCAAGTTCTATTCCACTATCAAATGTAAATGGTGATGCACTGAAAATTTTTCCCCACCAAACAAGAAAATCTGCAGGATTAAGTGTTGTTGCAATTAATGACCCGACTAAAAGCCAGGAAATACATCCGATGATCCAGTCGCCCATGTTCTTCATCATTGCGTTGTTCACGTTCTTTTCTCGAACCTGGCCGCCTTCAAGCATCGCAAATCCCCACTGCATTAAAAATACAAATGCACCCATGATTACAAGAAACATTACATCGCTTGAGTTTGCAAGCGCGTTCAATCCCGCCATAATGTTTGATGGATCACTAAACAAATCTACTGTTGCCATTTTTATCGCACCCCTTTAATTAAATAGCTTTTTTTCCGTTTTCATTTGTTCTGATTCTAATTGTTTCTTCAACAGGAATTACGAAGATTTTTCCATCCCCTGGCTTTCCAGTGTATGCATTTTCAGAAATAATTTTTACAACTGCATCTAAATCTTCATCGTTAATTACAAGCTCTAATTTAATTTTAGGAAGTAAATCTACAAGATACTCGTTTCCACGGTATTTTTCAATAATTCCGCCCTGAACACCCCTTCCTTTAACCCCTGTTAACGTTAAACTGATAAATCCATCTTCTGAAAGGGCTTTTTTTACAATATCGGCCCTTTCTACCCGAACAATTGCTTCTATTTTTTTCATAGTGACACCAACCAAAATTTAAGATAGCTAACAAAATAGATATGTTAAAAATATTTACAATAGATTCCGGTATTCTCAAAATTTTAAGGAATCGGAATGCCTTTTCCGAAAAATAAATTACAAAAACTAATATAAATAGTCCTAATAATATAGATAAATTTGAATATTTAAAAAAAAGAATAAAAAAAGATTACTGGAATTAAATGGCGTCTTTTCCTGACTCGTTTGTTCTGATTCTGATTGCATCTTCAACAGGAATTACGAAGATTTTTCCGTCTCCAGGTTTTCCGGTTATCGCGTTTTCAGTAATAATTTTAATTATTTTTTCAACATCGCCATCGTTAGAAACAATCTCAATTTTAACTTTAGGAAGTAAATCTACAAGATACTCGTTTCCACGGTACCTTTCGATGATTCCGCCCTGAACCCCTCTTCCTTTTACTTCCGTTAGCGTTAAACTGATGAATCCTTCTTCTGAAAGAGCATTCTTAACCGCCAAGAGTCTTTCGGGTCTGAATATTGCTTCAATTTTTCTCATGATAACACCGCCAAAATAGTAAATAATTCTAACGCTTTGAAAAATATATTTTGAAAAATATATAATGTTATCTATTTTTCGTAGAAAAAAAAGTAAAAAGTTAGTTTTCGTCAGGGTAAGCTGGTAATTTGTGTTCTGCAAGGTCGAGACCCATTTTTTCTTCTTCTTCAGTAACTCTGAGTCCACCAGTGAATCCACCAACTAATTTTCCTAATCCGAATCCTAATCCTGTACCGTATACTACTGTTAATCCTGCTGCAATAAGCTGGTTTATCAAGCTTACTCCACCAGCACCACCGAGAGCTGCCATTCCAAAGATACCTGTCATGATACCTCCCAAAAGACCTGCCGTACCGTGTACTGGAACTACACCACATACATCATCAAGTCCTAATTTTTCAACGACTTTGTAGACGATTGGTACCTGAATTCCTGCAAGAAGACCGATTACTAATGCTCCTACAGGGCTTACAACATCAGTTCCTGAACAGATTGCAACTAAACCTGCAACAAGACCATTTGCTGTGAATAATACATCATCTTTTGAAGCGAGGAGTGCTCCAATACCTCCACCTGCCATTGCAAGTGTTGTTGTTGCACATACTAATCCTGAGATATCTCCAAGTGCAAGTGAACTTCCTACGTTAAATCCGTACCATCCGATTGCTAAAACGAATGCCCCGAATACTGACATTGGAATGTTGTGTCCTGGAATTGAAATTGGTTTTTTGTTAATGAATTTTCCAATCCTTGGTCCGAGAGCGATAATTGCCCCGAGTGCTAAGAAACCACCAAGGCCGTGTACAATGAAACTTCCAGCGTAATCATTGAATGGAATCATTCCTGAACCCCAAGGTCCGAGGTAAACAAACAATGGGTAAAGCACTGCGGTTATTACTATTGACATTAATAAATATGATTTGAATTTAATCCTTTCTGCAACACCACCAGATACGATTGTAGCTGCAGTTGCTGCGAATACCAGTCCAAAGAACCAGTTTGCTAATTCTATTCCATTATCTGCAAAGTTTGTTGTGAAGATTTGTCCCCACCAGCTGAAGAAGTCTGCTGGAACAAGTGACACTGCAAGAACTCCCCCTATAAAGAGCCATGAAACTGCTCCAATTAACCAGTCTGCCATGTTTTTCATCATTACGTTGTTAACGTTTTTCTTTCTGACCTGACCGCCTTCAAGAAGTGCAAATCCAAGTTGCATTGCAAACACAAGTACTCCCATCAATACTAAAAACATTACATCTCCAGAAGTTGCCAATGTACTGAGCCCTGTTACGATGTTTGTTGGGTCAGCAAATAAATCTGCTGTTGCCATAATTTTCACCTGATTTTATTTTTAATTTAAATAGCTTTTAATCCTGATTCTCCGGTTCTGATTCTTATCGCATCTTCAACAGGAATTATAAAGATTTTTCCATCTCCCGGTTTTCCAGTTTCTGCGTTTTCACGGATGATTGTTATTATTTCTTCGATGTCCTTGTCATCAACGACCATTTCAATTTTAACTTTTGGAAGTAGGTCTACCACGTATTCAGTTCCCCTGTATCGTTCAGTGATTCCTCCCTGAACTCCTCTTCCTTTTACTTCAGAAATCGTTAGGCTTAAAAAGCCATTTTCAGAAAGAATGCCTTTTACGATATCCAATCTTTCTATTCTGATTATAGCTTCGATTTTTTTCATTTAAACACCCCTTCGTGTCTTCGATATTTTTTAAAATTGGTAAAGTGATAATCATGATTTACGTATGTGAAATTTCGATTTTTATAGGACATTTAATATTTTGTAAATAGGGGTATATTACCTTATTTTTCAATAAGGTAATGTCGGTTATTTGGTTTTTAATGGTTTTTTGGCTATTTTAAAGTTAATGGTGCGATATAGTGATTTGGTTGGTGCGTTTCGGAAGGAACCGGAATTCCTTTTCCGATGATAATACATGAGTTATCCTAATATATAAAGATAATTTAAATCTAAAAATTTAAATCTTTTTTAATCCAAATAGTCCGATAAAGGGATATATTTTGCGAATAAAAGAAGAATTTATGAAGTTTAAAAAATTAAAAAAAGAAAGTTATTCTTTTACAACCATTGTACCAACGCCATCTTCGGTGAAAATTTCCAAAAGAACTGCGTGAGGGGTTTTTCCATTTACAATGTGCACGCTTTGAACCCCTTTATTTAGTGCATTCATACAAGCTTCAATTTTTGGAATCATTCCGCCAGTAATCAGCCCTTTTTCAATCATGTCTTCTATTTGTGAAATAGTTAGTTTCCTGTGGAGCGTTGTAGGGTCATTTATGTCATCCATAATACCATCGACATCCGTAACCATTATAAGTTTTTCTGCGTTCATTGCACCTGCAATATCCCCTGCTGCAATGTCTGCGTTTAAATTAAGGTCGTTTCCCTGATTATCAACACCAATCGGAGAAATTACTGGAATGTATCTTTTCTCAACCAATATATCTATTAATTTAGTATCCACGTGTTCGACTTCACCGACCATCCCAAGATCAATTTCAATTTTTTGACTGTCTTTCATCAAATATTGAATTTTTTTCTTTGCTTTAATTAATTGGCCAGATTTTCCAGAAAGACCAACAGCTTTTCCACCGTATCTTTCCAATTTTGAAACGATATCTCCATTTATTTTACCAATGAGAACCATTTTTACTATTTCAAGTGTTTCTTCATCAGTTACACGAAGTCCGTGTATAAATTCTGGAGTTTTTCCCATTTTTTCCATTGCACGGTTGATTTCAGGGCCCCCTCCGTGTACTACTATCGGGTTTATGCCAACATATTTCAAAAGCACGAGGTCTTTTGCGATCCAGTTCTTCGCCTGCTCGTTTACCATCGCATGGCCGCCGTACTTAATTAAAATCTTCTGTTCGTGGAATTTACAGATGTAAGGCAGGGCTTCAATTAAAATTTCAGCTTTAGTGTATTCTTCCATGTGTACCCGCTCACCAAAATATTTAAATATTGTTTTTTCATATTCTATATGATTTAATATTTATACATTTTTTAATCCATGCGGAGGTGCAGATTATGGAAGAAGAAAGAATATATACAATTCCTTTGAGAGACGTAACAAACAAAAGCCCTACAACAAAAAGAGCTCCAAGAGCTATAAGGGCTATTAGGGAGTTCTTAAAGAAACACATGAAGTCAGACGTTGTAAAACTTGACAATTCAATAAACGAAAAAGTCTGGGAAAGAAGCTTAAACAAAATCCCTGCTAAAGTTAGAGTTAAAGTAGTAAAAGAAGGAGATGTTGTTAAAGCAACATTAGTAGAATAATCTACCTGCTTCTTTCTTTAGAAACACTGTGGTACTATGATAATGAAAACATACTTTTCTGGAGTGTCCACACTAGGAGTACATTCACTCGCAACTGAAGATTATGGGTTTTTTCCTCTTTCAGTTGATCAAAAAACGATGGAACGTATGAAAGAAGTACTCGACATTCCTGCAACTCAATTAAACATTTCAAACAGCTCTTTAATAGGCTCCTTATGTGTTGGAAACTCCAACGGACTTTTAGTACCTGACATAACGACTGAAAAAGAAGTTGAATTAATTAAAATGTTTTTAAAAGAAAACAGTCTGGATGTTAATTTAGAAAGACTTAAAGCTAAAAACACGGCATTTGGTAACTTAATATTAACTAACAATAAAGGATGCATAATTTCGGAAGAATTATCCAGATTTAGAAAAACTATCGAAGATGTTTTAGACGTAGAATCCGGAGTAGGAAACTATGCTGAACTCCCGACAGTTGGTTCAAATGGAGTTGCAACCGATAAAGGATGCCTGGTTCACCCACTAACTGATGAATTAGAATTAGAATGGATTCAAAACATTTTAAGAGTGGACTACGTTGAAAGGGGCACTGCAAATAGGGGTGTAACTTCAGTTGGCGCGTGCATTCTAGCAAACTCTAAGGGGGCTGTTGTCGGAGGCGACACGTCAGGTCCTGAAATCTTGAAAATTGAAGAAGCTCTAGATTTAATAGATTAATAATTTTTGGTGATAATATGGCAAAAATCATAAGAATAAAAGGAGAAATCCTTGGAAAAGACGAACCAATGGTATTCACAAAAGAATACAATGTTTTAAAAGAAGATGACGCTTTAGAAACCATGTACTCAGAAATGGGTAGTAAACATGCTGTAAAAAGAGCATACATCAATGTTTTAGAAGTTTCTGAAATCTCAGAAGAAGACGTTCAAAGTCCTATTTTGAAAAAAACCCTTGAAATGTACTAATTACTTTACTTTTTTTATATATTGTTTTAATTTCAATTGAAAGTATTTTATATAATTTAAACAGGATATTGTTTTACGATTATAACTTTTTTCAGGTGATTTTATGTCTGAAGAACAAATACAGTTTAACGCTAAAAAAGGAAAATGGTACGTCTCTAAAAAAATCAAAATTGATGAAAACACATCCAACGAAGAAATTGCCAGAGTTTTAGCTTCGATTGAAGAAACACTTTCTACAAAAATAAAAGATTTTTTGCCGTTTGATATGGAAAAACTTGAAAAAATTGCAGATGCAATATACGAAAAGAAAAAAGGAAGAGTTAGCGAAGAAGATATTTCGGGCGCTTTAGCAAAATTAAAATCTCCAGGAATTACAAAAAAATTAGGAACAATTGATGAAACAAAAGAAGGAAAAGAAATTTTAAAAAGACTTCTTACAGAGATTGTTTTAGAAAGACTTGGAATAACTTCAAAAATTGAAGCTAAAATGATTGAAAAATATATTGAAAAATCAAAGGCTAAATAAACCTTTAAAACTAAAATAAAACTCTTTTTTTCGAAATTTAAAAAAAATTTAAAAAAGTTATTTAATTATTGGAATTCTTTAATGATTTTTCCAATTAATTTGATGCTGGTTTCTTTGTTTGGTCCGATTGGGGATCCAGCAACAACTTGGGTTACACCCATTGCTTCTAAGCCTTTAACTTTTTCTACAACTTCTTCAGGTGTACCGTATAATGCAAATCCTTCTAACATTGCTTCGTCAACGTTTCCGAATGCTGCACCGAAGTTTCCTTCTTTTAATCCTGCTCTGATTGCATCAACTTTAGCAGGGTCAATTCCGTGTCTTTCTAAGATCATAGGAGGTGAACCAGCAGCGATGAATGCTACAACTGGGATAGCTGCTTGTTTAGCTTTGTCTGCTTTTTTGTCTACTGACATGCATGCGTATGCTGCAACGTCAATTTCTGACATACTTCTTCCTGCTGCTTCTGCTCCTTTTTTAATTAAAGGAACTGCTGCTTCGAAGTCTTTTGGGTTTGAAGCGTTAATTAAAACACCGTCAGCAATTGATCCTGCGGTTTCTAACATTTTTGGGCCTTGTGCTCCCATGTAAATTGGAACTTTTCCTGAAGGTTTAACTGCAAGTTGTGCACCTTCTGCTAATCTTTTTCCGGACATTAAAGCTTTCATGTCATCGATTGCTTTGATGATTGTTCCAACTGGTTTTGTCCATTCAATACCTAATGCGTCGAATGTTGCTTTGTCTCCAGGGCCGATACCGAATGTAGCTCTACCACCAGATAATTCGTCTAATGTAGCCATTGCGGATGCTGCGATTGCAGGGCTTCTTACGTAGGGGTTAGTAACACCAGGACCTAATTTAATCTTGTTTGTTGCTGCTGCAAGGTTTCCTAAGGTCATGTATACGTTTCTGTTGTTGTAGTGGTCTGTAATCCAGCAGAATTCAAATCCATTGTCTTCTGCCATTTTAACGTAGTATGCTAGTTTGGTTATTGGTTCGTTTGGAACAAATTCGATACCAAATTTCATTCTGCCACCTTCCTATTTCTAGAGTTTTAATATAACAAGTATAATTACTAATCAGCAATATAATGTACTTTCTATTCTCAATAAATAGAAAATTATATATATTAAAGGATTTCCAGCGAATTTTCGACCAATTAATAAAGGGATTATCCCAATTAAAGTAGTAATTAGCCATGCTCAATTTTATATACGAAAAAGCCCAAGTGGAACTTAGAAATTATCCGGTGATTTAATGGATTTAACGTCTTTTAAGGAAAAAGAAATCTCAAAAAAAGACTGTCTTGAGTTGTTTGAAGATACTGAAAACTTTTTCGAAATATTAAAAACCGCAGATTCTCTTAGGAATGATATTGTCGGAGATACCGTCACTTTTGTAAATAACACCAATATTGAAACTACGAACGTGTGCACGATGGGATGCAAGTTCTGTGCATTCAGTGTTTCAAAAAACAGTCCCGAAGCTTTTAGGTTGAATTCCGACGAAATTGCTAAAAAAGCAGTTATTGCTAAAAAAGCTGGACTTACTGAAGTTACAATCCACGGTGGAATCCACCCTGACGTCGACACGCACTTTCAGGTTGAAACATTAAATAAAGTAAATAGCGAAACTTCAAAACTCGGTGGAATATATATCCACGCATATTCCCCACAGGAAATATTAAATGGTGCTGAAAACGCTGGAATTGATGTAAAAGAAGCCATAAAAATGTTGAGCGAAGCTGGTTTAAGAACAGTTCCTGGAACCGCTGCTGAGATATTGGATGACGAAGTGAGATCAGATATTTGCCCGCTAAAAATGCCTGTTAAAAAATGGGTAGATATTATAAAAACCGCACATAAAACAGGAATTAAAACAACGTCTACAATAATTTACGGCCATGTTGAAGAATATAAACATGTTGTAGACCACCTGTCAATTTTAAAAGAAATCCAGGAAGAAACTGGCGGATTTACTGAATTCATTCCACTTTCATATTTGCATGAAAATACTCCCCTCCATAAAGCTGGAAGAGTTAAAGATGGAGCGACCGGACTTTACGAGTTAAAACTCTACGCGGTTTCGAGAATTTTATTTAAAGACGTTATAAAAAACATTCAAGCGCCAAGAGTAAAAATTGGAACTAAATTGAGTCAGTTAATTCTAAAATCCGGTGCAAACGACCTTGGTGGAACTTTGGTTGAAGATAAAGTTTCAAAAGCTGCGGGAAGTATCTATGAAGATGCGAGCGTAGATGTAATGAGAAACGCCATTACAAGCATTGGAAGAATTCCAAAAGAAAGAACTACACTTTACGAAATAATTGAATAAAATCCCCCTATTTTTCGATTTTTTAATGATTTAGTCCCGAATTAGCGGTTAATATAATCGAAATATATAAATATTAAAAAATATTCTTGAGAATATTTATAGATCGATTGGTGATTTAATGGATTTGATGTCTTTTAAGGAAAAGGAAATCTCAGAAAAAGACTGCCTTGAATTATTTGAAGATACTGAAAACTTTTTTGATATATTAAAAACCGCAGATTCTCTTAGAAAAGATATTGTCGGGGATGCAGTTACTTACGTCGTTAATGCAAATATTAACTTTACAAATGTATGCAGCGGAACCTGTAAATTCTGTGCATTTAAAGCAGAACATGGCGATCCAAATGCGTTTTTTTTAAATCCTGATGAAGTTGCTAAAAAAGCACTTGAAGCAAGAAAAATTGGTGCTACCGAAGTATGCATTCAAGGTGGCCTTTTAAAAGAAATAGATACCTATTTTCAGGCTGAAATCCTAAAAAAAGTCAAAGAAATCACTGAACCATACGGAAAAATAGATGTGCATGCATTTTCCCCGATGGAAGTTAAATCTGCCGCAGAAAATGCAGGATTAAGTGTAAAGGAAGCTTTGAAAATTTTAAAAGAAAATGGATTAAACAGCATGCCCGGAACCGCTGCTGAGATATTAAATGATGAAATAAGGTCTGAAATCTGCCCTACAAAATTAAAAACTTCCGAATGGATTGACGTTGTAACAAATGCACACAAAACTGGCATTAAAACAACTTGTACAATGATGTACGGCCATATCGAAGAAAATAAACATCTTGCAGAACATATATCAATTTTAAGAAAAATTCAAAAAGAAACTGGCGGTTTTACAGAATTTGTGCCATTAACGTTTTTACACGAAAATGCGCCACTCTACCACATGGAAAAAGTAAAAAGCGGAGCTTCTGGAATGCTCGATTTAAAAGTTTACGCAATTTCAAGAATTTTCTTTAAAGACTACATTAAAAATATACAAACATCGTGGGTAAAATTGGGAACAAAATTAAGCCAAGTTTCGCTGAATTGCGGTGCAAACGATATCGGCGGAACATTGATGGAAGAAAACATCTCAAAAGCAGCGGGTGGAAGTTACGGAACTTACATGAGCGAGGAAAAATTAAAAGACATGATTTTAGCAGTTGGAAGAATTCCAAAACAGCGAAACACTGCTTACGAAATTATAGAATAAATATAAAATATTTTTTAATTTAATTTTTTTAACCTAAACTTACTTATTCTTTAAAATATTATTTTAAACTGTTTTTAAATCTTAAAAAATGTTACTTGTGAAACTATGGAAATAAAAAGAAGATACATGCTAAAAAAGAAGGAATTAAAAGAATTAAAAGACGAACTTGGAAATATTTTTGACGTTGAAAAAATAATTCCAAAAAAAGCAGTCGTTGAAAAAGCTGTAACAGAAGAAGGCGAAATAATCCTTTTAGATGGAACTCCTCTTGCAATGGTAGATAATGAGAGGATATTTCCAACACTCAAATTCCTTCTAAATATGGATATAGAAAACAATAGAGTTACTGTCGACATGGGTGCCGTAAAATTCATCGCGAACGGTGCAGACATCATGGCCCCAGGAATAGTCGAAGCTGACGAAAATATCAAAGAAGGAGACATTGTTTTTGTAGTTGATGTAACTCACAAAAAGCCGCTATCTGTTGGGGAAGCTTTGATGGATGGAAAAACAATGGTTGAAGAAAAAAAAGGAAAAGCAATTAAAACCATTCATTTTATTGGCGATGAAATCTGGAAAATGTAAAAAATAGATTGTTATGATAGAAATCATTGAAATAAGTGGAATAAAGATAAAAACGCACCCTAAAGTATATGTTCCTGCAGAAGACAGTGAACTTTTAATCGAAAATTTAGTTGATGTAAAAAATAAAACAGTCCTTGATGTTGGAACTGGAAGCGGAATTCAGGCAATAAATGCAGTAAAACAGGGTGCCTCAAAGGTCATCGGGATCGACATTAACCCTTACGCGGTGGAATGTGCGAAAATCAACTCAGAATTAAACAAAATCGATTCCAAAAAACTATTTTTTAAAACAAGCGACCTTTTTAGGAACATTGAAGGAAAATTTGACGTAATTTTATTCAATGCACCATACCTTCCAACATCAGATGAAGAAAAATTAGAAAAATACCTAAATTACGCATTCGATGGTGGAAAAGACGGAAGAGAAGTTTTGGATAAATTTTTAGACGAAGTATCTAACTATTTAAATGAAAAGGGAATCGTTCAAATACTTCAATCATCCCTTACAGGCGGGGACAAAACCATTGCAAAAATGGAAAATTTAGGATTTGTTGCCCAACAGACAGGGTCTTTAAAATTTTTATTTGAAGAATTACAGGTAATTACAGGTTGGAAAAAATGAAAGCTTTTGAAATTATAGAAATAATTGAAAAATTCGCTCCAAAAGAACTTGCAATACCGGGAGATAATATCGGGCTTCAGGTTGGACTGGACCTCGAAAAGAAAGTTGGAAAAATAGGAATTGCACTCGATCCTTCCTTAGAAGTTATAAAAAAAGCAGAACATGAGGATGTTGACTTTTTATTTACCCATCACCCGATTTTAAAAGATGGAATAAAAAATTTTACAGGTCCAATTTATAAAAAACTTAAAATACTGACTAATAATGAAATTCCCTTATACAGTGCCCATACAAACCTTGATATTTGTAAAAACGGACTTAATGACTGTCTAACAGAACTATATAACTTAAAAGATGTTAAAAATTTATATGAAAATGGACTTGGGCGAGTTGGAAATTTTAACGGGAATTTTGAAGATATTTTAAAAATTACGAAGGAAAATATATTTACTGTTCCAAAAACAGTTGTTTCTAAAAGTATATATAATAAAAAACAGTTGAAAGTAGCAGTTCTTTCAGGATACGGGCTTTCACAGGATTCTGTCAAATATGTATCAAATATTGCAGATGTTTACATTTCAGGAGATTTAACCCACCACTCAAAAATAATCGCGGAAGAATTAGACCTAACGGTTATCGATGGAACACACTACGGAACCGAAGTTTATGGTTTAAAATCATTTTTAAAATATTTAGAGAAGAATACTCACTGTAAACTCGTATCTTTAGACTTTTAAATACTAAATAATTATAATTTAACCTTTTTTTTGAATTTTTGCACTCTTAAATTAAATCATTAAATTATTATACAAATAAAAACCATTGTTATATATCACTATTTATAATCACTATTTATAATCATTTTTAATGGTGAAATTATGGAATTAACAATTGTTCAAAAAGAAATACTTCAGGAATTGATTTCAATCTACCGGGAAAAAAATAAAGCGGTTAAAGGAACGGAAATTGCTGTTCGACTTAGCAGGAACCCTGGAACCATTAGAAACCAGATGCAGGCGTTAAGAGCGTTGAATCTTGTTGATGGGGTTCCTGGACCAAAAGGTGGTTACATTCCAACGAGCTTGACTTACCGCTCACTTGGACTTGAAACCGAAGAAGAAATTACTGTTCCAATTTATAAAAGGGAAGACCTCGTTGAGGGTGTCAGCGTCACAAAAATCGTGTTTGATACCGTAACAAGAGAAAAATCATGTTCTTCAAAAATCTACGTTAATGGAGATACAAGGAAATTTTCTGAAGGGGACGTCGTAAAAGTTGGACCGACACACCACAACAAAATCGTAATTTTAGGAAGAGTCGTTGGAAGAGATGACATCAATCATATCCTTTTAATGGATGTAATAAGTGTTGCAAGCGTTCCAGGCATTTTTGTAGGGGATGTTGGAACAAAAGAGGAATTGATTTACATTACCCCTGAAAAAACTATTCGAGATGCTGCAAAACTACTTTCAGATGCAAATATCAGCGGAATTCCGATTATGGATGGAAAAAAACTTCTCGGAATTGTGAGCCTCCACGATGTTGCAGAAGCAGTATCAAAAGGCCTTGAAAACGAAATTGTAACAAAAATGATGGCTGAAAAAATATATACTGTATCAAAAAATGAAAAAATATATGATGCATTGATTTTAATGGAAAAAAATAACGTTGGAAGGTTAATTGTAGTAGATAATGAAGAAAATGTGATTGGAATTCTTACAAGAACGGATATCCTGAATTTAATTGAAGGAACAATTTTTCCAAAAATCCTCAGGAATTATTTGAAATAAGTTACCTCATTCTTCGTTTAAATTCTTCACTCAGTTCTTCGTACGTGATTCCTGATTTTGCGAGCAGAACCATTGTGTGGAATATTAAATCCGCGCTTTCATAAATTATTTCCGATTTATCGCCGTCTTTTGCTGCGAGAATAACTTCTGCAGCTTCTTCACCGACTTTTTCACAGATTTTGTTTACTGCTGTTTTTTTATCATCGGTTGTTAATTTAGCAACGTAGGAACCTTCAGGTTTTTCTTCAATTCTTTTTTCGATTGTCGAGTAAACTTCTTTTAAAACATTCATAAAATCACTAAAAAAAGATTTATAAATTTAATTTTAAATTATTGGATTTCTTTAAGTCTTTTTACCATTTTAACAGCAGCTTCAACTGCGCTTTTACCGTAATCAATTCTATCTTCAGCTTGCATTCTTGTCATTCCTGGACCCGCAATTCCAAGAGCAACAGGTTTTCCAAATTCAAGAGATAAATCTGCAATTTTTCTTGCCGCGTTTTGAACCACAATTTCATCGTGTTCAGTGTCTCCTTCAATAACGCAGCCGATTGTAACAACCGCATCGATGTCGTCTTTTTGGAGGAGTGTTTTGATTGCAAGAGGCATGTCAAATGATCCTGGAACCATTACTTTGCATGAAACATTTGCGCCCAAGAATGCAGCATGTTCTTCTGCCAATTTTTCCATCATAAATGTTAAATCTCTGTTGAATTCTGCGATAACAAATCCTAAGTTGACCATTTTTTCACCCGATTAATTTACAATAATAGTCACATTGATTTTTAAACATTATAAGTTTTTTGATAATTCAAGATACCTTTTTGCATTTTCCATTATTGAATTTATTTCTTCTTCCGTTAAAGTTCTCACAACTTTTCCGGGAACCCCTAAAACCAGGCTGTTTGGTGGAATTTCTTTATTTTGTGATACAAGAGCATTTGCTCCAATCATTGAGTTTTTACCGATTTTTGCGCCGTTTAATACGGTTGAATTCATCCCCACGAGAACGTTGTCTTCAATCGTGCACCCATGAATTACTGCACCGTGCCCCACAGAAACTCCTTTTCCGATAAAAACAGGATAATCTTTTGAACAGTGAACCGTGCAGTTATCCTGTATATTTGAATCATTATCAACAGTTATTTTATTAATATCTGCCCTTAATACTGCCCCGTACCAGATATTTACGTTTTCACCGAGTTTAACATCCCCGATAACAACTGCGTTCTTCGCAATTTTTGCCATTTAATCACCAAGCATTTAAAAAATATAGAATATAAAAATTAGTCTTTTAAAGAATGTATCTTCTAAAACTACTGTCAATTTTATATACCAATCATAATTATTTAAAGTTATGATTGGATTTAGAATGACTTCGAAAAACAAGTACAGCATCTCAAAATTATATCCTTTGGTAGGCGGAAGTTTATTCAAAGAATTTAGTGAAATAATTGAGAATTTAAATTCTTTAGATATTTTGATATATTCATTTATGAGCATGCAAGAAAAGGAAGTTTTAAACGAAATAAACGAACTAAAAAAATTTAAAAAAGATATTATTCTGATTGCAGGTGGCCCTCACCCATCAGGTTGTCCAGAAGATACGTTAAACATGGGGTTTGATCATGTTATAATTGGTGAAGGAGAAATTTCACTGCCGAGTCTTATAAATTCCATAAAATCTGGAAAAACCCCTGAAAAAATAATAAAAGGAATACCAATTGAGAATTTTAATGATTATGAAAAAATCTGGCCCCTCGCACCAATAGAAATTACAAGGGGATGCCCCTACAACTGTAGATTCTGCCAAACTCCGCAGATATTTGGAAAAAATATACGGCACAGAAGTATTGAAAGTATCGTAAAAATTGTAAAGACTATGGGTGATATCCGGTTTGTAACTCCGAATGCATTTTCATATGGCTCTAAAACCGGAACAAAACCAGATATCGAAAAGCTTGAAAAACTGATGAAAAGCCTCTTTGAAATTAAAAAAAGACTCTTTTTTGGAACATTCCCTTCAGAAGTAAGGCCTGAATTTGTAAATTTAGAAACCCTTGATTTAGTAAATAAATACTGTGATAATAGATACATCCATTTTGGGGCGCAGAGTGGTAGTGATGAAGTTTTAAAACATATAAGACGTGGTCACACAGTTTCAGATGTTATAAATGCAGTAGAAATTTCTAAAGAGTACGATTTGATTCCAAAAGTTGATTTTATATTTGGTTTTCCCAGGGAAACAGAAACTCAAAGAAAAGAAAGTATTGATTTGATGAAATACATTATAAAAAAGAATGGAAAAGTCCATGCACACTATTTTATGCCGCTTTGTGGAACTTACTTTGAAAATAGTACTCCAGAACCTCTTGAAAAGGAAACTCTTGATATTTTAGGAAAAATGGCAAAAAAAGGACAGATTACTGGTTCTTGGGGCTACCAGTATTCGAAAAATTTTGAATGAAAATTATTCCTCAAGCATGTAAAATACATAATTTGCTCTTTCTGAAGGGATTTCGTTCATGAATATTACAGTTCCGCTTACAGGAGAATTAACGTATCTTAAGTCCCCCTTTTTACTTTTAAGTGTTGCGAGTCTGTACCCTTTTAAAACCCTGAAACCAAAATCCATTATTGGATAAACTTCGTAACCTTCTGCAACCACAGAAACAAGCTCAGTTCCTACTTTAAGATAAGTAAATGTGTGTTTATCAGGATATTGGATTAAAACATCTTTTTTTAGTTTGTCTAAACTCAAATATTTGGCTAAATCATCATAAACTACCTGATAAAGAAGTTTGCCGTTTCCAGAATATTCTTCATCTTTTTCTAAAAAAATTATTGCATTTCCATCTTTTTCGATTGCAACACGGTCGCCGTCGTTTAATTCTCCTTCAACGTAAATTTTAGGAATTTTCATTAAAACACCTTTAAATTTTAAAAAAAGTTAAAATAGATATTTAAATATGATTAGTGAATTCTTTCAATGATAAAATCAGCAATGCTTTCGAGATTCTTTCTTTTTTCCGCGTCAAATATTTTTAAGTAGTCTTTTGCTTCTTCTGTTGCTATTTTCATCGTGTTTTTCGCGTATTCTATAGAATCTGCTAAAATTGCAATTGCTTCGGAAACTTCCTCAGAAGTTGCGTCTTTGTTTCCTAAAATCTGTAATAATCTTTCTTTTTTATCTTTGGAAAGGTTTTCTATCGCGTGAATTACCATCATTGTCTTTTTACCTTCGACAATGTCACTTCCAACAGGTTTTCCAATTGTTTTTTGATCCCCAATTAGATCTAAAACATCATCTTGAATCTGGAAAGTCATTCCAATTCTTTTTGCATAATTGTAAAGTGCTTCTCTTTCTTCAGGAGTACAGTCTGCCATAACTGCCCCGATTTCTACGGGAGCCACAATTAAAGCACCTGTTTTTTTGGAAATCATGTCAAAATACTCATCTAAAGTAGGGAATCTTTCTTCAAATTCCATGTCTTCAGTCTGTCCTTCGCAGACTTCAACGCATGCCTTAGATAATACTTTTAAAACTTCGTGAGCCTTTTTGCTGTCTTCAATATTTGAAAGAGCTTCGAAAGCTTTTGCATACAATAAATCTCCAGCTAAAATTGCGATTGGTTCACCATAAATCGTGTGAACTGTTGGCATTCCTCTTCTCTGGTCGTCGTTGTCCATTATATCGTCATGGACTAACGTATAGTTATGAATTAATTCAACAGAAAGTGCTGGTGCCAGTATTTCAGTAATATCATCTTTTTTCAAGAGATATGTTATAATTGAAAGATAAGGCCTTACTCTTTTACCGCCTGCAAGTAAAAGGTGTTTTGAAGCACTGTAAAGTTTAGTGTCTTTTTCCATGTATTTTTTGAGTTCAGAATCGATTTTTGACAATATTTCCCTATCAAACACCATTATAGCACCTCTATTAAATTACTCTTTCGAATTTCAAACTTTGACCGTTTCTGAGCAAGTGTACATCTTCACCGAGTCTGAATCCTTCTTCCTCTGCTAATTTAGCATATGCAGAAGTTAAATTAAAGTCACCGTGGGAAGGTATCAGGTGTTCTGGTTGTAACCACCTTAATATGTCCCTGTGGTCTTCTTTTGCCGCGTGTCCAGATACGTGAGCCCCTTTAAATATCCTAACTCCTGCCAATTTTAACCTTGCCTCTAATAAATACCTTTGTGCCGCATTCATTGGGTTTGGAATAACGTCTGCTGAAAATACAACCTGATCGTATTTTTCAAATCTAAATGGTGTTTTATTAGTTGCCATTCTTGATAAAACCGCACCTTCTTCACCCTGATGTCCTGTAACAACCATGAGGTAGTTTTCTTTTCCATCTTTCATTATCTGGTGGAAAGTTTTGTCGATTGATGAAGGGTCCCAGCAAATTTTTGTTTCTTTTGGGAATTTAACTAAACCAATATCTTCCGCAATTCCGCAGTATTTTGCCATTGATCTTCCAACAAGTACTGGAATTCTACCCATTTTTGATGCAATATCTGTAATTGACTTGATTCTTGCAATGTGTGATGAAAACGTGGTAATTACTACTGCATTGTCTTCATTGTCAGTTCCAAGAAGGTCGTTTTTCAAAAGGTTTGCAGCAACTCCTTCTGATGCTGTTTTTCCTTCGTAGTCAACTCTTGTACTTTCTGAAACCATTGCAATTACGCCCTGTTTTCCAATTCTTTTTAATGCTTTGTAGTCGGGTTTTTCACCAACTACCGGGAAATTATCAAATTTAAAGTCGTTTCCGTAAACTACAGCACCGTAAGGTGTGTGAAGAACTGCCATTGCAGAATCTGGAATACTGTGCGTGATTTTTACGAATTCTAAAGTAATATTTGCTGTTAAATCTAATTTATTTCCGTTTTCTAATGTGATTAAAGGGTTTCTAACGTCAAATTTCTTTTCGCTTAAAATTTCCCTTTTTACGAGTTCTAAAGTGTATGGAGTTCCGATAATTGGAGCGTTGTACCTGTGCGCAAGTTTTGTAATTGCTCCAATGTGGTCGAGGTGTCCGTGCGTTAAAACAATCGCCTTAACCTCTCCTTCGATATTTTTCATTACCGTATCATCCGGAATTACACCCATCTCGATTAAGTTTAAACTGTGCATTTTTGAGATGTCTGTATCCTCGTGAATCATTATCCTGTCGAGTCTTACACCCATATCGAAAATTATGATCTCGCCGTCGATATTTACGGCAGTCATGTTTCTTCCGACTTCTTCGTATCCACCTATTGCGACTACTTCTAACTGCAAATTATCACTTCCTTTTTTAAATAACTGAATAAATAAGATTGAAAAAATTCCGATAGATAATATTTAAATTATTAAATCTGATCCTTCCAATTCTTTAAATCGCCTTTTAAAATATATCTGGCAGATTTTAGCTCGTTTATATTATTACTACCTGTTAAAAACATTGTAGTCTTTAATTCTTTAATCATTCTTTCAAGCACAGCTGTAACAGCTTCTGAAGACTTTAAGGCTGCTTTTAAAATTGGTAAAGCAGTTCCACAGCAGTTTGCACCGATTGAAATTGATTTTGCGATATCGATTCCAGTCCTGATTCCGCCTGTTGCAATTATCGGTCCTGAAAAGACTGAATTTACTTCTAAAATAGATGCGGCAGTTGGAATTCCCCAGTTAAAATACTGGTTTGAAAAATTCTTCTGCTCTTCATCTTTTATTCTGTAAAGCTCTACAGCAGCCCAAGAAGTTCCGCCGCTTCCGCCAACATCTATCGCATCAAAGCCCATTTCTTTTAAAAAAATGGCATCTTTTTTTGAAAATCCTTCGCCAACTTGCTTTGCGATAAATGGGATTTTTCCGTGAATTTTATTGTAATTTGAAATTATTTCTTTTAAAATATTAAGTCCTTTGAAGTTTACATCGCCTTCTGGCTGTATTGCTTCTTGTAGTGGATTGAAATGAATTGCCATTGCATCTGCATCAATCATTTCCACGGACTTTGAAATAATTTCTTCATCCCATGAATCTTCCACAAAGTTAACTGCCCCGAGATTTCCGATAATTAGTGAGGAAGTGTGATCCCTTACGACGGAATAAGTTTCTTCGAGGTAGCTTTTTGATATGGCGGCTCTCTGTGAACCAACACCCATACCTAAATTCAGTTCTTCAACAGCAATAGCAATATTTTTATTGACTTCCTTTGCTTTAGGATGCCCACCAGTTATTGCTGCTACAATTAACGGAGCATTTAATTTTTTTCCAAAAATTTCGATAGATGTATCGATATCGTCTAAATCGCAGTTTGATATACCGCTGTGAATTAATTCAACGTCCTCAAGAAGGGTCCCTTTTTGATACTCCACGTCACAGTGGTCGCACACAATAAGGTGTTCCAACTTTCTATATTCAATGCTATTATTATTCACGAATAACCACCTATATATTATTATCTAAAGTCCGAAAAATTACAGTTATTAAAACAAGGGCAGGTAAATAATAAAAAGGTTTTCCAGATAAAAAACAAAAAAATTGTGATTTAATTTTAAGTTTAATTTTCAGATTATTAATAGATTTAAATCTGTTTTTAAATTTAAGTGGCGTAATAGAATAAAAAAACATATTTTGTAGCGCACTTAATTTATCTTATTTCTTAAATACTTTTGGATAGTTTGCGAATTCCATTGCCAAAACGCTAAGGTTTTTGTACACAGTATATAAAACTATCGGTTATTTCTTCATTTATCCCTTTTTCAGTCCCATTTTGTTCTTAGAATCGCGATTCTATTTCGTAAATCATATATATACTTTTCGAAATATATAAATAGTATTGCATGAAAACTATATATGAATCGATTTTATTGTTAAATATTCATGATTTTAAATAGATTTTATAATCGCGATTTGGAGGAATCTCGTTGGAAAAAATAGAAATACTGCACAGAACTCCAAAAGGAAAAATAATCGGGCGTACTAAAAAACAGCCCCGTTTTAATTCGCCTGTTGGAATAAAAATTAAAGATAGAATTAAGAAAATCGGTAAAATTTACGATATATTTGGACCTGTTGAAGAGCCCTATGTAAAAATAATTCCATATAGTGAAGAGGACGCAGAAAACACTTTAGAATCCGGTTACGTTTTTGTTATGAATGAAGAACCTAAAAAACAATCCAAAAACCGTAAAAAAGGAAGAAAATAACTTTAAGACGGTGTTATCATGAAAGTCGAAGCTGTTACAAAAGAAGACTCAAAAAAGTCTGAAAGAAAGATTAAACTTGCCATTGCAAAGCCTGAAGACTATTCAAATAAGAATGTAATTTTAGAACAGGAAGAAGAATTAATTTGCCCGGTATGTGGGAGCAAAAATATTATTAAAGATTATGAAAGGGCTGAAATCGTCTGTGAAATGTGCGGATGTGTTTTACAGCAAAATTTATTCGATGTGGGTCCTGAATGGAGAGCTTTCGATCACGAACAGCGTGTGAAAAGAAGTAGGGTTGGAGCTCCAATGACATATACAATCCACGATAAAGGTTTATCAACAGTTATCGACTGGAGAAATAAGGATAGCTACGGAAAAGATATTTCTGCAGATAAAAGAGCTCAATTATATAGATTGAGAAAATGGCAGAGAAGAATCAGGGTTTCTGACGCATCTGAAAGAAATTTAGCGTTTGCTCTTTCTGAACTTGATAGAATTGCATCAAAATTGGGTCTTCCAAGAAACGTTAGGGAAAATGCTGCAGTTCTTTACAGGGGTGCTGTAGAAAAAGGACTTATTAGGGGAAGAAGTATCGAAGGAGTTGCTGCTGCTGCACTTTACGCTGCTTGTAGAAGATGTAAAGTTCCAAGAACTCTTGATGAAATTGCAGAAGTTTCAAGAGTCGATAGAAAAGAAATTGGAAGAACTTACAGATTTATTTCAAGAGAATTAAATATCAGGCTTGCTCCAACAAACCCGATAGATTACGTTCCAAGATTTGCTTCGGAATTAAAACTTCCAGGAGAAGTTGAATCAAAAGCAATCTCAATATTGCAAAAAGCAGGGGAAAGAGGACTTACAAGCGGTAGGGGCCCTACAGGAGTTGCTGCTGCTGCAATTTATATTGCAAGTGTTTTGCAGGGGACGAGAAGAACCCAGAGAGAAGTTGCTGATGTTGCAGGCGTTACTGAAGTTACGATACGAAACAGGTACAAAGAGCTAACAGAACATTTAGATATCGATGTAACACTATAAGGTGATTGTATGGGGCTTTTTGACAGAATACAGACTAAAGATTCCAAACCTACTGTTAAAAAAAATAACACATCTGAAAGTATATCTGAACCCCCAAACTTATTTGGTACGCCTGAAAAATCTGAAAAAGCTGGTTTTGCAGTAAGTGAACGAATGAAACAGCCTGTGGAGACTTTTGAAGTAGATTCAACAGGCTCAGTGCTTGATAAATATTTTGTAAAAGTTGACGAAATTGATTTTGATGTTATAATTGAAAAGGAAAACGGGGTTACAATATACAAAGTTCCAGAAATTGCTCCGATGTATGCCGCCCTTGCAAAACTTTCAGAAATGGATATTAAAACAATAAAATCCGAACTTTCAGAGTCCACCATTCAAAAATTAGGGCAGATTCAAGGTTACCTTAAAAATTATTCTGAAAAAAACAAAATACAATTGCGAGATATTGAAATACTTCACCTGTCCCATTATTTTTACTTGATAATTGGAAAATTGGGACTTTTAGAAATTCCATTAAATGACAGCAGATTGGAAGAAGTAATGGTAAATGGAGTTGAATCCCCTACTTTCGTATTTCACAGAAAATACCAGATGTGTGAATCAAACATCCGACTCGATAAGCACGAAGCAACAAGGGTTGTTGAAAGTATTGCTTATCTTGCAGGTAGAACTATTGATTCACGAACTCCAATGCTTGATGCATTTTTACCGGATGGAAGCAGGGTTAACGCTACGATGGGCGATGTTACATTGTTAGGTAACACGATTACAATCCGTAAGTTTAGTGAAGACCCTTTAACCATTGTCGATTTGATTAATTTTGGAACTTTTGATTTAGAACTTGCTGCATTTCTCTGGCAGGCTGTCGAAGGATACTTTGGTTCAAAACCTGCAAACACACTTATCGTAGGGGGAACTGGTTCGGGTAAAACTACGACTTTAAACGTAGTTTCAATGTTTTCAATGTATACAGATAGGATTGTAACTATTGAAGATACTCCGGAGTTACAGGTTCCACTGACACACCTTATAAAGATGATTACAAGACCTGGAAGACCTGGAGTTCAAGGTTATGAAATTACGATGGATGATTTAATTAAGAACTCTTTAAGGATGAGGCCTGACAGGATTTTTGTAGGGGAAGTTAGGGGTAGTGAAGCGCATTCTTTGCTTGTTGCAATGAACACCGGGCACGATGGATGTTCTGGAACCCTGCACGCAAACAGCGCAGATGAGGCAATTATCCGATTAATAAACCCACCTATGAACGTTCCAAAAGTTATGATGTCTTCAATTGATTTTATCATAAACCAACAGCGTATTAAACGTAATAAAAAAACAGTCAGAAGGATACTTGGTGTTGTCGAAATCGGGGGAAGTGGAGAAAACATTACCAAGACTGAACTCTTTAAATACGATGGAATAAGCGACAGCGTTGTAAAAACAGGTATTTGTATGTGGGAAGAGGACGTGTGTCAGATTGCCGGTATCACGCGAGATGAATTAATGGATGATAGAATTAATAGAAAGAAAGTACTAAAATATATGGTGAACAATAATATTAGTGATATTAGAAAAGTAGGCGACGTAATTAAACAATATCAGGAAAATCCAGAAAATGTCTTAAAACATATACTGGAATGATTGTGGTTTAAATGAAAGTAGAAACTGAAAAAAAACAACAAGGTATTCTTGACAAGCTCGCCAGTGCATTTAAAAAAGATAAATCACCTAAAAAAAATAAAATATCCAGAGTTGGAAGATCAGAATACTTAAAAAAAATCTTTGAAAAAAAGAAAGATTTAAGTCCTGAAGATGAAATCTTAGAGTTTTACGAACCATATATTGATGAAACTCCAGATATAAGTATTGATTTAGATGACTTGCTTTTTGAAAAAGGTAATTTCGGGGCACTTGGGGGATATTCCAGATCATTTTCATACTGGGTTACAAACACATCATTTTTACCGTCCAAAAGGGATTACCAGTATGCGGGTATTGCAGATGAGAGAGTTTATTTCTTAAAGATGATGATTACCGCGATTACTACGGTTGTATTGTTTATAATCTATGGTGTTTTGGTGGGCGATATCGTTTCTGGCCTGTCTAATGGAGTAATTTTAGCAGTTATTATAATTGTTGGTGGGGTATTCTACCCAAAATTAAAACTAACACTATTCAGGGGAGAAATTAAAATTCAGGTGTTGATGAGTATTTTACACCTTATTTCAATGTTAAATTCCGGTGCTTCAGTTCAGGAAGCTTTGAAAAACATTGCAAATAATCCCGAATACGGAATTACGTCTTTTGAATTTAGAAGTATCATCAAAGATATTAATCAAGGCGGTTATAACTTCGTAGAAGCTCTTGAAAGGGCCAGAATAAGAACTAAAATATATTTAATGAGACAGCTCTACGATCAATTGATTCTCGCGGCAAATAAAGGTGGAACACAACTTTTACTTGAAAATTTGTATAATGAGATAGTTAGGGAATCTTTATCGAAAATAGATAGTTCAAAGTTCCAGATTTCAAATTTAGGAAACCTGATATTTGGTATCGGTTTAATTATTCCATTTTCTGGAATGATACAATCAGCATTGGGTGCTCAACAAGGATTTGATGGTATTATAAATGCTATCGACCTTGTAATGGGTAAAATAGGGTTAATGTCAACAGTTATATTTACCATCTTTATTAAAATGAAGATCGAGTGAAATTATGGATGTCAAAAAATACCTGAATCATATATATCACGTTTTGATTATACGAAATATTAGAATATTAAAAAAAACAGGTAAAAAACTCGATGAAAGGGTTTTTATTGGTATTTTAGTAATTATAACCATTTTACCAATATTGTTAAAAATATTCTTAGGTTTCACCCTAAAAACCACGTTGATTTTAACTTTAGTGTATTTAGGATCCGTTCTTTCACTGCCCACGATAATGTATGAATCCAAAATGGATAAATTTGAGAAAAATATACCCAAAGCCCTTTATGTTATGGTTCTATCTCTTGATTCTGGACGTTCTGTTGTTGAAGCGATAAATGAAGTTATAAGAAGTGGAATTCCTGAAGTAGATGTTATATTTTCAAAAGTTGTTACCCTGATGACTGAAAGGAAATTAAGTTTTGAAGACGCAATGATAATTGTCTCAAACTCTATCGATTCAAAGATATTCAGGCAGGTTGGAAGATTAATTATCGAAAATAGAAAATACGGTGGGGAACTTGCCGATACTTTGAAAAAACTTGCTAAAACACTTGAAGAACTGCAAAATTTAAAAGCCCAACTTTTAAGCGTTACTGCAAACGGTCTTGCAGTTGGTCTTATCATTCTTTGTGGTGTAATTCCTGCAACTGCTGGTTTGATAGGGGGATACTTAATGGTAATATCCCAGTTAGCTCCAACAATGCCTTCAGTTGATGCGTCACAAATTTCAAAAGCAATTGAAACGATACAGGTGGGTTCTGGATTATTTGGGCTGTTTTTTGCAGTCCCATTGTTTGGTTTAAAAATTAATAGAATGATAATTACATGTTCTGTATGTATGACATTTGCAATTGGAACATTTTACGCGGTATTACAGCTCACAGGACTGTTATTCGCATAAATTTTAATTATTTAATTAATTTATTTATTTCCAAATAAAGAGAATAAACACTGTCTGCAACTTTTAAATTAGTTCTTTTTTTAAATTTATCAATTACAAAATCAATATCAACCCGTAAATCTCCAGAAATTAAGTTATCTGCATTTGCTATTACTTTTTCTTCCAAAGTTTTTGGAATGTAATCCTTTTCGGGTAAATTTAACTCTTTTGCTTCTGTTTTAGAAATTCCTGCGCCAATATGTCTTTCAGCAATTTTAGCATATTTTTCATCAAAATTATTTTTTAACAATATTTCAGAGCCAATTATTCCATGGTCAATACCATGACTTTTACTTCTCCCAATATCGTGTAAAATAGCACCCAAAACTGCTGTTTTTATGTCAAAATTATATCCTTTATCGATTAACTTAATTCCAAACTCGTAAACATAATCTGCCACTGCAATGCTATGTAAAACTACGTTTTTTTCACATTTTTCCGCTAAAAAAGTTAAATATTCATTAAAAAAAGGTATTTCTTGGATTTTTTTAAAATTAGAAAATTTTTCATAGAATATGGTGTCGTCTAATAACTCGTTTAAAACAGCTTTCATGAACGCACCTTAATATGTGGAAAAAAGAGGATTTTTATTGAATTCGTCCTCTAAATATTTAATCTGGTCTTTTAACAACGCAATATCTTTTTTGTTATCATATTCGCGAAGTATTCCACCACATTGTGGACATCTAAACCCACTATCCATTGCGTCTTCAAATGTAAATTTAATTTCGCAGCCCGAACAGAAAAAGAACATACTTGTTTCTTCCAATTCAAGCTGTTCTTTTAAATCAATTAATACAGCTTTCATTTTTTTAGCGACTAATGCAGGCACTTTTTCAAGAGATGGTTTCCAGGTGTATGTATACCAGTTTGTTTCTTCGTCTTTTTCTCGGTTGTAGTCTACAAGCCTTGCTTCGTATAATTTGTAAAGTATTCTTCTGATATTGTTTAATTTAACATCCAACTGTCTTGAAATTTCGTCATCAGTTACCTCATTGGTATTGATAAGTACAGATAACACATCAAAACCGACAACATCTTCATCCATTATTTCGAAAAGTACTTGTTGTATCAGGGGGTTTTCGAGCATTGTAAATATCTCGTCTTTTGATAAATTCATGTTTCATACACCTCTTAAAATACCGCTCTCCATTTCTCTTACATCAGCCATGTTTCTTCCGATTATAGTAGCTACTGGTTCTCCAGCTTCGATATAAGCCCCATTCTTTGGAATATCCTTTATAAATGGATTTTTGTCGATGAAGTATGGCGAACCTTTGTTTGAAAAAACTATTTTTTTGAAAAAACAGTCTTTTGGTTTTACAGATTTATTTTCGAGAATTGCTTTTGAAAGATTATATTTTGAAGATAATTCTATTGTTTCATAAGTTCCTAAAATTCTCGGATTTACTTCGATAATATAAGGAATTCCATCCTTTAACATGAAGTCAATTCCATTCATGCCTAAAAGGTCTAACGAATCCATTATCTCTTTAAAACTCTGAATTGTTTCGTTTTTCACTTCTGGAACATATGGGGATATGTTTCCTACATAGATGTTGTTATTTATCAATTGCTTGTTAAAACATAAAAAATTCGAACCGATAAATGAGGCACTATATGATTCAGATTTAATACATTCCTGAACCAGTACAGGATAGTTTATATCCAAATTATCCATATTTTGAAAATCAATATTAGTTACACCAATTCCGCCGCTACCTGAAATAGGTTTTACAACTACAGACTTTAACTCTGTTAAGCATTTTTCAAACTGGTATTTATTATTTACCAAATAAGTGGTAGGTACGTTAAAGCCTAAATTTTCCAATCTCTTTACGGTTTTATATTTGTCACTTATATTTTTAATCTTTTTGGGTGAGTTTCCAACAACGTCCCAATTTGGCGTTTTAGAGTTTTTACTCTCAAATACTCCCGAACATACAAAGATATAGTCCACCAAATCCACGTATTCTTTTGAAAGATTCAATAACTCTTTTTCAGAATATTTTTCAATAAAATGTCCGTGAAAGTCGTCATTTACCGTATATTTTTTATGATCTGCATTTAAATCCACTTGATTGTAGTGGGAAACTGAATAAACTTCAAATTTTAGATTTTTTAACGAATTTACAACAGGGCGGGTATTTGCCCCAACAACGAGAGCTTTCATAAAACCACTAAAAAAATAAATCAAAATTAATTTGTTAAAGTTTTAAGTTCGTCTCTTAATTCTCTTATTGTGGAATTTCTCTCTGCAAAAGCATCGTGTCTGTGGATACTCTCTTTATTTACCTGCCTTACAAGAACTTGTGTATCTTCAGGAAGGTAATCAAAAACATCAACTACTCTTTTTATCATTTCCCTTGCACAGTCTTCAACGAATTTAGGGTTTTTATGAGCTGCCTCTACAACAAATGCTTCATCACTTCTTTTTAAAAGCTCGTAAACTTCTCCACTCATTGAATCTTTAATTATTTTAATTATTTTTGAAATTCCAACAGTATATCCGGTTGGAACTTCTATCATGATAGTTCCAATTCCCCTTTGATTGTGTGTTGCAATAGTAACTGAATCGAGGATTTTTTCAATGTCTTCACTTGAAAATCCCTTTTCAGTTAAATTAGCTACTGCATTTTCTTTTAAAAGATTTTGCGCGCATGGACATGCTGTAATTCCAACGACTTCTGCACCAACCATTTTTTTTATGTGTATTTTTCCAGAATCGTCTTTTTCAGCATAAGCTCTTGCAATTATCTTTCCAATCTCCTGGGAATCTTTTTGTGTTACAGGGGATTTTTCTTCCATCATGTAATCGCTGTAAAGCATTACTTCTGCTCTTGTTGCGTATTCGTGTTTTTCAAAGAGTTTCATGACGATTTCAACAGATAAATCTTCAACACCATAAATTTCCTTTTCAAGGAGTATGTTTTCGACGACCTCTTCGATTACTTCAGGGCTTCTTGACATGTGAATCCCTTTTTGCGAACTTGGAAGGTCCACAAAAACTTCAAAAGTTGGAAGGAGAACGATGTCTCTTTTATTGTTTCTTTTTAATTTTACGAGTTTTTTTAGGTTTGTTACTCCTACTCTCGTTAATGAAACCTTAATATCAGGTTCTGTTGCCTGAACGTCATTGCATTGCATCAAAAAACACCTGAACTATTTACAAAATGTTTTCTTTTGTTATTAAAACATCCTTTAATTCCTTTGATAAAGTGTAGTATACATTATATCCATCTCTTTCTTTATAAATATACCCCATTTCATAAATATCTGATAGGTGTGTTCCAATTGTTCCAGTTGAATTGTTTAGAATTCCCGAAAGTTCAGTTACTGTAGAACTTCCACCAAGTTCAGCCATTGCTTTTATTATCTTAGATTGAGCAGGTGTTAGGTGGTTTAAAATCTGGTGTCCCACACTTATTCCGAGATTTTTCATTGCATTTTTTACAATATCATTATCTATTTCATCTACACCATTTTTAAGAGCAAGTGAAACTGCTTCAGAACATGTCATGATTATTCTTCTTGGAATTCCATCACACTCTTCAATTATTCTCTCGATACTTTGATCTGTAAATGGTTCATACCCTTTTGCACCGGCTGTTTGAGAATCTTCAAGCCTTCTTTTTATAAGGTCGTAAGCTTCTTCTTTTGAAAGTGGAGGCATGTTTATACTTTTTGGAATCCTGTCTCTAATTGCAGGTGATATTTTTGTCAAATCTTCAACCATAGTTGGAGGTCCGGCTAAAAAAGTTAAAATATCATCTTCATACAAAAATGAGTGGAAAAACTGTAAAAGTCCAAGACAGCTCCGTTTTGCAAATTGATCTGCTTCGTCAATTAATATAACACAGAGTTTGTTTTCCTCTTTTACCTCATTTAATAGATATTTTAAGTCCCGTTCAATTTTTTCACGTGGGTAATGGACTGGTGTTTTATCGCTGTAGTTACTGAGCCTTTTATAAATCTCGATTATTTTTTGGGAGTGTTTCATGTAATCTGAAGAAAGTGTTCCATCAACTGAAAACAAGTTATCTTTGATGATTCCATACATCAGTTGTATTAAAAACTGTCTTGCGGTGATTTGTGAAGCTTCGAGCTCAACAACCCAGTGATTGTGCCTTTTTGAAGCATAATACAATATATTTAGTATCGAACTTTTCCCAATCCCTTTCGTGCCCACTATTGCAGCATTTGCAACACTACCATATTGTGCTGCACCTAAAATGTCCGCAATTTCAGAAAGTTCTGAAGTTCTTCCAACAAAGAACTTGGTGTTTCCTCTTATGGGTTTTTCTGAAAACGGATTTGTTTTTAATTTCAGTCGATTCATTGATTTTTTTGATATTGATGATGCATTGTGAATAAATTCGATTGGGTCTAACATGATAATATCCTCCAGTATGAAAACAGTCCGAAAAAGTGTCCTAAAAGATATAATAAATTATCTTTTTTATATGTTTCGAAAAACCGAAAGTTTAAATTATTGAAAATATGTAAATCGTGAATATAATTTTAAAAATAAAAAATATTGTGAATATAGTACAATATTATTAATATAGGTATAATTCATTGTTATTATTAATTAAAAATTAATTTAATAAAATTAGTTTTTTATATATACATATCACAATAGCTATAAAATAAATTTTAATTATGGAAAATAGCATATTTTTAAGATAATTAATCGTGAATATAATTTTAAAAATAAAAAATATTGTGAATATAATTAATAATATATATTAAAATCAATAATTATTAATTGAATTACAAATTAAATGTAAAAAATAAATATTATCGTTAAAAAGTGCTTAAAATACATGCAAATAAATAAAATAATGTAATAAAAGTAGGTTTATAATTAATATATTTCTCGAATTAAATTAGTACTATAATATATCGTGAATATAAAACAATAATCGCGTTTAAAGTATTTATAAATGATAAATAGATAAAACACAGATAAAATTATAATTTAGTTAGTACAGGGGATTTTATGGAAGCTATTTTAAAAAAATTAGTAAATACCATTGAGAGAAAATCCATATTAGATAAACTTTTAAAAGGACCTTGCTGCTGTGAAGACCTTTCGCATGATTTAAACATATCAAAAGGACTTCCACCACGATTTTTAAAATTGTGTACTTCATTAAATATTGTCAGAAGGGAAAGAATAGGCCATAAAGTATACTATTCAATAAATCCTGAAAATTATTTGAAAATATACAATGTAGTAGCCACAGAAAATAGAAAAACTGAAGAAAAGAAGAATTTAAAACAGAATATAAAAAAAGATGAGTTTCAAACAACCCTTTCCGTTGAAAATACCATAAAAAATTATGATGTTAAAAAAATAGACAATGGATTTGGGGGGTCCACGTTTATTTTAACCGATAAAGATTCTTCTTTTGAAATATTTAAAACAAATGAAGAAAATTATTGGTGTGTAGCCTGCCAGAGTGGGGGATGTGAGCATGTTTTGTATTTAAAAAAAGCATTTTCTAAAAAACGTATTTAATCGATAATAAATTTTTTTGGTATCTATCTTTTAGTTTTTGTTTTTTAGTTTTAGATTTGTAGACTTTTGGTTTATTTTGGTGTAATTAAATTTTACATTTTTATGTTTTAGTTGTTCATTTTTATTTCGGGTTTTCGATTGTGATGTATATGGTAGAGTTTAGTTTATGAATTGATTTTTGAAATTTTCAGCTTTTTGATATATTTAACCCGGTTTTTATAGTTTTTATGGATTTATTTTATAATATATCAGTTTTTATAATAATATAACATTTTTAAATGTTTTTATTAATTATTAAACATTTTTTTAACTTTATTTTGTAAAAATAACTTTATTTTATTTATTATATATTATTTTATTTTATTTATTATATTATTATACATATATAGATTAAAAAAGTAAAATAAAAAAGTAATAAAAATAAAATTAAATTTTTAAAAAGTAAAAAACCAAAACAACTAATTCCATATATACATCACACTCGAAACTCCGAAAAACATTAAACAAAAAAGACTAAAAATAAATCACAAAATTAAAAAAACAATAATAAGTTTTTTAAAAAATACTGTAGAATTTCAGAATTAACATTGTTATCAAAATGACTGTTTTTCTAAACAATGGATTTTTTAATAGATTAATAAAATGAAAAATAACAATTATCCAAAAATCAAAAATCCATTAAAGATTTCCGTACGGTTTTTCATAAACCCATCTAAATTATTTAATTTATTCATTTCAAAAAATATATTTTTAAAATCAACATTTGAAGCAACTATATCAAAAGCTGTTTTTTTATCAATATCTAATTTAAACAGGATATTTTTATTGAGTTTTCTTTTTTTAATAATATTCAATTCGACAAGCTCGTTTAAGTAATTATAAACTGTTGACGAGCTGTATTCTAAAACATCAGATATTTCTTTAATGTTGAATTTTTTTAAAAGAAATATTTTTTGGACGATATTTTTATATTTTTTAGGCAAAACATCAGGAATTATTTTTTTCCAGTTTATTTTTAAATCTCTCATGTTTTTAAGGTCCCTTTTTGAATTAGCAAGTATCAAATCGATTACTTTTAAATTGCCAGAACTTAATTTTAAAAGCTCTTCTGAGACTTTTTCAGAAATTAAATAGCCTTTCTTTTTTGCATAATATATTACTGCAGCAACGCTGTTTGTTTTATATTCTTTAAAATTATTTTTTAAATATGAATAAGCTTCAAAAGGACACCTTAAAACAAGATTTATTCCCTCATTTTTTAAAAATTGTACGAATCTCTGAAACGTTTTTAAATGATTCCATTTTGAGATATCGTGAAGGTCGATTACTAAAATCGGGTTTAAAACTTTCAAAATAGTTATCAATTTTCCCATTACTTTATTAAAGTTCCAGGTGTTAATATCCTCAAATAAATCCCCAATTACTCTATACCATGCTTTTTTTGCCCTGTAATAATTGTTAACCGACTTATCAAAGTATGTATCATTTAGATATTTGAAAATGTTATTCATACCTTCAATTTTTTCATTACTTTTTCCATCGTTTTCGCTATTTTTTGGGTTAAATAGTGTCATTTTATCTTTTAAAACATGCAAAATATTTAAAACAGTTTTTTTTAATGAAGGGCTTCCAAGAACCCTTAAAACAGGAATATTATGGATTAACTTACAATTTCCAACAACATTGCTCTCTAAAACAGAGCTCCTGCTAACAGGCTGAATCCAGATATCATTTGTTGCATAAATTTCAGGTTTATTGTATATAATTTCCATAATTTTCACAAATTTTTAAATTATCCTGAATTTTCCAGTTTTAGGTTCGTCAATGTCGCCGTTACTTTTAAGCTTTTTAATAGAAAGGAGGATATGTTCTTCATCAAGTCCTTTTGATTTCCCAGCTTCTACAATATCATCAATTATTACAAGGTCGTTATCGTTCTTTTCAGCAAGTGCTTTTATTAAATCATATACGCCCATCATCTTACTTCTATCTTTTCTTCCAACTCCTGATATTTTATCAACATCAAACTGTCCGGTTTCAGGGTCGTACGCAGTTTCCTTTAAAGATTCAGTAATTATTGAAATAGCTTCGTTTGCATCTTCTTCATCAACAACATCTTTTAATTCTGCTTTCGCATGTGCTTCTGCGATACGAATTGCTGCTTCAAGCTGTCTTGCAGTAATTTGAACTGAGCCTTTTCGCATGTTTAGATAAAATTCAGTAAGCAGGTTTTCAGCACTTTCTGAGATTATCGGCGATTTAGTTTTTGCATATTCTATATATTTTATTACAAAATCTCTATCGATCAGGACGTCATCGACTATAATATGGTCAAGTTTCATATCATTTGAAATTTCTTTGTTTAAATATGCCCTATGGACGTTAATAATATGTTTTGCAATTTCTTTATCTTTTAACCGGTCTGCTTCATCTTTTATTGGAAATATTAAATCAAATCTGCTGAGCATCGGTGCAGGAATATTAATCTGTTCAGGAATTGAAACATTTGGGTCAAATCTACCCCACCTTGGGTTACAAGCTGCAATAATTGCACATTCTGATGGTAATTTTGCGTTAATTCCACCTTTACTGATGTGTATTGTTTGGGATTCCATTGCTTCTAAAACGAACGTCTGAAGGTCCCGATTAACTGTAAGCTCATCAATACACGCAGTTCCTTTATTTGCTTTAACTAAAAGCCCAGGTTTAATAACCCATGTATCGTCCCCTATTTCCGTTTTTTCACGAATAACAGCGGCAGTTAAACCAACACCTGATGCAGTAGTAACTGATCCGTATAGATTTCCTGGAATTTCAGCAATTTTTCTAAGCATAACTGATTTTCCAATCCCCGGATCAGTAATTAAAAGAATATGGCTATCAGCCCTTTTGTTTCCCTTTTTAACCCCTTTAATTTGCTGTAAAAATATAGCTTTTTTAATAATTTCATAACCTTTAATTTCAGGGATAAGCCTTTCAGATAATATATCTATTACTCTTGGATTTTTTCCAACTTTTTCGATATTTTTAATATCTTCATCAGTTAAATCTGCTTCAATTTTATCTTCCAAAACTTCACAATTAATTCCTTTAACATAAATGTCGTAAATCGGGATATTTTTATTTTTCTGGTTTTTTATTGGAATTCCCGTAACTTTCACGCGCCCACAGTAAATTCCAGGGCTGTGTTCTAAAAATACTGTGATATATTTTGGAGGTTCTTCAGGGTCATCCATTGAATCAAGAGGCTGTTGAACTTTGATTTCTTGAAAATCGATATATTCTGATTCATCTTCAATTAAGGCCATATTTTGTGCACATTTTGGACACACTGGTTCGAAATAAGCTTCAAAAGGATTTTCAACTTCTTGAATTTTTTTCTCACCACATTGTGTACATATATAAACAGCTTTTTTAAGTGCCGATTTTATTTTCGTTGCAATAACAATTATTCCTTCAAATTCAATTAATTTTCCAATAGTACTGCTTTTAACATCTTCAATGGTGTAAACTTGCTTTTTTTCCGATTTATTAAATTCTTCAGGTATATTTTTTACAGTAATTACAATTTCTGGTTTTTCCGTTTTTATCGCGTAATATGCGTCCTTGTAGCAATCTTCAAGAAGTTCGATTCCTTCTTTTGGAAATTCTTCTAAGAACTCTATAAAGTCAATTACACCATGTTTATAGATATTATCTAAATCAACAGCTACTTTCTTTTTTTCAGAGATAATATCTTGAAAATTCAGCGTTTTTAAACATTCTGTAAGTCTTGGTCGAATATTTTGAATTCGTTTATCATCCATAATTTTCCACAAATTTTCTGGTACCTTTCGTTTATGTTTTCATATCTATATATAATTAAAGAAAAATTTTTAAAAGTCAAATTTATCAGGTTAAAATTAAAAAACCCTAAACCGTAGTTTAAAACCTTAAAAAACTTTATTTCAGCTTTTTTAGTAATATGTAAGGATTATATATTCGAAAATCTAATATGATAATGTGGGAGGCGATATAATGGATTTTGAAAGGGCACTAAAGTTCCCAATGGACGATCCAGATTGGATCAAAAAAGTTATTATCGGTGCGATATTCTCTATAATTCCGATAGTCAGTTTTATTTCAATTGGTTATGTTATGGAACTTCTTAAAAACATAATTGATTCAAAAGAGGAACTTCCAGAATGGTCTGGATTTGGCGGTAAATTTATAAAAGGGCTAATTGCAGCCATTATTAGTTTCATATATATGTTAGTTCCAATGATTATAATGGCTATATTTGGTTTTTCATCAGTCATGACAATGGCTAATGGAAGCGATGCAGCAGTTGCAGGCGGCCTTGTTGGTTTTGGTATTACAATGCTTGTAGTATTATTAATAATGCTTATAATTGGATTTATTATTCCAATGGCTTATGCAAATTATGTTGCATATGGCGAATTTGGAGCAGCATTTAGGTTTTCTGAAATATTTGAAAAAATAAAGGCTAATTTTTCAGACTATATTATATTATACTTAATTGTAATTGTTACAAGCGCAATTGTTGGATTTGTAGCATCCATAATTCCAATTTTGGGATTAATAATTGCATTATTCTTGAGTTTTTACCTTTATTTGGCATATGCTTATATTTTAGGTAAAATCTATACCCAATAACTTAGAGAAACAGTTTAATTAAAAAAATAAATATTTTCTTTTTTTAAAATTTCAAAAATAAATTTTAATTCAGACTTTTAAGTTTTTCAGACCAGATTTTTAAATATTCTTCAAAAGTTTTAGGATCTTCATTAACTTCTCCAATTTCTATTTTTGGAATATCTATTTCAAAATCAAGTTTCATCGTGGCATTACAGAATTCCTCGTAATCGATTTCAACTTCTGGAATTAGGCCTCTTTTATTATCAACGTCTATATTTAGTTTACTCACACCAATTAAATTAATATTTAAATTATTTGCAATCTTTTTAACCTTTTCAAGTAATTCTATATTATAAACCCTGTTTAATATAATTCCAGCGACATTAACACCCATTTCTTTTAATAATGAGTAATATGCCATACATTCAACAAAAGAGCCTTCAATTCCTGTTTTGCTGCAGGATGATATAATATATACTGGAAATCCTAAAATTTTAGAAACTTCAGATCCACTATAATTTTTCTTATTTAAAGCTCCGGTAAACGCCCCCATGACACCTTCGATAATATAGTTATTATAATCTGAATTTTTAACAAAATATAAAAATTCGGACGGCTCAGACCATCCCCGGTCTGAAATTTTAATGCTGCTGAATTTGGTCATGGGTTCTCTTAAAAGATATAGTGAAGGTACAATATCGCGTACATCAGGCCCGATTTTAGATACAAATGTTTTTCCACGTAATTTAGAAACAATACCTGTTGATAGAAAAGTTTTTCCACTTTCAGAACCTGTTGCAAGTAATATTATTCCTTTTTTATCATTAGATTCAATTTTTTCGAAATTTTTCGAAATTTTTGACTTATTTTTTAGTGTTTCTTTTAAAATCAAGTTTTTCTTAAATATTTCTTCCCTTTCATCATCTTTAATTTTCATGTTTTTAAAAAAGTTTTCAACAACAAAACCGTTATCGAGTAAATCATGAACCATCGTTCCATAAACTTTATTTTTAAAAACGCCTGATAAAATGTTCTGTTTTCCAACCATTTTGTAGTTTAATTTTTCAATTTCTGAAACAGTTAATTTTTCAGTTGAATTATCTGTAATTTCAATATTTCCATAAGTGTGGCAGTGAAAACCGTTTCCAGAATTATTTTTTTTACCAAATAAATTATCATTTTCAAAATTAAATTTTACTAAATCAGTACAGATTAATGGTGAAAATTCGACATTTAAAAGACCAAGTCCTTCTTTTATAATTGGGATAGTGCTTTTTCTTCCAATATCTATTTTTTCAGAGAGAATTTGAAATCCGCTACATATTCCAACAATATAATTATCAAAATTTAAAAGCTGTTTTTTTAAATCATTAGTAAAAGATCCGCTTTCAACAATACTTCCCCCAGGTATTATCAGCATTTCAAGGTCTTTTATTTCAGATACATTATTTTCCTGAATAATTTTTGTCGGGAGGTTTCCAAAATCCTCGAAACAAGGTAGTGTTCCCTTAATATCAATTAATCCGATTTCCATAGTTTTCCCCTTTTAGAATGAAATATATATTTTATAAGATATATGGGAAATTATAATTAGTTTCGGGTATTTTATGGAAGCAATTGAAAAAATCAAAATCGGAATTTTTGTATTACTTATATTGATAGTCTCGTTTTCCATGATATTCATGTATATTGAAGGCTGGACTCTTTTACAGGCAATTTATTTTTCAGTAGCTACAATTTCAACTGTCGGTTATGGAGATTTTTCCCCCAAAACAGAGTTGGGGCAGTTTTTTACAATTTTATTCATTATTTTTGGAGTAAGTACAGGACTCTATACTTTAGGAGCTTTTGCAGAGTCATTTATTGGCGGTTATTTTAAAAGATACAACAGGATGGTTAAAATGAAAAAAAGAATAGACATGTTAGAAAACCATTATATTGTCTGCGGTTATGGTAGAATTGGAAGAGTTGTAGTTGATAGATTGAGGGAAAGTGGTCTTGATTATGTTACAATTGATAGCAATTCCGAGATTTTAAAAGCAGAATTTGAAAAAGACCCTGACTTTAATTATATTATTGGTGATGCTACTCATGACGAGTATTTAACACAAGCACATATCGACCGTGCAAAAGCGCTTATTTCAACGGTTTCAACCGATTCTGACAATGTATACATTACACTATCTTCAAAAAGGCTCAATCCAAATTTATATGTGGTTTCAAAAGCAGACGAGCAAGTAGCAATGGATAAATTATTAATTGCAGGTGCTGATAAGGTTGTTTCACCTTACATGATTGGAGGTCTCAGGGTTGCAGAACTTGCAATGAAACCGGGGATTTTGGACTTCGTTTCAACATTCATGTCTATTGCAAAATATGAATATGATGAAGATTTGGAAATTAGGAAAATATTGGTGGGCAAACATTCAAAAATCACAGGTAAAACCTTGACCGAATCTCAAATACGATATAATAGTGGAGCAACCATAATCGGAATTAAGAAAGAAAACGATTTAATTGTAAATCCTGGACCTGACATTATTTTGGAACATAATGATCAGATATATGCCTTTGGAACCAGCAATCAGTTAGATACTCTTGAAAACATGGTTTAAAATCCTTCAAATTATTTTTTTATATATACTATCGTTTCAAACCTAAAAACATTGCACTATCCAACTTGTTGGCATATTATGCAATTGAAGTGAACACCTGACTGAAACACTCAGGTGCGATGTAAGCCTACAATCTAGGTGAAACCTAGATAGCAACCAAATGTCATTTCCTTTAATGTAAAATGACGTACTCCACGAGAGGGTGGCGTAAAATACTTTTACGCTACTAATTCCGGTTGATCCCGCCGGAGGCCACTGCTATTGGGATTCGACTAAGCCATGCGAGTCTATGGTTTCGGCCATGGCGGACGGCTCATTAACACGTGGTTAACCTACCCTCAGGTGGGGCATAACCTTGGGAAACTGAGGATAATACCCCATAGAAAAAGCAGTCTGGAATGATTCTTTTTCGAAAGCACATGCGCCTGAGGATGGGACTG
The DNA here is from genome assembly GCF_054506835.1 of Methanococcus mangrovi. Classification (NCBI taxonomy): domain Archaea; kingdom Methanobacteriati; phylum Methanobacteriota; class Methanococci; order Methanococcales; family Methanococcaceae; genus Methanococcus; species Methanococcus mangrovi. The sequence continues at coordinate 1,573,794 of NZ_CP197114.1, read as the reverse complement.
CGCTCGATTAGGTAGTTGGTGGGGTAATGGCCCACCAAGCCTACGATCGGTACGGGCCTTGAGAGAGGGAGCCCGGAGATGGGGACTGAGACACGGCCCCAGGCCCTACGGGGCGCAGCAGGCGCGAAACCTCCGCAATGCACGAAAGTGCGACGGGGGGATCCCAAGTGCTCATGCACAGCATGGGCTTTTATCAAGTGTAAACAGCTTGAGGAATAAGGGCTGGGCAAGTTCGGTGCCAGCAGCCGCGGTAACACCGACGGCCCAAGTGGTGGCCACTCTTATTGGGCCTAAAGCGTCCGTAGCCGGTCCAGTAAGTCCCTGTTTAAATCCTGCGGCTTAACCGCAGGACTGGCAGGGATACTGCTGGACTTGGGACCGGGAGAGGACAAGGGTACTTCAGGGGTAGCGGTGAAATGTGTTGATCCTTGAAGGACCACCTATGGCGAAGGCACTTGTCTGGAACGGGTCCGACGGTGAGGGACGAAAGCCAGGGGCGCGAACCGGATTAGATACCCGGGTAGTCCTGGCCGTAAACTCTGCGAACTAGGTGTTAGGTAGGCCCCGTGCCTATCTAGTGCCGAAGGGAAGCCGTTAAGTTCGCCGCCTGGGGAGTACGGTCGCAAGACTGAAACTTAAAGGAATTGGCGGGGGAGCACCACAACGGGTGGAGCCTGCGGTTTAATTGGATTCAACGCCGGGCATCTCACCAGGAGCGACAGCATGATGACGGCCAGGTTGACGACCTTGCCTGAAGCGCTGAGAGGTGGTGCATGGCCATCGTCAGCTCGTACCGCGAGGCGTCCTGTTAAGTCAGGTAACGAGCGAGACCCGTGCCCTATGTTGCTACTTTTTCCTCCGGGAGAAAGGCACTCATAGGGGACCGCTGGCGCTAAGTCAGAGGAAGGAGCGGGCAACGATAGGTCCGCATGCCCCGAATCTCCTGGGCTACACGCGGGCTACAATGGCTAGGACAATGGGCCGCAACCCTGAAAAGGGACGCAAATCTCCTAAACCTAGTCGTAGTTCGGATCGTGGGCTGTAACTCGCCCACGTGAAGCTGGAATCCGTAGTAATCGCAGTTCATAATACTGCGGTGAATGTGTCCCTGCTCCTTGCACACACCGCCCGTCACACCACCCGAGTTGGGTTGAAGTGAGGCCTTGGCCTTTGGCTAGGGTCGAACTTGGGCTCAGCGAGGGGGGTGAAGTCGTAACAAGGTAGCCGTAGGGGAACCTGCGGCTGGATCACCTCCTAAAAAAAGAACAATGGTTGCTACTAGGCACTAAATGATTGTAGGCTTAATGAATGGGCCCGTAGCTCAGTTGGGAGAGCGCCGCCCTTGCAAGGCGGAGGCCGTGGGTTCAAATCCCGCCGGGTCCACTTTATTAGCAGTCCACAATACCAGGTATTATGGACCGAGGACCGGATTTTTAGTGAAGGTCGTGCATAAGCCTCCGTATCTGGTGTTATCCAGATGCCTATATTATCTATTACCCTATCTGGGGAATGGCTTGGCTTGGAACGCCGATGAAGGACGTGGTAAGCTGCGATAAGCCCAGGCGAGACGCATACAGTCATTGAACCTGGGATTTCCGAATGGGACTTCCTACTTTGTAATCCGTTAAGGATTGGGAACGCGGGGGATTGAAGCATCTTAGTACCCGCAGGAAGAGAAATCAATAGAGATTCCGTTATTAGAGGCGATTGAACGCGGATCAGAGCAAACTGAATCCCTTCGGGGAGATGTGGTGTTGTAGGGCCTCCTTTTCGCCTGTTGAGAAAAGCTGAAGTTGACTGGAACGTCACACTATAGAGGGTGAAAGTCCCGTAAGCGTAATCGATTCAGGTTTGGAGTGTCCCTGAGTACCGTGCGTTGGATATCGCGCGGGAATTTGGGAGGCATCAACTTCCAACTCTAAATACGTTCCAAGACCGATAGTGTACTAGTACCGCGAGGGAAAGCTGAAAAGCACCTTTAATCGGGTGTGAAAAGAGCCTGAAACCAGATAGGTATGGTATGACATGGCCCCAAAGGCAACTGTTCTGAAGGAAACCGTCGCAAGGCGGCTGTACGAAGTATAGAGCCAGGGTTGTGTCGTCCGTTTCGAAAAACGGGCCGGGGAGTATATTGTTGTGGCGAGCTTAAGATCTTCACGATCGTAGGCGTAGGGAAACCAACAAGTCCGCAAAATCTTGAGGGACGGGGTCTTAAGGGCCCGGAGTCACAGCAATATGACCCGAAACCGGGCGATCTAGGCCGGGGCAAGGTGAAGTCCCTCAACTGAGGGATGGAGGCCTGCAGAGTTGTTGCCGTTCGAAGCACTCTTCTGACCTCGGTCTAGGGGTGAAAGGCCAATCGAGCCCGGAGATAGCTGGTTCCCTCCGAAGTGACTCTCAGGTCAGCCGGAGTTTAGATAGTCGGCAAGGTAGAGCACTGATAAGGTGGTTAGGGGAAGAAATTCCTCGCTGTTTTGTCAAACTCCGAACTTGTCGTCGTCGCATGCTCCGAGTGAGGGCATACGGGTAAGCTGTATGTCCGAGACGGGAATAGCCGAGACTTGGGTTAAGGCCCCTAAGTGCCGATTAAGTGTGAACACGAAGGGCGTCCTTGGTCTAAGACAGCAGGGAGGTTGGCTTAGAAGCAGCCATCCTTTAACGAGTGCGTAACAGCTCACCTGTCGAGATCAAGGGCCCCGAAAATGGACGGGGCTAAATCGGCCGCCGAGACCCAAGGGCACCGAAAGGTGATCCTGTAGGGGGGCGTTCTGCGAGGGCAGAAGTTCGGCTGTGAAGTCGAGTGGACCTCGTAGAAATGAAGATCCCGGTAGTAGTAACAGCATAAGTGGGGTGAGAATCCCCACCGCCGAAGGGGCAAGGGTTCCACAGCAATGTTTGTCAGCTGTGGGTAAGCCGGTCCTAACTCTCGAGTTAACTTCTTTGAGAGGAAAGGGAAACAGGTTAATATTCCTGTGCCATCTAAATACGCGTGGCAACACAAGGTTAGTTTCCGACGCTTCTGGGTAGGCTGAGTGTTCTTGTCTGGGCATTCAAGCTTATAAGTCCGGGGAGAGTTGTAATAACGAGAACCGGATGAAAGAGTGATGAGCTCTCCGTTAGGAGGGTTCGGCCGATCTCTGGAGCCCGTGAAAAGGGAATTAACAAGGATTTTAGATGTCCGTACCCAGAACCGACACTGGTGCCCCTAGGTGAGTATCCTAAGGCGTAGCGGATGAATCTAGTCGAGGGAAGTCGGCAAATTGGCTCCGTAACTTCGGGAGAAGGAGTGCCAGTGATCTTGTTTATATATGGGATCGCTGGTCGCAGTGACCAGGGAGGTCCGACTGTTTAATACAAACATAGGTCTTAGCGAGCCTGAAAAGGTGTGTACTAAGGCCGACGCCTGCCCAGTGCTGGTACGTGAACCCCGGTTCCAACCGGGCGAAGCGCCAGTAAACGGCGGGGGTAACTATAACCCTCTTAAGGTAGCGAAATTCCTTGTCGGGCAAGTTCCGACCTGCATGAATGGCGTAACGAGACCTCCACTGTCCCCGACTAGAATCCGGTGAACCTACCATTCCGGCGCAAAGGCCGGAGACTTCCAGTGGGAAGCGAAGACCCCGTGGAGCTTTACTGCAGCCTGTCGTTGGGGCATGGTTGTGAGTGTACAGTGTAGGTGGGAGCCATCGAAACCTTTTCGCCAGGAAAGGTGGAGGCGACCCTGGGACACCACCCTCTCATGACCATGTTCCTTACCCTTTTAGGGGACACCGGTAGGTGGGCAGTTTGGCTGGGGCGGTACCCTCCTAAAAATGCATCAGGAGGGCCCAAAGGTTGGCTCAAGCGGGTCAGGACTCCGCTGTTGAGTGTAAGGGCAAAAGCCAGCCTGACTTTGTTGCCAACAAAACGCAACGAAGAGGCGAAAGCCGGGCCTAACGAACCCCTGTGCCTCACTGATGGGGGCCAGGGATGACAAAAAAGCTACCCCGGGGATAACAGAGTTGTCGCGGGCAAGAGCCCATATCGACCCCGCGGCTTGCTACCTCGATGTCGGTTTTTCCCATCCTGGGTCTGCAGCAGGACCCAAGGGTGGGGCTGTTCGCCCATTAAAGGGGATCATGAGCTGGGTTTAGACCGTCGTGAGACAGGTTGGTTGCTATCTGCTGGATGTGTTGGCTGTCTGAGGGAAAGGTGGCTCTAGTACGAGAGGAACGGGCCGTCGGCGCCTCTAGTCGATCGGTTGTCTGACAAGGCATTGCCGAGCAGCCACGCGCCAAGAGATAAGAGCTGAAAGCATCTAAGCTCGAAATTCATCCTGAAAATAGACAGCCGTTTCCTTCGGGAACGAGAACTCCCGTAGAAGACGGGTTTGATAGGCTAGGGGTGTACGCATCAAGGTTTTCCGAGATGTTCAGCCCGCTAGTACTAACAGTTCGAGAGATAAAATTAGGCATCTGGACACTTAAAGATACGGGGGCAATAGATGCACTTTTAATTTAACTTTGACATAACGGTCACAGCGGAGGTGTTACATCCGATCCCATCCCGATCTCGGAAATTAAGCCCTCCAGCGATTCATTAAGTACTGCCATCTGGTGGGAACAATGTGACGCCGTTAGTCACTTTTTTTATTCATTTCATTTTCGAGTTTTCGGGTGATATATGCCCAAACTCATGGCAAGGGGGCTGGTGACTATCCATCTGGGAGGAAGCTCTGCCCACCCAATTGTGTAGATGTCCTGAGAAGGAATGAATAAGGTATAGAAACGACACGGTTCTAAGAAATATGACTATGATATTTCAAAATTGAGGATTCTTAGAAAATCGATGAAACGACCTTATTTTACACGGGTGCAAGCATTACGCGCTAAGCTGAATGTCACCGAAATTACAGAAGGCAGGCTATAGCCCCGATGCCATTTAAAAAAATTTACAAAATTTTTTCATACTTTTTTGTTTCTTATTCTAAATTCAAAGTTATGCATAAACAGCTCAATTTAAACTATAATTTAATCTAACCCTACATACTAAAATTTCAGATATTCGCAATGTCAACTGTTATTTTGTGTTTATGTTGGCCTAAACAGTGTGTTAAAACTATATATGCTTTCAAGACATAACTCATATAGCTACTTTTACTAACGTTAATCGTGATAATCATGCTCCATGTTTCAGCTTCAAAAGAGATGACTGAATATTTCAAAAATATTTTAGACGATGTATCTAACCTCTATAATCTTGCAGAAGATTGTAGAAAGAATGGATACGATGTAACAGACCACGTTGAGATACCTCTGGCAAAAGATATGGCAGATAGGGTAGAAGGAATTGTTGGTCCAAAAAATGTTGCAGAACGTATCAGGGAACTTGTATCTGAACTTGGAAAAGAACCGGCAGCACTTGAAATTGCAAAAGAGATTGTCGAAGGAAAATTTGGTGAGTTTGGACGAGAAGAAGGGGCAGAACAAGCCGTAAGAACGGCTTTGGCAGTTATTACTGAAGGAATTGTTGCTGCACCTCTTGAAGGAATTGCACATGTTAAAATTAAGAAAAATAATGATAGTAGTGAATATCTTGCAATATACTTTGCAGGCCCAATTAGAAGTGCGGGTGGAACTGCTCAGGCACTAGCAGTACTTGTTGGGGATTACGTTAGGAAAAACATGGGATTAGATAAATTTAAGCCAACAGAAGACGAAGTTGAACGTTACGGTGAAGAAGTTGATTTATACCAGTCTGAAGTTACCACTTTTCAGTACCAGCCAAAAGCTGAAGAAATAAGGGTTGCGGTTAGAAATATTTCCGTAGAAATTACTGGGGAAGCAACTGATGATGTTGAAGTTAGTGGACACCGGGATTTACCAAGAGTAGAAACAAACCAGATTAGGGGCGGTGCTCTTTTGGCACTTGTAGAAGGAGTTCTTTTAAAAGCACCTAAAATTTTAAGACACGTTGACAAATTAGGTATTGAAGGATGGGAATGGTTAAAAGAATTAAAAAGTAAAAAAGAAGAAATAGTTGAAGAAATCGAAGAAGAAAAAGATGATTTTAACTACGAAGAGGAAGAAGACCTGTCCCAATATGAAGACTATGAAATAGAAGCTGTAACTAAGTTTATTGGGGAAGTTATTGCAGGAAGGCCTGTATTTTCCCACCCCTCTAAAAAAGGCGGATTTAGACTTAGATATGGCAGAAGTAGAAATACCGGTTTTGCAACGGATGGCTTCCATCCTGCAACAATGTATTTAGTTGATGACTTCATGGCAGTAGGAACCCAGCTAAAAACCGAAAGGCCCGGAAAAGCAACATGTGTTGTTCCAGTTGACAGTATCGAGTGTCCGATAGTTAAATTAAAAGATAAAAGTGTACTTAAAATAGATACTGTTGAAAAAGCTAAACAGTACAGGGACGAAGTTGAAGAAATTCTATTTTTAGGGGATATTTTAGTAAATTATGGGGATTTCTTAGAAAACAATCACGTTGTACTTCCAAGTAGCTGGTGCACTGAATGGTATGAAAAAATCTTAAAATCCGAAAATTTAGAATACACAAAAGAATTTATCGAAAATCCCGACCAAAAAGAAGCAGTAAATTATGCTAAACTTACAAAAACACCCCTACATCCTAAATACACGTATTTTTGGCACGATATTTCAAAAGAAAATGTAAATACACTTAGGACGTGGATTATTAATGGAAACTACAATGAAAACAATGATTCTTGGGAATTAACGTACAATCCAGAAGACAACGAAATTTCAAATGCAAAGAGGTATCTTGAACTTATCGGGTGCCCACATACTGTAAATGGGGAAAAAATAGAGGTTTCTGAGTATTATCCGTTGCTCTATTCACTCGGTTATGACTTTGATAAAAACATAGATACTGTTGATAATATTGACGAAAAGCTTCAAAACACGAAAAACAGTATGCACTTTATAAATACAATCGCACCATTTGAAGTTCGAAGAAACACGTATATCTATATTGGAGCGAGAATGGGAAGGCCAGAAAAAGCAGCTTCTCGAAAAATGAAACCCCCTGTAAACGGGCTTTTTCCAATTGGAAATGCAGGGGCTCTTGTAAGGCTTATAAATAAGGCAGTGGAAGAAGGAAAAACTGATGAAATTGAAATTTCAAATGTAAAATGCAGCAAGTGTGGAAATGTAAGTTTGTATAGAACGTGTCCGTTTTGCGGAACTTCCGTTGAGCCAACTGGACCTTCACGAATAAAACTTCCAATAAAAGAATACTGGTACAAAGCACTTGAAAATTTAAAGATAAACAAACCCGGCGATGTAAAATGTATTAAGGGGATGACTTCAAAAGATAAGATAATTGAACCCCTCGAAAAAGCAATATTGCGAGCAAAAAACGATGTATATGTATTTAAAGATGGAACTACCCGGTTTGACTGTACAGATGTTCCGGTAACCCATTTTAAGCCCGTAGAAATACATGTAGGTATTGAAAAATTGAAATATCTTGGATATTTAAAAGATATTCACGGAAATCCGCTTGAAAATGAAAATCAGGTTCTTGAATTAAAAGTTCAGGATGTTATCGTTCCTGAATCCTGTATGGATTATTTCTTCAATGTTTCAAAATTTATAGACGACCTACTCGAAAAATATTATAAAAAAGATAGATTTTACAAAGTAAATAAAAGAGAAGACCTTGTAGGACATTTAATAATTGGTATGGCACCCCACACCTCTGCAGGAATGGTCGGAAGGATTATTGGATATAGCAATGCAAATGTAGGCTATGCGCATCCTTATTTCCACGCTTCAAAAAGAAGAAACTGTGATGGGGATGAAGATGCATTTTTCCTGCTTTTAGATGCGTTTATGAATTTTTCAAAGAGATTTTTGCCAGATAAAAGAGGAGGCCAGATGGATGCGCCATTAGTTCTTACAACCATTTTGGATCCTAAAGAAGTAGATGGTGAAGTTCACAACCTGGATTCAATGTGGGAATACCCGCTTGAATTTTATGAAAAATCATTAGAAGGCGTTCCTCCAAAAGAAATTAAAAAAATAATGGAAACTGTTGAAGACCGCCTTAATAAAAACAGCCAGTATGAAGGGATTGGTTACACTCACGAAACCTCGAAAATCGATGAAGGGCCGCTTGTTTGCGCATATAAAACATTAGGCTCGATGATGGAAAAGACATCAGCTCAACTTGCGGTTGCAAAAAAGATTCGAGCAACTGATGAAAGGGATGTAGCAGAAAAAGTTATCCAATCGCACTTTGTACCGGATTTAATTGGAAATTTGAGGGCCTTTTCAAGACAAGGTGTAAGGTGTAAATGCGGTGCAAAATACCGAAGGATGCCTTTAAAAGGAGTCTGTCGAAAATGCGGAAGCAGGCTGATTTTAACGGTTTCAAAGGGGGCTGTTGAAAAGTACATGGATGTTTCACAAACCATGGCTGAAAAATACGATGCAAGCGACTACATAAAACAAAGACTTGAAATTATAAGGTCGGGAATTGACAGCTTGTTTGTAAACGACAAGAGAAAGCAGGTTAAAATTGAAGATTTCTTTAAATAATGAAATTATTTAGAAATTATTATATATTTGCGCCCTATATTAATTTTGAAAAAAAAGGTGATTTTATGATTGTAACAACAAGTGACAGGATTGAAGGAAAAGAAATTGAAAGTTACTCTGGATTTGTCATGGGTTCTTTAGCTGCAAAAGCAGGTACAAAAGAACAAGTGGAAGCTAAAAAGAAAGCGTTATATGGATTATTTAGAAAAGGAAAAGAAGACGGTGCAGATGCCATAATAAGCGTAAAATTAGATTCAGTTTCATATAAATCAGAAGAAACTGGCGAAGAAATGGTGGAATATACCTACTATGGAACATCAGTTAAATTCAAAAATTAAATTTATTTTTTATTTTTTTTAAAATTTAAAAAAGAGATTAACCGTATAAATTTAGCGGGGTGCTGTTTTTAACGAGTTTTTTGATTATTTCATCGAGGTCTTTTTCTTCAATCGAAGTTTTATCTTCTAAAATTGCTTTGTGGAGTGCAGGCTTTAAGAATTTTTCTTTAATGGTTCTTCCATTCATTCCTTTGGTTTTTTCAACGTATTTTTTGAGATTTGCATTTACTGTTATTGGCATTTTTTTTACATAAAGTTCGATAATTTTCAATCTTTCGCTATCATCAGGCATTTTAAATTCAATTTCTTCTTCAAACCTGCTTCTAACTGCATTATCAAGCATTTCCGGGTTGTTTGTCGCAGCAATTGTCACAACTCCCAAATTATTTTTTATACCGTCAAGTTCTGTAAGGAGTGCATTTACTACTTCGGATACATCTCCCCTTAATGACTGAAACTGCCTGCTTAATGCAATTGCATCGAGTTCATCAATGAAAATTATCGAGGGCGTACTTTCTGATGCACTTTCATACAGGCTTTCAATCTGTTTTGAGCCATCTCCGACATGGTCGCCAATAAGTTCAGTAGCTTTTATTAAATAAAGTGGAACATCGGTTTCAGTTGCAAGTGCTCTTGCAAGCATTGTTTTTCCAGTTCCGGGCGGCCCGTAGAATAAAATGTTTTTTGGGGCCCATTCCCCGAAAAGTTCGGGATTTTCAAGGTATTTTATTACAATTTTACATTTTTTCTTCGCGTCAGTCTGCCCGATAACTTCTTCAAAACTAGTTTCTTGGAATTTTGGAGAATTCTGCGTTTTATGGTTATTTTCTAATTTAAATAATGTATCTTTTGTAATAATTCCTCCATCTTTTGGATAGAGAGAAACAACTTTAAATGCGTATTCTGGAATAATCGTGCTGTCAAATAAGTATGCGCCTTCTTTTACAATCTCGTTTTCCCACTGTTCTCGAGCGTATGAATTGAATAATGCATGGTCTTCTACACTAACCCTTAAATTCTCGCCATTAACATTTATCGGAAAACCAACAGGTTCCAAAATCACGTATTTTAAACACATGGCTTCTTCTGGAATTACGGGTGGTTTTTGAAGAGTTTTTTTGAGTTTCAGGTTACTGATATTGCTCATCAGTGCACCTCTTGATTAGATGAATAATTTGATTATAGTAAGATATTATATAAGGTTAAGTAAGTACGTTACCATAATATAAAAAGAATATATACGATAAGATATTTAGGTTATTTAAGGACATTAAGGAAGCAAAAAGACAATTTTCACGGGGGCTGTCAAAATGGATCCTACATCGCTTATGTGGATATTTTTTATATTATTATTCTTCTATCCGCAGGTACTTTTCAGGTACAGGCTTTTACAAAGGTATAAATTTATAAAACAGTTCGAAGCTGTTAGAAAAACCCGTGCAATTGTTATGATACACAGGCAAGAGCAATTAGCTCTTTTTGGAATTCCCCTTTATAAATATATTACAATAGAAGACAGTGAAGAAATTTTAAGGGCAATCAGGATGACGCCTGATGATATGCCGATAGATTTAATACTCCATACTCCCGGGGGACTTGTACTTGCAAGTGAGCAGATTGCAATAGCTCTAAAAGAACACAAGGCAAAAACGACAGTTATAATACCCCACTATGCAATGAGCGGTGGAAGCTTGGTGGCTCTTGCAGCAGATGAAATCATAATTGATAAAAATGCTGTAATGGGGCCCGTAGACCCGCAGATTGGACAGTATCCTGCAGCATCAATCATAAATGCGATAAATACAAAATATACTGATGAATTAGATGACGAAACATTAATATTGGGCGATATTTCGAGAAAAGCAATATCTCAGGTTAAAGAGTTTGTTTACGAACTTTTGAAAGATAAGATGGGTGAAGAAAAAGCAGAATATCTTTCAGAAACCCTTTCAACTGGAAAATGGACTCACGACTATCCTTTAACGATTAATAAATTAAAAGAACTCGGAATTGAGGTAAATACCGACTTACCTGCAGTTGTTTACGAGTTATTTGATTTATACCGGCAGCCTGTAAACCAGAGGCCATCTGTACAGTACGTTCCAGTACCATACAAGAGCGGAAAAAAATGAACCAGAAAACGATTGAAATAAACGGTAAAATTTATTCTGTAAAAATTGCAGATAATTTTATAAAACGTGCATTTGGACTCATGTTTAGGGATATTTCAGAAAATGAAGGATTATTTTTCAAATATGGAAACAGGAAACTCCATATTCACACATTTTTTATGAAGTACCCAATAGACGTGATTTTTTTAAAAGATGACACCGTTGTAGACGTTGCAAGCAACCTGATACCTTGGAAAACCTTTAATTCAAAAGTAAAATCGAACAGGATGTTTGAAGTGAAAACTTCAGGAATAAATAAAGAATTAATTGGAAAAAAAGTTAAATTTAATTAATTTATTCTCTTTTACAGATTATTTTTTCAACTACTACTGGCTTCCCAGTTCTTTTTACTTTTAACGATTCATTGTCGATTGTTACGATATCACCTTCAATGAATTCGCCAGTAATTATAATTTCCGAATAAATTACAGGTTCAGGGCATATCTTATCAATTGCAAGGAATTCATCGTATAAAACTAAATTTTCATTTTTAATTACCCCGACATCCCCAATTTTTGCTATTTTTTCAGCAATCGCCATTACTCTCTGCATTTCAACCATTTTTACAGATAATTCATTTCTGTAATTGAAGAGATTTTCCAAATCATCATTAATTGTATTTTCAAAGTTGGATTCATCATTTTCAATAAAATAATATTCGAAATTATCACTTAATGTTGCGTTTTTGATATTTTTCAAGATTTTTTCAAATAAACTTTTAATTTCTCCTGCATTCATTTTCAAAAGTTTTTGAACGTGTTTTTTAATTTCAGATTCAACAAGATGTTTTATGTATTTATTTCCAAATACGACAATTCCCGACCCAGTTCTTGTAGATTTATTGATTATGTTGTTATTTTCAAGGTCTATTATCGTACATTTTTCTTTTGAAAGGTACATTCGTCTTCTTTTAGAGTCTTTACCAATAGACCTGACTTCCCCGCACAGTAAATTTCCAATTTTTCTTACTTTTTCTTGTGAATCGTTAATGTGGACGTTAACACCGAATTCAGATGCTTTTTTGAGTAGTTCGTCATCAGTTTTAATTTTTCCAGAATATAAAAGCTCTTCAAGCTTTTCTCTATCACTTTCAATTCCATTAATCAGTAAATTTCTTTTGTCACCTGCAATAACGGCTCCATTTTTTCCGTAGTATCCGATAATGACACTCAAAGTTTTTCACCTTGTTATTCGTATTATTACATAATATTTAAATAGGACTCTTAAGATATTATCAATTATTACAAAGTTACTACCAAGTACATGTAGATTTCAGTTGAGAACCCAAGTGGAGGCATAATATGGTAGATATGGATAGGATAAGTATCTCGTTGCCGACAAATTTGCTCTCGGAATTCGACGAGATAATCGAAGAAAGAGGTTATGCAAGCAGAAGTGAGGCTATACGAGATTCAATTAGGGATTACTTGATAAAACATAAATGGATTCACAGTCTCGAAGGAGTGAGGGCTGGAACAATCAGTATTATTTATGACCACCATTCTACTGATGTGATGGAGAAATTAACAACAATACAACACGATTACGAGAATTTAATCGTTGCAACAATTCACATGCACCTTGACCACGACCACTGCATGGAAGTAGTTCTTGTTAAAGGAGATGCAACAGACATTAAAGAGTTAACTGACAAACTTACGTCACAAAAAGGCGTAAAACAGGTAAAACTAACTGTGATGGTTCCTGGCGGAAACATACCCCAATAAACCAGATTTTATTTTAACTTTTTTTATACTTTGAACATTTATTATTTTTATCATTTTTTATAAGTTTTAGTGCAATTTAAAACAGGTGAATACATGTTAATCCCCAAAAAATACGAAAGAGTAACGTTTGCATTGCTGATGTCCGGTATGATGGCGTTAGTGATGTCTTTTGTAATGACGCTGGTAAACCGCGGTTTTAGTTTAGAAGTTTTAGTATTTTGGCCAAAAGTATTTTTAATCGCGTATATAATAGCGTTTCCGACAGCATACTTCGTTTCGCCGATTGTCGGAAAAATAAATTCAAAAATGATTATTAAATAATTTTACGTAATTACATAATAGGTTCAAATCCTGCAGATTTTATTTCTTTTTCTTTTTTGGACAGTAATTCTTCAAATTCGTCATCAGGAATAGAATTATTTAAAATAAAGTTTACCGTATGTCTTGTTTTATCGTAATAATCCGGGGTTTCGATTAAATAGTCTTTTTTGACGTACCTCAAAAGACAGGTATTTAAAAACATGCTGTATCCTTCTTCAAGAAGGTCAATTGCATAAAACGGGTTTTTTACAACTTTTGATACTTTAAAATCAATTTTTTCATGTTTAAGGGTTTTCCAGATTATCCTGTGTGCAGAGTAGTTAACTCCAAGAAGATTTTTAAAGTCAAATTCGCCTTTCGAAACCATTACAAAGTGATCGTATGCAACTGGAACTGGGTCTCCAAGCCTGTAGCTCCAGTAGGGATCGTCAATTCCAACAATGCTCGTTAAATTTGATTTGTAAAGTTTTAACACATTAGAAAATGACGAAACAAGTACATCGTCAAAAAGAAGCCTCCCAACTTCCCCACTTATAAATCCGCATGCAATAAATTTTTCTTTTGAAGTTCTTTCAAGGTATGCACTGTAAAATGATACAATACGTTCCGCATCTGAGGATAACATAGTTCCGCCTGGAGAAGAATGGATTAATTTTAGGTTTAACTTATTTTCAAGTCTTTTTATCTGAATATTTACTGTTGATGGCGGAATTCCTAAAATTTCGGCAACTTTGTTCTGCGATTTTGTTTCAGAAACTAATTTTAGTATTTCGACTTGAGTTTTTGTAATCTGTTTACCTTTATAGTTTATATTCAAGGTCACACTTAAATCAGATTCAGATAATTTGTTCACGGACAACCCCTAAATTTGTGGTACTATATTATCTTTTTACTCATGTATTTTAAATTTATCAGGAGAGATTATGAATTCCGCGGAGATTTTGGAAAATTCAATTAAAGCATTTAAATTAACAGAAAAACACCATGGAAATATTACTACATTGGAAAGGGCCCTTTTTTTAGGCTGGTACTGTAATTTAGATGACCCTTGCAAGTTCTGTTTCATGTCAACACAGAAAGAAAAAATAAAAGACCCGGTAAAAGCAAGAAGAACACCCGAATCTATTTTAGCAGAGAGCACGTTGATGAAACGGATAGGTTGGAAGCTTGAATTTATTTCTGGAGGATATGGATACAACACCGAAGAATTAAACGATACTATCGAGATGGTTTCCTATATTCAGCAGGCAAAACAGTATTTAAACGTTGGAATAATTGATTTTGAAAATTTAAATTTAAATAATGTCGAAGGAGTTGTCGGTGCAGTAGAAACCGTAAATCCGAAACTACACCGAGAGATGTGTCCTGGAAAGCCGCTAAATAATACAAAAGAAATGTTAAAAAAAGCCAAAGATGTGGGGCTTAAAACAGGAATTACGATAATTTTAGGAATGGGGGAAACCGAAAACGATATAGAATTGCTCTTAAATTTAATTGAGGAGTTAAATCTTGATAGAATTACATTTTATTCATTGAATCCCCAGGACGAAACCATTTTTCAGGGAAAAACATCCATAACTACCCTTGAATACATGAACTGGGTTTCAAGTGTAAGACTTAATTTCCCGAAAATAAAGATAATAACGGGAACTTGGGTTGATAAACTTACAAATATTGGTCCACTCATAATGGCAGGGTCAAATGTTATTACAAAATTCCCGCTGTTTTCAATTTATGGTAGGAAAGAAGGAAAAACTGTTGAAAATGAGATAAAATCAACAGGACGGGAATTATATGGTACATTTTCTGATTTAGATATATTACAAGGAGTAAGAACTCTGGAAAAAACAAAATACGTTTCCGAAAAAATAGACATCTCTGAAAAAAATCTTGAACTTGTAAACGGGATTTCAAATAAGATAGATAAAAAAATAGAAAGCTACGTTAAAACAACGATTAAAAAATCCAGAAAATAATTTAAAAGGTCTGATTTTATCAAACCAAATTACAGGACTTTTTTAAGTTATTGGTTATTTTACGTTATTTTTTACTCGATTTGAACTGCAGCCATCACTTATAATCGTTATATATATGTATACATCAAAAAATAGTTTTATAAAAGATTTAGTTTAAGGGATATCATGAAACACAGGAAACTCGAAGAAAGTGAAATTAGCGCCTTAAAAGCGGCGATTTCAAGATATATTGGTAAAAAAGCCGAAGAACTTGATTTTGAGAATTTTTTAGTTTTAAGGGGAAAATCAAAAAACGTAGTTTACGTAAGTTCTCGGGTTCTTAAATCTCTAAAAAATCACAAGGATATTTACAGTGTAGGAATAAATATCGGTGAACTTGAAGAAATCTCCGGAAAAGAAAAGTTTTTGCCATCATTAGAAGGTATAAATATGGTTTCAAAAGATATTGAAAAAAATTATGCGGTTATAAATGAAAAAGGAGAAGGGTTGTTTCTTTATTCAAGAGATGTTTTTGATTCATCAATTGTAGAATTAGTCGGAGACGGAAAAGTCGCAGTATTTAACGAAAATAAAGAGTTACTTGGGATTGGAAAATACGACGGAAAATTAATCAAAAATATAATGGATCGCGGATGGTATTTAAGATACGGCGGATAAATTTTGGTGACTGAAAATGGAGTCTAAACAACTTATAACTATGATTTTAAAGGATATTTTAAGAAATATCGATGATTATTCAAGAGACCTTTTAACGGCGGAAAATCTTGACGTTGAATTCAAAGGATTTAATCTCTGGGATGAGAATGGTAAAAGATATTCTATAAAAAATTTAATGGATTGCGATGAATTACCGAGTTTTGATGCAACAAAAAGAAAGTATATTCTCAGAAAAGTGAATTTGAAGTACATGGATGACGGAATTATGATAATACACCTTTCTTCGAGAAAATCGGACGAATACGGTTTTTCATTAGACAATACTTTTGAAGTTATTTTAAAGACGTTTTCAACGGCTTCGTACGAACACAGGGAAAGAATATTACTGTGGAATGAATTAACTGACGAAGAATTAGATATTAAAATTTCAGAATTTGATGTAAAATTGGAATCAATAGTTCAGAAAATCTCGGAAAATTCAAACCTGTCCGAAGTTTTGGTATATATCGACGTATTCATGGATTTGGAAAAAATAGAAAATGTAATGGAGCACGAAGACGAAAAATTAGTGCTCTGGCTTCACCCGGTATTTTTATTTTCAAAAGAATCCACTTTAAAAGGACTCGCGGCATACGAATTATCAAAGTACAATAAAAGTCTAATCGAAGACCGTTACAGGGATATTTTAGAATACTGCAAGGAGTACCGGGAATTGTGCGGTAAAAATTTAAAAATAATCGAAAAAATTCGAGAAATCGCGGTAAAAAGAAACGATTCTGATATTTTGAAAGAAATAGATCAGATGAACACGATTTAATGGGTGTATCATGAAATTTAGACAAAAACACGAAGATTTCATCGTAAATGAGATTTTAAATTATGAATTGAGTGATTCTGGAAATTATTTTTTATATAAACTTCAAAAAAACGGAATAGAGAATTTAAAAGCGATATCTTATCTTTCAAAAAATCTTGAAGTTCCCACAAAAGAAATTGGTTACTGTGGTTTAAAGGATAGGCACGCAATTACAACGCAGTACGTTTCTATTCCAGAAGAATATGGTAAATTATCCCTCAACGAAGATAATTTAAAGCTTGAATATATTGGAAACATCGAAAAATCCTTAAAAATCGGAAGATTGTATGGAAACAGGTTTGAAATCATAGCAAGGGCTATTGATAAAAACGAATTTTTAAAGATTGCAGACAATATACGAGCTTTAAGTTTTGGTGCACCGAATTACTACGACGACCAGAGATTTGGAAGTGTATTTAACGGTAAATTTATAGCAAAGGAAATTTTGAAAGGTAATTACGAAGAAGTCGTTAAAATACTTTTAACAAGCTATACAAAAAGTGAAAATAAGCAGTTAAAGGATTTGAAAAGGTTTATCTCTAAAAATTGGGGCAACTGGGACGAATGCTTAGAATATATCGATAAAAAACAGATAAAAAGTAAAATGTTTAGAAACATGGTAAATTCCTTAAAATACGAAAATGATTTCAAAAAAGCGTTTAAATATGTTGATAATCGATTGAAAGAACTTTTTATCTCCGCATACCAAAGTTACCTCTGGAACGAATGTTTAAAAGAGTTTTTAAAAGAATTTATCCCAAAAGACAGTAGAAAATACGTTGACTATTCATGTGGAACATTTTTGTTTTATGAAACCATTGACGCGGAATTATTTGATAAATTAAAAGAAATGGACTTTCCAACGATAGTTTCAGATGTTGAATATACAGATTCAGAAAAAAAGATAATAAATGCAATTTTAAAGAAAGAAAGGATTAAATTTTCAGATTTTGAGAAATTGGACTTCGGAAAATTAAAATACACGAAAAGACCGATTATTTCAATTCCTGAAGACTTTAATACTGGAACGTTCAAATCCGACGAATTAAATCCAAAAAAATATAAAATAGCTTTAGAATTTAGTTTAAAGAAAGGAAGCTACGCAACTATACTTTTAAAAAGGGTTTTTAGTATTTTATAATTTTTTTAATTTTTATTCTAAGAGATTTTTTTCAGCTGTTTTAATTTCAGCAATTTTTTCATCTAATTTTTCTTTATGCACTGAAATTTTTTCATTAAAGGAGGATATTGCTCTTTCCACTTCTTCTGGTGCAGGTCCACCGATTACATTTCTTAATTTCACGTTTTCGAAAGGATCGAGGGCAGTATCAATTTTTTCCTGGCTTAAGGAAAGGTTATTTTTTTCAAGAACTTCAAAAATTATTTCTTTAATTTCAACTTTTTCTTCGATAGACCTTTTAACGAGTTCCCCAACAATACCGTGTGCCATTCTAAATGCAATTCCGCATTCTCTAACAAGGGTATCTGCAACTTCTGTCGCAGTTGAGTAGTTTTTCTCTGCATTTTCTTTCATTCTTTCTTTATTTACTTTAACAGTTGATATCATTCCGTCAACCATTTGGATACTATCAATTAAGGTGTAGACACTTTTCCAAAGATGCGGGCTGATTTCCTGTAAATCTCTGTTGTATGTATTCGGAAGCGCTTTCATAATCGTTAAAACTGTTATGAGTTCACCATTCAGGCTTGAAAGTTTTGCCCTTGTAATTTCTGCAACATCAGGATTTTTTTTCTGAGGCATAATCGAAGATGTTGAAGTGTATTCGTTTGCAATTTCAATAGTGTTAAATTCCGCACTTGAGAACACAACGAGTTCCTCACATATTTTTGAGAGGTTTGTTCCAAGCATCGAGATATTTGCCATTGTTTCAACGATGAAATCTCTTGAAGACACACCATCCATTGAATTTTCAATTATTCCGTAAAATCCAAGAAGTTCTTGAGTTCTTTTTCTATTCAAGTTAAATCCTGTTGTAGCCATCGCACCGCATCCTAAGGGGGAGATATTAATCCTGTTGTAAGTATCAAAAAACCTTGAAATATCTCTTTCAATTGCTGAAACGTGGCTTAATATGTGGTGTCCGAAAGTTACAGGCTGCGCTTGCTGTAAATGTGTGTATCCAACAGTTAACGTTTCTTTATGTTCATTTGAAACTGCGAGCATGTTTTTTTCCATTGTAATTAAATGAGTAATTATTTCAAGTACTTTTTTCCTCAAAGAAAGCCTTAAATCAGTTGCAACTTCGTCATTTCGGCTCCTTCCAGTATGCATTCTTCCAGCAACATCTTCCCCGAGTTCTTTTATCAATTCACTTTCAATAACCATGTGAATGTCATCAAGAGATGGGTCCAAATTAAGAGATTCCATGCCCCTTTCTGCTATTTTTTTAAGTTCTGCAATTATTTTTTTACCGTTTTCTTCTGAAATCACGTTCTGTTCGACAAGCATTGTGGTATGCGCAATATCGCACAAAATGTCGCTTTCAAAGATTTCTTTATCGAATTCAAGGCTTGTAGTGAATTTCATCACGTCTTCCTTGACGTTGCTTCCAAGTCTTCCCCTTCTTAAAATGTTCATCAAAGTCACCTTTTTTAAATCAAACTAACTATTTCCTTAAACTATAAAAATTTTTGATGTTCCACCATAATGCACTTTTCCAAAACAACATCAAAACCGTTTTTCAGAACATAATCAACTGTTTCTTCATTCGAAGTTTCAAGCTGGAACCAGAACGCTTTAAATCCTACTTTAACAACATCTTTAGCAATTTCCAATGTCCTTGACGGGTTTACAAATATCGATACAATATCTATTTTTTCTTTTATTTCAGAAATATTTGAATAAACCATGTGATCCAGTATTTTTTCTCTAAAATAGTTTGGATTTACAAAATAAACATTAAATCCCAAATCTATCAGATATTTAGAAACAAAATAACTTGGTTTTTCGGTATTTTTTGAAATTCCAATTACTGCAATATTTTTTGAAGAATTAAGGAGTTCTTTAATCTCCAAATCTTTCAAAATTTTTCCATGATTTGAATTTTTCAAGCGATCTGAACGAGTCATTTAAGCACCATGTATTTTTATAGGTAATCATAATTATATGGTTATCAGCACTTATTTTTACGTGGGAAAATGAATTTTATAGATTTATTCTGTGGATGCGGCGGGTTTTCGAGAGGATTTGTTGAAATGGGATTTAAACCTCTTTTGGCAATCGAATTAGATGAAAACGCGGCAAATTCCTATGCTTTAAATTACAATGGAACGGTTTTTGAAAAAAAATTAAATAAAATTCTGAAAAAAGAAGTCTATTTTAAACTTGAAGATTTTCTGATTCAAAGTGATATCGAAGATTTTAAAAAATCAAATAATTATGAAAATTTAAATCCTGTCGTAATAAATGAGGATATAAGAGAAATAAATTCAAAATACATAACGAATATAATTAAAAATAATTTTGATTCAAAAATAGATTTGGTTATAGGTGGACCGCCATGTGAGGGGTACACCGGTGCAAATCCAAATCGTGAAAAGAGCCCATTCAACAGGCTTTATCGGGATGAAGTTGGAAGACTGGTTTTAGAATATATTAGAATTGTTGGAGATATTTCTCCAGAAGTTTTTGTAATGGAAAATGTTCCAGGGATTTTAAACTACGAAACAAGGGAAAATATCGAAAAAGAGTTTTCAAGAGTCGGATACGATGAATTATACTTTCATGTATTCGATTCTGAAAATTACGGGAACCCCTCACTTAGAAAACGGGTAATCATCTCAAATATTCCGCTAAATCTTGAAAAAACCGACAATATGGATGTAAAAACTGCTTTATCAAATATCGATAGAAATGCACTGAACAATGAAAAATATCCGCTTCCTGAAAAAATTGCGAAAGATATTCATAAAATAAATGTCGGTGATTCAGCAGTTAAGTTCAAAGCTTGCAGTGGAGTTTTGGATAACTACATAAGGCTTTCATTGGAAGGAAACTCTGAAACAGTGATGGGAAAAAGGCGGTTTATCCATCCGAAAGAAGATAGGCTTTTAACAGTTCGAGAACAGGCAAGACTCATGAGTTATCCTGATACTCATATTTTTGCAGGGGGAATTACTGCTCAGTACAATCAGGTCGGGGAAAGCGTTCCTCCATCACTATCTTTAGCAATTGCAAAAGAAGTTAAAAAATATTTTAACAGATAAAAACAAAATAAAACTGAAATAAAAAAATAACAAAGGGGATTTTCATGTTTATCGCACTTCACAACACTTTTAGTTCAAAACAGATAGAAGAATTTACAAAGACAGTTTTTGGAATGGGAATCGATTCAGTAATATTTACAAGAGCAACTGGTTCAGCAGCTCAAAATGGTATTCCAATCGCACAGAAACTGGCGATAAAACTGAATAAAAATTTAATGTTTCTCGAAGATATCGACGATGCAGTAGAGATTTTAAATCCTGAACGGGTAATATTAATAGCAGATAGTGCAATTGCAAGTGAAAAAATCGATTTCAACTCAATTGGAAAAAGAGATTTAATCATTTTTTCAGGAAATTCATCAGGCTTTTCAAAAAAAGAACTTGAAAAAGGAAAGGGAATGCATATTTTAGAGAATAATATCGGGGCAATCGGCGAAGTTGCAATTTTCCTCTACAAAATGAACGAATAAATTATAATTTATTAATTTGTGATTTTAGTGTTTTTGGACAACATGGAATGTATCCGGGATTTGAATGTGATTGATGAAATAAACAGTAGTTCAAACCTTACTTTGATTAAAAATAGGTTGGAACTTTTATTCTGGTCTAAAAACCCTGAAAGTTCAGAAGAAGACGATGAAAAAGAGTATACAGAATCTTTAAGAAATTATCAGGAAAGGCTGAGGGTATATGGTGTCGGGGATACAGAGTTATTTCCGGATAAAATAGATTATTTAACACTAATTCTTGCAGCAAATTCTAAAAATCACAACATTTACATCAAAAAGCTTGCAGAAGAATATGCAGAAAAAATACCTCTTGAAGAAGACGATTCACGGGTAAATATATGGGAGTTCATTGACGTTGCAGCAAATTCGAGGAATAACGATTTACACCTCGAAAGAATGCTTCTCGAAGGGAACACTGTTTTACTAAATAAAAAAAGGCAGTCAATATATAATTTTGAAAAAATAAGGTTGAAAATCAAGGATTATGTTGATAAAGTTCGAAATGCACAGATGCCAACGGAAATAAAGGATTTACTTTTAAAAAAATCAGAAGAAGCCTTTTCAAAAATTAAAATAGATTACAATATCGAAAGCGGAATTCGGGTAAGTACTAAAGAATATTTTGGAGAAATCCCTGAAGACTGGCATCCTCCATGCATGAGGGAAATTCTAAACGATATTTTGTCAGGCGGTTCTCCATCGCACTATGCAAGGCGTAGTTTTGTAGTATATCGATTTGTATCTCAATTTGACCCTAATTTAAGGCCAATTGAGGATGGAACCCTTACAAATAAAAGTGCACGGGATATTGCAACAGAAGAGCAGATTGAACGCTTTTTAGATGAAATAATAAATATTTTTAAATCTGTTGGAGATTTCGATGTTGAAAAAACTAAATACTATATAAGTCATAATATTGGGTACAAAGTTGCAAACCATATAACGCACTGCGAGTACTGCAAAAACTGGCGGGACGATGGCGGAAAAGGTCTTGGATACTATTGCAGGCCTGATTCCACCTGTTCAAGGAAAGATATAATTCATCCTCTCGATTACCTGTGCCAAAACATTAACAGACACCTAAAAAAATCAGAATAACCGTGAAATTATGATAAACGACTTTTTAAACATTCAAGTTCTTTTAGCCCCTGAAAGCTATTCAAGACTTCAAAAACTTGACAGCGATGATTTTTCAGATTTATTTAATAAAATAAAAGAATTTAAAAGTAAAAAGGACGATTTTATACTCCTTGATTCGCATTTTTTAGACATATTTTTTGGAAATAATTTAAAGAATATTTTTGAAGAATACGGAAAATTTGATTTTTTAGCGTACTACACGTCAAATGAAGTGGCATCTGAAAAACCGGAAATTTCAGAACATGTTGATGATTTTGAGATAATTAAAGAAATCGATGAAAATAAAAAAATAAATGAAACTGAAGGAAATGCTGAAAATAAAGAAATTAAACGAGAAACTAAAGTTTACGATTTAGAGTTTGAGGATATTGAAGAAAAACCGGAAATTGATGAGATACATAAAAAATTAGAAGAAGAGCGAAAAATAAGGTTTTCAGAAGTACGTTCTATCAAAGAAAGTGTTAACAATAAAATAAACTACTATGCAAAGGATATTGAAGCAGAAATTCACGTTTACGATGAATACGACGTTACCGGAAAGTCAACATGTGAGGGAACGCTTGACGACTTTGTAAAATATTTTAGAGATAGGTGCAGTACTTTAAGAAAAATAATCGAATTAAAAACTCAAAAGAAAGCGTACCCGTTAAACCAGCTTTTCAGGCGGAAAAAAGAAAATGATGTGTTTATTGCAGGAATAGTTTCAGATGTGAATTCGACTAAAAATGGACATAAAATGGTTGAATTAGAGGACGAAAACGGAACTTTCAGGCTTCTTTTGATGAAAGATAAAATGGAAAAAGGAGAACTTCCATCAGACATTCTTTTAGACGAAGTTATCGGTTTTGAAGGAACCGTAAACGAGAAAGGGGACTTGATGTTTGTAGACAAAGCATTTAGGCCAGATATAGTTAATAAACCGGTGAAAACAGCAGATGAAAAAATATACACTGCATTTTTATCAGATGTTCACGTTGGAAGCCACGAATTTTTAAACAAGGTTTTTGCAAAATTTATCCGATTTTTAAATGGGGAAGTAAATAACGGTTTAGAAGAAAAAATAGTAAGCAGATTGAAGTATATTTCAATTGCAGGGGATTTGGTGGATGGAGTTGGAATTTATCCGGGTCAGGAGTACGATCTCTATGACGTGGACATAATTTCGCAGTATGCAGAAGTTGCAGCTTATTTAGAGCAGGTTCCAGAGCACATAAAATTCATAATTTCTCCGGGAAACCACGACGCGTTAAGACCTGCGGAACCGCAGCCTACATTTGATGAATCGATAACAAGCCTGTTTCCAAAAGAAAATGTTACATTTGTCGGAAATCCTGGTTTTGTAAATATGCACGGCCTCGATTTATTATTATATCACGGTAGAAGCTTTGATGATATTATCGGACAGATTTCATCAGCACAGTATACAAATCCTCCATCAATCATGGTAGAACTTTTAAAAAGAAGACATTTATGTCCAACATACGGTGGAAGGTGCCCGATAGCTCCAGAACACGTTGATTATCTTGCAATACATAAAGAACCAGATATTTTCCACACTGGGCACATCCACATCAACGGTTACGATAATTACCACGGGGTCAGGATGATAAACAGCGGTACGTTTCAGGAACAAACTGATTTCCAGAAAAGAATGGGTATTAGGCCTACACCGGGAATTATACCGATACAGGATTTATCAAAAGCAGAAAAACACATGATTGAATGGAATCAGGGAAAAATTGAAATAAATTAAGTTTTTAGCTTTTATTTATTATTATATATCCTTTTATTTTTTAGACAGCATTTTTAATTTATCAAGTCCTGCCTGTTTAATGGCTTTTTTCATTTCTTCAACTGCTTTTGGGTCTTTTTCAGTTAAAGTTCCGGTTACAATTACGTCTGCACCGCTCATGACCTTTTCGTAAGCTACTTCTGGAGTTCTGATTCCTCCACCAACGATAATATTTATTCCGCTCAATTTTTTGGAAATTCCAATCATTTCGTTGTTTACGGGGTATTCTGCACCGCTTCCAGCTTCAAGGTATACCCATCTCATTCCAAAGTAGGACGCTGAGAGGCTGTAAATGCCTGCAATTTCGGGTTTTCTCTGCGGAATTTCATTTACTTCACCGACAAATCCAACTGCAGTTTTGCTTATCGGTTCAATTCCAAGGTATGCCATTGGAAGTGTTTCAAGCCCGTATTTTTTAATTGTGAGGGCCCCAAGGGTTGGTGCAGTCATGTTCCAGTACGTGTTTTTCGAGTTCATCAAACTCATGAATAATACCGCATCGGCTTCTTTTGTGACACCGTCAACGTTTCCAGGGAATAAAATTACAGGAAGTCCCGTAATTTCTTTAATTTCCTTTGTAACTTCATCAAGGTTAATTATTCCGATACTTCCACCGATAATTATCGCGTCAGCGTAATCTTTGACGTGATTTGCGATTTCCCGGTAGTTTTTTTCATCAGGGTCGATAAGCACGAAGTAAGCTGCACCCTCTTTTTCTATAATTTTATTTATTTTTGTTTCAGTTTTTCCAATTTTTATCTGCATATTGACCCTCTAATAATTCTTACGAGATTTTATGACGTTATGGTTTTCCAGTTATTTATTAATTTAGGTATATTTTTGACAGGTATTTTTCGAGATTTTATTTAAAAAAGGATTATTATCGGAAATATTTTTGAATAACGCAAATTTTGTAAGTTAAATATGATAAACAATTGCAGTTATCACAAATAACTTTATATCCCGAAAAGAATTACCATATTAGTCCACGAAATGGATAGTTAGATACGGTGAAAATATGGAACAAATAATAATGGTAACTTTGGGAGCTTACGCGGCATTTTTGGCTATGATGTCGCATGTAGCTTACAAAATCTACTTCAAAAGATTTATGAAAAACTAAATAAACTTTAAAACAAAGCTAAAAATCGATAACAATCATTTTCTTGTTTATTATTTTTTAAATTAAAAAAGTAAAAAATTAAACTTATTTTTCTATAATCGTTTCTTTGATTGCCATTCCAAAGTGTCGCGCGTTTTCATCAGGTTTTATTAAAACTTTGGTTCCAACTTTTAAATCAACAACTGAAACAGGTTTTCCATCTTCTCCAATTAGACGGATTGTTTCTGCATTTTGGAGGATTGTTCTTAAATTTTCCCCGTTATATTCTGCTTCAACAAGGAATAAAGGCCTTTTTTCGATTTTTACGCGTCCGATAATCGCTTCTCTCGTTTCGCCATTTTTATTAACGACTAAAACTTTATCTCCTGCTTTTAAATCGCTTAAATATTTTGTTTTATTTTCCGGGCACAAGATATAGGCATGAACAGGTCCAGCATTTACCCTAAACGGTCGTGTAGCGACATACGGGTTTTCAACGGTTTCTGAATGAACTAAAAACATTCCTCTTGAGTACGATCCAATTAACATTCCTTCTCCCATTTCCATCATGGAACAGGTGTCAATACAGACCCTGTCACCACTTCCAACGGGCTCAATTTTTGTAACTGTCGCGTAGTCGAGTTTTACGCTTTCAGAATTCATTCTTTCGATTAATTTTGAGAAATCTTTTACTTCGTTAATGTCTTTTGGAAGTAAAACTACTCCATCAACTCCTTTTTCTAAAATTTCGTATGCAGCTTCCGCATCTTTCACGTTAGTTACAATTGAAACGATTTTTATTTCTTCACCGAATAAATCTGCGATAATGTTTTCAAGAGGAATAATTGTCCAGTCGCTTCCTTCCAAAACAACGTAATCGACAAAATCAAGTTTACTTACTTCTGTAGCGTATACTTCATCTTCCTTAGTGTTTATTACAACGTAAACACCAGTTTCTTTTCCAGAGAGTTTTGCAGATTTTAAAATCTCCAAATCTTCTCCTTTATTGATTAATACAACGTCTGCATCGAGACTGTTTGAAACAATTTTTATGTTTCCAAGTTCTCTTACAGAGCTTATTTCTTCCTTTTCGATCAAGATTCCCGGAATTGAACTTTCAAGAGCGTCTTTTACCGAGTCCAGTCTCTCTTCTGAATCAGTTCCAGCTGTTTTTATCCATCCAAATTTCATATATTCACCATGCCTGTATTTTGAACCAAATATGCCGAATTGATTCTTTAATTGATATGTATTTAATCTATATATTTTTATTTATAATAAATTAACATATTTAATTAAACAAAATGCTACGTGGTCAAGATGCTCTCGAAAATTTGTAAAAACTGCTCGTATCTTATGAACTATTTATTATCAAGAGAATGGTTTCAAATACTGATAATTGCAACAATTTCAGCAGTGCTTGCATATTATTCCTTATTTTATTTTGCGTGGGGGCCAGGTTTTGATGAAAATTTAAGATATATTTTAAGTACTCTACCGCAAACGCAAGGCGCAATTGTAGGAATTGTCGCATCGATTTCAATTGTCGCAATCCAGATGGTAAGCCAGCAGTATTCAACGAGAATTACGCATCTTTTATTAAACAAGACGTTTTGGGGCTTTATAATAGCGTACATCGTTTCAATGAGTTACGAAATTTTAATACTCGGCTTCATTCCGACAGCAAGAATTCCGGTTATTATTGGCGGATACGAGATACCATATTATATTTTAATCGGTATCCTGTTCTTTTTCGTCTATTACGACTTTTTGATACTTTTGCCGTACATGAAAAACACGATTGAAGGATTAAAACCGGAAAATGTCATAAATGATTTAATAAATTCCATTTCAAAAGAGGAAATAAAAAATTACCGTTCACTCGATTCGGAAAACCGCGACTACAAGTCTGCAAGAAAGATACCAAAAAACACACTGAGAACAATCTACTATATAATTGAAAAAAGTTTAAAGTCTGACCACTACATGACCGCAAGAAACGGCATAATTCTTCTTGGAGCAAATTACCCTGGTTTAGCAAAAAAAGGCAAGTTTAAAAATAAAAAATTCTTTGAAAGTTATATCGATAATCTCAAAAATTTAGGACTGAACGCTTACGGAACTTCGTTTTCTATTTCAAGAGAGGCAATAATCTCGCTTGAAAAAATTTCAAAATATGAACTTAACAGACACTATGATTTATCGTTAAGGGCTTTAAAAGGTATTAGCAAAATAGGACTTTTGTATGCACAGGAATATGAATTAAAGATAGATAAAGCAGATGAAAAAGAATTAATCCATATAGTATTTGAAAAACTTGGAAACATTGTAAAATTCGTGTTATCAAAACCTAAAAATAATGAAAAGGTAATTCCAGAGCAGATAACATTTAAAATTATGATGTTTTCTGAAATTTTAAGTATTTTTGAACGTATCGTAAATAAACTAAATTCGAGGGGAATCTTACAAAATGAGGTAGCTGGAACTTTAATTTTGGATTCAATAAACAGCTTTTCAAAGCCCGCAATCGAATTTATAAAAACAAATGAAAATTCAGAATTTGTATCAGAAATCACAATTAAAACTTCAGAAACACTGAAAAATTTCGTAAAATTAATCTCTGAAATAAATGGTGAAAATGAAAATTTAAACGAATATCTAAAAGAAATTGTGAAAATTTACGGAATAATTTTGGATTCAACGTATGAAAAAACAAATGAAAAAGCAATAGATAAGATATTATCAGATATTTCAGAAGTATGGGATATTTCAAAGGATAATTTTAAACAGATATTTGGAATGGACGATATTATTGAAAATATTGATAATACTGAAAAAATAAAATGTGCAGATGAGTTAAGGGAACAATTGTTAGAAAAAATTTTAAAATAAGATAATAATTAAAATTTTATAGCACCATGGAAAAGTAGTATTAAAAAGTAAAAGTGTGAAAAAATCGAAAAAGTACTAAGTTCAATAAGGGAAATGGAAGATAACGACTGGAAACTTTTAAAAATAATTGAAATTTCAATGAAAAATCACGAATGGGTACCTATTCAGGACTTAAGACGAAAAACTGGATTTCATGAAAAAGAAGTAGTTTTTAGGCTCGGAAGATTGAATAAATTTAAGTTTACTAACAAGTCTGATTATGGATACAGACTTTCTCACTGGGGATATGACGCTTTAGCAATGAATGCATTTATAAAAAAAGAATTAATTGCAGGAATTGGTGGAAAAGTCGGCGTTGGAAAGGAAGGCGACGTTTATCATGTAATGCTCACGAATCACCGTGAAGCTGTTTTAAAATTCCACCAGCTTGGAAGAACCTGTTTTTCAATGGGAAAACGATACAGGGAATACCTTGCAAATAAAAGGCATATCAGCTGGCTTTATGCTTCAAGGCTCACTGCTGCAAGAGAATTTGAAGTTTTAAGCATGCTCTTTCCAGTTGTAAAAGTTCCTGAGCCAATCGAGCAGAACAGGCACGCAATAATAATGGGAAAACTTCACGGGGAAGAATTAAAGCGCGTTAATCTCCTTGAAATAAACGTGAACCCCGAAGAATTTTTCTGGAAAATAATGGCAGAAGTTAAAAAAACATACAATCTTGGAATTATTCACGGGGATTTAAGTGAATTTAATATATTGATTGATTCAGAAGGCGATTTTGTACTTATTGACTGGCCTCAGGCAATTGAAGTTGGAAAAAAAGGAAAATTGGACAAATTACCGTTTGAAGAAATGGAATACGATGAAGAATACTATTTAAAAAGAGATATTGAAAATCTGCTCAGGTACTTTAAAAAGTACGGAATCGACAAAGACGTGGATAAATTATATAATTATGTTCTTGGAGATATTAGTAGCGAAAATGTTTAATGGATTTTTCAATAATTTACGGATATTTCGGTGATTTCATGACAAAAGTTAACTTCATGCAGGGAAACATGGCATGCGTTGAAGGTGCGATAAAGGCAGGATGCAGGTTTTTTGGAGGATATCCAATTACCCCTTCAACCGAGATTGCAGAAGGAATGGCAAAAAGACTTCCAAAGATTGGCGGATTTTATTCACAAATGGAAGATGAGATTGCAAGTATTGCGTCAATAATCGGTGCAAGCTGGGCTGGTGCAAAGTCAATGACTGCAACAAGTGGGCCAGGAATGAGCTTAATGCTTGAAAATATCGGCTATGCATATATGACTGAAACACCTTGCGTTTTGGTAAATGTCCAGAGAGGTGGCCCTTCAACAGGACAGCCAACCGCAGCAGCTCAGGGAGACATGATGCAAGTGAGATGGGGAAGTCATGGGGATTATGAACCTATTGCGCTATGTCCATCATCCGTTCAGGAAATGTATGATTTTACAATAATTGCTTTTAATTATGCAGAAAAATACAGAATACCTGTTTTTGTAATGGCAGATGAAATTTTAGGGCACATGAGAGAAAAAGTAATTTTACACGATGATATTGAAGTAATAAACCGTGAAAAACCAGAAGAAAAACCTTGTGCTAAACCATATCCATTTGATAAGCAAGTTCCTCCAATGCCAACATTTGGTGAAGGATACAATGTTCACATAACTGGTTTAACGCACGGTGAAAATGGATACCCTGACGTTTCAGCAGAAACACACGATAAATTGGTTAGAAGAATCTGCAATAAAATTTTGGAAAATAAGGAAGACATTGTATTATACGAAGGAAAGTACATGGACAGCGAAACAATGTTTATCTGCTATGGGACCCCTTCAAGAACTGTAAAACACACCGTTGAATCTTTGAGGGCAGAAGGACAGGATGTTGGATACATCAGGTTAAAAACCGTATTTCCATTCCCTGATAAATTGATAGGCGGATTGAAAGCCTCAAAAATTATCGTTCCAGAAATGAATTTGGGGCAGATTTCAGGAGAAGTTATGAAATACGCAAAATGTGAAGTAGTTGGTTGTGGAAAAATCGGTGGAGAACTCCATAGACCTGAAGAATTAAAAGAATTAATTTAAAAAAGTTATTTTATTTTTTAGTATTTTATTTTAAGGAATTTAAAATCGCGTTTATTACATATTCATCAGAAATTCTTTCTGCATCTTTCGAACAGAAATCTATTCTTATGTTTTTACTTGCACCAGGCATTCCTGCTGCGGTAATTGTAACTATTCCGTAATTTTCAAGTAATTTTAGTGCAGTTTTGATTAATTTTTCTTCTGATGAATTTTTTACTATAAATCCGGTAGGTGTTTTTTCATAATCAAGTTTTTCAGCTTCAAATACTGTTAAATCAACTTTTTCTGCACGTTCGAATGCATTTTTCAGCGTTTTTAAATCGAAATTTTCAAGAGCAGTTACAACTGCAGCCATTATTGGAGCCTGTGCTTCGAGACCGAATTTTAATCCTTCTGAATATATTTGGTCAACCAAAGTTTTATTTCCTGCGAGAAGTCCCGCTCTTGGGCCTTCCATTAATTTATCCATACTGGTTACAACTAAATCTGCACCCATTTCAAGAGCAGGAAGTTCTCTATAAAGCCTTCTAAGACGAGCGCCCGATGCATCGTCAAAAAATACTGGGGAATTTTTAGATTTTGCATGAGATATTATTTTTCCTGCGATTTCCCCAGAAACTATTTTGTGATCCATCGTAGCCCCAGTTATTGCAGTTAATGAATTTTCATCGATTTTTGACAGGATTTCGTCCAATGAATCACTTTCAAAGTATTTCATTCCAAATATTTCGCAACTTCTCGGAATCGATGGATGTGCAGGTTTTTCTGGAACATAATGAACTAATTTTTCAAAAGACTTTGATAGGGTCATAATTGTAGACAAGATTGCTGAAGAAGTTCTGTTAAAACAGACTGCGTTATGGATTTCAGAATTTCCCGATAAGTGGCTTAATCCAGCTTTATTTATTTTTTCTGAAAATATTGCTGGCCCAACATATGTTTCAATTAATTTCAAGTGTTCTTCACAGATTTCAAATCCGCCACAAAGGCCAGTTAAGTCGTAAATACCGTTTCTTCCAGTATCTCGTATTTTTCTTCTAATTATTTCTCTTGCTGTATTTACCCGGTTTAATTCTAAAAGACTGTCCATAACTGCACCTTGATAATTGAAATTATGTAATTAACCTGCTCCAGAACATCCACAGCTGTTTTCAGCAGCATCGAGGTCTATTTTTTCATTGGTTATTCTTTCGATTAATTCTTTTTCTGATTCTTTTTTTTCAACTGTTTTGTGATCTGTAACTTCTAAAAGTTCGGGCCTGTAGAATATATCATTTTCTAAAAGAACCCATTCTTCGCCGTTTTCTGATTTAATTGACTTGACAGTTCCGTGCGTTCCGGTATTGATATATTTTACATAGGAACCGATTTCTATGATTTTGCCGTTGCGGTCGATAGTCATAGAATCACCTCATTTTTAATATTCATTCGTGTGAAATATATACTATCGTTTCAAACCTAAAAACATTGCACTATCCAACTCGTTGGCATACTATGCAATTGAAGTGAACACCTGACTGAAACACTCAGGTGCGATGTAAGCCTACAATCTAGGTGAAACCTAGATAGCAACCAAATGTCATTTCCTTTAATGTAAAATGACGTACTCCACGAGAGGGTGGCGTAAAATACTTTTACGCTACTAATTCCGGTTGATCCCGCCGGAGGCCACTGCTATTGGGATTCGACTAAGCCATGCGAGTCTATGGTTTCGGCCATGGCGGACGGCTCATTAACACGTGGTTAACCTACCCTCAGGTGGGGCATAACCTTGGGAAACTGAGGATAATACCCCATAGAAAAAGCAGTCTGGAATGATTCTTTTTCGAAAGCACATGCGCCTGAGGATGGGACTGCGCTCGATTAGGTAGTTGGTGGGGTAATGGCCCACCAAGCCTACGATCGGTACGGGCCTTGAGAGAGGGAGCCCGGAGATGGGGACTGAGACACGGCCCCAGGCCCTACGGGGCGCAGCAGGCGCGAAACCTCCGCAATGCACGAAAGTGCGACGGGGGGATCCCAAGTGCTCATGCACAGCATGGGCTTTTATCAAGTGTAAACAGCTTGAGGAATAAGGGCTGGGCAAGTTCGGTGCCAGCAGCCGCGGTAACACCGACGGCCCAAGTGGTGGCCACTCTTATTGGGCCTAAAGCGTCCGTAGCCGGTCCAGTAAGTCCCTGTTTAAATCCTGCGGCTTAACCGCAGGACTGGCAGGGATACTGCTGGACTTGGGACCGGGAGAGGACAAGGGTACTTCAGGGGTAGCGGTGAAATGTGTTGATCCTTGAAGGACCACCTATGGCGAAGGCACTTGTCTGGAACGGGTCCGACGGTGAGGGACGAAAGCCAGGGGCGCGAACCGGATTAGATACCCGGGTAGTCCTGGCCGTAAACTCTGCGAACTAGGTGTTAGGTAGGCCCCGTGCCTATCTAGTGCCGAAGGGAAGCCGTTAAGTTCGCCGCCTGGGGAGTACGGTCGCAAGACTGAAACTTAAAGGAATTGGCGGGGGAGCACCACAACGGGTGGAGCCTGCGGTTTAATTGGATTCAACGCCGGGCATCTCACCAGGAGCGACAGCATGATGACGGCCAGGTTGACGACCTTGCCTGAAGCGCTGAGAGGTGGTGCATGGCCATCGTCAGCTCGTACCGCGAGGCGTCCTGTTAAGTCAGGTAACGAGCGAGACCCGTGCCCTATGTTGCTACTTTTTCCTCCGGGAGAAAGGCACTCATAGGGGACCGCTGGCGCTAAGTCAGAGGAAGGAGCGGGCAACGATAGGTCCGCATGCCCCGAATCTCCTGGGCTACACGCGGGCTACAATGGCTAGGACAATGGGCCGCAACCCTGAAAAGGGACGCAAATCTCCTAAACCTAGTCGTAGTTCGGATCGTGGGCTGTAACTCGCCCACGTGAAGCTGGAATCCGTAGTAATCGCAGTTCATAATACTGCGGTGAATGTGTCCCTGCTCCTTGCACACACCGCCCGTCACACCACCCGAGTTGGGTTGAAGTGAGGCCTTGGCCTTTGGCTAGGGTCGAACTTGGGCTCAGCGAGGGGGGTGAAGTCGTAACAAGGTAGCCGTAGGGGAACCTGCGGCTGGATCACCTCCTAAAAAAAGAACAATGGTTGCTACTAGGCACTAAATGATTGTAGGCTGTTAGTTGCTCAGTCCACAATACCAGGTATTATGGACCGAGGACCGGATTTTTAGTGAAGGTCGTGCATAAGCCTCCGTATCTGGTGTTATCCAGATGCCTATATTATCTATTACCCTATCTGGGGAATGGCTTGGCTTGGAACGCCGATGAAGGACGTGGTAAGCTGCGATAAGCCCAGGCGAGACGCATACAGTCATTGAACCTGGGATTTCCGAATGGGACTTCCTACTTTGTAATCCGTTAAGGATTGGGAACGCGGGGGATTGAAGCATCTTAGTACCCGCAGGAAGAGAAATCAATAGAGATTCCGTTATTAGAGGCGATTGAACGCGGATCAGAGCAAACTGAATCCCTTCGGGGAGATGTGGTGTTGTAGGGCCTCCTTTTCGCCTGTTGAGAAAAGCTGAAGTTGACTGGAACGTCACACTATAGAGGGTGAAAGTCCCGTAAGCGTAATCGATTCAGGTTTGGAGTGTCCCTGAGTACCGTGCGTTGGATATCGCGCGGGAATTTGGGAGGCATCAACTTCCAACTCTAAATACGTTCCAAGACCGATAGTGTACTAGTACCGCGAGGGAAAGCTGAAAAGCACCTTTAATCGGGTGTGAAAAGAGCCTGAAACCAGATAGGTATGGTATGACATGGCCCCAAAGGCAACTGTTCTGAAGGAAACCGTCGCAAGGCGGCTGTACGAAGTATAGAGCCAGGGTTGTGTCGTCCGTTTCGAAAAACGGGCCGGGGAGTATATTGTTGTGGCGAGCTTAAGATCTTCACGATCGTAGGCGTAGGGAAACCAACAAGTCCGCAAAATCTTGAGGGACGGGGTCTTAAGGGCCCGGAGTCACAGCAATATGACCCGAAACCGGGCGATCTAGGCCGGGGCAAGGTGAAGTCCCTCAACTGAGGGATGGAGGCCTGCAGAGTTGTTGCCGTTCGAAGCACTCTTCTGACCTCGGTCTAGGGGTGAAAGGCCAATCGAGCCCGGAGATAGCTGGTTCCCTCCGAAGTGACTCTCAGGTCAGCCGGAGTTTAGATAGTCGGCAAGGTAGAGCACTGATAAGGTGGTTAGGGGAAGAAATTCCTCGCTGTTTTGTCAAACTCCGAACTTGTCGTCGTCGCATGCTCCGAGTGAGGGCATACGGGTAAGCTGTATGTCCGAGACGGGAATAGCCGAGACTTGGGTTAAGGCCCCTAAGTGCCGATTAAGTGTGAACACGAAGGGCGTCCTTGGTCTAAGACAGCAGGGAGGTTGGCTTAGAAGCAGCCATCCTTTAACGAGTGCGTAACAGCTCACCTGTCGAGATCAAGGGCCCCGAAAATGGACGGGGCTAAATCGGCCGCCGAGACCCAAGGGCACCGAAAGGTGATCCTGTAGGGGGGCGTTCTGCGAGGGCAGAAGTTCGGCTGTGAAGTCGAGTGGACCTCGTAGAAATGAAGATCCCGGTAGTAGTAACAGCATAAGTGGGGTGAGAATCCCCACCGCCGAAGGGGCAAGGGTTCCACAGCAATGTTTGTCAGCTGTGGGTAAGCCGGTCCTAACTCTCGAGTTAACTTCTTTGAGAGGAAAGGGAAACAGGTTAATATTCCTGTGCCATCTAAATACGCGTGGCAACACAAGGTTAGTTTCCGACGCTTCTGGGTAGGCTGAGTGTTCTTGTCTGGGCATTCAAGCTTATAAGTCCGGGGAGAGTTGTAATAACGAGAACCGGATGAAAGAGTGATGAGCTCTCCGTTAGGAGGGTTCGGCCGATCTCTGGAGCCCGTGAAAAGGGAATTAACAAGGATTTTAGATGTCCGTACCCAGAACCGACACTGGTGCCCCTAGGTGAGTATCCTAAGGCGTAGCGGATGAATCTAGTCGAGGGAAGTCGGCAAATTGGCTCCGTAACTTCGGGAGAAGGAGTGCCAGTGATCTTGTTTATATATGGGATCGCTGGTCGCAGTGACCAGGGAGGTCCGACTGTTTAATACAAACATAGGTCTTAGCGAGCCTGAAAAGGTGTGTACTAAGGCCGACGCCTGCCCAGTGCTGGTACGTGAACCCCGGTTCCAACCGGGCGAAGCGCCAGTAAACGGCGGGGGTAACTATAACCCTCTTAAGGTAGCGAAATTCCTTGTCGGGCAAGTTCCGACCTGCATGAATGGCGTAACGAGACCTCCACTGTCCCCGACTAGAATCCGGTGAACCTACCATTCCGGCGCAAAGGCCGGAGACTTCCAGTGGGAAGCGAAGACCCCGTGGAGCTTTACTGCAGCCTGTCGTTGGGGCATGGTTGTGAGTGTACAGTGTAGGTGGGAGCCATCGAAACCTTTTCGCCAGGAAAGGTGGAGGCGACCCTGGGACACCACCCTCTCATGACCATGTTCCTTACCCTTTTAGGGGACACCGGTAGGTGGGCAGTTTGGCTGGGGCGGTACCCTCCTAAAAATGCATCAGGAGGGCCCAAAGGTTGGCTCAAGCGGGTCAGGACTCCGCTGTTGAGTGTAAGGGCAAAAGCCAGCCTGACTTTGTTGCCAACAAAACGCAACGAAGAGGCGAAAGCCGGGCCTAACGAACCCCTGTGCCTCACTGATGGGGGCCAGGGATGACAAAAAAGCTACCCCGGGGATAACAGAGTTGTCGCGGGCAAGAGCCCATATCGACCCCGCGGCTTGCTACCTCGATGTCGGTTTTTCCCATCCTGGGTCTGCAGCAGGACCCAAGGGTGGGGCTGTTCGCCCATTAAAGGGGATCATGAGCTGGGTTTAGACCGTCGTGAGACAGGTTGGTTGCTATCTGCTGGATGTGTTGGCTGTCTGAGGGAAAGGTGGCTCTAGTACGAGAGGAACGGGCCGTCGGCGCCTCTAGTCGATCGGTTGTCTGACAAGGCATTGCCGAGCAGCCACGCGCCAAGAGATAAGAGCTGAAAGCATCTAAGCTCGAAATTCATCCTGAAAATAGACAGCCGTTTCCTTCGGGAACGAGAACTCCCGTAGAAGACGGGTTTGATAGGCTAGGGGTGTACGCATCAAGGTTTTCCGAGATGTTCAGCCCGCTAGTACTAACAGTTCGAGAGATAAAATTAGGCATCTGGACACTTAAAGATACGGGGGCAATAGATGCACTTTTAATTTAACTTTGACATAACGGTCACAGCGGAGGTGTTACATCCGATCCCATCCCGATCTCGGAAATTAAGCCCTCCAGCGATTCATTAAGTACTGCCATCTGGTGGGAACAATGTGACGCCGTTAGTCACTTTTTATTTTAGGCATTTTAATTTGTATATTTGGATTAAACGATTTTATAATGATTACTATTCTTCAAATTATTTTTTTATATATACTATCGTTTCAAACCTAAAAACATTGCACTATCCAACTTGTTGGCATATTATGCAATTGAAGTGAACACCTGACTGAAACACTCAGGTGCGATGTAAGCCTACAATCTAGGTGAAACCTAGATAGCAACCAAATGTCATTTCCTTTAATGTAAAATGACGTACTCCACGAGAGGGTGGCGTAAAATACTTTTACGCTACTAATTCCGGTTGATCCCGCCGGAGGCCACTGCTATTGGGATTCGACTAAGCCATGCGAGTCTATGGTTTCGGCCATGGCGGACGGCTCATTAACACGTGGTTAACCTACCCTCAGGTGGGGCATAACCTTGGGAAACTGAGGATAATACCCCATAGAAAAAGCAGTCTGGAATGATTCTTTTTCGAAAGCACATGCGCCTGAGGATGGGACTGCGCTCGATTAGGTAGTTGGTGGGGTAATGGCCCACCAAGCCTACGATCGGTACGGGCCTTGAGAGAGGGAGCCCGGAGATGGGGACTGAGACACGGCCCCAGGCCCTACGGGGCGCAGCAGGCGCGAAACCTCCGCAATGCACGAAAGTGCGACGGGGGGATCCCAAGTGCTCATGCACAGCATGGGCTTTTATCAAGTGTAAACAGCTTGAGGAATAAGGGCTGGGCAAGTTCGGTGCCAGCAGCCGCGGTAACACCGACGGCCCAAGTGGTGGCCACTCTTATTGGGCCTAAAGCGTCCGTAGCCGGTCCAGTAAGTCCCTGTTTAAATCCTGCGGCTTAACCGCAGGACTGGCAGGGATACTGCTGGACTTGGGACCGGGAGAGGACAAGGGTACTTCAGGGGTAGCGGTGAAATGTGTTGATCCTTGAAGGACCACCTATGGCGAAGGCACTTGTCTGGAACGGGTCCGACGGTGAGGGACGAAAGCCAGGGGCGCGAACCGGATTAGATACCCGGGTAGTCCTGGCCGTAAACTCTGCGAACTAGGTGTTAGGTAGGCCCCGTGCCTATCTAGTGCCGAAGGGAAGCCGTTAAGTTCGCCGCCTGGGGAGTACGGTCGCAAGACTGAAACTTAAAGGAATTGGCGGGGGAGCACCACAACGGGTGGAGCCTGCGGTTTAATTGGATTCAACGCCGGGCATCTCACCAGGAGCGACAGCATGATGACGGCCAGGTTGACGACCTTGCCTGAAGCGCTGAGAGGTGGTGCATGGCCATCGTCAGCTCGTACCGCGAGGCGTCCTGTTAAGTCAGGTAACGAGCGAGACCCGTGCCCTATGTTGCTACTTTTTCCTCCGGGAGAAAGGCACTCATAGGGGACCGCTGGCGCTAAGTCAGAGGAAGGAGCGGGCAACGATAGGTCCGCATGCCCCGAATCTCCTGGGCTACACGCGGGCTACAATGGCTAGGACAATGGGCCGCAACCCTGAAAAGGGACGCAAATCTCCTAAACCTAGTCGTAGTTCGGATCGTGGGCTGTAACTCGCCCACGTGAAGCTGGAATCCGTAGTAATCGCAGTTCATAATACTGCGGTGAATGTGTCCCTGCTCCTTGCACACACCGCCCGTCACACCACCCGAGTTGGGTTGAAGTGAGGCCTTGGCCTTTGGCTAGGGTCGAACTTGGGCTCAGCGAGGGGGGTGAAGTCGTAACAAGGTAGCCGTAGGGGAACCTGCGGCTGGATCACCTCCTAAAAAAAGAACAATGGTTGCTACTAGGCACTAAATGATTGTAGGCTGTTAGTTGCTCAGTCCACAATACCAGGTATTATGGACCGAGGACCGGATTTTTAGTGAAGGTCGTGCATAAGCCTCCGTATCTGGTGTTATCCAGATGCCTATATTATCTATTACCCTATCTGGGGAATGGCTTGGCTTGGAACGCCGATGAAGGACGTGGTAAGCTGCGATAAGCCCAGGCGAGACGCATACAGTCATTGAACCTGGGATTTCCGAATGGGACTTCCTACTTTGTAATCCGTTAAGGATTGGGAACGCGGGGGATTGAAGCATCTTAGTACCCGCAGGAAGAGAAATCAATAGAGATTCCGTTATTAGAGGCGATTGAACGCGGATCAGAGCAAACTGAATCCCTTCGGGGAGATGTGGTGTTGTAGGGCCTCCTTTTCGCCTGTTGAGAAAAGCTGAAGTTGACTGGAACGTCACACTATAGAGGGTGAAAGTCCCGTAAGCGTAATCGATTCAGGTTTGGAGTGTCCCTGAGTACCGTGCGTTGGATATCGCGCGGGAATTTGGGAGGCATCAACTTCCAACTCTAAATACGTTCCAAGACCGATAGTGTACTAGTACCGCGAGGGAAAGCTGAAAAGCACCTTTAATCGGGTGTGAAAAGAGCCTGAAACCAGATAGGTATGGTATGACATGGCCCCAAAGGCAACTGTTCTGAAGGAAACCGTCGCAAGGCGGCTGTACGAAGTATAGAGCCAGGGTTGTGTCGTCCGTTTCGAAAAACGGGCCGGGGAGTATATTGTTGTGGCGAGCTTAAGATCTTCACGATCGTAGGCGTAGGGAAACCAACAAGTCCGCAAAATCTTGAGGGACGGGGTCTTAAGGGCCCGGAGTCACAGCAATATGACCCGAAACCGGGCGATCTAGGCCGGGGCAAGGTGAAGTCCCTCAACTGAGGGATGGAGGCCTGCAGAGTTGTTGCCGTTCGAAGCACTCTTCTGACCTCGGTCTAGGGGTGAAAGGCCAATCGAGCCCGGAGATAGCTGGTTCCCTCCGAAGTGACTCTCAGGTCAGCCGGAGTTTAGATAGTCGGCAAGGTAGAGCACTGATAAGGTGGTTAGGGGAAGAAATTCCTCGCTGTTTTGTCAAACTCCGAACTTGTCGTCGTCGCATGCTCCGAGTGAGGGCATACGGGTAAGCTGTATGTCCGAGACGGGAATAGCCGAGACTTGGGTTAAGGCCCCTAAGTGCCGATTAAGTGTGAACACGAAGGGCGTCCTTGGTCTAAGACAGCAGGGAGGTTGGCTTAGAAGCAGCCATCCTTTAACGAGTGCGTAACAGCTCACCTGTCGAGATCAAGGGCCCCGAAAATGGACGGGGCTAAATCGGCCGCCGAGACCCAAGGGCACCGAAAGGTGATCCTGTAGGGGGGCGTTCTGCGAGGGCAGAAGTTCGGCTGTGAAGTCGAGTGGACCTCGTAGAAATGAAGATCCCGGTAGTAGTAACAGCATAAGTGGGGTGAGAATCCCCACCGCCGAAGGGGCAAGGGTTCCACAGCAATGTTTGTCAGCTGTGGGTAAGCCGGTCCTAACTCTCGAGTTAACTTCTTTGAGAGGAAAGGGAAACAGGTTAATATTCCTGTGCCATCTAAATACGCGTGGCAACACAAGGTTAGTTTCCGACGCTTCTGGGTAGGCTGAGTGTTCTTGTCTGGGCATTCAAGCTTATAAGTCCGGGGAGAGTTGTAATAACGAGAACCGGATGAAAGAGTGATGAGCTCTCCGTTAGGAGGGTTCGGCCGATCTCTGGAGCCCGTGAAAAGGGAATTAACAAGGATTTTAGATGTCCGTACCCAGAACCGACACTGGTGCCCCTAGGTGAGTATCCTAAGGCGTAGCGGATGAATCTAGTCGAGGGAAGTCGGCAAATTGGCTCCGTAACTTCGGGAGAAGGAGTGCCAGTGATCTTGTTTATATATGGGATCGCTGGTCGCAGTGACCAGGGAGGTCCGACTGTTTAATACAAACATAGGTCTTAGCGAGCCTGAAAAGGTGTGTACTAAGGCCGACGCCTGCCCAGTGCTGGTACGTGAACCCCGGTTCCAACCGGGCGAAGCGCCAGTAAACGGCGGGGGTAACTATAACCCTCTTAAGGTAGCGAAATTCCTTGTCGGGCAAGTTCCGACCTGCATGAATGGCGTAACGAGACCTCCACTGTCCCCGACTAGAATCCGGTGAACCTACCATTCCGGCGCAAAGGCCGGAGACTTCCAGTGGGAAGCGAAGACCCCGTGGAGCTTTACTGCAGCCTGTCGTTGGGGCATGGTTGTGAGTGTACAGTGTAGGTGGGAGCCATCGAAACCTTTTCGCCAGGAAAGGTGGAGGCGACCCTGGGACACCACCCTCTCATGACCATGTTCCTTACCCTTTTAGGGGACACCGGTAGGTGGGCAGTTTGGCTGGGGCGGTACCCTCCTAAAAATGCATCAGGAGGGCCCAAAGGTTGGCTCAAGCGGGTCAGGACTCCGCTGTTGAGTGTAAGGGCAAAAGCCAGCCTGACTTTGTTGCCAACAAAACGCAACGAAGAGGCGAAAGCCGGGCCTAACGAACCCCTGTGCCTCACTGATGGGGGCCAGGGATGACAAAAAAGCTACCCCGGGGATAACAGAGTTGTCGCGGGCAAGAGCCCATATCGACCCCGCGGCTTGCTACCTCGATGTCGGTTTTTCCCATCCTGGGTCTGCAGCAGGACCCAAGGGTGGGGCTGTTCGCCCATTAAAGGGGATCATGAGCTGGGTTTAGACCGTCGTGAGACAGGTTGGTTGCTATCTGCTGGATGTGTTGGCTGTCTGAGGGAAAGGTGGCTCTAGTACGAGAGGAACGGGCCGTCGGCGCCTCTAGTCGATCGGTTGTCTGACAAGGCATTGCCGAGCAGCCACGCGCCAAGAGATAAGAGCTGAAAGCATCTAAGCTCGAAATTCATCCTGAAAATAGACAGCCGTTTCCTTCGGGAACGAGAACTCCCGTAGAAGACGGGTTTGATAGGCTAGGGGTGTACGCATCAAGGTTTTCCGAGATGTTCAGCCCGCTAGTACTAACAGTTCGAGAGATAAAATTAGGCATCTGGACACTTAAAGATACGGGGGCAATAGATGCACTTTTAATTTAACTTTGACATAACGGTCACAGCGGAGGTGTTACATCCGATCCCATCCCGATCTCGGAAATTAAGCCCTCCAGCGATTCATTAAGTACTGCCATCTGGTGGGAACAATGTGACGCCGTTAGTCACTTTTTATTTTAGGCATTTTAATTTGTATATTTGGATTAAATAATATATTTTACTTTTAAAAAAATAAAAAATTAAATTCTCACAGGAATCTCATGTTTTTCAACTTCTTTTTTAATATCTTCAACGGTGCATTCCCTGTAGTGTAAAATACTTGCCATCAACGCAGCATCAGCTTTCCCTTCTTTAAATGCATCGACAACGTGGTTTGCATTACCACAACCTCCACTTGCAATAATTGGAAGTTTTACATTTTCAGAAATTGCTCTTGTAAGTATTAAATCGTAACCATCTTTTGTACCATCTGCATCCATACTTGTTAAAAGAATTTCTCCAGCACCTAAATATTCAACCTTTTTAGCCCATTCTATTGCATCAATTCCAGTTCCTTCCCTTCCACCATAGATATAGACTTCAAACCAGCAGGAACCAAGTTTTGTTTCAAAGACGTTCTTATCTTTTAAATTTTCATCATGAGAAGTTGTTATATATTTTCTTTTAACATCCATTGCAACAACAACACACTGCGTTCCAAAAATTTCAGAAGCTTCTTTTATCAATTCCGGAGTTTTTACCGCAGAAGTATTTATGGAAATTTTATCAGCACCAGCCCTTAATATCTTCCTAAAGTCTTCAACTGTTTTTATTCCTCCGCCAACAGTTAAT
Organism: Methanococcus mangrovi; assembly: GCF_054506835.1. Classification (NCBI taxonomy): domain Archaea; kingdom Methanobacteriati; phylum Methanobacteriota; class Methanococci; order Methanococcales; family Methanococcaceae; genus Methanococcus; species Methanococcus mangrovi. The sequence goes on along the minus strand of NZ_CP197114.1, from coordinate 1,531,305 downwards.
GGTATAAAAACCTGTTCAGCGGTTCTTTTCACAACATCAATAATAATATCCCTTTTTTCAAATGAGGCAGTAATATCTAAAAATACGAGCTCATCAGCGCCCTGTGCATTGTAAATTTTGGATAATTCAACGGGGTCTCCCGCATCTTTTAGTTCTACAAAATTTGTTCCTTTAACTACTCTGCCCTCTTTAATATCGAGGCAAGGAATAATTCTTTTAGTAAGCATAAAATTCACCAAAAAAAGTAATAAATTGATTTTTATAATTCGCCTTCTTCCGCATCACTCTGTTTTTTAGAAGTCATGTCTTTTAATTCTTTTGCTACCTTTAAAGCCCTAACTGCGGCAAGGTCTTTTTTAATGTAAACTTCAGCAAGGTCTTCTGCTAAATAACTTAATTCTTTACTGAATTTTGACTTCATTTGAACTGCTGGGACGTTTTCCATCCACTGATTTTCCACTTTTTTGTCATAAGGTAATATTGCAATAATATCATCAAGCGCTTCGTCAAAGTCTACTGTATCTTTGAATTTATTTACGATAACTCCAATACAGTCAATATCTACGGCATAGAGAAGTTCTTTTGTTTTCATCGTATTTGCAATTCCCGGAATGCTGTCTTCTGCAACAACAATCATTTTATTTACTACTTTTTCTTCCAAATTCAATGAAGAAAATAATAAATTTCCTTCAGTAATATTTGGGGGAAGGTCTAAAAGAACAATATCATAGTTATCGTTTAAAACTCTGATTAATTCAAGCATTCTTTTCTGGTTTATTTCTGTATTAAACGAATTAGGTGTTGAATCTGCTACAATTACCGAAAGGTCATCAAACTGGTGGATAATATCTGTTAAAGAACTTGTTCCTGAAAGATAGGAATTTAGTGTGTGAGGACTGTCTTCAAATCCAAATAACAGAGCACCACAACCGGCATAAATGTCACAGTCTACATAGACTGTCTTTGTTTTATCGCTTAGGTAATAACCAATATTTGCAGCAATTGTCGTTTTTCCAGTTCCGCCTTGTATATTGTAAAATCCCAATCTCATACTACCACTTCCTAGTTATTGAGTGAAATTACATCTGGTGCTTTTGCTATAACCAGTTTTCCTGTTGCATCGTATAATTCAGTTGAGGTACCTTTTACACGAGTTATATTTTCTTGATAAATGGTTATTTTTGCATTATCATCTGCATTTACATATACGGTATTATTTTTGATAAGTATTCTGCTGGTTTTGTAGTTTTCAGCCCATTTTGCATATTCATCAAATGAACAAATCCATGTGTGGTTATCATTTAAATCGTATATTGTATTTGTATCGTATTCGTAAACATCTGCAACGTAAACCCCGTATTCTTCGTTTTGAGGTTCGATATATATTTCTTCAATAAAATGTATTCCATTTATTTCATTATTATTTAATCCAGGAATTTTAATTACTGCAACCCCGTTTATTCTATCGTATCCAATATAATCGGGAATTACTAAATAATCGATTCCATCAATATTCAATTTCCATGAAATATTTTTGTTGTAGTTATTAAACACAGCATCTAATAAATCTTCATCACTTGAGAATAATAAAAGTCCATTTGCACCATTAGTCATCGCATAAGCGTAATTTTTAACGTACCAGTGTTCAAAGTATTCGTATCTATCGTTAAAGTCTATTTCTTCGCTCATGCTTGCAAATTCACCATCTACAGACCAGTAATCCCTGGAAACAGTTTCATCATCGTTCCAGTAGTCTTCTCCATCGTAGTGGTAATAGTTGTTTTCAGAACCTGCACCCTCATTCCAGTAGCCTGTATCTTCCGAACCAGAATATGAAATCGTTTCAGGGTAATAACCGCCAGTTGGGTCATTTTGGAATGTTTCTGGAGCTTTATCAACATATATCAAAGGATAATAACTCATTGCAAGTAAATCTGTAGTTGCAGGATAGTTTCCATTATCATTGTATTTTATGTGGGTGTAGTAATCAGAATAATGTTTTTTAAACCAGTAACTGTTTAACAGGTCGTCTTTTTCATATTCTGATAGTGAACTATCTTTTATTATATCTATATTTTCAGAACCTGTTGTAATATATGTCGTTCCAATTCCAAGAAGTTCTGAAACAGCTTTAAGTCCTGCTATTCTTTTATTAATTGTATTTTCATCTCTTACTTCAACGGTTATTTTTCTATCTGCAACAGAAATAGAACTTTCCCCAGTTTCGTCAGGAACGATATTTTGTACAACAACCCCGTTAATTACAACAGAATCGTAGTTTGATGGAACTTTATTAATGTATCCAAAGGTTTCACCCTGGCTTGCAACATATTTTCCAACAAAATCAATAATTTCCTGATTTCCAAGGTCTATATTGTATGGAATAAATAATTTTCCAGGTTTAATTTCATAGTAACCGTCATCAACTATTTTTGAACTGATTGCTGCCTCATATACTGTAGTTGTATCTTTTTCGGCACTATCAACTGAATTAATATAAATGTATGCACCATTTTCGTTCCTGTAAACATAGCTTGTTGGAACAACCTCTGAATCAGAATTTACAAAAGTAGAATTTTCAAAATTTGGAATAGTGCTGACTATATTTCTTGATTTAACAAGTCCCATGTACTCTAAGAGCGATTCAGTCTCCGGAGTCATTGCAAAGTCTTTTCCAGTATATATTACTACAATAGAATCCGAATTCAAATAGTAATCAAGCTTTTCTGTATCTTGTATGTTTGAAATATCAACATAAGTGATTGGTACTGTCGAAGCCCATTTGTAGGGTATTGCATTTACGACCCCCAATAACATAAATGACACAATAATCAAGCCAAAAAATTTTAGCTTCATCAAATCACCGCAGTATTGTTAATAACAATTACGTATTATGTCTGCAGTCATTAATATAATTTCACTAATTGAATTTATAAAAAAATCAAGTACTCTAAAAAATTTATTTTAAAATCGGTTTTTACCATTAATAAAATGGCTGATTTAATATTAATTAGGTGTTATATTTAAAATTTTAAAAATTCGCAAAAAAATTAAAATATGCCTTAAATCGAAGTTAAATAACTCTATTGTAACATGCGCTTTTTAGAAAAACAAAAAAGTTACATATATACATTAATTAAAAAAAACAAGAAATCGTAGTCGAAAGGATTTAATAATTAAACTACCTTATTATTCCTCGTTTATTTTTTTAAAAAAAGGTGGTTAAATGAAGGTTACGGTATACGGTGCAGGAAACCAAAGCCTGTACGTTAACCAGTTGAACTTGCCAGGAACCTACGGTGGAGTCCCCCCATACGGCGGAAGCAGGATGGCTATTGAATTTGCCAAAGCTGGTCACGATGTTATTTTAGCAGAAGTTAATAAATCAAATTTAACTGACGATCAGTGGAAAATCGTTGAAGAAGCCGGAGTTAAAGTATTGACAGACGACGCAGAAGCTGCAAAAGAGGCAGAAATTGCGATATTTTTTACACCATTTGGTAAAAAAACTGTAGAAATTGCTAAAAATATTTTACCGCATCTTCCACAAAATGCAATCATTGCAAATACGTGTACTGTTTCCCCTGTTATTTTATACACAATGTTGGAAGTTGAATTAAGGACTAAAAGAAAAGATATAGGAATTACATCAATGCACCCGGCAGCAGTTCCTGGAACTCCCCAGCACGGTCATTATGTGATAAGTTCAAAAGCAACAAATGGAACACAATACGCTTCAGAAGAACAGATTGCAAAATGTGTTAAACTTACTGAAAGCATTGGAAAAACCCCGTACCTTGTTCCAGCAGACGTTTCTGCAACGGTATCAGATATGGGTTCCCTTTTAACTGCAGTTACCCTTGCAGGAGTATTGGATTATTATTCAGTTGGAACAAAAATAATCAAAGCTCCAAAAAAGATGGTAGAACAGCAAATTTTAATGACATTACAGACAATGGCATCGCTTGTTGAATCATCCGGAGTAGATGGTCTTTTAAGAGCACTAAATCCTGAATTGCTTACCAAAACAGCATCTTCAATGCATTTGCTTGATAAACAAAAAGATTTAGACGCAGCTCTTGAAATATTGACTCATTTAGATGGCGAATTACAGAAAGCAGCTAATGGTGCAGAAATAAAACCAACAACTCTTGTAGCAGCACAATCTTTGGTAAAAGAACTTGAAACCTTAATCGGTGGTGCAGCAGCCAAGGGAGCTATTAAGAGAAGTACAAAAAAACTCTTCCAATAGTGGGGTAATAATGGTAAAAGAACTTAAAGTAGTGGTAATGGGATCAGAAGACGTTGGAAAAACTACACTTATGGAAACGTTGATTAAAAATGTTGGTAAGGTAGAACACAACGGAACTACTGTGGCAATAGACTACGGTAGGATTGAAATAGATAATAAAAAACTGCATTTCTTTGGAACTCCGGGTCAGGAGCGATTTGGATTCATGAGGGAAATTGCAATAGAGGGGGCAGATTATGCGCTATTGGTTCTCGATGCTACGGTAGGATTGAGAACTGTTGATTTGGATATTATTAAGTTATTATCTAATAAAAATATTCCATTTTCAATATTTATAAATAAAATGGACCTGTGCAATGAATCAAATGCACATGAAATAATAAATAGTTTGAACGGATTGACAAAAAATTCAGAAATTGTTACTGGATCACTATATCGAAATGAAGGACTGTCAGAAATAATGGATATACTGAAAATAATCTAAGTGGGGTAATAGTTATGATTGACAGAATTCTTGCAGATTTGGGTAAAACCGAAGGAATAAAAGGATCAATGGTAGTAGGAAAAGATGGGCTTGTTATAGCATCCCAAATTCCATCAAACCTTGATAGCGAGCTTATCGGTGCAATGGCTTCTGCAGCATTTGGTTCTGCAGAAAGGACTGCAACCGAAATCAGCCAAGGAACGCTCGAACAAATGATGGTCGAAGCAGAATTTGGTAAAACGTTAATGACTGATGCAGGAGAAGGTATTTTAGTAGTACTCTCCGATTCAAAAGTTAACCTTGGTTTAATCAGGATATCAATGAAAAAAGCGACAGAAAAAATCAAAACTGCATTTTAAATGAATTTTCTGTACGTACCATATAGATTTGCTATTATGAGGTAATAAAAACATTTAAATATTTTCAAATCCCTATTATTATGGGGATATGGATTTTAAATGTTTTCAGCAGTGGTGGGGGTACTCAATCTCACGACTGTACTCATACACACTCTTTTTTTATTTTTTAAAAAAATTCAGTATTTCATAGATTTCATCATCGCTAATTTTATGAATATCCATTTTTTTTATCTCTAAAACCAGTCCTTTTCTTAAAATTCTTTCATAAAGTGGGCACAGTGTAACAATAGATTTTCCATTATCAAGTTTAACTGATCTATCGATATTTTTGGCCATTTCTTTTGGATTTTCATATTCTAAAAATACCGATACCCCCTCAAAATCTTTAAAGTATGCATTTTCCATATTTTCTTTAATAATTTTTGAGAATTTTACGCAAAGATTATAAGATTTTTTTGAAATCAATGATTCTTCTATCATTTTCCCGTAAATATCTGGCATTTTGTATGTTTTTAAAAGATTTTTAATATCTTCTTTTAAGTTTTTGTCTTTTAAATCTTCATTAACTTCTTTAGAAATTCCTAAAAAACCACCATATTCACAATTTATAATTTTTGGCGATCCTGTCGAACAGACAACAATATCTCCATAACCGCAGTTTCCACCGATTTTTCCAGAAACATCTTCAATGAACAAAATTTCGTTTTCGATGCATATTTTTGCAATTTCTTTTAGCGGCTGTTCTGCAAGGTATCCTGCAAGGGAGGTTAAAAATAGGGACTTTGCATCGCTTTTTTTAATTATCTCTTCGAGAGATTCAGTGTTTACTACACCAAGGTTTGTAGGTATGGTTTCAACGTTTAATCCGGATAATTTGGAATATGTTTCAAAACCTTTCCAACCACCCATATCGGGAATTAATGTTTTTGAATCTGGATTTAATTTTGATACGATTTCTGACGCGATATGGATTGCCGAATTTCCCGATGGAAGAGTGTGGATTTCTTTTTCAAAAAATAAAAGGTCATTTAATATCATTTTTAATTCATCAAGATTTCCAGAAGTCCTGATCTGTGATTCAATAATAGGTTTTCTGCGCGGGATAATCATCTGTTCACCAGATATTTTCGTTTCAGTTTCTGTAATTTACTTTTTAGGAGAATAATGACATGTTATATATATTAGTTTTTCTAATAGTATATACCTATAAAGATAAATGTATAATAATAGTGATACCATGGACCCAAAAATTAGTTATTTTCAAACGTTTTTATTTGCCGCAAAGACTAAAAGCTTTTCTAAAGCTGCAAAAAAATTGGGCGTTACACAGGGAACTGTAAGCAACCATATATCTGTTTTGGAGAAATTTTTTGATGCACAGCTTTTTTTGAGAACTCCAGAAGGGGTTGATTTAACTACTGAAGGAAATATCCTCTACGAAAATGCAGAAAAGTTACTCGAAAATATATCTAATGCAAAACAACAGATGAGAATTCTTCATGAGCATCCTGAAGGTTTAATTCGAATTGCTGCAAGTACCACGCCGGGTGAACATTTACTCCCAAGTATTATTAAAGATTATACTAAAGTTTTTCGAGATGTATCATTTCAGATTCAAATTACAGATTCTGAAAAATGTTTCAAGCTTTTAGAAGACAGGACAGTTGATATAATTGCGGTTGGAAATATCTATGATGGATCATACGAAAGCGAAGTAATTGGAAAGGATAGACTCGTACTTGTGGTTCCTCCAGAACACGAACTTGCAAAAAAAGGAATTGCAAAACTTTCAGATATATTAAAAGAAGATTATATCGATAGAGAAGTAGGATCCGGTACCAGAGAAATATTTGTAGATGCATTACAGGAAAAAGGATATTCAATGATGGATTTACATACAATCATGAGCCTTGGAAGTAATTCTTCGATAATTACAGCAGTTTCAGAAGGATACGGTATATCAATTATTTCAGAAATCCCTGCAAAAAAAGCGGCAGATGCAGGACAGCTAAAAATAGTCCCTATTGAAGATTTGGACCTGACAAGATACATGTATCTTGTAAAAGGAAAAAAACCAAGAAATCCAAGTGCAATAAAGTCATTCTGGGACTTTGTTTCAGGAAAGTAATTTTTGAATCACTTAAAAAACCATATATATTTTTTGTACAATAATTCATATGAATTAAAAATCACTGGTGAGTGAATGTTCAGGGCTACATGTAATACAAGAGATTTTAAAAAAGTTATAAATGCAACCAGCAATTTAGTAGATGAAATTTGTTTCGAAGTGGACGAAAACGGGATTAAAGCAAGTGCAATGGACCCGTCACACGTGGCTTTAGTGAGCATGGAAATGCCAAAAGACGTTTTTGAAGAATATACTGGAGATATTCACGATATTGGAATTGATTTAGAAGCGCTTAAAAAAATCATTGCAAGGGGTAGGGGCGACGAAAAATTAATTTTAGAACTTGACGTAGATAAAAATAAATTAAATGTTACTTTTAAAAGCAACGTTACAAGGAAGTTTTCAATCGCGTTATACGATGTTTCATCAAGCAATTTGAAAGTTCCAGATATTGAATATCCAAACAACGTTTCAATAAAAGCAGGAGCATTTGTTGAAGCTTTAAAAGATGCTGAACTTGTAAATGACCACATAACATTGAAAATCGATGAGGATAAATTCATAATTTATTCAAAAGGCGATTTAAACCAGAGTGAAACTGTATTTGATAATAGTATTGAAGATGACGATAGTGCACTTGCAGAATTCAACAAAGGCGAAGCTTCAAGAAGTACTTTCAATTTAGCTTATTTAAAAGACTTAACAAAATCAACTGCGGCAGAAGACCTTTTAAAAATATACCTCGGTTCAGATATGCCTGTCAAAATCGAGTACGAAGTAAGTGGTTCAAAACTCGTGTTCTTGCTTGCACCAAGAATCGAGTCCTAAATTTTATTTTTTTATTATAGCAACGTGAAAAACCATGTATAAAAAAATAAGGGATGCATTTTTCAATGAATTTTTTAAAGAAGGATTATCTGACCTTCCAGAAAATTTTTACAAAGATGCCCGAAACTATCTCGAAACAATCGATGATAAAATTAAATCCGAGCGGGTAAAATTCTATTTAAGTAATCTTTTAAGTTTTAGAATTTACAAGGTAAACTGTTTAAAAGAAAGCCCGAATAAATTTACTCAAGATGAAAAACGAGTTATATCTTTTATCGAAGAAACATGCTATGGAAGAGGCAATGAAGATTACGGTTTAGAAATAGACGAATCTGATAAAAAAAAAGACAAATTTCCAGTTGATTTAAATAAATCGGAAGAAAAAACTGTCGAGTGCCAAAAACCAAAACATATAAATACTGAAAGTGATATTGATATTGTAAGAGTCATCACTAAGTTCCCCTGCTTTACAGATGGGAATTTACAGTATGTTTTACACAAAAATGACGTTATCTCTTTGGATAGGAAATTTTCAAAGATTTTAGAGAAACACAATATTATTAAACGGGTGAACATCCATGAAGATGAAAAAAAAGATAAACAGATATTGCCCATACTGTAAAAAGCACACTGCACACACAGTAGAAAGAGCTAAAAAAAGAAAAGCTAGCGAATTGAAATGGGGTCAAAGACAATTCAGAAGAGTTACCGCAGGATACGGAGGTTACCCAAGACCTTTACCTGGAGGAGCTAAACCAATTAAAAAATTGGATTTAAGATACAAATGTTCTGAATGCGGAAAAATGCACACAAGAAGCAACGGCGGCTTTAGAGCAAGAATGTTTGAATTAGTAGAATAATTAAGAAAAACGGTGAGAAAACATGCAATTAATCTCAAAACCTAAAAGCAGATTCTTAAAAGTTCAGTGCACAGACTGCAACAACGAACAGGTTATCTTTGGATGCCCTTCAACAGAAGTTAAATGTGCAGCATGCGGTAAAATCATTGCTGAACCAAAAGCTTCAAAAGGCGCAATCAAAGCAAAAATTTTAGAAGTATTACAATAACTCTTTTTACTTTTTTTAAAAGTCTTCCAAAACAGTTCGATTTTATAATTGTTTAAATACTATTGGGTACAACAGTCCTATACATACTAATTATAATTTAATCAAGGTGGAATCATGAGAAAGGATTTTCCTGAAGAAGGGGACATTGTAATCGGAAATGTTATCGACGTTAAATCTTTCGGGGCCTTTATCGAACTTTTAGAATATCCTGGAAAGGAAGGAATGGTTCACATTTCTGAAGTGTCCTCAGGATGGATTAAAAACATAAGGGATCACATTAAAAAGGGTCAAAGAGTCGTTGCAAAGGTAATGAGGGTAAATCCTCACAAAAACCAGATTGACCTTTCGTTAAAAAGGGCAACTGACCAACAGAAAAAAGTAAAAGTTCAGGAATGGAAGAGATTCCAGAGAGCTGAAAAATTACTCCAGTTTGCATCTGAAAAACTTGGAAAAACAATTGAAGAAGGATGGGATGTTGTTGGCTACCCATTAATCGATGAATTCGGAGAATTATACGATGCTTTTGAATCAATTGTTATCGAAGGAAAAGAAGTTTTAGATGAACTTGAAACACCCCTTCCACAAGAATGGGTAGATGTAATTTACGAAGTTGCAAGTGAAAACATCGAGCTTTCAAATGTTAAGGTGGCAGGAGTGGTTTCTCTTACAACAACAGACCCTGCAGGAGTAAAAATTATTAAAAACGGAATCAAAAAAGCTTTAAAAGCAAATCCGTATGAAGATGTGGAAGTAAATATCACGTACATTGGAGCTCCAAAATACCGTGTAGAGGTACTTGCACCGGATTACAAAAGCGGAGAAGACGTTCTTAGAAAAGTATCCGAAGAAGCAATCGATTTTATCAAAAAACACGCTGGCGGAACTGGAAGCTTTGTAAGAGTTGAAGAGTAATTGATACTATGAGAATGAAAAAATGCCCTAAATGTGGAAAATACACATTGAAAGATTTTTGTAGTGAATGCAACGAAAAATCAGTTACGGTAAAACCTCCAAGATTTTCTCCAGTTGATAAATACGGAAAATACAGAAGGGAACTTAAAAAAGCCAAAATGTGAAATTTATGGTTGATTTGAGATACGGTTCCGGAAATATTCTTGATGAAAAGGTCCACGAGATAGGAATTATTGCTCTTGGGTCATTTCTTGAAAATCACGGTTCTGCCCTTCCAATCGATACGGATGCAAAAATTGCATCATATATCGCATTAAATGTTTCAATTATTACGGGAGCAAAATTTTTGGGCGTAGTTATCCCTTCAACAGAATATTCTTACGTGAAACACGGTATTCATGATTCCATTGAAGATGTAATTACATATATTAAATATCTGGTCGAAAATGGCAGAAAAATCGGGATAACTAAATTCCTGATTATAAATTGCCACGGCGGAAACACCATAATACAGGATGAACTTTCAAAATTAAATTTTAAGGACTGTTTTATTAAAATGGAGAATGTTTGTTTAACCCATGCATCAACTGAAGAAGTGTCTTTAGGATACGCAGTTGGAATACTTTCAGAAGATAAAATGAAAGATCACAATCCTAAGATTTACGAAGAAATTGGAATGGTCGGCTTAAAAGAAGCAAGGGAAAAAAACGAAGCTATCGATTTAGAAGCAAAATCTGTAGAGAAAAATGGTGTTTTTTTAGATAAATCTCATGGAAAATCCCTTTTAAATGATTTAATTACTAATTATGTTGAAATTGTTAGAGATATGATTTAGGTGATTTATATGTGGGAAAATTCCCCTTCACACATTTGCAGGGGCGGCGATTTAAGAGGACTTGCATTCTGTTGCCCGCCTGTAAAATACTGTCCATTACATAAAGCATTAGAATCCATTAAAATGCCGGTAGAAGAATTTTCAAAAATGAAACAGGATTTTGGAAGTAGAACAAGACTTGGACTTGGAAAAAACACCTGTTTTGGAAGTTTAGTCTGGTGCTGCAAGATTACCAAACCTTGCCCATTCAGGGACAGTGCAATGCTTGCAATAGACATGGGCGAAGATGAATACATGGAACTTAAAAAAGAACTCGCCGAAGAGATAATTAAGAAATCAAAATTCTTTGAAGAAGGCGTTAAAGCTTTGGAAGAAAAGGGAATTTCAAGGGAAAACGCAGAAAAAGCAATTTTGGAAACAGGCGACTTAAAAAAAGCATATGAAATTGTAAAAAAACAAATTTAATTAGTATCTTTTATTTTCGCGTTTCTGAACTCTTTAATATTTTTAAACTCATTTTCTGTCAATTCATAGATTTTAAAGACGGTATTATTTAATATACAGAAATTTTTAATCATTCTAAAGGATTTATCCCCATCGTAATCATCTAAAAATGCCATAATCGGGGTTTTTTCATTGGAAACAATAACTGCATTTTTTTCAACAACTTCTATCATTGAAGGGGTTCTGGGAAGTATATTATACAAAGAATCATTTTCAACGATTTTTGGAGTTTTTTCTTTGATTTTTTCCATTAATTCTTCAAATGACACGAAGTTTTTTAACAATGCATCCCTATTTTCATTTAATAGTTCATCTAATTCCTGTTTTGATATTTTTTCAGGGCATATTTTTACATCGCTCACTGCAAAAATGGTCTTTATTTTATTCAGCGCTTTTAAACCAACGAGAATTTTGTCTTTCTTCTGATGTATCGCGGCGATTTCTTCCATGTTTGAGTATAAAATAATTCCGGTTTCTTCCTTGTATTTTCTCGGGTTTAATGTAACTTTAAAAAGTCCGTGTCCCACGTGATTTTCGATATTCCCGTAGACATCGATAAAAATATCTTTTGAAAGAGTAGTATCAGAATTTAAAGAAATTTTGTCGATTAATTTGTTTACACGGGTAGGACTTGTACAGACTGCATCTATCTGGAATTCTTCAGGGATAGTTTCAAAAATATCTTTTAAATTCATTTCCTTATCGTCAATGCAGGAAAAAACAAGTTTTGAGTTTATATAATAGAGTTTAGCATTATCAAGGGAGATAATTCCAGTAAAATCGTTCAAAATAGATATTAACTCTTTTAACTGAGGAATTCCTCCTTTTTTAGAGTACATTTTTTCCATAAAACCCACCAAAAATATAAAACGGCGCAGGGGGGGAATCGAACCCCGAATTCCGACGGAACTCGACGGATCTGAAGTCCGCCCTCATCTACCAAGATAAGCACCCCGTGCCACGAGCCAAGATATAAACTATTTTAAAGATATATAAGCCTTTTTGTTTACTTTCCTTTTAAAGTTTATTAAAAAACGTTTTAAAAAAAGATATATTAATTTTTAAGGGTCTGGTGAATATTTATTAAATCGCTTAATATTGCTGAAGCAGTTTCAATGTCTCCTGCACCGGTTCCAACAACAACAATATCATTTGCAAGGTCGGTATCAAACATCGCAACGTTTAAACTTCCTTTAACATTTAATGGGCTATCAATAGGTACGAGTTTTGGACATACTTCGAGTTTTTTGTCAGTAACTTCGCCTATTAATTTTATCGTGTGGCCGCTTTTATTTGCCATTACAAGTGCTTCAGGAGTAATTCTTGTTATTCCTTCTAAATTTACGTCTTTAATAGTAACATCTCTTCCAAATATTGAATTTGCCAAAATTACAATTTTTGCAGCAGTATCGAGTCCGCTGATATCCTGGTGAGGGTTTGTTTCAGCAATTCCGAGTTCTTGGGCTTCTTTTAATACTGTATCAAAATCAAGCTGTTCTTTTTCCATTTTGGTGAGTATATAGTTTGTAGTCCCGTTTAAAATTCCTTTTATTAATTTTATGTCGTTTCCTGCGAGTGTTTCCTTTGCAAGATTGATTATTGGCATTGCGCCGCCGACTGAGGCTTCATACCTGAAACATACGTTATTTTCTTTTGAAGCTTTTACTAATTCTTTGAACGAAACTGCAAGAGGTCCTTTATTTGCACTAACAACGTGTTTTTTGGTTTCAAATGCTTTTAACATGTATGATTTTGCAGGTTCCCCAGTTTCAATGTTTGTAGGGCTTACTTCGACAACTACATCCGCGTTGACAGATTCAATAACTTCTAAAATACCCATGTTGCATCCTTTTTCAGGATAATTTGATATTTTTCTTGTTTCTTCCTTAACTTTTAAAGCTAATTCTAAATCGAGACCTTCTTCATCAATTGCAGCACCGCTACTATCGCAAATTGCGGCAACTTTTAACTCCATTCCATATTTTTTCTTTAAATGTTCTGATTTGAGATTAATGGCCTTTAAAACACCCTTACCAATTATTCCAAATCCTACAAGTATTATCTTCATAAATTATCCCCTTAGCATGATTTAATAAACAACAAACCTTTTTCTTTAGCTATTTTATCAAATTCGTTGTAAAGCTCTTTTAATTTTTCGTTATCTATCGTTATCCTCATTCTGGCAGAAGATTCCGCAATCGGGTCAGGCATTGTTAAATCTAAGTCTACAACTACGCCTATTTCATTAATCCTGTCGATTGTATCGAGTACATCCGTGTCAACAATGTGCCCAACGACTACAACTTCAAGGTTCGTTTTTTTCCTTTTTTCATTAATATTGGCAACGATTACATCTAATTTTTCAAGATTTTCTACGATAGAATTTAACAAATTATCGTTTAACTTTTCAATCACGACTTTTACAGGGACTCTTCCATCTCGTGTTTTATTTTCGCGCATATGGATAACGCTAAAAATGTTAGCTCCCGCAGAGGAAATCGGCTGTAAAGCTTTTAAAAGCTCTCCTGGGGAATCCTTGAGTTCCAGGTCAAGAAATATCATTTTTTCACCAGTCAGTATTTCGGCTACAACATAAATACTATTCATAATCATGTTATGCAAAACAAGTATATTATAATCACTATTGTGGGTTAAATCGTAGATTTTGACGTTTACCATAATATATAAACAAAGCATATTAAAACTATGCGACGGCGGTAAGGTTGCTCAGGGCAGAATTTACTTTTAAGATGGAGAAATAACATTTACAAAAAAGAATCTAAGAAATTATGGGCCAATAGTTTCAGTGAATTTCTGTATTTTCTAAGAATATATACCTTAAAATTACGAAATAGGTATTAAAGAGTAGAGAACTTAATTTTTAGGTTATTCATCTTCTTTTTCATCCCCTTCTTTTTTTAATTTTTTAATGTGGAAATGGCGTTCATTTTCATAAATATTTCTACGAATAAATGCTACCATATCCTTTCTTTTACGTATTACCCCTACTAAAATTAAAAAAGATATAACCACACTAAAAAAGATTCCTTCTACATGATTTCCCGTTCCAAATATGCAGAGCAGTACTGGAACTGCCAAAATGATACTCAAAATGAAAAGAGTATTTATAAGTAATTTTTTAAAGTTTTCTTCTGTATTACTCAAAGTTCTGCCCCCACAATTAATATACCTAAAATATTCAAGATAAACGCAAATGTTGACACATTAAATTATATTTTTAATGAGTATTTATGTTATACGGGGGGCAAAAAAACTAAAATATCGCGTATTAAATATCAGCTGACATTAAATTTCTAATCATCTTTTTTTAATTTTTTAAATATGGTGAGTATATCTCAAAGTTTATTAAAAACGAATTAACACAAAAAGTATTTTTTTATATCTCAAAATGATAATATATTATGAATTATATGTAACAATGGATAATGAGGAAAACTTGTTTTATCCAAAATTTGCGTTCAATTAAACGTGAATGGAGCGCGTGAATTCTGTCGTATAAAATTTAGTATTTATGGTGTACTGATGAACTTATTATCAGCAGATATTCTAAAAATCAAGATTCTATTGGTATTATATGAAAGCCCAACCCAACTTACATATAACAGGTTAAATAACAAGGTGGGATGTATCAATTATTATTCTCTTTTAAAAAATATTGAATTTCTTATAATGTTGGGCATGGTCGAAAATGAGATAAAATATGTGGAAAATAGGAAACACGTTTATTTAAGTCTTTCTGAGAATGGTTGCGGAATTGTTAATGAATTGAAAGATAAATTTGAGGTAATTATTAATGAAAACAGTGCATAACATATATTTTAAAAATTCAAAGAGCATGTCTGAGGTTAAAGATAATTCGGTACAGTTGGTTGTAACTTCACCTCCTTATCCAATGATAGAGATGTGGGATGAACTTTTTTGCATGTTAAATCACGGCATAAAAAGTTTAATAGATTTGGGAAACTGTAAAGATGCTTTTGAATTAATGCATCAGGAATTAGATAAAACGTGGGAAGAATCATACCGTATTTTATCTGACGGTGGATTTCTCTGTATAAATATCGGGGATGCAACAAGAAAAATAAACGAGGATTTTCAAATTTATCCGAATCATTCAAGAATTATAAAACATTGCCGAGATATTGGTTTTCAAATGTTGCCGGGAATTATCTGGCGAAAACAGACCAATTCGCCCAATAAATTTATGGGTAGTGGAATGCTTCCAGCCGGTGCATATGTTACGTTGGAGCACGAACATGTGCTGATATTCAGGAAAGGGTCTAAAAGAGATTTTAAATCCAAAGTCGATTCAGAAAATCGTCGAAACAGCGCGTTCTTTTGGGAAGAACGGAACAACTGGTTTTCAGATGTATGGACTGATCTTAAAGGTACTCGACAGATTTTATCCAAAAAAGAACTGAGAAACCGAAGTGCAGCTTATCCTCTCGAACTTGCATCCCGTTTAATAAACATGTATTCTTTAAGGGGAGATACGGTTTTAGACCCATTTTTAGGAACCGGTACAACAACATTTTCTGCAATGATAAATGGGAGAAACAGTATTGGTTATGAAATAGAACCTAATTTTAAGGAATACATTCACGACTATCTTAAAAAAACGCCTGATGTATCTCGTGAAATGGTATATAAACGGATAAATGACCACGTAAAGTTTATATCTGAACGAGAAAACTCTGGAAAAGAAGTAAAATACAAATGCAACAACTACGATTTCAAAGTGATTACAAAACAGGAAATGGACATTATTTTTGAGATTGCAACATCCATAAAAATAGATAATGGGGAGTATACTGTAGAATATACTCCATTAAAAGATAATTTATTTTATTTCTAAATTATTTGGAATATATATCGTAATATTATCATTTGTTTTTTTGTAATATATTATCGGAACGGTTATTTTTTCAGGCAAATGATTCTCATGTAGATATTCAATTGATTTGACCTGAAGTGCGGTATTTCCGATATACCCATCAATACCCTTACTTTCATCTTCGGGCTTTGATGGAGTATATTCTTTATTATACTGTTTTGAAAGTTTATTAAATACGGATTCTTGGATAATTAATCCTTCAGCGGTTTTAACAATTACTAAATCTTCAACCCACCTTTCGATCATTTCTCTATCGATTTTTGAAAACGCATTTTCCATTTTTTTAATCATGTCTTCAATTTTATCAGATGCATTTTTTATTGCATCGGGGTGCCCTGCCAAATACCATTCTGCCCAACAGGTATATGATTTTTCAGGGCATTCTTTAATTAATTCTGACATTTGGCCAACAACAGGAGGTCTTGTACCCTGTGAATTCTGATTTGCAATGTTAATTATCTGGGTGGTGTATTTTGGAAATTCGTACTTCTCTTTATCCACTACATCTGCGAATGCATCTTCAACTTTTAATTTTAAAGTTGTAAATTCTGTTGATAAATTTGGATTTTGCGGCATGGCTTTTAATTTATAGTTTACCATATTTTACGACGTATTTATTAAAATTGTAGTGAATACTACCAAATCGTAGGATTAAAAAAAGTTAATTATTAAAAAATATTTTTAAATAAAAAAGAATAAAAACCCGGTTTCCATTTTTAAACATTAATTTCGAGTATTTTGACTTTTAAAATTTAAATGAGCGATTCAATTATAATTATACTACCCATAATATACGAAACTTCCAAAAAAGATAATTTTTTTTCAAAATTGAATTAAAACAACTTTTTATTTTCGCTTTTTTTAATTCATTACATAAATACCGTAGAAATATGAAAATACTAAATTTAAAACGCTATTATGGATTCAATGATTAGTTAACATCGTACATAAAAAATAAAAAAAATAAACGAAGTTAAATTCCTTTAAAGCACTTTTTAAGGTGTTCTTCTGAAGGTGCTTTTGTTAGGAGACTTACTATTACCGTTAAAATAAATGCAAGCGGCAGGGAAATTACCATCGGGTCTACATAAGGCCAGGGCATTGCAGAAATTAAAACATCGCTTCCAATTAACAGTTTTGAGATTCCAAGCGCTGCTGATTCTTTTTCGTGAATGAATAGTAAACAGAAAAGGCTTACAAATGTGCCCGTTAAAATACCTGCAATTGCACCTTCTTTTGTAGTTCGTTTCCAGAAAAGTCCCAGTGAATATGCCGGTAAAAACGCAGCACTGCAAAGTCCAAAGAATAATGCAGTTCCTCTTGCAACGATTCCACCAGGAAGTATGTATCCAAGGATAACTGCAATTATAATTGCTACGATAATTCCAAATCTCGTGATAATTACAGAATCTAATCCTTTTTTACCGCAGAGTGTTTCATAAACGTCCCTTCCAATTGAAGTTCCTTGAGCGTGGAACTGGCTTGAGATAGTGGACATAGCAGCTGCAAGTAATGAAACCAAGAATATGTAGATAAACCATTCTGGCATCGCTTTGTTGATATATAATGGCATTATACTATCGCTGTTTCCTGTGGGGAATGCATCTGAAACTGTTGCACCAATCGAGAGAACTCCTTCGGTATTCATGAAGTAAACATTTGAAAGGGTTCCAACAACGTATGCAGTACCTGTCGCAATTAAAATGAAGACTGCACCAATTAAAACAGCCCTATTTAATTCCCTGTTGCTTTTTACAGTCATGAATCTGACAACAAGCTGAGGCTGTGCTAAAACTCCGATTCCAACACCTAAAATTATGCTCGAAACAATCGTCCACCACATTGGAGAACCAAATGTTGGCATCGAAGTCCACCCTGCATGTCCGATACTTGCAAGGTTTGCCGGAACTAACCCTGACATATTTGAAATTGCTTGGTGAGCAGTAGTAACTCCACCAAGGATATCATAAGTCATGTAGAGCAAAAACAACATTCCAAAAAACATGATTGTTCCCTGAAATGCATCCGTGTACATTACACCTTTTAAACCGCCCATTACAACGTATACTGCAATAATTACTGAAAATACAAGCAGTGCAACGTCAAATGAAACATTAAGCGTGGTTTCTATAAACCTTGCAGCACCAATCAAAACTGCTGCGGCATAAATTGGCATTGCACAAAATATCAAAAGGCCGGAAAACCACTGTATAAATTTACTTTCAAATCTTTTTGCTAAAAGTTCGGGAAAGGTAAGCGCATTTAAGTTATGACCCATTTTCCTAGTTCTTTTCCCGAAAAATACAAATGCTATAAAGATACCTAAGAAGATATTTAGAAACGTCAGCCAGAGTAAACTCATACCAAATAGGCCTGCGAATCCACCAAATCCTACAATTGCAGCAGTACTGATAAATGTAGCACCGTAGCTCATTGCCATTACAAATGGGTGGATTTTTCTACCTCCAACCATGTAGTCTTCAGCACTGGATGTTCCTTTCCAACCTTTGTATCCAAGGTATCCAACAACTAACAAATAGATTAACACAATCACGTTTAGAAGAATGATATCCATTTAGACCACCGTCCCGATTTCATCTTCCATCTTTTCTTCTTCTTTTTCCCATTCTATTTCTTCTTCAATTTCATCAGTTTCGGTTTCTGAACCTTTATTCCAATTTAATGCCCCGTATACCACACATAATAGCGTACTCAGAATGCAGAGCACGTATGCACTTAATACATAAGGGTCTGAAATGCCTAACATGAAACACCTCTTGAAAATGGATAGTCGTGCAATATGATGTAATCGACTATATAAACACGTTATAAAACTTTTATAAACTATATACGCAGTATTTTTGGTTAAACTGACGTTAACAATACTGGAATAAAACAAAACCGAGATACCCAAATCTAAAATGTTTTTCTGTACTTTTAAACAAAGCATACTTGATTATTTTGAAAATGGATATCTGATTCATAAAGATCTCTTTCGGACTTTACTAAACTTTAATTTTGCCACAAAATCCCTTTAATATTTTTAGTATATATAAATTATTGAATTTGTTAGATTAAAAAAATAGAAATTTGGTTGAAATTACCACCATACTTTTTTTAAATGAAGTTTATATGCGATTATATTCGAGGAAAAATGGATTATCGGGGAAATTACAAGTAAAAGTACCACGATGTTTGTAGGCACTGGATAAAGTGAATATGCAAATAACAATGCAAATATTATAAACGTTATCTGGTCTAATACTGGAGCAGACTGTCCTTGTTTCAATTTAAATCTTCTTTTTATAAAGCTTCCAATCATATCTCCAAAGAGAGCGCCAGTTGCAAGTAAAAAGCTCAAAATAATGTAGCCTGTTAGCCCGTAGTTAAAAGCTGACTCTGGATTCATATATAATATAACAATAAAATGCTGTAAAATTCCAGTAATTATTCCAAAAAGTATTCCAAAAAAAGTGCCCCTGTACGTTACACCATTTCCAATAATTCTATTTCCATCGAAAAAAGTTTTTCCAAAATCAACCGGTCTTCCACCGCCTAAAATACAAGGAACCGCATTAGCTACATATGCAGGCAAAATATACCATATGGCGCTAAATAACAATAAAAGTAAATCCATGAAATCCCTCGCATATATGAAATTGACATTTAGCATACTATTTTTGTACACTATTTAAAGATTACTTCTATAAAAAAGTCGCCAAGTTATTTTTCAAAAATATAAAAAAATTGGAGGGGTAAGAAATAGGGGGGTGGTTTATGTAAAGTATCGATAGTTATTAAAATAGAACGGGGAGGGGTTATGTTTTGTAAATTGTTATGAGTATATTACGGGTAGTTAAAAGAGTCTTTTAGTTATGTGAGGGGTGGGAATGGGATTAGGAGATAAACTCTCCTACACGGTGTTATCAGTAGTGAAGTGGGGGTATGAGGGGGGTTTAAAATAACAATCTCACTACTGTCCCACACCGTGCAATCTATACATTTCAACTTTAGATATATAAATCTAACGGTCTCGTTAGTAAATTTGAACATATAGTAATACTCGTTGACCCAATGCTTATGTTAGATATTATTTTTTAATAATCCGACGTTTTTTAGGGCGATTAAAAATTTAAAAGTACCATATTATAAAATCTAATATATATTCTGCCATTATGCTACATATTAATTAACTGTTTTTAAAGTCCCATATTATTTTTTCTAATATTAATGGGGCCCATTAGCAATTTCAAGAATGTATCTTTTTATAAGCAGGTGAGTGTAGTATAAATGTATACCAATTACCTTACTTGTTATATGTGGAGGTGAATCCATGAGTGACCCCAAAGTGGGTGTATTCGTCTGCTACTGTGGTGCAAACATCAACGGTGCAGTGGATTGTGAAGCTGTTAAGGATTTTGCTTCTAAATTAGACGGAGTAGTGGTTGCAGCTACCTACCCGTTCATGTGTGCTGACCCCGGTCAAGGTCTTATTAAAGACGCGATCAAAGAGCACGGATTGGACAGGATAGTTGTTGCAGCATGCACGCCTAAGATCCACGAGCCAACCTTTAGAGGTTGCCTACACGATGCGGGCTTATCCCCATACTACCTAGAGTTTGTAAATATTAGAGAACATGACGCATTTGTCCACATGGGCGATGTAAAAGCAGCAACAAACAAAGCATGTGAAATGATTGCTGGTGGAGTAGAACGAGCTAAGAAATTAGAAGATGTTCCTCAAAAAGTCGTAGAAGTAGATAAAAGCTGTATGGTTATCGGTGCAGGTATTGCAGGTATTCAATCTGCGCTTGACCTTGGTGACCAAGGCTTCAAAGTTTACCTCGTAGATAGAGACGAGTCAATCGGAGGAAGGATGGCGCAACTTGCAAAGACTTTCCCGACAGATGACTGTGCAATGTGAATTCTCGCACCAAAAATGGTGTCAGCAGCTAACCACCCTAACATTGAATTAATTACATTTGCTGAGATTAAAAATATTGATGGTTACATCGGAAACTTCGATGTTACAATCGAGAAAAAACCAAGATATGTTGACGAAGACATATGTACCGGATGTGGTGCATGTGCAGCAGCATGTCCAATAGAAGTGCCTAATGAGTTTGATTTAGGATTAGGTACAAGGAAAGCAATTTATGTTCCATTCCCACAAGCAGTTCCATTACTTTACACAATCGATAAAGAACACTGTATTGATTGTGGACTTTGTGCAAAAGTTTGCTGTGCAGAGGCAGTAAGATACGATCAGAAACCTCAAGAACTCAAAATCAATGTTGGTACAATTATTACCGCAACAGGATACGATGAGTTCGATGCAAGCAGAAAAGAAGAGTATGGATACGGAGTTTATGACAACGTAATTACAACTCTCGAAGTTGAAAGGATGATTAACCCTGCTGGTCCAACCCACGGGCACGAAATCAGACCAAGCGACGGAAAAGCACCAAAAAGATCTGTATTTATACAGTGCGTTGGTTCAAGAGACGAGAAAGTTGGAAACCCATACTGTTCAAGAGTATGCTGTATGTTCGCATTGAAAAATGCACAGTTAATGAAAATGCACGACCCTAGTGCAGAAGTTTACATCTGCTACATGGATATCAGGGCTTTCGGTAAAGGGTACGAAGAGTACTACAAGAGAGCTCAGGACCAGTTCGGAGTTAAATTCATTAGGGGAAGACCAGCTAACATTTTCGAAGATCCAGAAACTAAAAACTTGACTGTGAGAGTAGAAGACACCCTCATGGGAGAAATTTTAGAGATCGAAGCTGATTTAGTTGTTCTTTCAGCAGGATTAGAAGCTAAAAAAGATGCCGGAGAACTTGCTAAAATGCTCGGTATCGATAGGGGTCCAGAAGGATTCTTTAAAGAATTACACCCTAAATTGGCACCAGTTAACACGAAAGTTGATGGTGTTGCAATCGCAGGGGTCGCTCAGGGACCAAAAGATATTCCAGACACAGTAGCACAGGCAAAAGGTGCCGCAAGTGCTGTTGCAATTCCAATGTCACAAGGTCAGTTCAAGATCGAAATGATTAGGGCAACAGTTAACGAAGAAGTATGCGGTGGCTGTAAAGTATGTGCTTTAATGTGCCCATATAACGCAATTACTTACCAAGAAAAAGACGGTCACCTCGTAGCAATAACTGATGACGTTGCATGTAAAGGATGTGGTTCATGTGCTGGAGCATGTCCAAGTGGTGCAATGCAGTTAAGGTACTACAGGGACGAACAAGTTATCAGTGCAATTGACGGTATATTAGCAGCCGCAAAAGCATTAGAAAAATAATTTAAGCACAAGGAACAGGGAATGAACTATTAAATAAACTAATTATCTATCAAAATTAAATTCTCAGCAAATTAAGTTAGGAAAGGTGTTAATTCATATCATATGATGAACAACCCGAAGGCAAATGCCAGGGGAGTTCTGATGAGTCACGAGTTAAATTTAATTAAAAAATTAAAAAAGGGATACATTATGGCAGAACCCGTAATCATTGCCTTTGGATGCTACCAGTGAGGGTATTCTGCAGCCGATTTGGCAGGTACAAGCAGAATGCAATATCCAGCAACTGTCAGACTTATTAGAGTGCCATGTACAGGTAAATTTGACATTACCTACGCATTAAGGGCATTCCAGAAAGGTGCTGACGCAGTATTCGTTGCAGGATGTAAACCACACGAATGTGCATTCGATGTTGGAAACTTCAAAGCTGAAGAAAGGGTTAAGTTTGGAAAACAGGTCTTAGAAGAACTCGGAATCGGTGGCGAAAGACTTGAAATGTTCTTCATGTCAGGTGCTGACGCAGGTAAATTTACCGAAGCAGTTAAAGAAATGACTGAACGAGTTAAAAAATTAGGACCTAACCCAATCAAAGCGTAAGATCGATTAAAAAGAGAATGAATTTTGTGGGGAACCATACGGACTCACAAAAGGACTGCCCTCTGTTTAGGGAAATTTTTACCAATCACAAGGTGATTAAATGGCAGATAAAGTTAAGGTAGGCATTATACAACTCTGCGGATGCTCTGGATGCCATATATCACTACTTGATTTACACGAAGGCCTTTTGGACGTTCTTCCAGCTTTGGAAATTGTTTACGCTCCAATCATTGCCGACGTAAAGGAAATTCCTGATGTGGACGTATTCTTAGTCGAAGGCGGAGTAAGAAGCGAACACGATGAACACTTAATTCATGAAATCAGGGAAAAATCAAAAGTAGTGATTGCATGGGGTTCTTGTGCAGCTTTCGGAGGTATTCCAGGACTTGGTAATCTGTATACTCCAGAACAAATCAAAAAAACAGCTTATACAACTGTTTCAACAGAAAATCCGGGAGTTATCCCAACTGATGGGGTTCCTGAGTTACTTGATACAGTAAAACCTATAACTGAAGTAGTTAAAGCAGATTACGTAATCCCAGGATGTCCTCCAAAACCAGCATTGACCGCAGGAGCAATTGTTGCATTATTAGATGGAAAAGACCCAGTATTACCTACAAAAATTGTATGTGATGACTGTCCAAGAACAAAAGAGAATGTATTCCCAGAAAAATTCAAGAGGTCCTTTGAAGGAACTCCTGACCCTGAAAAATGTCTCTTTGAACAAGGATACACATGCATGGGTATGGCTACAAGAGCAGGCTGTGGCGCAATGTGTCCATCAGCAAACATGCCTTGCAGGGGATGCTACGGTAAAACCGATGAAACTTTGGATCAAGGGGCAGCAGCTGCAAACACTTATGCAAATGCAGGTCCAGCAGCGCTTGAAATCCCAGATAAGGTTGCAACACTAAACAGATTCACGTTACCTGTTGC
Source organism: Methanococcus mangrovi (assembly GCF_054506835.1). Classification (NCBI taxonomy): domain Archaea; kingdom Methanobacteriati; phylum Methanobacteriota; class Methanococci; order Methanococcales; family Methanococcaceae; genus Methanococcus; species Methanococcus mangrovi. The sequence goes on along the minus strand of NZ_CP197114.1, from coordinate 1,507,180 downwards.
TCTGGTATCCAAAAAAATCCAAAAAGAATAATCTAACAATTTCAAAAAATATAATTTAGGATGGTGACTCTATGGGTAAGGTTACAATCGAACCTCTATCCCGTTTAGAAGGGCACGGTAAGGTTGCAATAACCTTAGACGATTCGGGAAAACCAACAGATGTAAAATTACATATTACTGCCCTTAGAGGTTTCGAACAGTTTGTTGTAGGACGACCTGCAGAGGAAGTACCAAGAATAGTACCAAGAATTTGTGGAATTTGCCAGACTCCACACCACTTGGCAAGTGTTAAGGCAGTAGATGCCGCATGGGATGCAAAAATACCAAGTACTGCAGAAAAATTAAGAGAATTAATGCACCTTGGAAATATGATGCATTCTCACGCACTACACTTCTATTACTTGGCAGCTCCTGACTTTGTACTCGGTCCTGATTCAGATCCTGCAGCCAGAAACATTATCGGTGTTATTGGCGCAGCTCCTGAAGTAGCTAAAAAAGCAATTGCAATGAGAAGAGTTGGCCAATCAATTGTTGAAACAATTGGTGGTAGAGCAATTCACCCTGTCACGGGAGTTCCTGGTGGGGTAGCTAAAGCATTGAGCGATGAAAAAAGAGATGAATTATTAAAAGAAATGGATGCAATGATTGAATTTGGCCAAGAAGGCATCGCTCTTATCAAATCACTCAATGAAAAATACATGGATGTTGTAAAATCTCTTGGTGTAATCGATACCTGGTATTTAGGTATGGTAAAAGACGGTAAACACAACTTCTACGGAGACACTTTAAGATTCATGTCCCCTGATGGAAAACAAACAACCGACTTTAAACCTTCAGAATACCTTGAAAACATCGGTGAACACGTTGTAGAACACAACTACGTTAAATACCCATTCAACAAAAAAGTTGGATATCCCGAAGGATTATACAGAGTAGGCCCATTAGGAATGCTCAACGTATGTGACTCAATGCCTACGCCTCTTGCCGAAGAAGCTAGAAAAGATTTCGCAGACACTTTCGGAAAACCAGCAAACCAATCACTCGCATACAACCATGCAAGATTGATCGAATTACTCGGTTCATGTGAAAGAGTCAAAGAACTTTTAGAAGACTCAGAAATAACTTCAACAGACATTAAAGCAGAAGTTGAACCAAAAGCAGGAAATGGTGTTGGTGCGATTTACGCTCCAAGAGGTACATTATTCCACAATTATGAAACAGATGATAAAGGAATCGTTGTTAAAGCAAACATGATTGTAGCTTCAACACATAACGTACCTACCATGGAAAAAGCTATCCAACAAGCTGCAGAAGTTGTCTTCAAATAAGCAACGGTGGTAAAGATGGTAGACGAGGCAAAATTAAACTTGATCGAGATCGTGCTAAGAGCATACGATCCATGATATTCATGTGCAGCGCACATGATTGTAAAAGACGAACAAGGAAAAGTTCTCCTTGAAGTCAAAAAAGAAGAATAAAAATTCTCTAACCGAACCCAAAACGGGAGGCTAGAGAAACCTTCAATAGAAGGCCCCATACCTTTAAAAATTTTTCGGGGGTTGTCATTTGGCAGGAATATCTATTCAAGAGGATGCTTGCCTTGTGTGTAATGCCTGTGCAAAGGCATGCCCGACAGAGGCAATAGAGATTGCCCCCTTCAAGACGTGTATCCAGTGCTTTAGTTGTGCTACTGCATGTCCTACAGGGGCATTAGTTGTAAAAGATGGAAAATTAGTTTTCAATGGAAGTAAATGTGATTTAGATGGAGCATGTGCAAAAGCATGCCCTCAAGGAATCAAAAAAGTAGATGACAGATTCCCATACTCCAAAGGACACTGTGTTCTCTGTGAAAAATGTGTTGATATCTGCCCTGCTGAAATAATATCACTTCCTGGAAAAGCTGAAAAGCCTAAAAAAGAAGTAATCATTCCACAAGAACCAATCGCAGTTACAAAAGACTGTGTAGCTTGTGGCGTATGTGTTCCAGAGTGTCCGGTTGATGCAATATCCATTGAAGATATCGCAGTAATTGACACAGACAAGTGTATATACTGTACTGTATGTTCACAAACCTGTCCATGGAACGCAATCTTTGTAGCGGGAAAATTGCCTCAAAAAAGACAAAAAACAATCAAATCTTTCACAGTTAATGAGGAAGAATGTATTGGTTGTGAAAAATGTGTTGAAGCATGTCCTGGTTCAATGATTGAGTACAAGGGTGAAGCTTTAGGTGTTAAATTACCAGTTGCATGTCCTGCATGTGGACTCTGTGTAGAAAGCTGTCCAGTTGAAGTTATTAGCTTGGAAGTTGAATATGCAAGCGCAAAACCAGTTACTGACGAAGGTTTAGTCTGGTTGGAAGATAAATGTGCATACTGCGGACCTTGTGCATTGAAGTGTCCAACAGGTGCAATAAAAGTAGTTAATCCGAAAGGATTGGAATTACCTTCAAAGAAAAAAACCGAAAAAGCAAACGAATTCGCAATGTGCATTCGATGCGGTGCTTGTGCAATGAAGTGTCCAACTGGCGCTTTAAAAATGGGCAAAGTGGTTCACGAAGGTAAGGAATACACGAGAGTTGAATTCAGCCCTGCATTATGTAATGAATGCGGTGAATGTGTAGACGTATGTCCACAGAAAACACTGGAACTTACCGGTGATGACAAAATGCCTCTCAAAGGTTACTGTGTAATGTGCTTGAAATGTATCGAAGCATGTAACAAAACCAAAAAAGAAGCATTAACATTGAAATAACCATTCCCATTTTTTTGGGTGATAAAAGTGGAAGTGTTTAAAAATGTCGTATGTCCATTCTGTGGAACTCTTTGCGATGATATCGAAGTTCTTGTAGAACACAACCATATAGTTGGGACCAGAAATGCATGCAGAATCGGAAATGCAAAATTTATGCACTTCGAGGGCGCTGTAAGACATGAATCCCCTCTCATGAGGGAAAATAAGAAAGATGACTTTAAAAAGGTTGACTACGAGACTGCGACAGAAGAAACCGCAAGGTTACTCGTCGAAGCAAAGTTACCACTCATTTACGGGTGGAGTTCTGCAGAATGCCATGCACAACAATTAGGTGTATTATTGGCTGAAAAAACGAAAGCTATTGTGGATAACACCGCGAGTGTTTGACACGGGCCTTCGCTTTTAGCCGTACAGGATGTAGGATACCCTGTTTCAACATTAGGAGAAACTAAAAACAGAGCAGACGTTGTCTTGTTCTGGGGTTCAAACCCAATGCATGCTCACCCAAGACACATGAGCAGGTACTCAGTATTTCCAAGAGGATTCTTCAGGGAAAGGGGAAGACAAGACAGACAGATGATTGTAGTAGATCCAAGAAAAACGGACACTGCAAAACTCGCTGACATTCACCTCCAAGTGGAGCCTCATAAGGATTATGAGCTTGTAAGTGCTCTTAGAGCTGCAGCAAAAGGATTTAATATTGAAGCTGAACAAGTAGCTGGTGTTCCAACGGAAACCATCTACGAAGCAGTTGATATCTGTAAAAATGCCCAGTTCGGTTCACTCTTCTTTGCGATGGGTGTAACGATGAGCAGGGGAAAACACAGAATTATTGACAATGCTATTCAGTTTGTAATTGATATGAATGCATATACTAAGTTTGTATTGACTCCAATGAGAGGACACTACAACGTTAACGGATTCAACCAGGTTTCAACCTGGGTTACAGGATACCCATACGGTGTAGACTTCTCAAGAGGATACCCAAGATACAATCCTGGAGAAACTGCTTCAAACGATGTATTGCAGAGAGGAGACACCGACATGATGATCAATGTTGCATCAGATGCAGGTGCACACTTCCCTCAAAAAGCAGTACAGCACATGGCAAAAATCCCGCTTGTATGTATCGATCCTCACGAAACTCCATCATCTGTAATTTCTAATATTGTACTTCCTCCAGCAATAACTGGACTCGAAGTTTCAGGAACTGCTTACAGAATGGACGGTGTTCCAATCGAACTAAGAAAAGTCATCGAAGCTCCTGAAGGAATGCTTTCCGATGCAGAAATAATGAAAATGTTGATCAAAAAGGTCGACGAAATGAAATAATTAAATTTCGGTATCCTACGACTGAAGAAAATAACTCGTTGAACGGAAACCATTTTTGGACCTTTCAACAAAAATCTCTTTTTAAATTATTTATTTCAAAATTAGTTCGGTTTTTGAAAAATCTATTTTAATTTATAACTCATAGAAAAATTATATAATTTACAAGTTTGAAAGTTCATTTTTAGATTTAGTTATTATTTATATTACAGGTGTTTTTATGGAAATTATACCGGTTATTGATTTAATGAATGGTTTAGCAGTTTCTGGAAAAAGCGGAAACAGAAAAGAATACGTCTCCCTAAAATCTGTGTTATGCGAGTCTTCATATCCTATTGATGTAATTAAAAAATACAAAGAAAATGGGGCAAAAAAAGTATATATTGCAGATTTAAACTCGATAATGGGTACTGGGGACAATTTTGAAATTGTAAAAAGTTTAAATATATTTAAAATTGTTGATTTTGGAGTTACTGATAAAAAAGATTTAGAAAACGCTAAAAAATACTCTGAAATGGCCATATTGGGAACTGAAACTTTAAACGATATTTCAATTTTAAAAGAAGAAAATATTATTTTAAGTCTTGATTTTAAGAATGGAAAACTTTTAAATTATGATTTAGATGAAATTTTAAGTGAAATCGATAAAAAAACGCCTTTAATAATATTAGATATTTCATCAGTTGGAACTCAAAAAGGAATTAACGTAGAATTAATAAAAAATATATTGGAAAGAACCGATAATCCAATATACATTGGCGGCGGAATTAAATCTGAGGATGATTTAAAAATTTCAAAGGAACTTGGAATTTCTGGAGTTTTGATTGGAACTACGATACACAATGGAAAACTCGATTTAAAAAAAATAATTCAAAAGTACGGGGAATAGTATGGAACTTACGAGATATGAAATTATTAAAATTTTAATGGAATACGTGACCGATGAAATAGTTGTTTGTAACATCGGAATTCCAAGTAAAGAACTCTTTAAAATTAACGACAGGGAAAAAAACTTCTACATGTTAGGATCGATGGGTTTGTCATCATCCATCGGACATGGATTAGCACTTTCGGTGAATGAAAAGGTAATTGCAATCGATGGTGATGGTTCAGTACTGATGAACATGGGCTCTCTTGCAACAATTGGAAAAACCGCTCCAAAAGATTTTTTACTGTTAATTGTTGACAACTGCGCTTACGGATCAACTGGAAATCAGGAAACTCATTCAACCTGTACCGATTTATACCAAGTTTCAAAAGCATGTGGAATAGATTCAATTGGCGTATTTAATGAAGAACAGCTTAGGGATGCAGTTAAACTTGCATTAAATGAATCTGGTACAAAAGTAATTGTTGCAAAAGCAAGACCTCACAACGAAAACGTTCCAAACATAAATCTCGTTCCAACTGAAATAAAACACAGGTTCATGAATGCGATAAAAAAATAAAAAAAGTTATTTTCCCAAAAATTTATTTTTAAAGTTTAAAATATTTTCATAGTCCTGATTTATTGGATATCCAACGATAATACGGTCTTTAAATTTATTCAAATCTTCATTTTTCAAATTTTCAAGTGAAACTATGAAATCTTGCCAGTTTCCGTGATAATTTTCACGCCTTCCAAGATAGTTTTTCATAGAATTTAAGATATTTTCATCCATTTTTTCAACATATGGTATATAAATTGCTTTTTTAGATGAAATTTCAGGATTTTCACAGCCATAAACATAGTAAGAAATTAAATCGTTTTTTTCGATAAAATTTTTCACAATATTTTCAACGCCTTCAGTTCCAACCCAAATTTTATTTTTATAAGTTACTGCCTTTTCTAAAATATCTATAATCCTTGTTTTTTGGAAATTCGCTTCTTTTTCTGATAGATATGCGCGATTTCCAAGAACAACGCATATATCAAAATCATATGAAGCATATTTTTCTAAAAGTTCAAAAGAATCCATTCGTTTACTTTGAACAGTTAAAACTGCTTTTTTCAAATATTCAAGAATACTTTCGTCTAACAAAGTAGTTTCAGCATCTATAACGTGATAATCAAAAGATTTTGAAACATTTCTGTTTATTTCAAGCAATTTTTCATAATCATAATTGATTTTAGTCAGCTTTGTTGCAATTGCAAGCATTTTTTCACATTTATTCTTCAGTTTCAACCGTAATTGCCTGGTCCGGGCACTGTAATATGCAGAGCTGGCAGTTTGTGCATTCTTTTGGATTTATGGGGTTTGGAGGATATATTCCTTTTTTATTAAGTGTTTCTGATTTTTTGTAAACGTCTTTAGGGCACACTTCAATGCAGATATCGCAGCCTTTGCAGTAATTTTCGTCAATTATAATTTTCATAATATTCACCGTTATTTAGTTCTTCTTTGATTCCGGTTTAGTTTTATCATTTTTATTTCTTTTTTTCCAGATTCTCGGATAAATTCCTGGTTCCATTATAACACGCGTTATTTCTACAACTTCGCCTTCTTCGGTTTTTAACATATCTTTTGTATTCATGAGCGGTTTTCCAACTGCAACAGCTTCTCCTTTTAGCGTTTCAATTAAAACAACTTCATCAGTTCCAATTCCCTTTTCAATTTTTGAAACACCTGAAGAATAAAGTGTAGCTCCGTGGCATACTGCATCAACTGCGCTATCCTTTATAATTATTTTTTTAAGGTGCTGTAATCCATATTCAAGAGGTTTTACTAATTTTCTTAATTCTTCTTCGTTTCCGTCTTCCTTCCAGAATATATATGCATCAAGTAAATCCTGTAAATAAACAGCTTCATTTTCATAAAATGGTCCACTAATGGTTCTTCTAAGTTCTTGCATGTGTGCAGAGGTTCCAAGAGCTTCACCCATATCATCTACAAGTTTTCTTAGATACGTTCCAGACTGGCATTTTGTTCTAAATAAAATGTCTCGTCCATCGATTTCTAAAATCTCAATTTCGTAGATTTTTCTAATTCTTAGGCTTCTTTTAACTGCGGCTTTTAAAGGTGGCCTTTGATGAATTCTTCCAGTAAATTCTTTAAAAATATTTTCAATATCTGAAAACTTAGCATCATCGTGTAAATGCATCAAACACACGTATTCTTTTGGAGGGATGTGCCAGATTGGAACGCATTTTGTCGTGTTTCCAAGAGCTACTGGAAGTGCTCCTGTAACTTTTGGGTCAAGGGTTCCACCGTGACCAGCTTTAACTAAATTTAGCATGTTTCTAACCCATGCGGCAACTTCGTGGGATGTTGGTCCGGATGGTTTATCAATTACAACGAGCCCAGTATTTAGGAGTGTTTTTATGTCTCTCTTGTAGGGGTCTGACCCATAATTATAATCCGTTTTTGATTCTTCTTTTACAATTAATTCCAAAGTCTCACCTTAGGGCTCATTTTCGTTTTTTATTTTCGGTCAATTGTTTTTGGTGTTTTTTCATAAATTTGTAGAGCCTGAATGCAGTTACAATAATTCCTGTAAAAAATCCAATTAATACAAAGCAGTTGTTACTATATGCATTCTTAAGTATATAACCTATTATAATTCCAAATGCTATTGGGAGAACTATTTCAAAAGCGAGATCGATCATATTTTCAAACTGTTGTATTAATTAATAAAATCGTAAACAAAGGACATTATTTAAAAATACAAATTTAACAGTAAATTATATATATATCTTTTTTTATTCTTATAATGTGCATTGGGAGTATGGTGTAGTCTGGTCTATCATCGGGGACTCCAAGTGCCTATATGGCCTTCTTAGGAATCTAAGGATTTTTAAGGCGCACAGACACATGTTTGTTGCGTGGACTAAAGCCCGATGCAGGAGAAATCCCTGGACCTGGGTTCAAATCCCAGTACTTCCACTTTTTTTAATACTATTATTCATTGTTTTTGTGCATATATACTCTTATTTTTATATTATGCCCAGACTTAAATAAATAAATTTATATATACTATGAGATATATGAGTAATTGAACTTATAACACTGTTCAGGTGGTTAAATGAAATTTTTAGAAAAACTAACATCAAAAAAAGGTCAGGTATCAATGGAAATTGGTATCCTCGTTGCAGCAGCAGTAGCAGTAGCAGCAATTGCAGCATACTTCTACGCAACAAACGTTAAAAATGCTCAAGCTGATACTGGAGCAGCAGCTGCATCAACAACAGGCAACTTAACAGGCATTGCAACAAGTGCAACTGATGCAATAGGAGACATTACATTTACATAATTTCTTTTTAATTCTTTTTTTGGTGATTTTTTGGATTTACTCTATTTATCAATAGTTTTAATATTGATACACTTGCTAAATCCATTAAAAAATGAAGAAAAATTGTTTACAACTCCTTTTTTATCAATTTCATATGTTATTATTTTGTCATATGTAATGTCTGTTTTTAGTATTCCATTAATTAAAATTTATTACATTATTCCATTAATTTTCTTAACAATTTTTAATTTAAAAAGAATTTCTTTTAAAAGTATAAAAATAAATAAAATTTCAGTTTTATTTATAATTTTAATTTCTATACTGGCAGTTTTTGAAGGTTTCATGATATTTCCTGAAAATCCGTTAAATAAAAGTGATACCCAGTACCACAGCTATAAATTAAAAGCAATAATTGAAGAAAAGAGTTTATTTTATAAAACAACTGAAATTCCTTACGTAAATTACGTTAAATACCCATCAGGATTTCATTCTTTGGTATATTTTATTTCAAATCAGGTAAATGGCATTCCAGATGCATTTAATTTTTTAATATATTTTATGATAGTTTTAATGGTAATTGGGTTTTATTTAGTCGGGGAATCATTAAAACCGGGACTTGGGTATTTTACAGCACCTTTTGTTATCGCAGGAAGTGTTTTTTACGGGAGTATATATGTACTGTATCCAAATTATCTTGCTTATTCTTTATTTTTAATTTCAGTATTTTTATTAATTAAATATTTAAATTCAAGAGACAGCACATATCTATATGTTTTTTCTTTTGTTTTAAGTTCTATGATTTATACCCACCCGATTCCCGTTTTGATGCTGATTTTATTTATTTTATCAATTTCGATATTTGAAATGATAAATAAAAACTATAACACTCTGAAAAACTATTTTATTTTCTCAAGTATTCCCGCAATAGCATCGTTGCTGTTAATTTCAAAAAATATGTCAAAAGATATTGTTTCATACAGTAAATCTTCAAATATCATTTCCGAACCGTTAAATATAATTATTCATAACATTTTTGCAGGATTTGGAATATTTTACCTCTTTACGAAACACCCAGTATATACTGTGGCACTCGACAATGGATTTACATTTTTAATATCGTTATGTTTGACATATCTTTTTTTAGTTGGAATTTATGGACTTTATAAAAATAAAGTTTACTATTTATTGGTATACCCGATATTTTTGCTTTTTATTTTGATAAATAGCGAATTTATCCACCTCAACATACCTTTTTTTAACACGATGTACGCGTCAAACAGGATGATGTACAATATTCAGGTAATTATGCCCATGTTTTACGGGTTTGGAGTTTATTCAATCGTAAAAAGTATTAAAAAAAGGACTTACCGGGCAGGATTTGTTATTTTTACTGCACTTGTTATTTTTTCTTCGGCCTATGCAAACTATACTATAATTCCAGATTATTTAAAAGAGCAGTATGTGGTTTCAGAAGCTGATTTAAATGCTTTTGAATGGATTAATTTGAATAATATCTCAAATGAAACGTTTTTAAATTTTGGAGAAGATGCAGGACAATTTTTACCGATATACACAGGCAATAAACCTGTTTTTTATTACTCAAAATTTTCAAGTGGGGATTTTTCAATTGGAAATACAACGATATATGCACTTGCAAAGTTTATCGACAGCAACGATCCATATAACTACACAAATGTGTGTAAAATGAATAATATTCGGTATATTTACGTTTCTGGAGTAATTGGTGAATTTTGCAGTGAGTTTTTTAAGGATAAAGCGTATTTTAAAATATTGTATGGTAAAGACAACGTATATATTGTTGAAGTTATATAACTATTCAAAGAAAAGGATTTGAACGTGATAGCATGAAATTTTTAGGGAAATTAACGTCTAAAAAAGGTCAAATATCAATGGAACTCGGTATCCTCGTTGCAGCAGCAGTAGCAGTAGCAGCAGTAGCAGCATACTTCTACGCAACAAATGTTAGCAACACGGGAAGACAGATTACAAACTCAACAAACCAGACCACGCAGGCGCTTGCTGATGCGATAACGAATGCTACATCAAAATTGTCAGATATGTCATAGTTACTTTAAATACCACTTTTTTCGTGATTTGATGAGAATTATTGGATTAACTGACCTACATGACCGCATAATTAATTTTGATAATCTTTTAAGATACAAACCTGATGTTTTTTTGATTTCCGGAGACTTAATTTGTGAAGGGGATACAAGGATTATTGATTTTTTAAAAAATTTAAACAATCACGTGAAAGTTTTTTTAGTTCCTGGAAACTGGGAAAATTCTGATGTAAAACAAAAAATGGAAAATTCTGGCTTGAATATCGATGAAAAAATCGTTAAATTTAACGATACTATTTTTATCGGGCTTGGGGGTTCGAATAAAACACCTATATGTAGTCCAAACGAATATTCCGAGGAAGAACTTTACAACAGGTTTATCAAAATTTTAGATGAATACGAAAAAAAAGATATCGAAAATAATTTTATATTATTGGTGCACGTTCCGCCAAAAGATACGATGGCAGACAGGTGCGATGTTGGTCACGTAGGAAGTATTGCCGTTAGAAAAATCGTTGAAGAATTTAAGCCAATATTATGCGTTTGCGGTCATGTTCATGAAAGCAGATGTATCGATAAAATTGGAAATACTTTGATTGTAAATCCGTCTTCAACAGGATTTTTTATATATGATACAAAAACTAAAAATTTAGAGATACATGATTTATAACTTATCTTAAAATTTCCTTTTCCTGGAAATTCTTCCCGATGCCTTCTTTTTTATAAATGACCTCATATCTGAATAATATAATAAAATAAACAGGTATGGGCCAAGTATTGTTGTATAATAATCAAGTTCTATTAAATTTAATAATATTAATCCAACTATTAAAATTAAATATAGTACCATATAGAGTTCAAATGCCCAGTAACGAACAATGCTACTTCCAATGAGTTCAAATGAAGTAATAAGCATAATCACTGCCACGTAAAGCATGCTAAGGTATCCTAATGGTATGATATATAATAAAAATACGAATAACAGCGCAGAGTAAAATAAAACAATCGCGATATAATATTCAAGACCAAATTCCTGAAGGCCTTGGAAACTTGAAGCATCGATACTTAGCGAGTTATCAAAGTATGCTCTTGAAATCTCAAATACAACCATTGTAGCAATTGAAAACCCTATAACTGGGATAATAATGTCTGTACTCAACGTTCTCAACGCTATTTCTAAAAGTACATAAGCATTGATACTGCACATCAATAAAAGAACCAAGTAGTATCCGGTCATGGACTTTGATATTTTCGTGAATACATAACCTATTATACCGGAAATTAGTACAAGGAGTAATATCTGATAATCCATAAATATTCCTGCTATGGTTTTTAAGGGTCGATTGTACAAATATATTAATTTTATAATATATAAATAGTACTCTCATGAGTTTTGGGGTTTAATCCCATGATTTATATTGTATTTTGGATAACGGTGCTATAATGGAATATTTATTTAATTTAAAGAAAGCAGTTAAGTTACTTAGAAAAAATCGGGATAAAAAGATATTAGTCTGTACTCACATCGATACAGATGGAATAAACTCAAGAATTATTTTAGAAAAGGTTCTCGAAAGATTAAATATTGAAGCGGAATTTCTATTTTTAAGACAGATTGATTACGGAACAATTGATACAATTCCGTTTGATAATGATTTGATAATATTTGCAGACCTTGGAAGCGGTCAGATTGATTTAATAACTGAGAAGTTAAAAGAAACATCAAAAACGCCAAAAATAATTATTTTGGACCACCACATAGTTTCAAATGAAAAAATTCCGGAAAATATTATAAATGTAAACCCCCACAACGATGGAATTGACGGTGGAAGAGAAATCTGCGGTGCAGGGGTATGCTACCTTTTTTCAAAAATATGTGACCCCCGATTTACTGACCTTGCAAAATATGCCGTTTTAGGTGCTGTTGGAGACGTTCAAAGCCTTGAAGGAAATTTAATTGGATTGAACAGGGATATTATTTTAAGAGACGCGATTGATGCTGGAGATATTTCAGTAAGCCCCGATTTACAGTTTTATGGAAAGCATACAAGACCGCTTTTTACTTCGATTAAGTATTTTACAGATGTAAGGACCGATCTTACCGATAACGATTCTCGAATAATTAACTTTATAAACAATGTAAACAGAAAGCACGGAACCGATATAATTCCAAAAGATTACCTGTGCGACCTCACGTTTGATCAGAAAAAAATCATGGGCAGTGAGTTTTTACATAAATGCAGCAGATATATTCCTCCTGCCTGGCGGATACACCTTCCAAAAGTTATTTTTGGGGAAAGCTACGAGTTAACAACTGAAGAAAAAAAATCAAACCTGAAAAATCTTGAAGAATTTTCAACCTGTATAAACGGGTGTTCAAGGTACGATGAATACGATGTTCCTCTCGAAGTTTTAAAAGGAGATAGGGATAAAAATTACCAGAAAATGCTTAAAATGCTTAAAAGGCATAAAAGAAATCTTGCAAGTTCGATGGATTTTTTAAGAAATGATGTTGAAATAGTACAGAAAGAAAATTTCCAGTATTTTGAAGTCGATAAAAACGCGATAAAAGGAAATATTGTCGGAATTGTTGCTGGAATGAGTTATTCCCTTGAAAAGGTTGACTGGAAAAAGCCAATTTTTGCAGTTTCTGAAACGGATGGCGGCTACAAGGTTTCAGCAAGATGTCCAAAGCTTTTATCATTTGCAGAAGATATAAATCTTGCGACTGCGATAAACTACGCTTCCAAAAAAGTTGGTGGAAGTGGCGGAGGACACAAATTCGCATGTGGTGCGTATATTCCAGAAATAGGGGATTTTGTTAAATATCTCGAAGAAAAATTATAATTTAAACCAATGAAAAATATAATATTATCAATGATTTGCAGGTAAAATCTATGTTCAATGAAGACACAAAATTTGCATCGCCTTATGAAATAAAAATTTTAAATGAATTAACCGGTAAAAACTTTCAGGAAGACGATTTAATCCTTTTAGAAAAGCTTTCTGGAATGGATTATAGAAAACGGGTTTATGTTTCAAATGACCAGATTGGAACACTTGAATTTGACCTTTTGAATTTAAAATGGGAGTTCATTCCATCTCCTCTTTACTATGTAATTGAAGACCCAAAAATTTCATTAAAATATACTAAAAAAAGGCTTAAGGGAAAATACATTAAAGAAGAGCTTTTGGAAAACCCTGAAGAATTAAACGAAATTTTAAAAGATGATTTCGAGTATATCGGGGTTAAAATCGGGGATTTTTTAGGAGTCGGCGTTAGAAAGGATGACAGGATAAAATTAAAAGACCTTTCGAAAAGAAAAGAACTTGATTTCCAAAAAATTGCAGATTATTTAAAAGAAAACAAGGAAAATCTTGATGAAATGGTTGAAAATTCAATAGAAATTCTTCAAGATGCTGTTGACAAATACAAGAGAAAAGGATACGCGATAAATGCTTCATTTAGCGGTGGAAAGGACAGTGCAGTGTGCACTTTAATTTCAAAAGAAGTTATCCCTGATTTAGACGTTGTATTTATTGATACCGGCTTAGAATATCCTGAAACTTTAAATTATGTAAAAGATTTTGCAGAAAAATACGATATAAATTTGGATACCGTAGATGGCGATAATTTCTGGGATAATCTTGAAAAAGAAGGCATTCCAACAAAAGACAATCGATGGTGCAACAGCGCGTGTAAACTCATGCCTTTAAAAAGATACTTAAAAAAGAAATACGGAAACAAAAAAGTTCTCACGATTGATGGTTCAAGAAAATACGAAAGTTTCACCCGTGCAAATTTGGATTACGAAAGAAGAAGCGGGTTTATCGACTTTCAGACGAATGTATTTCCAATTCTCGACTGGAATTCGCTTGATATCTGGAGTTACATATTTTCAAACGATATTTTGTATAACCCGATGTATGATAAAGGATTTGAAAGAATCGGCTGTTATTTATGCCCTTCAGCATTAAACAGTGAATTTTTAAGGGTAAAAGACCTTTATCCGGATTATTTCGAAAGATGGGTTAAATATCTTAAAAAATATTTCCCTGAAAGCGAGGTATTGAGGGGCTTTTGGAGATGGGATGAACTTCCGCCAAAAATGGTAGAGCTCGAAGAAAATATGGGTGTAGATATTGAAAAAAAGAAAAAATTAAAAAGAATTACTCAACTGTAACACTTTTTGCAAGCCCTCGCGGCTTATCTACATCTCTTTTTAAATCAACGGCTTTGTAATATGCTAAAAGCTGGCAAGCGGTTGCGTAAACAAAAGGACTTACTTCTTCGATTACGTCTGGAACATTTATCGAATATTTTAAATTAGTTTTAACTGGTGAAATTCCAATAATTTTGCCGTTTCTTGCTTTTATTTCTTCCACGTTTGAGAGAACAGAACTTAAAAGATTCGATTTTGAAGGAGGAATTAATGCAACTGTATCCATATTTTCATCAATTAATGAAATAGTCCCGTGTTTTAAAAATCCGCTGCTCATCCCTTCAGCGTGCAAATATGTTATTTCTTTGAATTTTAAGGCTCCTTCAAGGGCGTTTGCAAGATTAATTCCTTTTGAAATAAAGAGGTAGTTTTTAGCAGTTAATCTTTTTGCAATTTTTGAGATATTTTCTTTTTCATCTAAAACTTTTGAAACGTAACATGGAATATTTAGTAACTCTTTTTCAAAAATTTCCATATTTTTTCCAATAATTTTGCCGTATTCAATGAACAACCTGTATAAAATAACAAGCTGAGACATGAATGTTTTTGTGGCACAAACTGCAATTTCAAGGCCTGAACCCATCATTATTGTGATGTCTGCTTCCCTTGTTGCAGTACTTCCAAGTACATTTACGATAGTTGCAGTTTTTGCACCTTTTTCTTTAGCGTATTTGAGCGCTTTCATAGTGTCGTATGTTTCGCCGCTTTGGGTTATTGCAATAACTAATGTTTTTTCATCAACAATTCCTTTCGTTAAAAATTCTGATGAATCGATTGGAATAACCAATTTATTTAATCCTGAAAACCAGTATTCCGCAACCATTGCGGCATGAAGCGATGTGCCCATTGCGGTGATGTATATTTTATCACATTTTTCAATTTCTTTTGCAAGATTTTCAATTTCAGGTTTTGAAATTTTCATTGAATTTTTTAAAATTACAGGTTCTTCCATTATTTCCTTTAACATGAAGTGGTCGTATCCTTCTTTTTCAGCACTTTCCATGTCCCACTGAAGTTCGATAGTATCTCTTTCAACCTTTTTTCCATCGTTTAATACTTCAATATCTATTTTATCGTTTTCTTTTTTTAAAATTACGATATCTTTATCATTTAATGGCATTGCAAGTTTGGTGTATTCTAAAAATGCTGAAATATCGCTTCCAATAAAACATTCATCATTTTTTATTCCCAATATAAGTGGACTTTCATTCCTAACACCAATTAGAGTTTTTGGAAAAGCCTGATTTAAAATTAAAAGTGCATAAGTTCCTTTAAGCTTTCCAATTGCATTTTTAATTGCTTCAATATAGTTATTTTCATTCAATTCTTCAAAATTTTTCAGTTCTTCTTCAATTAAGTGCGGGATAACTTCAGTGTCAGTTTCAGATTTGAAAAAATGGCCTTTTGAAATTAACAATTCTTTTAATTCTCTGTAATTTGATATGATTCCATTGTGAGCAATGCAAATTTTTTCGCTGCAGTCGTAGTGTGGGTGTGCATTATTTTTTGTAATTCCGCCGTGTGTTGCCCACCTGCTGTGTCCTATTCCAATAAATCCAGTCATATCTTCAAAATTTTCTTTTTTTGATACTTCTAAAACCTTTCCAGTATTTTTCTTAAGTATAATGTATTCATCAATAGTTGCAATTCCACAACTGTCGTATCCCCTGTATTCTAACCTTTTCAAACCGTTTAACAGTATCTTTGAAGCCCTTTCGTTTCCGATATACCCGATTATTCCGCACATATAAAACACCTAAATTTTCGACTGAAAGCTATTTGACATTGTTTATATAATATAATTTTGATTATTATAGTTAGTACTATTTATTCAATCTTATTATCGGTGATTTATTCATGAAAAAAATAACTTTAATCGGTAGCGAGCTTGCAAAAACGGGAAACGAGTTTATTTATCTCGGACCCCTTGAAGAGTGTGAACCATGCAGATTTAAACGGATATGCCACAACAACTTGGAAGTTGGAACAAGATATAAAATTGTAAGTGTTCGTTCTGCAAACCACCCGTGCACAGTCCACGAAAACGGTGTTAAGGTGGTAGAAGTAACTCCTGCGGAATTTACAATAATAATAGAGTCTAAAAAAGCTCTTGAAGGGGTAACTTTAACTCATGCAGATGTCCAGTGCGATCGAGTGTGCTGTGAAAATTACTTATTATGCCATCCAGAAGGAGTATCTGGAAAATATAAAGTGGCATCCATACTTCCTGAAAAAATAGAATGTAAAAAAGGAACTTCCCTTAAAAAAATTTCAATAGTTCCAGTTCAGCAGTAAATTTTACAATTCTTCATAATTCTTTTTTAAAATAAGTGCATCATACTCTAATCTTGGACTCTCACAAATAACGGTTCCAGAACATTCAAAATCTTTCAAAGCTTTTAATACGCCCATATAGTTAAATTCGGAATTTAAAATTGGAAAATGCTTTTTTTCGCCACCTTTTCCAAAATCAATTCCAGAAATGTGGATGTGCATATCTTTAATTCCCTTTTTTCCGAGGTTATTTTCAAGTTTTGATAAAATGTTTGAAAATGAATTGTAATCATTTATTTTTCCAAGGCTTCGCGCATAAACATGTGAAAAGTCAATACAGGGCATAATATCAATTTCAGTTGATAACTGGATTAATTCATCAACGCTTCCAAACTGGGTGATTTTTCCAGTAGTTTCGGGTCTTAACATGGCATTTATTTTATTTTCAGCAATTATTTCAAGTATTTTTTGAAGGTTTGTTTTAATTTTTTCATAAACTAAATTTTCATCCTGTTTTAAATAAAAACCTACATGAAAAACCACGTTTTTATTTTCAGAATTTTTTTTATTAAAAATACTAATGATTTTTGCAGAATCAACGATTCTTCTAATGCTGGATTCAATTTTTTCCGGTTCTTTTGCATTTAAATTGATATAATATGGGGCATGGGCGCTTAAGGTAATTTTCAAATTTTTTGATAATTCATTTGCTTTTTCAGCTTTTAAATTCACACTGCGGACAAATTCAAGTTCCATTGCATCAAGATTGATTTTTTTTAGATATTCGAGTGCAGTTTCTGTATTTTTAGCATTTATCGGGATTCCAGCGGTTCCAAATTTCAACATTTTATCACATGATTTAGAAGTATTAACCTATTTATCTAAGTTTATGGCTATATATTTTAATGTAGGTGAAGACATGGATATAAAAGCATATTTCGAGTTAATCAGGTTAAAAAATTGTTTGACAGCAGCGTTTGGAGCATTCATCGGGGGAATGATTGCATCTTATTTTAACATTGCAATGGTTGATAACCTTATTCTTGCATCAATAGTCGTTTTTTTAGTTTGCGGATTTGGAAATGCTTTAAATGATATTTATGATTTAAAAATAGACCGTATAAACAAACCAGAACGACCAATACCTTCAAAAAGAATTTCATTAACTGAAGCAAGGATATTTTCGTATTTGTTAGTATTTATGGGCCTATTTGTATCAATGTTTAATATAATATGTTTTATAATGGCAGTTTTAAATTCGATAGTACTCCAACAGTATGCAAGTACGTATAAAAAGAATAAAATCATTGGAAATTTGATTGTAGCTTATTTAACAGGTTCAATATTTATTTTTGGTGGAATTGCTGTTGGAAACATCGATGTTACAATAATGCTCTTTTTGTGTGCGTTATTTGCGATGTGGTCCCGTGAAATAATTAAAGATTACGAGGACATTGAAGGAGATATTAAAGAAAAGGTAATTTCAATTCCTATAAAATGTGGTGAAAAGTCGATATACATTGCTGCATTTTTACTAATTTTTGCAGTTTTTTTGAGCCCTTTACCGTATTTATTTGGATTTTTTGGAATTTACTACATGATTTCTGTAGTTCTCTGTGATCTGCTATTTTTGATTGGCATATACAAGCTCGTAATCAATCCATCAAAAATGGAGGCAAAAAATGCTTCAAGAAATATAAAAATAGTAACAAATTTAGTTTTAATAGCTTTTTTAATCGGTGCCCTGTTTAAATAGGCTACAAACATGGATTTTTTACTTTTTTAATTTTTTTATTTTTTTTAAATTATTCACATTTTACAATAACTAAGGGGCTGTGTTCCATCTCTTTTAAAACATCGACGGTTATCTCAAAAGTGTTGTATTTTTTCATCAAATCATGAATTGATTTAGTATATGGAACCTGAGATGTATCGGACAGATTTGCAATGTATAGAATCGTTTTTAAGGGATATTTTTTGTAATTTTCGTTTCCATAAATTGCAAGTGGTGTTGCGCCACAAAGGCCGCCCTGATTTAATATTTTTCCAAATTTTCCTAAAATGTAGCCAAAAACACCTATTTTTGAGGTTATTCCCTCAATTGCGATCGGAAGTGCTGTAACATACCAGTTAAAAAATCTGTATGTTGCATCTGTGTCGATTACCATGACGATTAAATCGAGATTTAGTTCTTCTTTTATTTTTTTGTGAAGTTTTTTTGCAGAATTTTCAGGATTTTCTGGAAGTAATGAAGCATAAGTGCCTGGAACGTTTGTTAAGTCAATTCCACCTTCTGATGCAGGTTTTAGTGCGTATATTAACCCTACATTTTCGATTACAATCTGTTTGTGTTTTAGTGTTTCCTTTTTTGGCATTTTTCTTAAATTTTTAACCCTGTCGCCCCGAGTTCCTAAAAGCGGGCCTAAAACATATCCCCAACCGTATTTCGATAAATAATATGTAAAATATGCCCAGAATTTAGGGTCCGCCAAACTTTCATCTACAAAGTTGTCTTCGCTTGTAGCTATGAATTTTTCGCTAACTACTAAAAAGTCCCCGTTTTTTATTTCAAATCCTTGTTTTATTTCTTTTTTCAAAGAATTTATGGATTCTGATACAAAGTCTTCGTTTCTATCAATATATCTGGTTCTTATCGGTGTTGCAGTTATTTCCATTTTTTCACGAGTTAAAACTATCTCCATTATTTTTATATTTTGGTACTCTATAATTAGTAAGGTAAAAGGTGAAAATTATGCATCTAACGAGAGAAGAGGAAAAATTGTATGCAGGCGAATACGGGGAAGCCCTCGAAACCTGCATGAACTTACTTGTGTCATTAGGCGATATTTACGGAGCAGAAAAATTAGTAGATATATCTTCTGCACAAGTGTCTGGAGTTTCGTATAAAACTATCGGTGAAAAGGGTTTAGAATTTTTAAAAGACCTTGCAGATCAGGGTTTAAAGGCATCTGTTCCAACTACATTGAATCCTGCTGGAATGGATTTGATAAGATACGATGAACTTAAATTTCCAAAAGATTTTGCAAAAAAACAGCTCGAAATAATTGACTGTTTTAAAAGAATGGAAATTGAAATAAGCTGTACATGTACGCCGTATTTAACTGGAAACGTACCTGTTTTTGGTTCACACGTTGCATGGGCAGAGTCTTCTGCGGTAGCTTATGTAAATTCAGTAATTGGTGCAAGGACAAACAGGGAAGGTGGGCCTTCTGCATTAGCAGCTGCAATAATTGGAAAAACACCATGTTACGGCTACCATCTGGATGAAAACCGGCTCCCAACACAAGTATTTGAAGTTGATATGGACCTTGAAGATGCAAGTTCATTTTACGGAATTTTGGGAAGAATCACTGGAAAAATTGTAAAAAACGGAATTCCATGCTTTAAATTTAAAAATTGTGAATCAATTAAAAATGATTATTTAAAAGCACTTGGAGCAGCACTTGCAGCAAGTGGTGGTGTTGCATTATACCACGTCGAAGGAATAACTCCAGAAGCTAAAAAAGGACTGGAAATCAAGGGTCTTGAAAAAGTCGTTATTGGAAAAGAAGATTTTGAGAAAGAATATGATTCATTCAAAACTTCAGAAAAACCAGATTTAATCTGTATCGGATGTCCACACTGCAGTCTTGACGAAATCAAAGAAGTTGCAGAATTTGTAAAAGCTGAAAACGCTAAATTCAATGCAGATGTTTGGGTTTGTACTTCAATTCACATGAAATCGATTGCTGACAGGATGGGATACACGAAAATTATTGAAGATGCTGGCGGAAAAGTAGTCGTCGATACATGCATGGTCGTAGCTCCAATCGAAGATATGGGATACAAAAACGTTGCAACGAATTCTGGAAAAGCTGCAACCTATTTACCGGGTTTTTGCAAAAGCAACGTGATATATGGAACAACTTATGAAATTTTGAAAAAAGCAACTGAATAATTTTAATAAATCGGTGAAATAATGAAAAAAATGATTATTGTTGGAGCAGGGCCTGGAGACAAGGAATTAATCACGATAAAAGGAAAAAATGCAATCGAAAGTGCAGATATCTTAATTTATGCAGGTTCGTTAGTAAATCCTGAAGTTTTGGATTACAATAAAAAGGATGCAAAAATCTACAACAGTGCAACGATGACCCTTGATGAAGTAATTGACGTTGCAGTAAACGGAATTAAAAACGGATTAACTGTTGTAAGGGTTCATACTGGAGACCCTGCACTTTACGGTGCGATAAAAGAACAGATCGATGAATTGAAAAAATACGATATCGACGTAGAAATAATTCCTGGAGTAACTTCCCTTTTTGCAGCAGCAGCAACTTTGAAATCTGAATTAACTCTTCCAGATGTTTCACAAACAGTAATAATTACAAGACCTGAAGGAAGAACTCCAAAACCTGCAAAAGAAAGCTTAATTGCGCTTGCAAAACACAACGCTACAATGGCAATTTATTTGGGAACAGGAATGATTGAAAAAGTATGCAGTGAATTAATCGAAGGCGGATACTCGGAAGATACTGCAGTTTCAGTCGTCTACCATGCATCATGGCCTGACGAGAAAAAAATCACTGGAACACTAAAAGATATCTCTGAAAAAGTAAAAGGCGAAGGAATTACAAAAACAGCACTCATAATCGTTGGGAATGTGACAAATCCTGATAGTTATGATTATTCAAAACTTTACGACAAAGATTTTGAACACGAATTTAGAAAACCTAAAAATTAAAGCCCAAGTTCTTCTATTTTTTCCATTAAAATTTTCAAATCGGTCTTTTTTGCAACGTTTTGTTCATTATCTATTAATTCTGTTAATTTCATTTTTAATTCGTCAATATTTTCGGATTCTTCAATTAATTCTCTTAAATAGTCCATATTCTGAACATAAGGCGCAGTTTCCATAACTAATTCACTGTTTTCCATCATTTTCACCTTTTGTTTTTTTATCGTATCTTTCATTAATTGCAATTTCTGAAACAATTGTCGTAATTTCTCTTTCAAGGTGTTCTGCCCTTAAATATGATTTATAAACTAAGAAAAACAGAATTATGATTCCAAAATACACCAAAAAGTCAATACCTCGACCTATTCCAAGAATATGTGCAATTTTTCCAAGGAAATCTGGAAAACTTACCATTATCATTACAAAAATCCATCCTAAAATCCACATCAATGCAGTAAATGGTGAAATTGTGCTTTTTTTAGCCTGTACTGCAATTTTTAAAATAACAATAAGTCCAACGATAATCCCGATAATCTGAACAGGTTCCA
Source organism: Methanococcus mangrovi (assembly GCF_054506835.1). Taxonomy (NCBI): domain Archaea; kingdom Methanobacteriati; phylum Methanobacteriota; class Methanococci; order Methanococcales; family Methanococcaceae; genus Methanococcus; species Methanococcus mangrovi. Next base: position 1,485,021 of record NZ_CP197114.1, on the reverse strand, counting down.
TAAATACACCTCGTCTGCATATATATGTTGCACCATAATTTTATATATATTTAATTTATAACTAATGAAAAATGTCGGTGGTTTGATGAGGCATTTAATTTCGATGAGGGACATCGGTCGGGAAGAAATTTTAAATATTTTGGACGAATCCGAAAGAATGGAAGCTATTTTAAATGAAAAAGGTCACTGTGATTTTTTAAACGGGAGAATACTTGCAACACTTTTTTACGAACCATCAACTCGGACAAGACTTTCTTTTGAAACTGCAATGAAAAGGCTTGGTGGAAACGTTATCGGTTTTACGGATATTTCAAACACTTCTGTAACAAAGGGCGAATCTTTAACAGATACTATCAAAGTAATCAGCGGTTACAGTGATTTAATTGCAATAAGACACCCTTCAGAAGGGGCTGCAAGACTTTCAAGTGAAAATTCAAAAGTTCCTGTTATAAATGCTGGAGATGGGTCAAACCAGCACCCTACACAGACACTTCTTGATTTATACACGATTAAAAGAGAAGTTGGACACATTGAAAATTTAAAAATCGCATTTATTGGTGATTTAAAGTACGGAAGAACCGTTCATTCTTTGTGCCAGGCATTATCTCTCTTCAAGGGCGTAGAAATAAAATTAATTTCTCCAGAAGAACTTAAAATGCCAAGAGAAGTAATTGAGGACATTAGTGGAAAAATAAAACTTTTAGAAATGAGCAATGTTGAAATTGACGATGTTGATGTTGTTTACATGACAAGGATTCAAAAGGAAAGATTTGTTGATATTAATGAATACTACAAGGTAAAAGGAATATATCGGCTTTCAAAAGAGCACATTGGAAACAAAAATGTAGTTATCATGCACCCGCTTCCAAGAGTTGATGAAATCGATTCTGAAGTTGATACTCTTCCACAAGCAAGGTACTTTAAACAGTCATTTTATGGAGTTCCTGTCAGAATGGCGATTTTAAAGCTTTTATTTGAAGATTCGGTAAAATAATCAAACTATTATACTTATTTAACCTATTTTGAAATGCAGTTAATTTTTTATACTATCATGGCAATCACATATTATACTCGCATACTCTCTCAAAAAATTTGTTATATATACGGAAAAACTTCGATTTTTTTAAAAAATAAACGCAAACAAGGTGTAATCATGGCAATTTGGCAAGGAGCAAGCAGAAGACTCTCAACCGGAGCTAAAATCTGGAAAGCTTCAAAAAAACATAAAAGAGAAATGGGAAGACCTGCAGCAGAAACACAAGTTTCAGACAGAATCAAAAGAAAAATTGTAAGATGCAGAGGCGCAAACTTAAAAGTTAAGTTGGAAAAAACAAACTACGCAAACGTCTTTGATCAAGCAAACAAAGTTTGTAAAAAAGTTGCTGTAACAAAAGTTCTCGACAACAAAGCAAACAAACACTACATCAGAAGAAACGTTATGACAAAAGGCGCAATCATCGAAACAGAAATGGGTAAAGCAAAAGTTACCTCAAGACCTGGTCAAGATGGTGTTGTAAACGCTGTTTTATTAACAGAATAATTCTCTTTTTTTATTTAAAAAAGTTTTTTAAAAAAATAAAGTTCTTTTTTAGTTTTTTTTATTCTATTTGGGTCTGTTAGTCATCTGTGTATATTGCAGCAGAGTATGAACCTAAAATTACCCCAAGAATCTTAGAAACTGTAAATATTGTATAAACCACGCTATCCCCCCGTGCTTGATTAACCCAATCTACAAGTTCTAAAAACGGCCCCCCAAATATCGTGCCAATTATTACAAAGAATATATTAAAACATATGAGCAATATCAATCCACCGCTGATGAGTATTGCAAAAGTAAGTGCCCCCCAATATAATAACTTAATTACAAATATGGGCCAGTAAAAAATAAATTCAAGCAGTAAATTATTATTGGTATGCGTAAGACGATAATATAATCCAATTAAGGGAAATATTGCTATAGGATTCACTCCTTCAAAAATATAAATCACCCTGATTAATACTTTGTATTTAATATTGGCGATTGAATAATATATAATCGTTATGATTTGGTTTTTATTCTTTTACTTTAGCTCTTTTAACCATTGAAAATTTCTTTCCACCACATTCACAGGTTAAATCTTCGATTCTTTTTATTTCATTTCCAACTTCATGGATTTTTTTACAGTTCATGCACTGATAGTATCTTAAGGTTGGTTTTAATTCTCCAGTGTATATTTTTTCAGAATTAACTTCTATTTTTTTCAAGTTTTTACCAACAAGTCTTGCTAAAAATGTGGTGTTTCCAATAATTTCTGTTCCTTCATAGAAGTTAAATCCTGGAATAAGTTCGTAAATTAAAAAGTTCATATTGTTGATTGATTTTTGAAGTTCAATGTATTCTTCTACAGGCTTGTGGGAGAATGCAAGATACAATATTCCGTCGTTTCCAAGGGCTTCGATACCTCTTGACATGAAAAGTACTGCGCCGTTTAGTGTATATGGTGGGTCGGTAAATATTGTGTCAAACTTGTTTACAAATTCACTTGGAAGTTCATTTTTAAAGTCCCATTTTACAGTTCTAATGTTTAAATTCTCTTTTTTAGATACTTCTGAAATTAATTTTAAAAGTCTATCATCGATATCCAAAACAACAACTTCACTGCATAGTCCGGTCATTGCAGTTGGAATTGATGTAAGATCATCGTCCCCTACAAATAAAACTCTTTTTCCTTCCAAGTCTCCCCGATCAGCCATCATTGCAGCTCTCGCAGTGGCTGTTTCAGGCGTTGCAAAAGATTGGTCAATCATCGTGTTTACTTGGGGTCTTAATTTAGCGTAATTTTTGTGTTTTTTCAATATTTTTTCAAATTTTTCATCAAATACGATATTTCTTCCACTGCACACGGGACATTTCAAATCAGATTTAAGTTTAAGTCCAAGTTCTTTTTCAACAAAGTCGACACCTTCTTTGGAAAATACTGCTCCTCTATCGTCCCTTTTTAAGAGGGATTCTCTTTCAAGAATAGATCTAACTTTAGATACAATTGGAAGAGGCAGTTTTACATACTGACCTATTTTTTTTGTTGAAATTGGCTGATTTCTATATATACATCTTAAAATATCTTCAACAGCCCGTTCCCCTTCTGAAACTTTTACATTTTTTGCAATACGTTTTAAATATGATTTTTTAGCGTCAATTTTTAAATTTTCCGTTTTTTTACCCATACTTCCGATAATCTTCATTATTGCACCAGTTTATATTACAATAAAATAATAGCATCTTATTATTAAAAAATAACACATAAAACAGTATATCTAAATTAATAAATTAATACTCCCAAAATAAAAACGTGCCAAGGGGGTGATTCGAACACCCGACAACTGGATCTTCAGTCCAGCGTTCTCCCAGGCTGAACTACCTTGGCAATTTCCAGTTAAATCCACAATTAAGCATATCTTTTTTAGTATAAATACCTTACTACATAAGGTTTATATAGCAGAATGTTGATTGTTATTGTGCGGTCAAGTAGTAAGACAGCGAGCCTCCTTAGCTCAGTAGGTAGCAGCGACGGACTGTTAATCCGTAGGTCGCAGGTTCGAGCCCTGCAGGAGGCGCCATTTTTTCTAACAAATTATTCACTCTCAAGACCGGGTACGGGCCCGTAGCTCAGGCTGGTTAGAGTGCTCGGCTCATAACCGAGTGGTCATGGGTTCAAATCCCATCGGGCCCATATAATCTGAAACAAGCTCCAGTGGTGTAGTCCGGCCAATCATCCGGCCCTTTCGAGGCCGGGACTCGGGTTCAAATCCCGGCTGGAGCATTTTATTTTTAAGTGCAGGGGTTGTCGAGCCTGGCCAAAGATGCAGGACTTAGAATCCTGTCCAGTAGTGGTTCCAGGGTTCAAATCCCTGCCCCTGCATTATATCAATCGTAAAAGAATGATTTTTGTGGCCGTGGTAGGGTAGTGGCTATCCTGAGGGACTGTGGATCCCTCGACCCGGGTTCGATTCCCGGTCTCGGCCCCATTTTTTATTTTAGGAATATATATTTATTAATTTAGATATATAATTTATTATACAAATTTTTAAATAATGATTCAAAACTATTCCGTAATAAGTACAATTTATAAAAAACGGTGAATTTATGAAAATAATGGGAATACTCGGTATTCAGGGAGATATCGAAGAACATGAAGATGCAGTTAGAAAAATAAACTGTATTCCTAAAAGGATAAGGACTCTGGACGATTTAGACGGAATAGATGCTTTAATAATTCCTGGTGGGGAGAGTACCACTATTGGAAAATTGATGGTAAGTTACGGATTTATCGATAAAATTAGAAATTTAAAAATCCCGATACTTGGAACCTGTGCAGGAATGGTTCTTTTATCAAAGGGAACTGGAAAAGAGCAACCATTACTCGAAATGTTGAATGTAACGATAAAAAGAAATGCATACGGTAGCCAAAAGGATAGTTTTGAAAAAGAAATAATTTTGGGTGGAAAAAATATACACGCGGTATTTATCAGGGCCCCTCAAGTTGGCGAAATTCTTTCAAATAATGTAGAAATAATCTCAAAAGATGACGGAAATATCGTTGGTGTAAAAGAAGGAAATATAATGGCAATATCCTTCCACCCGGAACTCTCAGACGATGGAATTATTGCATACGAATACTTTTTGAAAAATTTTGTAGAAAAAGATTAATTATTGAATTTTAATCATTCTTCTTTTTTGAATTAATTCTGCTATTTCTGAGCTCACATATGGATTTGGACTGTTTTTAAATTCTTTTAATTCTTCAAACAAGTAATCCGGTATTTTATCTATTCCTTTTATTTTAAAGAATTTTATCAGGAATAGTTTGGAGTCATCATTTGAAGTTTTAAGGTATTTGAGGATTTGTTTACTAACATTTTCAAGCATTTCTTCGTCATCTTCAAAGTTACATGAGTATATTACTTCAAGAGCTTTTTTAAATATTATCCATTTTTTATCGTTACTTATTAACTTGAGGACTTTTTCATGAATTTCTGGGTACTCTGTGCATTTAACATTTAATTTTACCATGTTTGCAAGTGTTTCTAAGCTTTCAACCTGTATTTGTGGCGTATTTTCATCAAGAAGTTTTGAAACAAGTGGTAAATATTCTTCCAAATTTTCGGCCATCAGTGCTGCTTCTTTAAACCACGAAGTTTTTTTGGATATTATTGTTTTTAATAATAAAACGCCTTTGTGGGATAGGAATGGGTATTCTTCATTAAGGATGATTTTTGAGAGGTTTTTAAGCACTGATTTTTTGCAGTCATCAATTTCGTTTAATAATTTAACGTCATTTGATTTTAAATTATTTATCAAAGTGTCTAAAAGTATTATCGAAATTATTAAAGAGTTTTTTTCAGATTCCAAGATACTAAATTTCACGAGGTCGGAATATTCAAGATGTACATAGTTTAATGTTTCATAATCTTTAGTTAACAGGAATGTTAACGAATGATATATCTCCTGCCAGTTCTGGTTTTTAATATTAACCATTTCTGGTACCGGCTTATTATTCAATAAATAATTTTCAAGTTCGTGTTTTTCTTTAACTATTATAGTAGATTCGGCAGTATTCATTTTTTCGAGTATTTTTAAGGAAAGTTCTGTAATTTCGAGGTCTGCCTGCGGATATATCACGAATTCTTTTATTTTATTCGTGATTCTTTCACTAATTTTAAAATCTTCCAACATATATTCAAAAGTTTCATTTAAGGAATCTATTCTTCTTGAAATAATTAGTTCGCTTAAATTTTCATAAATAGTGTTTTCACGTGATTTTGGAACTTCTGGAAACTTTATTTTCAAACGGTTTAACAGGTTGTTTGCAATTTCAAAGTCGTTTTTAAGTTTACACAGTTCATAGATTATATTAAAATATTCTTCGGTTAAATCCTGTTTTTCAACGAATTTCAGTATTTTTAATATATTTTTATCATCTTTGGACCTGATATAACTTCTTAATTTTACTTTAATCCTGATTATTGCTGGTTTTTTAAATTCAAGAGTGTCAAGTACTTTTTCAAGTATTTCAAACCTTTCATCCATACTTTTAGACTTATAACCTATAAATTCTCCCGAGTTAGGGATTAATTTTAAAGTATCTTCACACATGGTTTGAACAATTTTAAAATGGTCTGTAAAATACTTTGTTATAAGGGCGCTTTGTAATTCATACTTTATTTCCTGATTTTTCAGGATTTCAGGATATTTTCTAAGCAATTTATTATAAAAAATTGCACAATCCTGTCTTATTTCCATATTTGGGTCGTCAAGGCCGGAAATAGCTTCTATTACCAAGCTTTCTTTAATTTTAAAATCTTTTTCAGCAATAATTTGAAGAACCCATATTCCAACAGATCTTACGAGGTAGACTGGGTCGTTAAGGGCCGATTTGATAACATCTTCGCTGTACTTTATTTCGTATGGACATGCATAAAGCAAATTTCCGATTTTTTTTCCAATTTCAAACCGGTATAACCAGTCTTTATTTTCAAAATCTTTTTCAAGCGTTTTTATTTTTTCAAACATGGCGCTTTTTGAAAGATTATTGTATTCAGCTACAAGGTTTTCGTCAAAGTGAGGGTTTTTTTCAGGGATTAATAAATCATATCGTCCTAAATTTACCAGTAATTTGATTCCGGCGTAGTAATTTAAGCTGTTTTTTCTAAATAACTTTCCAGTATCATTGTTTTCAAGAATTTTTTCAATATTTAAATTTATTTCATCTTCATGTAACAAAACAAACGAATTCAGCATTTCAAGCCCGCATGCACTGATTAAATAATTTTCATGTATTACATATTTTGTAACCAAATTTTTAATGAGTTTTAACGAGGTTTCAACAGGCATGTCTGGATTTACAATAATGGCCAGGTATATTGAAGTTAGAATTGCATTTGAAGCATTAATCTCGTTTATATTATCTAAAGCGATACCAATTGAAGAATAAATTTTTGAAATATCTTCTTTTTTGGATTCATCTAATTTTAACAAATTTTTATATTTTTTAAGAGTTATCGAAGAAATAAGTGCTATCTCAGGGTCAGAGTGAGTTACATAGTTTGAAATAAACAATAATTCATCGATACTAATTTCTTTTTTTAGGTTGAGGATTACTAATTTTTTAAATAAGTCTGTTTCATCAAAAGAGCTGTTTTCATCAATATCTGGTGATTCTATTAAAAATTTAAGGTCTTTTATAATCAATTTAGGGATGTTTTCAAATCCATCAAGTATCGCCTGAGCGAGAATTTTCAGGAGTTCGGAGTTTGAATGGAGCGAAATCATCGAGAGTTCAGGAAGCGAATTTTTAAGGTATTTTGGGGAATGTATTGAAACGAATCCTAAAACGAGGAGTGCCCTTGCAACTTCAAAATTGTTTTTTGAATATAATTTCGAGGTGTACTTTACTACTATGTTATCAATTACTTTGGGGTTTATTGAATCGATAATCTGTCTTGAAAACTCAGATACGAGGTGGTTTGAAAATTCGGTGTTTATATATACGTGTATTAAAAGTTCTTCGGTTTTTTTTGGGTATTTTAAAATAACACTTTTTATTGAACTGAGTAAGTTTAATAATACTGCAATATTTAAGTCTGAATTTAATAAAACGATTTTCTGTATTCTTTCTTCAATTTCATCTTCACTGAGGAATCCAAGAATTTTTGCAGCTTCTACTCTTTTTTTATAGTCCTCAGATGCGATATACTCATCAAAAAGTTTTACGAGGTCTTTTTCCGGTAGATTTTGGTACATATGTATCCCTTCTGGGTTAGTGTGTAATTTTTAGTTCGATTTCTTCAATTTCTCTTTTTATATCATAATTTTTGGAATTTTTAAGGCCTAAAAGTCTTGTTATTAAATCTTCGTTTAATTTGGATATATCCTGAATTTTAAAGAATCTTAACAAGATTAATTTGGAATCATCGTTTGAATTTTCGATTTTTTCAAGCATTAGTTTTGATGCAAAATTTAACATTTCGTCATTCATAGGGTAGTTTGCAAGTATATTCAAGATTTTTTTAAAATTTGTCCAGTTTGAAGTATTTAATAATGCAACGAGTTTTTCCGGAAAATCTTTAGAAAAAGTTACTAATTTTGAGTTTTTGGAATAATAATCGACTGCGCTTAGAGTTTCGCTGATTACTTTATCGTCGGGATAAGTTAAAAGTAAATTTAAAAATAAAGACCAGTTTTTATTCTTAGAATTGTCACTTATATTTTTTAAAAGCCACTCCGGTTTATTTTTAACGATTTCAGCGGTTAACAAAAGCGCGTTCTTGGATAATATCTCGTAATCCGTTGAAAAAATTAAATAATATAAATTATCCATGACTTTTGGATTATCGATATCGCTGCTGTTTAAAATATTTGAATTTGGGTCATTAACAACGTTTTTTAGAATTTTTAATATCATTGTAGTCAGGATTACTGATGGACGTTTTGAATAATCCAATAAAAAGTATAAAATATCGTTGAAATTAATTGATTTATAGTTATAGCCTGATTTTTTATGCAACTGGTGGCTTAATACCACGTATAGTTCTTTTGGAGACATCAATTTGATAGTTTCATCAGACTGTTCTTTAATTTCTTTTAAATCGTTTAAATAGGCATCAAATTCTTTTTTTTCACGAACAAGACGGCCACTTTCTATATCATTTTGTAATTCTAATATCTTAAGGCAGAGATCGGTTAATTTTTCATCCCTGTACATTACTAAAGTTTCTTTTACACTAATACCAATTTCATTATCAAGCTCAAATCCTTCGTTTAAATACACGAGAATTTCTTCCAATCCATCCTTTTTATATTCTGGAATCGGGTTGTTTAAGCTGTTTAATATCTTGTTTTCTATGGAACTTGGAATTAATATGGACCTTTGTTTTATATTATTTAAGAGATAATTTGCATCTTCATATTTTTTTAATTTTACAATCTCTTCAAGCAAATATGAGCAATCAAGTTCTGATTCACGTATTTTAAGGAATTTTAACATTTTTAAAATATTTTCTTCATCGTTTTTCAGGATGTAGCTGTTTAAATTTATTTTTAATTTTTCTAAAAACGTATCCGTAATTGAACTTTCAAGGAATGATTCCAAATACGTGTCCTTATCGGGGACATCATAAAACGTCTGGGAACTGTTTTCTAAATTTTTAGATATTTTATCCAAAAGATTTTTTATAACTATTTTTGAAGAGCTATGTTTTTCAGTTGCAAACTGATTTTCGAGTACTGATTTGATATTTAACGCAGTATTGCTATTGTTTAGTATTTTTGTTTTTTCGAATAATTCAGTTAATAATAAATAATATTCGAATCTTAATTCCCAGTATGGGCTGTTTAAACTGTCAATTATCTCTAAAATAATTTTTTCAGGAATTTTTATATCATATTTTACGAGTATACGAAGAATCCATATCCCAATGTTTCTGACGAGGTATACTTCATCGTGGTGAATCTGGCTTACGAGGTCAAAATTCATAAAATGCTTTGAAATATCAGAATGGAGAATGGTTCCAAATTTTTTTGCACTTTCGTAGCGGTCGAGCCAGTAACTGCTTTCAAATTTCTTTTCAGCAGATTTTAAACGTCTGTTTATCTCCACGTCACTCATGTATTGCAGTTTTAATTCAAGAGAATTAATTAAATATGGGCTTTCTTCAACATCCGGGATAGTATTATATTTTTCAAGTAAAAGGGGCATTCCAAAATGGTAACAGAGTGGATGTTCCTTTAAAATATTTTTAAATGGGTAATCATCAAACATTTCATCGATTTTTCCGTTTAAATCTAATTTTTCCGTTTTGTATAATGTATAAAGAATTTTTAGAGAATATGATTTTGATAGGTGGTTTTTTCTAAAAATATTCTTTTTTAAATAGTAAAATACCTTTTCAAAATCCACACTTTTAAGTTCTAAATTTAAAATACGACTTATATCAAGAATTAAATAGTATGAAACCAGTTGCGGTAGGTTGTTCATATGTTTTTTGTAAAATTTTGAAATTTGGGTATAAAATACCAGAGTATAATTTGAAAAAGTAGTTTTAACTTCAGAAATATTATTGTGAAGTGCTATTGCAGCAAGAAGTGCATAAAAGTCGTTTTCACTCGATAAATAAGGCAATAATTCAATTATCGTGTTTTCATTCATTTTTTTTGAAATTGCAAGGTTTATCAGTGCTTTAGAGATTTCAGTATTGGTTTTTGAATTATCCAATGGTTTTATATCCGTTTTTTCATTGAAAACAATGTATGAATACCTTAAAAGGTTTCTATCAAGTTCTGAAAAATCATCGAGGGTTCCAAGTGCGATTAGCTGTATTAACTGGGATTTATCATATGTTGAAACCATTACGATTTCAGAAAGTGCTTTATCCAAATATTCAGGACTGAATCTGGAAATTAAAGAAAGTCCAACGATTGATTTTAGCCTTTCTTCAGTATTTTTTGAATAAATTCCGTTCCTGAAATATTCAACGTGTCTTTCTATTACATCCGGTTTAAACGATTTTATTTCGTTTTTGGCATGCTCTAACAAAATATTATTCGAAAATTCCGTATTAAAGTATATATAACTGATTAATTCGCTAAATACTTCAGGAAATTTGTTTAAGATATTTGAAAATGCAGTTATTAAATTTAATCTTATTGAAATGTTTTCTTCTGCAGCAAGTTGTAAAATGGCATCCATCCGGCTTTTAATTTCATTTAATCCAAGTCTTCCTAAAAGTTTAGGTGCTTCTGTCTTTTTTTTGACATCTTCTGAGTTAATACATTCGTCAAACTTTTTTAATAATTCTTCTTCTGAAATTTCCGCATACATGGGCCTCACCAAAAAAGACTGAATAAAATTAAAAATACCGCGTTGAAATTATCGTTAGTATTTTTCTATTTTCCTACATATATCAATATTTCCATAAATTGGAGTTTAGCTTTCTGTTTTGAAAAAATCATGTTAATAGCATGTACTATCTGTAAATCTTTAAAAAAAGTTTTTTTATTTATGTATGGAGTAATTAATTTTGGTTAACTCATTTTAATCATATAATATCTTTAATTATAGTATATTACGCCCTAATTTATTTAGTAATGTATATATAATTTTTAGGCACATAAGATAGGTGTTAACCATAAATGGTGGTGGTATTTTGAAAAAATCATTAAATATCGTTGCAACACTCGGGATTTTACTCGTGCTCGCGTTCAGCGGATGCGTAGACCAGAGTGCTTCTGACTCAACTTCAGACGATGCAACTCCAGAAGAAAAAGTGTTAAAAATATTCCACGCAGGAAGTCTTGCAGTTCCTTTCTTGGAATATGAAACATTATATGAAGACGAATATCCTAATGTGGATGTTCAAAGAGAATCTGCAGGCAGTGTTGCTTGTGTTAGAAAAATTACTGAGTTAAACAAAACTGCAGAAATACTTGCTTCTGCAGATTACACGTTAATCCCTGACATGATGATGCCAGACTATGCAGACTGGTATGTAATGGTTTCAAAAAACGAACTTGTTATTGCATACACTGATAACAGCCAGTATCACGATGAAATTACTTCAGACAACTGGTACGAAATTTTCCAAAGAGACGGTGTAAAATACGGTTTCTCAAGCCCTAATGACGACCCCTGTGGTTACAGAACCCAGATGGTTGTTCAGCTTGCAGAAGCAGCTTACAACGATTCAACTATCTACGACAACTTAATGCTTAAAAATTCAAACTTTGAAGTTGACGAAAATGCAGATGGAACTTACCTTGTAAGAAGCCCTGCATCAATTGAAGTTAACGAAGAAAAAGTATTCTTAAGGAGCAAAGAAGTAGACCTCTTAGGTCCTTTAGAAACTGGTGCATACGATTACTTATTTATCTACAAGAGTGTTGCAAACCAGCACAACTTGTCATATATCGAACTTCCTAATGAAATTAACCTTGGAAGCTATGCAAATGCAGACGATTACGCTACAACAAGCATAATCTTAGAAGGACAAAACAGCACAATTCTTGCAAAACCAATCGTTTACGGAATGACTGTACCTTCAAATGCAGATGATTACGAAGAAGGAGTTAATTTCGTGAAAATGGTTTTAGAACACCCAGAAGTGTTCGAAAATTCAGGACAACCTGCAATCAGCCCAGCAATCGCTGTTGGAACTGTTCCTGAAGAATTAAGTGGCTTAGTCACAATGGGATAATTAAAATCCCTTATTTTTTTTCGCATTTTTTATTTTTGAGCATATGTGCGAAAATATTATTCCCCATAAATCCGGTGATACTTTGAAAAGAATATTGGTACTAGGAATTGTTGGAGTTTTACTTCTAACGTGTTTTTCAGGCTGTACGGATAATTCGGCAGATGCAGGTTCTGAAAAGATATACGATGGTAAAACATTAAGATTATGCTGTGGAGCAGGTTTGATGAAACCTATGAATGAAATAATCGCTAATTTTGAAAATGAAACTGGAGCAAAAGTTCAGGTTCATTATGGTGGAAGTGCTGAAGTATTCGGTGTTTTAACTACAACCGGCGAATGTGACGTATTTATTCCAGGCGCATACAAATATACTGAAGATGCAATGAAAGGCGGATATATATTAAATGAAACTGTTGTAAAAGTGGTTTACCACGTTCCAGTTATTGCAGTTCCTGAAGGAAATCCTAAAAATGTAACATGTCTCGAAGATTTAACAAGAGAAGATTTATCTGTTGTTTTAGGGGACCCGCAAGCATGTGCTATCGGAAAAACTGCTAAAAGCATATGTGAAAAGAACGGAATATGGGAAGACGTAAATTCAAATGTTGAAGTTTTCACGCCTACTGTAAACCAGCTTTTAATCTATGAAGCAACAGGACAGGCAGATGCAACCATTATATGGGAAGACATGGTTACATGGGCAGAATCAGAAGGAAAAATTGTAGTTATTCAAATACCAAAAGAACAAAATACCATAAAAACAATCCCTACTGCAGTTACTACATTAGCAGAAGACGTTGAATTTGCAAAAGCTTTCAATGATTATGTAGTTTCTGATGAATCATTCGAAATCTGGCAGGAGTGGGGTTTTAATCCATGCAACTAATTAATTTCAAAAAAATGTCAATTTTTCTGACATTTTTGTTTACATTTTTACTTTTTTTATCGATAAGTTCACTTGTTTTAGTTCCCAAGTTTGAAGACGTTTTTGCAGCGTTATTTCATCCCGAAATGATCTATTCTCTTAAAGTATCGCTATATTCTTCATTAATTTCGACAGCATTTGTTTTAGGGTTTTCAATTCCTACAGGGTATGCAATATCAAGATATTCGTTCCCCGGAAAAAGCATGGTAAAAGCAATACTTGATTTACCAATAGCATTCCCAGAACTCGTGTTGGGGCTTGCACTTTTACTTTTATTCGGTCAGACATTTATTGGAGACATTTTAAAGTTTTTTGGAATAAAAGTAGTATTTACTAAACTAGGAATAGTTGTAGCTCAGATTTTTACAGCACTTCCATATGCAATAAGGATTGTATGTTCTACTTTTCAAGATATCAACCCAAGATATGAACTCGTTTCAAGAAGCCTTGGATACAGCGAGTTTGAAACTTTTAAAAATGTTACCCTTCCAATGGCAAGAAGCGGGATTTTTGCTTCATCGATAATCGCGTTTGCAAGATGCATGGGTACGTTTGGAACAGTTTTGATGCTTGCAGGCGGGACGTACATGTACACAGAAACGCTTCCAATAACGTTGTACTTGAACATGTCATATGGGAACCTTGGGATGGCGATTTCAAGTGGAATTGTACTTCTAATGATATCCTTTATCGCGATTTTGATATTTGAGAAATACGAAGGAGGGAAATTTTGAGTTTCGTTAAAATTGAAAACTTAAATATCAATCTGGGCGAGTTTAAATTAGAAAACGTTAATTTAAGCGTTGAAAAAGGGGATTACGTAACGATAATTGGACCAACAGGCAGTGGAAAGTCCATACTTTTAGAAACCGCGCTTGGATTTTATACTCCCGAAACTGGAAAGATATTTTTGGAAGAAAAAGAGATAACAGGTTTAGACCCTGAAAAAAGGAATATAAGCATAATTTATCAAGATTATGCACTGTTTCCTCATATGACAGTTTATGAAAATATCGAATACGGCCTTAAAAAGAAATTGAATGATAAAAAAGTCATAAAAGAAGAAATTCTTCAAATAACGAAATTACTTGGAATCGATCATCTGTTAAACCGAAAACCTGAAACATTAAGTGGCGGCGAAATGCAGAGAGCATCCATTGCAAGAGGACTTATCATAAAGCCAAAAATACTCTTTATGGATGAACCCTTCAGTGCATTAGATGTTAAAACAAAAGAAAAGATAAGGGTACTCGTTAAAACCGCAATAAAAAAATATGGAACAACGGTACTACATGTAACTCACGATTTTGACGATATCTGGAGTCTTGCAGATAAAGTCTTGATCATGAAAGGCGGGAGAGTTTACCAGTACGGAACCCCTGAAGAAGTATTTTCAAGTCCCGCTTCTGAAATTGTTGCAGATTTCGTGGGCACAAACATTCTCGATTCAAAAGTGGAAGAAGTACAGGGGGGCCTTTCAGTTTTGGATGTTTTTGGAGTAAAGATGTATTCTTCAGATATTGCAGAAGTCGGCGAGAATGTAAAATTATCAATTAGGCCCGAAAATATAATCGTTGCTTCAAAATGTTTTGATAGCTCCGCAAAAAACGTATTTAATGGAAAAGTTACTGAAATTCAAAAAAGAGGCCATTTAGTCTGGTTAACTTTGGATATTGGTGGTGTTGATCTAAAAGTGCTTGTTACACCAAATTCTCTCGAAGCTTTGGAAATTGAAGAAAATAAAACATTATGTGTAATGTTTAAAGCAACGGGTGTCAAAATAATAAGATAATAATTTATTTTTTCAATTTTTCAATATGCTCTAAAACGGTCATAACACTCATTGCGACTCCTTCGACTTCTATTCCACCGATTCCTTTTACACCATCGCCAACGAGAAGTAAGTTATCTCTAACGATTGGATTTAGGTCAGTTCCATTTGAAGCATGGTTTACTGGCCAGCCATTACCGTAACTTTGGATGGATATTACTTCGTAGTCTTTTCCACCAAATAATGATTCAACGTCATTTAAAGCAAGGTTTATTTCTTCTTTAGTGTTGTTTTTGAGTTGTGTTGCGTGAAGCATTATTAAATTGTAGTCTTCTTTTGCCAAACTCCCGTCAACATTTGAAGGCTGGTTTAAACCGTTAATTCTTTCGCAATCTGTTGTAAATATGACGCTTGCACCGTCCACGAGACTTGATTTACTTGCAACGTTTATTTTTATTCCTTTTGATGGAACCGGTTCTTTTTCAATGAATTTAATATTTGACATATTTTCTGTTAATTTTGGAGAGGCGTTGCTTATTACAATATCAAAATGCTCTAAATCGATAAATGCGTTACTTTCTTCAACTTCGATTTTTTCTACAGCATGATTTGTATAGATTTTCCCGCCGTTTTTATTGATTATTTCAACGAGGCTATCAATAACTCCTTTGCATCCGCCAACAGGAATTCCGGGGCCCCCAAACTTATGATATAATCTACTTATTTCCATAATTTCTGACATTGGGGTGTCATATGCATTTAAACTTAAAGCCCAACCGCTAAATGAATTTCCAACAGCAAGAGCAAGGGGAATATCTTCTAAAAATTCACCAAATGGCATATTTTTATCAATTTTTCCAAGTTTTAAATTTGCTGCAAGTTTTATTCCTTTTAATTTTTCCTTTGTTGGTAAAAGTCCCAAAATGTCTTTATATTCGTGATTTTTTCCGTTTATTCTGAAGTACCCGTCAGGAACGGAATTTACTATTTTTACAGAACTTCCTGCTCTTCGAAGAGTCTGTGCTAAATACCCGTCATTTCCATGGGGTATCATGTGAAGTGCTCCGGTAGTCAATTGAAACCCTTTGTAGGGAATATTTGTAAATCTTCCTCCAACAAATGGAAGTTTTTCGTAAATTGTAACTGAGTGTTCTTTTGATAAAATTGCACCGCTTAATAGGCCCCCAAGGCCAGCTCCAATAATTCCAATTTTCATAACAATCACTTAAAAAATTTAAAATAAAAATAATTTGAAAAAATAGTAGTAATTATCCGTACATTACGGTTAATTGCGGCATGTCGTAGCTGCATTTTTCTTTTTTGCCAGTAACTTTTGAGATCGCTTCTTTGAAGTCATCCATTTTGATGAATTCTCTTTCTTCTCTTATTGCAAACATTCCTGCTTCGGTACATACTGCTTTCAAGTCAGCACCAACCATGTTTTCTGCAAGTTTTGCAACTTCTCTTAAATCCACGCCTTTAAGATTCATTTTTTCGGTGTGGATTTTCAAGATTTCGAGTCTTCCATCTTCATCAGGCATTGAAATTTCAATGATTCTATCGAATCTTCCAGGTCTGAGTATTGCAGGGTCTAAAATGTCTGGTCTGTTCGTTGCAGCGATGATTTTTACATCGCCTCTTGAATCAAAACCATCCATTTCTGCAAGAAGCTGCATTAAAGTTCTCTGAACTTCTCTGTCTCCACCAGTTAGTGATTCAGTTCTTTTGCTTGCAACTGCATCGATTTCATCAATAAATATGATACAAGGTGATTTTTCTTTTGCAAGTTTGAAAACATCCCTTACAAGTTTTGCACCTTCACCGATGAATTTTTTAACAAGTTCGGAACCAACAACCCTAACAAATGATGCGTTGGTTTCGTATGCAACAGCTTTTGCAAGGAGTGTTTTTCCAGTTCCTGGCGGACCGTAGAGCAATACTCCTTTTGGTGGAACAATACCTACTTTTTCGAATAATTCTGGGTTTTTAAGTGGGAGTTCTACTACTTCTTTAATATCTCTTATCTGGTTGTTCAAACCACCGATATCTTCAAAGGAAATGTCTGGTTTCTCCTCTATTTCCATTGCCATAGCTCGGTAGTCTTTTTCTTTAGGAAGTACTTCAACGATTGCAAGTGTCTGCTGGTTTAGACAAACTCTTGCTCCTGGAACAATATCTTCAGGGTCTACGAATTGTGAAAGATTTACAAGGAAATTTGGCCCTGTAGAACTTTTAACAACTGCTTTTCTTTCGTTTACCCTGTCAAGTATCGTACCAAGTATTAATGGAGGAATTCTTAATTTATCAAGTTCTCGCTTTAATATTTCATTTTCTTTTTTAATTTGTACATTCTCTCTACTAATATCTTTATTTTTTAATTCCAATCTCAAAACTTTGCTTTCTAACTCTGCAATCTGAGTTTTTTCTTTAAATTCTTTTAAATCCAGTTTATTTTTTTCTATGTCTGTGGAATAATCATCATCTGGGTAACTCATGATTTACCTCCATAATAAATATGATAAAAATGTGCTATATAGCGCTTTCTCATTGATTTTCTTTCTCGCAAAACAGTTTTTACACCTAATCGAAAACATTTATAACTTTTCAATAAGGGTATATGTTTATAATTTATTTGAGCTATATAAATTTATGGATATAATATATAAATACAAAAAATAGATACTATTAAATAATTGAAAATATATTCTCTAATGAAGCATTTACCATTTGAATGCTATGTAATCAGGATAAATTGGTTAAAACTATCTCTAAATTTGATATATTAAGGTGTAGGTATGCAATGCGAACTCTGCGGAAAAGAGGTTAAGAATATCATTAAAACAAGAGTAGAAGGCGTAGAAATGAATGTTTGCGAAGCTTGTGCAAAGTTTGGCATGTCGCCTAAAGGATATTCAAGAAAACCCAAGGCAGTATTCAAAACTGAAGTAAAAGAAAAACCAGTTAAAAGACCTAAAAAGGACATGTTTGATAATTTAAAAACTCTGGTCGAAGATTACGGCTCTCTGGTAAAAGAAGCAAGGGAAAAGAAAAACATGACTTTAGAGGAACTTTCAAGAGCTGTAGGAATTAAAGAATCTCTTATTCATAAAATAGAAAGAAACGAAATCGAACCAGAGGAAAAATACGTAAATATCCTCGAAAAAGAACTCGGAATTTCTTTCTACGAAGAAGGAGACTACAATTACGAAGCAAGCAATAATGAAAGTGATTTTACACTTGGAGACTTCATTAAAGTTAAAAACAGAAAATAATTTAAAATTAATTTATCAATGTTCCTTTTACATTTTTTAAAAGGGCATTGTATATATTTCTTTTTTTATTTCCATTGAAGATTATCGTTTCAATGCCTAAGTTATAACATTCCATTACTTTTAGATGCATTCCACCGGTTACATCTTCTTTATTTGATGGTTTCAACGATTTTAAAACATCTTCAATATTTTTTGAATTGATATTTTCGATTATTTTAAATTCTGAATCCCATACTCCATCGACATCTGACGCGTGAAGGCTTAAATCAGGATTCAATTTTTTTGAAAGGAATGGAAGTGCGTGATCTCCTGAAAAAATCTTGAAATTATCCGTTTTTTCATCAATTACAATATCGCCGTGAATTACTGGAATCAATCCCTTATCGAGCATTTTTTCAATTGCATTTGTGTCAAAATGTAAATTTGATTCACAATCAAAAGTAATAAACGAGGAAGCCTGAATTGAAACTGCAGGAATTTCAAAGTTTTGGAGTTCTTCAATTACAATGTTATTGAATTTACGCATTGCTTTTTGAATTTCCCAGTAGCCTTTACCCATGGCTTCAAATTTTCCGTCTTTAAGATATTTTTTTGCAACAGGGTGGCCAAAAGAGCCCCCACCGTGAACGATAATTAGTTTAAAATCTTCATTTTTATATTTGTAGTATTCAATCGCTTCTTTTATTTCAATCGCGATATTTTCTAAATTTTCCCAGTTTATCGAGTACGGGATATTTTTATCGCAGAGGATGCTCCCGCCTAGTTTTAAGATTGCAAACATGGATATACACCAATAAAAAAGATTATTGAGGAGGTTCTGTAAAGTAAGGTAAAGATTCATTTGTAGTTATCAAAATGGGCTTATCAATTTCTTTTAATCGTTCAAATAAAAGTTCTTTTCCAGAATTTGAAAGTGCAAATATTGGAACTCCGCTTCCAGCCTGAGCTTTTATATTGAGTGATTTTGATTTTAAAAGATTTTTAGATGCACACGCTGAAATTAAATCGATATACTGTAAGTATTCGTCGTAATCTGAAAGGTTTATTCCCGTAGTATGAACTCCAAAGGTTATGATTTTTACATCATTCTTTTCCAATTTTTTTATTTCAAAAGCATCTTTTAAATTGGAAACAGAAACTCCGATTTTTTTGTAACCGAGTTCAATTGCAAGTTTTACGCCATTGATCTGATTAATTGAAGCATCTTCTTTTGATAAAACTATTCCTTTAACTTTTTCAATTTTTTCAATTACTTCTTTTATCGGAGTAGTTTTGACAATTCCAGAAATTCTTCCACATAAACCCTGTACGAGTTTTGGATTATCTGTAACAACAGTTCCAGCACAGTCACTTACAACAACAACTGCATCTAAAAATCCTTTATTTAACGCACTCATGAAAATTTCGGAAGTTCCAAAACCAACAAAGGGAGCATCATCTAAAACAACCCTATTTTTTGTAAATAGCCCAAAACTTTCAATCCTAAATTCTACGTTTTTTTGGATTGATTCTTTGTTAATTTCTTTAATTCCACGATGTTTTGCAAAAAGAGGACAAAATGATAATATGGGATCGCTAACATCGACAACTTTCCCATTTTTTACGGTAACTTTCGCATTTCCGAGAACTTCCATTATGTGGATATCTTCATTCAATCGAGTCACCATTTAACTTAAGTTAATTATTCTTTAGCTTTAGTGGATTCTTCTTTTACCATTCTTTCGATTGTGGTGTTTGAAGGAACTGCTAAAACTTTGGATTCACAGAGTCTTACTATTTTTCCGCCAGTTTTTCCAACTTTTTCTTTTAAGCTGGATAAAATTTTTGCGTAGTCATCATCGAGGTCTCTTTCAAGGTTGATCGTGTTTGCAATAACTAAATAGCCTGCTTCAGTTAAAACAGCTATTTCAGTTGCATCTTTAAAGTCTTCTAAATCGCAAACTTTAATTTTTACAGTTTCAAGTCCTTCGTAGCCTTTTACTGGGAGCTCCACGTATTCTTCAATAGGCACTGGACTGCTTGTTTTTAATGAATCGCCTGAAATCATTTTTTTGATTTTTTTGAACAACACATATCACCTTCTTAATATTTCTATGACTGTACTTAGTAATTCCCCGATACCTTCGTATGTGGTTGAGGATGTGAAAAAAACCTTGTTTTCTAATCTCCCCTCAACATACTTTCGCAGATCTTCTCGTTTGGAATTTTCTATCAAATCACATTTATTGATAACTACTATAATAGGTTTTCGATATCGGAATTTCAATAAGTGGTGCAATTTTTCGAAACTTTTGAATAATTCAGTACTTCCATCGATTATATGTATTATTAAGTCCGAGTCATCAATTTCTTCATAAGTTTTTTCAAGAACGCTGCCGACCATAACAACCGATCTATTTTCTCCTGCATAGAGTCCACCCAAGTCTACAAAGGTAATTTTTGCAAAATCAGGATTAATTTTCTGTTTTCCTATTTTGATTTTTCCCCAAAATTTTTTTACAGGCATTTTGGTGGTTCCGCCAACTTCCGAAACTTCCGAAATGTTCTTTCCAAAAATGGAGTTTACAAGAGAGGATTTTCCAGAATTTTCCGGGCCGACAAGTGCTATTTTAAACTGAAGTTCTTCCATGTTTTATCCCAAAGTTTGTTAATTATAAATTATAATAATACATAATATTTAATGTATAACAATTTTTAGGGATAACATGAAACTCGCAGTAGTTTTTGATGCATCGGGCACTCTTGTAAGCATAAGAAGAATTATCAAAAATGTGGTTACTCAGAAGTTTCTGTGTAACTGCCAGACCGTGGATATTGTTGATGAAAAAAAGGGACGAAGTCTCGTAATTTTAAAAGAAAATCCTCTTGAAGTTTTGGATAATGAAAACCCTGATATTTTAATTTCAAGTTTTTTAAATAGTGTAAACTGGGGAATTTCGTACTGTAACCCGCCGATAGACCAATCAGGAATTTTCAAGGATAGTGAAACAAAATTAAAAGAACTTCAGGACCCGTTAAAAGTTTTAAAACGATTTGATATTGAAACTGACTACGGTTCAGCAATCATTGCAGATACAATAACCGGCAGAATAGAATATACTGTCGCAACGGGAGGTTGTATATTCCCGGAAGTTTCAAAAACAATTCGAACACTTGAAAATATGGGCGCATCTGTCTTTATCGCTTCAGGAGACAGTAGAAAATTCATAGAACGGCTTGGAAATATTGTCGGAGTTGAAAATAAGTGTTTAATGCCTGAAGCCCACCATAAATTGAAAAGAGACCTTATTTTAAATTTAAAACAGGATGGGTATAATGTTATAATGGTTGGAGATGCTTCAAACGATATTTTAGCAATGGAAGAAAGTGATTTATCAGTTATAACCCTTCAAAACGGAAATGTATCGAAAAAAGCGCTCGAAGCTGCTCAAGTAAAAATTGAAAATATTTCTGAAATAGTTAATGTCGTTAAAAATTACATAAATGAAAAAAAATAATTTAATTAGAAAGTGGTTACGTTTCCGCTTACAATTCTTTCAGTTACTTCTGAAATGTTATCGAGCCATTTTTGTGCAATTTCGCTTGCTTTAGGGCTTAATTCTTCTAATTCAAATCCATTTTCAGGAATAATTTCAATGTCAAGGATTTTTGGTTCAGTAATTGGTTTTCCAATCTGGCTTAAAATCCTGATCTGGCATTCTTTTACTCCTTCGATTTTAGCAACATCTGCTGCAATAATGTTTGATAAGATGTTGTAGATTTTTCCAATGTGGTTAATTGGGTTTTTACCGCTTGTAGCTTCCATACTCATTGGTCTGAATGGCGTGATAAGTCCGTTTGCCCTGTTTCCTCTTCCTACTGAACCATCGTCACCCATTTCTGCGGAAGTTCCAGTAACTGTTAAGAAGATACATTCTTCGTCATCATCTGCAGTGTTGATGCATACTTCTAATTCATGACCATCTAAGTATTTTTTAGCGTTTTCTTCAACTTTTGCCTTTGCAAGTTCCTTAACTTTCACGTAATCTGCGCATGAGTTTACGTATTTATCGACAGCAGCCATTGCAATTGTTAAAGTGATTTTTTTGCCTTCTCTAAGTCCCATAACTTTAATGTCTTCCCCAACTGCAGGGATTTCCGCTTTTAAAGCATCGCTGTTTAATAATTTTTCAGTTTCTAAAACGATTTTTTCAGTTGTACTTAATGGAGCGTGGCCTACACCAAATGAAGTGTCGTTTGCGTGTGGAATTTCGCTTCTTTTTCTGTCGAATACTTCAACTAAGTCTACTGAACCCTGTCCGATTCTGCAGTCAACAACAACGTCCTTTTCAAGGTCTATGTTTCTTAAAGCTTTTTTCAAGTAGTCTCTTGCAGCATTTACTGCCGTGGTATTAACCGGTAATTTAATAATTTTTCCGCTTTCTTTGTCTAAAACTTCCATTGTAGCTCTTCCTGAGAGCAAGATGTAAATTGGGCTTACCATGCATCCGCCGCCAAGTTGGGGGTATGCGTAACCTCCAACAAGCTCAACCTGGTCTGTGTTGTGGTGTAAAACTACGCCCATTTTTTCTTTGTACATTTTGCATAATGCAACACTTACACTTTCTGCAATACCATCGCAAATACTGTCAGGGTGGCCTATTCCCTTCCTTTCTACGATTTCTACAGGGGTTTCATCAATTGGGGTTCTTTCCAATCTTTTAACAACGATATTTGCCAATAAAATCACCGTTTAAATTTATGGTACTCTCGATAAAAATACTAAAACCATAATTGAATTAATATTATTTAAACTTACCTTTTGTAAAATAACATGAAAATTCCGATAAAAAATGGAATTTTTTTAATTTTATGGGTTCTTAACAATTTTTTCCATTTCTTGAAGCTTTTTAGCAATTTCCACGGAATTATTCCCGAGAATTATCAATACTGGTTTTTTTCCTTCAAAATACAAAATATCGGGAAAGTTTTCATCAGAATTGGCACAATTTGTCAAAGTTGAAATAATATTGTTTTTTTCCAAATTATCGATTAAACACATTGAAAACACTGAATTTTTTAATTTATTAATTAATAATTCACCGCATTTTATTTTTCCACAAGCCCTTATTTTTGGATTAACTTCTTTCAAAGTTAAAAGTATTTTTGAAAGGTTATCTGAAATTCCAAATTTAATTTTTCCATCATTTGTTATTTTACCAATGTCTGAATAGTTTTTTGGTAATAAAATACTTTCAACAAGATTTAATTTTTCAAAACCTGAATTTTCCATGTTTTTAAGTAAATTTAAAGCGTATGATAAATTTTTTTCAACAGAGTTTCTATTGATATATGTTGGATTTGAATTGTATCCAAATTTTGTTTTTTCTGCGTAAACCACAGAACCGAGTACAAATTCTTTTGCCGATTTTATTGAATTTTCAATCGTCATTCCATTGGATAAAAAACAGGTAATTGCAGATGCGTACGTACAGCCAGTTCCATGGACCTCTTTTTCTACGTATTTTCCAGTTATGCTGATTTTTTTATTATTAATCTTTAAAATGTCTGTTTTTCCGGTTACAAGCACATTAATATCATTTAAATTGAATTTAGACGTTTCAAACATTTTTTCAATGATTTCAAACTCTTTTAAATTTGGAGTTATCAAAAAGCACCCTTTAAAAAATTCCAAATACTTTTTAATTAACATATCATCCGAAAATTCGAAATTTGTGGTTGATTTTAAAACAGGATCACAAATTATGTTAAAACCATATTTTTTTTTAAATTCTAAAAGAATGTCAATTGAATCATCAGTCAAAACTCCGGTTTTAACCCAAGCAACATCAAAATCTTCAAAAATTGCATCAAACTGTGCTTTTATCTCTTCTTTTGGTAAATCCCTTTTTAAAAAAACTTTATTATTGTTTTGTGGGATAATCGAAGTAATTATTGAAAGAGGATTTTTATTCAGTTCTTTTATTGTTTTTGCATCTGCAACGATTCCTGCACCGCCTGTCGGGTCAAAACCTCCAACTGTCAAGATATTCATAAAAACCACCTAAAATAAAATTGGCGTGTATTCTCTTTTTATTACTGGAACTTCTGAAACACAGTCGCTATTTATTGAATTTAGTATAAATCCATCCATTGTTTTTAAATAAACAAGTAAACATCCTTTAATTGTAACATTTACGTTTGGAGCAACTTTTTTGATTTTTTCAACTAAAAGTAATAAATCTTTTATTTTTCCAACATTTTCAAGATTCCCCACCTTTTCAAGTTCATCTAAATTTTCTGGGTGGATTACAAGCTGGTGAACCATCATTTCAGAAACTCCAATTTCATTTAACATTTCACCAAGTTTTACTAATTCTTCATCGTTAAAACCCGGGATATAAACTGATCTTACAATTGTATGGAAATATTTTGAAGAGAGTTTTATATTTTCAAAAACTTTTTCAAAAGTATCTTCTTTTACAAGTTTTTCATGCGTTTTTTTGTCCGATGCACTTAAACTGATCATTATCATGTCTAAACCGAGCTCTTTAAAGTCTTTTAAAAGTTCTTCATTTAAAAGTGCCCCATTGGTCTGTAAATCGCATCTTAATCCTTTAGATTTTACATATTTAATTGCATTTTTTACTTTTTCAGGATACATCAGTGGTTCGCCGTACTGGCTTATGGTAACTGCTTTAAATTTACTTAAATCTCCGTATAATCCGGATTTTACACTCGTTAAATTGGAATAACAGAATATACAGTTATGATTACATTCTTGTGTTATTTCGATAGTCGGGTGGTGGTGTGGGTCTTCATTTTTTAGATCCATTCCTTCGCAACCAATACAGTGTCTTATAACTTTTAAATCACTTACAATATTTTCCAAACGGTCACAAATCTCATTTCTTAACGTTATTTTCAAAATACCACCAGATTATTTCGAAAGATATTTATTTTTCAATTCTTAAAATTTATACTGAATATAAAGATATATAGACAAATGGTAGTTGTGTATAGTTTTAACACAAATGAAAACATTTATATATTACGGATGTTTATAGTTGTGTGTAAATTATACACAAGTAGATATAACGGAATGGTGAGAGTATGGAAATTAAAAAAATTCAAGAACTCGGAAAAAAACTTCAAGACATTTTAGCACTTGAAAAACCTGCAACAGCAGTTAAACTTGCAAAATCAAAAGAAGAAATTCCAGAAGGTTATTCTGAAATTGAAAAGCCAATAAGACACTGTGAAATGATTCAAACTGCAAGAACCGAAGGTAAGAAGTTCTACGCAACAGTTGAAAAACAGGCATGCAAAGGGGGAGCTTACGCAATTGGAATTTTACAAAACCCTCCTGAACCATTAAAAACAGGTGTTTTATACCACAACTTAGGAAACTTCCCAACGGAAGAAGCAGCAATTAAAACCGTTCAGGCAATTCCAAGAGTTAAGGAAGCAATTTACGCAGGAGTTTACGCACCATTAAATGAAACAGACTTTGAACCTGACAGCATTGTAGTTTTAGTAACTCCAAAACAGGGTTTAAGACTTACTCAAGCACTTAATTACGCAGCAGGCGGCAGGTTCCAGGCCGACTTTGCAGGAATTCAATCTTTATGTGCTGATGCAGTGGCCGCTGTAAAAACAAGGGGTGTAGCAAACGCAACACTTGGATGCAACGGTTCAAGAGCTTACGCGCACATTAAAGACGACGAACTCGTATTTGCATTCCCTATTTCAGACCTTGAAAATGTAGTTTCAGCACTTGAATATTTCAAAGAAAAATGGAATTAAATAAAAAATAATTAATTAATTTTGATTTCTGATATTTTTTCTTGCAAGTGACGCAAAAATTCCAATTGCGCAAAGAATTGCAGAAACTTTAAATGATGCAATTATTCCTTCAAGAAATAGCGGGCTGAATTCTCCAGAGATGGAATTATTTCCGACATAAAGTGCAATTAATACAGTTATTATTGCCATACTGGTCATCTGGCCTAAAATCCGTACAGTTGCAAGCATTGCGGAAGCAACTCCTGCAAATTTCCTTTCAACCGAACTCATTATTGCATTCGTGTTTGGGGAGCTAAATACTGCAAATCCAAATCCAAGAAGTACTAAATTCAGAATTATCTGGTAAATGCTTGTATCTAACCGGATAAATGTAAATAATGCCAGTCCAACACAGGTAATTCCCATTCCAAGGGATGCTAAAATTCTTGGTTCAATTTTATCGGATAATTTTCCGGTAACTGGTGAAAATATCGCCTGTACAAGGGGCTGTGATAGCAGAATTAATCCTGCATCTTGAGCAGAAAATCCTCTCAAACTCTGAAGATAAAAACTTATCAAAAAGCCCACTGCATAAGTTGCACCGTAATTTAAGAGTGCAGCAAGATTTGACATTGAAAATGCAAGGTTTCCCGTGATAAGTTTGATATTTAAGATTGGATTTTTGGTAGTGTATTCTCTATGGACAAATATTGAACCAAAAAGCAGGGATGCCAATATAAAGATTGAACCATTTGAACTGAACGTTATAAATCCATATACCAAGAATACGAGCGAAATCATGTATGTAATTGAGCCGAAATAATCAAAAGTTTCGCCTTTTGCATCACACCACTCGTTTAAAACGTATTTTTTGGCAATAATGTACGTTATAATTCCAATAAGTCCTGAAAATAAAAATATACTTCTCCACCCAAAGTAATGGGTTAAAATTCCTCCAAGGAATGGCCCTAAACTAAGGCCAATGTAAACTGTGGCAATATTAATTCCGAGGGCTTTTCCTCTTTCGTTTAGGGGATAAACTGAAGTTAAAATTGCAATAGCAGTTCCAAATATCATGGCGCTACCTATTCCCTGGAGCACTCGCACAATAATCAGATGATTAATCGACCCTGAAAATATTCCCATTAACGATGATAATCCAAAAATTAACAATCCATTTAGTAAAATTCGCTTTCTACCTATAATATCTGCAATTCTTCCAACTGGGAGCAGAAGTGCAGAACTTGCAAGCAGAAATGATGTTACAAGCCACCCTAATAGAATAGTATCGGCTGAAAATTCTGTTCCAATACTTGGAAGCGCAAGATTTAGTGCAGTGCCCATGAAAGGGGTTAAAAATGATGAAATTGCGGCAACTGCTGCCACCATGGATTTTTCGTTTCGCATTTGAATCGCCAAATATATATTGTCCTAATCATATACTTTATTTAAGCAAATAAAAAAAACTATCGGGTGAATTTATGGTAAAAGTTGAAGTATTTACATCACCAATGTGTCCACACTGCCCAGCAGCTAAAAGAGTGGTTGATGAAGTTGCAAAAGAAATTGGGGGAATTGAAGTTGTACATATTAATGTAATGGAACATCCTGAAAAGGCAGCAGAACTTGGAATCATGGCAGTTCCAACCGTTGCAATAAATGGGGAAGTTAAGTTTGTTGGCGCACCAACAAAAGATGCATTAATCGCAGAACTTAAAAAATAACCTATTTTATATATTTTATCTAATTTTAATTCAATTTTAAAAATCAGGAAAGGTTGAAAACACATAAAGAATGGTTGTGCATAATAATGACATATCTACAAATTATGGTGTAATCATGATAAAAGAGATAAACGTAAAATCACTCAGAAGTCCTGCAATGCTTGTAGAAAAAGTAATCGAGAAAACAGACGGCGGAATTTTGATAATCGAAACCGATGGAGATTCCCAAATCAATGAAATTTCCGAATTAATCAAAAAAATGGGATACAAAATGGAAGTTGACGGAACAAATGTTAAGATAAGCATCGGAGAAATTGAAGCTTCAAAATCCATAAATGTTGTTGGAGCAAGCTGTCCTGGTCCGATTTTAATGGTTGGTGAAGTTTTAGAAAGAATGAATGTTGGTGAAGTTTTAGAAATAATTGCAGGTCCAAATGCATTTACTGATCTAACAGAAGGACTGAAAAGCATGGGAAATGACATACTTTCCGCAGAAAAGACGGATGATGGAAATTACAAGATTTTAATCAAAAAAGAAGAAAAGAAAAAAGAGCTCGGAGTTTCAGTTGATATCGATGAGGTATTTATTATCAACATGACTGGAACAGGAAATGCTGAAAAAGCATATGCAACTTTCATGATGGCAGACGTAGCTCAGAACATGAAATTGAAGCCAACTATCTTTTTAATGTTTGATGGAGCAAGTTTAGCATTAAAAGGAGAATGTGACAAGGTAAAACACCCTGCATTCCCAAAATTAGGCGATAAATTAAGAACTGCAATAAAAGCAGGAGTTAAAATCTACGTGTGTGAAATGAGCTCTGAATTCAGGGGCGTTGATAAAAAACTTGAAGACGGAATCGAAATTGCCGGAGCACCCACATTCTTTAGATTTCTTTCAAAACCAAATGCAAGGCCAGTATGGTTATAATTAAGGTGAAAATATGTCAGACGTAACAATGCTTGTATCATTAGCTTTAATTTTTGGTTCAATGCTTTCCGGATTTGCAACATTTAGAATGAGTGGAATGAGGTTAATGCCGCACTTCATAGCTTTAATTTTGGCATTTATACTTACTATTGGAACAT
Organism: Methanococcus mangrovi; assembly: GCF_054506835.1. Lineage (NCBI taxonomy): Archaea > Methanobacteriati > Methanobacteriota > Methanococci > Methanococcales > Methanococcaceae > Methanococcus > Methanococcus mangrovi. The sequence continues at coordinate 1,456,248 of NZ_CP197114.1, read as the reverse complement.
TTGTAACTTCAAATACGATAGTATTCTACTTAGCAATCTTATTCCAGATTTTAGCACCGATAACGGTTTGTGGAACGATATGCAATATTATAAAGACCCAGTACCAAACTACAGGGATATATTCGTCCCACCTCGCATTAATGGGAATGCTGATTGTAATGGCGATTGGAAACCTTTTAATGTAATTTTACCATTATAGAATTTGGTGAAATTTTAATGTTACTACAAAGCTTACAAAAAACGGATATTGATTTATTTTATTTAGTAAATTCGGGGGTTAAAAACCCCTTTTTTGATTTTTTAACCATTTTTATAAGTGACACCGTATACATTTCGATTTTGTTACTTTCTTATTTTTTATTTAAAAATGATAAAAAAGTTTTAATCCAAGTTTTATTTGCAATGTTTCTTTTATCCCTCCTTGTATTTGCCATAAAATATGGAATAAGTGAGCCACGTCCTTACGAAATATTAGAAGGAGTAATTCTTTTAAAATATATGGGAACACAGCCGTCTTTTCCAAGCGGGCACACAACACTTGCATTTGGGTTTTGGATAATTTTTACGAGAAATATTAAAAATTCAAGCAATTTAGATTCAAAAAAGTCATTTAAAATAATCCTGTTACTTTTATGGGCATTTTTGGTTGCATTTAGCAGAGTTTATGTTGGTGTGCATTTCCCACACGACGTGCTTGGAGGAATGATTATTGGAATAGTATTTGGATACATTTTCATTAGATTTTCAGAAAAAATTATAAAATAAGTTTATTGATTCATAAATTTTGAATTACTTCTTTCAATGAATTTTTCACACACTTCTTCTGGATTTCCTTCCATCAAGAGTTTTCCTTCATCAATTAATATCGCACGGTCACTTATCTCTTTTATTAACTCAACGTGGTGGCTTATTAGTATAATCGTGGTTCCAACGGTATCATTTATCTTTTTGAGGTAGTTTGAAACTTCTCGTAAGGTTAAAGGGTCGAGGTCTCCAAAAGGTTCATCCAAAAGTAAAATTTCGGGTTCCAATGCAAGTTGAAGCGCCATTGCAACTCTTACTTTTTCCCCACCGCTCAATTCAGTTGGTTTTTTGTTCAAAGTTTCTCTATTCAAGTCAAGCGCATCTAAAAGTTCATTAGCATCGTATTCAACAGGTTTTGCGGGGAAAAGCTTTCTTACAACCATTTCAGAAATTCCGATTTTGTCAAGCTTGTTTCTCATTTCAGTTTCTGGAAGGTCTAACAGCTGGTAGAGACCATCAACCATTTTCGGGGAAATTCCAAGTTCAGCAGCTTTTAATTTTGCACTTTCAACTGTTTCTATGCTTTTTACCCCTATTCTATATTTTAAAAGTTCGTTTACGGTTAAATAATGTGAAAGGGAAAATTCCTGATGCATAATCCCGATTTTTCTTCTTAAATTCATCCTGTTCCATCCAAAATCTTTTAAATCGATTCCTTCAAGTTTAACTACCCCCTTATCAGGCGCTTCAAGTCCTGCAAGAAGTCTTAAAATTACGGATTTTCCTGTTCCGCTTGGGCCAAGAATTGATAAAATTTCTTTTTCTTTAACTTCAAAAGAAATATCTTTTAAATTTAGTGTTTCTCCACCATTTACAACATAATATCTTTTAGATGCGTTTTCAACTTCTACGATAGTTTTTTCAGTAGGTTTAGATATTCTATCGTACTTTTCAACCATATCTTTTAAAAATTCGTCAATTACTTTTTCCGGAGTATCTCTCATTGTTATTTTCCCGTTTTCAAGTAAAATGCAGGATTTACATAAATATTTATGAATTTCTGGAAGGTGTGAAGTTACAATGATTGTAACTCCTAATTTTTCGTTGATATTTTTTAAAACATCTAATAAAATCTGTTTTGAAGCAGGACAGGCCATTGTAGCAGGTTCATCGAGTAAAAGTACTCCCTCTCCGTTTTTCGCGTAAATTTTTGCAATCTGCCTTCCCAAAATGAGCCTTTGTTTTTCTCCGCCACTCAAAATGTTTGAGTAAGCGTCCTTTTTATGTTCCAATCCAACTAATTTTAAAATTTCTGTAGCATCTTTCCTATATTCTTCCATTTCTTCTTCTACAGGAAGGCCTTCATCGGAATTGGTTCTAACTGCGTAGAGTTTTCTTATAATATTGTTTATTGCAGGTTCTGCCCACAAAGCAAAATTTCTTTGAAGGTGAATTGCAGTAATTTCTCTTAAATTTTCCGTTTTTCCAGAAACTTCGATTTTTCCGTCGTCAAAACTTTCAGTTCCTCGAAGTATCTTTATGAGAGTCGTTTTTCCAGCACCGGATTTTCCGATAATGCCTAATATATCTCCTTTTTTAACGTCAAAACTGATATTATCAAGAGCAACCTTTTCTCCATATGTTTTTGTTAAATTCTCGACTTTTACGGCCATAATTATCACGCAGGGGTATTTTTATAATCTTTAAAGAATCTGAATATAAATACTAACTGCTTGCGAAAATATAAAAGTGTCGTTATTATTTTTTCAAAAGATACCCTTTTTTAAACTCATTTTTTGAAATTAATTCTGATAAATATCCAGTTTAAGAAGTTTAATTTAAAAAAATCCGATTTTAAGTTGATAATATATAAATAAATCTACAAAAATATCTATAATCGTAAAAAACGGGGTGATAGTAATGCCTGATGAAAAAAGACGGGCAGAACAAAAAAAGCAAGAAGGACGGCAGAAACAGGCCAAGCAGGAACGCCAATCCCAACAGAGAAAAAGCGAAGAAATGAAGAAAAAAGAAGGAGAACACAAAAAATAACTAATTTTTTTATTTTTTCGAAATTAACAGGTTTTAAAAAATATAGTTTATATTCCGACTTTTTTAAACCATTTTATTCAATTTTGAATTTAAAATCGCGTCGATTGCATTTACCATAACCTATATATATTTAGTTTTTTAAAGGTATTTATCATTATAATTAATGATAGATTAAGAGGATTTTTAAATTTAACATTTTAAATCGAGTTTTTCAGTCCCTGACGGTGGTAATATGGATTTACAACTTGCTTCCTTTATAACTGCAGGTATTTTAATTGTTATCGGGTTATACGGGACTTTCTTTGTTGATAACGTTCTAAAAAAAATTATCGCACTTTCTGCGCTTGGAAATGGCGTAAATTTGACACTGATTGCGATAGGGTACACTGGCGGAATAGTTCCTATAAAGGCACCGGAAATGGAATTTGCCCTGTTTTCAACTCTTGCAAGTTATCCGCTTCCACAAGCGCTGGTTCTTACAAATATCGTTATCGAAGCTTCGATGCTCGCAATAATGCTCGGACTTTCAATAGTATTCTACAAAAAATATAAAACATTAAAATCTTCAGAAATCTTAAAAGAAGACTAACGATTTAACTTCAAACGGTGAGCTCAATGAACTTACTTCCCCTGATTGTAGTTTTTCCTATGTTCGTGGCCATCATATTCAATTATCTTAACGGGAAAGATAAATTAATCAGGCCAATGACGTTTTTAATGGCTATTGTATTGTTAACACTTCCATTTATTGGATCTTACGGAATTTACAACTTTGGAGCCCATGGCTTAGAAAACGGCCTTATTTCAGGAATCTCTTACATTTATACTCCCGTGAAACAGCTTATTATCACCGTTATAATGTTAATCGGCTCTTTAGTATTGATAACAGGACTCGATGAAAAAAAATCAAGCGGCCTTTCTGTAGCTTTAATGTTGATGGGTTTAGCAAGTGTTTCAGCAGTTATTTTAGCAGATGACCTGTTTAACATCTACGTATTTTATGAGATAGCTGCGATTGCACAAACTGGGCTTGTTATCGCGTCAGGTACAGAAAAAGCTTACAGGTCTGCTTTTAGATATTTAATACTCGGAAATTTTGCAGGTTCAATTCTTCTTCTTGGAGTTTCAATGCTTTTAGCAGCAACTGGAACTTTAAACATCACGGATATGCACAATTTCCTTTTAAACAATCCTGCAACTCCAACAATTTATGGTGGACTTGTAATGCTTATTATCGGGCTTTGTTATGGTAGCGGTCTTCCACCATTCCACACGGTAAAAGCAGATATTTACGCAAGAGCAAAACCGTTTATTGCAGCAATGCTTCAAACTTACTCAAAATTCGTGCTTGTTGCGTTGTTACTTGTAATTCTCAAGTTATTTGGTGGACTTTCGTATTTTACAAATGCACACGGTGTTCTGATTGCACTTTCCGTTTTAGGAATGGTTTTCGGAGTGGTAATGGCATTATTACAAACTGATTATAAAAAACTGCTTGCATACCACGCTATAAGTCAAGGTGGATATGTTGCAGCGGGGATTGCACTTGGAACTCCTCTTGGAATTGTTGCAGGAATATTTCACGCGATAAACCACGTTATTTATAAAAGTGCCCTGTTTTTGGGCGCTCATTTAGTTGAAAGAAGAAAGGAAGGAAATTTAAACAAACTTGGTGGCCTTCTTCCAGTAATTCCGGCAACTGCATTCATGGTTTTATGTGCAAAACTTGCAATTAGTGGTGTACCACCATTCAACGGATTTCAAAGTAAATTACTGCTTGCAGAAGCTGCAATGAATGTAAATATGCCTGAACTTGCAATTATTATGATTATCGTGAGCATTGGAACGTTTGTATCCATGATGAAGGCATTTTACTTAATTTACTTAAAGCCTTGCAGTCAGGAACAGATTGAAGAATATAAACAAGCAAAACCTTCAAAATATGCGGTATTTTCGCTTGCAGTTTTGACATTTTTGTGCATACTTTTAGGTATCTTCCCAAACCTTGCAACAGACATAATTTATCCATTTGCAAATGAAATTGGACGGGTATGGACATTATAGTCTGATTTGGTGATAAAATGACTTACGGCGATTTCAAAAAAGAAATGGACGAACAAAACCACGGAGATGGAATTTCTGTTGGTGCAGTTTTAACGGCTGAATTTACGCTTTACGGATTTTTAATCCTTTCATTATATATAATTTTGAGAGTTTATGGAAATCCCCTGTTGGTACTTATCGGTCTTTTGGTCATCGGTTTAGCGTACTCCTGGATGCCCTTAATATTCAAATTCCAAAAAGAAAATTCAAACGATGTAAATAACCAGCTTTTCTGGCTTTCAATGTTTTCAGGAATTCTGACAATGGTTATTTACTTTGCCAGATAAGGTGGTAAAATGACTCAAAAAAGAGAAATTGCAGTTTTTCTGTCATTTGTATTCTTTGGATCGGCAATATTATATTCATTATTTAATATAAGTGTCGTAGAAGGCGTAAATTATATTTATACTCAAAATTACATCGTTCCAAACTTGATAACCGCAGTCCTGTTTGACTGGAGAGGTTTTGATACTCTCGGGGAATGTATGATTCTTGTAACATCCGTTTTAGTTACAGGAATGGTTTTTGGAAGGGGATTATTCGAAACAGAATTTTTAAAAGAAGTTTATTCGGGTTCTAAAACAGAGGATACGGGACTTGGATTTACTTCGATAATTAAAGTTTTAGCGATGCCTTTCAGTATTATATTAATGGCTTTAGGAATTTCCATAATTTTGGGCGGACACATAACTCCCGGTGGAGGATTCCAGGGCGGTTCATTAATTGCAGCAGCGTATATATTGAGCATCGTTGCATTTGGTTCAAAAACTCCTATTAAATTCAAACACAACTTTTTGGAGTCGTTAGAATCTTTTGGAGCGATTTTGTTCATGTTTTTAGGTGTTCTTGGAATAATTGTTTCAGGATACTACCTCTTTAATTTTGGAGATTTATTTGGATACCCTGTATTTTTATCCCCTGCAGGGCTTGAAAATACTGGAATTATTCCTTATTTAAATATTGCAGTAGGTTTAAAAGTTTTAGCAGGTCTTTCAACAATTACCTTCTTATTGACTGGTGAAAAAGTGGTTAAAGACTATATTGTTGAGGAATAGTCGGTGATACAATGTATAATTTTGCACTCAATCAAATAATGTCTTTAAATTTGAATTTTGTGGCCATTATTGGCGTTTTAGTCGGTCTTCTCTTGGGATTAAAAATAGAAAATAAAAATAATGTAATATTATGGTTGGTTGGAGCGTTATTTATTTCGTATTTAATGGGCCCAACTCCATATTACAATGCAATACCCTTTTCACACATATTTTTCTCAGGGATTGTTGGAATTTTAATTGGTAGTGGAATTAAAGGTCTTTTTAGGCGATAATATGATAGTAACAGATATCAAAAAATGCAGGGCTTACGAAGAATGTGAAAAGTGTAAAAATAAAGAAATTTCAAAATGCATGGAAGTTTGCCCGACAAATGCGATAAAAATGCTCAATGACAAGGCATTTTCATGTATCACATGCGGAACGTGTGCAAAAGAGTGTCCAACTGGCGCAATCAAGAAAAACGAATATGGTGGATATTACGTTAACAGGAAGCTCTGTACAGGATGTGGAATCTGTAAAAACGTGTGTCCAATTGATATAATTGATATAAAAGAAGATTCAACTGGAAAATCTTATCCTACGGGGATTTGTGTGATGTGCGGACTTTGTACTACTGAATGTCCGTATGGCGCAAGACTCTATTTTGATCCAAGTAGCCTTAAAAATACCAAAAATAAAATGTTAATGGAAAGATACTCCACAATTTTTAAAATGATGGGTAAAACTTACGAATTCCCTGAACCAAAACACGTAAAAATTGTAAAACCTGCTGAAAGGAAAGTAAGGCATTCAATTTCAATAGATTCTGAAAAGTGCGTAGAATGCGGAAAATGTATTTATTTATGTCCTAAAAATACGATTATCGAATCAGAAACGGTTGATGGATGTACAAGATGTAATATCTGTAAGGAAGTATGTCCTGTTGATGCAATAGAATACGGAGAAATTACTGAAAACTGCATACTCTGCGGAACCTGTATTTCAAAATGTCCTAAAGATGTTCTCGAAATTTCTGAATTTAAAGTTGTAAAAACAAAAGAAGACGTAAAAGCAAAACCTGAAAAACACTGTATAAACTGCGGTCTTTGTGTTGATAAATGTCCTTCAAATGCTCTGAGATTTGAGAACGGAAAAATACTTTATGACCCAAAAACCTGTACTTTGTGTAACACCTGCGTTAAAGAGTGTCCTCAAGGAGTTAGAATAAATAAAGGAGAATTTGTTGATGGCGGATGCGTACTTTGTGAAGTATGTATTAAAAAATGTCCAGAAGATGCAATCTCCATTAAAGAAAGGTCAAAATTCACGGTAATTGATAAAGAAGAATGTATTGCATGTGGAACCTGTTCTATGGTCTGTCCAAACGATGCAATCACTGTAGTAATTGATAGTTTGAATTTCAGCGGAAACAAAGTGCATTCAAAAGTTATCTTTAATGACAACTGTGTAGTCTGCGAAAAATGTGCAATACACTGTCCAAGAGAGGTTATTGAAAACACCTCAGGATATAAAAAAGTGGTGGACCCTGAAAATTCATACATAAGGGTGGATGACAGCTACTGCGTAAAATGCGGTCTTTGTACGATAATCTGTCCAAACGATGCGATAAATAAGGGCGAAATAAACACTGAACGTTGCGAATACTGCTCAGCATGCGTTAATATCTGTCCTACAAGAGCGATAAGAATCTACAGAACATGGAATGAAAAGACTAAATAATTTAAGCAAAGGGATAATCATGACGTTAAAAGGACTTACAAAAGTGTTTATTTCTGGTTTTTACGAGAATTTAGAAAGAATAATTCTCGGAAGCGATAGATACACCTCAAAAGAGATGACAGCAGAGATTTTAAAAGGTATTGAACTTCCACGTTCAGTATTTTCTGAAATATGTATCGGATGCGGAGGATGTAAAAATGCATGTCCTACAAAGGCCATTGAAATGGTACCTGTAGAACCTGTTAAAATTACTGAAACCTATTCTAAAGAAGCAATACCAAAAATAGACTATGATAAATGTGTATACTGTTTATACTGTCATGATTTCTGTCCCGTATTTGCCCTATTTAATGAAATATCTCCAATTCACCCAAGACATGTTGGAGAAGACCTCGTTTTAGTGGACCTTTCAAAATTACTTGAAAAACCAATTGAAATTCCTGAAGAACAGCTATCAAAGATTGCTAAAATCCTTTCGATTAACATTTCAGGAATCGTTAAGCGGGAAAAGAAAGCGAACTCAAAAGTGTAAGGTGTAGTCATGTTAAAAGAGCTTTCAAGAAAGAAAAATATTCACATCATGCTTGTTTATACTGGCGGATGTAATGGTTGCGATATTGAAGTTGTAAACTGTGTTTTGTCTCCATTTTATGATGCGGAACAGTACAACGTATTTTTAACGTGGAATCCAAGAGAAGCGGACATTTTAGTGGTAACGGGCTGTGTTACAAAAGCAGTTTCTGCATCACTTAAAAAAATATACGATGAAATTCCTGAACCAAAAGCAGTGATTGCCGCAGGAGCCTGCGCATTGATGGGCGGAGTTTATAAAAACATTGGTGCAGATTTGGGAACTTCTACCTTTGTAGACGGTCCTGTTGAAAATATTATTCCGGTTGATATGAAGGTTCCAGGATGCCCGCCAAGACCTGAAGATGTCATCACAGGAATTGTTAAAGCCCTGCCAAAAATCTTGAATGGATGAGGAGATAACTATGTTTGAAAATATTTTATCATTAGAAACGTTTGAGATTATCCTTTCAATGATTGGAATTCCTTTGATAGCTTTTGTGATTTCTACGTGGATTCCGGGAATTCAAAGAAAAATCCAGGCACGAATCCAGCAAAGAAAAGGCCCATCAATATCATCTCCAGGTTTTTGGGCGATATTTAAATATTTATACAAGGAAGCAAAAGAGCCAGTTTCAGAACTTCCAAAACTTTACAAATTCATGCCTTTACTTAGTTTCATCGTTATCTGGATGGTTTTAGCATTAACTACTGTTGTACATTTTCACATTCTTTCAAACGAGATTGGTATAATCGGTCTTTTAAAAATCGAGGAAATGGGCTACATAATAATGGGTTCACTTGCTTCAACAGTGATGGGAATTCGAATGCCTTTTATTGATGAATGTAAAGGTAGTGGATACTTAAACACTATAAAAATGACCTTAGGACAGCTTTCAGCAGTACGGGCCTTTAAAATGATTACTGTTGGATCATTCCCATTTTATTTGGCAACATTACTACCTTTTATACCTCATAAATCGATATTCTTAATCAATTTAATCGGAAGTAATTTTTTATTCACTTTAGGCGGGTTATTTGGGGCTTTTGCATATATTATTGGGTATATCATAATGACAAAAGACTACCCATTTTCAATAATGCACACGAAAGCGGATGTTATAGAAGGCCCTACAATGGAATACTCTGGAAAATACCGGGCAATTTACTTAAGCGTAAAAGAGCTTTTGATGATAACACTTGGAAGCTTGTTTGCAACCCTTTACCTTGGAATTGCACCTGATATCTTAAACCCGATTACAATAGTTATAAACTTTGCAGTAGCACTGGTATTCCCGATAATTTCCGCGGTAGTTAGCGCATACACACCAGTATTTACATTCAGGCAAATATATCCTGTTGCGTTGTTTGCAACAGTTCTTGGACTTATTGGGGCACTCTTGGCACTTCTTGGAGTTTAATTACATATGACTTTTTAACTTTTTTCAGGTTTTTAGTTAAGAACATACCAATTGTTAAGCTATTAAAGCCATAATTTAAAAAATGGAAAAATTAGCAGGTATCTTATCTTTATTAGAACAGATAAACTTCAACGAATTCATCTTTTTCATATCCTTCAATATTTTCTTTTATCATCATGTAACCATCAGCTTTTGTCATTGATGACAAAACTCCGCTTCCAGTTATTCTCAAAGGTTCTATTTTGATACTTCCATCACTTTCTACAAGTTTTACTCTTACAATATCGGTTCTACCCAAGGAAGATGCGATATTTCGATTTATCTGGAGTTTAACTGATTTTCGAGGTTTGAAATAATTTGCAATTAAAAGTTCAAACTGTACTGCTGATGCAACAGGGTATCCTGAAAGAACGAATAATAATTTCTTTTTTCCTTCAATTTCCGCGTCTGCAAAGCCAACAGGTCTACCGGGCCGAATCTGAATTCCGTGAAATATTAAATTTCCAATTTTTTTAATTATGTCAATCGTGTAGTCCCTGTCTCCAACAGACGTTCCCCCTGTGGTAATAACGACATCATTTTCCACGAGTGCTTTTTTAATTGCTTTTTCAAGTTCTTCGCTATTATCTGGAACTTTTCGGTATGCTTTAGGGGTTAATCCAGTTTCCCTTACGAGGTCTGAAACCATCATGGAGTTTGAATTAACAATCATCGCACTTTTTTCAAGCTGTTCGATACTTTCAAGGTCCTCAATATCGAGTAATTCATCACCTGTTGCGATAACTCCAATTTTTAAAGAATAACACTTTATTTTTTTTATTCCAAGCGATGAAATTAAAGCAACGTGGTAAGGCGTAATTAATTCCCCTTTTTTGATAACAAGGTCTCCAGTTTTCACGTCTTCTCCAATTCGGGATACATTTTCATTTGGGTGTACCCCAGTATATATCTCAACAAAAGACTCGTATTCTTTGGTATATTCCTTCATTACAACGGCATTCGAGTTTTCCGGAAGTTTCATGCCTGTGGAAAGCCTGTAAATTTCTTCTTCATTTATTGAATCAGTTTCAACTAAATTTAATATAATTGGGTTTGTTTGAGATGCTCCAAATGTATCTTCTGCAATCACTGCATAGCCATCCATTGCTGAGCGATTAAACATCGGGATATTGCATGGGGCGTAAATATCTTCAAAGCAGATTTTACCAAATGCTTTATTTATTTCGATTTCTTCAAATTTATCGTCCAATATTTCTTCAAATTTTTCAAAAACCTTATTTTTAGCGGTACTGTAACTAATCAGTTCTTTTACAAATTTCATGGGGTTCACCAGCAATTCAGGCCAATTTTGAACTATAATGCTTAAATAATTTAAGTTTTAACAAAAGTGCATAAATTAAATAGTCATTTGAGGTTACTTATTTTTACTATCTTCGACTTATTTATAATGGTGAGATTTTGAACAATGATTTAAGACCTATAATTTGGAATGATTCGGAAAAAAAGCTTGTATTAATCGATCAGAGAAAATTACCAAATGAATTAGTGTACTTTGAATGCAAAGATTACAAAAATGTATGTTTTGCAATAAAAGACATGGTTGTTAGAGGTGCTCCAGCAATAGGTGTTGCTGCAGCTTATGGAATGGCTTTAGCTGAATTAAATGGCGATGATGTTGAAAAAGCATACCTTGAATTAAAAGAAACACGGCCAACAGCGGTAAATTTGTTCTGGGCACTTGAAAAAATTATGAATGCAAAAAAATCTGGAAAATCACTTCTTGAAGAAGCTAAATTAATCCATGAAGAAGATATTGAACTTTGCAGGAAAATCGGGGAGATTGGAGAAGTTTTATTTGAAGATGGAGATACCATTTTAACGCACTGCAATGCAGGAGCACTCGCAACATCTGCTTATGGGACTGCATTAAGTGTAATTCGATTTGCACACTACAACGGAAAAAAAATTACTGTAATCTCAGACGAAACAAGGCCAAGATTACAGGGTGCAAAATTAACATGTTTCGAGCTTAATTATGAAAATATTCCTGTAAAAGCGATATGTGACAACACTGCAGGATTTATGATGAGTAAAGGACTCGTTGACAAGATAATAGTTGGTGCTGATAGAATCCTTTCAGATTATCACGTATTTAATAAAATTGGAACGTATTCGCTTGCAATACTTGCAAAATACCACAATATTCCTTTCTATGTCGCAGCACCGTATTCGACTTTTGATTTTGAAAGTAAAGTTGAAGATATTGTTATTGAAGAAAGAGACGAATCCGAAGTAACACATATCGACAATGTACGGATTGTAGCAGAAGGAGTTTCAGCGTACAATTTTGCGTTTGACTGCACGCCTCCAGAATTAATTACCGGAATAATTACTGAAAAAGAGATAATTTATCCAAACAAATAATTTCAAGCTTTTTTTATATTTTTTAGATATTTGGCATATTTTTAAAATTCTGGATTTAACTTCTAATCCAAATGAAAAACTTGAAAAACATTTTATAATATGCGCTCTACTCTACATTACAGTATAAATATCATAATAATCATTAGTTTTGTTAATGTTTACGAATGAATCACAGATGAAGTAACTAGATTGTAAGGTGAAATGGTGTATTTAATAGCAGATTGGAGAAGAACACACTACTCAGAAGAAGTAATTCCTGAAATGGACGGTCAGGAAGTTATTTTGATGGGCTGGGTCCACTCAATAAGGGCTTTAGGAAAACTCGCATTTGTAATCTTGAGAGACAGGGAAGGAACAATTCAAGCAGTAGTTCCAAAACAGAAAGTCGATGAAGAAACATTTGAGATTGCAAAAAAACTTGGAAAAGAAGACATAGTTGCAATCAGGGGAAAAGTAGTGGCAAACGAAAAAGCTCCAAAAGGATTTGAAATAATCCCTATCGAAATAAGGGTATTAAACAAAGCCGATTCCCCACTTCCACTCGATCCTTCGGAAAAAGTTCCTGCAGAAATCGATACAAGACTTGACAGAAGATTTTTGGACATTAGAAGACCTAAAATTCAGGCAATATTTAAAATAAGGTCTGAAATGTTAAGGTCAATTAGAAAAACGTTTGCAGACGAAGGATTTATCGAAGTAAACACTCCAAAATTAGTTGCAAGTGCAACAGAAGGTGGAACTGAATTATTCCCAATTTCTTACTTTGAAAAAGAGGCATTTTTAGGTCAAAGCCCGCAGCTTTACAAGCAGATGATGATGGCTGGTGGATTTGATAAAGTGTTCGAAATTGCACAGATTTTCAGGGCAGAAGAACACAACACGAGAAGACACTTAAACGAAGCAGTTTCAATCGATACAGAAATGTCATTTGTAAATGAAAAAGATGCTATGGCAATGCTTGAAAAAGTAGTTTACAACTGCTACGCGGATATTGAATACAACAGACCACAAGAAATTGAACTTTTAGAATTAAACTGGGAAGTTCCTGAAAAAACGTTCGATAAAGTAACTTACAGCGAAGCAATCGATGTAGCAATTTCAAAAGGCGTAGAAATTGAATGGGGAGAAGATTTATCAAGAGCAGCAGAAAGAGCTATTGGTGACGAAATGGGCGGCCTTTACTTTATTACAGAATGGCCAACACAGACAAGACCATTTTACACCCTCCCGCACAGGCACGATAACAGGGTCTGTAAAGCATTTGACTTAATGTATAAAGAACTCGAAATATCTTCTGGAGCTCAGAGGGTTCACAAATACGACCTTTTAGTTCAAAATATTTCAAATATGGGCATGAATCCTGATTCATTCGAAACGTACCTCGAAGCATTCAAATACGGAATGCCTCCACACGCAGGATGGGGACTTGGTGCTGATAGGTTTGCAATGGTTTTAACTGCACAGGACAACATCAGAGAATGTGTGCTATTCCCAAGAGACAGGCAGAGATTAACACCATAATCTTTGCTTTTTTTCTATTAAATCTAATAATACAGATTTATATAAAAAGAAATTTAATTTATGTTATTTTCTAAAAAAAGGTGAAAATTATGGTTTCTAAAGATGATGTATTGAACGCGTTAAGACAGATAGCAGACCCGCACATGGGTATCAGCATCGTTGACATGGGACTTATAAGTGACTTAGAAACTGATGACGAAGGAACTGTTTCATTTACACTAACACCTACAAACCCAGGATGTATGAGTGTAATTCACATGGCTGGCGGCGCAAAACATGTTGTAGCAGAACTCGAAGGCGTTAAGAAAGTTAACGTTACAGTTAAAGGACACATGATGGAAGAAGACATAAACAAAATCTTAAGCGACGAACCACTCGAAAAACAATAATTTTTACTTTTTTCATTTAGAAACATATAGTTTAAAATTTACGCACTTAAATTTGTTAGAGATGATGATTGATGTTTCAAAAACCCAAAGGTACACGGGATTTTTTACCCGAAGAAATGAAAAAAAGGAAAGTAATCGAAAAAAAACTTAGAAAAGTTTTTGACAGTTATAATTTTTCTGAAATAAACACGCCTACATTTGAAAGCTTTGAATTACTTTCTAAAAAAACAGGCGACGAAATAAGAACACAGCTTTTTGTTTTTAAAGACCATGGAGATAGGGAAATGGGTTTACGGCCCGAACTCACGTCTTCAGTTGCAAGGTTTTACATAAACGAATTTAAAAACACGCCAAAACCCGCAAAACTTTACTACTTTACAAACTGCTTCAGGTACGAAAACCCGCAAGCTGGAAGGTACAGGGAATTCTGGCAGATGGGCTCTGAATTAATCGGAAGTAAAAAGCCTATTGCCGATGCAGAAGTTATAAACATGGCAATAGAAGGTTTAAAAGAAATTAATATGGATTTTGAAATAAACATTGGACACCTCGGTGTTTTAAAAGGTGTTTTTGAAAAATACAATCTTTCAGACGACGAAGGAACTGAAATAAGACGTCTAATCGATAAAGAAGATATGGAAGGATTAAAAACCGCTTTAAGCAGAATAGAATCCGAAAAAAACATTGAAATTTCAGAAAAAGTATTTGAAGTTTTAGATTTAAAAGGCGGAAGAGAAGTAATTTCTAAATTAAAGGAAAAATTAACTGAATTTGAAAGTTCAGTGGAAGCTTTAGAAAATCTTGACAGTATCCTTGAATTTGTACCCCACGAATACATTATAAACTTTGGAATTGCAAGGGGACTTGACTACTACACAGGAATGGTCTTTGAAGTTTACGGTAAAAAAGAAGGTGCAAGACAGGTTTGTGGTGGTGGAAGGTACGATAATCTAATCGAGCTCTTCGAAGGTGAACCAAGCCCTGCTGTTGGTTTTGCATATGGCTTTGACAGGATTATGTTAAATATCGATGATTTCGAAGTTGAAGAAGAAGCAATATTTGTAGTTCCGGTTAAAAATAGCGACATGCTTCTTAATGAATGTTTGAAAATTGCAAAAACATTAAGGGAAGCCGGAAAATCTGTAGAAATAGATTTAATGGGCAGAAAATTAAATAAAGCACTTAACTATGCGAATACAAAATGCATCAAAAAAGTACTGATTGTCGGCGAAAATGACATTTTGGAAGGAAAAGTCGCTTTTAAAAACATGGAAACCGGAGAACAGTCTTTAATTGAATTAAAAGATATTTTAACTATCTAATTTAATTTTTATTAAAAAAGTAAAAAATTATTTCGTAAGTATTATTTCGATTGTGGATACGTTTATGGATTTTCCATCTTCGCTTTGTATTTGGTCAGTTCCTAAATTTATGTCTTTAATCTTAATTTCGGGCATGAATCTTTTTCTAATCATTTCTTCGACATCGACTGCCCTGCTGATTGCTTTTCCTCTTGCTTTTACAATAACTTCTTGAGCATTTTCGGAGTTAAATTGAGTAATCACTGCAAGGACGTAGTTCATAACGCCCTTGTTTCCAACGTACACGGTATTGTCCATCGTATCCCTCCTTAAATTTAACATATTAATTTTGATATATATAATTTATTAATTAATCCTTATCGCAGGAACCTAAATATAAAGACCATTTAAAACGGTTTTGGTGCAAATATGGCTAATTTAAATTTAGAAATGGATATTATGGGCCTTGACGCTATTTCTTCAACGCTTTTTGACTGGAAACTCTTGAAAAAACTTTCAGAATATATCATTTTTACAGAATATGTTGGACGAGGACACCGGGGGGTAGTTTTTAAAGCATTTAGCGATAAATACGTGGATGAAAACGGAAATCATATTATTTTAGCAGTAAAAATTCCAAGGCTCGATACTCCAAAAATCACGATTTCAAACGAGGGGAAAATACTTGAAAAAACCAATTCATTTGGAGTTGGCCCAAAAGTTTACGAGTATTCTGAAAATCACATGGTAATGGAATATATTGACGGAAAAATGCTAAAGGACTGTATCGATGAGCTGACTCCTGAAGAGATTTTATTAGTAATTGAAGAAACATTAAGGCAGTGTTTGCGTTTAGATATTCATAAAATCGACCACACTGAAATTCAGGGTGGAAAACACGTTATAGTTTCAGAAAAAGGAATTTATATTATAGATTTTGATAAAGCTCGTGAACACAGCCCTAAAAACTTTACAAGTGCAATGTCTTTATTATTTGGGGAAAACTATATATCAAAGAAAATAATGCATTTATTAAACCTTTCAGAAGAAAAGATTGTATTATTTAGACAATATGCAAAAAAGTACAAAATGCTGTTTAAAAACTAAAACTAATTTAAACTGATTAATAATTTTCTGGCGATAAAAATGGTAAAAATTATTGAAAATAAATTAATTGATGCAGAACCTTTAAAAGATGCAGTTTTGATAGAAGGACTTCCCGGAATCGGGCACGTTGGAAGAGTGGCTGCAGAACACATCGTTGAAGAATTTAATGGTGAAAAGGTTCTCGAACTTTACTGCGATGATTTTCCACCACAAATCGTTGTAAATGACGATGGAACAATTGAATTCATGAAAAATGAATTTTATCTTGTAAAAGAGCCGGTTCCAATGGTAATTGTTCTTGGAAACACGCAAGCATTATCTCCTGAAGGCCAGTATATCCTTTCAGAAAAAATTGTAGATATTGCAATGAAATACGGAGCTACAAAAACATACACACTTGGCGGATTTGGAATTGGAAAAATTTCAGACGATTTAAAAGTGTATGTTGCTTCAACTTCAAAAGAAATTTCAGAACAGCACAAGGAACTTGGTGCAGAATTTAGAACTGACGGTGGAAGCATAATCGGTGCAGCAGGTTTAATGCTTAAATTTTCAAAATTAAAAGGAATCGAAGGCATATGTTTAATGGGTGAAACTCCAGGTTACCTTGTTGACCCAAAATCTGCCGGAAATGTGCTAAATATGCTTTCAAAAGCAATCGGGTTTGAAATTGACATGAAAAAACTCGACGAAAGAGCAAAAGAAATGGAAAAATTCATAGAAAAAGTTCAGATGCAGGAGCAAGGAATGCAGGCTCCTCAAAATCACGATGATTTAAGTTACATCGGATAATTTTTTTAATTTTTTTATTTTAAAATCTTAAACCCTGTTCTTTTAGAAATCCAGAAACCTGTCTTTTCAAGTGTTCATCTTCTGATTTTATACCTTGAGGGTATACAAATGCCTTATTATCTATATTTATTCTCGGGTAATCCATTTCGAGGGTTACTTCCTCTAAAAGACATTTTTTAAGGTACATTGTAGTTTTTGTAAGATTCATGAGTGCGGGAGATTTAAATGGGGGGCTATTTCGAGGTAATCTCCATTTTGTTCCATAGTACGAGATATAATCTGGGTTTATCAAAATAAATACTTCCCCGTATATTTCAAGAACCAAAGTCCATGAAAAAATTCCTCTTGTAAATCCTAAAAGCCGTCCTAAATACGAAGTTTTAGGGTTATCATAACATACTTTTAAGGTCCTGCCGACAATTCTTGAAAGCGCTTCTTTGGAATGAATCTCCTTTGGATTCGTTGGAAGCGAGGTTTTTGGTAAAATATTTGTTGGAACACATTTTAGTGGTTTTATCATGTGCAGTGCACTAAGTGGATAAAAATAGTGATGATTTTTTTTATTTAGCATCACTACCCCTTCAATTAACCCGTTAAAATCGCATTTTACGATTTTTCCCCTGTACGTATTAAATGATTTGTTTAGCGTAAATTCTGCAAGGGTATCCTTACAAAGAGCTTTTTTTGGTTTCAAAATAAAACCTCCTGATTAAATAGTCGTGTAAATTGGAAGTATATAAAAAATAAAAGTAGTTAAAAAGAATTAGAATAATCCTTGTAATTTTATTTGGAAAGGACCTAATTTTCCACCGTAGTTTCCTGCAGTGATTTTTTTAACGCCTGGAATTGTTACAGCAGCTTTAATTCCTGCTTTCATAGCAGCAGCAACTGAAGCTTCGTCGATACCGTCGATAACGATTTCGTAAACTCCGTTAACGTCTGCGGGAATTTCAGTTCCTTCAACAGTGTCTTTTAAGGTAGGGCACATTTTTTCGTTTGTTGTTGCAGCCATGAAGCTGTATTTAGGGTTTGTGTATCCTACTTTACTTCCTGAAGCCACAATTCCGCCGGTAAATGGAGTAATTGTTTTTTCAACCTGGCTGATTGCATCAACTGCAGCTTCTGCAGCCATTAATGCAGCCATGTTGTTTTCAGCCATAATGAAGAAGTTACCTCCTGCAACTCCTTTTTTAATTCCAAGTTTACTTTCAATGAGGAAGTCTCCCCCCATTATTGGAACTGAGTAAAGTGTTTTTCCGCATTCTTCGCAGGTTACTTTTTTCTCGTATCCGTCACCGAAGTATTTTAATTTGAAACCAACTTTTAATTCTTCTGTAGCATCTTCGCCCATTGCGTTGAATACTGCTGTTGTTGGAGCCGTTAATACACACTGTCCGATTCTTTCTAATAATTGGTGTTCGATTTCTGCTTTTTTAGGGTGGCAGATTTCAATAATGTATCCTGGTCTTCCATCAGGTGTTTCTGCAGGGGATACGTATTTTTCGATACCTGCTTCAGCTGGGCACATGATAACTGAGCATGCGAATCCTGTTGCTTCAGTTGCTGCAGCTTTTGCCAATCTTTCTGTTGCTGCTGTGATTAATACTCTTGAAACCCAGATAGGGAATCCTTCTGCGAATGTATCTTCAATTACTACACCGTTTAGTTCCATGTTATTCCTCCGTACTTCTTATATAGACAGAAAAAATATGAAAAAACTATTATTAATATTTTTTTATTTGATTTTGGAAACCAAGGGCATTAATGGCCTTTAAAAAGAAAATAACCGTTAATAATTCCCAATTTTTTATAAAAAAGTCTTTTAGTCAATATTCAAAAATCCCCTTCCAACAATATGGGAAATTCTAATGTATTTTGGAATTAATTTTAGAATTTAAATTTTTTCATATAAAACACCAATATTAAAGGGCCCAAAAGGGCTCTTTAAATGATATTTACTATTAATATTTACTTCATTTACTTTTCATCTTTTCAATTTCTTCCTCAACTTCTTCTGCACCTTTGGCATAGAATTTTTCTTCATCCGGGCTAAGCTCTTTTAAAAGTCTTAAGAACTCTCCAGCATGTACTCTTTCCTCATCAGCTATATCCTTTAAGACCTCAATAGCAAGTTCGTTATCAGTTGATTCTGCTAACTGCATATAGAGCTGTATTGCTTCATATTCGGCTGCGATCATAAAACGTATAGAACGAATTAATTCCTCATCAGTTAATTTTCTGTCTTTTGCAACCCCTGCAAATGGATGTCCAAAATCTGGCATAAAAACGCCTCCTTCTTTTCTTACATTTTAATAATTTTCTTTTTTTACTTAAAAATAACTTTGGGAATATTTACATACCGGACATACTTCAGGTGCTTTTTTGCCCAATTATAAAAAAGTCTTTTATTCCATATTCAAGAATCCCCTTCCAACAATATGGGAAATCCTAAGGCATTCTGGAATTTTACTTCGAAGTCTTGTTTTTTTAATTAATTTACAAGCATCTTCAAAATTTATTCCAATGTACTGAATGAATATATTTTCAAAAGGTTCTGGTTTTGGAAAAGATTCCAAAATTTCAATTTTTTCTGGAAACGCAAAAAAATATTTTTTTAAAGCAGATTTCATTTTTAAAACATCTGGTTCTTTTTCCATAATTGCAATTACTGGAATTTTCGTTTCATTGTAAATTTTAACAATATCTGCAATATTAAAACCGCCAAAAGTAACGCCATCCAAAAAAATAGCATTTATTTTTGTAAAATGCTTATCTTTTACAATTTTCAAAATTTTTTCAGTCGAATCAAAACCGTCCTTTTCTATTTTTTTAAACAGTATTTCATCGACTATTTTATTTCCCCTCATGTAAGTTCCAACAATCAGCGCTTCTTTGTCAGACCTGTTAAATGGCGCGTCATCAATTCCAATAACCCCGATTTCATCTTTGTATCCCAAAATATCCCTTTAGAGATTATTTACAATTTCAACAATTTTTTTAGATATTTCATCCTTAGTTCCGGAAACTTCTAAAATTTTTTCTTTATCGATAATCAAAACTTCGTTTGAATCATCGCCAAAATAATGTTTTGAAAGGTCGTTTGCAATAATTACATCTAATCCGTATTTTTTAAGTCTTATTTTCGCTTTTTCTTTTAATTCATTTGTATTAATGCCATATTCGGCTTTATATCCTACAATAATTTTTTTAGGGAATTTTTTTCTTAATTCTTCTAAAACTTTTGGAGTTTGTTTTAATTTTATAACTTGTGTTTCTATATCTGAACTTAATTTTCCTTCAAAATTAGTTTCAGGAGCATAATCTGAAATTGCAGCACACGAAATTATTACATCTGCATATTCCCCAAGTTCAAGCGCTTTTTCAAGCATTTCTTCTGAAGTAATAACATTTTCTGATTTTATGTAGTATGGAACATCTTTTCCAAGTCCTTTTATCACTTTAACCTTGTAATTCTGCCTACAAAATTCTTCTGCAAGTGAAACACCAGTTTTTCCAGAAGAAAGGTTTGTAATTACCCTTACTTTGTCAATTGGTTCAGCAGTTCCTCCTGACAAAATAAGCACTTTTCTTTTTTCTTCTTTTGTTCTGTTAGAAAACACTTCAATTGCAAGCTTTGAAACTTCTTCAATTGAAATTGCTTTTGCTTTTTCTTCTTCGAGTTTTGAACCCATTACAAAGACGTTATTTTTTTCAGAAAGGTTTTTTATATGGTCCCTAACTGTATCGAGCATGTTCTGGTGCATTGATGGAGCAATTATAATTGGTTTTTTTTCTAAAAACATCATTGCAGTCGTGTTTACAATGTTATCTGCAATATTTAGCGAAATTTTGGATATTATGTTTGCAGTTGCTGGAAAAACTATCATTCCGTCGCATTTATTGTACAAATCGACGTGTTCAATTTTTCCAGTAATTTTATCCATTACTTCGTTTCCGCATCCAAATTCAAGCGAATATTTTCCAACAATATCTTTTGTTTCTTCCGTCATTATGCAGTAAACTTCAGCACCGTGCCTAATTAATTCTCTCATCAGTTTTGGTGCTTCAATTGCTGCAATCGATGAAGTAACTGCTACAACGAGTTTTCTGCCATTCAGTAATTTTGATTTTGCTCCGTGAAGTGTTTTTGTAGGGTGCATTTAAATCTCCTTTTTTCAAGCTGTATTTGATTATATGCTCTCAACTTTTATAACGTTTGTTTTTTTCTCGCCTTTCGGATGTCCGAGCGTTACAACGTAAATCCCGCTACCAATTATATTTTTTGCAATTTTTTTAGAAATTTCAAGTACTTCATCAACATCGCCAATTTCATCAATTTTTTTCGGAATTACTCCCCAAACTAATCTTAATTTTCTAAAAACTATATTTTCAGGGGCAAGTGCAATAATCGGCGGGTCGAACCTGAATTTTGAAATTCTGAGCGGAGTTTTTCCAGAAGTTGTTGGGGTAATTACTATTTTTGGATTTAGTTTGTTGCAGAGTGCTTCAACGGCATAAGCAATTCCTGAGTAAATAGAATGCTCTTCAAACTCTATTTCTTGTTTATATTTTGAAATATCTCCTTCTGAAACCCTTGCAATATTATCGAGAGTTTTTATCGAATCAATAGGGTATTTTCCTATTGTGGTTTCATTTGAAAGCATTAAACAGTCAGTTCCATCAAATATTGCATTTGCAACGTCTGTAACTTCTGCTCTTGTGGGATATGGATTATTTACCATCGAGTCGAGCATCTGTGTTGCAGTAATTACGAGTTTTCCTTTTTCATTTGCAAGTTTTATAACGTTTTTTTGAATTATCGGCAAATATTCAATGGCAACTTCAACTCCAAGGTCCCCTCTCGCAATCATTACTCCATCGGAATAGTCTAAAATTTCTTCAATATTTTTCAATCCTTCTTTAGTCTCGATTTTTGAAATAATTGAACAATTTCCAGAATTTTTGTTAATTAAATTTTTTAAATTCAGGACATCTTTTTTGCTTCTAACAAAAGAGAGTGCAATATACTCAAATTCGTTTTCAACTGCAAATTTCACGTTTTTTATATCTTCATCCGTTAAATCATCGGGAAAACACCCGTCAGGAAAGTTTACTCCCATTTCAGGTTTTACGGTTCCGCCAATCAGGACGCGGGCAGTTACTTCTTTTCCAACGCTTTCGATAATTAATTTTATTTTTCCATCATTAATTAAGATGTTCTGTCCTTTTTCAATGCATTTTGGGATATAAGAAATTAAAATGTCTTTTCCAAACGATACAACCTGATTTTTAACAAGTTCTGAAAAATTCGTCTTTATTATTCGGATTTTGTTTCCTTTTAAATCCATGAGTTTTGCAATATTTTTTTCGTTTAATATTTCGAGGTATTTTTTGACACTTCTCGTATCCATGTGGGACATGTTAAAACGAATTCCATCGACCAAATCAAGGCAATCTTTGAAGTAGTTATCAAGAGACGGCCCTACTGTAACTAAAATTTTGGTTTTTCTATACCCTTCTTCAACCAAATTACCCCTCCAAAAATATAAGTTAGTAAATACACATAGTTATTCAAAAAGAAAAATAATTTAATCAATTATATCAAAATTAAATTATAATAACATCGCGGGTGTTGAAAACCATGTTTTTTGAAAAGTATATAAAAGACCCACTGCAGTACGCGTGGTCTGACCCTAAAAAAATATTTGTAGGGGGAGTTTTCCAGATAATTTCGATAGGCGGGATTGTATTTGGAATTATTCTAATGTTTGCAAGTTTAATTCCTTCTGTAATGGACATCGCACCTGAATTTGCATTATTTACGTC
Source organism: Methanococcus mangrovi (assembly GCF_054506835.1). NCBI lineage: Archaea > Methanobacteriati > Methanobacteriota > Methanococci > Methanococcales > Methanococcaceae > Methanococcus > Methanococcus mangrovi. The sequence continues at coordinate 1,433,224 of NZ_CP197114.1, read as the reverse complement.
TCTTGGCGGAATTTTACTTGGACTTATAATTGCAACGATTGGTGTAGTTTTCACGGTATTGATCGGCGGATATTACATGAATGTAATTGAAAATACTCTTCAGGGCAGCTTCGAACTTCCTGAATGGGAAAATTTCAAGGAACTTTTAAAGAAGGGGGCGTATTTTTTAGTGGGAATTTTTGTTTTACAGGTCATATTTGGAATAATAAGTCTTGTAATTACAGCACCTTTTGTTATACTCTTAATAACAAATGACACCTATTCAAACATGCTGCTTTTTAACATGTTCATGAATTTAATATCTTTTGTACTGTCGATATGCGAATCACTTTACATATCACTTGCAATGATTAATTTCGTGGATAAAAAGGAATTCATGGGATTTTTTGACGTAAAAGAAGTAATTTCAAAAATATCAATCGAATATGTACTCGTACTCGTTGCAGTATCGATTGTTTCAGTATTGATAGTTCTTCCGGTGATTATTGTATTATTATTCCCCGTATTAATCGGCATATTTACACAAAAAATAATATTAATGCTTGCAATAGCTCTTATTGTACTTGCAATGCCGTTTTTACAGATGTTTTTGACAGTATTTGAATACAGAAGCTATACAAATTATTTTTTATCCAAAAAAGAAATTAAATTAGAAGAAAATACGGATTTTGAAAATAATGAATAATTAATTTTTAATTTTAAAATAATTTTTATACTTCAAATTCTTCTTTTTCAATTCGTTTTTTAAGTTCTTTTGCAAGTTTTAGTGCTCTAACTCTATCCGACTGCCTGCAGGTTATTGGAATGCCCATGATACTTTTTCTATCCATCTGGTATACTCCATAAGTGCAAGAATCAACACATACTCCGCATCCAAAACAGTTTTCGTTTGGAAGTGTTCTTTTTCCCAAATGGTCGAGTCTTACAATTGCATTTGTCGGGCACATTTTTTGAGCTTCACAAGAATCACAAATTCTGCACCTGTTAATATCAACTTTAGGCCTTAATTCAGCATTTTCCCATACTTCGGAATATTTTCCAGAACCAAGACTCGTTCTTCCAAACACGTTTGTTAATGGAAGTTCTATTTCAGAATCAAGCGTTTTTAAATATTCTTTATTTTTTTCGTTTACTTCAATTGGGACTGCAATAGTGTTAAAAATCTCTGCACCTTCGGATGTAGTAAATCCACCAATGTAGTATTCATCCATTTCATGCATATCTGCTGAAATCATTAAATTTGGTTTTTCTTTTGAAGAACGGGTACCATATCCTAAAATAAGACCGTATGCCCCATTTACAAGTATTTTTTTTCCAGTAAGATATTTTTCACCAGAATGCATGTTTTGAAGCGGATTTAGTTCCCCGCAACCCGAAAACGAGGCTTCGCCTGATTTTAACATTTTTCTATGAAATATCGTGTTTACTGGCTCTCCAGTGTTTGTTAATGCCACATAATTTTTAAATGCATTTCTTGTTCCAATAAGTTTTGCAGTTGGCATATCATTTAGCTTTAACATTTTTTTATACGTTTTTCCACCTGATTCAACTACCGCTTCGACTTCTTTTCCAGAGATTAAATCTTTAAATAAAAAACCGCCGCCGTAGTTTCCATGATGTTTTGTTCCGTAAATTGTGCAGTCAACGCTTCCTAAAAATTCATTCGGGCAGGGTCCAGGATACCCTTCAATTCCGTTTAAATAAAATTTCTCAGCTTTTTTAAATGATTCACCAAGAGGGATGTGAAATATTCCTAAAGTTCCAGACATTATCCCGCAAGTTCCCGCAGTTACGACATCAACTTCGTCAATTTTATCTTCTTCGTTATTTCTTACCATTTTTTTTAATTCATCAACTGTAATTACTACTTTTTCCATAAGAAACACCAATATTGAATTAACTACCGATAGTCTGCCAAGGTTTTTATGATGTAGTGTTTTTATTTACCATTTTAAGAATTTTTTGGAAAAAACCCGCCACTATTCATTTAAAAGTTTACAATTTAATTTTTATTTTTTATATTTTTAACACCACTTATACTTTTATATACTGATTAAATTCATAATTTAAGTGTGGTACTAAAATAACGTTTAATATAGTTTTTAATTCCCCATTAAATGATTTAATTATACTTTTGGCATATTTAAAAGATGTTTTGGTTAGGTCTTAATTATTTTTTAGATATACATTGTTTTTGAGGGGATATTATGTTAAATTTTGAAATAATTCATAAAAAAGAAATTATTGCAAACGGAAATTATATTCGTGATTTGGGGCCAAACGGGAAACTTTTCATTGTTCCCAAAAATATAGACGAAGGAATTAAATTAACCGCGTTTTTAAACGAAATCTCTAAAAAAATTCATAGAATGTGTTCAGGAAACGAAATATTGTCTGAAATTATTGTAGGAGAATATTCCCTAAAATTTGAATGATTACCTATATTTTCGCCATTTTAAGTTTTTTTTATATTAGTTATATTTACATTTTTACATTTTTACATTTTTTTGCTATTTTTAACAGTTTACACTCAGGCATGTTAATATATCATTTCTGCATATCTCATTTTTAAATAAAATTCTGGTGGTATTAGTGGAATTAAAATTGTCTGTACCTCAGTGGCACTACAGCATGCTTTTAGATGATGAACGAGTTTCAGTATTTAAAGAAGCAGTCGAAGACACGGTAAAACCAGGGGACGTAGTATTTGACCTTGGAACTGGAAGTGGGATTCTTGCAATGATTGCGGCAAGAACTGCAAAACAGGTTTACGCAGTAGAATTGGACCCAATAACAACAGAATATACCAAAGAAAATGTAAAAGAAAATAATTTTAAAAATATTAAAGTTATCGAAGATGACGCAGCATATTATCCATTTCCCGAAAAAGCGGATGTTGTAATTGCAGAACTTCTTGACACCGGATTAATTACCGAACCGCAGGTTCCTGTTTTAAATTCGATAATTAAAAGGGGTTTATTAAAAGATGGCGGAATAATAATTCCAGAAGAAGTTTATAATTCTGCACAGTTGGTTAAATCAAAAATGGGCCACATTTATTACGATGAAGAAGTAACATCAGAAGAAGTTTCAAACGAAATTGTTTATGATACTATCAATTTTTATAAGGTAAATGAAGAAAGCGTGGAATATTTACTCGAATTTAATCTAAGAGAAGATGTAAAAAATCCGGCCGTAAGATTAAACACGTATACTAAATTAAAAGAAGATTTAATCTCTGGAGCAACGCCTATGTTAAACCCACCTCTTGTAATTCCGATAAATGGAAAATTAAATGCAGAAACTGTTAAACTAAAATTATCCTACATAATGGGCGGGGATTTGGAGTCCATAAACGTTCAAATTGTAAAATAGGGATTTTTATGAAGATAGGAATATTGGCCCACAAAAAAACGCCTGAAAATTTGATGATTTTTGAAGAACTTGGGAAAAAGTGTAGTGTTGAATTTATCGACCCTTTAGAAGTTTTTTCAGGTTTTGAACGGTATGAATTTGATTTAATTTTATCAAGAGTTGAGCGAGATTTTTTAAACGAGGGAATTTATGCACTAAAATACCTTTCAAAAGACATTCCTGTTATAAATTCTGCTGAAACCATTCAAACGTGCCAGAATAAATATCTCACGTACTTAAAATTAAAAGAAATATCCCCTAAATCGTTTTTAACATATTCAAAAGACATTACCGAAATTTTTAATAGAATCGATAATAATTTTGGAGTTCCTTTTGTTTTAAAACCAATATATGGGGGATATGGGGACGGAGTTTTTAAAATAACTTCAAAATCCGAATTTATCGAAGTTTTTAGTAAATTGGGAGAAAAAGACGAACTTTTTGTTCAGGAATACATTCCTTACATCCACGACCTTCGGGTTTTCGTATTGGATAACGAAATTATCGGGTCGATGGAAAGAATTCCAAAAAATAGCTGGAAGGCAAATTACTCTCGCGGTGCGGAAATACGGGAATTTCTCTTATCAAAAGATATTGAAGACATGGTTTTAGATTCCGTAAAAAAATTAGGTGCAGATATTGTTGGAATGGATGTTTTGATTTCGAAGAATAAAAATTACATTTTAGAAGCAAATATAACTCCTCAATTTAGGGGAATGATGAATTTTGTAAATATCCCTGAAAAAATTGCGAATTTCTGTTTAAATTATTTAAAATAATTTTTTAAAGTATTTACTGTATTTTATGTTTTTTTACGGGGTTTATTCTTAAATTATTCCCTTGTTTCGCTTGAAAAGACCTTTCTAACTTCATCTAACGATGATGTTTTCGCAAGTATTATGATTCTATCGTATGCTTTTAGTTCAGTATTCCCATCAGGAATTTTTAGTTCGTTTCCTTCGTAAATTGCAATTATGACGTAGTCTTTTGCTCCGCCAAGTTCCCTAATTTTTTTATCTGCAACTTTTGAAGCTGGAGGGATTATAAGTTCTAAAATTTCTGCATCTCCTCTTCCGATTATTGCAAGGTCTACAACACCAGGTCTATCGATTAATTTTTCAATATAGTTTGCTGCAACGAGTTCAGGGCTAATTACAACGCCAATCCCGAGACTTTCAAATACGTCCTTGTAATCTGGTTCACTTACTCTTGCAATAGTTTTTGGGACGTTAAATTTTTTTGCAATTAATCCACTGATCAGATTAATTTCCTGATTTCCGGTAACTGCGATAAATATATCCGCATCTTCGATTCCTGCGTTTTCAAGCGATTTCGTTTTAGTACAGTCCCCGTTGATTACGAGGGCATCGATTTCACTTGCAACTTCTTCGCATGTTTTTTTGTTCTGGTCGAGCAGTACAAGGTCGTGTCCTTTTCCGGAAAGTGATTTTGCAAGTGACATTCCAACTCTGCCCATTCCCGCAATGATAATATACATAGATTCAACCCTTTTTATTTTTTTATAATTATTTTTTCAAAATATTCATCATAAGCCCCGTGATAGTGTGGCAATTCTCTAAAAAGTTCTTCTTCTAATTTTAAAAGTTTATCGTAAGTTTCTTTATCTATTTTTCCAATCAATTTATTATCAATGGCTTTTTTACAATTGATACTGCATGGAATGAATCCTGATGGAAGTATAATTGCATAAGTATCTTCGTCAAATTCCATGTTTTCGACTTCTTTTAAATGCTCAGAATCAATTCCGTACCGTGCAGTGTCAGAAAATGATTTTACACAGCATTCTGGATAATCAAGAAGTTCACCAAGTTCTAAATCATCAAGTCTTCTGTATATCCCAAGTTCTGAAGAAACAAATGGGTCTATCGCGGGCCTTATTTCTATTCCGTATTTTTTTACAATTTCAATCTGTTTTTCCAATCTTTTTAAGATGTAATCAAACATATCTTCAGGCATTGACTGGATATGCTTTGAGAGTACCTGAAATTTATCAGAATTATTCTCTCTTAATTCGACTATCTTTTTATAAAGTCTTTCAATTTCCATAGCTTTCCCGTTCTTGAAATTATAAGTTCTCTTTATACTATTTACCCGAGGTATTAAAAAAAGATATTGTTTTTGTTTTTAATTTTTGAAATTTTTTCAGGCGTTATTTTAAATTTTTATTCAAATACCTTGGACATGCATCCCGCAACAAACCCTGCAACAGCATCATCTAAAAACATGTAGCCTTCTTTATCGAGTTTTCCAATAATTCCTGGTTTTTTTGCATCGTACCATTTAAAATTAAATGTAGCTTTAGTTCCCGCGATTTCATTTGCAATTGCCATTCCGATAACTTCATCTGCGTAAACATAAGTCGGATCACTATTGTAATCGAATGGAAGCCCACCATTTCTTCCCCTTTCATCCATGACAATTGCAGATATTAAAAGAGTCGATACATTTGGATTTTTAATCTGTTTTTCCATGATTTTCAGAAATTTAGTTTCAATTTCTTTTTTTTCGGATTCATCGCAGATGCACATGTACATTCCGCATTTTAGCATATTGTCAAAATTAACGCCCAAATCAGACAAAAGTTTGACAACATCACTTTCCAACATGTTTTTATTCGATGAATTGCATTTATTTTTTAAAGATTCAGTCACAATATCACGCTTGGGTACCATGAGTAAAGAAGTTTACGAAATTTTAGAGATTTTTGATGCACTAAAAAGGCACAAGAATACAATTTACTTAGTTTCGACTATATTTTTGGCAACATTTCTACTTTCTTACGTATTTATTTATTATGACATGTTTCAATTCCGTTATTTTGGAAATTTGATGTATGAAACATTTAAAATAAAAGTTCAGAGCTTTTCAATAGATGATAAAGGTCCTATCGAAATATTTACAATAATTTTGGCAAACAACCTCTTTGTTGCAGCTTTTACATATATCATTATGTTTTTTGCACTTATAAATATCGCGGTAAATTCATATTTACTCGCTTATGTTCTTTATTTAACAGAGCCGTTAAAATTTATACTTTTAATCGGGCCCCATGGAATTTTTGAAATTCCTGCACTTATTTTAGCCGCCACTTCAGGCCTGATTCTTTCAATGAGTGTAATCAAGAAATTCAGAAAAGAAAAGCATTATATTGATTATTTCAAAGATTCTTTGCGGATTTTTTTAATTTCTGTAATATTATTTGTTATCGCAGCACTAATAGAGGTCTTTATCACGTATCAAATAGCCCTTTGGATAGCTTAATAATGTAGAAATATATATTTTAAGTTTAAAAGTTTAATCAGATTTTAAGTTTTAATTTTTATTTATTTTTTATTAAAAAGGTGTTTAGATGTTAGAGCCGGTATTATACGATATAGGAAGAATTTGCAAGGAGAAACACGAATTAACTTCTTCCGCGACAACCCCGAAAATAATCGAGTTTGAGATAACAGTTCCTAACCTGAGCGCGTTAAAAATTCCATTTGACGCACCAAGGGAAGTTGCAGAAGAACTCGTAAAATTAAATAAATCAGAATATGTGAGAAAAAGTGAAATAAGCTACCAGATAATAAATACTGGAAAATATGCTGATTTAATTGATATTGAAGAAGGCATGGATGTTTACGTAATTTCCGACCTTCGACAGATGGTAAAAAGAAGGGAAATGATTGAAATTATCCCAAAAGTGAGAGAAATTATTTCTCCAAATTCTGGAATATATGTTCCAGGTGCAATGCCTTTGGAAATTCCACTGCTCGTTTACATGGGTGCAGATTATTTTGATTATTCGTCTGCAAGTTATTATGCAGCACAAGGCTACAAATTTAGTAAAAATAGACTTATAAAATCAGAAGAAGATTTTGAAAGTTTAAAAAAATTCAATGAATCTATAATCGATCAGGTTTTAGAAGAAGTGAAATTCTGTATCGAGACAGGTTCTTTAAGAAATCTCGTAGAGGAAACCACGATTTCAAACCCTTATTTAAGGTCAAATTACAGGCGGTTTAAACCCGAACTTACAAATATTCCAATTTCAAAAAATAATAAAATAATTGTAACAATTGATGAAACAAAAATTCCAGAAGTTCAAAAATACATCGAAAGGGCAAAAAATTACGAACCATATACAAATGTAATCATACTTTTGCCGTGTTCATCAAAAAAACCGTATTCATATTCAAAAAGCCACCAGTTCTTCATAAATGCAATTAATTCAGTAAGAATGCCCGTAGAAGAATTGATTTTAACTTCACCTTATGGGGTAGTTCCAAGAGCACTCGAAAGACTCGTGGATTATGATATTCCTGTAACTGGAGACTGGAGCCATGATGAAATAGAGTTTATAAACAAATATTTGAAAAATTATATCGAAATCGCAAAATCTAAATTCGAAGAAGTAAAGATAATAGCACATCTTCCAGAACACTACCTCGAAATTTTGGATATCGATGAAGATTACATAATTTCTTCAGATGGAGACCCAACGTCTGACAATTCGTTAAAAAATTTAAAAAATATCTTAAAAGAATTAGATCAAACTGCTGATACAAAATCAAAACGTGCACAGAGACTTCACAATTATCAAGAACTTGCAAAATTCCAGCTTGGAAAGAACTTTTTACCTGAAGACGTAATGATAAAAGGAAGACATGTTAAATTCTTCATAAAAGACGGCAAAAATACAGTTCAATTGGCTTCAATTAATGATAACGGCCTTTTTGTACTTACTTCGCAAGGTGGAGAACTTCTCGGTAAAACAAACTGGGTAGAAGTTGATTTTGACGTTAAAAAAGGTTCATTATTTGCTCCAGGATTTAGAAATGCTGATGATGCGATTTCTGTAAACGATGAAGTAGTTATCATAAAAAATAATAATGTATTGGGTGTTGGAAGAGCATTAATGAGCGGAAAAGAAATGAAGAAAGCAACTCACGGCGTTTTGGTAAATATAAGACATGTTAAATAAAAATTGCTGAAATATTTAAGATTCAACAACTTTTAAATCTTAATATTCGACCAAGTGAAACTATGGCAGAATACAACAAGAAGTTAAAAAAACTCGCGGAACTCATACTTTTAAAAGACCCCCAATTTGAAGAAAGTTCAAAGTTAAAAGATGTTTTTAAAAATTATGTGGGAATGTATAATGAAATATGCATTTTAGAAGAGACGCTAAAAGACCTTGACAGGGACCTTGTAAATGTGCGCGAAATTCAGTTTTTAGATAATGAACTTAGGGCGTATACTCATAAATTAAATGACCTTGAAACGCACCTTAGAAAATTGCATTCGCACAAAAGAATTTCAAACTATGATGAGTTGTTGTGCTGCCTTCACAAGTTGAAAAACTTAAATATTTCTGTTGATAATTCATTAAAATGGGATATATACAATAGAATGGTCGGACTCGACAGGAAATTGCGAGGCATTGAAAGAGAACTCGAATTAATAATTTTAAACTACGCTCTTTCAAGAACCGATATAGATAAAAAAATATCCAATTACGAAAAGGATTTATTCGATTTAATTTACGACGAAATCACGAACTACCTTGAAGAACGTGGAGCTTAATTTGGTGAGAATATGACTGATTATGTATCTTATAAACGGATTATTGCAATGGTTGACGAGGAACTGGGGTTAACTGAACTTGTCGAAGAACACCCGTGCCCAAGTGGTTCAGAATGGCTGATGTACCAGTACCAGAGAACCTCCCCAGTAATTGTTTCAGCATGGAGAAATGGAAACAAGCACCATTTTATTTTGAAAAATGGGAAAAACGACCTTAAACTTGTTCCATCAATCAGTGCAGCAGGAATTGAAGAAATTTATTTAAAAGATGGCAATGTTCACATTGTTTACGCAGGTCTTGCAGGTGCAGGAGTTGGAATTGAACTAAGAAAAAATGCAGAAAATGTAGTTGCCGCAGAATTAATCGAAAAAGGTGGCGGGTCAAAACTTGGACGGGGAATGATCCAGACTCCCAAAATGGAAAAAATAACTGTTGGAATAGATGATACCGATACTAAAGAAGAAGGTGCCACTTGGGTTTTAGCAAATGAAATTGGAAATTTAATTGAAGAATCCAAAATGGGTTTTTACGTCGACCACACGATAATCCAGTTATTCCCTGGAAACCCAAATAAAACACAAAATTGTGTGTCAATTGCACTCACTTTTGCGGTTTACCCAGAATACAAATATAAAATCGGAAAAGAAATTGAAAAGCTTTTAAAAGAAAAAACACTTTCAGAAAAAACTGCAATTGCAATTTACAGGGGACTTACTCCTTCCCAAAGCATGAAACTGTACACCATGAAAGTTAAACGGGAAATGGTTCCTATAAACGAGGCTAAAATGGTTGCAATGAGAAACAACATTGAACTTATAGAAGTTACTGGTGATGGCGGTATAATTGGTGCTGTAGCTGCACTCGGTCTTTCAGAATGCCACAAAACCGCTGCAAAACTGCCTGAAAATTACGAATAATTTTTAAGAATTGTATTTGATTTAATTAAGGTGAAATATTGATTACTCCTTGGGATGTTTCGGACGATTTAGACTATAAAAAGACAATGGAGCAATTTGGTGTAAATCCAATTTCTGAAATTGTAAACACGCTAAAAGAACCGCACAGTTTCATGAAAAGAGGTATTGTGTTCGGGCACAGAGATTTTCAGAAAATTGCAGATGCTATGAATAATGGGAAAGATTTTACAGTAGTTTCTGGAATGATGCCTTCTGGAAAAATGCATTTTGGACACAAAATGGTTGTTGACCAGCTTTTATACTACCAAAAGTACGGTGCAGACATATACATTCCAATTGCAGATTTAGAAGCTTATTGGGCAAGAGGAATGGATTTTGAAACCACTAAAAAGCTTGCAATTGAAGAATACATCACAAACTACATTGCTTTAGGACTCGATCCAGAAAAAATCAATGTTTATCTTCAATCAAAAAATGAAACAGTAAAAGACCTTGCAATGCGCCTTTCTAAACGGGTAAATTTCACTGAAATGAAAGGAATTTACGGATTTAGTGGGGAAACAAATATCGGGCACGTTTTTGCACCGATTGTTCAGGTTGCAGACATACTCCACCCTCAGCTTGAAAAAAAGGTTCCAGTTGTAGTTCCTGTTGGAATTGATCAGGACCCCCACATAAGACTTACAAGAGATATTGCTGGAAGATACAAAGATTTTAAATTTATTGCACCATCTTCAACATACCACAGGTTTATAACTGGCCTTTTGGGCGGAAAAATGAGTTCATCAAAGCCTGAAACCGCAATATATCTTTCAGATGAACCAACAAAATCATTTAAGAAAAAAGTTATGTCATGTAAAACTGGCGGGCGAGAGACTCTTGAAGAGCAGAAAAAACTTGGTGGAGTTCCTGAAGAGTGTGTCGTGTATGAATTATACACTTACCACTTAATAGAAAATGATAAAGAACTTAAAAAATTATATGAACAGTGTAAAAGCGGAGAATTAACCTGTGGAACCTGTAAAAAAGAATGCTACCAGAAATTAGTTGAATTCATGACTGATTTACAAGAAAAAAGGGAGCAGGCAAAAGAAGTTGCTGCAAAACTTCTTTAAAATTAATTATTTTTTGAAATTTCATCTTTCGGGGTTATGATGATAAAAATTGTTTACATTACAGAAAATGCCGAAAAACTGGCAAACGATGTAAAATCGGTTTTTAATTACTATTTTTATGATAACGAAGTTTTTAACATAAAAGATTTTGAAATAACTGGGAATGAAACTGGTTTTGTTTTTATAATGGCTTCAGGAATTGTTTTAAGAAAATATATTCCGGAAATTCAAAATGACAAGTTAAAAGACCCTTTTGTAATTTTAATGGATGAATCAGAAAAATACGTGGTACCGCTTCTTTCAAACCATATCGGCGGGGGAAACTATTTTTCAGACTTAATTGGAAATTTTTTAAATTTAAACGTTGTAAAAACAACTGCAACAGATGTTAATGGAAAAATTGGGATTGATGAACTATCAAAAATCTATTTTTTAGAAAATCCATTGAAAAAAGACATACTTTTGATAAATAAAAAAGTTTTATCCGAAAAACCTGATTTAGTTATTCCAAAAGCTTGGAAAACTTCAAAAAAGCTGTTAAATTCTTACAATATTTCTGTTCACAACGAAAATCATGTTTTAATTGATGATATAATTTTAAAACCCAAAACCGTAAGTTTGGGTTTAGGTTCAAGAAAAAATATCGAAAAGAGCAAAGTTTACTGGGCAGTTAAAAAAGCACTCTATTTAAGAGACATATCCCCATGGAGAATCGATGCAATTTCTACGGTAAGCGTTAAAAAAGATGAATACGGAATTTTAAAAACTGCTGAAAGATTTGATAAAAATCTGTTTATCTTTGAAATCGATGAAATAAATGAAATCTATTCAAAATATCCATTAAAAAAGTCAGATTTTGTATTTAAAACGATTGGAACATATGGAGTTTCTGAACCCTGTGCGATTCTTGGAATTTCAGAAATTACTGGAATGAAAGAATTTGAAATGAAAAATCTTGTTTTAAACAAAATGAAAAAAGACGGTGTTTCAGTTTCAATTGCGATACAGTAGTTAAATTTTAACAACATCGAGTATATTTTTTAAACCTTCTTCAGGAGTAATGACTTGGGCCCTTACTTCCCTTAATATCCTTTGAATTGTAAATTTTTGCATGCTTTTATGTTTATGCGCTTTTTTAATTAGCTGACAGCCGTAAGACTGATTTATGGTAATTTTAAACTCTTTTAAAATAGTTCTGCTTTCATCCTTAGCCATTGATAAAAATGATGGAATATTTATACGAATAATTTTTTTATCAATTTTTTTAATCGATAAATACCCAATCGAAAGCATGTCCCCGTATATTATGTATTTTATGCCATTTTTTTCAGCATAATTTAAGATTTCCGCTTCAACTGTGCTGTGACATCTTCCACAAGGGTGGTATTTTCCAGATTTGGTATCTTCAAAAATAGAATCCAAATTTACATCGATAAATTCATGCGAAACTTTTAACAGTTTTCCAAGTTCCGATACATTTTTTTCAGTTTCTGCATCTATTATATATTTAGAACGCACGGTAACTGCATAAATCTCAAAAATTTTCTTTGCAACAATTATTGATGCACTACTATCTACGCCTCCACTAAATGCAACTACTGCTTTTTCTTTTTTCAGGTTTTGAGTATTATTATCCATTTTTAGATATGCTAAAAATTCATCAAAATCCTTGTTTCTAACATCGTGAAGTTCTGATAATTTTTCATAAATTTCTTTTGAAATTTCATTTTTTTGATATATCGAATCAAGGGTTTTTTTTGATGAGTCAAGAGCAGCAGTTTTAATTTGTGGATTCATGATTTTTTCCTTTGGTTTCAAGCTAAAAAATAAAGTCATGTTCAAAGTTTATCTTAAATTTTTAAAAAAGTAGTAGTTTAAAAAGTTAGTTTGCTTTTTCTGCTTTAAATTTAATTCCAAGTTCGACCATTTCATCAAAGAGGAATCTTGCATCATGCGGTCCAGGGCCAGCTTCAGGGTGGTACTGAACACTCCATACGGTATTTTTGAGGTCACATGATCCAATTTTTCTTATTCCTTCAACGGTATCGTCGTTTAAGTTCACGTGCATCAATTCAGAACCTGCTGGAACTACGGTCGTGTCTGTTGCAAACCCGTGGTTTTGGGATGTTATGTATACTTTTCCAGTTTCCATGTCTTTTACAGGCTGGTTTCCGCCCCTGTGACCGAATTTTAACTTGTAAGTTTTTCCGCCAAGTGCTATTGTGATAATCTGGTGTCCAAGACAAATTCCTGTAACTGGAATTGTTCCAATTAAATTTTTAACTATATCGACTGTTTCAAACATTTTTTCAGGGTCGCCAGGACCGTTTGAAACAAGTACAAAGTCTGGGCTGTATGATAAAATTTCTTCTTTTTTGCAGTTGTATGGAACTTTTATAACGCTGCATCCTCTTTCAACAAGGCAGTTTACAATGCTCTGTTTTACACCGCAATCAATAAGTACACACTTTGTTTTTTCATCGTCTGCGTTGTATACAACTGTTTCTTTTGTAGATACTTCTGGAACAAGGTCTATTTCTGAAATATCTGGATAAGTTACTACCTTTTTAATTAATTCTCTTTCTTCATCTTCAGTTATCGGGTTGGTGGATGTTTTTAAGAGGGATTTAATAACCCCTTTTGATCTTATTTTTCTTGTAATGTATCTCGTGTCTACGCCTGAAATTCCCGGAATATTGTATTCTTTTAAGAATTCATCGAGTTCTTTTCCAGTCATATCCTTTACAACGAATCCTTCTGCTTTAATTCCATCACTTTCAAACCATTCCTTTTCGACACCATAATTTCCTTCCAAAGGATACGTCATTGTAACAATCTGGCCCTTGTATGAGGGGTCAGTTAATATTTCAACGTATCCTGTCATGGAAGTGTTAAATACAAGTTCACCGAGCACTTCGGTTTCTGCACCAAATCCATTTCCCTGGATAATTGTGCCGTCTTCCAAAACTAAAATTCCGTACATCAATTCCACCGTAATTTTTCTATAAGTTTGTTATCATGATATTTATCAGTTAGGTTAGTTCGAGTAGTTATTTAAATTATTAGTCATAATTATTTTGTGTAATTTGAGATGTGTAGTAAATTGTATTCATTTAGGTGATTAAATGTCAAAAATACTTATAACAGACCCGCTGCATGAAAGCGCTGTTGAAATCTTAAGACAGGCAGGCGAAGTTGAAGTTGCAACGGGTTTACAAGTCGAAGAGATAAAATCAAAAATTAAAGATGTAGATGCACTCGTTGTTAGAAGTGGAACTACTGTTACAAGAGAAATTATCGAAGCATCAGAGAATTTAAAAATCATTGCAAGAGCAGGTGTTGGTGTAGATAACGTCGATTTAGACGCTGCAACTGAAAAAGGAGTAGTTGTAGTAAATGCGCCAGATGCATCGTCAATATCAGTTGCAGAGCTTTTATTTGGTATGATGCTCTCAGCAGCGAGAAATATTCCTCAGGCTACTGCATCGATTAAACGGGGCGAGTGGGACAGGAAATCATTTAAAGGAATGGAAATTTACGGAAAAACTCTCGGAATTGTTGGACTTGGAAGAATTGGACAGCAAGTTGCAAAAAGAGCGCAAGCTTTTGGAATGACAATTGTTGCATATGATCCATACATTCCAGAAGATGTAGCATCAGAACTTGGAATAAAATTATTAACTGTAGATGAACTGTGTACTGTAAGTGACTTTATAACCCTTCACGTTCCATTAACCCCTAAAACAAAACACATGATTGGAAAAGAGCAGATTGCACTCATGAAAAGCAATATGGTTATCATGAATTGTGCAAGAGGCGGTTTAATCGATGAAGATGCACTCTATGAATCATTAAGCAGTGGAAAAATTAAAGCAGCTGCACTCGATGTATTTGAGCAAGAACCTCCAAAAGAAAGCCCGCTTTTAACACTTAATAATTTAATCGGAACTCCGCACCAGGGGGCTTCAACAGAAGAAGCACAGCTCAGTGCAGGAACGATTGTCGCAGAACAAACCGTTAAAATATTAAAAGGAGAATCTGCAGAGAACGTTGTAAACCTCCCAATGGTTCCAACTGAAAAAATGAAAAAATTAAAACCATACATGATTTTATCTGAAAAAATGGGTTCTATGGCAATACAGTACCTCGATAATTCGATAGAACTTTTAGAAATTACTTACATGGGTGGACTTGCAAAAGAAAAGACCGAAATACTTAAAAGGTCATTTTTAAAAGGTATTTTGGCCCCGATATTGCTTGCAGGTGTTAATTTAGTAAACGCCCCAGTAATTGCAAAAAGCAGGAACATCAAAATTGCAGAAGGAACAATGGCCGAAAGCGACTACGGAAATTCGATAAAAATTGTTGCTAAAGGAGAAAATGACGAAATTTCAATAATCGGAAGTATTGAACACAATGAAGTTGTTTTCAGGGAAATCAATGGATACAGAATGGATATAAAACCTGAAGGAACAATTTGTATTATAAAACACATCGACAGACCCGGAATGGTTGGAAAAGTTGGGGTGCTCCTTGGTGAACACGGAATAAACATTGCAGGAATGCAAGTTGGAAGAAAAGAGCCAGGGGGACACAGTATAATGTTCTTAGATGTTGACCACATGATTTCAGAAGACGTGTTAGATGAAATCAAGAAAATAGAAAATGTAAGGACTGCAAAATCAATAAACATTTAATTTAATTTTTTAATTTTTCGGGGGCAGGGTATGGATGGAGTAATGATTGGAATACTTGCTGCTGTTTTATACGGGGTAGGCACTTTTTTTGCAAAAGTTGTTTCAAATGAAGACCCATATCTTCAGTGGATTATTGTAAATATTGTTGGAATAGTTTTATGCGTTATATTATTTGGTGGAAAATGCCGGAGCTTACTCGATTATCCAAACAAGGTTTTAATTTATGGGGTTATTGCGGCAGTTTTGGTGATACTTGGAACGCTTGCGCTTTATTATGGATTGAATAAAGGAAAAGCAAGTGTTGTAGTGCCTTTATCGTCAATTGGCCCTGCAATAACCACGGTTTTGGCAGTAATTTTTTTAAAAGAGCAATTATCATTTCCTCAGATCGCGGGAATTGTAATGATTCTTGGGGGCGTTATAATGCTTTCAATAAACAGTTAAAATAGGAAAAAGGTGTTTTAATTAAATTCCGAGGTATTTTTTAGCGCCTTGGGATCCGATTTGTAATTTTATAGCATTTAATACTTCTTTTACGTCTTCAACGTTTTCAGCATCGTTTAAAGCTTTTCTAAATACTTCTTTTTTATCTTCTGAAACGAGACTTATTAAATATTCGACAGTTGTTACAAGTTCGATGTACCTAGTGTCTTGGGAGATTTGTGATTCTATTTCCTCAATAGTTTTCATTACATTATTAGATACCAAAATATCACCACGATTCTTACTTTTTACAGATATGTTTATTTTTATATTTAAATTTTAACATTTGATTTTGTATTAACGCGTATTTTTGCAAAAATTGACGTATTATTTGCTTATGGTGAGTATCAATTCACGAATGATTTTTGCTGCTGTAACAGATGTAATCTTGCCAATGTCGTAATGAGGTGAAACTTCAACCACGTCGAAACCAACGATATTTTCTTTAATTTCTTCCAAAAGATAAAGCGAGTTTATAAGTTCTTTTGGAGTAAATCCGCAAGGCTCAGGAGTTCCAGTTCCCGGTACAAATGCAGGATCGAGTACATCGATGTCAATTGTTACGTAAACTGGTTTTTCAAGTTCTTTAATTTTTTTGATATCGTCTTTTGTAGGCATTTCCATTGAAATATTGGTGTTTTCCCATCCAAATTCCCATTCGTCCTGGTCGCCACTTCTAATACCAAACTGGAAGATATCTTTTGTTAAATCATAAGTTCTTCTTATAACACTTGCGTGGGACTGTTCATTTCCCATATATTCGTCCCTTAAATCGCAGTGAGCATCAAAGTGAATTACTGCAAAGTCATCGTAAACTGATTTTACGGCTTTTACAACAGGGTAAGTTACGGAATGTTCTCCACCAATCATCACAGGGATTTTTTTAGCTTCTAAAATTTCTTTTGAAGCGTTGTATGCCCTGTTTATTATTTCAGACTGGTTTCCTTCCATTAAAAGATTGTATTTATCGCAAATTTTTACATCGATTAAATCTCTCTTTAAAATCGGGCTAAATGTTTCAAGTCCCCATGAAGCAGTTCTAACTTCGTCAGGTCCAAATCTTGCTCCTGGTTTGTAGGATGTAGTAGCATCAAATGGGATTCCAAAAATAACAAAATCAGCATCGTTAAAATTATCATAAGCGGCAATAAACTTGGAATAATCTTCAAAATACATGTGATATCACCAAAGAAATAAACAATAAAAAAGTTAGGAATTAATCTTTTAAGTATCGGGGTGTAGCTAAAAATACGCCCTTGTGAACGTCCTGATCGTAGTATTTTGTAACCATACCTTTTAATTTGTTTTCAATTTCTGAAACATCTGAATTTAAGGGATCGTTTTTCTTTGAAGCTAATGTAAAGCTCCAGAATCCACTGGGGTATGTTGGAATACTGCATACAAGGGGTCTGATCGTTGAAAAGCCAGCATCTTTTAAGTGTCCTTTGATTTTATTTATCAATTTTTCGTGTAAAAGTGGGCTTTCGGTCTGTTGAACCATGATTCCGTCTTCATTTAAACATTTGAAGAGGTTGTTGTAGAACTCTTTTTCGAATAATCCTGCAGCAGGGCCTACTGGGTCTGGGCAGTCTACAAGTATTACATCGTATTTTTCAGTAGTTTCTGCAACGTATTTTATTCCGTCTGTAATAATCGTGTTTACTTTCTCGTTATCTATTTCGCAGCTTAGGGTTGGAAGGAATTTTTTAGCAACTTCTACAACTTGTCCATCAAGTTCAACGAAGTCTATTTTTTCAACACTTTTGTGTTTTAAAACTTCCCTAACACTTCCTCCATCTCCGCCGCCGATAACAAGAACTTTTTTAGGGTTTCCGTGAGTAAAGAGTGCAGGATGTGAAATCAATTCGTGGTATATGAATTCATCTCTTTCTGTAGTCTGGTAAGTGTTTTCTAAAATTAAAACTCTTCCAAATTCGTAAGTGTCAAGAACCTGAATTTCTTGGTATTCGGACTGTCCAACGTAAAGGATATCTTTTAATTTAGTTGAAAGGCTTAAATTTTCAGTTTGTGGTTCTGTATACCATGCATCGAATTTCATTCTTTCACCTCCTCATCATCAATAATTCCTCTTTTAATATCCATAATATCTGTTTTTTCAGGTTTTAAGAATTTTTCAATTTCTGGGATTGTATCTTCCGGTCTAACGTGTTCTCCACAGGTAAATACATCCATTGCAGCGTATCCAAGTTCCGGCCACGTGTGGATACTTATGTGGCTTTCAGATAATACTGCAACCCCGGTTACCCCTTGTGGTGAGAATTTGTGTGTTTTTACACAGATTAATGTAGCTCCGCATGCTTTTACTGCATTAACAAGCATTTTTTCTATGCCTGGCTGGTCATCCAGGGCTTGACTCTCGCATCCCCAAAGTTCGAGGATGATGTGTTTTCCTAACTGTTTCAACGGTCTCGCCTCTTTTAGCGTTTTTAAGTTTTATGCTTTTTTGGACACTTCTTTTTAAAATCATAGTTTCAATATCCCACATATGTGAAATTTTATGATATTCTGATTTACAGGTATATTATCTTATTTGTACCAGAGAGCTGCTGCTGCAAATGCACATCCGATGTTTTCAACGGTGTGTTCTGAAGCGATTGAAATGATTTCGTCGATTTCCCAGTCTCTCATTTCAAAACCTTCTTTTGCCATGTTTCTAACGGTGTCTTCACACTCTTTTTTACCGCCGATGCATTCGTATTCCATGATAAGGCCGCATAATTCTTTATCTTTTGGAATCGCAACGCTGATACCTGCTGCAACGGTTTCGCCTTTTATTTCACTTATCTGGTAACCGTATGCTGTAGGGACGAGTGAACCTTGCGGTATTTTTGGGAGTGGAATAATGTCTGCTTTTGGTGGCATAATACTGCTGATTCTGATTAAATTTAAGTTTCCGATACCTGATTTCAACAGTGCCATGTCAAATGAGTTTAACGGATTGTTAGAATCTCCGGTTCCCGCAACAAGGGAAATCGTGTTTGGAGCTTCAAATGGGGAATGTATTGCACTTGTTTTTGTCATAAGGATAGACACCTCTCGTATTTTTTAAATTTTTAAGTTTTAAATAGTTATACAAAATAGAGAATAATAATTATCAAACTAAATAAAATATTATCATATATAAATCATTCGGTCGTAAAAAGAAAAGGAATAACGCGGTATTATTTGATTATTTCGGGAAATATTCAATCTTTTCTTTTGATTATCGGTTATCATTGAAACAATTTAAAAATTTTGAGTATGCATCGTCCTTTATCAATAAATTTTTGGAGCCGATAACTATCAACTTTCGTCTTGCCCGTGTAACTGCGACGTTTAATCTTCTGAGGTCTTTTAAAAATCCCATTTTATCAGTTCGAACAAAAGAAATTACTATTACTTCATTTTCCCGGCCTTGAAACCCATCAACGGATTTTACTTCTATTTCGTCAGTGTTTAATCTGTTAGAGATGTATTTGACCTGCGCATCATAAGGAGTGAGTATACTTACAGGAATGTCATATTTTTGAAGTTTTGAGATAATTTCAATTACCTTTTCAGCTTCTTCAACGTTGTAAGAAGATTTAAAGGAATCCTGCTTTTCCTGACCATTGACATTTACAAATTGAAGAGGCTTTTTGTTTATGATGTCTTTATCTTCTTTTGAGATATTTTGTACAATATCAAGTAAATTGTGCGATTTTACAGATTCGTGAGCAATAAGCTTATTTTCATAAAACATTTCATTTGAAAATTTCATAATTTTTTCGTTCATCCGGTACTGAACCTGAAGAATTTTTGAAAAGTCTTTGTGCTGGTTAATCATCCTTTCAAAAAGTGTTTTTTTAAGTTCTAATTCTTCACTGAGAACAGTTGGTGGAAGTTGTTTGTGGTCTCCGGCAATAATCAATTTTCTCGAAATTACAATTGGAATCAATGAAGAAGGTTCCATTGACTGGCTTCCCTCGTCAATTACACAGACATCAAATTTATAATCTTCTAACATCTCGCTTCCTGCCATCGAGTTTGTAGCAACAACAACGTCACTGTTTGATATGATATCATCGATTATCTTTTTCTCAAATTTTTGGATATTTTCTTTTAATTTAGCGATATTTTCACTACAAATTACCCAATCAGCCATTTTTTTAATAGTTTCTTTCGGGATTCCTCTTATATCCTTATTTAATTTTGAAAAAATAATTATATCGTCATCAGTCATTCCTCTTCTCCATTTTGGGTCCGGTCTTTTGAAACTTTTACGCAGGTCGTAATTTTTTTGAAGTTCTGTTTTCATTTTTTTTAGTTTTTGGTAATCAACATGTTCCGTAATTTTATTTTGGAGGGAATATTTCATCAATTTTTTAGAAATTCTTGATGGGTGTCCGATTCTAACGATTTTAAATGATTCGTACTTTGAAATGTTTGATAAAATGTTGTCAACCGCGATATTCGAGTCGGCAGTTGCAATGACTTTGTTTTTTCTCAGGGCTTCCTGTAAAATTACTTCAGAAATGGTTCTTGTTTTTCCAGTTCCTGGAGGCCCGTGTATCAAATATAAATCTCTTGCAGAGAGGGCTTCTAAAACAGCTTCTTTTTGGTATTCGTTTAAACTATAATCTAAAAATCGAATTTCTGTTTTTTTGGATTTTTCTGGTCCATCTACTCCTAAAATAATGTCGATAAGCCGATTATCGGTGTAGTTAAATTTATCAAGTGCATTCAGCATTCTTTTAAATGTAACGTCATTTACGTAAAGATCGATTCTTATATCATTTAAAGCCCATTTTGGAACATTTTCCATCGAAACATCGACGTGATTTGACCCGATTTCAATTACAGTTCCTAAAAGGTCGCTTTGGAGTGGGTTTCCCCTGCTTATTAAAACAACGTCTCCAACAGAAATGTCAGTTTTCTTAAATTTTTCACGTCTTCCATATCTTACAACGTATTCTCCAAAGAATTCTCGAAGAACTTTTCCATTTAAATTTAAAATCGCCCTTCCAACATTTTCACGCTTTATTCCAAGTTTTTTAATCTCTTCTTTGTGAAAATTTATTTCTTGGTCCCGCTCTTTTCTAACAAGGCCTTTAAATTTGTTAACATAAATCTGCTTTAAATCCATCTTATCACAAACATTATTAGCTAATAAAAATATATGTAGTAGTAATTTTTAAGGGTATTCCAAAAAAAATCGGAAATATTTTCAGTTTCAATTTAAAAATTCCATATTTTTCGGTGATTTAATGAAAATACTTGTTATAACTGGAAAGCAGGCGTTTAATAAAGTTTCATCTGCAATTAAAAATTATGACTTTATAGACATTTATGAAGCGAACATTTCAATTGCTGCATTTTTAACTCCAAATTTGATAATAAAAGAAATAAAAAAGCTTGAAGCATTGAAAAACAAAAAGTTAGCCGAAATATATGATTTTGTACTCGTGACAGGACTTATAAGGCATGATTTAGCAAGAATTTACGAAGAAACAGGAATAAAATGTTTTAAATCAACGAGGGAAGCGTCAGACATTCCAGTTTTAATAAAAAATCTCGAAAAAATTAAACTTTCAACATTGGATTATGCAGATTCACAGATTGCTAAATTCATACGAGAAATTGCCGAAAAAGATATAAAAAATGCCGAAAAATTACCGTTAACCTCCGGAAATATCAAAATAGGAAATTTAAAAGTTGGAAATGATTACCCGATGAGGGTTCTCGGAGAAATTGTCCATGTTCCTTGGCTTTCTAAAGAAGAACTCGAAGAAAAAGTAACTTATTATGTCGAATCCGGAGCAGATATGATTGATTTAGGAATGATTAGTAATGAAGATTATTCTAAAGATTTAAAGCAGATAATAACAACTGTACGGGATATTACCGATAAACCTGTCAGTGTTGATACGCTGAATACTAAAGAACTTATCGAAGCAGTAAATTTAGACGTAGATATGATATTAAGTGTTGATTCAGGAAATTTCGATGAATTGCTTCCACATTTAAAAGAAAAAAACACGGTATCAGTAGTTCTTCCAACAAATTACAAAATAAATGAAGTTCCGGAAAAAATATCTGAAAAAATTCAAAATATGGAAAAAATTCTTGAAAAATTCGAAGAAAATAATTTATTAGCTGTTGCAGACCCGATTTTAGAACCTATAAACAACAGCGGATGTAATTTCACACAAAGTGTTATTGCATGCTATGAATTCAAAAAAAGAAACAATATACCTATGTTTTTTGGAATTGGAAATGTTACTGAACTTTTCGATGTTGACAGTAACGGAGTAAATGCTGCAATTGCAGCAATAGGTCAAGAAATTGGTGGAAATATTTTATTTACTCCTGAAGCTTCACAAAAGTGTAAATTTTCAATAAAAGAATTGAAAACCGCATCAAAAATGTTGTTTTTAGCAAAAATGCGAAATTCACTTCCAAAAGATGTTGGATATGACCTTATAAACTACAAAGATAAAAAATTCGATGAAGAGTTTGATTTAGAAGATGTGAAGGTAATTGATGCATTTGAAAACGAAAAACAGATTCTGGATAAAGGAAGCTTTAAGATTCGAGTTGATCGGAAAAATAAAGAAATAATTGCAACTTATTATCTATACAACGAACCAAAATTAATTTTAAAAGGTAATACTCCTAAAAAAATCTATGAAACTGCTTTAAGGGAAAATTTAATCACTAAAATGGATCACGCGGCATATTTTGGAAAAGAACTAAGAAATGCCGAACTTGCACTAAAACTCGGTAAAAAATACAATCAAGACTTTGATTTGTTTTACAATGAATTTTGGAATCAATAAAATATCATGAAACCATTAAAATACTGTTTTTTTAATTTTTCAAAAAGAATAAAAAAAGAAATAATTCGATTATTCGACCAATAATCTTGCAGTTTCTGGTGAGTATCTCCATTTAGCAGGCAATACTTTTGAATCCCTGTAGTACTTAACCAGTCTTCTGATTTTTGATTCGATTAATTTTAATCCAATTGTTGAGTGAGTGTCTCTTGGGTTGTTTTCCAAGTGGTTTCTCAAGTTGATTGCTTTTTTCATTAAGTTGAAGAGGTCTTCTGGAACTTCTGCGTAAAATCCAGCTTCTTTCATGATTGATGAAACACTTTTGCCGGTGATTAATTTTACGTTAGGAACTCCGTACATATCTCTTAAAATGTTTCCGATAATAGCTGACTGTTTACCGTCTTTTGCCATTTCAACGATTTTTGCTTCAATATCCTCAGCGCTCATTGAAACCCATTCTGGAACTTCTGTTCTTAATGGTCTCGTTGAACCGGAGGAACCTCTTTTTCCTGAGTGTAATCTTGCCATTTGTATCTACCTCAATAGATGATTCCCAGTTCAATGAGTAAGGTTACTACCTAAGTCATTGACTTAGACCTGTTAGTTCGGTATATTATATATAATTATTGGGTGGCTTAGTTTGAGTTTTATTTTATTTCATTTTTTTTATTTTGATTACTCTTCATCGTAATCTTTTTCGCTCAATCTTCTAATCCTATTAATCCCGTCGATTTCTTCAATTACTTTTACAACTTCTTCTGGAACGAGATGTTGCCAGCTATTTCCTTCGAGCATTTTTTTCCTTATTTTAGTTCCAGAATATTCAGTTCTGTTGTATAATTCGGGTTTTCTGACAACATAGTTTTTTTCAGAGAATAATTCTCGAACAAGTGAATTTCCGGTATAAATGGTAGTAAATGGCGGAGTTAACGATTCAACACATGAAACCCATACTGCATTATAATCAATATCATTAATTGGGATTGCGTAATAATTTATGCCGTAGTTTTCAAGGGTCTTTGTAATCATCATCATTCTTTCCCCTGCAGTAAATGGGTCTGTTAAAGTATGGCTTTTTTGGCAACTTCCAATACCAATAATTATCTCGTCAACTTCTTCTGATATTTTTTTTATTATTTCTAAATGCCCTTTGTGAAATGGCTGCCACCTGCCGATTAGAAAAGCTCTCATAAAACCACCAATTTTCGTAAAAAGATAAACATAAATATAATTGAATAAGATAACGAACTAAGAATTAGTTAATAAAATTATATTCTGTTTTTATATATTACTGTTTAGCATTTCGAGACAGGTGATTTTTTGAGCGACTATTCAGAATTCATACGATGTATCATTTCTAATCTTTTAGCAGAAAAAGAAAAAATAAAGGATTTGGACTCAAAGCGAAAAAAACAAAAAGTAGAGGATATCAAGGCGAGATGTCTTCGTAAATTTGATTTAAATATTGGATTTCCTCCAAATTCAGACATTATCAATCAGGCTTCAGAAGAAGAAAAAAAGGAATTGCTTCCACTTTTAAGAAAAAAACCGATAAGAACACTTTCAGGTGTTGCAGTTGTTGCAGTAATGACTTCACCTGAACCATGTCCTCACGGGAAATGTTCGTTCTGCCCCGGTGGAAAGGAAAGTAACTTTGGAGATGTTCCGCAGAGTTATACTGGAAAAGAACCCGCGACAATGCGTGGAGTAATGTACAACTTTGATCCTTACATCCAGACGAGTGAAAGGCTTTCACAACTTGAAAAAGTAGGTCACCCGACAGATAAAGTAGAACTGATAATAATGGGCGGAACGTTTCCAGCAAGAGACATTGAATATCAGGAAAATTTTATAAAAAGATGTCTCGATGCAATGAATGGTGAAGTTTCAGAAACACTTGAAAAAGCACAAGAAAAAAACGAAACTGCAAAGCACCGGTGTGTTGCACTTACCCTTGAAACAAGACCTGACTACTGTAATGAAAAGGAAATAAATGAAATGTTAAAATTAGGCACTACAAGAGTAGAACTTGGAATTCAAAGTACAAACGATGAAGTTTTAGAGTTTGTAAAAAGAGGACACGGAACAGGCGCATCAATTAAGGCAACCCAGCTTTTAAAAGATAGCGGTTTAAAAGTTTCATATCACTTAATTCCGGGACTTCCAAAAACAACTCCTGAAATGGATAAAGAAACAATTAAAACAGTATTTGAAAATTCAAACTTTAAACCTGATTTGATTAAATTTTACCCGTGCCTCGTAATTCCTGGAACCGAAGTGTATGGCTTGTGGCAAAGTGGAGAATTTAATCCGATGACTGATGAACAGGCAGTAGACGTGATTACTTATGGAAAATCAATCATGCCAAAATGGGTCAGGACTTCGAGAATCCAAAGAGATATTCCCGTAACCGTAATTGATGCAGGGGTTATGAAAAGTAACCTTGGAGAACTCGTGTACAATAATTTAGAAGAAAAAGGAATACACTGCAAATGTATAAGATGCAGGGAAGTTGGCCATGTCACTTACAAAAAAGGAATAAAACCCGATTTAGAAAGTATTGCATTATGTAGGGAAGATTACGAAGCGAGTGGTGGAAAAGAGATATTTTTATCCTTCGAAGACACTAAAAACGACCTTTTGATAGGTTATTTAAGACTTAGAATTCCAGATAATCCATTTAGAAAAGAAATAACCGATAAAACAGCACTTATAAGGCAGGTTCATATTTGTGGACAGCAGAAAGAACTTGAAGGTAGTTCAAAAGAACTTTCTTGGCAACACAAAGGTTACGGAAGACTTCTAATTGATGAAGCTGAAAGAATTGCAAGAGAAGAGTTCGAAAAAGACTTGATGTTAATTAACAGCGGAATTGGGGTCCGAGAATACTATAAAAAACTTGGATACAAAAGAGTCGGTCCTTATATGGGTAAAAATCTTAAATAATTTTTTTACTTTTTTAAATTAGTGTAAGAATAAAGATGCGATTACTACCATGTTGAATGCGTAAGCTACGTATTTTATGGCGTTGTTTCCCCTGTATGGTCTTTTAAGGTCGTTTGAAATTTCATCTATTTCTTTGAATTCTAATTCTTGGGTTTTAACTTTTGTATTTATCATAATTTCACCTGTTGTTGGATATTACTATGAAATAGCCCATATATATAGCTATTTGCTCATTATAAATCGTGATAGATGTTTTTAATGAAAAATAATGACAGATTACCCGTCTTTATTATAATTATCGATAATGATAAATACAAAAAAATTGATTTATATTTAAAGAAAAATTAAGGGATTAAAAAAATGTTTAGTTTAAAAATGAGGGCCTCAAGCAATGGAATTCATGTTTCCGGGGCTGAAAGGTTAGTTAAAGAAGAAAAAATTGAAGAAATTTCTTCAGAACTGATAAAACGTGCGCTTAATCATGAAAATGGCGTTCCAGATTTTATAAATTTAAAGGTAGAAAAAGTCACTGAAAAAATTAATTACATCAAGCATCTCAAAATAAATACGATTGATTCAGATTCAAAAGAAAATTCAAGGGATGTTGCAAGAAATATTTTGAAAAATGAGCTTGAAAAATATTTCTTAAAAAATGGAAAAAATGTTGAAAAAATCGATGGGTTGATAGATTTTGCCTTAGAAATTGTCGATGCAGGAAATATGCGAGGGGCTGCAATTTTAGATTTGGATGGAAACAGGCTTGAAAACAGTTCCGATAGAGGTATTCGCGTAAGAAATATAGATACTGCCGAAGAACTTTCAGAAAAAATTTTAAATGATATTTCGTTAACAGAAAGAACAATTGACGCAATTGCAATCGCGACAAAAGTTGTAAACTGCAATGTTATCGCAGAACTATGTACTTCGGATAATTTTTCTTATACGACAGGTTACGTTGCAACCAAAGACGGGTATTTTAGAATTTTAAACCTTAAAGATAAGGGCCAGGTTGGGGGAAGAGTGTTTTTTGTTGAAGATTCGGATGTTGATGAGTTGTATGATAAACTTGAAAATATGCCTGTTATTGTTTATTAGGTGTCTTTATGTTTAGAGAAAACTTAAAAAAAGAACTTGATTTGATAAAAAATCAAAATCTCTATCGAAAATTAAAAAAATATGAAAATAAAGAAAATACCAGTTTAAACTTTACTACAAACGATTATTTAGGATTATCAAAAAATAGTGAAGTAATTGAAGCCTATAATGACGGATTGAAATACGGTGCAGGAGCAACGGGTTCAAGACTGACCTCTGGAAACATAAACCACGAAAAACTCGAAGAAAAAATTTCAGAATTTAAGGAAACTGAAAAATCACTCGTTTATTCTTCAGGATATGGCACAAACTTGGGCGTTATAAGTTCGCTCTGTAAAAACGGAGATTTGATTTTAAGCGACGAATTAAACCACGCATCAATAGTTGACGGAATAAGGCTTTCAAGGGCAGACAAAAAGATTTATTCTCACAACAATACTGGTAATTTAATCGAAATTTTGGAAAAAAACAAAAATTACGAAAATAAATTTATTGTATCAGATGCAGTTTTCAGCATGGATGGAGATATTGTACAGGTGGACGAATTAAAAAAAATAGCAGATGAGTATAACGCTGTGTTGATACTTGACGATGCTCACGGGACCGGTGTTTTGGGTGGTGGAAAAGGAACACTTCACCATTTTAAAATAAAACCAACGGATAATATTATTCAAATTGGAACTCTTTCAAAGGCAGTTGGAACTGTAGGGGGATTTGTAAGTGGAATTGAAGAATTAATCGATTATTTAATAAATACTTCAAGAAGTTTTATCTATTCAACAGCACTTCCTCCAGCAGTAATTTCTGCGAGTATTAAATCCTTTGAACTGATAAAAACAGGCAAATTTACCGATAAATTATCTAAAAATATTGATACTGCAAACAAAATCTTTAAATTATCAGGGGTTATTGAAAAAGAACAGATTACTCCAATATATCCGTTTATATTTGGTGAAAAATCAATAGAAATTTCGGAAGAACTTTCAAATTATGGAATTTTTTGTGTTGGAATAAGGTATCCAACTGTTAAAAAAGGTTCTGAGCGAATAAGAGTAAGTATAACTGCAGATAATAAAAAGGAAGATTTTGAATATTTATGTGAATGTATTTCAAAAATAAATAGCAGGTGATTTAAAACGTTATTTGTAACAGGAACCGATACAGGAGTTGGAAAAACTTACGTTTCAGTAATTTTAGGAAAGATTTTAAAGGAAAGGGGCGTAAATGTTGGATACATTAAGCCTATCGAATCAGGCGGGGTTGAAGATACGGTTTACGCTAAAACTGAACTTGAACTTTCCGAAGATATCGAAGTTTTAAATCCTGTGAATTTGAAAAATCCCCTATCACCAAATATCGCGGCAGCAATCGAAAATATCGAGATAGACATCGAAAAAATAAAAAAATCTTTTCAAAAATTAAAGGAAAGTCACGATTATATGATTGTTGAAGGTGCAGGCGGGGTTTGTGTTCCAGTAAAAACTAATTATTTAATGGCTGATTTAATTAAAGAGTTAAATTTACCCTGTGTTTTGGTTACAAGGCCTGACCTTGGAACTATAAACCACACGATACTGTCAGTTGAATATCTGCGAAAAAAAGGAATTTTGGTAAAAGGGGTAATTATAAACTGTATCAACGAACTTGAAAGTGTTCCTTACTACAAGGAAACGTTCGAGGCAATTGAAGAGTTTGGAAATATCGAGATAATCGGGGTTGTGAGAAATAAGGACGATTATAATATAAAAATTGAAAAACTGCTTTAATTAAACTGTTTTTTTAAATTTTTTATTTTTTTGTAATTTCTAAGTTCTGTCTTATTTCGTAAATTTTGGCGATAAGAACTTCTCTATCTTTTTCAGAAATGTTTTTTTCAAAAACTTCAGATATTAGTTTTTCTTTTCGAAAATCGATTAAATGCAAAATCGAAGCTAATTCAAAATCATTTTTAGTTTCTTCAATTATTTTTTGCCATTTTTTTCCAATTTCTTCTATTTTGGATTCAACTTCTAACGTTTCAGTTTTTGTGATAATAGTTAAGCGTTTTTTAAGGTCGGTAAGGTCATTTTTTTCATTTGTTGTCATTTTAAAACCATACAACAGGTTATATATTGGTAATAAATATAATCATTTTTACGCAAAAATCATATTTATTAGTTTACATGGTGATAATTTGGATAGTACCTTAATTGCAGACTCTTTTTACAGTTCTTTTTTATATACTTTAAGGATTTCTGCAGTTGTACTTCTAACAATTTATATCGTGAATTATTTCGTTAGCAAGGGGCTTTTAGAAAAAATTTCAAGGTATACTTCACCAGTAACTAAAAAACTTAATTTAAACAGCTTTTTAGTTTCTTCAATACTCGTTTCGTTTTTCAGCCCGACTGTCGGATACACGATGCTTGCGGATGGAATAGACGAAAAAGAATTAACCGAAACAGAAGTTTTGGCCGGAACGCTTGCAAATTCGTTTCCAGCGGTTTTATCGCATGTTTTAACCTATTACGTTCCAGTCGTGATACCGATTTTGGGATATACTGGTATAATTTACGTGATTTTAAGACTTTCGATTGCATTTATGAAAAGTATTCTTGGATTAGCGGTTCTTTTGATGATTTCAAGAAAAAGTGAAAAGAAAGTAAATAATCAGTTAAATAACACAAATAATAAAACGAGTCCCTTTGAGAAGACATTTAAATTTGCGAGAAGATTTGTTCCGGTAATGTTTGTTTCGATGTTTTTGGTTTTGTATTTATCAAAAACTGGATTTTTTAATGTTTTTTCTACAATCATAATGCCTGTAACGAACATATTTAATTTAAATCCAAATACTGGAATTTTGGCGATAACCGAGATAATAAATGTCTCAGCTGCAATGGTGATGGCAGGAACTTTTTTAAATGACGCAACCTTATCACAAAACGAGGTTTTAATCGGACTCATATTCGGAAACATCGTGGCATTTTCCACAAGGTCGGTAAAACATTCAATTCCGCTTCATTTTTCATTATTCGGTTCAAAAAGAGGTACTAAAATAATACTTTTAAATTCGAGTGTTACAATAGTTTTGGATATATTGATAATCTGGCTTTTAATGTCATTTTAAGTGTTTTGGTGTTTTTATGAATTTAGAAGATTTTAAGTATATAGATTCGCACTGTCACGTGGAAGATAAATCGCTCAACAAGTGTCGTGAAGATATTTTGAAACGGGCTTTTGACGAAAAAGTGCAGATGGTAACGAGTGGAACGAATTTGGGCAGCTGTAGAAGAGCAGTTGAATTAAAAGAGAAATATGGAATTTACATAACTCTTGGATACCATCCCGGAAGAGTAAATGCAGAAGATAATGCAATTGAAAAAGTTTACAGGTTTATTCAATCAAAAGAAAAGGATATTTTGGCAGTCGGGGAAATCGGTCTTGATTTTGATGTAGAAAATATTGAAAGACAGGAAAATATATTTAAAAAATTTATAAATCTTTCAAAAGAATTAAATAAACCGGTAGTAATTCACGCGAGAGGCATGGAAAATAGGGCATTTGAAATTTTAAAAAATGATGTAGTTTCGATGTATCACTGCTACAGCGGTTCGGTGGAGCTTGCAAAAGAATTGATTGAAAACGGCAATTTTATTTCATATTCTACATTAGTATGTTTTTCTGAACATCACAAAAATCTGGTTAAAAATATGGGTCTTGAAAATGTAGTCGTGGAAACAGATAGTCCTTATCTTTCACCAATAAAAAGTGAAAAAAATGAACCAAAAAATGTAGTAAAGGTTGTTGAAGCGATATGGGAATTAAAAAAGGATGAATACGCTTTAGATGAAATCACTAAAATTATATACGATAACACAAAGAGGTTATACCATATCTGAGGGTGAGATAATGGTAAAATTTACTGCAAAATTGATATCGATTATAAAAGTTGAAGAAGCACTGAATTCTGAAGTTTCTGGAACAGTTAGAGTCAGAGCTTCGTATGATGATAGGGAACTTGACCCAAATCAAAATGTGGCAATTCTTAATATCGAAGGAACTACGAGTTACCAAGCGTATTTTGTTGATCCAGATACAAATGTTGAAGATATAAAGGCAGATTTGGAAAAATACGGCGCATTATTAAACCACAATTCCGAAGAGATAATTAAAAAATACATCGAGAGGATGAATGATGAAGGATGCCAAGGGGATTGATAAACAGTGGGTAATACTAAACGAACTGGCATCAAAAATCTCTAAAAATCGGCCACTTCCTGAAGACGTTTATTCAAAACTCAGGATTGCAAATAATATAATTACCTACTATTTACTTGATGAACACGCAGATTTTGAAGTTTTAAGGGATGCTGAAAAGGAAATCTCTAAAATACAGGCAATCTTATTTGGGATGGCTGAGCCAGATACTTCAAAAGAATATCTGATTAAAATGGGTCAGGCATTGAGAAATGAGATTGATCTTGAATTTCCGCTCAAAAAAACACAATTTAATACTGAAGTTAAAAGAAAGAAAAGTTCTGAAACAATAAGGATAACCCTGCCTGTGGAAGTTCACATTGAAGTTCTTGGGGAACTTAGTGAGCACAACGGGGTAATATTTGAATTAAGTCAGGAAGATGAGCAAAAAGTTCTTATTGAAGGCGTAAAAGAAAAAATAACTGCCGCATTAAAAGATTTTTCCGTAATATGGAAATTTCATGATAATTAATTTTTTATTTTTTTATAAACTATAATTTATAAATTTAAATTTACAAATATTATTTTCCAAAAATAAAAGAAAAAACAAATTAATTAAATTAATTTGTTTAATGGGTGTTCTGCAACAGGCATTGTTCCCATTTCTTTTGCGGTTTCTGCGATGATCATGTCGGTCATTGCAACTGCAGGGAATGCGAGTTCAGCATTGTCGATTGGACCGTATAAAACGTAGTCACCTGAAGCCATTGTTTGTACAATGTTTGCACCAATGTCACATACGTGGTGTACATCTTTTGCGGTCTGTTCTTTTCCTTCTTCTCTTAATCCTTTTCTGAATTCTCTGAGCCAGTCCCATGCGGAAGGTACGTTGTGAATACCGCTACCTACTGGTAAACCGAGTTTTGCTTTAACTGCAAAAGCAGCCCTAACAGCGTGACCTGCACCGTTACCCATTGGGGTTACTGCAACGTCGATGAGTGGGTATTTGATACCTGCTTTTTCTGCAAGTTCTAACATACCGATGTCTTTTGTTTTACCACCATCGTTTAATACGTTTAATTTACCTCCAACAGATGGGTCCATTGGGTCGAAACATAAAACGATCGAAGCTTCAACATCACTGTTAGTTAAGTTTTCGATTTCTTCGTCTTCTGCAGCAACGTTGATTGAGTTGTAGATACACTGGTTTGCGTATCCTGCTTCTGTAGCTCTGTTTGCAGCAGCCATTCTTGCTTTACCGGATGTTGAGTCAAGTAACATTGGACCTTCCCATACTTCGGAAACGAAATCAATGTAGTTAACTAAAGCTTCTTCAGTACCACCGAAAACTTGCACGAATGCTGAGTTTCCTGTGATGTCTTGCATTTCAGCTTGTTTGTTGATTAAAGCCTCAGCAGCTTTTTTATCGAAGATACCTTTTTTAGCATCTTCTACAATTTTGTGTCTTGAGTAGAAAATTGTACCGGATAATGCGGTTGGGTATTCTCCTGGTTGTCCACCGAATTTTGCACCAGCGAACTCAATGACCATTTGTTCTTTGTCAAATCTAAACATTATTCCACCTCTGTTTAGGCTCTCTTATTTTATTAAGTCAAATAATGGTAAAACGGTTCCGAGAACATATACGAATATAAATCCTATTGCGAGTCCGTATGCAATACCTACGTCTCTTCCTGCCTTTTTACCGGTTCTCTGGATTATTTCAGCGTTGGTATTTTCAACGGTGTTTTCAATTTCATCGAGTTTTGCTTGAAGTTTTTTGTAGTCTTTTGTTGGTGTGACTACTGTTGGAATTTCAGACATCTACTCACCCCATCAAGAATTTTAAAGCTATTGGGATTGCAACTAATACGATAGCAAATACTGAACCGTACATTAATCCTGTAACAGTTTCAGTTTGAACACCGGAAGCTAATCCAATGTCTCTTGTCATCAATCCTACTTTGTAATCCAATGCTTCATTTAATGATTTTATTGATTCAAGGTCTGGTTCTGCTACAGTAGGGATACCTTCAATCATGAGGCCCCCTTCTTCGTCACCAGCAACAGCTGCGCTACCTTCTAATTCAATGACCATTGCATCTTCTTCAAATGCTCCAGGGTCTTTTGAAATACAGTTTTTGATTGCATCTGCAATTTTTCCTTTGTCTTCAACATCAATTAAATCGATGCATTCAACAATTTGAGTTTGGAGTCTTCCAACTGGTTCTTTTCCTACATTTTCCATGAATGGAATAGCTCCTTTAGCTCCGATGATACCACCATCGTCACCAATTCCGTTTTCATATAATGCTTTGATACATTGTCCAGTAATGTGTCCTTGAACTTCTGATCCAGCAATTACCATAAATCTGATGTTTGGGTTTGAAATGTAGTTTGCAACAACTTTTTCAATTCCTAAGTTTTCTGTGTGGCATGGCCCTGAGATAGCTGCACCAGCATCAATCGCAGCCTGGTCCAAACCGTGGGAACCGAGTGTAACTACTGCAACACAGCTTTCAGGGTTACCCACTACATATTCACCGTTAGCAACAGGCCATCCTGCTGCTGGGGCTTTTTTATCTGCCATTGTTTGCACCTCCTCCTTAGAGTAATGAGAATACCAATATTGAAAGGAACAAGCCTATTGCAATACCTTGGATTTTTCCGTTGTAGTATCCTGAGTTAAATTTAGCAATCATTGCAGCTTCATTCATTTTTTCGGAGACGATTCTCATTCTAGCTTCTAATAATGCCATTTCTGGTGAGGTAGGTTTTATTGAAGTTGATTCGTCACCAGCAACAGCTGCGCTACCTTCTAATTCAATGACCATTGCATCTTCTTCAAATGCTCCAGGGTCTTTTGAAATACAGTTTTTGATTGCATCTGCAATTTTTCCTTTGTCTTCAACATCAATTAAATCGATGCATTCAACAATTTGAGTTTGGAGTCTTCCAACTGGTTCTTTTCCTACATTTTCCATGAATGGAATAGCTCCTTTAGCTCCGATGATACCACCATCGTCACCAATTCCGTTTTCATATAATGCTTTGATACATTGTCCAGTAATGTGTCCTTGAACTTCTGATCCAGCAATTACCATAAATCTGATGTTTGGGTTTGAAATGTAGTTTGCAACAACTTTTTCAATTCCTAAGTTTTCTGTGTGGCATGGCCCTGAGATAGCTGCACCAGCATCAATCGCAGCCTGGTCCAAACCGTGGGAACCGAGTGTAACTACTGCAACACAGCTTTCAGGGTTACCCACTACATATTCACCGTTAGCAACAGGCCATCCTGCTGCTGGGGCTTTTTTATCTGCCATTGTTTGCACCTCCTATTCAGATTACAACCCTATTAGGCTTAAATTCATTTTAACAGCCAATATAGTTACAAGCACGAGAATTGCCATTGTTACCCAGAAACCAAAGAACATTCCTTGGAACATACCTGCAAGTTTGTAGGTTCCTTCTCTTCCAGCGTATGCTTTCATAGGTGAGTTTCTTGGATCAAGTGAGTTTTCTAATGCTTTTGCATATTGTGCTAATTTGTTTATTTCGTCTTCAACAGGGTGTAAATCTACAACGAGAATGTCTTTTCTCATTTCGGCTATTAAACCTGAGTCTACGTCCATTACTATATGAAGTTCGGGACATACTTTGACGATATCCATTTATACCACCTTACTCTTTCTTAGGCAATTCTGGTACATATTTAACTTCGCAAGCGTCAGCAAGTGACATTTTTACGAATGATCCATAAGTGTATAACCAGAAGATTGCAGCTACTGCTGTTGAAACTATGTCTAATTTTGCAATTGAGAATATCAACCATGCCATTAATCCACATGCAACTGCAAGAGTGATTGTTCTCTTGTGGCTTTCATCTGGACCGATACATGCGTTGAATGGGTGTAAAATTGACATACCTGCTGCAATAAATGCCAATGCAATAACTCCATTGGTGATTGCACCATTAATAATTATATCAGCTGAAAATCCGCCTGCAAATGCAGTACAGAATCCTAAAATTGCTAAAGCACCCATTAATGAGAGTTTAGTCATACTTGAAACGATAATAGGTACTTTCATTCCTACTGGATTTTGTGTTAATTTACCAACGATAAATCCAACAATCACTGCAATCACTGCAGCAAGGATTGGTGTAGCAAGTGCTGGAATTCCAAATACTGAGGGTATTAAAATACCTGCCAATGCTGAAATTGTACCCATACCTAAACTTACCATTCCTATTGATGGAACACCGGTACCTAAACCGTATGCGGCTACTCTTCTTGTAGTGTTTGCACCTGCAACACACGCTCCTGCTGCCAATAACCCACCAATGAGCATAGCTAATGACGGAACAAATTGTGCTACGTACATTCCGATGAGTGATAATACAGCACCGATTGCTAAAACCTGATTTTCAGGGAATAGTTCTGCTGCGTGTCCTCCGCCACCATGTGACATAATTACACCTCAAATATTTTTTGAAAACCATGCAGACTTAAAGTCCCATAGCCATTCCAATTAATACTGCACCTGCGATTAATGAAGAAACAAATGAAGCAATAACTCCGTTTGGCATTTTCTTAAATTTAGGGTCGTGGAATCCTTCGATCGTACCACCAATGTTGTATGAAGCTAAAACTGCGTTCATGAAGAAGAAACCAATTGCCAAAACACCTGCAATAGCTGCAGCAAATCCTAACTGTTGGAGTGCGATGTATGCAAGAGCACCACCAAGACCACCGAGCGCTGCACCAATTGAACCACTTACAAAACAAACGGTTGGAATACCGTGTCCTGTTGTACCTGGTGTGATGTATGGTTTTTGAATATCTCCTGTAATTGGGTCTTTTTCACACTTATCTGCTGCAGGGACGATACCAATACCGTATACATAGATAATCTGACCAATTAACATTGTAAGGCCTAACATGATCATTGCACCGACAGCACCTGATAACATGATTAATAACATGTGAACTGGATTAGCCAATGAAACACCAGCTTGTGAAGCCATTGTAGCTGCAGCCAAGAGACCAGTAAAACCTGCACCTGCTGCTAACTGTGTTGTACCTGTACCTACCCCTGTTGAAGTAGCCATCGCTGCTGGAGCACCACCTACTGGAACGAAGTGAACGCTTGCGTTGATAATCGCTCCTGCAATGGTTATTTCCGCAAGAGGTAATATAAAGCTTGTAGCATCCATAATATCACCAATCTTCCTTATTTTAATTAATTTCTGTATGGTCCGTATTTGTTTCTAGCATATACCTCGAGTTTCCTGTTGATAACTGCTGCAACGGCCACTACTAAGAGACCTACTAAAAGTGCGATTGATGTTTTTGTTACTAAGTCTCCACCAACGATGTTACCGAGAATGCTTCTCCATCCATCGAGGAAGATAATTAAACCAAAGCATAATCCTGTAAGTGGACCACCAAATCTTGAACAGAAATATGAAGAATCTAATCCGTTTCTTACACCGTATTCTGCGTAAATATCGATGTCACCTTGGTTAGCAACAGGAATACCGCCACCGAATGGGTATTTTTGGTATTCTCTTTCAGCACCGTAGTGAACGTCACCAGTTGATGAACCGATAGCACCTACAGTAATACCGAAGATTAATGCAACCAATGGTAATGGGAATGGGTTTCCTAATGCTGTTGTTGCTAAATATGCAGCAATAACCATTGTGAAAACAGCTATAAATCCGTGTCCTACGATTGGACCTATGTGTGATGTAAGAACATCCATGTAAACAGGTTGTCCGAACTTTTTGGACTGACCCACAATCCTTCCAAGGAATGCACTAACTGAGTAAGCACCGTGCACGATTGCAGCAACACCTGAACCTACGATTATCGCTAAGACTACGTTTAATCCAGCGTTAATTAGTGCCCAAGCAATGGTACCTGCAACTGCAACATACAAACCGTATGATACCGGTTCCCCAGATATGGCCTTGTTAAAGTATCTGTGGATATTGCCCATTTGCGGACCTAATTGAACCTGAGAGTTAGGGTTTGACTGTGAACCGACATCGGATTCCAAGTCTTCAGCACAACCTGAGACAGTTGCAGCCGCCCCAGCTAGGGCCAATGCCCCCAGAGAAATCAATGTTGGATCCATTATTTCACCTCACAATATACGGGACTGTTAGCTATGCCTTTACTGGCTTTTTAAGCTTAGAGATGTATCTATGCCGTTAGCTATTCAGTTATTATCTTGTTATATGATATATATTACTTTGTATTCCGTTTTTCATCGAATAAAGCCATATTTTCTTTAATTTAATTAAAGTAGATTTTAATTAAACTATAATTGTTAATGATTATGAAACAATATATAATAGGTATAAAAAAAGGAAGCCATGAGGCTCCCTTAATTTTTAGAGAATTTATTTAGCAGGTAAGATAACGTCTCTTTCTCCTGCAGCTTCGAATTCTCTTAATGCTCCTCTAGCAAACTCTTTTCTTGGTTTGGAGAAGTCGAATACGAGCATTGGGTCAGCGAATGCAACTTTAATAAGTGGGTTCATTGCAAATGCATCTCCTCTTGCGGAGTGAGCAGCTTGTGCAATACCTGCGTATTCTCCCTGGTGACCTACGTTCATTGCGTAGTTAGGGTAGTTAGGTCCTCTTAATTCAAGAGGTGCAGCTTCGTCGTTTCTGATTGCGAGTGAGTTTGAAGCACCACACTGGTCCTGCAAGTCGTAACCGTAGAATCCGAGTCTGCTGTGGTATTCTTTGTGTAAGATTTGTGATAAGTACCAGCCGTTTACACCAGCGTTTGAGTTTCCTGTTGCCATACATACACCGATACCGGATGCAGCAGCAGCAACTGCAGCTCTTTGTGATCCACCGAAGTGGTCTTCTAATAATGCTGGGTATTCATCGTACTGTTCTAATGAGTAGAGTGTAACTTCTCCAGCAACATCTTCTACTACATCCATTGTAGCTTTTGTTCCCATTCTACCGTATTTTTTCTCAACGTAGTCGAGTGCGTAGTATGAGAAGTCATCTAAGATATCATCGGTGTATGATGCGGTAGCGTATTGTGTGAAACCTACACCACCCGACATGTATGCACCGAGCCAGATTTGGTCATATAAAGCAGCACCTGTTGCTACTACTTCTAATGATTGTTCAACTGGGTCATCTGAAACTCTTGTAGTTTGTACAACATCTGAAAGGATACCGAACTGGATTCCTCCTGGCTCGTTTGGTCCTCTTGCTCTTCTTCCTGGTAAAGCGTTACCCATCTGAATTACGTCAGCGTGTTTTGAAGCGTATGAGAAGTCAGCTGTTGCAGCTTCCCCTGCACAAAGTTTGTATGCTGTAATGAATGACATTCCAATCTGCATTGCAGACCATCTTGAGATTGTACCACCATCACATACTCTACCTACGAGTGATGGACATCTTGATACTTGGTATGTTTTTTTACCGATTGCAGCTTTTAAAGTTTCAGCTTGTTCTTCAGGGAACAATTTGTTAATGTCGATTAAGAATCTGCTGTCTAATTCGTCAGCTAATTCATCGTCACCGGTGAATATTCTAGCGTAACAGTCCCATGCAAGGGAAGGGTGAACTTCAACCATGTGTTCTTGAACAACAGCACCACCAGCAAGAGCGTGGTTGATTGTGTGCATGTATTCGTTGATTGTTTCAGGTGTTACTTCTACACCCAATCTTTTTTCTAAAACTGAGTGAGCGGTATCCATACCTACAACAACAGTTCTTCTGATATCGTCCCATAACTGTTGGATAGCAGCGTTGTTCATGAAGTGTAAGTCGTCACCTTCACAGTAGTCGTCAGTGTTTGACAATTTGTAAGGCATTAATTTTCTTTGTCCGAGAGGAACACCAATGTCTGGGTTGTAGAGTGGGATTCCATGTCTTTTTTCAGCTACGATTTTTTCATTAGCTTCAACGAATTCTCTTTTCCTAGCGGACTGTTGCCAGCCGCCGAAGGTATAGAATTTTGTGTATTTTTCTTTTGGGTCTTCTTCGAATTTTTCCTTTAATGCTTTCAAGAATAATCTTTTTTCAGCTTCCATAAGTTCACCTCAAAGGTTTAAGAGGTTTTTTTTAATTTACGAATTAATTATAATCCTTTGAATATTTCGTTTGTAGGGATGTATCCACCGAGTGTTCTTGCTCTGTGAATTCTTTTTACAACTTCGATAACGTCAGGATCTGCTCTCATTGCAATACCATCTTTTCTGTAGATGGTTGTCATTTCTCTTAATTTTGCTTCAGGGAGTGGTTCTCCAACATCAACAGGTGCGTCGAGTGGTTTTCCAACCTGATCTTTTACGTACATAACGTGTCCGGTTTTTTCGTCGAATACGGATCTTT
Organism: Methanococcus mangrovi; assembly: GCF_054506835.1. Lineage (NCBI taxonomy): Archaea > Methanobacteriati > Methanobacteriota > Methanococci > Methanococcales > Methanococcaceae > Methanococcus > Methanococcus mangrovi. The sequence continues at coordinate 1,393,595 of NZ_CP197114.1, read as the reverse complement.
GTAATGCATCAAACATCATACCGTTTTCGTCCAATCTTAAAGAGTGTCCGTGTACAGTTGCACCTCTAACACCTGATGTTGCAGGGTCAAAGAGTTCTGTATCCATGAGTATGTTTTTGGAGAATTCTTCGAGGTCACTTTCTCTACATTCAACAACTTGTCTTCCTGAGAGTGTACCTGCATCTACTCCTCTTAATCTGATCATGTATGATCTTGATCTGTCGTATGGTTGAGCAGGAGCAAAGTACATTGAGTCAGCAAACTGAATGTATCTAACTCTGTGTCCTTCTTTAGCACCGTTTAATGGTTCTACTAAGTCTCTTGCGTAGTCTTCTACGAAGTCCATTTCTTCAAGTGGCGGGTGAACTGTTTTGTAGTCTTCACCAGGTTGTCTGTGTCCCATGATTTTTACAACATCTTCATCAGGGATTTCTCTTAATTTTTCCAATTCGTAGTTTGGATTCAAGTGATTTCTTCTGTTTTCAGCAACTTTTGTTGCACCAGGGTAGAACTGAGGCTTGTATGCCATAAGATCACCTTAACCTAAATGTTTTTTTATGCGTTCAATGATTTCATCAATTTTTTTCTGAGGAGCAGATTCTCCTCTAATTACTCCAGTAATAATTTCAACGACAGTACCTTCAGTTTTGGGTTCTAAAGGCAACGCGTCTCTCGTTTTTACTCCAACTGCTGCAAAGTCTTCCATATCCACGGGAGCTTGGCAAACAATTATTGTAGGAATATCCACGTATTTTAAGAATAATCTAGCTTTGTAGATTATATGGCTCTTAACATTTCCGAAGTGTATTACACATAATTTATGTCTATTAACTTGTTCAGCTTCCTCGGGTTTAAGTCCAAATGTAGAACCCAAACTTCCTTGTGGAGCGTCTGACGGAATTCCCCCTCCTGCATCCAATACAAGAACACTGGTCTGAATTCCCGCTTCCCTTATTCCATAGGTAATTTCACATACGGGTTTTGTAATGTGTCTTCTTCCTGGAGACATTGCAACAACGACTACGTCGTTACGTAGCCCTTCTGCAAATGTTCCTCTTTGAGCAAGCCCCCCTCCTTCACCAAGGCCCATAACGGCTCTACAGTCAACGATTTGTTCTTTTCTACCTACTGGCATAAAATCACTATTCGTCTGCTTCACGTTTTGGTATCATGGCAACAGAAGAATCAAATTTGCTTCTTGGATCAGTTGCACCTAATAATCTTTTGTCAATATCATTAACAGCAGATTCCCCGTATTTTATGAAATCCGTTACCGTAGGGGTATCCCTTAAGAATTTACCCTTTGTTAACCGGTATCCAAATGGGAAAAGATCCTTACAGATTTCTTCGATTTTTTCAATTTCGCTTTCATCATCTAATAAAACCCATAACCTTCCAACTTGAAGCATGAGTTCTACAGGGACTCCTTTAACAGTAATTTCCTTTTTTTCAGAGTGATTTACAAGAGTTCCCTTAGCTGGACCGTATCCAACTTTTTTAGGGAGTGATTCTCCATGTAATACTACTCTTTGAACTGTACTCAATGAATAAGCACTATTCAGGAATTTTTCGGTAGTTTCCGCTTTTAAATACCTATGTGGGAAGACTTCTAATTCAATCATTGTTTATTACCTTAGAACTGGTCTTTAATGCTTAAAGCTCCTTCAATTACGTATTTCATTGGTTCTCTGAACTCATCGAATGCTGAGTATACAGCACCAACTAATGCTGAAGTGTGTTCAGGTGAGAACATCTGTGTACCTGCATCTGCACACATTGCTGCACATACTGGAGGAATTGCGAATCCTTTGGAGTGTCTGGTTACAACGTGGTTACCGTTGAAGATACCAGGTCCACCACCACCGTAGATTGAGTGTGAGAAGAATGAGAATCCTACTGCAGTACCCATTGATCTACCGTAGTCAACACCAGGTAAACCAGTTTCGTACTCTAAAATATCGTTGAAGTATAAAATAACTGAAGCAACGTTTTGTGCTGCTCTTGCTGCACCACAGCTTACTGCAACTGCTGCAACTAAACCTGCTGCTGCATAAGCGTTCCATTTGTTTACGTCAGCTGGTTTGTACATGTTGAATCCTGAGCTCATTGTTTTGTCAACAACGATTACGCCGTCAGCAATTGCTCTTTCAACAACTGTTTCAACGACTGAACCAACAGTTCCTTTTGCGTTTGCTTTAATGAAGTCAATAACTAAGTTGTCAGCGTTTAATCCTTGGTAAGCTAAACCAAGTAAGTGCTGTCTTTCAAATGCTCCTACTGCGTCACCCATTTCGAATGTTGCAGTTTGTTCCATAACTGATGAGAATGCAATAGCGTTCATCATGTTTTTCTTGGTTGTAGCAACTGCGTGGTTAACAGGGATGTTTCTTAAAGCGTAACCTAAACCTTCCATGTTTGAAGGTGCACCTAAGAGTGAAGCGATGTTACCGCCTGCGTAATCCATAACCTGTGGGTAGTTACCGATAATTGCAGCGTGCACTGTTGAACCATCGAACATGTCGATGTTGAATGTTTTAATAAGTGCTTCTTTCAATGCCATAGCAGTTGTGAGCATTGATACTGAGTATTCTGCAGCTACGTCCAATCTTGCGGTTGGAACTTGCACAGCCATTTGTTTTCCGCCGTTAATTAATTTTACGGCTGTATCGTCATCGTCGGATACTTTTAATATTTTTTCTACTTCGTCAGCAATAGCCTGAGCGTTGCTTACTACGGATAAGTCCAAAGTTCTTCCTGGAACTTGGCATCCTTTTCCACCGATTTTACCGATAGCTAAACTGCTTTCGATACCAGCGAGGTTAACAGCAACTGTTCTTTTAATATTTTTTACCATGCTTTTGATGGTAGGGTTGTATAATGGGCTAATAGCTTCCAATGGTACATTATCAGCTACTAGGTTTCCTTTCGCATCGTACAAACTTATCTTATCTTCATACTTTACCATAGGAACCACTCCTATTTTTTTGATATATACATCATAACATTATTGAAGGAATATATATTCAAGTTTTCATTAAACTCAAATAGAAAAATATATATACTCTCTATCATCGATTAAGTTTTAGATTAGGTTAAATATTTCAATTTTTACTACGTAATACTGTGTTAAATTAAAATTAACCAAAGTATCGTTGAGATATGCCGGATGTTTTTAATGAATTAATAGGAATTACTATTTTTATAAACTCAAATAAGATGGTAATATGAACCAAAAGTTTGGATTTAATAATATTGATGTGGGTTTCGGCTTTGAAGATAATAATGATAATAACGTAAATACTAAATCACAGCTTTTAATAGACCTCAAAGGAGAACCTGGGAAGAATTGTGGCGGGTTTTGTAAATTTTGTTACTTTAGGAAAGTTAATTTTAATAATCCTGAACCTTTAGGCTGTGGACAGTGTACCTTTCAAGTAGGATGTGACTACTGTACAAATTCGATAAGGGAAATCAATGGAAACTTTATTCCTGTGCCTTTTGCAATTGAACAGGTTCAAAATGCATTATTATTTAAAAGATATGAAAAAGTAAATATTACAAGCGGCGGGGATACCAGTTACTACCCATATCTTGAAGATTTATGTAAAATACTCGGTGAAATGGGTTTAAAGATACATCTTGGATACACTTCAGGTAAGGGTTTAACCGGTATTGAATCGGCAAAATATCTTGTTGATTCCGGCGTAAATGAAATTACATTTTCTGTTTTTTCAACTGACCCAAAACTTAGGGAAGAATGGATGAACGATAAAAATCCTGAAAAATCTCTCGAATGTTTGAAATATTTCTGTAAAACCTGTGAAACCCACTGTGCGATAATCGTAGTTCCTGGAGTGAATGATGGGGAAGTGTTAAAAAATACGATTTCAGACCTCGTTTCATGGGGTGCGAATGCAGTAATACTGATGAGGTTTGCAAATAACGAAGAAAATGGACTTATTTTCGGAAATGAACCATTGATTGAGGGTATATCTGTTCAAACTGTTGAAGAATTTGGAAAAACTGTCAAAGAAATGTATGAATTGTTTGGAAATAGTGTAAGAATTTCTGGAACTCCAGTATATGATCCAGTAACAAACACTCCGTTTGCAATTTATTATGAAGACGAAATTTTGAATGAATTACGAGCTAAAATTAAAGCACAAGCAACGATAATTACTGGAAATGTATCTTACGGATATTTACGTAAAATTTTTGAGAATACTCCAATAAAAGTTATTTCTGTAAATAAAGATATTGCAGATTTAATTACCAAAAAAGACCTCGAAACAGTTGATTTGTCAGAAGTAACCGATACAGTACTTTATCCCCAAAATGCACTTGTTCACGAGCGAGATGCAGAAGATATTTTTACAAAAGATGGTATGAAAAGAATTGTTTTAAGGGGAATCGATAAATTAACAATGGATGGGGAAGTTTCAGGAATTTTTACAAAAGAAGATGCAATAGAATTTGAAGTAAATGCCTTCAATGAATTAATTGAAAAGATAAATTTCTTTGGAAATCCTGTTTAATTTTTTAATTTTTTTATAATTAAATATAATTATAAATTTAGATATATAAATTAATTTACCCAAAAAGAAAAATGCCGAGGGGGGGACTTGAACCCCCGACCTCTCGGTTTCCCAGGACCCAAGGGGAAGAACCCCTTAGGAATTTCCGTATGAGCCGAGCGCTATAACCAGCCTAAGCCACCTCGGCAATGTGCTTCATCAAAGCATCTTAAAGTAAGCAGAACAAATATATATAGTTTTTGTAGAAAGTTTTATATACTGAAATACAAAACTACACTATGCTTAATTGAATAAGCACTTTTAAAAGGTTCACTGTGCGAGGGTTGCCAAGCCTGGTTAAAGGCGCTAGGTTGAGGGCCTAGTCTCATAGGAGTTCGAGGGTTCGAATCCCTTCCCTCGCATATTTTTTAAACAAGTCAATGCGATTTTTGGGATGCAACACTTTTTCAAAGGGTTGCGTTTAAATCCCTTCCCTCGCATATTTTTTAAACAAGTCAATGCGTTTTTTCTAAAGTTTATTTTAAAAATGATTTTTCCATATCTATTGTAAATATTATATTATCTAAATTTTTCAATTTTTACACAATTCTATATATAAAGGTCAGAGGAATAGTTTTTATTATAATCATCGAAGGGATAGAATGGATGAGATAATAGTTTGTATTACAGGGGCAAGCGGTGTAATTTATTCAAAACGGCTTTTAGAAGTTTTGAAAGAAGAAAATATTAAAACATCGCTGATAATCTCAAATTCCGCGAAAAAAATAATTAAACACGAACTTAAAATGGAAATTGACGAATTTAAAAAGCTTGCCGATAACTACTATGAAAATGATAACTTTTTTTCACCCGTAGCATCGGGTTCTCATAAATTTAAAGCAGCTGTGGTAGTTCCATGTTCTATGAAGTCGTTGTCATCGATAGCAACAGGATACAGCGATAATTTAATTGGAAGAGTCTGTGATATTGCATTAAAAGAGCGAAGAGATTTAATAATCGTTCCAAGAGAAATGCCATTTAGTACAATTCATCTTGAAAATATGACGAAACTGTCAAACTTGGGAGTTTCAGTAATTCCGCCAGCCCCGGGATTTTACAACGATCCAAAAACAATAGATGACCTCGTGGACTTTGTAGTTGGAAGAATTTTGGACAATTTAAAAATCGAAAATAACGTATTTAAGAGATGGGGAGAATAATTACCTGCTGATAATTTGGTGAAAATATGCTTGATAAATTAGGCCAGAACCTCTCTGACGCACTAAACAAAATTAAGAACGCTACTTTTGTCGATAAAAAACTCGTAAAAGAAGTAATTAAAGATATTCAGAAAGCGTTAATACAGTCTGATGTTAACGTGAAATTAGTATTTAACATGAGCAAGGAAATTGAGAGAAAAGCTATCGAAGAAGCACCTCCAAAAGGGCTCTCAAAAAAAGAACATATTGTAAAGATTGTTTACGATGAACTCGTAAAATTACTCGGTGAAACCACTCAAAAATTAGAGCTTGACCCTTCCAAAAAATCTGTAATTTTACTTATTGGTATTCAGGGAAGTGGTAAGACTACGAGTGCTGCAAAACTTGCAAGGTATATCCAGAAAAAAGGTTTAAGGCCTGGATTAATCGCAGCGGACGTTTACAGGCCTGCAGCATACCAGCAATTAAAACAGCTATCTGAAAAAATAAATGTTCCATTATTTGGTGACGAAACAAGAACAAAAACACCTGTAGAAATTACCAAAGAAGGAATGGAAAAACTGAAAAAAGCGGATGTTTTAATCATCGATACAGCAGGTAGACACAAGGAAGAAGAAGGTCTTTTAGCTGAAATGAAAGAAATGAAAGATTTAACAAATCCAAACGAAATAATCCTTGTAATCGATGGAACATTAGGTCAGCAGGCTAAAAATCAAGCAAAAGCATTCAAGGAATCAGTTTCAGAAATTGGGAGCATTCTCGTTACAAAATTGGATGGTTCTGCAAAAGGTGGTGGTGCTTTGAGTGCTGTTGCAGAGATAGATGCACCGATTAAATTTATTGGAACTGGTGAAGGAGTCGACAATTTAGAACAGTTCGACCCAAAAAAATTCATCTCGAGAATTCTTGGAATGGGGGATTTAGAGTCCTTGTTAGAAAAAACTGAAGATATAATGGATGAATCAACGGAAGAAAGCATTGATTCAATTTTAAAGGGTAAATTTACATTAATCGAACTTTACGCACAGCTTGAAACAATATCAAAAATGGGTCCAATGAAACAGATTTTAAGCATGATTCCTGGAATGGGTGGAAACATGCCAAAAGAAGCTGCACAGTTAACTGAAGACAAGTTAAAAAGATACAAAATCATGATGGACTCAATGACAATGGAAGAAAAAGAAAATCCTGAACTTATAAAAACTTCAAGGCTCCAGAGGATTGCAAGGGGTGCGGGAGTAAAACAGGAAGAAATAAAAGACCTTTTAAAATACTATTCAACTACCAAAAATGCTTTTGGAAATTTGAAGCGTGGAAAAATGCCAAAAATGGGTGGACAGATGGGCCAGATCATGAGGCAGTTAATGTATAAAGATTAACTAAAAAAATCAATTATTACTCTTTTTTTAATCGAATCATTTTCACGAAAATAATATATATCAAAAAACCGTGTTTGCTATAGGCTAACTTTGGATCAGTTGAATATGGGTTAATGTTTGATATAAATGTTTTTTGGAGATAAAAAATGAGATTTACCGTAAATGATTCGTTAATAACAAGCGTTGCAGTATTTATTATTGCTTTTTTATTGCAGGGTGTACACGCTGTGTTTTTGTCAGATATTAATAACCCGATCGTGAATCAGATAGTATGGATAATTGTAAATACTCTAAGATTTCTTGGAGTATTGTTTGCAGTAATATCTATTGTTTTTTGGAAAAAAGGAGTAGTAATTCGATATTAAAGGTTTAACCCAGTAATGTGGATTCCTGCACCTTTTAATTTGTATTTTATATTTAATTGTATCAATAATGGCGTAATCTGTTCTATAAATTTTGAAATTTCTAATTTTCCAGCATCAATTCCTCTAACACCAGGAATTTCGCTTGCAAGTTCAACAATTACTTTTTTAGCATCGTTATCATTTCCTGCAATTAACACATCGCACGCAACTTCACAGTCTAAATCTTCTAAACATTTTGAACAGATGTTTTGAAATCCGCTGACAACTTTTGATTCCGGAAGCATTTCTTGGATTAATTCTGCAACTGAGCCTTGGGGGCATGCAATAACTCTTGTTGGTTTGTCTCCAATTGCAGTTGCAAGTGGAACTCCAATTGATACAACAATTTTTCCTTTTAACCCTTCTTTTAATTCTTTTAATGTGGAAATTGTATATTCGAAAGGCAAAGCTATAATAACTACATCAGCTAACTTTGAAGCTTCAATATTGGTCATTCCTTTAATATTTGCAGAAAATCCCCTATCCGAAAGTATTTTTAACGCATTTTCGGAAGCTTCAATAGCTTTTTCTTCTTTTCTCGATCCGATCAATATTTCATGATTTTTTGAAAATCTAAGTGCAAGGCCAAATCCCTGGTCTCCTGTTCCACCAATTATCGCAATCTTCATAATCACACCTTTTAATTTATTTTTCAAGCATCGATAGATATTTTTTTATCGTTTCTCTGCCATTTACTGCATCTCTTATACTTTTAGATTCAAAAGATAAAACATTATCGTAATTAATATCTTTTAATTCACTTAATATTTTTAAAAAGTCGATGTTTCCAGCACCTATTAATGCATGTTCGTCTTCAGTTCCCTGATTATCATGAATATGAACGTGAACAATTCCCTGTCCAATTTTATTTAACTCTTTTACGAAAGTTTCGGGGTTTTTTGTTGCAGTGTTTGCGTGACCAATATCAAAGGTAATTCCAAGGTATTTCGAGTTGATATCTTTTATAATATCCTTTAATGATTCAATAGTAACTCCCAAAACTCCATGGTAATTTGGCATATTTTCAAGCCCAATCATTACTTCGTAGTCTTCTGCCATTTCCACTATGTCGTTTAATGAAGAAAAATTGTTATCTAAAATTTCTTTTGTATAGTCAGACCAAAGAGGCGGTAAATAGCCTGGATGAACTGTAACAACATTTGCATCGAGTTCAAAAGCACCCTCAATTGCTTCAATAATGCTGTTTGTTGTTAAATTTCTAACATCCCTATTCATTGACGCAGGATTTAAATCTGAAAACGGTGCGTGAATTACCAAATCAACATCGTATTCTTCCCTTAAATTTCTTAAATATTTTATATTTTTTGGATTTAATTGATGACTTCCCTCAGAAACGATTTCCCAGCAGTCAAAGGAGTTTGTTGCAACCTTTTCCATTGAGGACTGGAGAGTTTCTGGTAAAAATACTAAAGATGATATTCCGTATTTCATGACTATCTCTCCCCGCTTTATCTATTAATATAATAAAAGCATTCTATCTATTAATCAGTTTTTATTCTGGTGATAACGTGCAATTAAAAACACCAATTTCAAAGGAAGACGTTAAAAAACTTAAAGTTGGGGATATCGTATATTTAAGCGGCGATATATGTACTGGACGAGATGAAGCACACATAACAACGATAGAAGAAAAAAAACCTCCAATAAATCTTGAAAATGGGGTAATTTACCATGCAGGCCCAATAATGAAAAAAGAAAATGAAACATGGAAATGTGTTGCCATCGGGCCGACAACATCTGCCCGTATGAACGGACTCGAAGAAGAATTCATAAGGATTACAAATATTTCAGCAATCATTGGAAAAGGTGGCATGGAAGATAAGCTTTTGAAAATTTTTGAAGAATTTGGTGTAATTTATCTTGCAGCACCCGGGGGTTGTGCAGCGCTTTTGGCAGATTCAGTAAAAAACGTAAAAAACGTTTATCATCTTGAACTTGGAATGCCGGAAGCGTTCTGGGAATTACGTGTTGAAAATTTTGGACCATTAATTGTTGCAATGGATTCGCATGGGAATAGTTTATATTCTAAAGTTAATGACAACGTCGATAAAAATTTAGAAAATATTCTCAAAAACTTATAATTTTTTTAAAATGAATATTAATTCTATTAATTTAAATTTACAAATATTATTTTCCAAAAATAAAAAAAGAGATTTTGAATTCCAATTATTTAATTGGAACAAACATTGAACCTCTTGTTGCACCCATACCTGGTGAACCGTGTTGAACAATTGCTCTTGTTGGGGCCATTTCTCCTAAGAATCTTCCAACGGTTTCTTCAACTAATTTGATTTCTTTGAATTCTTTACCGTTGTAGATACCAAAGGTTAATCCAATCATTTCAGGAGTTATAACGAAGTCTCTGCAGTGAGTTCTTATAACTCTTGGTTCTTTGCCTCTGTTTGTTAATCTTCTGGCTTTTTTGATTTTCATAACTAATTTTCTTTGGTTAGGGGTAATTCCTCTAGCCATTGTTCTTCTCTGTCTTGAAGGAACAATTTCCATGAATTTTTTGATAGGCATTTCTTGAAGTTCTTCCAAATTGAAGCCTTTATATCTGAATTCTACTCTTCTTCTTGGTGCCACACTTTGTTTTTGTTTATTTTTCTTTTTGGCGCCACCTTTGCCACTATACTTTTGTTGTCTGGCCATGTTTTCACCTTTAAAATTTAAAGAGATAGCTTAAGTTGTTATTTTCTACCGGTTCTTCTTGAAGCGATATGTCCTACTTTTCTACCTGGGGAGGTATTTCTTGAAACGCTTGAAGGTTTTCCTATGTGTTGGTGTCTTCCACCACCGTAAGGGTGATCTACAGCGTTCATTGCAACACCTCTAACTTTTGGCCATGCAACAGCTTTAGCGCTTAATGAATGGTGTTTTTTACCTGCTTTAACAAATGGTTTTTCTTTTCTTCCACCGCCTGCAACAACACCAACTGTTGCTCTGCATGCAGGGTTTAAAACTTTTGAAAAGCCTGAAGGTAGTTTTATAACTGTTTTTCCAACGTCGTGTGAAACAACGTGTGCGTAACATCCACCAGCTCTTACTAATTTACCGCCATCTCCAGGGATGGTTTCAATGTTGTATACCGGAATACCTTCTGGGATTTCACCAAGTGGTAAAACGTTTCCAGGTTTGATTTCTGCGCTGATACCGCATTCAATCTGTTCTCCAACTTGAATTCCTTCTGGAATTAATACTAATCGTTCTTCATCGTTAGCAAATCTTATTTTTGCAACTGGTGCAGATCGTCCAGGGTCGTGTAAGATGTCCACAACGGTTCCGAGGATTTTTCCGTCCTTTTCCATTTCGTCGTAACTTCTGTATTTAACTGCACCTTTTCTTTTATGAGTTGGGGATCTGTATTTTGGGGTCCCTCGTCCTCTATTCTGGGAAATCAGTCTTTTACCCATTATATCACCATATTACTTAATAGTGTTTTCTTAAATCGAATTAGTAGATTCCTAAACCTGCAGCTACTTCTCCAGCGTTGTATTCAGCTTTCAACGTAATGTATGCTTTTTTCTTTCCTTTTGGAGTAATGCTTGTGTTTATATCTGCAACTTCAGCATCGAACAATTCTTTGATTGCTGCTCTAATGTCTGCTTTTGTTGCTTTTCTTTCAACGTAAAATACCAATCTGTTTTCTTCTTCAATGAGTTTCATTGTTTTTTCACTGACGATCGGTGTTTTTATAACATCAAAGGCATCCATGCCATTCACCTCATATTGAGCTTAAAATCTTCCGTTTATTTTTTCAATGGCATTTTCAGTCCAGAGTGTTAATCTTCCAGCCATTGTTCCTGGTGCAATGTGTATTGCGCTTAAATCGTTAGCTGTAATTACATCTACACCTGCAAGGTTTCTTGATGCAGCAACTGCGTCACATGCATCGCCTACAACAACCAAAACACTTTTTGGTTTTTTGTATTTTCTTCCTCTTAATTTTCCTCTTCCAGCTTTAATTGTAACGCCATCTTTAGCTCTTTCTAAATCAGCATCTAATTTTAAAGCTGTGAAAACTCCTAAAACTTCTTTTGTTTTAGCAAGGCTTTCGAAGTCTGCGTTAACAACTAATGGTAATGAAGGAACGCCTTCGATTTTGTGGCCTCTTGCTGAAACGATTTCAGGGTTTGCTGAAGCTGCAATAGCGCTTGCTAATGCTTTTAATCTTTCTTTTCTGTTTATTCTTTCGAATAAGATTTTTTCAACTTTTGGAGGGTGAGCTCTTCTTCCACCAACTGCTTGGGGAACGAATGCACCAGCACCTTGTGCGGTTCTTCTAACTCTCGCTTTACCGTGTCCTTTTCCGATTGATTTTGCTGAAGTTCTGTAACCTGCAAATGCATCGCAACCTTTTGGTTGTAATTTTGCGGTTAGTGATGAGATTACTGCCCTTTTGATTAAATCTGGTCTGTATTCTGTTTCAAATACAGCGGGTAATTCGATATCTCCCTTTTCAGAACCATCTAAATTGTAAACTTTAACATTCATAAGTTAACACCTGCTCGTGTTTTTGAGTAATTAGTTTCCTTGTTTGGATTCTGTACTGATGTAAGCAATTTCAGGTAAGCCGAATTTGTCTTCAGCAGCTCTTACAGATCCTCTTAAAACTACTAATCTTTTTGCAGGACCTTGAACAGTTCCCTTAACTACAACGTATCCGTTTTTAACAGCACCGTAGTTTAAGAATCCGCCTTTAGGTGTAATTTCAGCGCCTTCGCTGCCTAATTTTAAGATTCTTTTATTGTATTCAGTTCTTTGGTGGAAACCCATCTGACCAGGTAATGGTACAGTCCACATAACTCTTTTTGGTCTCCATGGACCGATTGAACCTGTGTGTCTACCAACACCTTTTCTTCTGTGTTTTCCGAATTGAACTTTGATTCCCCATCTTTTAACTGATCCTTGGAATCCTTTACCTTTGGTAACTGCTAAAGTATCGATACTTTCTCCAGCTTCAAATACATCGCTAATTGCGAGTGTTTTGCCTAAGATTTCTTTAGCGTAAGCTAATCTTTCAGCAACTGATGATCCACCGATTCTAATTTCAACAACTTCAGGTTTTTTCTTTGGTATTCCTGTAGTTTTTGGGTTTGTGTGAACAATAGCTCTTACTTCAGTAGCTTTTTCTAAAACTGCATCTAAAGCATCAGCAGTTTTTTTCTCTTCTTTTTTAGCTAAAGTTAATTTTCTTCCTAAGTCGCCATCTAACTGTTCAGCCCATACTTCGGTTAATGCTTGTAACCCTTTGGTTGTTTTTTCGTAGAGTCTGATTCCTGCTACGGTAATGTCCGGTGTTTCTAATATGGTTACAGGTGTGAATATTTCCTGACCATTGTTTGGACTTTTAGGGTTGTTTTCGATCAATAAAGCATGTGTTGTTCCTGCTTTGTATACAGGGAATGCTTGTAACCCTACTTTTTTATCTGTAGGCCATGATCTGATTTTAGGAACTAATTTCTTAGCTCTTTTTCTTGGGCTAAATGCTAGGGAACCTCTACGAGGTCTGCTTTTTTTCATACCCATAGTATAACCTCCTATGATAGTTAACTAGAATTCCCGTGTTTTATTCGCGTAGAACTAGTCGTTTTTTGAAGTGTTTGTTAAGTTTTTTTAAAAACAAAGCAACCTATTAATGGCTCGCGCCTTTTCAGGTCTTCCACATAGTTGCCTACAAACATTAATCATTACAATATAAATAGTTAACTCCACAACTGACTAAATCAGTATTTATTCTAAAAAAGAAATATTTTTACTTATTATTGTATTTAGTTAATTAAAAATGGTGATTATGTGGAAAATAGTATTTATTTACTCGAATTCTTTGAAAAAAAGAATGAAATGAGAGAAAAAATTTTGAAGATTTCAAGAGAAATTGTAAACGATTCAGGGCTTATTATTCGAAAAATACAGAAAGGTGAAAGGATTGATTTTTCAAATATCGAAGAAAAATTAAAAGAATTAAAAAAATTCTCGGAAATTCACTTCGAATTCCAAAAATATCGTGGAACTCCTGAACAAGAGTATGTCGAAGCAAAAGTTTATAATTCGATAATTTTCGAAAATAAAATTTTGAGCTTTTCTGATTTTGAAAATATCTTGGAAGAAAACTATATTTTGGGGTTGTGCGATGTTATTGGTGAACTTAGAAGAATAACTCTTGAATCGATTCGAGAAGATGAAAAAACAAAAGCAGAACTTTATTTTGAATACATGGAGAAAATTTACGACTTTTTAATGGAATTTGATAACTATCACGTAATCGATGGCCTTCGAAGAAAACAAGATGTTTCAAGAAGTTTAATTGAAAAAACACACGGGGATATCGTTAATTTCAATGAAAATCTGAAACTTAGAATGGAACTTTCAAAATTTAATAAATAATCTTTTTTAATTATTTATAAATTCAGATGTATAAATTAATTTTCCCAAAATGAAAAAAAAAGTAGGGCAGCGGGGATTCGAACCCCGGGCCACTCGGTTATCAGCCGAGCACTCTAACCAGGCTGAGCCACTGCCCTAATTTCCAATGCTTTTCGAAGCAAAATGAAATAAGGTGTTTTCATATATAAACTTTTCTATGAAACTGTTTTTTAAAATGTTTCAAACCAAAAGTAATAATTACCTGTAGTGGCAGATGATATATACGTTATATATGTTAAACTATGATAGAGGTAGAGCATGGCACTATTTGGTCTTAAAGATACACACACGGCAGTTTTGGCATATCTTTTAGGGTTTATTTCTGGAATTATTGTGTTACTCCTTGAAAAAGAAAGTAGCTTTGTAAAATTCCACGCAATGCAATCAACGATAGCTTTCGGGGCAATATTTATTTTAAATATAATTGCAGGCTATATTCCTGGAGTTGGCGGTATTTTAGGTAGCCTTTTAAGTTTAATCGGGTTAATCATCTGGATTGTTGGAATGGTAAAAGCATACCAGGGAGAAAAATATAAATTCCCAATAATCGGGGATATTGCTGAAAAACAAATTTAATTGTTTTCATTTATTTCTTTTTTTAAAATTCAAATTCTTTTAAAGCTTCAGGTATTTTTTGAATTATTTCATAAATTTGGGTATCCGGTCTTGGTTTTACCAGTTCTCCTAATTTTCTGTTGATTTTACATCCTAATATCCCGGCTTTTTCTGTTTTAACTCCGCATGCAATTAATGAAGATGCAATTCCTGTTAATGTGTCGCCCGTTCCCCCAATACACTCCATTGCTTCAAATTTAGGATATTCAACAGTATCAATAATATTTCCATCATGCACGATGTGGTCTTTACTTCCTTTTACAACCATATTTTTTGGCATTTTTTGAGTATACGCCATTTTGATTAGTTTTGGAATTTCTTTGTCATCGATTTCTGAGATAAATCCTCTTACGTATGCAGGGTGAGATGACTTTTCATCTGCTAAAAACGCGAGTTCTCCAACATCTGGAAAGAACATGTGGAATTTATCGCCTATTCCTGCGGCTTTTCCAGCGTACATTCCACCGGCATCCCCAATGACTTTTTTTGAGAAATCAACTTTAATAATTTCGGATATTTTTGGTTTGATGTAGTGAATTATTGTCAAATCGTCGTCAATTTCGCGCAGTTCTTCGTAAATTTTTAAACTTCCGTTCCCATCCCCAATGTCTCCAGCAGTGATAAACGTTAGTTCATCCTCTTTTCCAAAATATTCCAATGTTTTAAAAGCAGCACTTAAAAGAGCGCAAGTTCCCATGGATACAGGGAGTTCTTTATTTTTTATTTCAAAAGTGTTTTTATTGACTTTAATTGGCCCTTTAATAAGTTCCATCCCTTTCACAGGTACAGCACCGGCAATAATCATTTTGTACCCCCTGATGCAATTGTTTTCGCCTTTTCAAAAGCTTTATTGAGCGTGTATGCACAAAGTGTGTATCCTAAATTTTTAGGACTATCCTCTTCAGGCACTTTTAATATGTTTTTTCCTTTTAATTTTAAATTTAGATATGGAACGTCAGGACAACCCCCTCCAGAAATATTCACAATATTTCCACTTTTATCGATTGTAATTTTCATGTTTCCAGACCTTACAAGCGTAAATCCGTCAATTTCCTTCACTTTTACAAGATTCAGTGGTTCCATTGAGGTATCATCTAACGATATGAATTTAACGGCATTCATGTTATTATTTTCAAGTTCTCTTTTAATCCCCATTTCATCTACAAGGTCGTATTCAACTGCCAAATCACAGCCTTCCCGGACTTCTTGGGGAGGAGCTACAACTTTAACAGAATAATTTTTTAAAATTTTTTCTGCAGAAATGGCTTCTTTTACATTTTTAAATAATATTAATCCATTTCCTTTTTTTACTTCTTTTTCGGGGTTTAAAATTGTGTTTAATTTATTAAAAATCGACATATATGCCACCAAATTGAACTAATTTTTCAAAAAAATAGTATAAAGTAATTATATTTACTGTTTATGCTAAGATTGATAACACAAATGGAGCTACCCACTGGTGGAATGCTATTGCACCAACTGCTAAACCAACTAAGTACGCCATAGCAGTTTGATTTCCTTCTCCAGCCATTACGTAGTTTCTAAATGGACATCCACCCTGAATTACAGATAAAAATCCAACTCCAAAACCACCAATGATTGTAACGATGAAGTGTGCACCAAAGCCGAGGCTTCCTGCAGCATCTCCCGGAATTGCTGTGAGTCCTTTTGTTGCAATCCATGGGAATAATGGAAGCATTCCAATAACGTTGAATATAACTGCGCCGATTAAGGCCCCTCCGATAAATCCGAGTAAACCTTTAACTAACCATGTATCTTTCATGAGGTAGTAATCCCTGATACCTCCACAAAAGCACATTGATGATCTCTGTCCTAAGTATCCTAAAAGAATACCAAATGCCAAAGTGGCAATTGCAGGTACGTAACTCATCATTTCACCTTTTTTTCTTAGTTATGCCTTTTTTAAATATACTTCAGTAGCAACGATTACCCCGGCAACGATACCTAAAACACCGAGTAAACCAAATAAATCTCCGTAAGCAGTTCTTAAACCCATTCTAATTGGGCAACCACCCATTAAAAGTGCAAAGTTTAATACTAAGAACCCGAGTACAAATCCAGTAACTAAATTATGGGTTTTTCTAATTTTGAAATCTTTGTGAACAATTGCACCGATTAGTGCACCGATTAATAAACCAACAACAGTTAACACAGGGAAAAATTTCGATACTGGAGCCATTCCTAACGCAGTTCCAGCAACGCTGTTTACAATCCAGTTTACAAGGTCTCTAGTGTGGCATGCAACACAGAGTCCATACGCTGGAGGCGGACTTACTTTAAAGATAACTTCTAAGAGTATTGCGGAAAAACCTCCAATAAGGCCAGTCTGCAATGGTGAAACTTTCATTTAGTCACCCCTATTTCTTTAATATTGTGTTTTATATTAGATATTTTAATATGTATTTAGTCCAAACATACTCTTTTCTGCTTACTACATTATTTATAACTATTTATTAAGTAATTTAATATCATTAAACCAATTAAAAACTTATATAACCATTAAATACAGATATAAGTTATATTTTCAAGGACATAATAAAGGGGGGCTTGATTTGTCGTTAGCAGTATTGAACGATAAAAAAATAACATTTTTATGTATTTTATGTGTGGTTTTTGGAATTTCTTTTCTATCGACTTATAAAATCAATCCTGAAGAAAAACACATATCTGATTTAGATGAAGGCGATTATGTAAAAGTAACTGCTAAAATACAGAAATTGGATGTAAAAACGAATGAATATCTCGAAGTTATGGGAATAAACTCTGTAAAATTGATGGACGAGACCGCAGGGGACCTTTTACTTTATGTTCCAAATGACATATCCGGTGAATTTTTAGAGTATATCCTAAAAACAAGTCCGAGGATAAAAGAAGGGGATATTGTAAAAGTTAGCGGAAAAATTCAAATTTACAATGGACGTTATGAAATAGTTTTAAAGGACATGGACGATTTTCAGTTAATTAAAAAAGTAAATTTTGAAAGGGATATATTTCTTTCAAAAACTAAAACGAGTTACTACGCGTCAAAAAACAGCAATGTCTATCACGACCTTGAAAACTGCCCCTATGGACAAAAAATAGTTGAAAAAATTTATTTTAAAACCGAAGATGATGCAATAGACTTAGGTTATGAAAAATGCAGTTACTGCGAAAAATGGGATTAATGGGATCGAATGATTGAAAAGACTCTTTTTTTAATTTTTGGAACGGTTACTGGAACGATTACCGGGTTACTCCCTGGAATTCACCCAAATACATTAATTCCAATTTCAATAATTCTATTTCCCTACTTTGGAAGCAGTAATTATTTTAGTTTTTTAATCGGGCTTTTAATTTCGCACTATTTTTTAAATTATATCCCTTCCGCATTTATCGGAGTTCCCGACGATGAATCAGCAGTTGCAGCAGTTCCAATGCATAATTTATCGATTTTGGGAAGGGGATACGAAGCAGTAGTTTTAGCAGGTTTTGGAGCATTTTTTGGAATAATATTTTCAATTTTAATATTTATGATAATTTCAGCGACAAATATTGATTTTTATACATTTTATTTATATTTAAAACCATTTATTCCGTATATTTTAATGTTATTTCTTTTAATTTCAGTTATTTTTTCAAAAAATCGAATCTGGACTACTTTAATAATTTTATTTTCTGGAATTTTAGGAATTATTGTATTTTACAAGAATCTTAGTTTTGATTATTCTTTAACAGTAATATTTACAGGAATGTTTGGAATTCCACTTTTATTTGAAAATTTAAACAAAACAGAACTTAAAAGCCAGTTTATAAGTTTTCCTGAATTAAAAATGTCGTATCTAAAATCTGCAATTTTTGGAACACTCGGCGGATTTTTTAGAATATTTATCCCAGCAACCGGTGGAGCGCAGATTAATTATTTTTTAAGCAAAATAATAAATGAAGATGACATTGAAAATTTTATAATTTCACAAGGTGCAATAACTCTTTCAAACGAGCTGTTTTCAATTTTAGCAATCATGATGATTGGAACTGGAAGAAGCGGGATTTCAGAAGCCATAAAATCATTGAATATAGAATACAATCAATCCGAACTTTTTTCAAGCGTACTTATTGCAACAGGTATTTCTTTTCTGAGTTTAACTTGGATTTCAAAATATTTCTTACAAAACATTAATAAATTTGATTACGGGCAGATTTCGAAAGTTTTGATAATTTTTTGTACAATTTTAGTTTTAATTTTTTCATTCGACGGTTATATGATTTACAATATGATAACATACTTTGTTTCAATTTCAATAGGGATATTATGCGTTAAAAACAGGGTAAATCTATCAAACATGATGGCTGTTTTGATTTTTCCAACAATTCTCTATTTTTTAAAAATTTAAAAAAAGTTATTCAATAAGGTAAAAATAGTCTTCAAGCCAGCTTACATTTCCATAATCTGGATTTTTCGATTCTAAAAACATTAATATCTGGTTTACTATTTCTTCAGGACTTTTTTCGCTGCAATCTATTTCAAAAATCTTCGATTCATCGTTTTTTTCAATAGATTCTATCAAACAAACGTCTAAAAGTTCTGCTTCAACGTTTTCGTTTACTTTTTTAGGGTGATACTTTCGAGATTCTAACCTGTTTTTAATTAAAAGGGGATTTGCTCTAAGTACAACAATATAATCAGGATTTAAGTAGTGGCTGACGTGCCCGTCAAGTATTAAATCTTTAGTTTCGACTGAATTTACATATTCATTTAATTTATCGAAATCAACGACGAAAGAATCCATTTCGACATCTTTTTCTAAGTAAAGTCCGTTCTTGGATACAACTTCTGTAATATTTATGTAAGATGCATCTTTACCGATAGACTTTAATTTTTCAAACAGGAGTTTAGATACGGTTGATTTTCCAACTCCGGGAGTTCCGGTAATTGCTACTCTTATACTTTCACCTATTCTTCAACTTCGTGAACAGGTTCCTCTGAAACGTATTTGTCCACGTCGACATCGGATTTTATTGCGAGAATCGTGTTTTCTCCAACTCTTCCAAGGCTGTAGTCAAGTGTTTCGAGGTACTTTTTAAAGTCGTTAAATTCTTTAATAATTGCTTCTATTGGCACTTCTTCAAGATTTATTACAATAACATCGTGTTCTACTATCTTTTTAATGTATTCAAAGTCTTGTGGCGATTTAATTCTTGTTGTAAGAACTCTTGGGTATATTTTGTGTTTTATGACCTGCACTTTGTTTTCGGAAGTATCTTGTGTTATCGGTATTTTTTCAGATTCTTTGATTTCATAAGCTGAATATTCCTGGCCGATTACAACGTATTCTTCATCTTGTACTGGAACCTGTGTTGGCAACTCTTTATTTCCCACAAATATTCTTTTTATTTTTTTAAACATGCTATTCCTCCGCCGTTTCTGTGTGCCTGAATACATGGATTTATAATACATTTGTATTATGAAGTTATTTATCTTTTTTGATTAACTTTTTCTGTTTTATTAAATATTGGACTTTTTTAGGTATCCTATTATAATTAAAAAGTACTTAAAAGTTTAAAATACGAGTTTAAAGAGTAGTACGTGAATAATTACCACATTCTGTGAAATGTGGTTTGAAAGTGGGTATTAATTTATAAATACTATTTCAAATAATTCTTTTACAAATATATTCCATAAAGAGTTATTTAAATAACGATTTATTATAAAGTATCCATTTGATATTTTTATTACAAAGAAAGAATTTATCCAAACCATGAAAAAACGGAGGAATAATAATGTTTTTAACTCTTGACGACTTTGAATTGGAAGGAAAAACGGTTGCATTGAGAGTTGACATTAATAGCCCTATTGATGTTAATACTGGCGATATTTTAGATGATACAAGAATTAAAGCCTGCTACGATACAATAACAAGTCTTTCCAAAAAAGGCGCAAAGGTTGTTATATTAGCACACCAGAGCAGACCTGGAAAAAAAGACTTCACAACCCTCGAAGCTCATGCAAAAAAACTCTCCGAAATATTAAAAATGGAAGTTACACACGTGGATGGATTAATTTGTGCGTCTGCACGTGAAGCAATTCTTGCAATGGATAATGGAGAAATAATTCTTCTTGAAAATGTAAGGCTCCTTGCAGAAGAAGTTTTAAGTGACTGGAAGTCTTGGGAATCAATTACTCCTGAAAAACAGGCTAAAACAGTTATGATTAAGAAATTACATCCTTTTTTCGATTACTTTGTTAACGACGCATTTGCAGCAGCTCACAGGGCTCAACCTTCTCTTGTAGGATTTTCATACTATGTTCCGATGTTATGCGGAAGAGTAATGGAAAAAGAATTATTTACGCTTACAAAAGTTCTAAAAAACCCTGAAAGGCCTTGTGTATTTGCATTAGGAGGTGCAAAAGCTGACGACAGTATCGAAGTATTGAAAAATGTACTCGAAAAACAGACTGCTGATCAGGTTTTAACAAGCGGAGTTGTTGCAAATATATTTTTAGTTGCGAAAGGCTACAAAATTGGGCCAAACGAAAATGTAATTGCTGACATGGGATACACCAACCAGATAGAAATAGCAAAAGAGTTAGTTTCAAAATACGGGGATAAAATCGTTGTTCCGGTTGATGCAGGATTAAATGTTGACGGGGAAAGAGTTGAAACAGAACTGAATTTAAATGAAGAAATAACTTACCCTATTCACGACATGGGCGAAAAAACCATGAAGTTATACGGAGAAATTTTGAAAGATGCAAAAACAATCGTTGCAAATGGTCCTGCAGGAGTTTTCGAAAATAAAAATTTCTTGAAGGGAACAGAAGAACTTTTAAAGAGTATTGCAAATTCAGGCGCATTTACAGTTATCGGTGGGGGGCACCTCTCGGCAGCTGCGGAAGTTGTTGGTTTAGCTGGAAAAATGGACCACATAAGTACAGGTGGCGGTGCATGTATTGAATTTTTAGCAGGTAAAAAACTTCCAGTAATTGAAATGCTTTTAGAATCCTATGAAAAACATAAATCTTAAAAAAAGAATAACCAAAATAACCGATATTTTAATAATTCGGTTCAAATTTAATTTTTATGGAAAGTTATTTATAAGAATCAACTTACTATTTTATTAATAAAATAGTTTTTTCGGATATTATAGAACTCATGGGCGATTTTATGGATTTAAGCAAGCTCTCTGATGAACTCAGAAATTTTGAAGGCGTTACAAGAAAAAAAGAAATCAAAAATGTTGTCAATAACTTTAATTTTCAAGAAGATTATGATTTTGATATTGTTGTAGATTTTGGGGATGACGCGGCAATAATTGGAATAGATGATGAAAATGCAATACTTCTCGCAGCAGATGGGATTTGGGGAAAATTACTTGAAAAAGACCCATTCTGGGCAGGATATTGTGCAGTTTTGGTAAATGCAAATGATATTGCCGCAATGGGCGGTAAATCCATTGGAATGACAAACATTATTGGTATAAAAGACTGTGATAAAGGAAAAGAGTTATTAAAAGGTCTTAAAGAAGGGGTCAGTAAATTTGGAGTACCTGTTGTTGGTGGCCACACGCACCCAGATGCGCAGTGCAATGTTTTAGATATTTCAATTACTGGGATTGTAAAACGAAACAATGTTTTAAGGAGTGATGCTGCAAAAACAGACGACAAAATCGTCTTTGCATACGATTTAGATGGAAAAATTCACGAAACATTTAATTTAAACTGGGACACCACATCCATGAAATCTAAAAAGTACGTTCGAGACCAGTTAAAAGTTCTTGAAATAATCGGTGAAGAACACCTTGCAAACTCCTGTAAGGATATAAGTAATCCTGGCGGACTTGGAACGTTAGGAATGCTTTTAGAAGTTTCAAAAAAAGGTGCGGTTGTTGATGTAAGTAAAATACCTGTTCCAGAAGATGTTCCATTAAACCACTGGCTTAAAATGTATCCTGGAAGTGGTTTTGTATTTACTGCACCGGAAAATAAAACAAAAGAATTAATCGAAAAACTCGAATTTGCAGGAATCGCATCTGCGGTCTGCGGTGAAGTTAAAAATGACAGAAAGTTCATGATAACTGACGGAAAAGAAAAAACCATGTTTTTCGACTTTGAAAAAGAATATATCTGTGGCTGTTAAGGGATACGCATGAAAATGATGATAGATGGGGTATTCTACAACCCTGAAGAAATAGATTTTAAAGGTGTTCTTCAAAAACTCGTTGAAATTTTGGGTGAGGATTTGAAAGTTTTATCTTTAGAATTTCCTGAGTTTGCAGCTATTTACGAACCTGACTGTTATTACAGGTCAGGATTTTGTCTTGATAAAGAAATTGATAAAGAATTAAGCAGTGAAGAATTATCAAAGATTAGGGACGAGATAATAGCTGCATTTCCACAAGGCACTATTGTCTACAGCCTTAAATGTGAAATTTTATGAATAAATTAAAATCAGACGAAGTAAAAGATTTTTATGAAAATTGGGATGTTTCAAAGTATTCTGATTACTTAAAACTTTTAATGGAGTTTGAAGAAAACCTCATTTTTAAAATAATTTCAAAAGATGACTTTTTTAAATCTTTATCCAAATCCCACAAAAATATCAAAATATTAGATTGCGGTTGCGGTTTTGGTTCATTTTACGACTTAACGAAAGATTTTGATACGGTTTACCTCGATTTTTCACTGAATCTTTTAAAAAAATTTAAAATAGAAAAAAATAAAATCTGTGCAAATATTGAAAAGTTACCTTTTAAGGACGGTATTTTTGATTTAATTTTGTGTATCAATGTTTTAGAGCATGTTGATTTTAAAAAAGCTATTTTTGAAGTAAAACGGGTTTTAAAAACAAATGGAAGAGCTTATTTTATTGTAGTAAATTCTGATTCAATAATAAATGATGAAATATTTGTTGAATGGAAAATACCACACAATTTAATTTCAAAATTGGATTTTAAAGGTGTTGAATCAGACGATTTTAAAATAGAATATATAAAATCATTTTATTTTTTACATCCTTTTTTTAAAGTATTTCCAAAACCTATTTTAAAACGGATAATATATTTATTTTTTAAAAATGATGAAAAAATTTCAAAGTTTTTGAAATTTAAAGGACAGTTTCTAATTTGCAGAATGGTGAGAAAATGATATGCTGTCTCGGGCCAAGGGGAAGTTACAGTGAAAAGGCTGCTGTTACGTTTTCAAAAGCAATAAATGATAACGAAATCCAGTTTGAAGATTCAATTTACAATGTATTTAAAGCAATTGAATCTAATCCTGAATTTTTTGGAGTGGTTCCATCTGAAAATTCAATTGGGGGTTCAGTATCACTTACACAAGACCTTCTCTTGGAGTTTCCTGTAAAAATTCTCGGTGAAGTGGATGTTTCAATAAACCACTGCTTAATGGGCATAGATATTGAAAAAGTAACCGAAGTTTTAGCCCACCCACAAGCACTCGCACAGTGTGGGCACTACATTACGAAAAATAACTGGAATATAACTCCAGTTGACAGCAACGCAAAGGCCGCAAAAATTGTTTCAGAGAAAAAGGACGAAAAACTTGCAGCAATTTGCGGTATTGAAAATGCAGAAATTTACGGGTTAAAAGTGCTTGATGAGAACATTCAAGACTACAAAAACAATACCACGAGATTTTTTTTAATTTGCAATAAAAATAAGGATTTTAGAACTGATTTAAAGCCAAATAAAGTATCTCTGGTGATTGAAATAAATAAAAATATGCCTGGAGCATTTTATGAAGTTTTGGGAGTATTTAAATATAGAAATGTCAATTTAACAAGGATAGAATCAAGGCCTTCTAAAAAAGAAATTGGAAATTATGTGTTTTACATAGATTACGAATATTATGACGATAATACCGCGTTACTTCGGGATCTAAGAATATGGGCATTAAATGTAATCGAACTTGGAAATTATTTCGTGTTAAAATAAATGAAATTGGCGAAATTAATTTATTCAAGTACATATTTTAAAATGCATTACTATTTATATGAAAACCGCTTATTTACTAAAAATCACTTATTTTGGGTGTTAAAATGGAAAGTTACATTCAAAACTTGTTCGCTGAAAGAATTGGCGGCAAAAGCTTTGGAAAAGAAGATGTAATCTACAAATTCGAAAAAATTAAAAGAGCAAAACAGGCTGCGAAATTAAAGTACCCTGACGTGGAATTAATCGACATGGGTGTTGGGGAACCTGATGAAATGGCTGACGAGTCTGTAGTTGAAGTTTTATGCGAAGAAGCAAAAAAACACGGAAACAGGGGATATTCTGACAACGGTGTTCAGGCATTAAAAGATGAAATCCCTATTTACATGGAAAAAATCTTTGGAGTTAAAGATTTAGACCCTGTAAACGAAGTAGTTCACTCAATTGGCTCAAAACCTGCTTTGGCATACATTACATCAGTATTTATCAATCCTGGCGATGTAACATTAATGACCGTTCCAGGATACCCTGTTACTGCAACACACACCAAATGGTATGGTGGAAGTGTAGAAACCTTACCGTTACTCGAAAAAAATAACTTCTTACCTGAACTCGATGCAATTTCAAAAGAAGTTAGGGAAAAAGCAAAAATTCTCTACTTAAACTACCCAAACAACCCAACCGGTGCACAGGCGACCAAAAAATTCTACAAAGAAGCAGTTGATTTTGCATTTGAAAACGATTTAATAGTTATTCAGGATGCCGCATATGCTGCATTAACTTACGGCGACAAACCGCTTTCATTCCTTACCGTAAAAGATGCAAAAGAAGTTGGTGTTGAAATTCACAGCTTTTCAAAAGCATTCAACATGACCGGATGGAGACTCGCATTCGTTGCAGGAAACGAACTTATTGTAAGAGGATTTGCAGCAGTTAAAGATAATTACGACAGCGGACAGTTCATTCCAATCCAAAAAGCAGGAATTCACTGTTTAAGACACCCAGAAATTACTGAAAAAACAAGGGCAAAATACGAAAGAAGACTTTCAAAAATGGTTAAAATCTTAAAAGAAGCAGGATTCAACGCAAAAATGCCGGGTGGAACATTCTACCTCTACGTGAAAGCTCCAATCGGAACAAAAGACGGCGTTAAGTTTGCAAATGCTGAAGAGTTCTCACAGTACATGATAAAAGAAAAACTTATTTCAACAGTGCCTTGGGATGATGTAGGCCATTTTGTAAGAATGGCAGCATGCTTTGAAGCATTCAAAGACGGCGAAATTTCAATCGAAGAAGAAGATAGAATCTTAAACGAAGTTAAAAGAAGATTAACTGAAGTAGAATTTGTTTTCGAATAAATTTTAAACTTTTTTAAATTTTTAATTTAATATAATCTAATTTAATTTTTATTTTTTTCAAGTTTTAAAAGTGCATTTTTAGCAGCTTTCATTTCAGCTTCTTTTTTACTTTTTCCAATTCCTTTTCCAAGTATTCTTCGGTCCTGTTTTACTGCAACAACAAATTTTTTATCGTGCGGTTCTCCAGCTTCTTCTAAATTTACGTAATTTATTGATTTATTAATTAATTCAGGAAATTCCTGCAATTTAGTTTTATAATCAATAAACAATTCTTTTGAACTTTCTTCAATAATTGGAATTATGTGGTTATATACAAATTTTTTAGCTGAATCTAAACCCTGATCCAAATATATTGCGGCGATAAATGCTTCAAAAACGTCTGAAACTATTGCAGGTTTATTATATCCTTTAGAATTTATTTCTCCTTTTCCTAAAAGCACGTAATTGTTAAATTTAAGTTTTTTAGCATATGTAAAAAGTGCACTTTCACAGACGTATTTTGCCCGCAATTTTGACATTTCCCCTTCAGATAAATTTTCTTTTTTAAACAAGTATTCACTAATTATTAATTCTAAAACAGCGTCCCCTAAATATTCCAATCGTTCATTATCTTCATAATTGGTATTTTTTTGTTCATTAACATACGAAGAATGCATAAATGCTCGTTTAAATATATTTAAATCATTAAATTTTATATCAAGTTTCAAAAGCAGCTTTTCAAAATTTTTCATCAAACCCCTTTTTTAAAATAAATTAAAAAATAGTTAATTAGTATTTTTTAGTTAAACAAGGATTTTTCCAGTGAATAAAAGTGGTGGAGAAATTAATTTTCCACGTTGTTCAACTCTATCGAGCGGAGTTGCAGTTTTCAAGATTTCAAAGATGTTTCCAGAAAGAAGTCCTTTTTTAACCGGTGTTTTTTCGCCTTTTTTCATGATGTAGCTGTTGCTGATTTCAACTGAAAAGTCCCCTGTAATCGGGTTTGCAGTATGCGTTCCAATTAGTGTGTTGATGTAGAGATATTCATCAATGTTTTCCTGTTTTTCAACAGGCTCAATTACAATATTTGTAGGTCCAACTGATGGAAGGCTTGAATATCCTCGACTTGCATTTCCAGTGGATTCTTTTCCTTCAATATTTGCTCTTTTGATATCGTAGAGGTAGTTTTTCAAAACACCGTTTTCAATTAATGTTGTTTTTTGGGTAGGGGTTCCTTCACCATCCACAACTGCTGAATAAAGCGAGTAATCTCTCGTTCCATCGTCTTCAATTGTGATGTTTTCTCCAAATACTTCTTCACCGAGTTTATCTTTTAATACTGACCTGTTTCTTTGAACGTTTTCAGCGTTAAATGCAGGAATAAGTGTGTAGCTTAGAAGTGAGTTTAAAGCTCTTTGATCTAACACGATATTTCCTTCAAATTCCGTTTTTATTGCATTTGGATTTTTCAAAAATTCTACAACATTTTCAGCAAGTTCTTTAACATCGAAAATGTTGTTTTTTGTTAAATAGTCGTATGCAGTTTCCCCGTTATTGATTCCAGCAATTGAAGCAGAGTAGTAAGTACTTTCTTCTTCAACATCAACCCCGTTTGAATTTACAATTCTTGAGTAGTCATAAGAATTTGAAACTCCACCGCTTACAGTTGTAATTTTATTTTCTTTTAAAATATCTTTCATTTCAAAGAGTGCATCGATCAACTCTTTTTCAGTCAGAGTTTTTACATTTTCATATAACATTCCTTTTGGATGTGCGTATTTTTTAGGACTTGAAAAACATGTATTTGTATCGTAAACTAAATTTTCCATTGCTTTATTTACCACATCAACGTCCTTTTTAGATGAATAAGCAAATCCCACTTTTTTATCTATAATAACCCTTACTCCAATTCCAAAATCATCAGATTCTTCAATAGAATCTAAATTTTCCCCATCAAGTTCTGAACTAAAGTGTTTTCCTTTTGAAATAAATACTTCGGTTTCAAAACCTTTTTTTTCCGAAATTTCCATAATTCTGTCGATTAAATATCTTAAATCCGTTTCCATAAATAGCACCAATCATATTTTCGATATATTCGTTTTTTATAGTTCATAAATATTTAAATAATATTGTTTTTTAATAATTGATGTTATGAACTCTATTTCTGGAGGGAAAGGATGAATATCAACTATAAAGTGTTAACAATTATTCCAATAATTTTAGCACTACTATCTTTAGCCCTTGTATCTGTAAACGGGCTCAAAGAAAGCATCGACGTAAGTGGGGGAACTGAAATAAGCATCCTCGCATCTGAAAACACAGATTTAAGTGCATTGAAGGAACAATTGCCCGATTCGGAAGTTAAAATATCAGAATCTTCAATCGGAACATTTGTTGTAATTAAATCGGGCCTCGATACTGATGTAGATTCGGTAAGGGCGGTAGTAAAAGAATTTTTTAATGTAGAAGACCTTTCAGAATTAAGCTACACTGAAAAACAAATCGGTTCAGTTTTGAGCAGTAAATTCTGGGAAGAAGGACTGAAAGCAGTAGGATTTGCGTTCCTATTCATGGCAATTGTTGTTTACGCGATATTTAGAACACCTGTTCCAAGTGGGGCAGTTATTCTCGCGGCAGCATCAGACATGGCAATTGCAATTGGTGGAATGAGTTTATTTAATATTCCAATCTCAACTGCAACAATTGCGGCACTTCTGATGCTTGTTGGTTACAGTGTCGATACAGACATCATGCTTACAACAAGAGTATTAAAAAGAAGAACGGGAACTCTTGACGAAAGAATTTCTGGCGCAATGAAAACAGGAATAACAATGTCTCTTACGACGATTTTTGCAATGGCGGTATTGTATCTCGTAGTTACATTTGTAGTTCCTGCAGCAGATGTACTTGCAAATATCGCAGCAGTACTTCTTATAGGGTTAATTGGCGATTTAATGCTTACCTGGATTACAAATGCAGGAATTTTGAGATACTACGTGACGGAATACAAAAAAGGGAAGTAATTTAACGAGGAGATAGAATGAAATTGCTAAAAGACCCTAAAGTAATAATTCTTTTAGTATGTATTTTGGCCTCCTTGCTACTTATTACATTTAAAGGAATTTCCTTTGGTGTAGATTTAAGTGGGGGTTCTACAATAGTTTTACAGACTGAATCAGAACTTTCAGAGTCTGAAATGACGACTGTAAATGAAATATTAACGAGCAGGCTCAATACAAACGGACTTAGTGATGTTAGAATTTATCCGAGGGGTAGTGACGAGATAGTTATTGAAATACCTGAAAGTGCGGATTTAGAAAGAATACAAAAGATTTTAACCCAACAAGGGGTATTTACTGCAGTAATTGATAACCAAACTGCATACACTGGACAGGATGTATCATATGTCGAAGAACCCGGAATAACTGCTTCGGGTTACGGGGTAGGATTTAAATTAACTCTCGAGGGAGCACAAAACTTTGCAGAAGTTGCTTACGGAAAAGGAGGATACCCCGTAGAACTCTACATGGATAATAAATCAATAAGTGCCCCACTTCTTTCAGCAGACCTTGCTGATGGAAACATACACCAAAATCAGGTAATCACGGTTGCAGGGTCAAACCCAACTGAAGATGACATTGACGAAGCTTGGGTTATTTACACTGCTCTGAAATCTGGTTCGCTTCCTGTAAAAGTACATATCGAATATATCAGTTCTGTGTCCCCTACCTTGGGTTCAGAATTTATAAAGGGATCAGTAATTGCAGGATTTCTTGCATTCATTGCTGTTGCAGCAGTTATTTCATTTAGATACAAAAATCCAAAGATAGTTCTTCCAATTCTAATAACTGGATTTTCAGAAGTTCTGTTAATTTTGGGTTTTGCATCACTTATTGACTGGAAACTTGACCTTGCATCAATCGCAGGAATTATTGCAGCAGTAGGAACTGGTGTTGACCACCAGATAGTTATCACCGACGAAACAATTGCTGGTGAAGCTAAAAAAGTAACCAAAAGTATTAAAAGGGCGTTCTTCATTATATTCGGTGCAGCGGCTACAACGATTGCAGCAATGCTTCCATTATTTGTAATGGGTATTGGAATGCTCAAAGGGTTTGCAATAACTACAATTGCAGGTGTTTTAATGGGAATTTCAATTTCAAGACCTGCATTTTCGAGAATTATACAATATGTATTAAAACAGTAAGTAATACTAATTAAATAAAAATCACTTACTTTATTTTTTGGGGATTAAATGGACAGAAAACAGCACAGGCTTTTAAGAAACATTGTTGTATATGGGCTCGGTATCTCCATAATTTCATTTATAATTTACAAAATAGGCATTTTTGAGGTCTATGCAGTTTTAGCATCGGCAAATGTTGGAATTTATTTATTCGCTGTTTTTATCTATTTGGTAACCTTATATGTCCTTTCAGTGCGGTGGAACTACCTTTTAAAATTAAATGGCCATAGTGCAGGCTCTAAAAATCTTATTCTTTTAATTACAATGGGGCAATTTATAAATAACGTAACTCCATCAATGAAAGGGGGTAGTGAGCCATTTAGAGCATATTACCTATCAAAATTAGAAAAAATCCCGTACCACGTTTCATTTTCAGCAGTGATAATCGAAAGAATACTTGATAGTGTTATATTTTTGATTTTCAGCTTTTTTGTAATAATATACTTTGCTTTAAAGGGCGTAGTTTACACTCAAGCTTTTGTTTTGGCGTGGATTTTGGTAATGGTATTAACAGTTTCTATAATTTATCTTGCAATGCACAAAGAATGGGCTTTTAAAATAACGCTCCAGATTGCAAAAGTTGTTACTAAATTTTCTTCTAAAACATTGAATGAACAGAAAATAAAAGATACGATAAATAAATTCCAAAAAACAATGATTTTCTTCAAAGGAAATAAAAAGGGGATGATTACAGCTCTTTTAATTTCATCACTATGGTGGATATTAGATATTTTTAGAATTTACGTATTATTTATTGCAATAAGTACACATGTAGCATTTATTTCAGTTGCATCAACTTACCTTGTGGCTTTACTTGTTGGAATATTGCCAACTCTTCCAGGAGGTCTTGGAACGAGTGATACCGCAATGATTGCAATGTATTCTTTCTTTAAAATTCCTTATTCAAATGCAGCGGCAGGAATGCTTCTTGACAGGTCGATATCATATATCGGGGTTACAATTATCGGTTCAATTGCATTTAAAATAATAAAAAAGAAGTCAAATGAAAAAGGTTACGAAGTTGAAAGTTAGGTGGATAGTATGAATAATTTAAACGTCATGATGGGAAGAATCATAAAATCAATGGACGCATTTAAAGGTTCAAAACCGGTAATTAATAACGAAGGAGTTCTTTCGGTACGCAGTGTATGCAGGGACAAAGAAGTTGAAAACTTTGGCAGTATAAAAGAATATTTAACACAAAAACTCGTTCAAAACGGTTTTGAATTGGCAAGTGAGGATGACATACTCAGCATGGCTGCAAAAATAAACGATTTAATTGGTGATTCAGAAACTTACACCGATGAATTTGCATTTGAGGGTGTCAAGAGTGGTTTTGAAGCAATTGGATGTGATTGTGACTATGTTGTTGGGAAAAAAGGGGATACCTATGTTGGAATCAGTATGTGGTATGAAAAAAATTCAAAAGACCCGAAATTTGTCGAAGTAATTATAGTCTAAAATATTTAAAAAAAATAAAGTGAAATATTTAAGTTATTTTTTATTTTTAACTTCTTCAATTGTTTTTTTAATAAATTCAACAACGTCATCAACGCCTTTTTCATGTTTTATGGCAGTTAGTAGAACTTCCATGTCTTTGTTGATTTTTTTCGCGTCTTCTAACATTTTTTGTGGATCTGCACCAACAGCTTCACAAATGTCGATTTTATTAATGATTGTTAAGTCAGCAGTTTTAAAGATTTCAGGGTGTTTTTCAACGGTGTCGTCCCCTTCTGTAACACTTACAACAACGGTTCTTTTGTGTGTTCCAAGATCAAAGTCTGTTGGGCATATCAAGTTTCCAACATTTTCAATAAAAATAATATCTAAATTATCAAGGTCTAAATCATGGAAACAGTGTCCGACTTGGTGTGCATCGAGGTGGCACTCTTTACCGGTATTTAATGGAATTACTTTAACACCGTGTTTTTCCATTCTTCCAGCATCGTATTTTGCAATAACATCTCCTGCAATACACGCGATTTTGTATTCATCTTTTAATTTATTAATCAAGTGTTCAATTAAAAGGGTTTTACCGCTTCCAATTGCTCCCATGAAATCAAATGCAACAATCCCGTGGTCTTCTAATATTTTCCTGTTTTTATCGGCATTTTTATTGTTTGCCTTAATTATGTCTTTTCCGATATTCAAAACATCGACAAAATGCATTATCCATCACCTTAAATTAGCCATAACTTAGAAGTATAGATAATTTCAAATCTTATTTTATAAAAAAGGGTATTATTTAAAAAACGATTAACTGCATTTAATTACCATCACTTTAATATATTAATTCCAAGCTATTTACATATAATATGGTGTGGTGTGATAATTTGAAGGCAGATAAAGGATTTAATTTATTATTTTTTGTAATTTCACTATTTTTACTTTCATTTGTATTGCTGCCCTTGTTAAATATGATTTTGAATCCTGGAAATGTACCCGGTGCAATTCATGATTCAGAGGTAATTAAATCTCTTTTTGTAAGTATCAAAGCAGCAGGTACGGCAACAGTATTGGCAATTTTTTTAGGAATTCCTTTATCTTACTTGCTTGCAAGGTACAGTTTCACTGGAAAAAATGTAGTTGAGGCAGTTGTAGACATTCCAATGGCAATACCTCACTCTGTAATCGGTATCATGATTTTAGCCTTTTTTTACGGCACTTCAATTGGAAGGGGAATTGAAGACATAGGTTTTGAAATTGTGGACAATTTCTGGGGAATCGTTGTAGTAATGCTTTACGTTGGACTTCCATACATGGTAAACAGTGGAAGAGATGGATTTTTAATGGTTGAGGAGGACCTTGAAAACGTTTCAAGAACACTTGGTGCTTCGAGAATGAAGACATTTTTTAACATATCTCTCCCGTTAATTAGAAATAACCTGGTTTCTGGCAGTATTTTGACATTTGCAAGGGGTATCAGCGAAGTTGGTGCAATATTGATTGTCGCGTATTTCCCAAAGACAACGCCAGTTTTAATTTTAGATAGATTCAATGAATATGGGCTTAGTTCTTCAAAGCCAATTTCTGTTATCATGATTGTACTGAGTATAATTTTGTTTTCAGTATTTCGGCTTGTACGATATAACAAGAAATAATTTGGTGTTATCATGCTTAAGTTAGAAAATTTGTCTAAATCATGGAAAGAATTCCAGCTCAAAAGTGTAAATTTAGAAATTGGAAACAATTACTGTATATTGCTTGGTCCAAGCGGTGCAGGAAAATCGGTTATAATCCAGTGCATAACGGGAATTTTGAAACCCGATTCTGGAAAAATATACTTTAATGGTGAAGACATAACCGAAATGCCTCCAGAAAAAAGGAATTTTGGATACGTTCCCCAAAATTACGCGTTATTTCCAAACATGAACGTTTATAATAATATTGCCTACGGGATGAAACTTAGAAAATATTCAAAATCCGAAATTGAAAAAAAAGTAGTTGAAATAGCTGAATTTTTACATATTTCACATATACTCGATAGAAGGCCGACAACTTTGAGCGGTGGGGAACAGCAGAGGGTTGCAATTGCAAGGGCACTTGTACTCGACCCTAAAATTTTACTTCTCGATGAGCCAACTTCTGCACTCGATACAAATATAAAAGAAAACGTAATTTCCGAATTGAAAAAAATCGGAGAATTGGTTCCTGTAATACATATAACTCACGATTTTGTCGAAGCAAAAACACTTGGAAACCAGATTGCAATATTAATAAACGGTGAATTAAATGATTTTGGAGGTTCCGAAATCTTTAAAAGTCCTAAAAATAAAAAAATAGCTAATTTTTTGGGATACAATGTTATAACTGATAAAGACGAAACTTTTGCAGTAGCTCCAGAGGAAATAATAGTTAAAAAGCATTCAGATTCAGATAATGGGGAAAATATCATTGGAAAAGTTGAATCAATGGTTGATTTTGGATATTATAAAAAAGTAGGGGTAAATATTGGGGATGCGGTTGTAAAAACTATAACTGATGGCGAAAATTCTGTAGATGTAGGGGATGATGTATCACTCCAGTATAGAAGAAAAGTTTCAATAAATCAATAGTTAAAAATTTCAAGTTTTTTAATTATTTAGGCGAATTTTTTTTATTTTTTTGGTGTTATTTATATTAAGAGCGCTTACTATTTTAAGTAGTTTAAATAAAGATAAGGACAGGTATTTTTAAAAGGAATTTAATTTTTGTATCTGGTGAAAAATAATGTCATTTAGGGGAATTTTTGGATTTAATAAAATTGAATTAAAAGACCTGCTGATTTCATCGGTTGCAATAGCGCTTGTTGTAATCTGGCCGAGAGGATTTCCAACGCTTGATTTGGGATTTTTTCTGCAATTTATCGCGGCATTATTTACTGTTGGGATTGCATTTATTTTTCACGAACTTGCTCACAGGACTGTTGCAAGACATTTTGGAGCATGGAGCGAATTTAGGGCATGGTACGAAGGCCTTGCAATTGCAATATTTTTAAAAATAATTCTTGGATTTACGTTTATTGCGCCAGGTGCGGTATATATTCATAAAGAATACTTAACTACAAAAGAAAACGGTTTAATCTCAATAGCAGGACCCCTTACAAATATCGTACTTGCAGTTTTGTTTTTAATTCTTCCAATACCTGTAATAACATATATGGGCCATTCAATTTACATTTCAAGTTATGGATACTTTGTAAACATATTTTTGGCAATGTTTAACATGATTCCAATATATCCATTTGACGGGTCGAAAGTTATGCGGTGGAACTTTTTAGTCTGGGCTGTAATTTTTATTCCTCTTGTTCTTCTTTATTTCTTCGTCTAAAATTTAAGGAATGATAATATGGAGTTTGACCTCTGGGTTAGAATCATCAAAGAAAGTATTGAAAAAAAGGATGTTGACCCCTGGAACATTAATATTTCAGAAATAACTGACGAATACCTCGGAACAATAAAAGAACTCCGGAAATTTGACATACGGTTGTCTGCAGATGTTGTTTTGGTTGCAGGAATTCTTTTAAGGTTAAAATCCCAAGTTCTCTATGGTGAATGTGAAACTGCATTTAATGAAGAAGAAGAGGAAGAAGTTTATGAAGATGATTACCGCGATGATGACTACATCGAGCCTGAAGCGGTAGAAAAACCCAAAAAAGAAACTCTTAAAGAGATTAATCCTGAAAGTATGACTTTAGATGGTTTAATCAGTACTCTTAAAACGGAACTTAAAAAAATCAAGGAAACAAAGCCGAGAAAAAAGCGGGAAGTTGTAAGGCCAACTGCACTGTACAATCTTGTTGAAGAAATGATTGAAGAAGACGATATTTCAGATATCATGGAATTATTGGTTTTAGAACTTAAAAAGTCCGGCGGTAAATTTACGTTTCAAAACAAATTTAAGACAAGAGAAGAAGTTATAAAGAATTTTTTGCCTGCTTTATATCTTGCAAACGATGGAAAGATTGATATCGACCAGGAAAATCTTTTTGATGAAATGAATTTAAAATTGAAGAAATAATTTCTACTTTTTTATATTTTTATTTTTAATTTTTGTAATAAATTTTTTAAAATTTGACTATTTTAACAGTCTTAAATATATTATGAACTGATTTTTTTCGAAAACTTTACATATTATTTGAACAAAAGTATAATTAATAGAATATATGTTCATGTAATATGAATAAAGTAGGGTTGTGGTATGTTAAGAAAATCATTTTTAAGAGACATGGAAAAAATAGACAGTTCGATAGTCGGTATTGGA
Organism: Methanococcus mangrovi; assembly: GCF_054506835.1. Lineage (NCBI taxonomy): Archaea > Methanobacteriati > Methanobacteriota > Methanococci > Methanococcales > Methanococcaceae > Methanococcus > Methanococcus mangrovi. The sequence continues at coordinate 1,357,746 of NZ_CP197114.1, read as the reverse complement.
GAAATCACTGCAAACGGGATAAATAATGCTGTTTTTGCACATGTAGCAAACGATAAAAATAAAGCAAAATCTGTAATCGAGTCAATAAGTTCCGCAGAAGAAATATCAAATGAGATTCAAAAAAAGTGTATAACGATAATCGCACTTCAACAGCCAGTTTTTGCATCTGATTTAAAAATTGTAATGTCGATAATCAAGATTTTAACGAAATTCAAGGAAATTAGAAATACTGCTCTTGATATTGCATGTAAAACTTTAAACGAAGATATATCGTATTCTTCAGAAGAAATAGAATATTTCAGCACGCTTGGAGAGTATTTAACGTCAGCAATAAAAAACCTGATTTCGATGTATTTTTTGAAAAATCACAGTGGATCAGATGCTTTTAAGGTTTGCATTGGGGAATTTGAAAAACTTTGCGAGGATACAAAAGAAACCTTGAAAGGATATTCTATTGATGAATTTTACACTGTTTACAACAATAAAAAACCTGAGTTTGCCTGTTTAAAATCTGGTCTGGAGAGTTATGCAGGTAAATCTGCCATTGAAGTTTTCGATGAAGAAATACGTAAGAATATGGATAAATTTGAAGTTTCAGTATACCTCCTTGATGAAATTGATATGGAGTTTTTTTCAAATAATTATCCTGAAGTGGGGATAGAAAACAAAAAAGAAGTATTAAAGCAGGATTTTGATAGAGAAAGTCTTTTAAAACAGTTGAAAATAAAAGCTCCAACTAATGAGGAAATAGATTCACTCGTTGAAGCATGTTTTGAACCTGAAGAGGATATTGAATTTAAAAAATCAATGGTAATTCAGGATGTTAGTAATTTTTTAGATAAATATTTGGATAATTTTCAGCATACGTTTGATTTAGAAGTTTATCCTGAAGAAAATCAGCTAAAATGTATATGCAATGTAAATATAAAGAAAAAAAAGTTTTTTGGAATTTTAGGAAAGAATTTTGATACATTTTATATTAAAAATAATTTGAATGAACTTATATCAAAACATACAGATGCGGATATCCTGATTAACATAACGACAGAATAATAGTTTTTGGTGGTTTTATGAGGATTTATTCGATTAATCGAGGAAAATACATCGTTACAGATAGCGATTTTGAAAAGTACCTTGGAGAATATAAATTAATCAGAGGGGTTAAGAAAGTGAAAGTTAGGGATGTTTCAGATACAGATATTGAAAAAACTGCATTGCTTGAAGAATTAAGGATTTGTGGGAAGGTTGTTGAATGGTTAAATAATGATATAGGGCGTATAGTTAAAATATTCAATGAATAACTCTTTTTTTACATTATTTAAAAAAATCAAATCGTAATCTTTATATATACCCTCATAGTCATATACATACCGAAGCAGTACATTTTACCAATCAACATTTTGAAAAAAGAGGTGTTATTATGGCACAACCAGGAGTTTTACCTGAAAACATGAAAAGATACATGGGAAGAGATGCTCAAAGAATGAACATCTTAGCAGGAAGAATCATCGCAGAAACAGTAAGATCAACACTCGGTCCAAAAGGAATGGACAAAATGTTAGTTGACGACTTAGGAGACGTTGTTGTTACAAACGATGGTGTTACAATCTTAAGAGAAATGAGTGTAGAACACCCTGCAGCTAAAATGTTAATCGAAGTTGCAAAAACACAGGAAAAAGAAGTTGGTGACGGTACAACAACCGCTGTTGTAGTTGCTGGCGAATTATTAAGAAAAGCTGAAGAATTATTGGACCAAAATGTACACCCAACAATTGTTGTAAAAGGATACCAAATGGCAGCTCAAAAAGCTCAAGAATTATTAAACGCAATTGCTTGCGACGTTGGAGCTCAAGACAAAGAAATCTTAACAAAAATCGCAATGACATCAATTACAGGAAAAGGTGCTGAAAAAGCTAAAGAACAATTAGCTGACATCATCGTTGATGCAGTTTCAGCAGTAGTTGACGAAGACGGAAAAGTTGACAAAGATTTAATCAAAATCGAGAAAAAATCAGGCGCATCAATAGACGACACCGAATTAATTAAAGGTGTTTTAGTTGACAAAGAAAGAGTAAGCGCTCAAATGCCTAAAAAAGTTGTTGACGCAAAAATTGCACTCTTAAACTGTGCAATTGAAATCAAAGAAACCGAAACCGACGCAGAAATCAGAATCACTGACCCTGCAAAATTAATGGAATTCATCGAACAAGAAGAAAAAATGTTAAAAGACATGGTTGCTGAAATCAAAGCAAGCGGTGCAAACGTTTTATTCTGCCAAAAAGGAATCGATGACTTAGCACAACACTACTTAGCTAAAGAAGGAATCGTAGCTGCAAGAAGAGTTAAAAAATCCGACATGGAAAAATTAGCTAAAGCTACAGGTGCTAATGTAATTACAAACATCAAAGACTTATCAGCTGACGATTTAGGTGAAGCTGGTCTTGTTGAAGAAAGAAAAATCTCCGGAGATTCAATGATCTTCGTAGAAGAATGCAAACACCCAAAAGCAGTTACAATGCTCATCAGAGGTACAACTGAACACGTTATCGAAGAAGTTGCAAGAGCAGTAGATGACGCTGTTGGTGTAGTTGCATGTACTATCGAAGATGGTAGAATCGTAGCTGGTGGAGGTTCAACAGAAGTTGAATTATCCATGAAATTAAGAGAATACGCAGAAGGAATTAGCGGAAGAGAACAACTCGCAGTTAGAGCGTTCGCTGATGCTTTAGAAGTAATCCCAAGAACCTTAGCTGAAAACGCAGGACTCGACGCAATCGAAATCCTCGTTAAAGTTAGAGCAGCACACGCAAGCAACGGCAACAAGTGCGCAGGTTTAAACGTATTCACCGGAGAAGTTGAAGACATGTGCGACAACGGTGTTGTTGAACCATTAAGAGTTAAAACACAAGCAATCCAGTCAGCAGCTGAATCAACAGAAATGTTACTCAGAATCGACGATGTAATTGCTGCAGAAAAATTAAGAGGAGCTCCTGACATGGGCGACATGGGCGGAATGGGAGGCATGGGCGGAATGCCAGGAATGATGTAATTCCCTTTCCCTCTTTTTTTATTTTTGGAAACTAATATTTATAGATTTAAATATATTTAAAAAAGTATTCGGTTTTTCGGGTAATATGTAAAATTAATATCTTAATTTTCCGCCGATATTTTCAATAATTTCATTGAAATTTTCTTCCAATTTTTTCAAATCTTCTTTTTCGTAAGAATTTATTCTGAAAGTTGCACTTAATTCATCTTTATCAATTTTATCTCCAGAATATGTATCAATTACTTTGATTTCAAATTTATGAGTTAACAATTCAAGAATTATGCTTAAATCAACGTTTTTTTTAAATAATACCGAAATATCTACGAAATATTTTTCTAAATTTTCAATTTTCCATTCTTCAAGTTCTTTATTTTCCATCAAGGAAACATTTGAAATATTTAAAATTACTTCCTTTTCATTCTGTTTTAAAACGATATTGTCCGCATAAACTTCTTTTAAAATACCGTAGTGTACGTTTTCAGAATAGATATGTTTTAAACCGATTTCCTTTCCAACAGATTTAATTAATTTTTCAGTTTCTTTTGAAATTGCATAAACTGCTTTGTTAGAACAGTTAAGTCCACGTTTTGTTTCATTTCCAAAATGTTTTGCAGAATTTTTCATGTTTTCTACAAAATTATCTCTATCTTTGTTCTGGACAATTTCACTTATATTTTCGCAGTTTCTAATGAATGTATCGTGAATGAGTTTTATCTGGGGGTTGTGCATCTGAATATCTGCATAGAGGTATGGGTTTTGGCCGATTATCCTTGCAATAATATTAATCATAAGTTCGTAAATTGGGGATGCAAAGTTTCTGGATTCTTTAATATCTATTCCAAGATCTTTTAAAGTGGAACCAAGTGAGATATATACAAAATGGGTCAATCCTTGAACTACGCCCATGATTTTATCATGTTCTTTTGGGGAAACAACAATTACTTTTGCACCTTCAATTTCTAAAAAGTCCTTAACTTTTTCAAAAAACGGATTTTTTTCCTTTTCAATTGGTGTGAGTATTACAACTTGCCTGTTTAATGAAGGAGTTTCTGGCCCAAACATCGGGTGAGTTGGAAGTACAAATACGCCACTTTTTGAAAGTTCATTCATCAATTTTGCAGGTCTTTCTTTTATTGAAGTTATATCCATTAAAAGTGAGCCTTCCCTAACGTGCGGAGCAACGTCTTTAATAACTGATTCTGTAACGTTTATCGGAACAGAAATTATTACAATATCCCCTTTTTTTGCAGCATTGATATTGTTATTTGTATAAGTTACGCCAAGTTCTTTTTCAACTTCTTTTCCTTTTATTACATCCCTTCCAGATACGATTACATCATAGCCCCTATTTTTAAGAAATGATGCAAACCATTTTCCAAGCCCGTCAGTTCCGCCAATTATCGAAATTATCATGATTTTTTCCATTCTCAGTTTGATTGGTTTATCTTATCTCTTTTATTGTATAAATTATTCTTCCATAATAAAATTTTTACATTTTTTTATAAATTCCGTCAAATTTGTTATAATTTTTTCATAATAGGGCTCTATTATAAAAAATGGATGTGTATTATTTTGTAACAACTAATGCCCGATTATTACATTCTAACTCTTGAGTATATAAATGAACTCAAAAATCCCATGAAAGTGATAAATACGATGTTGCCGTATTAGGTGGCAGTAACTTATCAAAAAAATACAAAAGATGTAGATAAAGAGGGATTGATATGCTAATTGGAGTACCAAAAGAAATTAAAAACAATGAAAACAGGGTGGCTATCACACCAGCAGGTGTAGAAGCTTTCATTTTAGCAGGACACAAAGTATACATCGAAAAAGGTGCAGGTCTTGGAAGCGCAATTACTGATGAAGAATATGTTGTTGCAGGTGCTGAAATATTAGAAACTGCAAAAGAAGTATTTGACATTGCAGAAATGATTATTAAAGTTAAAGAACCTTTAAAATCAGAATTTGAACTTTTCAAAGAAGGACAGGTATTATTCACATACTTACACTTGGCACCAGAACCACAGCTTACACAAGCTCTTCTCGACAAAAAAATCACGGGAATTGCATACGAAACAGTTCAGCTTGCTGACAGAAGTTTACCTCTTTTAACTCCCATGAGTGAAGTTGCAGGAAGAATGGCAATCCAGCTCGGTGCACAATACTTAGAAAAACAAGAAGGCGGTAAAGGTGTTTTATTAGGTGGTGTTCCAGGAGTAGAACCTGCTGAAGTTGTAATCGTTGGTGGGGGAATCGTTGGTACAAACGCTGCTAAAATTGCAGTAGGTATGGGCGCAAAAGTAACAATTTTGGATGTTAACACAAGAAGACTCGCATATTTAGACGAACTTTTTGGAAACAAAATCACGACATTAATGTCAAACAACTATAACATTGCAAAAGCAGTTAAAAAAGCAGATTTACTCGTAGGATGTGTATTAATTCCTGGCGCAAAAACTCCTAAATTAGTTTCAGAAGAAATGGTTAAAACAATGCAGCCAGGTTCAGTAATTGTTGATGTTGCAATTGACCAGGGTGGATCAATCGAAACAATCGACAGAATCACAACCCACGACAACCCAACTTACGAAAAATACGGGGTTATCCACTACGCAGTTGCAAACATCCCTGGAGCAGTTGCGAGAACCTCAACTTTCGCATTAACAAACGATACACTTCCTTATGCTTTACAGATAGCAAATAAAGGATACAAACAAGCATTACTTGAAAACCCTGCTTTATTAAAAGGATTAAACACCATTAACGGAAAAGTAACTTACGAAGCAGTTGCAAAAGCACACGACCTTCCATACACTCCAGCAGAAAAAGCTTTAAATGAATAATTATTTTATTTTTATTCATTAAAAAGCAACATTTTTAGTTTGAAGGTGAAGTTTATGGTTTCACATCCAATTTGGGCAGAAATTGACTTAAACGCAATTAAAAACAATATCAAAGAAATAAGAAGGATTACAAACCCCAAATCTCAGGTAATGGCGGTAGTAAAGGCAAATGCTTATGGGCATGGTGCAGTCGAAGTTTCAAAAGTATGCCTTGAAAACGGGGCAGATAGGCTTGCAGTTGCACGTTCAACAGAAGCTCTTGAATTGAGAAATGCAGGAATAACATGTCCAATATTGGTATTTGGTTACTGTACTGAAGAAGAAATTGAAAAAATGGTTGAAAATGATATAACTTTAACAGTATATTCACTTGAAACCGCGATTTCAATTCAAAAAATTGCTGAAAAATTAGGAAAACATTCAAAAATCCATATCAAAGTAGATACTGGAATGGGAAGGCTTGGATTTTTGCCTGAAAAAGAAGCGATAGAAACCATACAAAAAATTATAGAACTTAAAAATATTGAAGTTGAAGGAATTTACACGCATTTTGCCGATGCGGACAATTCTGATAAAACATATACTACAATGCAATTTTCAAGATTTACGAATTTTCTGCATGATCTTGAAGAAAATGAAATTTTTATTCCAATAAAACACGCATCAAATAGCGCTGCAATAATTGATCACCCTGAAACACATCTTAATTTAGTAAGGCCAGGAATTATCCTTTATGGACTTTACCCCTCAGAATTAGTTCACAAGGAACGGATTAATTTAATACCTGCGATGAGTTTGAAAGTTCTCGTAACTCACGTAAAAGAAGTTCCAGAAAACACGAAAATAAGTTATGGATGCACATTTGAAACAAAATCACAATCAAAAATTGCTTCACTTTCAATTGGTTATGCTGATGGATTTACAAGAATGTTAAAGAATGGATACGTCCTGATTCACGGATCAAGGGTTCCTGTTATTGGTAGAATATGTATGGACCAGTGCATGATAGATGTTTCAAATATTGAAAATGTTCATGTGGGTGACGTTGTTACAATATTTGGAACCGATGGAAATGAAAAAATCCCGATAGAAGAATTTGGTAAAAAATTGGGAACTATAAATTACGAACTCGTCTGCATGGTATCAGGTAGAGTTCCAAGAAAATACCTACAATAACTCTTTTTTTTAGTTTCAACAATCTATAAATTCAAGTATTTAAATCCGTTACATTTATATACCAATCTGTACATGTTATATACTATCGGAATATGCATTCCGGTGGCCGCAAAATTCAAAATAAAAATTCATATAAATGTCCCATAACATAAAATTGTGGGTACATCTGTAATGATTAAACATTAAAATTAAAACATTTGGAGTTGAAATAGTGGATTTTGTTTCGCTTGTTTCAGTTGTTAACAGTTTTGTTTGGGGTCCCTATATGCTCGTACTCCTTTTGGGTACAGGGATTTTTTTAACACTCAGGTTGGGTTTCATGCAAATCCATACATTGCCATACGCACTAAAACTTGCATTTTCAAAACATCAGGATGAAACCTCAGAAGGGGACATCTCGCACTTTCAGGCATTGATGACTGCGCTTGCAGCAACAATTGGTACAGGAAACATCGCAGGGGTTGCAACAGCATACGTTCTCGGTGGACCTGGAGCAATATTCTGGATGTGGGTCACTGCATTCTTTGGAATGGCTACAAAATACGCAGAAGCAGTTCTTGCAATTAAATACAGGACTGTTGATGACAATGGAGAAATGGCAGGAGGTCCAATGTACTTCCTTGAAAAAGGTCTTCCAAACCACGGACTTGGAAAAATTTTGGGGGTTGCATTTGCATTCTTTGGTGCATTTGCTGCATTTGGTATCGGTAACATGGTTCAAACAAACTCAGTTGCTGATGCAGTAGCTTCAAACTTTGGTGTTGACCCAATAATTACTGGGTTAATTCTTGCAATATTTACAGCTGCAGTTATTTTAGGCGGTATTAAAAGTATCGGTAAAGCTACAGGAATTATCGTACCTTTCATGGCCGTATTTTACATATTAGGTGGATTAGCTATTATTTTAATGAACTTAGGTTACGTTATTCCAGCGTTTGCGACAATAGTTTCCTCAGCATTTAACTTCGATGCAGGATTCGGTGCATTAATCGGTACCGCAATCATGTGGGGGGTTAAAAGAGGTGTATTCTCAAACGAAGCAGGTCTTGGTTCCGCACCAATTGCAGCTGCAGCTGCTAAAACAGACCACCCTGGAAGACAGGCATTAGTTTCAATGACTGGTACATTCCTCGATACAATCATTGTATGTTCAATTACAGGATTAGTTTTAACAATCGCAGGTTTAAAAGCATTACCGGGTCTTGCTGACTTAACAGGTGCAACTTTAACCGCAGCTTCATTTGACGCATTGATGCCAATGGGTGGAATGATTGTTACAATCGGTTTGATCTTCTTCGCATACTCAACAGTTCTTGGATGGTCATACTACGGTGAAAAATGTTTCGAATATTTAATCGGTACAAAAGGAATTAGATTGTACAGAATTGCATTTGTTTTAGTTGCTTTCTGGGGTGCAACCGCAAGCTTACCACTTGTATGGGACATTGCAGATACATTAAACGGTGCGATGGCAATTCCAAACTTGATCGGTTTATTGTTACTTTCAGGTGTAGTTGTTAGTGAAACAAAAGCTTTCAACGAAATCAGAAGGAAAGAAACCAACAAAGCTTAAATTAACTACTAAAAATCTTATCTTTTTTGTTTATTGAATTTTAAAGGAACTTTAAATCAATTTTATAATCATCGGTTTTTGAAATGATAATTTCTCAATACTTTTTTATACGTAAAATGGATAAATCTATAGGACTTGTAATTTAGGTGATTTAAATGATTACGGACAGAGTTTCCGATTACTTGGAAAAAATCGAGAAGTCTGATGTTAATGCTTTTATCGATGTTAATGGCGAGAAAGTTCTAAAAGAAGCAGAAGAATTAGAAAAAAACGACGCTCTTAAGAATAAACCCCTTTACGGAAAAATAATTGCGGTAAAATCGAACATAAATGTAAAAGGCTACAAAATTTCATGTGCCTCAAAAACACTTGAAAAATATGTTGGAACTTATGATGCAACAGTGGTTAAAAAATTAAGGTCCCAAGGAGCTTTGATTGTTGGAATGACAAACATGGATGAGTTTGCAAGTGGAAGCAGTGGTGAAACTTCATACTTTGGCCCAACGAAAAACCCTGCTGCAATGGACAGAATTCCTGGTGGAAGTAGCTCTGGAAGTGCTGCTGCAGTTGCTGCAGATTTGTGCGACATGGCAATTGGAAGTGACACTGGGGGAAGTATTAGAAATCCTGCAAGCCACTGTGGAATTGTGGGATTCAAACCTTCATACGGTGTGGTCTCAAGGCAGGGTTTGTGCGACCTTGCAATGAGTTTTGACCAGATTGGTCCTTTAACCAAAAATGCAGAGGATGCATTAGTTTTAACAAACGCAATAAAAGGTATCGACAGGTCGGACAGCACTTCACTCGAAACACCGAAATTCGAAAAAAAGGATATTTCAAATTACAAAGTTGGTGTTGTAAAAGAATTCATGGATGTAACTGATGAAAAAATCAGAAACGAAATTGAAAAAGGAATTGAAGTTTTCAAAGATATGGGCTGTAAAATTGTTGATTTAAGCTACAAATATATCGATTTAGCTCTTCCAACGTACTATCTCATAAACTACGTTGAATTCTTCTCTGCAACAAGAAAATACGATGGAAGAAGATACGGAGAATTCATCGAAGAAGCCTGTGGCGAAGAAGTTTTAAGAAGAATATTGATTGGAAAACATATCAGTGAACAGGAATTCAGTGGAAAATACTACAAAAAAGCACTTCAGGCAAGAAAATCAATGAAAAAAGAAATGCTTGGACTTTTCAACAGTGCTGATTTGATAGTTGGCCCAACTGTACCAAAACTCCCACACAAACTCGGTGAAGATGTTTCCCCAATGGAAATGTATGCTTATGACGTTTTAACAGTTCCAACAAACATCTGTGGAATATGTTCAGGTGTTGTTAGATGTGGAAATATCAGTGGAGTTCCAGTAGGATTACAAATCCAAGGAGCACCTCTTGAAGATGAAAAAGTACTCAGTGCAATGATTGAGTTTGAAAAAAATTATTAAATTATTTTTTTATTGATTTTTAGACTTTTTTACATTTTTTAAATTATCAAAGATAATTTTATCTAAAAATTAGTTTGCAATATAAAATTCGTTTAAAAGTTAAAAAAAGAGAAAAATTTAGATTTCTACGACATCCACGTCTTCTAACGGGATATCTTTTAAAGCTCTTCCGATTGATGATTTTGCAATCCTTACAGCGTGTTCAGGACTTTCTGCATTAAAAACTTTCATCGAAAGTAAAATACCTACAATTGCTGTTTTTGCAACTACAAGTACACAATCGATTGGTTCACCACATTTTGGACATATGGTAAGCCCAACATCAATGTCTACGTAGTCCAAGCTTCCTTTATTTAGAAGTTTTCCAATCTGGGATATTGCAACCCCGATTGCATCTTCTACATCTTCAACGTTTTTTGCAATATATGACGCTTGCAATGTTACGTGGTAATTTCCCATGTTATCTCACCGAAATCTCGCTATTTTGCTAATGTAAATCTCACGTCGTCGTCTCCTACATTAAAAATTCCGAGCCGTGCTCCGGCATCAATCCAGCCGTAAGCATAATTCAACGAAGCGAATGCATTTATATAATCCCCTCTATCTATAAATGTTTTTGCATCTTCAAAATAGCAATCGATCATTACCAAAAAGTCGGAAGCAACGTCTGATAAAAGACTTTTTTCGGGCGGTAATCCGTTTTTTATAATTGATATTGCTTCTTTTGTTCTTTCAAAGTAATTTTCTATTTTTTCATCAGTAATAATATTATCAATTTTTTTCATTCAATCACGGGATAATTTTACTTAATTTTAGGTATTTTATATACTATTTTTAATAATCTTATTTATAAGTTGGTTAATGGTGAAACCTTTTTTTCTTGACTTTTCCACCAATTACTTCGTGTATCCCGCTTATTGTTACAAATGCGTTTTCATCGAACTCATTGACGATTGATTTTAATTTTGAAACTTCAAGCCTGTTAATTACGACATATAAAACCTTTTTTTCGTTTTTAGAGTATCCCCCACTTCCTTCGAGGTAAGTTACGCCTCTCTGCATTTTTTCCATTATTTCGTGTGCGAGCTGGTCAGGGTTATTTGAAACGATAATTGCAGCTTTTGATTCGTCAAAACCTTTTATCGTTAAATCTATCGCCTTAAATGCTATCAAATATGTTATAATGGAATACATTGCCCGATCCCATCCAAAAAGAAACCCTACGCTTCCAAGGATAAAGACGTTAAAAAACATGACAATTTCGCCAACTGAAAATGATGTTTTTTTACTAAATATTATTGCAACGATTTCTGTACCATCAAGGGAGCCGCCGTATCTAATTATCAGTCCAACCCCCATTCCCAAAAGAAGCCCTCCAAAAACAGACGTTAAAAACAGGTCATCTGTAAATTTAGACATCGTTTCAAATATCGAGGTAAACACAGAAAGACAGGCTATTGAAAATAGGGTGGATATTACAAAATTTTTTCCAACATGTTTATATCCAACGATTAAAAACGGGATGTTTAAAATTAAAATGTATGCTGAAAGCGGTATTTTTGTAATATAACTTAACATGATGGATATTCCGACAACACCTCCATCTATAAGGTTATTTGGGACCAAAAACAGCTCAAGTGCACACGCGGTAACAGCGGAGCCTATTATAATCAGTATATATTTTAAAAACGTGTTTAATGTATCTAAAAGTTTTTTTTCCATACTACCCACTAATTTTATTTTGAATCTGATATAAATCCATCATGATATTTAAACGTTAAATAACGTAATTTATTCGCATATACACGGGGATTTTTTCGACAATATATGAACCGTAAAAACATTTATATAATAATAATTGTAACGATTAATCATGATGATTGTGACTATTGGTTTCATTGCAGAGGTCATTTTGAGGTGAATTAATGATAGAAGTTAGATTCCACGGAAGAGGAGGCCAGGGTGCAGTAACAGCAGCTCAGATTCTTGCTAAAGCTGCATTCTACGATGGTAAGTTCTGTCAAGCTTTTCCATTTTTTGGTGTAGAAAGAAGAGGAGCTCCCGTAATGGCGTTTACAAGAATTGACGATGAAAAAATAAGACTGAGAAGCCAGATTTATGAACCGGATTACGTAATTGTACAGGACCCAACTTTGATGGATTCCGTAGATGTTACAAGCGGGCTCAAAGACGGTGGAAAAATTATAATAAACACTTTAAAAGACATAAAGCTTAATGGGTACGATATAAGGACAATAGATGCCACAGGAATCGCATTGGACGTTCTTGGAGTTCCTATCGTAAACACGACACTTTGTGGAGCTTTTGCGGGACTTACTGGAGAAGTTACTATTGATTCACTTAAAAAAGCAATTTTAGAAACATTTCCTGGTAAATTGGGGCCTAAAAACGCAGAAGCAGCTGAAAAAGCGTATAATTTAATAAAAGGTCTGTAATTATCATTTTAAGGTGAGTACATGGTAAACACAGGAACGATTATTTATGAACCCGGAAGTTCAGCAAACAATAAAACTGGAAGCTGGAGGGTATTCAAACCAGTTTTAAACCAGGATAAATGCGTAAAATGTGAAAATTGTTACATTTTCTGTCCTGAAGGTTGCATACAAGAAAAAGAAGGAAAATTCGAAATTGATTACGATTACTGTAAGGGATGTCTTATTTGCGAGAAAGAATGTCCTGTAAAAGCGATAAAAGCAGAAAGGGAAGAAAAATAATTCTGATTTAAGGAGGATATCATGTCTGAAGTTAAGGTTATCACGGGAACTTCTGCAGCTGCTGAAGCTGCAAAGCTTGCAGATGTAGATGTTATTGCAGCATATCCAATTACACCGCAGACCACATGTGTAGAAAAGCTTGCAGATTTTGTAGCTAATGGTGAATTAGACGCAGAATACATTAAAGTAGAAAGTGAACATTCTGCAATGAGTGCAAGTATTGGAGCAAGTGCAGCAGGTGCAAGAGCATTTACTGCAACATCATCACAAGGTTTAGCATTAATGCACGAAGTTTTATTTTCAGCAGCAGGAATGAGGGTTCCAGTTGTAATGATGAATGCAAACAGGGCATTGTCTGCACCAATTAACATTTGGAATGACCAGCAAGACAGTTTATCTCAACGAGATACAGGATGGATTCAACTATACGCTGAAGACAACCAGGAAGTTTTAGATTTAGTTATTCAAGCATTTAAAATTGCAGAAGACGAAAAAGTTCTTCTTCCAGTTATGGTAAACTTAGATGGTTTTATTTTAACCCACACTGTAGAACCAGTTACAGTTCCAAAACAGGAAAATGTACTCGATTTTATCGGAACCTATGAACCAAAACATGCGTATTTGGACCCTAAAAAACCAATGACACAAGGTGCCCTTGGTGATCCAAACTACTACATGGAAACAAGGTATGCAATAGAAACTGCAATGAGAAACGCTGAAAAAGTTATTGCTGAAGTTCACGATGCTTTTGCAGAAAAATTCAACAGATCTTACGGAAACGGGCTTGTCGAAGGTTACAATTTAGAAAAAGCAGAAAACGTAATCATTGCAATGGGTTCAATTTGTGGAACAATAAAAGATATGATCGATCTTAAGAAAAAAGAAGGCGTAGAAATCGGTTTATTGAAAATAAGATGTTACAGACCTCTTCCTGTTGAAATGATTAAAAATGCGCTTAAAAATGCTAAGAATGTTGCAATTCTTGATAAAAGCATAAGCCTTGGTATGAACAAAGGTGCAATTTATGCTGACGTTGCATCACATTTGAAAGATAAAAAGACCGTAAATTACATCGTAGGTCTTGGTGGAAGGGACATTACCCCTGAAAACATTTTGGAAATATATGAAGATGTCGAAACATCTGAAGATGGAAAAACAAACTGGGTCGGATTGAAGGAAGAATAATTTATTTGGTGATATTATGACTGGAAGCCAATTTCCAAGAGAAGAATTATTTGCCCCAGGACACAGGGGTTGTGCAGGTTGTGGTGCGGCAATTGTTGCAAGACTCGCTTTAAAAGCTGCTGGAAAAAACACAATCGTTGCAAATGCTACGGGCTGTCTTGAAGTTATGACAACACCCTATCCTGAAACTGCTTGGAGAGTTCCTTGGATTCACGTTGCATTTGAAAATGCTGCAGCAGTAGCAAGTGGTGTTGAAGGAGCAGTAGCTGCTTTAAAGAGAAAAAAAGGAAAATACGGTGAAGAAAAAGTAAACGTTATCGCATTTGGTGGTGACGGCGGTACTGCAGATATCGGCTTTCAAGCATTAAGTGGTGCGATGGAAAGAGGACACGATATGGTATATATCATGTACGATAACGAAGCTTACATGAATACCGGTGTTCAAAGAAGTGGTTCAACACCTTACCTTGCATCAACAACTACTTCACCTGCAGGAAGCCTTATTCGTGGGGAAAACAGGCCTAAAAAGAACATGCCAATGATTATGGCAGCTCACGGAATTCCTTATGTTGCAACAGCATCAATAAGCTACCCTGAAGATTTCATGAATAAAGTTAAAAAAGCATGTGAAATTAACGGTCCTGCATTTATTCAGGTAATGCAACCTTGTACTACCGGTTGGGGTTACCCTGCTGAAAAAACAGTTGAACTTGGAAGACTTGCAGTAGAAACAGGTTTCTGGCCACTTTTTGAAATCGAAAATGGCGAATTTAAGTTAAATTACAAGCCATTAAAAAGAAAACCAGTTGAAGAATACTTAAAATTGCAGAAAAGATACAGGCACTTAACTCCTGAGGATATTTCAGTAATTCAAAAGATTATTGACTCAAAATGTGATGAATACGGTCTTTAATTAACATATATTTTTTAAGGTGCAATCATGAAAAAAGTAATGATGGTAAATGAAGCTTGCGATAACTGCGGGGATTGTGTCAAGGCATGTTCTGAAGTTCACGAAGTGAGTGGAATTAGCATTTGGGAGCATGAAGGAAGATATTTGCCTGTAGTTTGCCAGCACTGTACTTCATCACCTTGCATGGATGTATGTCCTGTTTCTGCTATAGAATCAAAAGATGGCGTAATATACCTTGATAAAGAATCCTGTATAGGTTGCGGGTTATGTGCAATGGCATGTCCTTTTGGTGCAATATATATCAGCGGAAAGACTGCACACAAGTGTGATCTGTGTTTTGGAAGAGATGAACAGGCATGTGTTAAAGCATGCAGCAAAAGATGTCTCGATGTTGTAAATGTCGATGAATTAGTAATGGATAAAAAACTGAAAAATATTGAAAATTTGACAGTTTTAGGCCCTAAAGGAAAATCCAAAAAGAAAAAAGGACTCCTTTCATTAATTACTGCATCGTCAAGATGTAATCCTTAAATCTGGTGAAGTTATGAAGGTAATGCCAAATATTGACTTATGCGTAGATTGCAAAAAGTGTGAAAGGGCATGTCCTATAAACGCAATTCACGTGTTTGAAGGAATTCCCATTAGATGCATGCACTGTGAAGATGCACCATGTCTTAATGTATGTCCTGAAGATGCAATTAAGAAGATAGATGACAAGGTAATAATAGAATCTGAAAAATGTGTTGGATGTGCATTATGTGCTGAAGTATGTCCTGTTGGAGCAATACTGATTGATAAATGCGCAAAAGTTGCAGTAAAATGTGACGGCTGTGTTGAAAGAGGCAGTGAAGTATGCCTTGAAGTATGCCCTACAAAAGCGCTTGATTACTACGAGAATACAATTGAAAATAAAAGAGCGGAACTTGTTTCAAAACTTAAGAAATTAACATCAAGAAAATAATTTATTTCGTACATTTTTTTATTTTATTGGAATTAACTCTGCATTAATTTTTTTATCTTCTATTTTTACTTTCATAATCGTTTTTAACGGGTATCTTGGAACAGTTGGGCTTCCCGGGTTTAAAAGTAATATTTTTTTATTTTCAACAGTTATTTCTTTTATCATCGGAACGTGGGTGTGTCCAGAAATTAGAATGTCCCATCCTTTTTCAAGGCACAGATACTTCATTTTTAATGTATCGCCCCTTGGATGAATCTGGTTTCCGTGAATTATTCCTATTTTGAAATTTTCAACAACTAATTCCTGTTCTTTTGGATAATTTATAGAATCCATATTTCCGGAAACAACCAAAATTTCGCTGATTTTTTTCAAATCGTTTAAAACGGATTCAGACGTTACATCACCGCAGTGTATTATTAAATCCACGTCTGAAAAGTGTTCAAAAATTTTTTCCGGAAGTTTTTTGGCCCTTTCTGGAATGTGTGTATCTGAAATCAGTCCGATAATCATTGTTTACCTTGAAAAAACTTGAAAACTAAATATCTGTAAAAATCTCTTAAAAATAAAAAGTGGCCTCCTTGAGGTGAGTAATAAACCCTGAAACCCATTTTACCCCAATTCCTGCTCGATTCCGCAACCCTATGAGCGTTGAAGTTCTTTCTACCGCTGCTCCCTTCCGGGCCTGACGGGGTTCGAAAGATAAGGGAGGTTTGTCTTTTTCTTCCAAAAAAGGTTCCTCCTCCATCTTACCCCAAAGGACGAAATGTCTACACAAAAATTGGGAATGAATGACAGAATTTAAAACCGCCCTCAAGTTTTCGGCTCTCGCAAAGGCGATTTCGAGTTACAGGAAACGCCTAACTTCCCAGCCTAGCCACATCAAGGTTTAAGTGTTTATATTTATATACCTTACGATAATAATTAATAAATGATATTCTAAGAATACCAAAACTATATAAAAACTATTATATAGCATAAAAGAGGGAATATATTTAGTAAAAACAATTTTTTGACTGTTAACATACTACTAAATGTAATTTACACAATCATCTTCACCGCTTTGGAGGATTACTATGAGACTTGTAAAAGAAGCTTTGTCCAAAAATAATGAGGAATTATATAACGCCCAAATGTCAAAAGACGATTTTGGAAATGCAAAAATTCTTGTTGTTGGATGTGGTGGTGCTGGAAACAATACAATTCACAGGTTAAGTGAAATTGGTATCGAAGGTGCAGAAACCATTGCGATAAATACCGATAAACAGCATTTGGAGCACATAAATGCGGATAAAAAAATATTAATTGGTTCAACTCTTACAAGAGGTCTCGGTGCAGGAGGATACCCAGAAATTGGAAAAAAATCCGCGGAACTTGCTAAAAACGTTCTTGAAGATGTTATAAAAAGTGCAGATTTAATTTTTGTTGCTGCAGGAATGGGTGGAGGAACAGGAACAGGTTCCGCTCCAGTAGTTGCAGAGATTGCAAAAGAAAATGGTGCAGTAGTTATTGGTGTTGTAACCTATCCATTCAAAATCGAAAGAGCAAGACTTAAAAAAGCAGATGAGGGTCTTAGACGACTTACTGAATGTTGTGATACTGTTATTGTAATTGACAACAACAGGCTTGTTGATTTTGTTCCAAACTTACCTATGAACGAGGCGTTCAGGGTAGCTGACGAAATTATTGCTCAGGCAGTCAAAGGAATTACTGAAACAATTTCATTAAAAAGCTTGATTAATATCGACTACGCAGATGTCAAAGCGGTTATGACAAACGGTGGAGTTGCAATGATTGGTGTTGGTGAAGTTGACTTTGATACAAAGGGCGACAGGGTAGACAAAGTTGTAAAAGATACATTACAATGCCCTCTTTTAGATATAGACTACAAAGGCGCAACTGGCGCATTAATACACATAACTGGCGGTCCTGATTTAACTCTTGGTGAAGCTAACAGGATTGGTGAAGGGATTACAAGTAGTATGGATATAAATGCTAACGTTATTTGGGGTGCAAGGCTCGATCCTTCAATGGATGGTGCAATAAGGGTAATGGCAATTATTACGGGAGTCAAGTCTCCAAATATAATTGGCGGTGGAAAATCCCATCAAAAAATAATTCCAAATTCAGCCAATAAAGCCAAAGGCTCTCTTGGAATTGATTACATCGTATAATTTAACAATTTTCTTTTTTATTTTTTTCAGGTGGGGACCTATGCGAGCGTATGAACGACTTTTATTGAGTGTGGGTTCAGATAAGTTTACGGACGAGTTTAAAAAGATTCTTCTTGAATTAGACGTTCCCCTAAAGGAATTTTCTGAATTATCAGATATCCCGTACAGCACACTTTATAAAATCGCAAATGAAAAGGATTTTCGAGTATCTACTCTTAAAAAGATTATAAATACCATAAAAAGTTTTGAGGAAGATGATTCTTCCGAAGAAAAAATAGCTCTGATTGCGGCAAGACCTTCACTTAATAAAATAAGTAAAAAACGGGTAGAAATAAACGGAAAAACTTACCTTTTAAAAGAATACCCTGCAAGTACGCTTGAAGAGTGCATTGTTTCAGCGATATATGCCGAAAGGGAAGGAGTTAAAGCGATAGTCTGTGCTCCAATTGTAAGTACGAGTATTGAAAAGGTCGTAAGGATTCCAGTTGCAGTTATTATCGCGGAAAAAGAAGCTTTTATGGAAGCACTCGAAATTGTTGTTTCAAAGATTTAAAAAAAGATTTAGATTTCTTTAACGAAAGAATTTACTCTTGAAATATTTTTAGAAAGCGTTTCTTCAATTTCGTATTCAACATGGTCTATTGAGCTTACTGTTATTGCAGGCATGTTCAATTCAGTTAAAAACTTTTTTACGTTTTTTTCGTGGAAAACGGTTCCTTCAAAGTATTTTAAATTTGGAATCGTGTACAAAACACCATCTATTTCATTAATTTCCCTGCATGAATCCATGATTATATCAACAACAAGGGTCATAGTTCCAGAGGTTTTTGAGAGTTTTGATGACCTGTAAGTTTTTAAAACTCCTTTTTTAGTGCCGGTACAGAGTCTTTTGTTGGTATTGTCTATTTTGGATATTCCTTTGTCGTGGTTTCCTTTTGGATCTTCCACAATCAAGACTTTCGGGTTAAATTTGGAAATTAAATCTGGGGACATTCCTCCAAGACCTGTTAAATCAAGTACTAAATCAGGGTTTATTGAAGTTCCATTTCTTAATTCAAGCTGTAATTTGTTTAAATCCATAAATTTTATTCCGTCATTAAATAAAATATCCTTTAAGTGAGGCTGGATGTCAACGATAATAACTTCATCACAGTCTTTTAAAAGGGTGTATGCAATATAGCTTCCTGAAAGATAAGCACCAAAGACAATGGCCTGTTTAAATTCTTCTCCTTCTAAGAAGTATTTAATCGCGTTTGCCTTTTTTTCTACAACATCTGAAACAATATCTTTTATCCTTATTTTTGAACGGGTAGTTTTTACGCTTTCGGTAATTCCATAATTCATTTTTTCACCACAATACCGACTCTTTCAAGAGCATTAATTAATTCCAACTCTACAGTTTTTTCAATAGGATTTTTATGAATAATAGATGAAGGAGAGACCGACCCTGTAAGAATTCTTCCTTTTTTATCCATGATAAGAAGAAGTGACCCCGAACCTGGAATACCGAGCCGTCCTCTCGTGATTATTAAATCCGCATTTGAAGAATCCACTGCAATTAATCCCTTGTTTAATGCAGGCATCCGTGTTAAATCCGCAGAATTCGTGGGGATGTCGAGCATTGATATTTTTGCATCCGTAATCTTTGAAATAATATCGGATACTACTTTAAATTTTTTGTCATTGCTTGTTGCTACAACGACAGTTTTTGAAAGCTTTATCGTGTTTTGTATGGTGTGAATTTCTTCAATTTTGTCACCAAAGCGCGCATTGTTCAGTGATTCTTCATATGCACATTTAACGGTTTCTTCAATATTCATAAAAACCCTCTCACGATTAAACTTATTTTTCGCTTATAACCGTTTTTTTAAGCCATTCCATGTCGTTTTTGTGAAGTTCACGAATATCTGTAAGTCCAAGTCTTAACATTGCAAGACGGCTTAAACCAATACCCCATGCAAGAACAGGTTTTTTAATTCCAAATGGTTCTAAAACTTCTGGTCTAAATATTCCTGCACCCAAAAGTTCGAGCCAGCCTTTTCCTTCCATGTAAACTTCAGCTTCAAGGGATGGTTCTGTAAATGGGAAGTATGCAGGTCTTATTCGCACTTTTTCAAATCCTAATTTCCTTAAAAATTCTTTTAAAACTCCGACGAGGTTGTCAAAGTTTACATCTTCTGCCATTACAATTCCTTCGCACTGGTAAAATTCTGGAAGGTGTTTGTAATCGATTGTTTCGTTTCTAAATACCCTGTCAATGCAGAATACTTTATGTGGATTTTCTCTTTCGCTTTCTGAAAGGGATGCGAGATATTTTATCGATGAAACAGTCGTGTGTGTTCTTAAAACTGTTCTTCCTGAAACATTTTCATCGAATTTGTAGCACCAGCCTTTTGAAATTTTTTCACTACCAATTGTTCCGCATTCGTGAATTCCTTTTACTTTTTCAAGCAAGTCCTTTGGAACATTTCCCGTATTTGGGTATTTTACAAAGAATGTATCTTGCATATCTCTTGCAGGGTGGTCTTGAGGTTCAAATAATGTATCAAAGTTCCAAAATTCCGTTTGGACAATCTGGCTTTTCACTTCTTTAAATCCCATCGATATCAAAACTTCTTTTACCTCTTCAATTATTTTTGACATCGGGTGCGCTTTTGCAGGGTAGATTTCTTCAGTAGGAATTTTTGCATCGTAAGGTCTGATTGTATAATCTTTCCATTTTCCGCTTACAATCATTTCCCTTGTAAGCTGTGTAATTTCCTCTTTTATTTCTATTGGATTTTTAATAAATTCGATTCCTGCATTTTTAATTTCAAAACTTCTATCAACTACATCGTTTATTTTTAAAAAACCTCTTTTTTTCAGGTTTTCAATTATTTTAACTTCGTATTCTGAATATTTTGATAAATCAGGAGTAATTAAAACTTTTTTTAAAAATTCTTCTTCAGTATCTTCGTAATCTAAATTTTTAAATACAATATTGCCTTTATCAACAGTAACTAATTCTTTTTTCTTTAAATTTCCAAGTGCAGCCCCTGTTTCGTCTTTTTCAAGTATTTTTGAGAGGTCTTTTATCGGGATTGATTCTAAATTATTTTCTTTGATGTAATTTGCAACTTTTCTCTCTGGAAGTCCAAAATCAATGGAATTTTTACCAAGTTCAGTCAATTCACAGATTTTGTTTTTATTTTCAATAATTTCAAGAAAATCTCGTCCAGAAAGCCAAAATGCTGCTCTCATGACTTTTTCTTTTTCAATGTATTTTGAAATTTCCTCTAAATCCATTATTCTTTTATCAGAATCCTGAAATGCCTTCAATAATCTTTTTTCGTCGTTATGAAGTTCCATCATTTTCACCTTTATGAACATATAACCATATAAATACCAATTATTTAATATATCCTATAATTTAGTTTTTGGTGGTTTCATGAATAGGGGCGCTCAAATTTACAGAAATAGTAGTAGTTCAATAGATAAAAATATTATCGATGAAATTTACGAAGATGGTTATTCAATAGCCCAGTATGGTCTTTACGTAAAGCGCGATAAAGGTTACAAGACGTTTAAAGTTGCAGTTGATGCAGGATTTTCATGTCCGAACAAAGATGGAACAATTGACACAATAGGATGTATCTTCTGCCCTAAAATGGGAAGGCCGATAAGTGTTGAGTATTGCAATATTAAATATTCTTTAAAAGAACAGATTGAACATCAGATACAGAGAAATAAAGAGAAAGGAATCGAAAAATTTTATGTTTATTTTTATCCCGGAACAAACACTCACGGAACACCGGAAAGATTAAAAGAATTATGGGATTTTGCACTTTCTTTTGATGATGTTATTGGAATTTCGATTGGTACGAGACCGGATTGCCTCGAAGATGAAAAACTCGATATTTTGGAAGATTACGTAAAACAGGGATATGAAATCTGGATAGATCTTGGAGTCCAGACCATGCATGACAAAACTCTCGATTTTTTAAACAGGAAACATTCGTCAGATGATGTAAGAAGGGTTCTTTTAGAATGTAAAAAAAGGGGAATTTTAATATGCGGTCACATAATTTTAGGACTTCCAAATGAAAGTTGGGACATGATGATGGAAACTGCAAAAATTTTATCTGACTTAGAAATTGATGCATTAAAAATTTACCCACTCGTTGTCATTGAAAATACCGAACTTGAAGCGATATACTGGAAAGGGGAATATAAATCACTTGATGAAAAACAGTATGTATCCCTTGTTGCAGATTTTTTAGAGCATCTATCCCCGTATGTAATTATTCAAAGGGTTTCAAAGGACAAAGTACCTGATGAAATAAAAATATCTCCTGAATGGTCTTTAAAAAGGCTCAGAATTTTAAGTGAGGTATCAAAATTATTGGATAAAAGGGAAACAAAACAGGGTTCAAAATATAAAAAATAAAATTAATCCCTTAATACAGGGGAAGTGTTTTTCTAATATCTTTTTCAATTTTTGACATTTCTTCTGCGTAAATTTTTGCAATTTCTTCCATAATTTCAAAAGTATTTTCAATTTCCATATCATTTAAGCCGACTGCAGAAACGTGCGGCGGAACACCATCACTTTTTACATTTATTCCAAGGTGAATTTTTCCAGAACTAATTCCTCTACAGGCAATGCAGACAGATAATTTTTTTTCGTTAAAGTAGAGGTCATCTCCAGATTTTTTCAATTTTAAATTGCTATGATTTTCAATTACTTCTTTTGCGGTAGAAACTAAAATTCTCTGTCTTAAATAAGTCATTTTCAAATCAGGACTGTCAAAATGTTCAACTATAAAATTAATGGCTTTTGAAGACTGTATTGGTATTTTTATATCTTTTTCTTCTTTAACATCTTTTAAATCTTTCATATTTTCTATTTTTACACTCATTGGACCGATAAATCCAACAATGCTATCTTTTTGAACGTCAAACGTTTTAAATGCCCACAAAGGTTCAATTTCTTTTCCAGTATATGTTTTAAATTCTTCTAAAATAATTGCAGAAATTGTATCAAAATCGATTTTTTTCATAAAACCACCAAATTTTCTTTCTTCATTCAAAGAAAGAATAAAAATAATATTTATAAATAAATGTTAAGAAACCGTTAGGTTCTAAGATTAGATAACTCTTACACTGTTATCTCCGGTTAATTCTACCATTAAGGTACCAGTTCCGCTGTAAAGGCCCTGATTAAGTGCTAAAACACAAGCTTTAGTTCCTTCCCTATCTGATCCTGCAAGAACTAATATTGTACTTTCTTTATTATTCGGATTTGTAATTGTTTGAATTACTCCTTTTCCTTCTCCAGGGTAATCATTTGAAACTTCAACACTTAATTTGTCCTGAATAGTATTGGTTACTTTGTTTGAAACCGGTCCACCAATCAAAATAAGGTCAGATGAAGCATTTAATAAATCGTCCTGGTCAACTAATTGAACTGAACCCTGATAATCGACAATTTCACTATATTGCTTATTATTTTTATAGAGATATAATTCATCGTCATCATCGTCATCTTCATCATTCTCTATTTTTACGGCAAATATGTTATTTCCAAAGTATTTTGTACCTTCATCCATGTCATATTCATAGCTTTCAGTCTGTGTTACTGTGAAAAATACAGTTAGGTCTTCCGCACTTGCATCTTCAAGATTTACATTATAATTTAATAGATTAAAGTTTTGAGATAAACTTTTTGGACTATTGTAGTCTAAAGTTATCAATTTATCATCAAGTTCAACATCAAATTCCCCGTTATCCTCAAAAGATTCTCCATCTTCGAGTTCAAGGGATTCTGAAAGTTCAAAGAAAAAGTAAGGTGTATCCCCGCTTAATAAATATTCATCGTAATATAACGAAAGACTTGAACCAGATATTGTACAGCTGTCATCAGGATACATTTTTAAGCTGTCAACTCTACTGCTTCCTTTGTATACGCTAACCATTATTTCGCTATCTGAATTACTTGCCACTACTTTGATGGTATATCCATCGTAAGTAAATTCGTCAGAAGTTTCAAAATCTTCAATAGTATTTCCAAGAACTATTTTTCCAGATTCGTATTCGAGTATCCTATAGGTTTTTCCCATAAAAGTTACTTCATCACCTTCATCACTGGATTCAAGTTCTTCTTCATATTCGAAGGTTTTGTATGTTACACTCTCTCCGTCTTTAGTGAATTTAACATATAACTTACCCTTACCGTCGTTAATTTCAAATTCATCAATCGCTGGAACATTGTAAATTATATTTTCATTAACTACAATTTCTTTGTCTGAATTTACTCCTATCGTTCTTTTTGTGTAAAATTTATCCATTAGGAGTTCTGCGTATTCTTTATCAACTTTTTCGCTGTTTACTACAATTAGGGGATCGTCTACAACCATACCATAAGTTATAGGTAGGGTGCAGAGTACAGTTAAAATAAACAGTGCTGTTAATTTACAGGGAGCACTCATCCAATCACCATGAAATTTTTTGAGAAAAGATATATCTACTACCTTAATATAATATTCAAATAGCATTTATAGTTTACTTTTTTGTTTGGTTTATAAGGTGATATTTTTGATAACAGCGGAAGAACTCAGTTTAAAAAATGAATTGATAAGTTTATTGAAAGATGTAAACTGCGTGAAGTTTGGTGACTTTACATTAGCGTCTGGAAAGCAGAGTAAATATTATGTAGATATTAAAAAGGCTACAACAAACCCAAAAGTTTTAAAAGCAGCTGCAAAACTTGTAAATTATTATGTTTCAAACGAAAATACTGAAAATTTAAAAATTGCAGGAGTAGAACTCGGTTCAGTTTCAATTGCAACAGCAGTATCTTTGGAAACAGAAAAAGACCTTTTAATAATTAGAAAAAAGGCAAAAGAATACGGAACTAAAAATAAAATTGAAGGAGAATTAAATCCTGGCGACAATGTAATCGTAATGGAAGATGTTACAACAACTGGTGGAAGCGTTTCAAAAGCAGTAGATGAGATAAGGGCAGCTTTGGGACACGTTAAAAAAATTTACGTAATTGTTGACAGGCAGGAAGGCGCAAAAGAGAATTTGGCAGAAAATAACGTTGAATTAGTTCCTCTTGTTACAATAGAAGAGCTTGGACTTATTAAATAATTATAAATAATTTTAAATTTTAGGTAGATTTTCATGATTTTAGTAAAAGATGCAAATATTAATGGAAAAAAGCAGGATTTGCTTGTTGAAGGAAATATTATTAAAAAAATTGGAAATATTTCAATTTCCGAAGTTTCAAAAGATGAAACAGAAATAATTGCTGGAAAAAACTGTGTTTTAATTCCAGGACTTGTAAATACACACACTCACGTTCCAATGTCTCTTTTCAGAGGAGTTGCAGACGATATCCCGTTAATGGAATGGTTAAGCGGACACATCTGGCCAATGGAGTCAAAGTTAAATGAAAAAATAGTTTACGCAGGAACCCTTCTTGGAACAATTGAAATGATTAAAAGCGGGACAACTACTTTTAATGATATGTACTTTTTCCTTGATTCGATAATTAAAGCAGTAGCTGAAACAGGAATTCGATCAACAATTGCATACGGAATGATTGATTTGTTTGACGAAGAAAAACGAGAAAAAGAATTAAAAACTGCGAGAGAATCTCTTGAAATGATTAAAAACTTGAATAATTCAAGAATTACTGGAGCACTTGGACCACATGCGCCATACACATGTTCAAAAGAATTACTTGAAAATACAAACGCTCTTGCAAGAGAATTCGATGTTCCAATTCACATTCACATGAACGAAACATTAGATGAAATAAATCAGGTCGTGGAAAAAACAGGAATGAGGCCATTTGAATACTTAAATTCATTTGGATTTTTTAATGAAGTTAATACAATCTGTGCACACTGTGTTCATTTGAGTGATTCAGAAATTCAAATAATGAAAGAAAAAAATATTTTTGTAGCTCACAATCCTGTAAGTAACTTAAAATTAGCATCAGGAGTTTCTCCAGTTTTAAAATTACTTGAAAACAATATCCCTGTAACTCTTGGAACTGACGGCTGTGGAAGTAACAACAACATGAATTTGTTTGAAGAAATAAAAGCAGCAGCTTTGATACACAAAGGAGTAAATTTAAACCCTGTTGCAGTAACTGCAAAAGAAGCTTTTGAGTTTGGAACTAAAAACGGTGCAAAAGCACTCAATATCAATTCTGGAGAAATAAAAGAAGGAAAACTTGCTGATTTTGTACTTATCAACATGAAAAAGCCTTATTTAACGCCAAAAGAAAATATCGAATCGCATTTAGTTTATTCATTCAACGGTGTAGTTGATACTGTAGTGATTGATGGTAAACTCGTGTTAAATGATGGAAAAATGGTTAATATTGATGAAGAAAAAGTTTATGAAATTGCAGAAGAAGCATACTTTGAGCTATCAAATTAATTTTTATTTTAAATTTTCTTTTAAATAATCTAAAAAATATCTTTCAATTTTTTCAAAATCTAAATTTCCAGATTCAATTTTTTTACAATCTTTTAAAAAAGATTTTCTCAGTTCAGAAACTATTTTTATATCTTTTTTATCGATTTTTCCGGTTTTTATTAAATTTCCAACGATATTTCTTGTAATGTTATCGATTTTTTGTAAATTACTTTCGACGAGTTCTGATTTTGAAATATTATCTTCTTCAATTTTTAAATTTTTATTTTCATTTATTTCTAAAATTTCATTTAAAATTTCATCGTGATTTATTTTTTCAGTTGTATCTACTATAATATCCGGCAAATCCCATGCATACTTAGTTCCAGGAGTGTCAAACTTTTCGTACATATTTGTTATAACTTCATTTGGAATTTTTTGTCCTCTTTCAACATTTCGTTTCAAAAGTAATTCCAAAGGCGCTTTAAGGTATATTGTAACGTAATTAGTACTGCATTCCTTTGCAATATTCCTTAAATCCCGTCTTTTTGAATTGTAATAATTTGTATCATCTATAATAACGTTGAATTTGTTTCCAAGTGCTTCTTTTATTAAATAATTGTTAGACTCCCTTATAAATTCTTCATAAGATTCCTTCCAAACAGGAAAACTTTCCCTAATTAAATCTGTTCCAAGTATGATGTTATCAATATTTTTTTCAGCCATCTTTTTTGAAATTGCTTTTGAAAACGTTGATTTTCCAACTGATGGAAGGCCAATCAAGATAATTAGCATTGTTCACCGTAATTTAGTTTTTATTTTAATTTTGTGTTTTTTGTTATTTATATATAATAATTAATAGTTAAGTACTATTGGTGAAAAAATGGACATGTTAAACATGGCTTTAAACATTGCCAAAGACATCGAAAAAAGTGTTAAACCTTTGATTGGATGGGAAAAATCTAACGAAGTTGTCAAAATCGGGGCAGACGGAACTCCTACAAAGAGAATAGATTTAATCGCGGAAAACGTTGCTATAAACTCGATAGAAAAATTCTGTTCAGCAATTTTAATAAGTGAAGAAATCGGGTTTAAAAAAATAGGTAACAAACCAGAATATGTTATAGTCCTTGACCCTGTCGATGGAACATATAATTCTTTAAAAGACATTCCTTTTTACTCTGCAGCAATTGCAATCGGGAGAATCGATAAATTTACAGATAATCTTGAAAAATTAATAAAAAATCTTAAAATGGAAGACCTTGAAGTGGGCGTAGTTAGAAATATCGCAACAGGCGACACCTATTACGCCGAAAAAGGAAAAGGCGCGTATTTTTTGAGAAAAGGCGAAAAAAAATCAATTTCAATTTCGAATTCATCAAATTTAAAAGATTCTTCGATAGGTCTTTTTGCACACGATATTTCTTTAGATACTCTTAAATTTATAAAAGATAGACGATTCAGGCGAATCCGGCTTTTTGGATCAATTGCTCTTGAGATGTGTTATGTTGCAAAAGGTGCACTCGATGCATTTATCAATGTGAATGAAACAACGAGGCTCTGCGATATTGCGGCAGGATATGTTATAATCAAGGAAGCGGGAGGACTTGTAACTGATAAAAACGGTCAGGAAGTAAATCTTGACCTTGATGTTAATTCAAAGGTTTCAGTTATCTGTTCAAACAAAACTCTCCATAAAAAGCTTGTTGGAATATTTGGAAACCGCTGGAGAATTAAACCGACTAACTTTGGAATAATTTCAAGAATCGATAATGAAGAATCAATAGAAGTTGCACATAATGTTATAAAATATTTAGATTCAAAAGGAATTAGATACGCACTCGATAGCGGTACTTACGATGCGTTAAAGAATCGTTTAGATAAAGAATGCAATATCATTTCAAATATCGAGGAAATATCCCACATGATATCCATCGGAGGGGATGGAACAGTACTTCGGGCATCAAAAAAGATTGAAGGAAACGAAATTCCAATGATTTGTATAAACATGGGTACCGTTGGATTTTTAACCGAATTTAACAAAGACGAGATATTTTCTGCAATAGAATCTATAATCTGTGGAAACTACAAGGTTGAGAAAAGAACAAAACTCATGGGATTTGCAAAGCTTTTGGATGGAAAACAGCAGATATTAAGCGATTCTTTAAATGAAGTCGTGATTACGACGAAAAATCCTGCAAAAATGCTTCATTTTGAAGTATACATCGATGGAAATCTTGTAGAGGATGTGCGGGCTGATGGGATAATTGTTTCAACTCCAAACGGGTCTACGGCATATTCTTTAAGTTCGGGCGGGCCAATAATCGAACCGACAGTTGAAGGGTTTGTAGTTGTTCCGATATGCCCATTTAAACTCTCATCAAGGCCTTTAGTTGTGAATGCAAATTCAGAAATAAAAATAAAACTTTTAAAAAAATCTACGCTTGTAGTAATTGATGGAAACATAGAATTTGAGGCAAAAAAAGGCGATGAAATAATTTTGAGAAAATCTGAATCAAATGCATACTTTGTAAAAGGAGATAACTTTTACAACAAGTTAAAAAGATTAAGTTTAATGTAAAAATATTTTTTTAGTTTTATTCTTTTATTTATTTTTATTTTATGAAAGTGTAGCTTTTGTTCTAACACTCCCTCCCCCGTCACCTACAGGAACGCTCTGTCCACCTTTTCCGCAGTATCCAACGCTTAATTCAAATTCATCGGATACTGCATCGATATGGTGTAGAATATCTAAAATTTCACCGCTGAGTCCTGCATCTCTTAGTGGTTTTGTTAATTTTCCATTTTCAATTAAAAAGGCTTCAACAGCGTTGAATTGGAACAATCCTTTTCCTGTATCAACCTGACCTCCCCTTGAACCTTTCAAAAATATTCCTGTTTTTGTATCTTCCAAGAGTTCGTCAAATTTCCATGAACCCGGTTTAATGTATGTATTACTCATTCTGACAATGGGCCTATTCAATCCATCGGCTCGTGCATTTCCTGTAACGTCCATGTTAAGTCTTCCAGCAGTTTCTCTTGAGTGTAAATACCCTTTTAAAACCCCATTTTCAATTAAAGTAGTTTTTTCGCCCTTGACTCCTTCATGGTCGTATTTGTACTGTCCGAATGATTTTTCAATTGTTGCATCATCGATCACAGTTACTTCTTCGCTTCCAACAGTATTTTCGAGGTTGTCTAAAAATACGCTGTCGTTTTGTAAAACGAGGTCAGCTTCTGCAGCGTGTCCAACGGCTTCGTGAATGAATACTCCTGCAAGTTCAGGATCTAATATAACGTTGAAAGTTCCTTTTGGGCAACTTTCAGCGGTTAAAAGTCGTACTGCTCGCTCTTTAGTATTTTTAGCCATTTCTTCAATTTTTGCATTTTTAATTACTTCAAATCCATTTCCACCGATTCTATCAAATGCAAACTGTAATGTTCCGTCTTTTGCAATTGCAGTCATCCTTAAAAGAGATTTAACACTTTCATTTTCAATTCTTGTTCCTTCACTGGTCATCAAAATAGAATGGCCTTCTCCATCGCTGTAGCTGACTGAAGTGCTGACTATTTTTTCTCCAGACATATTTTCATGTGTTGATTTTAAATATTCCTTTTTTTCCTCAATTGAAATATCTTTTGGATGAATTTTTACATCTGATTTTGTCCTGTCCTGAATTATTGGGATTTCTTTTAATTCAATCGATTTTTTAGTATGAATATTTGATATTTTTGCCATTTCATATGCTTTTTTGATTATTTCTTCGATATTTTTCAGTGAAACATTATTTGAGGTTGCAAAACCCCAGCCGTTTTTTTCAAGCACCCTTACAATTACCCCTGAAGACATTCCCGAAGAAATTTCGTCAATAATTCCATCTTTTTGAATGATATTATTGGATTCTCCAGAAATAATTCTTAAATCTGCATAAGTTCCGATTTCAAGCAATTTTTCAAGTTTTTCAATGTTTAAATCAAGGTCGTTTAAAAAACTCACGATTTCACCAAGTTAGTAATAATTTACATAAATTGTTATTTTTAATTAAATGTTATGAATTACAATTGTTTTAATTTCAGACATTTCTTCAACCGTATATTTTATACCTTCCCTTCCAAGACCGCTTTTTTTAACCCCCCCAAAGGGCATGTTGTCTTTTCTAAATGTGGGGCTACTGTTAATCATTATTCCGCCGTATTCTAATGAATCTGCAATTTTCATCGCTTTATTTATATCATTTGTAAATACGCCAGCTTGAAGCCCGTATTGGGAATTATTTGCGATATTTACCGCTTCTTCACTATCTTTTACTTTTAATATTGGAAGTACTGGCCCAAATGTTTCAATTTTTGACAGGATGTTTTCTTCATTGATATTTATTACGGCAGGAGAAATTAAGTTGTTCTGCCTGTTTCCTCCAATTAATAACTCTCCACCTTCATTTACGGATTCTTTTATTAAATTTTCAATTCTTAAGGCACTTTCAGGACTTATCAGTGGGCCAACATCGGTATTATTATCAAGCGGGTTTCCCAACACGAGGTTTTTAGTTTCTTCGATAACATATTTTGTAAAAGTTTCTATAATATCTTCTTCAACGAGTACCTGCCCAACCGAGATGCAGACCTGTCCTGCATTTAAAAATTTGCTTTTGACAGCTGATTTTGCAGCTAATTTAATATCAGAATCTTTTAATACAATCATGGGGTTATTTCCACCAAGTTCAAGTGCAACTTTCTTCATTTTTGCATTTTTTGATATTGATTCCCCAACTTCAACACTTCCAGTAAATGAAACCATGTTTATTTTGTCGTTTTTCGATATTTCGTCCCCAACGATGTCTCCATTTCCTGTTGCAAGATTAAATACTCCTATTGGAACATGCACCTGCTTTAAAACGTGTTCAACGATTTTTGTAAGATATATTGCAGCAATAGGTGCTTTTGATGAGGGGTGCAATATAACTGAATTTCCAGTGGCAATTGCAGGGCCGATTTTATGTATTGCCAAGTTTAATGGAAAATTAAATGGAGTTATTGCACCAACAACTCCAACAGGCTCTTTTTTAGTAAATATTAAGCCGTTTTCTGAATTAATCGTTTCTCCACGGAGTTCCTTTGCATAGAATGCAGAAAGTCTAATAGCAGTTAACGTTCTATCTACTTCTATTTTTGACTGTTTTATTGGTTTTCCAACATCAACAGAAATTGTTTTTGCAAAAAGGTCTTTTTTCAAGCTAATCTGTTCTGCAATTTTCATCAATATATTGTACCTTTTTGAAGGGCTTAAATTTTTCATTATTTCCTTATTATTTTCTGTAATTTCAATTGCATTTTTTGTCTCTTCCCTATCAAGTGCAGTTATTTTTTCAATATTTTCAAGAGTGTAAGGATCAAAAACATCAATATCTTCCCTTAGAATCCATTTTCCATCGATAAACATAAAATCACACCTGCAATTTCAATTGAATAATATTAATGCGTAATCTGTTATAAATTTTAGCGACTGTTTAATATATTTAAAAAATCAATAATTTAAAGTATCGATATTTTTTGAGGGGATAAAATGCTGATTTCAGCAATGGGCTACAGCATGTCTATAAACTTAATTTTAATACTAAAAGCAGTTTTGATACTTGTTCTCGGATATTTTGCGGTAAGAATTATATCTGGGCTTTTAGAAAGCGGCGCTAAAAAAAGCAAGGTTCCAGAATTAGTATCTGAATTTATTATCAAGCTATTTAGTGCTATACTTTATATATTTGTGATACTGCTTGCAGTAGGCGTATTTGGTGTTGAAACAGGGTCAATAATTTTAGGACTTTCAGCATCACTTGGTTTAATTTTGGGTTTTGGTCTTCAAGACACCCTTACAAATTTAACTTCAGGACTCTGGATTGCAGTTATGAAACCACTTGACAAGGAAGAAACGGTTCAAATCGGCGGAATGACTGGAAAAGTTGTTGAAGTTGGAATAATGGCAACGAAACTTTTAACACCTGATAATGTAGTTATTACAATTCCAAATAAGTTAGTTTGGGGAAGTCCAATAACCAATTACACGAGAATGGACATAAGAAGAGTAGATGTGGCTGTTGGAGTTAGCTATGGTCAAAATATAGAAGTTGCGCTATCAAAAGCATTAGAAACGATTTCAGAACACCAAAAGGTATTAAACGACCCTGCACCCGCAGTAGTTGTAACAGGTCTTGGAAGTTCTTCTATCGATTTACAGCTTAGGGCATGGACAAAAACTGGCGACTACTGGGCCGTAAAAGGAGACCTTACAAAAGGAATCTATGAAAAATACGGAAAAGAAGGTATCGAAATACCGTTCCCACAGATGGACATTCATGTCCACAAGTATTAAAAATAATTTTTTTATAACTTTTTTTAGTTTATATCTACTGTATATGGCCGATAATGTGTCCGGTTTCAGTTTTAATAATATCAAGCGCGGTTTTACAGGCATTGATTGAACCTGGAAGTGAGTATATAACTTTTCCTTTATAAATCCCGGCAGATGCTCTCGAAAGGATTGTTGAATATTTTACTTCGCCATAGCTTAAATTATGAAATACCACTTTAAAGCCGTCAAGTTCTTTTTCGTATAAATTTTTTACAACGTCAGCAGTGATGTCTCTTTTGGAAAGCCCGGTTCCGCCTGTGATAACAATTGAATCAACATCGGTAAACTCGATAATATGCTCAATTAATCCTTCTAACATCAGTTTATTGTCTGGAATTAAATGGTATATTTTTGCATTCAATTCACTTTTTAAAAAATCCCCAGATTTATCAGTTATTTCAGTTCCAGCAATTTTTTCATTAAATCTGCTGTCACTTACTGTAATTACGGCATATTTTATTTCCGAAATCCGTTCGTGCATGTTTATTCCCCTCTTATAAACTCTTTTATGTTGTTTCTAGCTTCTCCAATGGTGTAACCCATCTTTATTCCAAGTTTATCTTCTTTTTCTAAAAGTTCTATTAAATGCGCGACTCTTGGCAACCTTAAATTTGCAGTTCTGACAGTTTCAGAGTCACTGAAGATTTCCCTTGGAGTTCCGCCTGTAATAATTTTTCCTTTATTTAACAAATAAACTTTATTTGCGTATATTGGGACTAAATCTACGTCGTGAGTGGATATAATTATTGTTATTCCTTTTTTATTTAAGTCATAAAGTAATTTCATGATTTGGGATGCCCCCATCGGGTCAAGTCCTGAAGTTGGTTCATCAAGAACAATAATTTCCGGGTTCATTGCTAAAATTCCTGCAATAGCGATTCTTTTTTTCTGACCACCGCTTAAATGGTGAGGTGGTTTTCGTTCAAACCCTTCCATTGACACTGCTTTTAATGAATCCTTTACTCGTTTTTCAATCTCATCTTTTGAAAGTCCAAGATTCATCGGCCCAAAAGCAACGTCTTGTTCGACAGTTGGTGCAAAAAGCTGGTCATCAGGATTTTGAAATACGATTCCAACAGTTTTTCTAACAGTTAAAAGCGATTTGTTATCATATTTTATTGGTTCGCCCTTTAAAATTACGCTACCTTCACTTGGTTTTAAAATTCCGTTAAAATGAAGGAATGTTGTGGATTTTCCAGCACCATTTGGGCCTAAAATTGCTATCATTTCGCCTTCTTCAGCTTTAAAATTAATTCCGTTAAGTGCGACAGTTCCGTCAGGATAAGAATACTTTAAATCTCTTGTTTCCAAAATCGCCATTAAATCACCTTAGATGAATATATTCTTAAAAGTATAAAAAAGTTAAATTTGAAATCGCGGCTTTAAATTATCTTAATGTAATTTAAGGATATTAATAACAATTCAAACACGCCAACGAGTGCAACAGAAAAAGTTCTTGGATGGGTAATATCTCCAAAAAACATTAAATTTCCGTCGTATCCTCTTGAATTAAGTGAATTATATATTACATCTCCTTTATCAAGTGATTTTATGAACAAACTTCCAGTCAATAATCCAAGCGAATGGTATGAAGTTTTAAAGTTTTTGTAGCCCAGTCTTGTTTTTTGGGAGTTTTCCATTGTCAAAGCTTCGTCTAAAAGTATGAATATGTAGCGGTACATCATCATTGCAATTTCAAGCATGTTTTTTGGCATTTTAGACTTTTTTAAAATACAAAAAAGTTCCGTAAATGGGGTTGTAAGTGCTAAAAATAAGGTGCAGGATACTCCGCCAAGCATTCTAAAAAATGTTAAAAGTCCAAGACTAAATCCGTCTTTTAGTAAATTAACTGTAATTCCAAAAAAATCAAACGACGTGTAAACATCAGTTCCAAATAAAAAAGCCATCATAACAAATGTAATAATCCCAAAACCAACGGGAACTGCCAATAATTTTAAATAAATATTTTTAGGTATTTTTGCAGCAAATATAACTACAAAACTCATTATAATAGTTATTAAAAGAGGTACGATAAAGTTATTAGAAAAAACACAGACGAGCAGTGATGAAATTGCAAAAATAACCTTTAAAGTAGAATTAACTGACTTTAAATTGTTATAGTTTGCAATGTTATCAATTAACGTACTGTTCGTCATGTTTTAACCTTTTTACTGGTTTTTAGCATCGTATTTGGCTTTGTTGTAACCAAAGAAGTATCCTATAATTATGGCACCTATTGCAGCTTGAAGCGCAAATAAGAGACTTTCAATTTCCCCACTTGGAGGTTCCCAGAATGGCTGGAACCATGGTTCGTATGAGGGGTCAAGTTCAGCGATTACTCCTTCAGCACTGTCATCTGCACCACCGAAGTAGCCTTCATCTTCACCAAGACCGGAATACATGATCAAAGGTGCTAATGTAAGAATTATAATTCCGATTATCATTATAACGTGTTTAAATTCCATTATTCAGCACCTCCTTCAGCTTTTACCGGGTCAATAAGACCAAGTTTTGCGAGAAGGTCTGGTCTCAATTTCATGATGTAATCCCAGATAAGGCCTGTTAAAAGACCTTCCATAATTGCAAGTGGAATCTGTGTTACTGCAAATATTGCTCCAAAAGTTGAAACAGCAGTAGCAAAGTCCGGTATTGGGTATGCTAACGCAAGCTGGATTGACGTTGTAACGTAAGTTCCCCAGTCTGCAAATATTGCAGCGAGTACAACAACCCATGTGATATTTAATTTTCCTTTTAACAATTTAAACACTAAATAACCAATTGCTGGGCCCATAATACCCATTGAAAATATGTTAGCTCCTAATGTGGTCAATCCACCGTGTGCAAGTAATATTGCCTGGAACAGTAATACAATCGTTGCAAGTACTGCTGTAATTGCAGGACCAAACATAATTGCACCGAGTCCACCACCTGTCGGGTGTGAACAGCTTCCTGTAACTGAAGGAAGTTTTAGCGAACTTAATATGAACATAAATGCTCCTGCGAGGGCTAATGTAGGTTTAACTTCAGGTTTATCGTTTATTAGTTTATTTAACTGGATTATTCCGTATATAACGACAATTCCGGAAAGTACGAACCAGAATGCAGCCCACATCGGAGGTAAAAAACCTTCCATAATGTGCACTTTATCACCTATTAAAGATAAGTTATACTACTATACAGTTACCTTTAATATGGTGTGATATATATGGATTTCTATTTAGTTCCAGCTTAATTTACTAAATGAAATATATCTTGAATAAGGTTTTAATGATATATAAAACTAATTTTAAAAAAGAGAAATAAATGTTGATTATTATTCGTTAGTAATATATCCTTTAATGGCAGATTTTGCAGCTATTTTTGGAGAAGAAAGGTAAACTTCCGATTTGGTGTTTCCCATTCTTCCTTTAAAATTCCTGTTTGTTGTTGCAAGGCAAACTTCTCCATCTCCTAAAACACCCTGATGAGCTCCAAGGCATGGTCCGCATCCAGGAGTACAGATTAACGCTCCAGAATCTACAAAAATATCAATCAATCCTTCTTTTAACGCTTCTTTAAAGATTGACTTTGATGCAGGAATTACAATTAATCTTGTATTTTCATTGACTTTATTTCCTTTCAAATGTTCTGCAGCAATTCTTAAATCGTTTAATCTTCCGTTTGTGCATGAACCGATGAATATCTGGTCTAATTCTATTCCGGATACTTCTGAAATTCCTTTTACGTTGTCAGGGTGGTGTGGACAAGCAATCTGTTCTTCCATGTCAGTTATATCGAATTCAACTGTTTTGTGGTAGTTTTCAGACCCATCAACGGTTATTCTATTTTTTTTCAATTCAAGAATTTCTTCGCTTGAAACGCCTGCATTTTCAAGGTAGTTATAAGTAGTATCATCAGCTTCAATGATTCCTGATTTTGCACCCATTTCAATTGCCATGTTCGATAAAACCATTCTTTCATCCATTGAAAGATTTTGCACCGCGTTTCCACCGTATTCTATGGACATGTAAGTAGCGCCCTGCCTTCCAACTTCTTTACACGTTTTTAGAATAATATCTTTTCCAGAAATGTTTTCATTTTCCCCGGTTACATTTACACGGATGGTTTCGGGGACCCTGAGCCACGTTTTTCCCGTTGCGTAGACGTAGCCCATGTCAGTTGCACCAAAACCTGTTGCAAATGCACCAAATGCACCATGTGTACAGGTGTGGCTGTCAGCACCTGCAATTATCATGTTTGGCTTCACGTGACCCATTTCGGGGAGTACCTGGTGGCATATTCCCTCGCCATCGAGGTAGTAATTTTTAATCCCCTGTTTTTTGATAAATTCTCTTGTTATTCTTTGCATATTTGCAGCTTTTGACGTGTTTGCAGGGACATTGTGGTCAAAGATAATAACTATCTTTTCATTATCCCAAACTTTATCTGTAATCTGCTCAAAAGCTTTTACAGTAAGTGGTGTAGTCCCGTCATGTGTCATTGCAAGGTCCACGTCTATTTCAACGCTGTCTCCCGCATAAACATTTTTTCCAACATTTTTAGAAATGATTTTCTCAGCAAGTGTCATAAATTCTCACCATTAAATTCATGATATAAAAAACAGTACTTCATAGGTTAGGGGTTATTGATTTATAAATATAGGGGGTTTAAATTAAATTTTAAAATAGAATATTTAAAATTAGTATGAGTATTCTGTATCGTTATTTATTTTCTTAGGTTTTATTTCGGATAATATTTCTCCATTTTTAAAAATCCTTATAACTCCACCACTTTCTGAAATTGTAATTGCAAGAGCGTTTGTATATTTTGAAATAGTTGCAGCAGCATGGTGTCTTGCGCCAAGACCAAGAGGAAGCTCTATATTTCCACCACTACAGTTAATATACCGGCCTGCACAGAGAACTTCCCCTTTTTCACCAATTATAAATGCTCCGTCTATTGTTGATAATTCTTTAACCGTTCCTTTAACCTGTTTATCAAATATAAATGATTCATGACCTTCAAAAGGATTCAAAATTAATTGAGATGACATTTTTAAAACTCGTTGTGAATCCCCGATTACAAATATTGAACCAACGGGTGTTCCTTCCCTACCTTCGACTGCAAGCTCCATACAAAGGTTTAAAACTTCATTTATGACTTTTCCTTTTGTTTTTTCAATTGAGGAGATGTAATCGTAATATTTGAGGATTTGCGGGTATTCGTTTACTTCAAAGATGGATATGGTGTCTGTTCCGCCAGTTACTTTTGGAATACCGAGGATGGACACAACAACGTCTCCTTTTTTCACAATATTGTTTGCAAAAAGGTTTGTTACTGCCTGTTTTATCATCGAGGACCGGTCATCATTCCTATATGTCATTAGAAGCGGTATAATTTTGGGTTCATTTTTTAATTTTAAAAAAGTTTCTTCATTTGGCGTAGTTACAACTACTTTTAAACTTTTGAAGTCTTTTGATGACCTGTTTTTTCGGGCCCTTTTATAGATTGCTTCCTGGTCCTTGTAATATTCGTAAGTTCTTCCAGTTTCTGTAAATATCAACAATATATCTGCGTTGATGTCTATTGCGAGATTGAAGCCATGTTTTATTAAGCTTTTGACTTTATTACTCATCTGGTGCACCGGTTTTTACATTTTTGAGAGGCTTGTTGCAAAGTAGGGATTTCCAATGCAGTGCTGGTGTGCGTAGCCTCCAACTATATCGCCATCTTTTGAAGTTATTCCATCCATAGAGTTTATTATTCCCTTTCCCCTATTTATTTTATACGAAAAATCTTTTTCATTGATATTTATTAGTTTTGAATAATGAAATTCATGTGCTCTAAATTCTTCGGATTTTTTACCGATAATACAGTCTTTTTCAAAAGTTCCTTTAACATAACTTAGGCCCTGAACGTTGGGAGTCATTACTGCATCTGCATCTATTAATTTTAACATTTCTTTTCCATCGATAGAGTTTGTAAGATACATTAATCCCCCGCATTCACCGTAAATTTTTCCATCAAAGTTTCTTATCGATTCAATCATTGACTTGTTTTCCGAAAGCTTTTCTGAAAATATTTCTGGGTATCCTCCACCAATATAAATGGTATCACAATCTGGAACTTCGGGGTCATTTACCGGACTGAAAAATTTTATTTTCGCGCCGTTTTCTTCCAATGCATCGAAATTATCCCAGTAATAAAAATTAAATGATTCATCAAACGCAACGGCAATTTTTGAATTATTTTTTTCAACTTTCCAGAGAGTTTCTTCTTTATTTTTATCATCAACGCAAAAATCAAAACTTTCGTCACTCAATTCAACTATTTTTTCAATATCGAGACATTCTTCGACAGTTTTTCCCCATAAATCTATTCTTTCAAGCAATTCATGCTTATTTTCGGGAGTTGGAACAAGTCCCAAATGTCTTTGGGATACAGATAATCCTTCATCTCTTGGAATCGCGCCAATTATCTCAATTTCATCATCGTAATACTTTACGGCTTCTTTTAATTTATTCAAGTGCCCTTCTCCACGTATTTTATTAAAAATAACACCTTTAATATTTAAATCAGTGTCAAAGGATTTAAAACCTTTAATTATTGCAGCAGCACTTCTTGTAAGGCTTCTTGCATCCATCAATAAAATTACTGGTGAATTTATGGCTTTTGCAACGGATGCAGTACTTCCAATATCATTATACGGTGAAATTCCTTCATAAAGTCCCCTAACACCTTCAATCACATTTATATCTTTATTTTTGGAATGCCTTTTGAAAATTGATCTTACTTGCATTTCGTCCATAAAGAATGAATCTAAATTCCTTGATTTGTTTTTTGTGGCTTCCGTATGATATGTCGGGTCTATATAGTCAGGCCCGATTTTATATGGTTGCACGTTATTTTTTTTCGATAATGCTTTCATTATTCCTGTAGATATGGTCGTTTTTCCAACCATTGAAGAAGTGCCCGCAATAACTACTCTTTTCATATTTTTCACGCGATTTAAAGTGATAATAATTCTTAATTTTTATAAATTAATCATAAACTAAATATATTTTGAAAACATAAAAAATTTTTGATATTTTTTAGAGAGGATGAAATTTTGAGTTTTGAGTTTTTAAAAAAACAGTTTGACAGGTTTTTAAACTTGAAATTTATGAATAAATTTATTTTAACTTACTTTTTATCATGGATAGGGTTATTTGTAACTTTAACGGTAAGTAAATTTTTAAAGCCTCTCTTAAACGTTGAATCTGCCGGAGTTTTAACAACTGCAAAATATGAAGTAATTTCAACAGCAGTATCCTCTCAAGTGGGGCTTAATTACTATTCAATCTGGTATTCATATTTTATAAGTAATTTTCTTGCATGTATAACCATATTTTTAGTTTTTGCAATACTTTCTTACCTTTATAAACGGGACATTTTAAAAGGAAAATCAACAATCAATGATTATTTCAATATGTTGCTGTTTTTTTACGTATTGGTTGTATTAAATCCACTTACAGGAATAGTGGGTGCGAGTTTAAGTTTTTCAGATTTGCTTGCAATAATTCCACACGGGCTTTTTGAGTATGCGGGATTTTCAATGTCAATAGTTCTTGGAATTGAATATTCACTTTATAATCTTCCATTAAATAAAAAAGAATTTTGGGACAAAAAGCAGAAATTAAAATTTTTATTAAAATTTTTATTAATCCCTGTATTATTATTTATTGCAGGCGCAATGGAAACTTTAGACTGGATAATAGTTAATTATGCAAAAGAAAATGGATTATCCGTTTTAAAAACATTTTTTGATGTATATTACAACCTTTTAAAGTCATTACTTTTTTGATTCTTTTTTAATTATTTACAATCTTGAACTATAAAAATCGTTTCAAAATACAAATATACTTCAAACTCCAATATAAGTAATGTATTTCTCCAAAAATATGGGGATTACGGGGGCATATAATGCACAACAAAAGATTTTTTGCAGTTCAACTAATTTTTGCAGTTCTGCTCGTAGTTTCCTTTTCGTGCTGTACAGATAGTTCAGATTCAGGAGAATCCTCGGTTGCAGCAGAAACGCAAAATTACGACTCACAAAGTTCTTCAGGCACATCTATAAATTCAGAAATTATGGACTTAGTTGAAAATCAAAATGAACTCTGGAGTTATTCCTACGAATACACGTTAAATTCTGAAATGGAAGGTCAAATTTCGGATATAAGTGGTTCTGGAAAAATTGATATGAGGAATAAAAAAGCATACATTTCTTTAAAGTCGGAATCGGAAAGTATGGAGTATTATTATTTTGAAAATGAGATATACATGGGCACTACTTCGGGCGGGGAAACCCAGTGGATGAAAAGTTCAGCTAATGGTCAGGATTTCGAATCAAATTTTGACATAGCATCGCAGTACGATAAAAACGTTTACGACCTCGAAAACAATGACTTTACGTTGGAAGGAGAGGAAACGGTAAATGGTATCAGGTGCTATAAACTGAAAATGGATGTAAAAAACATGATTAACTATGCAATAGCTGAAAATGTTGCTTCAAATGGGGATATTACAGACTTGGAGCAGGCAAGTATTGTTTACTATATCGATAAATCAAACGGGTACGTTATAAAAACAACAACTAATATCAAAGGAACCGATGAAGCAGGTGAACCGTTTGAATTTAACTATGAAATGAGTTTAAAGAACATTAACGAAGTTCAAGATATAACAATTCCAGCTGAAGCAGAAAATGCAATGGACATGTCAAGTTACTACTCAAACTACTAATAAATAACATAAAAAAATACTAAAAAAAGAATTTTATTTTTTTATTTCATTTTTTCAATATCGATTGAGATATCGTAAGTTTCTTCATTTGGCGTTTTTATTGTCCAGTTTTGATTGTAATCCGATTTTAAACTATCAACGAAGTTTCCTCTAACTTCATTTGCGATATGGTTTACGTAATCGTTACTGAAGTCAATTCCTTCTAATTTTACATTGATTTTTTCGTTAATATCTAAATCCATGTCTTTCCTCATTGATTGGATTCTTCTAATAACTTCTCTAACCAATCCTTCTTTGATTACTTCGTCGTTCATGTCGATATTGATGTAAACGTTTCCTTTTGAGAATTCTACACCGATAGTATTTTCAGGAATTTCAACTCTGAATTCAACGTAATCGGGTTTTAAAACATATTCAGAAACTTCAAATTCTCCAGATTTCAAGTTTTCTTTGAGTTCTTTTGGATCTACTGAGTTTATTGCAGCAACTACTTTTGGAACGTCGCTTCTGAATATTTTTCCAAGTTCTTTGAAGTTTGGTTTTACAGTTACATTTCCTTCGAATTCTTTTAATTCGATTTCTTTTACGTTTCCCTGTTCTTTTATGATGTATCCGTATTTTTCAACAGTTTTGGAAATACTTTCCGGAAGCGTTATTTTTGTAATTGGGT
Organism: Methanococcus mangrovi; assembly: GCF_054506835.1. Classification (NCBI taxonomy): domain Archaea; kingdom Methanobacteriati; phylum Methanobacteriota; class Methanococci; order Methanococcales; family Methanococcaceae; genus Methanococcus; species Methanococcus mangrovi. The sequence continues at coordinate 1,315,438 of NZ_CP197114.1, read as the reverse complement.
ATCTTAATGTATATTTTGCTTTATCTCTTCCCTTTAGGATTGAATCCACAATTTCACGAATAATTTCGGTATCTTTTTCAAGAGTTTCATTTATAAATTCAGATTCAATTGTTAACTTGTTCATAAAGATGCTTTCAGGCATATCTTCTGTTTTCAAGTTCTGGTAGATTTCTTCTGAAAGGTGCGGGGTTACCGGAGCCATTATCGAAATCAACTTCATGATTACGTAGTATAGAGTTTGATATGCAGATAATTTCTGTACGTCGTTTTTCTCCATCCAGGTTCTGTCACGGATTAATTTAATGTACCATCTTGAGAAGTCGTTAAGCACGAAATCTCTAAGTGCCCACGTGTACGTGTGTAAATATGGTTTTTCTAAAGCTTCAACTGCTTCTTTAGTAACCGTGTTTATTCTGCTCAATATCCATGCATCTTCATCTTTAACATGTTTGAAATATTCATCATTTGGAACGAAATCATCAAGAACCATGTAGTTTGCTGAAAATGCGTACGAATTCCAAAGAGTATTTAACATACTTCTTGTTTCATCCATTTCAGAATATGAAAATCTTAAATCTTCCCATGCTTTGTTTGCACTTAAAAGGTAGAACCTTAAAACATCTGCACCGTACTGTTCTGTAACGTCGTCAGGGCTTACAATGTTTCCTAATGATTTACTCATTTTTTCCCCGGTTTCGTCAAGAGTGAATCCGTGCATCATACATTTTTCGTAAGAGGTATCGTCAAATACAACCGCGCTCAATGCATGCTGTGAGTAGAACCATTTTGTAACCTGGTCGTTTCCTTCGGTAATGAATTGAGCTTTTTTAAGTTTTTTAGAGTCAATTGAAGCGTATGGCGCCAAACCACTATCGTACCAGACATCTAAAACATCTGGAGTTCTTTTCATTTTTCCGCCACAGGAACATGTAAGCGTAATTTTATCAACTGCAGGTTTGTGAATATCGCTTAAATCTAAATCTTTTTCGTTAGCTCTTTCTTTTAATTCGTCAACTGAACCGATTACTTCATAATTTCCACATTCTTCACATATCCAGATTGGGATTGGAATTCCCCAGTATCTCTGTCTTGAAATGTTCCAGTCTCCAACGAAACTTACTCCGTTAACATATCTTGTTTTAACCCAGTCTGGAACCCAATCAACAGTTTTACCCTGTTCGATGATGGAATCTTTTATTTTTGAGATTGAAAGGAACCACTGTTCAGTTGCCCTGAATAAAAGTGGTGTTTTACATCTCCAGCAGTGCGGGTAGGTGTGTTTTACTTTTCCAGAGTTTACGAGTAAATTTTTGGATATCAATGTTTCAATAACTGATTCATCCATATCTTTTACGAAAGTTCCTTTCCAGATGCTATCAGTATATCTTCCATTATCATCAATTGGTGCGTATACAGGGATGTTGTATTTTTTACCAATGTTAAAGTCGTCTTCACCAAATCCTGGTGCGGTGTGAACTAAACCAGTTCCCCCTTCAAGAGTTACGTGGTCTCCCGGAACAATCGTGTGCACATTTTCTATTTTTGCAAATTCTTGCTGTTTTTCATTTTCTTCAAGAAGCGGGTGGATGTATTTTAATCCGATTAATGAATCTCCCTTAACAACTTTTGAAATACTGAATTTTGAAATTTCATTGTTCTTTTCAGCCTTTTTCATTACGTCATTTACTAATTTTTCAGCAATGACCCAGGTTTCAACGCTTCCATTTTCAAATTCAACATCAACATAAGCATAATCGAATTCCGGATTTACACATACAAGCATGTTTGAAGGAAGTGTCCATGGAGTTGTAGTCCAGATTGTAACGTATTCATCGCTTTTTTCAAGTTTGAATTTTACATAAACTGAAGGGTCGAGAACTTCTTTGTATTCTCCTCTTACTTCGTGTTCAGCAAGCGAAGTTTCACACCTTGGGCACCAGTATCCTGATCTCAAGTCTTTTGTAAGTAATTCTTTTTCGTGAGCTTTTTTAAGTGTCCACCAGCCCATTTCCATGTAATCTCTTTTAATTGGCATGTATGCATTTTCAAAATCAAGCCAAATACCTAAATTTTTAAACTGGCCTTCCATGAATTCGAGGTTATTCAATGCAAATTCTTTACATTTGTTTATAAATTCCAAAGTTCCAATTTTTGTTTCAATATCCTTTTTAGAGCCGATATTAAATTCATTTTCTACTTTAACTTCGATAGGAAGTCCGTGCATGTCCCATCCAGCTTTATCTAAAACATTGTATCCTTGAATTCTCTTAAATCTTAAAACTGTATCCTTTATAATTTTATTCCAAGCCGTTCCAAGGTGTATTGCACCAGAACAGTACGGAGGGCCGTCAACAAAATAGTATTCAGGGCCGTGTTCATTTAATGCTTTTACTTTTTTGTAGGTATTTTCTTTTTCCCAGTATTCTTTTATTTTTAGGTCTAATTCTCTAAAATTTACTGATTTGACTTGTTTCATTTATTCACCCCGGTAATTTTAAAATAATTTAATTTAGGTTAATTTTGTGATTCTTCGTCTTCTTCGTCTGAATCAAGACTTTTACTTTTGTAGTACCCTTTTAAAAGCGGCATTTTAGGAAGGTCTTCTAAGAGATAAAAGTAAGGTTCATGCCTCTCGCTAACGATTACGATATGTGCAGGAGGGTGAATTTTTCTAATCCTGTCGATTGCTCTTGGTGCATTTTCCTCAATCCTGACAAGGCAAGCTTTTTTGCATGGTTTTTTAATGTTTCCAACAATATGTTCAAGAATTTCATCTGCAGCTTCTGGAACCATTATTCTTGGTTTTCCAAGTATTGTTAATTTAGCATGCCTGTGAACATCAGCTATTGCGTTTTTTATTTTTTCGTAGCTGTCGCCTCTAATAATCAAGAGTACCATGTTTCTCACCGTGTTTTAGTAGTTTTAAGTTTAGAATTATGAACTATTCTAAATTTACTTTTTATCCCATAAATCAAGATATTCTTGAAGTATAAATGGAAAATCTCTTGCGTTGACGAATCTAAGCCCGAGTCTTTGAGCCCATTTTTCAATACCTTCGTCGTTTGCAACAACTGCTGCATCGAGCTCTTTTGCTAACAAAAGAACGTCTAAATCGGGGGCACTGTCAAGAGTACCTCCTCGAAGGGTATTTCGATATTTGTCTCTAAAACTGTTAACCGTTTTTGACAGGACTTCGTTTAGCACGTCTTCCCTATTTTTTTCGTCAGGTTTTGAGAGTATGTATGCTTCCAAGGCTGTTTCATACATTGCGTTTTCACTTATCCTCATCCCTTTATTTATTCTTTCCCTTAAATCTTTTATATATTCATAAAATATTTCAGCGGGAATTTTTATTTCGTAGCGATTTGGAGTTTTTTTGACAAGCCACGTGTCTACCTTTATCAATGTTTCAGGAGCGCACTCTTCCCTAATTAAAAAACCAATGAGTTCTTTATAAACAGTATTATATGGAATGTGGCATGAAATATCGAGCTGTACTCGTGCTTGTGCAATAATATCCATTATTTTCTCTGCAGATTCTGAGATGTTTGAAACCCCTAATGATTTTCTAACATCACTATCTGTAATTGCAGTTGTATCGAGGCAAAATCTTTGTCTTTGCAAAATTACCTACCTCCTTTATTCGTTATTATTTATTCCATTTAAAATTCTTAAATTTGCCGGATAATTTTCAATGTATTTTGAGATAGTTTCCTTTTCTATTCTCGCTTCAAGTTTTGAGATTGTTCTTTCAATGTTATTTTTTGAAAAACCTCTCGGGATACATCCTTTTATTTCTTCAATTGATTCGTAATATTCTTTTTCATTTAATTTTTCTGAAATATTTTCTGGCAAGTATTTGCTCAAATCAAAATTATTCACGGTATCAAGAACCATTTCTTCGTTTCTTTTAAGAATAATTTCCGATAAATTATTTCCAAAAGATTTAAAGACATTTATTGTGGTTTCTGGAAGCATATGTTTTATTGATTCAAAATTATTGTTAAAAACTCCTTCTCTTATTCTTGTTCCGCTTATTCCTTCAATTCTTTTGATGAATTTAAATTTAGGATTCCATTCTGGGAATTTTTCTTTTAATTTATATATTGTGTAAGACATCGATGCAATTACGTAGTTATCGATTTCCAATTTTTCCCCGAGTTTTTCACCCGATTCAATGCATGAAATATTGTAAGGTTTTATTTTGATGTGATTTCCATTATTTATCGAATTAATTACTTTTTCCATCGTTTCTTCTTCAATGTATCCCCTTGGGATAATATCTCCATTCAATGCAGAAAAAATCTTTATCAAACACTGCATATACTGTCCTGACCCCATAATTCCCATTGGTGGGCCTTCAACTATTAAGTCTGCTCCAGCAAGCAGTGCCATTTCTGCTCGAATATGCCGGTTAACTAAATATGGAATCCCCCGTCCACTTCTTTCAAGGGGTCCAGGAATAACGCTGATAAACAATCCTTCACTTTTACCAAAATCCATGCAGTATTTATGCCCGTTATGAAGCGGATTATATTCAGTAAAGTCTACAACAACGTTTTTTACGTTTTTTTCAACTTTTAAAGTTTCAATGATTTTTTGAATTTCTTTGATATTATTTTTTGAATTTTTCGAGTCTTCAATTATTAACTTTCTATCTTTTTCAAATGACTTTATTTCGTCTTCCATCTTACCACAAATCCTATGTTTTCAAAGCTTACCGAAAAATTTATATATTATGAATGCAATGTTTATTTTGCTCTCAGAACGAGAGCCAAGAGAAGCAGAAGGGACCTATGGTCTAGTTGGCTATGACATCGCCCTTACAAGGCGAGGGTCGCCGGTTCGAATCCGGCTAGGTCCACCATTTTTATTTTAGGCAGATATATTGATAAATTCAAATATATTTGTAAGGGTTAAATAGTAACTCGTTTTAGATTGAATATTTTGGTTATACTTTTTAAAATTTAATTTAAAAGTTAAAAATTAGGCAAAATTAGTTTGTTTTTGGCCTCATCTGAGCGTTTCTCTGTTCAATTGCAGCAGCTCTTTTTTCAAGTTCAGCTCTTAATTTTGTAACTTCTTGAGTCGTTTTTTGAATCTGAGAAGTTATGAGTTCTTTTGTTTGTTCAAGTTCTTCAACGCTTTTTTGGAAGTCAACTATTACTTCATCAACGTCTTTTTCAAGTAAAACGTCTATGCCAACTGAAAGAACGATTTTTTCAGGGTTTTGGACTTCTGCTTTTACAAATGCGCCCGCACCAAGAGGCAACAAAATTTCTTTAGAGCTTTTTAATCCTTCCATGGATTCGATGGATTTTAAAAGTTCCATAATCATCATGTCAATGTTTGAAAGTTCTTCTTGGAGTTTTTGTACCTGCTGGTTGTAAACCTCGAGTGCCATGAATTGGTTTTGAAGTTCTTCGTTCATTCTTATCACCATTAACCGTAATTTTGGATTAGAATTAGAACACCATAAACTCTGAAAGTAAATCGTGTTTTGTTTTCAAATCTTTAAAAGCATGAGCCTTCTTTTAATATTTTTATAGTTACGATAATTATATATAGCTATTTATCATTATTGATAATTACGAATTGTTTCTGCATGGACGAAGGTGTTAAAATGAAGCTTTTTGGATTTTTCGGGTATTTAATTGTTTTTTTAAAGGCTTTAGGCGAAGCATGGATTGATGTAGTTAAAAGAAGTTTCGATGGTAAAATCGACCCAGAAGTTATTGAAATTAATACCGATATAAACAGTTTGATGGGACAAGTTTTACTCGCATCAAGCATTACATTAACTCCCGGAACACTTACAATCGATTTAGATTCGGAAAACAAAACCTTAAAAATAGCTTCAATCAGTCCAAGAACAAAAGATGAGATAGTTCCTTTTGAACCATATATAAAAAAGATTTTCGATTAAATTATTTTTTTAGATATTATTCTTATTTTTATTTTTTATAGAGATTAGTTGATATTATGGATGATTCTAAACGCATTTTAATTACAAAAATACTAAAAAACGAAGTAACAGAAGCTTTGGGCTGTACTGAAGTTGGATTAATCGGTTACGCAGTTTCACTTTGTAATATTTCGGACCCTTTTTCAATTGATAAACTCGAGGTTACACTAAATAATGGCTCTTTTAAAAATGCTTACGCGGTTGGTGTTCCAAATACTAAAAAATATGGAATATTACCTGCAGTTGTTGGCGGACTTTTGGGAAATTCTAAAAACAAACTTCTAATTTTTAACGATATAAAATACAGCCAAAAATTAGGGGATTTTATCAAAGAAAAACTCGAAATAAACGTAATTGACGGTCCATTATATTGTAATATAAAAATTAAAGATAATTCTGGGAATTACTTCGAATCATTGATTAAAGACAATCATTTAAACGTTGTAATTCCAAAAATTGAAAAAGAAAACTTAAATTTAGAAATAACAGGTTTTGAAAAAGAAGAATATAAAAATCTTAACTTAACTGACTTTTTAGATTACTTAGACGAAATTCCTAAAGAAATTATTGAATTAGTTGAAAAAACAATTCATACAAATAAAAATTTAATCAAAGGCGATTTTTTAAATTATGGAAACGATATTTTGTCAATTATGGTAAATAAAACAACATCCGCCTGTAACACTCGAATGACTGGGGAAAATATGCCTGCGATGAGTGTTGCAAAAAGTGGCAATATGGGAATTATGGCAACGCTTCCAATAATTTCTTACGACTTTTCAACAGAAAAAAATTCAGAAAAGCTTGTAAAATCAATTCTTCTTTCAATGCTTGTTACCATCTATGCAACGTATAGATCATCCTATCTCTCGTCGATGTGCGGGTGCGTGAGCAAAGGTGGAATGGGGGCAGTAATTGGGCTTTGTTACTATAAAAACGGGAAAAACATTGGAAAAATTAATAGTGCTGCAAGAGCATTTACTGCAAATTTGCCCGGAATAATCTGCGATGGTGGAAAAGTTGGATGCACATTAAAACTTGCATCAGGATGTTTTGCGGCTTATTCTTCTCTTTTTGTCGATATATCTTATGAAAATGGAATTGTCGGTAAAAATTTTGAAGAATGCATCGAAAACATTTCAAAAATCAGTAAAGCAATGGGCGATCTTGATTGTGATATTGTAAAAATTATGTCTAAAAAGGAAATTTAAAAAAGTAGGTTAAATTATTAAATTTCCTCGTTTAAAAACCAGTCTGGGGTTTCTAATAATTTATATCCGCCAAGTGGCCCAGGCTTGGTTTCGATAATAAATTCGAGTTTTCTTAAATCATTAATTCTATTATGAACTGCAACTCGACTGTCCCTATCGATATGCTTTTTTAAATATTCTCCTGAAATGTATTCTGAATTTTTAGAAAAGATTCCTTCCTTTTCGAGAATTTTTCTTGCTTCTTTTTTGGATGTGTCTTTACTTAAGCTTTCGTAAAAATCCATGACATCAAGAAACATGCATATAATTTTAAAGTGTCCAATGTCAATTTTAACATTTTTTTCAAATGCTTTTTCAAGGAAAGTCCAGAAATCAATTTTTCGTTTATATCTGGGAATATTTATAAATTCAGACATTCAGACACCTTTTACTTATTATTTATTTTCTTATGACATTTTTACAGCTTACTTTTCTTGCAAGTGCAACTTCACCGATTTTTATAAGGCCAGTAAAGAATTTTTCAAGTCCTCCGCATGCCCAGATTGCCTGACCAAATGTGGAATCTTTTATTCTTTTTTCATAATCTTTTCCAGTAATGGTTTCGCCAGTAGTCTGTTTTGTAACTATTGCAGCGGCATTCATTAATTCTTCCCATGAAATTCCTTTTAATTCACCCATGAGTGATTTAAAAATATTATATACTGGAATATCGTAGAGTTTGGAAAGAGTTTTTGTAATATCGCAGTTTCTAACAATTCCAACGAGCTGACCGTCATCATTTAAAACAGGAATGCTCACAACCTTGTATTCTACAATTTTAGTAACTGCTTCTCTTGCAGGTTCGTTTTTATTTAAAACAATAACATCTTTTATTGGACTCATTATATTTTTTACAGGAATGTTTTTGTCCGAAACTACCATTAAATCAATAGATGTTGTCCATCCAACCAATTTATTGTCATTATCTATAATTGGTGTGCTGAATTTTTTGTGTTTGTACATTAATTCAATAACTTCCTGTACCTTAAAATCAGGATATATTTTAAGGAATTTTTTGTCCATTAAACTTTTCACTTTCATTTCTACCCCTCCCCGACTACATATTTTTCGTTTTAATTGCTATCGCAGTTACTGGACAGTTTTTCTCGCATTTTCCACAGAATATGCACTTTTTATCGTCCAATTTCATCAATCCGTCCTCGTAAATTATCGCACCAACAGGGCAGACTTCACTGCATACCATACAGTTTATACATATATCGTTATTTAAAAATATTTCATTTTCATTTTCAAGTTCGCCCATTTCATTTTCAACTTTTATCGAATTTTTCGGGCATACTTTTTCACAAGCAGTGCAACCCATGCACAGATCAAGATTTATATCAATACTTTCTCTTTTTTCAACTTTTATCGCACTTGTTGGGCAGAATCTTTCACAGATTCCACATTTTATACAGGACTCTTCATCGAGTTCGTGTTTTACTAATTTTATTTTTCTGTGATTTACATCTATTTCTTTTAATTCGTAAACTACATCATCGCCATTTAATTCTGCACGACCTTCTAAAACATTAATTGCACCGACTGGACAGGTTTTAGCACATATTTCACATTTTACACACTTTTCAGGAAGTATTTCGGCAGGATTTTTAACACTTGGCTCTGTTATTGCATCAACAGGGCAGACTTCGTAGCAAAGTTCGCATCTAACGCATCTGTTAGCTTCCACGTATAAATTCCGTTCAACAGGTACGATAATATTTTTTAACTTTTCTTTTACGGACTTTTCATCAATTCCAAGTTTTTCTGAAATATCCGAGATGATTTTTTGGGCCGGTTTTTTTATGGTTATCATCTAAAACACCTTTTTAGGTATTATTCAAGTTTGATTGCATTTGCAGGGCAGATTTCTTCACAGTGTCCACAAAGTACGCACTTTTCCATGTCAAAAGAAATCATGCCATCGGATTTAGATATTGCACCAAAAGGACAGTTTTTAGTACATACCAAACACATCACACATTTTTTTGTATTATATTCTAAGTTTTCACTTTTTAATCGATTTTCAATTATTAACTTTCCGCTTTCTACTTTTACCCTTGTTTTGGTAATTTTTATTGCATCAACAGGACAGGTTTCTACGCAAGTGTTGCAGTAAACACATTTATCATCAATATTTGGAACTTCTGGAAAATTTGAGCTGATTGCAGTTACTGGGCAGACTTCAAGACATCTATTGCATAATATACAAATTTCAGGATTTATTTCGATTTTATTGTTGATATACTGACTATCAAGTTCGAATTGTATATCCAAATCATCAAAATATTTCTTAAGAATTTCCGATACCATATCAATCAGCCTTCCCTTTTTCACCAATATTCTCATCTGAAACCGACTTTTGTCCAAGGTCTTTGATTTCTTCTTTTAGTAACACGTAATTTTTGGTGAATTTTTTGAGGTCGTTATGGAGAATATTTTCAAATTCATCTCTTACTTTTCTTTCAGAGTATAAATTCTCAGCTATTTCGGTTTTTGTGTAATTTACTGCATCAACCGGGCATGCGTTATGACAGATGGCACACCTTACACAGTATTCTGGATTGATATATGGCAAATTTGTTTCTTTAGATATCGAGATTGCTTCAGGAACGTTGCATGACCGGTAGCAAATTCTACAGCCGATACATTTTTCTTCATTAACGATGTAGCATTCAGCAGTTCTTTTAGTAATTTTTTCAGGAATTCCAATTCGTATTGCAGTTGTGGGACACACTTCAAGGCATTTTCCAGATTTTATGCAAAGATTAACTTCAAGCCTTTCAAGATCGATTGAACCGGGACACACATCAACACAGTTTCCACAGCCAATACATAAACTTGGAACAATTCTCGGAATTTCCGAAATTACATCAGTTTCTTCTTTAAAATCACTTCCAAGCCTTTCCCGGTTAAATTTAATGTTTTGAGAAATTTCTATTTTTTCTGAAAGTTCTGGTTCGGAATATGTAACTATTGCATTTTCAACAGGACAGGCTTCAACACAGTTTTTACAGCTTACACAAAGATTAACATCGATTGTGTAAAGTCCATTATTATTGTGTGAAATTGCATTAACTGGACACGCATTTTCACACGATCCACAGCTTACGCAGACTTCTTCATCAATTAAAAGATTGATAAGTTTTGGAACATTCCATAAAAGTTCAGTGGCTTCTTTTCGAAGAGTTCCCATCTCTAAAACTTTTGTAGGGCACGATTCAACGCAGTTTCCGCAGTTTATACAGGAACCTGCATCAAATACCGGCATTTCCTTTTTAAATTCTTCATTATATTCCATTTTTATTGCATCAGACGGGCAGGATTCACTACACGCGCCGCAACTTATACATTTCTCGGGCAAATCAAAAATTACCGGAATTTTTCTGAATCTTTCCGGTGGAATAAAACTCTCCTTTTCAGATTTGGCGTTCGTAAATCTCATAAACCATTTTTTTCTTACGAACTCGTAAAGATACCAAATAGATGATGACATGGATATCACCTGCAATCAGGTTTATTTATTAGATTTTGTAGTCGCTCAATTTTCCAGTATTTAAGTCTTTTAGCTGAATAGTTCTTTCAGTACAGGACACACAAGGGTCAATTGATGTGTATGTAGCAACTGCATCCGCAATTGTTGGACAGTCTTTTATCATGTATTTGTAAGCTTCAAGGTTCATTACTGTTGGAGTTCTAATAATAATTCTTTTTATTAATCCACCATCAGTAATTGCAATTTTGTAGTAAACTTCACCTCTATGGGCTTCGTTTCTCCATTCTCCTTCGGTAGCTTTAATTTCAGCTTTATTTCTGACTACTCCGGAAGATTCCGCGTAATGTTCGAGGGCTCGCCTTATAAGTTCAATACTCGTAAATATTTCGGCATGCCTTACCATCATTCTCGCGTAGTTGTCCCCTTCATTTCTCCAATCAGGTTTGAAATTCAATGCTTGATAGGTTTCGTGTCTTAATCTCCAGTCACTTTCAGGAATTCCGGAAGCCCTTGCAACCGGACCTGCAGCACGTGTTTTCATGATTTCTTTGTAGCCGATTTTTCCGATATTTTTACTTCTCAATCCGATTAATGGGCCGGTTTCAAATGATTCAACAATGTTTTGCAAATCTTCTTCAAATTCATCAATTTTTTTGTGGATTGTATCTAAAATTTCCTTGTTTAAATCGAGTCTTACTCCACCAACAACGTTAAAACCCATATTTACCCGGTTTCCAGTAAGTGATTCGAGTAAATCCATGATAGTTTCTCTTACATTTAACATCCAGATTCCGATAGTTTCATGTTCAATTGTAAGGTTGTAAACTGCGGCTGCAATTAAGTGGCTGTGGATTCTCTCAAGTTCGCAGGTAATTACTCGTAAATATTTTGCTTTGTCCGGAACTTCAATGTCGCACATATTTTCAATACATTCTGCAAAGGATTGGGTGTGAATGTACGAACAAATTCCGCAAACTCTTTCTGAAAGGTGTATGCATTTTAAATAATGTTTTCCTTCCATAATACGTTCTATACCCCTGTGAACGTAACCCATGTCTATTTCAGCACCTTTTACGTTTTCCCCTTCAACGAGAAGTTTTATTCGCAAAGGTTCTTTCAATATCGGGTGAATGGGTCCAATCGGTACTACATTCATAATATCATCTCAATCATGCTTTGGCTTTATTTTTTTCTTCTTTTAATTTTTGATTAATCAGTTTTTCTTTAGCAGCAAGTGCATCCGGGGCAATTGCGACTACTGCAGCGATTATTTCTGACGGTCTTGGCGGGCATCCAGGAAGCTTTGCATCAACAGGAATTACTTTATCAACGGGCCCATGAATATGGCCTTCTTTAAATATTCCACCGCTGAGTGCACATGCACCAACTGCAACAACTATTTTTGGTTCAGGGGTTTTTTCGTAAATTTCAAGAAGTCTTTTTTCCCAAGCTCCAGTTACTGGGCCAGTTACAACTAAAACATCAGCTTCTCTCGGGTTGTTATGAACGTAAATTCCGTACTGTTCTATATCATACCGTGGGGCAAGGCAAGATACTACTTCTATATCGCAACCATTACAACCGCCAGTATTTACAAGACAAACGTTGATTGATCGTTTTCTTACAAAATCTTTAATCATCGAAATCATCTCCAAATTGGCTATTCTTCGCCTTTCAGAATTTTGACTGTCAGGAGCCTGCCTTCCTCAAGTGATTCTTTATATGGTTTTTTTCTGACAATTGTATCTTCAACGACCTTTTTTCTTATTAAATCGGCATCTTTTTTTGAAATCAATCCGAAAAAGTCTGCAATCCAGCACAAACCCAAATCAATATCTACTTTTCTTCCAAGACATCCCATTTTAGCCTGTTCAACATATGCGTGAGATTCGTAAAGTGATGCTCCATCACACGTCTTTACAAATACTTCAACGACTTCTTCCATTGACATTTTGAGAGCTTTTGAAATTGGAACGATTGCTTCTTCCATTATATAACGATTACCCTTTATTATGTTGTATTTTTGTTCTAAACTCGAATTTTTGTAAGTTTCATCAATTTCTTCCAGCATAATTTCACCTGTTTTGCTATACCATCCCGATTGTTAGCAAAATGTAGCCGATAAGTGCAATAAATATTCCAAGGCAGAATTCTGAGTGGCCGTATCCTGGTCTCATTCCAAGGGGGAATGCAAGAAATAGTACTGAAATTGGCGCGTTTACTGTAAATGCGAGCCCTCCGATAATTGCTGAAAGAAGTGCAGTATTGTCGAGAGTTTTTTCTACATACGGTTTACTGTATTTTTTATAGCTGTATGATAGTCCAAGGGCTGATCCGATAACAAATGCGATTGCACAGTAAAGTAACATGAATGGAACTTGGTTCATAAAATCACCCTGCGATAAATGCGAAATATCCAAGATAGATAAACGCAATTAATACAGCAAGCATCATTAAATGCTCTGTAGTTTCTATTAAATGGGTTATTTTTTTATTTTGAATAAGCAATAATAATATTCCTGCAAGAAGGACTACGAAAAGACCTAAAATTGGGGTTATTGGGTATTGAAGCATGTTAATAAGTACTATCATTCCCAAAACCACGAATCCTGCAATTGAGAGTAACTGGATGTACTGTTTCATGATAACACCTAATGGATGATTCTGTAAGCCAGATCAATTAGTGTAAGTGATGCAATTGTAATTTGGAGCATTACTGAATGATTTGGGGCAAGTAGCGGCGTTAAAGCACAGATAAATGAAATAACTACTGTTAATACAAACATTCCAATTAATGTCATTACTGGATTTGCTACGACTAATGGGCCCAAAAACAATGCCATAAATAGCCATAATAATACAAACCATGCTATTGCATCGCCAATCATGATAATTGCTTCGAGAGGCCCGTAATGTTCTGTGAGGTATCCACTTACAATGTCTTTTCCTTTTACAATTGCAAATGGGCTGAAAGGCGCTTTTGAAAGAACGAGTACAAATATTGCAAAAGCACTCATTGGAAGCTGGAATATCAATGGGCCATTTACAGCTTGATAATTGATGATGTCCCCAATAATCAGTGAATGTGTTACGGTGTAGATTATTCCTGCAGCCGCAAAAAGCGGAACCTCTGCAGCAGCTGAGAAAACACTCCTAACACCACCAATTTTTCCATAGGGCGACCCACTACTCAATCCACAACCGTGTTCAACGATCTTTTGTAAGATGTAAAGCCCGATTAATATCAGTAATGATGATTCAAAGATAACTGCAATTGATAATGCACTCATCCAGACCATGATGTCCATCAATGCTACAAATACATACAAAGGATTTCCTGCTGAAATCGGGAAGGTTATTTCTTTAAAGTAAAATTTGAATGTATGGATTAAATACTGAATAATTGGTGGGCCTGGCCTGCACTGAATCCTTGCCATAATTTTTCTATGGAATCCAAGCAAAATTCCGCCAACTAAAAAGGCATAAAATGCATACATAAGTCCGTTAAACATGCTGAATGCTGCGCTCAAATTACCACCCTCTGAACGGAATCTGGCCTATTTTTTCTCTTCTTGATTTTGGGTTGAGGAACATTGCAATTCCAAAGATTAAAAACGGGGTAAATACTGCGGTTAAGAGGTATGTTACCATGTTGTTTTGAGAATTCAGGTATAGTGTTCCAATATATCCCAAGATTCCAATTATAAGAGCTATAAACCCACTTTTAGTTTCTGGACTCATTTTTTCACCTTAAGATATTGTAAGCAGAATTTCTACAGTTCTTACGATAACTAAAAGGGATGAAAGGTGTATCATCAGAATGTACGGTGCTCCTGGAGCCCTGAACATTTCCGCTTTTGCTGCATAAAACGGTGCAACACCAGTTTCTCCAATCATTCCAACTGCGTAGAGTATTTTTTGATATAACAACTCGTGAGTATTTTTTGAAAGTTCAAATATTGAAAGAGTTCCTGTTTTTCCGAGAATCAGTGCAGCGGCACCAAATAATGGAAGCGATGAAATTATTGCGATAATTCCATAGTGGAACGCTGCGTTCAAGACCCATTCTTTTTTAACAGCTGAAACAATTCCTATGTTTGTAATCCCAATTACTGCAAGGAACAGTGCAAAGTCAAAGAGGTCTCCAGTTAGCATTGAAAATGCAGTAGTAATACCACAAACTACTGACATGAATCTCCTTATTTTAAGTTCTTCAACGGTTACATAGTTGAATTTGTCACCAAATTCGTATCTTTGGGCTTCCAACTGTTTTTCAGGCTTTGTAAAGTACACGATAACCGTGAAAACCATTGCCACGATAAATGCTATCATCGAGAAGTCTGTCAAGTAAAATACAATATCTCCCAAAGGAATTATTCCGTGAAAGTTTCCTGCGATATATTCAACGAGCATTTTAATCACCTTTGGCCGAGATTATTCGAACAACTCTCCAATTAGTCCGAGTTTGGAACCTACTTTCAGTGCAAGTCCAAATCCAGCTATAACAAGGAAGTATGGCCATTTTGAAGGGAATAGGAAAAATCCAATAAACCCAAGTATCCAAACTGCCCATGCAATTCCTGAAAATGCTGAAATTCCTTCCCAAGACACCCTTAAATTTTCAGGAAGTATTTTTTCACCCGTAGCTCTTTTTGCCAATACAAAGAACAAAAGACCGCTTGCCATAACAGCTCCGCCGGTAAATCCGCTCAATATAGCTCCGTAAACAACGAGAACAAATGCGAAGAATTTTGGGGTGGTGTAGAGCACTTCCATTTTACTAAAACTTATATCAAGGTTCGGAGTTTCTTTAATCGTAAATTCTTCCAATAGTTTTGATTTTTTCTTTTGATCATGTTTTCTTAAGTCATTTCTTGAAATAAATAACTCTGTAACTGCTAAAAGTTCAGCCATTCCTACAACCAACCCTGGAAGGATAAGTGCTTCTGCAAGGTCTGAACCAATTGCCGCAATAATTACGAGCATCCCATATTCTACAAGGTCAGTTAACAAAATCATGTTAAGGTCTGATTTTTGACGGGAAATAGAATAAAGCGAAATTATTCCAACTATAAATCCGACAGCAACAGTTTTACTGAATAATAAACTTACGTAGTCCATTATTTCACCTTATTATTCCTGTTTAGGAACAGCCATCCAAATATCGTGAACGAGAGGAGCAGTGTCAGTGACTCTAAAACTGTGTCGAACCCTCTTGTATAATATAAAATTTCATCTAATATTCCCCCAGGGGTTGATACAATTGTAGTACCAAAGTACATTGTATTTTCGCTTATCGCAATAGCAACAGGGGATAAATAAGCAGTAATCTGTCCTCTTATACTCTGGTATTCTGGGTACTGTGATTTTATATCTGCAGGTTCTGAAAGTGTAGTTCCGCCTCTATCGTATGGGGCAAGAGGGCTTTTTAAAACCTGACTTTGTATTGCATCTTTTGGATACAGCTGATCACTCGTAAATTCCGTAGGTAGGAATATACCGATGAATAAAACTATACAAATAAATCCGGCAAATAATCTGGAGACTGCGCTTGGCTTTGAAATATAATTCCAGGCTTCGTTTAGCTTTTTCATGTTATTCCTCTATCTCCTTAGTTTTTATAATCGCTCTCACGAGTACAAGTGTAATAATGGCGTTTACACCAAGAAACGTCATAAGTGCAAGAGTTTGATTATATGCTAAGAATATTAAACAAACACCAATAGCTGGAACTTCGATATTTAAAAATCTCTTAAACGGGTCTTTTGTTAGCGGTCCAATAACTGCACCTGCTGTACCAAGTATGAGTAAGAAGTATCCCACGTACAGTGCCAAGGTAACTAAATCCATTGTATCACCTATTTAGTAAGCACAGGGACTTCTGTACTGTATTTTTTCTTATTTCTAATCGTAAATTCATATTTTAATATTCCCAAAAGCAGTATCAATGTCGAAATGGGTTCTAACACTGACGAGATAATTGCAACATCGAGGTAGTAAAATGAAGCAATTAATCCGATAAGTCCGCTTTCAAGGAGTGCAAACATGATTATCTTGTTGATATTGTGCGTGTGTACGATGGTACCTATTCCTCCAAGAATACAGCACCCTGCAGCAACGATAGGTAGAATTTCCATCAAAATCACCTTTTCTTCTCGGATAGCTCCATTTTGTCGAATTCTCCAAGGGTATGGGCTATCGCATTACTGGATACTGTTGAGGATATGAAGTAAACAGCTGCGGCAATTGCGCCCATCGGGCTTTTTATGTATAGTGCAATCAGTGCAGCAATGCAGAAGTTAATACAGCAAAGTATCGGGAGTTTTAAAGCTCTACTTTTGGTCAAAAACACTTTTATAACTGAAATTATTCCCACAATTCCAATAATAAAAGTTACAAGAGACGATTCCATTTTATATCCTCCCCATTTTTCTTGCAATATTTCCAAGAATTCTTGATGCAGCGCTGTGATGCACACCCTGAATAGAGAATATCGCGAGAACCATTCCTGCAATAAAGTATTCAGCGCTTATAACTCCGCTAAGTAAGTAAATCAATATTGTAGCAGTAATTGCTCCAATTGTTCCTGCATAACCTGTATCATTACACAACCTGTTTCCAATGTAAATGAACAGTGCAGCAATTAATCCTCCTTCAAAGCCCATCAGGTAGTAGAATATTGATGCCATCAGTGTTCCTGCCGATGCATCAGGTGAACATACGATATTTCCCATGAAATAGCCACCATTGATATTTCCACCGATATTTTCTATCTTTTCACCGATTACTTTGGCACCAAGTACTCCAGGTTTTTTTGGAAGTCCAAAGTAAGTATCAACAATAACAAAATTTAACCAGCAAACTGCAAATGCAGCTAATATTTTTCCAGTTTCAATTAATATCATTGGTAACACCCGGGAATATTTTATTTGCAAATTTTGAGAAAACACTCGCAAAAATTCCGATTATTGCACTGGAAACAAGGTCTAATGTCATCAAATAGCCAATTAACGCAGTTAAACCCAGTGCTACAAATGGGGTTGGAAATAATACAGAACCTTCAAAGGAATCCATATCAAACGATAGTTTCATGCCAAGAACTGCTCCAACCACAATTGCAGAAACCAACGCTACTGCGTAGTTAATTAGTAAAACCATGAAAATCACCAGCAGTGTACAATCATGCAGTCTTTTTTTATAGAGTATATTGGGGGAACTTCATCTTTTGTAAATATTTGAATTATTGTATTGTTATTCAATACTTTTGATACTTTATGTTCGAGTCTTCGAATGTCAGAACAGTCGAGATGAATTATTACGGTTTTTTTATCGAGGTGAATGCCTTTAATGTCCATTCTTCCCCTGAAAAACTCCACTTCGCTGATATCCATAACTTTGAGTCTTTTTTTGATTTCTTCAGAAAAGTGTTTTATATCTATGATATATACAGGATGTCCTTCGATATATCTCTTGTATAAAATATCGTTTTTTAACGTTAAATCCTGAATAAAATCAACAATGGCACTTTCAAGTTTCGTGAGTGAAAGTACGTCTAATAGATATAATATTGGGTTTTCTTTATCCCAAACGTTACTACACTTAAGCATTCCAAGGGTTATCGCGGCAGCATGTGCTTCCCCAATTTCCCTTTTCCCTTTTTCAAGCATACTCAAGTGTGACTGACTAACTCCACTTTCTTCAGCAAGTTTGGACTGGGTTATCTTGAGCTTTTCACGAAATACTTTGATATTTTCGGGATTGAGCAGTATCGCTCTTTCTATGATATTTAATTTATCGTACATTCTACCACTTTAGGCACTCTTGGACCAAAAATTATTTCCTAAGAATAACATTATTCAGGTAGGATTTTATATATATAATTTTTTACTTAAATTTTACCAAAAAGTAATACCTTTAATTCTCAGAATATTTTTTATATTCTAAAATCAAGTACTATTATTTTGACAATCAGGTGAGAAACATGGAAAAACAATGTAATGTAATGGACTGCCCAATCTGCGGAAAAGAGGATTCTTTAAAAATTATTACACAGGAACTTGAAATTCCCTATTTTGGGAAAGTTCTCGAAACTACCATTCTTTGTGAGTCATGCAAATACAAAAAAAGCGATATATTCCCCGTAGATGTAAAAGAACCTAAAAGATATACTTTAAAGGTTGAAGATGAATATGATTTGAATAAACGGGTTATACGGGGTTCTTCTGGTCACATTTCAATACCTGAATTTGGATTTGAAGTGTCTCCCGGTCCAGCATCAGAAGCATACGTTTCAAATGTTGAAGGAGTTTTAACTCGAATGGAAGATGCGATAAAAACTTTAATATCTTGGGTTGAAACTGAAGAAGAAAAGAAAAAAGCAGAAGAATTAATCGAAAAGTTAGAACAGGTAAAGCTTGGAAAAGAAAAAATAACCTTAATTATTGAAGACCCGCTTGGACACAGTGCAATAATTGGGGATGGCGTAAAAGAAGAAGTTTTAACCGAAGATGAGATAAATTTGCTAAGTGACAATACTATAATAATAGATAAATAATTTTTAAAAAATAAAACTTTTTTTTATTTAATTAACTAATTTATTCTTCAAATTTAAATCCACATTTTTTACAGAAGTTTTTCAAAATTACATCCCCGTATTCGGTGTGTGACACTTCGGGGTGGAATTGAACTCCGTAAAGTGATTTTTCTTTGTGTTTTATTGATTCTACTCCACAAATGTCAGAGTATGCTAAAACTTCAAAGCAGTCAGGAGTTACTTTAACTTCATCCATGTGGGAAGCCCAAGCAGTAAATTCGCTTGGAACTCCTTTGAAGAGGTCGTTTTCTTCTTTTATGTAAATTTTGATGCTTGCATATTCTTCTGAGTCTGCTCTTGAAACGAGTCCGCCATATGCTTTTGAAATTAACTGGTGTCCAAGGCAAATTCCAAGAACAGGAAGTTCTGAATTTAGTGCAATATTTTCACAGTTTGTAGCTTTTGTAATATCTGGGCCACCGCTTAATATTATTCCTTTTATTTCAGGATTTGCAGCAATTTCTTCAAGAGTAGTTGAATTTGGAATTATTTTTGCAGGCACGTCAAGGTATTTCAAGCTTCTCTGGATTCTGTGCACGTACTGTCCACCGTTGTTTAAAATGACGATCATAACTTCACCTTTTATTTTAAATTATTTTGTGGTGACTTCAACACCATTTTCGGTAATTAAGACGGTATGTTCACATTGTGTTACCATTCCATGTTCTCTTTCAACTAATGTGGGGTACCCGTATAATACGCCTGCCATCATTAAGCCTTTGAGACCGGTTTTGTAATGTTTATCGATTTTTGCCATGTCTCTTTCTGAAAATGGTAGATATGCATGTTTTTGTTCAATGTTTTTAAGCAGGTTTTTTGCAGCTGGAAGTCTGACTGGTCTTGATTTTAGGTATTTGTAAATAAATATATCTTTTCCATCGACAACTTGTCCAAATCCGTCTGTAGCAAAAGGTTCAATTGCAACGAGGTCGCCAACATCGATAGTATCTCTTGTATTTTCAGAAACATTTGGAATACTTACTCCAGAGTGGAGTGAATATTGGTGCATAACGTGTCCAGAAAGATTTGAAATTGGCCTGTAACCGTAACTTTCAATTACTTCTTGAATTATTTTTCCCATTGCACCAACATTTATTCCAGGAACGATTTCTTTAATTACGGTATTCAATGCATCTTCTGAAGCTTTTTTTAGTTCCGAATATTTTCCGGATAAATCGATAGTTACTGCAGTGTCAGCAATAAATCCATCAACCTGAGCCCCAAGGTCCAACTTTACAACGTCTTCTTCGGAAAAGATAGATTCGTCCCCGTGTGGGGGGCTGTAGTGTGCAGCAATGTCGTTTAATGAGATATTACATGGAAATCCAACACCTGCGCCAAGTTCTCTTGTCCTGTTTTCTACAAATTCTGCAACATCGTAGAGTTTTGCACCAGGTTTTACTAATTTTATGGCTTCTTCTTTAACTTGCGAAGCAATTTTTCCAGCTTCAATAATCTTATTATATTCTTCATTATCCATATTATCTACCATTAAAGTGATCTTTTAACAACGATCGTCAATATATCGCCATCTTTTAGAATGTGGTCTAATCCTACTCTTTGACCAGGGTGTTTTGCAGAATCTCCCCAGACGAGTGCGTATCTGAAATTTTTAACAAAATCCCTGTGAAGTCTGTTACAAACATCTTCAACACTTGAATTTTTTAAGATAATTAATGGTTCTTCAAGGTCTGCTTTTCCACCTTGAGGTTTTAAGTATAATTTTATAAATCCTAATGTTTCAAAGATTTTGTCTTTTAATTCTTCAAGGTTAATTTCTTTGTGTCCTGAAACAAATACGTGTGGTCTATCCCCAATTGCAGCTTCTGTCTTTTTTAAGTTTGCTTCATCTGCAAGATCGATCTTGTTTACAATAACGAGTGTTGGAATGTATGACCTGCTGTCTAATACAACATCGATTAACTGGTCCGTGTCAATATCTTCTCTTATTAGGATGGCTGCATTGTGGATTCTGTGTTCTCCAACTATTGCAGCTATTGTAGCTTCATCTATTTGTGTTAAATTAACAGTTTTATTGATTGCAAGGCCACCACGGTCGTGTTTCTCAATTTTTACGTCAGGTTTTTCCTGGTCAAGTCTGATACCCACGTTTGAAAGCTCTTTTTCAAGGATTGGAATATGTTCTGGTGAAAATACATCCACAACGAGCATTACAAGGTCTACGTTTCTAACAGCAGCTAAAACCTCGCTACCTCTACCCCTACCAAAAGAAGCTCCAGAAATAATTCCCGGTGCATCCAAAACCTGAATTTTAGCACCTTTGTGTTCCATTAATCCAGGAATAATTGTAAGTGTTGTAAATGCATATGCTCCAACTTCTGAATTTGCATTTGTAAGTTTATTCAAAAGTGTTGATTTACCAACGGATGGAAATCCAACGAAAGCAACTGTTGCATCTCCCGTTTTTCTAACCGCATATGATGGTCCACTCGATCCACCTGACCCTTTTGGGTTTTGCTGTTCATCTCTTAATTTAGCAAGTTTTGCTTTTAATATTCCAACGTGTTTTTGTGTGGCTTTGTTATACTGGGTATGTAATAATTCGTCTTCCAATTTCTTGATATCTTCTTGTATTCCCATATTCTCACAACGCATAGACTGTAAATTGAATAAATCGATGAAAAATGTTTTAATTACAAAATTAAAAAAGAAAATTATGTTTTATTTATCTTCAAGTCTCAAAATATCACTTTAATTACTTCACTAATAGTGATATTTGGTATATAAAATTAACTATGATGGTCAAAGACCAATTTATCCGGGTTAATACAAATGATTAATCTACAATTCCGCCCATAATAGATATCATTTCCCTTACCTTTGGATTTACGATATAGTAGTGGTTCCATGTACCTTCTTTTCTGGCTTTAATGATTCCAGACTTCTTTAATATGTTCAGGTGATGGGAAATTGTTGGCTGAGGTTTTTTCAACTCATCAATAATTTTACATACGCACATGCTTTCATTTTCACTTAAAAGCTCCAAAATCATTAATCTCGTAGGGTCAGCAAACGCCTTGAAGACTTCAGCCATATATTCGTATTTGTATTCTTCCATAACCATAGTATCACCAAATAACCATAATATAGTCTATTTATTACAATATTTAAATATTTTGAGATACGAAAAAAGTCCATAATGCACGGTATGGGTCTTTATTCAAAAAATAAGAGTATTATTTTTTTTCAATTTTGATTGAAATTGTTTCAGGGTTTTCCGTACCCTTCAGTGTTCCTACAATCCCTTTCAGTGTATTTTTAATAACGTCGGAAACAAATGGATTTACGGGGATTGTTTTGCCATCGACTATTAATTTCAGCCCTGATGACATAACGCATTTAGTCCACTTGACTTCTCCTGATGCCAATTTTTCTGCAAAAACTTCGCAGTTGTATCCACAGTGGCCACAGTTTAGATTATACGATGGAACTATGGCTTTTTCAAGAACCTGAGTTTTAACTTCATTTATATCATATTTGAAGTCATCAATGACCATTATGGTCTGGTTATCTTTCAATTCAGCGCCACGTCCCCCTTCAGTTACAAGTATTTTTGGGATATTTAAGTCTATTAAATCTTCCTTAAAACCTTCTACAATAACAAGGTCGCAGTCAAGTTTTGTTAAGATTTCTTTTAAATGCATCCTGTCATAATAAAAGGCAGAACCTTTGCTTGTAACAAAAACAGAAACGTCTGAAAACTGTTTTAACAGATATGAATCTGTATTTTTTGAATCAACATCGATATCCATATGTGAGTTTTTAACTGTCGCAACAGACATGTCATTCAAGTTCTCGAGGATATTGGCTATTAGGCTTGTTTTTCCAGTATCCTTTCTTCCGATTACACCTATTACTCTTATCATACCTTATTTATAATGAAATATCATATATTTAAATGTTGCCATATAAAACGCATAGGTTAAAAGATATAAATAGTAATTAAACAATGCTTGAATACAATGGTGATAATTATGATTCCAGAACAGATACACAATATTTTAAGAAAACAGCGCTACCAGTTAAAAGAACACAGCGCGGTAAAACTATGCGGTTGGGTTAGCAAATCTTTTTTAGAAGGCAAAGAATGCTACAAATCAAAATTTTATGGTATAAATACGCACAGGTGTGTCCAGAGTACTCCTTCTGTTGCATGGTGCCAGCAATCGTGTATCTTTTGCTGGAGGGTTCTGCCAAAAGATTTGGGATTGGATTCTTTTGGGTCTCCAGAATGGAAAGAACCTGAAGAAGTTGCAGAAGATATATTAAAGATGCACAAAACCATTATAACAGGATACAAGGGAATTTTAGACAGGATTGGTGAAAAAAAGTACTTCGAAGCAACAAAACCAAAGCACGTCGCACTATCTCTTTCAGGAGAACCAACGATGTATCCATACATTGACGAATTAATCGAAGTATTCCATAAGAAGGGGATGTCCACATTTTTAGTTTCAAACGGGATTTTAACAGATGTAATCGAAAAGGTAAATCCAACACAGCTCTATATTTCACTTGATGCATACGATTTAGAAAGTTACAAGAAAATATGTGGCGGAACAAAAGAAGATTGGGAATCTATATTAAATACTCTCGATATTTTGGAATCAAAAAAACGAACCTGTATCAGAACTACGGTTATTCGAAATATAAACGATAATATTTTGAAATTTAAGGAATTATTCGAAAGAGCAAATTCAAATTTCATTGAATTAAAATCTTACATGAATGTTGGATATTCAAGAAAAAGATTAAATTTGGATGACATGGTAAAGCAGTTTGAACTTTTGGATATGGGTAAAATTTTAGAAGAAAACAGTATATTCGAAATTGAAGATGATTCGCCTGAAAGCAGGGTTGTTTTACTAACTAACAAAAATAGAAAAATTAATCCAAAAATAGACTTTGGATTTTAATTTAAGCACCATATTTTTTTGCAAGACCCATGAGGTCCATTAAAATAGGCATAATGTTTATTCCTTTTATCCAGTTCAATCCACCTTTATATGTGGAAAATTCGTCGAATTTTTCAACATCGTCAACTCTAACGCTTTTTCCCCACAAGATTATTGGAAGAGGGTCTGCAGAGTGATCCATTTCTTCAATCGGGGTTGAGTGGTCTCCTGAGAGTACAAAATAAACTTCATCTTTGCTAATATTTTTTGTAATGTAATCAAGCATTTCATCGACTTTTTCGATAACCTGTTTTTTAAGTTCGTAATTTCCGTCGTGTCCAGCTTCATCTGCACCTTTTACATTTACGAGTATGAAGTCGTAATCCTTAAGAGTTTCTACAATTGCACAAGCTTTTGCCATAAGATCAGAATCCGGGGTTCCATCACACCCTTCAACATCTATAACATCGAGACCAACCATTTTTGCAATTCCTTTAATAAGTCCTGTTCCTGCAATACACGCTCCTTTGAGTCCAGTTTTTTCAGTAAACTGCATAATTTCCGGAACCTGTCCAACACCTCTTGGAATTATGATGTTTGCAACAGGTAAGTTTTGTTTTCTTCTTTCTTCGTTTACCGGGTGTTTATCTAATTTTTCGTAAGCGATTTTTAACAATTTGTTAACAATTTCTGCAGTTTTTTTAGCTTCTTTTGAATCATCAAGGGGATGTATTTCTTTTACTTTCTTTCCTTCTTTTTTAGGGTCTGCATCGCTGATTTTGTCACTTAAACCGGGGCCCCTTAAAACGAGTGCAGCCCTGTATCCGCCGGACTCTTTAAAGATAATTTCTACATCGTCAATTTTTAGCCCATCAAGTTCTTTTTCAAGTTCTGATGTATTTTCAATTCTTCCAGCTCTCCTGTCAGTCACGATAAAATTTTCATCAACTGAAGAAAAGTTGCACCTAAATGCGATGTCTCCAGGTTTTACTGTAACTCCAACACCGCAGGCTTCAAATGGGCCTCTTCCAGTGTAAGTTCTGTAAGGGTCGTAACCTAAAAGAGCGAGGTGTGCAGTATCACTTCCAGGTCTTACCCCAACATCAATAGAATTCATAAGACCGCAAATTCCTTCTTTAGCCATTCTATCCATTACTGGAGTTTTAGCTTCTTTTAGGGGGGTGTTTCCATTCTCATCTGGCCTGTCCCCAAGTCCATCAATAACAAAAATAACTGCCTTCATTGATTCACCAGTATAATAATTTTGAATGATAAATGCTATTGCTTCGTTTTTATTAATATTTTTTGGTCTTAAACTCAAGAAAAATTGATAAATTGGCAGTAGCTTTAAATTTCGGTTGATAATTTGAAAAAAGAATGAATGTAGTAAAGTTTATGGAAGCCATGTGCTCGAGTCTTCAACCTTTGCTGGCAAATATTCTTCAACAACATATTTCAAACCATATTTTGCCAAAGACTGCTGTTCTGCCCTTACTTTACCGTCGGCCATTTGATTTAGTGCTTTTTGCCATTCAGGAAATGATCTAACGAAGTCATCGTTTTTAAGACCATCTTTTAATCTTTTAACGTCGTGGTCTTTTAGCGGGTGTGTTGGAAGTTCGTAATCAATAATATCCTGTGGAGTTACTCCAATAAGTCTAGCTTCGGGAACTGCTAATTTGTCTGCCAAGTGAACTGCCTTACCACTTCCTACCTTTAAAGTCCTGTAGATGTTTAAGTATCCGTAAGGGTCACCATCCGTAAATACTAAAATCGGTAATTTGTATTCTTCATTTAATCTTTTGATAAATCTTCTCGTTGCCCTTGCAGGAACCCCTTTTAAAGAGATTAATATGCAGTTATGTTTCTTCCAGAATTCTTCAGCATTTAACCTTGCAAACATACCTGCAGTTTCTATTGCTAAAATGAAATCTGCTTTTGTTTCAAATTCTAATTTTGTAACATCGTTTGGAATGTTGTATGCGCCGCTTCCAAGTTTTGTACAGTCAATTTTAATTTCCGCTCCATCTGCAGTTCGATCAACGATTTGTAACGGCCCGATAACAGCTGCACCATCTTCTTCTGGAATAAATCCTAAATCTTCTCTTAAAAATTCTGAAGCAGCTTCGATATCTTCAATAACTCCGTTGGATGGTTGCTGGTCGTCAAATCTTGCTTCGCCCCAGTTTTTGGAAACATAATATGCTTCTCTCAGAGTTGAGAAGTCGTTTGTATCAAGCAGTTCTTTTGAAAATTCCATCATTTTGATAGTCTGAGCAAATATTTTTGCCTGATTTACGGTTAACATCCTATCTTTTTCTTTTCCAAGTATCGCAAAAGTTCCCTTATCTGCATCAAATTTCGCATTTGCGAGACTTCTTATTGGAAATGTGATTTTAGGTCTTTTTCCTCGTATGATGTCTTCGTACATGTCATTAGCAAGTTTTAGTAATTTTTTGGCCGCTAAATTTCTCTCTTCTGAGGTTATCACAGTTTCACCGCATTTTAATAGAAAATAATATAAATATGAATCAGATAAATGAAAGTTATAATCGGCTTTTATATTCCGAATATTAATAATTTTATTTATGACTATATTTTTGGTATCTGTCCTAATCAAAAGATATAAATCTTGTAACTTATATATTTCCAATGATTATTTAAAACCCACACAATCAGGGCTTTGAGGGCATGCACTATTTCATGAGGAGGTAATAATCTTGAAATTCTTAAAAAACATAGCACAAACAGATTTTTTGGAACCTGCTCCAGAACAGCTTTCCGATGTAGATAGAGAATTGCTTGAATTGATAGAACAATCAAAAGCAAGAATAACTGTTGTAGGATGCGGCGGTGCAGGAAATAATGCAATAAACAGGTTGATTGCAGAAAGTATCAGCGGTGCAAGAATCATTGCAGTAAACACAGATGCACAGCAACTCGTAAAAACTCACGCAGATCAGAAAGTTTTAATCGGTAAGAACCTTACAAAAGGACTCGGTGCAGGTGGAAACCCGGTTAAAGGTGAAGAATCTGCAAAAGAAAATTCAGAAGAAGTTAAAAAAGCAATTCAAGATTCAGACCTCGTATTTGTAACTTGCGGACTTGGTGGAGGAACTGGAACCGGTTCTGCCCCAGTAGTTGCAGAAATTTCCAAAAAAATAGGTGCTTTAACAGTTGCAGTTGTTACATTACCATTTTCAATGGAAGGAAAAGTTAGAATGTCAAATGCAATTGCAGGTCTTAACAAGTTAAAAGAAGTTGCAGACACTATTGTTATTATTCCTAACGATAAATTGTTAGAAATCGTTCAAAATGTTCCTTTAAGAACCGCTTTCAAAGTTGCAGACGAAGTTTTAATGAATTCCGTTAGGGGAATGGTTGAACTCGTAAACAACGCTGGAGATATTCACGTAGACTTTGCTGACGTTAGAGCAGTAATGAACAACGGTGGAATTGCAATGATGGGTATTGGTGAAAGTGACTCTGAGAAGAGAGCAAGAGAAGCAATACAAATCGCGTTAAACAGCCCACTTCTCTGTGTAGATGTTGACGGTGCAACCGGTGCATTAATCCATATAACTGGCCCTGAAGACATGAGCCTTGAAGAAGCAAAAGAAATTGTGTCAACTGTTTCAGACAGATTAGACGAAAAAGCAACAATTATTTGGGGAACTACAATCGATGAAACACTCGAAAATTCATTAAGAGTTTTACTTATAATTACCGGTACAAAATCAACTGGTGACTACACAGTTGACGTAACGAAAAAGAGATACTTAATAGATATCCCAAAAATCTAAATTTAATTTTTTAACGTATGCCGAGGAATATTATGGCAAAAGAAAAAAATACGAATATCGAAGTGCAAAAATCAAAGTTACATGCGACATTAAATGGCGTAAAGGATTTTTTACACCAGTGCAGAAGAGTTTTAATGATTTCAAGAAAGCCAACAAGACAGGAATATATAACAATTTCTAAAGTAACCGGTCTTGGTATATGCCTTCTTGGTTTTGTCGGGTTTGTAATACATGTACCAATCACGTATTTGAAAGGAATATTAACGCCGTAAAACAGTAAAACACGAAAATATACATACACATTTTTCAATTTATGAATAGATATATATAGTATAAATTGATAACAATTTTCAATTATTTTGAGATCTATTTTTAAAATTATTTATTTTCAAATTTTATTCCGTTTTGGTGATATTATGATTTTTGCAGTAAGGACCACTACAGGTCAGGAAAAAAACGTTGCAGAATCTCTGGCTTCAAAAGCCGAAAAAGAGAGTTTGGAAGTATTTTCAATTTTAGCAACCGAAGATTTGAAAGGATACATCCTGATTGAGGCTGCTAACAAAGGAGCTTTAGACGACCTCGTTAGAAAAAGCTTCAAAGTAAAAGGAATCGTTCCTGGAGAAACCAGCGTAAGCGAACTCGATCACTTGTTAACCCCAACAAAAATTATCGAAAATATCGATAAAGGAGATATTGTTGAATTAGTTGGAGGTCCGTTCAAGGGTGAAAGGGCAAGAGTTACAAGAGTCGACAAACACAAAGAAGAAATTACTCTTGAATTGATAGATGCAGCAGTACCTATTCCAATAACTGTTGGTGTTGAACAGGTTAAAATTGTATCTAAACAGGATTAATATGTATTTTATAAAGTCATGGTAAATTTTAAATAGGATACACATAAATAAGAATAAGGAACTTATGATAGTATTATTGCGATACTAAACACGATTCATTTAGAGGTGAATATATGGCAGAACAAGTAGTAGAGATACTCGTATCTGGTGGAAAAGCAACAGCAGGACCTCCTTTAGGTCCAGCAATCGGTCCTTTGGGCGTAAACATCATGCAAGTTGTTCAAAAAATCAACGAAATGACAAAAGACTATGACGGAATGAGTGTTCCAGTTAAAGTTATTGTTAATACTGATAAAAGAACATTTGAAATTGAAGTAGGTATTCCCCCTGCATCCGCGTTAGTTAAAAAAGAACTCGGAATTACAACAGGATCACAGGAACCAAAACACAAAGTTGCAGGAAACTTAACGATGGAACAGGTTGTTAAAATTGCAAAAATGAAACAAGATGCAATGTTAGCATACAACTTGAAAAACGCTTCAAAAGAAGTTATTGGAACATGTGTATCAGTTGGAGTAAATGTAGAAGGAATGACCCCAAAAGAAGCACAAAAAGCAGTTGACGCAGGACAGTTTGACAGCTACTTTAACTAAATGAATTTTACTTTCTTTTTTTCTGAAAACTCGTATTTATTAATTCAAATATTTATTGGATATGAACTCCTCCGAAATGGTTTTGAGGATTTGAATGGAGGTTCTGTAAATGACATGTACCATAGTAGTTGGTGGCCAATGGGGCGACGAAGGAAAGGGAAAAATAATAAGCTACCTCTGTAAAAAAGATAACCCGTCAATTATTGCAAGAGGTGGCGTAGGCCCTAATGCAGGACATACTGTTGAAGTAGACGGTGAAAAATACGGAATAAGGATGGTTCCAACTGGTTTTCCAAATGTTAATGCGAAACTCGCCGTTGGTGCTGGAGTTTTAACCGACCCTGAAGTTTTGCTCAAGGAAATCCAAATGCTCGAAAAATTCAATGTTGGAGAAAGAATGCTCGTTGATTACAGGTGTGGTATCATTGAAGAAACCCACAGACAACTTGACAAATCAAACGAACACCTTTCAAAAGAAATTGGATCAACTGGAACAGGATGCGGTCCTGCAAATGTTGACAGAGCAATGAGGACATTGAAACAAGGAAAAGACGTAGAATCAATTTCCAAATATCTTGGAGATGTTTCAGAAGCAGTAAACGATGCATTAGATTCCGGAGATAATGTTTTAATTGAGGGAACACAAGGTTCTTTATTATCCTTATACTACGGAAGCTACCCTTACGTTACTTCAAAAGATACAAATGCAGCATCTTTTGCAGCAGATGTTGGTGTAGGCCCTACAAAAATTGACGAAGTCGTTGCAGTATTCAAATCTTACCCAACAAGGGTTGGCGAAGGACCTTTCCCAACAGAAATGTCCGTAGAAGAAGCTGAAGGCCTCGGAGTAGTTGAATACGGAACAGTTACTGGAAGGAGAAGAAGAGTTGGTTACTTCGATTATGAACTTGCTAAAAAAGTATGCAGATTAAACGGAGCAACCCAGATAGCAATAACATGCCTTGACAAGTACGATCACGAATGTCACGGCATTACTGAATATGAAAAACTGTCTGAAAAAGGAAAAGCATTCATAAAAGAAGTTGAAGAAAAAGTGGGAGTTAAGGTAACCCTCATTTCAACAGGTCCTGAACTTGGACAGACAATTGATGTTAGAAATAAATAATTATAAAAATTTTAATTAACTACTTTTTTATGATTATCATTATTCATTTTTACTTTAGATTGGTAGGGATATGATGACGTTTGATGACAATATTAGAATTTTAGTAACTGATAAAGAATATGATATGCCCTTTTCAAAGGGTCTTTTAGCGAGATCCCTAACCGCTGCGGGAATGAAACCAAGTGCATCTTACAGTTTAGCACGTGAAATCGAGCGAGAACTAAATGATCAAAAAGTATTAAAGATTACTAAAGATGAATTGAGACGAAGAGTATATTATACTTTAATTAATCGAGATTATGAAGGAATTGCAGAAAAATACTTGCTATGGCGAAGAGTTTTAAAGAAACATTCAATAATTATTCTTGTTGGCGGGTCGAGCGGTGTTGGAACATCCACGATTGCATTTGAGCTTGCATCAAGGTTGGGTATTCCGAGCGTTATTGGAACTGATTCGATAAGGGAAGTCATGAGAAGAAGTATTTCAAAAGATTTAGTTCCAATGCTCTACGAATCTTCATATACTGCCTGGACTGCACTTAGAAGGTCCCCTTGGGAAGAGATGGACACAAAAGAAATACATTTACTCGGATTTGAAAGACACGTTGAACCCGTACTTTTGGGTATCGAAAGTATTATTGATAGGAGTTTGACTGAAGGTACAAGTGTCATAATTGAAGGAACACACATAGTTCCTGGGTTAATGGCTGAAAAATATCGGGAAATGCCAAACGTGATATTTTTAAATTTAACCCTAAGTTCAGAAGAGATCCATAAAAAAAGATTTATTGCAAGAGCCAAGGTAAGTGACAGGCCACTTGAGCGATATTTAGAGAATTTTGAAATAATAAAAGAGATTAACCAGTACATCGTTGAAAAATCAAAAGAAAACAACCTTCCAGTTATTGAAAACGTGTCAATCAGTGATACGGTTCAAAAATGCTTGGAGATTGTTACAGAGCGATTCAGTAACTTAAATGATGAGCCAATAATTGATTCGGATATCTACTAATTTTTTAATTTTGGGGTATTATGAAAATTTTCAAAAAAAGCGATATTTCTGGAATTCTACATGAATTGGGAATTTTAATATCGACAATTGGTCTTATAATGATGGTACCATCGTTTATCGGGATTTATTTCCACGAACCATTTTTTTACTTTTTATATCCCTCACTCTTTTTTATGATTGTTGGGTTATTGATAAATAAACTCACGAAACCGATTTCAGTAAAATTAAAGCATGCAATGGTTATTTCAGCATTAGCATGGCTCATGGCATCATTAATTGGGGCAATTCCATTCTATTTAGGAATCGAATATTTTGGATACCTTGATGGCGTTTTTGAAAGCATGTCTGCATGGACTACAACTGGATTTAGTATCGTAAAAGATGTAGAATCTTTACCCCGAACACTTCAATTGTGGAGAAGTCTTGAACAGTGGATTGGGGGAGTTGGTGTGCTTGCAATGGTCATTTCGATTCTTTCAAAAGCAGGTGCATCAGCGTACTACCGTGCAGAGGCAAGGGAAGAAAAAATTATGCCTAGCACGATTGGAACAATTAAAAAAATCTGGCATATTTATCTCTTATACACAACGATTGGGATATGTTTACTTTATTTAAGCGGTTTAAATTTGTGGAGTGCATTAAACATTTGCATGTGCGGTATTTCAACAGGCGGTATGAGCATAAGCAACCAAAGTTTTCCATATAACAACTTCGCAAAGATTATAATGACTTTAATTATGTATATTGGTGGTGTTGTTTCGTTCTCAGTACATCACAATGTTTTAACTGGGAGGCGGGTTGATGATATACAGACAAAAACTTCTATTCCCATACTTTTCTTTGCAGCGTTTGTAATTACTTTAACGTCTGGAATAGAACCGCTCGACTCAATATTTACAGTGGTTTCTGCAATGACGAGTACCGGGTTTTCAAGTGTAAAAATATCCGCTTTAACAAACATTTCAATTGCAGTTTTGATATTTGTGATGGCAATTGGTGGGGCCACGGGAACGACTACCGGGGGAATTAAACTTATACGGCTTGTAATAATGTCAAAAGGGTTTTATTATAGGTTAAAAGAGGTAGTATCTCCCGGAAATGCCATAATCCATAAAAAAATCGGTAAAAACCCATTATCTGATTTTTTAATTCTTGATGCATTTATAATAACATTTGGGTATATTATTCATTACTTATTTGGAACATTTGTTTTAATAAGTCTTGGGTACGACCCGTTTTTATCAGTATTTGAGGCAGTATCATTGGTTGCAAACATGGGGCTTTCTGTTGATATTGTAAACCACTCGCTTCACCCTGCCGCAAAAATTTTGGGGATATTTTCGATGTGGGTTGGAAGGCTTGAAATTCTTCCGATATACATCTTGATAATTCTCCCACTTTACCTCAAAATAAAAGATGTGAGTAAAAATAAAATATCTAAAAAAATCGAAACTTATAAATAGTAATTTGACCTCTTTAAGTTGAACTATAGAGATATTTTCTTTTTATAACCGAATTACAAGGTGGGATTTATGGTCGAATTTTGTCCTAAATGCAACAACATCATGCTCCCGAAAGGCGGAGTTTTAAAATGCGTGGTATGCAAACACGAAGAAGAAATTGGTGAAGCAAATCACGAATATGCTTTAAAAGAAAAAATAGAAACTAAAAAGCAGGATGTTACAGTTATTGAAAATGTAGAAACCCTTCCAACAACAAGGATAGAGTGTCCAAATTGTGGAAATATGGAAGCATTCTGGTGGCTACAGCAGACAAGATGTGCTGATGAACCTGAAACCAGATTTTACAAATGTAAAAAATGCAGCCATACATGGAGAGAATACGATTAATTTAAGATTTAAAATAATATTAAAAATTCAAAAAAACTTTTTTTATTTTTTAAGTTAAATCAAAATTCCGTAGTTTAAAACAGCTTCAATTATTATAATTGATACGGTTAATCCTAAAACTTTTTCTGGAGCTATTTTTATTTTTGAAACATCTTCATCCATATATCTTACAAGCCCTGCACTTGTACTGAGTCCTGCATCCTGATTTTTAGCCATTTTATCACCCTATTTAAAAACTATATGTTTTGAAAGTTTATAAAACTTTCCTAAAAAATTTTAAATATATTTTAATTTGTAAGTGATTGAATTGGTGCAGGTATTCTTCCGCCCCTTTCTATGAATTCTTCTGAAGAAAATTCGTGAACTGGCATAATCGGTGCAGTTCCGAGGAGTCCGCCGTATTCTACGTAGTCACCAACGTCTTTTCCAGGAACAGGGATAATTCTAACTGCTGTAGTTTTTTTGTTTATCATACCAATTGCCATTTCATCAGCAATTATTGCAGATAAAGTTGATGCAGGCGTTTTTCCAGGTACTGCAATCATGTCAAGACCAACTGAACATACGCAGGTCATTGCTTCAAGTTTATCTAATTTCAAAGCTCCAGCTTCAACTGCTTCAATCATTCCTGCATCTTCACTTACTGGAATGAATGCACCGCTAAGTCCACCAACATTACTTGAAGCCATTGCTCCTCCTTTTTTAACTGCATCGTTTAACATTGCAAGTGCTGCGGTAGTTCCGTGTGTTCCGCATCTTTCAAGTCCGACAGCTTCTAAAATATTTGCAATGCTGTCTCCAATTGCCGGAGTTGGTGCGAGTGATAAATCAACAATACCAAAGTCTACACCTAATTCACTCGCAACTTCTTTTCCAACGAGTTCACCCATTCTGGTAATTTTAAATGCAGTCTTTTTAATTTCGTCACTAACTGTTCCGATATCTTTTCCTTTTAACTGTTCAACAACTGCCCTAACAACACCCGGTCCAGAAACACCTGCATTGATTACCGCATCTCCTTCTCCAGGTCCGTGGAACGCCCCTGCCATGAAGGGGTTGTCTTCAGGAGCATTACAAAATACAACAATTTTTGCACATCCAATTGCATCTTTTGTAATTTCTGAGGTTTCTTTAACGATTTCCCCCATTTTTTTAACAGCATACATATTAATGCCTGCTTTTGTTGTAGCAACATTAATCGATGCACATACTTTGTCAGTTTTAGTCATTAATTTTGGGATTGACCTGATAAGCATTTTTTCTTCAGGTGTTGCTCTTTTTTGAACTAATGCGGAATACCCACCAATAAAATCTACGCCAACTTCTTTTGCAATTTTATCAAGCGTAATTCCAACTTCAACGCATGCATCAACTGCTTCTTCGTTACTCAAGCCCTTTAAAGTACTTCCCATGATAAGCCCGATTGGGGTTACCGAAATTCTCTTATTTACTATTGGAATACCATACTTTTGAGATACTTTGTTTGCAGTTTCAACTAAATTTCCGCCAAGTGATGTTATCTTGTTGTAAATGTTTTCTTTTAAGACATCTAAATCCTTGTCAGCACAGTCTTTTAAGTTGACACCAAGTGTTGTAGTTCTTATATCCAAATTTTGATACTCGATCATTTTTATTGTTTCAATAATTTCCTCTGGAACGAACATTTTTATTCCTCCTCATTAGTTTCAAAGTCTTTTTTAATAAGTGAAGCCATTACTGACTTTTGCCCTGCATATTTTGAGCATTTCCTGTCCGAATATCCGATATCTGCTGGTGAAAGTGATTTGCTAAATATTAACTGCCCTACTCTCTGGTTTTTATAAAGTATTACAGGTTTGTCATATGCTACAATTTCAAGTGTTATTTTTCCTTTAAATCCTGAATCAATCCACCCTGCGGTCTGGTGAGTTTGTAAAAATACCCTTCCAAAACTGCTCCTACCTTGGTACTGTGCACAAACATCGTTTGGAAGTTCCACGTATTCATTAGTAGTTCCTAAAAGCCCGCCACTTACAACAAAGTCAACACTGTATTTTTCTTTATAATTTTTGATTATTGTTTCATCAAGGTGGTGGTTTAAGGGACATACCATGATTGAATTTTCAATTTCGAATTTACTGTGGCTTAAACTTTTTTTAAGGTCGTAAACGTCTTCGTTATATTTTATAAATTCATTTCCAAGGGTAACATCGTATGAACAGGGTCCAACGAATTTTGAATTAAACGGTTCTATCAAAACTCTTTTTGAATTAACGTAATCAAAAATATCCTTATCACTTAATATCATTTATTTCACCAGAGAGAGTTAAATTACTCTTTTTCCATAAAAACACATTTTTCGGATTTCGAAGGAGTTACTTTTATTTTTGCATCATCATATTCTGAATAAAGAGCTTTTCCTTCAGTAAGCCTGTCTAAAAATATTGCAAGTGCAGCAACTTCGGAGTGCGGCTGGTTTCCAACTGAAAGGTTGTAGTCTGCAATATCGTAAGCTTCTCTTGGAACTTTTTCAGCACCGATTATCAAGAGCAAGTTTTTCGTTTTTGAAATCTCTTCTCTAATCTCTGTCATGACTTTATTAATATTTTCCCCATACATTGTAAGGTGGACTACTATCCCGTTATCTTTAAATCTTTTCGCATACGTTTTCCAGGATTTAACGACTTCAAATTTAAAATCTCCGCCCCAACTCTCAACAATTCTTTCAACACTTTCCCTAACGTGTTTATCTTCCTCAGTAAATATTATTTTTTCAGCGCCAAGTGCTCTTGAAGTTAATGCAACGTGGGTAGATATTCTTTTGTCTCTCTCGCCTCGATGGCCCAACCTCAATATCTCAATAGCCATAAAATCACCAGATTAATCAAATAAAATTCGAGTTAAATTAAAAGTTTTCAAAAAATATTAAAAAAGTTAATATTTAAAATTAATTGAAAAATAGTTAAAAAATTAAATTCTCAAAATTAATTGAGATAGTCTGTTCCGTAATCTACGCTGTAAACTTTAAATCCCGGTTCTACACCGTATGCAGTTGGGTCTATTGATTCTTTTTCAAGATGGATTTTTTCAAGTCCGTATCCATC
This sequence comes from Methanococcus mangrovi, assembly GCF_054506835.1. Lineage (NCBI taxonomy): Archaea > Methanobacteriati > Methanobacteriota > Methanococci > Methanococcales > Methanococcaceae > Methanococcus > Methanococcus mangrovi. Next base: position 1,278,894 of record NZ_CP197114.1, on the reverse strand, counting down.
TAAAAAGTGTAATTTCGTGTATACGCTGTCTTCAAGGTTTTTACTTGAGATGCATGCATATACTTGGTAATTACCAGAATATGTTTGTTCAAGTCTTACAATTTCTGAATAGTCCCCATTTTCGTTTATTCCCTGTTCGTAAACGTTTTCACCGATTTTTAAAATCAGTTTGTGGAAACTTGGACTCTGCATGGTGGTCTGGTTGTTGCTGTCAATTACTGCATCAGCCATCCTTATTTCAGAACCTGTTATTTCAATAACATTTACAATACTGTATGAATCTGTTTTCTGTAGCGGTATGTAAATAACTGTAGTTCCGTTAATATCCTGTGCACTACCGCTTAATTGCTGGTAATAACCCATTTCTCTATCGCTGTTTTCGGTATTTGTAGGTAAACTGAAATTCCAGTTTCCAAACATACTCCAAACAGATGCAATACTTGTCATCCTGTTGTAGGTAATTAAATAGTCAGGATTTGTACTTTTTGGGTGTGTTAAATCAAGTATTTCTTCTGCTTCTGCATCTGTCAGGCCGTAACTATTTAATAGAACGGATTTAGCTTCTGTTCTGTTGATTGGAAGTATTTCATTTAAAATGTCCACAGTTCCTTTAATCGACCCTGTTTTTTTAATTAAAATACTTTCGTCATCATAAGCGCTGTCCCCGCTTGTTGCAAGCATTCTTAAAATTCCAACCGATAAATTTTCATCAGAGGTTGAATATGCACGTCCAACCCAGTAAGCTCTTGGAGTGTTTTGTGATCCACCATCAAAGGTTACCATTTTTCTTGTAGCCCACGTGTAGATGTGACCGTTGTCCCACCAGCATGTAACAACTGAATTATCTGGAGTTTCTGTTTTTATCCAGTTTAAACTATCCATCCAGCCATCGTTCATTGTAGGAGCAGTATAGAATGGGACTGCGGCAGCCATTGACGGAAGTGTTAACATAACTGCAAGAAGTATTCCAAAACACTTTCTAACAGCCTGTTCTTTTTCTGAAAGTATGTCTACTATTTTGTATACTGCTAAGCAAAGTAAAGCAATTATCGATAGATAAACCGCAATTGGAACATATGTAGTTGGAACAAGTATGTTTAATAGTTCCCCATTATATTTAATCAAGGTAATTACCGAGATAATTCCAATTACCGGGTATAATATATATTCCACTTTTTTTTCGTATTTTTTAATAATATTTTCAATCTGGCCTGCAAATATTCCAATACCTATTGCAAGAGCAGGAGTCATTAATGCAACGAACCTTATACCTTTTGTTGCGGCATAAACTGTAGCTATAAGCCAGAGTGTTAAATAAAGTGAATATTTAATGTCAATTACACGTTTTTCATGTCTAAATGATATAAATGATAAAACTATTCCAGAAATACCTGCAATTAATAACCAGATATTTCCAACTGAATTTTCAATTATTTCAGTTCCAGTTGGAATTGCAAGCTCTGAAACTGTTGTATAAACGTTTGGCCAGCCTGTTATTCTTGTAGCTTCATTGATTACTGTAAATCCTATTGGGGATAATATTCCATTAATGAATCCACTTACTCCTGTTGAAAGCGAAACAAGAACTGCTCCACCAACCAATGTAATTATTGAAGTTGTAAGTACATTTTTTAAGTTTTTTGATTTTGTTATGTATTCGTATGCTAAATATAACACCAAGAAGGCCGCCGTGATATCAAATGCATACCACCAACCGCTCCACATCAGAGGATACAATCCAATTAAAATGGCTGCAATTCCCCCAAATATTCCGGATTTTTTGACGTTTTCTTGTTCGTGGATTGCTTCCATTATCATCCATACAATGAACAGTAACGGCAGTATCTCAAATATCGGGGTATCTGCAAATCCTGCTGATGTTTTATAAAGTAAACTCGGACTTGAACTCAGAAGCAACGCTCCAACAAGCCCCCCTATATTTGAAGACGTGTTTCTTTTTACTATAAAAAACACGGGAATTCCAATCAGGATACTCATGATTGCAGGAACCCAGAATGCCGCATTCATTATCGTAACGGTTGAATCAAACGAATTCCAAATTGCGTATACAAAAACTGTTACAATAGATAGTGCAGAAACTGATCCTGCTTCTTTTCCCGGGGGTGCGTACTGTATCGTGTCATAAGGTACATTTTTCCCATCTATTTCAACTGTAGTTTCACCAACATTTGAATAACCACTATTTATGTAATTTTCAGTCATTCTAAGGTAGTAATAAGGGTCAAGTGCGGTTAAATACATTCTTCCATTGTCATCTGAAAACATGTCTTGTAAATATGAATTATCGGTAAATGCCATGTCTGCAGTTTGGGCACGGATTTGAAAACTCATCATACATATAAACAGTAATATCAGGATGAGTTTTATTTTTTCGTTCTTTTTGAAAAAATCTGAGACTTTATTTAATAATTCACCCATAATCCTCCTCCAAAAGCTTTTATCAAAAATAATCGATAATGTATATATAAATAGTTTATCAATTGAATTATGTTTTAATAGTATAAATGGTGATGTTATGGATTTATATTTTGTTTTATCTGCTTTATTTTCTTTTGTAATTTCTTTGATATTTACAAAATTTATAATTACAAAAATGGTCAATAATAAATATGGTTATGACCTGCACAAGGAAGGTAAACTTAAAGTAGCAGAAATGGGCGGATTATCTCCCGTAGTTATAACTTCTGTAACAATGCTGTTTTTCAATCCCGCACTTTCGCTGAGCATATTTTTGTCAGGTTTTGTTGGGGTAATTGATGATATTTCAAGATTAAATTCAAAAGAAAAAATAATTTTGACGTTTTTAATGGGGATTCCTGTTGCATTTCTGTTAAAATTAAATGTTTTTTTATCCATTCTTTTAATACTTGGAATTTTTGTGTCTTCAAATTTAACAAACATGCTTGCAGGTTTCAACGGTCTTGAAATTGGAATGGGAGTAATTCTCTGTTTATTTATGGCAGCAGTATGTTTAATAAACGGAGATATATTTGGATTTAAAATTTTGATTTTATTTTCAGCAGCATACCTTGGACTTTTATACTACAATAGGTACCCTGCAAAAGTGTTTCCTGGAGACACTGGAACCCTTCCAATTGGTGCATTTTTGGCAACCGTTGCAGTATGGAGAGGTTTTATTCCTGAATTTTTTATACTCATGATTCCATATATTGTAGATGCACTTTTGAAACAATTCACCGCAGGAGTTACAAAAAAAGACACTGTATTTACGCCTACTCAATTGAAAAATGGAAAATTATGCGTTGAAGGCGGATATTTATCACTACCAAGAATGATTTTAATGAAAAAATCAATGGAAGAATATAAAATAGTACTTGTACTGTGGACTATCGAAGCATTTTTTGGAATTTTGAGTATTTTATATACAAAATACCTCGGATTCAATATTTTTTAAAAAAAGAAAAAAATTTTATTTTTAATATTTCTATTCTATTTTAGAATTATTTTCTTATAAACTTCGCAATTGATGGGTGAAGTTCAGAGAGCTGTTCTTGAACGAGCTGTTCGTACAACCTGTAAACGATGGATACTGTAAGAAGTACTCCAGTACCACCACCGAGTGCCCCTGTAAAGTCTGCACTTGCAGCTAAGAATCCAACAAATGCTGAACCCATTACTGTAATTGGGGCAATGTATCTTTTAAGCCTCTGTTCAATTGATTTTTGGCTTTTTCTAAATCCTTTAATTGCCATATCTAAGTTTCCAAGTTTTTTGGCCATTGATTTTGCATCGAGTCCTGAAGTTTCAACCCAGAAAAGACCAAACAATATACAGAATATTATCATCATGATAGTATAGAATACCGCGTGAAGCGGGTCTGCAATCAAGCTTGAAATCCCATATGGTGTTGAGAAGTAGTATGCAAGTCCATCAGTTGCTCTACCACTCGTGTAGTGTCCAAGAAGTGGAAAACCCATTTTTTCGAGGAACATTCCCCAGAGCTGGATGTTTGCAAACAATGCTGCAGCAAGGATAACAGGCAAGTTTGAAACGTAAATGAATTTTATCGGGTATTTTCCAACAGCACCTTTTACTCTACCGTGTGCAAGTGGAATTTCAACTCTGATACTTTCAACGTAGACTACAACCAAGAATACAAGTATTGTACCCAAAATTGGTAAAATGTATTCTAATGCAGTCCATAAACTTCCAACAGTCATTGCACTGAAAAATTTCCATAAGTATCCTTCTGAACCAAAGGTTCCTACAAATATAGTCTGCGAAACCCCCGCAGCAATGAAAAGACCGATACCTGATCCAATACCGTATCTTGAAACAATTTCATCAAGGTAAATAATGAGTATCGCCCCGAGTGCAAGCTGGAATACTAGCACTGCCATCATTAGTGGTGTTAAAGTACCAAATGCACCTGCACCAACGAACATTAAAGCTTCAAGGAAACATAATACTATACCAAATAATTTTTGTAAACCTTGGAATAATGCTCTATTCATGGGCTTTGATAAATCCAAACTTATAATCTCAGATCCTACTAAAAGCTGCATGATGATTCCTGCAGTTACAATTGGCCCGATACCAAGGGTAATCAGCGTACCCATTTTTGATGCAGTAACTGTCTGCCAAAAGTCAAATATTGCAGGCATTTCTGAACCGCCGGTGTAAATATCAATAGTACCCAAAATAAAATAGAGTACAAGCACAACTGCAGTCCACTGTAATTTTTCTTTGAAAGAAATTTCTTTTGTTGGTCTTTTTACTTCTGGAATTAGTTCGAGTAGTGGTTTTATCTTTAATAAAAAACTTTCCAAATTCTCACCCTGGAATAACATTATAAATTTTGTTAAACAAGAAAAACACGGGATTTATTATCAAATACTGCAATCATGATAATCTTTGGAAAATACACGAGATATAGTTTTCGCATTTAAAAAAAGTTTTAAAAAGTGAGTTAGTTTATTTGAATTTTCATAGTATCCACTATCAAAAATAAGAAAAAGCAGAATTAAATAAAGTAAGTGGTTCTTAATTGAATTATAATTCAACAAATTCTCCACCGGCAGCCTCAATTTTTTCTTTAGCTCCTTCAGAGAATTCAACTGCTTTTACAACCATTGCGGTTGAAATTCTTCCTTTTCCGAGAACTTTTTCGTATCCGATTTCGGTAGCATCAACTACAACTTTACCATCTTCTACTTGGAATGCATCTTTGTATTTTAAGATGTATTCTTCCAATTCTCCAATGTTAATAGTTTCTAACTGTTTTATGAGGCAAGGGTTTCTGTTGAATCCATATTTACCGAAGTAATCAGGATTGAACTTACATACTGACAACCATTTATGTTTCTGGTGACCAGCGTTACCTCTACCACCTCTGTGGCCAGCGCCTCTGTGTTTTTTAGCTTCTCCATATCCGCAGGTTCTGGAGCCTCTCATTTTCGTGATTTTTTTGCTTTTTCTAATCATTAAATCACCTTAAATTACATCATTTTGTTCAATAAATCGTTGATTTTACCAGATCTGTAACCTAAGGCACCACCGATTGAGAATCCTTTTTTAACTCCTGCTTTATCATATCCTTTTCTTGGAGGATGTAATCTGAATACAGGTTTTAATGGTGTGTCTTTTATTTTAATTTCGCCAGCAATTATTTTTTCAGCTAACTCTTCAACTGGAAGTTCTGTTAGTTCTTTTACAAGTTCTTCAGTTAGTCTTTTGTTTCCAGGAAGTCTTCCTCTTTTTAAAATTAAAGCTACAAGTGTATCTTTATCGATTTCACCGTAGGTTACATAGTCTTTAACTTTTTTTATCATTCCAGTGTAGTGTTCAGTGTCTGGAATTACAACACAGTGGTTTACTCGGTGTAATCTCAACATCTTCATGGTATCTGCGATGTCTCCTCTAACACCTACGCTTCCTCTGACTCTTACAACTGCGTAAGCCATGTTTTAATCACCTTTTTTCTTAAAAAGTAATAAATTAGAGTACTCTTCCTTCTGTAAGACCTAATTTTTCCTTTTGTTCAGGCAAGCATCTTACGAAGTTTAAGTTGTTTAATGCATCGAATGTAGCTTCAGCAAAGTTGTATGTGGTTCTTGTGTCACCAAAGGTTTTAGTCCATGCATCTTTTATTCCTGCAAGACCTAAAACAGCTTTTGCAACGTTACCCGCAACTAAACCAACACCTCTTGGTGCAGGTAGTAATTCGATTTTAACGCTACCGCAAGCTCCTTTAGCTGTGAATGGGATTGAGTGAGGGGATCCGCAACCGCATTCCCATGAACCGCAACCAACTCTAACTTTGATTAATGATAATTTTGCGTGAGCAATTGCTTTTCTGATAGCAGGGCCAACTTCTTTTGATTTACCCATACCTACTCCAACGTAACCGTTTTTGTTACCAACAACAACAGTTGCTCTGTATCTTGCTCTTCTTCCAGATTTGTGCATTCTTTGAACTAATTTAACATCCAAAACTTGTTCTTCTAAATCGGGTAAGAGTGCATCAACAATTTCAGGTTCTAATAATGGAAGACCTTTATCCATAATGTAGCTAATGTCTGAAATTGTTCCTTCCTTAACCATTCTACCGATCTGGGTTTTTGGCTCCCAAGCGTCAGTATTGAATTTTCTTTTTTCAGCTCTTTTTTCAGCCATATATATCACCTTATAAGTTAAGGATTTTTTCTTTCAGTTCTTCAACGTGTTCTGGCAAGTCTTCTGGGTTTAATCCTTTTTCTAAGTATTTTGAGAACTGTTTTTTGTACGCATCAGCATCTTCTTTTAGAGATTCTGCGTAATTTTTAACGTGAGTTCCGTTTAATCTTTCTTCATCTGCGATGATTTCATCACCGTGAGGTATTTCCATACCTGCATCGAGTGCGCCTTTTAAAACAGCGAAAATTGCAGCTCCTTTGGTAGCTCTGTGAAGACCTTTGTCTAAGATAGCTTCTTCTACTCCTTCTTTAACAGCCTTTTTACCTAACAATAAACCTGTTAAGTATGCTGCAGGTAAATTTCCGCAGTGGCCTTTGTAACCCATTTTAACGAGTTCTCTGGAGTGTGCTGAAACTAAAACAACGTCCCCTTTTTCATCGTATGCCATAAGCTGAGCGATCACATTGTTTAAGGATTTTCTCGCAACTAATCTTGGTTTACCAGACAATAATAATCCTAATCGTTGTCTGAAATCTGTTTTTCCTTCTCTTCTTCTTCTAAAAGGAACTCTGAATTTGGCGTTCATTGCCATAGTCATTCCTCCTTAAATTTGAGTTATTCAGCTAAAATTCCGTGTTCTTTCATGTATAATTTCATGTGGTTTCTGCTTCTGAATGCTCCACCTTTAGCCATTCTGTATAATTTTCTGTATGCTGATCTTTCGATTTTTTCATTTTCTCTTAATTCTTTCAGCATTTTTCTGAGTGGTCTAATTGTGTTCATCCATTTTTCTTTTTTAGGGGTTCTTGCACCTTTAGCCCCTTTTCTTGAACCAGGTCCTTTTCTCTTTCCTTTTCTTTTCTGTTCTTGAGCTTCTTTTTTCCTGGCGCTGCTGATTCCTTTTTCCTGTTTCTTAACAATGATTCCATCGTTAATTAAGAGCCTAATGTCATCTTTTGTGATGGCCATTTTGACTCTTTCCAGGTTTTCAGGATCAATCCATACCCTATCGATACCGCAATCCAAAACAGCTGCAGCAATTCTTTTCTGGGTTGATACATCCATAATATCACCTTATATCTTAAGCGAAATTATAAACTTAAGAATTCTTCCTGTTTTTGTTTGGATACGTTAAATACTCTAATTCCTAATTCATTAGCTTTTTTAACGATTTCCGCTCTTTTTCTTTTACCAACGGTAGCTGCAATTCTTGCACCTTGAATTTCAGGGTTTAATGCAACTAATTCTTTCACGTTGTTAACAAGAATATCTTGTAAACCTGATGGGTGTAAACCTCTAACAAGAGCAGGTCCTCTGTAACCTACTGTAGCAACAGCAGCTCTGTGGGTCAATCCTATTCTCATACCGCTGTGTTTACCGAAAGGTCTTCTCCAGCTAGTTCCAATTCTTGAACTCTTGAACCAGTCCTGTCTTTTAAATTCAGGTCTTTTCTGTTTCATTTTGAGTTTTAATCTCATTAATCTTTTGAATTCACTCATGAGACCACCTTATAATACTTTTCCTGCTTTTTCTACAATGTAGATGCCATCTTGGAATATTCTTGTGTCTCTTCCTTTAACTTTAGTAGCTTGTTCGATGTTTGCAGCGGTTTGACCAACAAATTCTTTGTTAGTTCCACTTACAATCACTTCTTCACCACTAACTTTTACAGTGACTCCATCCATGATTTTAGCAGTTCTTGTGTATTTTTCTCCTAAGAAGTTGTCAATCATTACAGTGTTTCCTTTAGCACTAACTTTCATTGGGAAGTGAGCGTATCTGATTACTAATTTGTATTCAAATCCGTCAGTAACACCTGTGATCATGTTTTGAATGTGTGATCTGTAGGTTCCAACAATTGCGGTTTGTGCTTTTCGTGGGAATGTACACTCAATAACAACTTTTCCGTCTTTCACGTTCATTTCGATTCCAGGGTACACTAATTCTCTTTTAAGTTCTTTTGCACCGGATTTAACAGCAACTATGTTGCCATTAAGTTCAACGTTGACGTTTGCAGGAATTTCGATTTCTTCCCTTATTAAAGCTGCAACTGGCATAAGAATACCTCCATAATGTCCTTAGTATATGTAGGAAATTAATCTTCCACCTACTCCAGCGTTTCTAGCTTCGTCATGTGTCATTAATCCTTTTGGGGTACTTACGATTAACAATCCGAAACCTTTAGCCGGTAAGTATCTTTTTTCGAATTTTTCGAAGTCATGGTTTTTAACTGCGTATCTTGGTTTTACAGCTCCACACTTGTTGATCTGTCCGATTAAATCAACTTTGTAGACGCCTGCTTTTCCGTCTTCAATGTATTCGAAGTTTCCAATGTATCCTTGATCCTGCATAACATTTAGAACTCTTCCAATTAATTTTGAAGCAGGTTTCAAGTAAGCTACGTTTTTACCCACACTTTCGCAGTTGGATACGTGGTTTAATGCGTTTGCAAGAGGGTCCATTAAACTCATATTGTTGCCTCCTTGTCCTTAATCGTACTTTTTAAATCCTAATTTTGGTGCTAATTCTCTGAAGCATTGTCTGCATAAATTTAATCCGTATTTTCTGATAATTCCAGGCCCTTTTCTTCCGCATCTTTTGCAAACTTTTGAACCTTGGCCGAATTTTGTCTTAAATGGTGTTTTTGTCATTCTTTCACCTTATTCCCTAACTACTTCGGTATCGAATTTAGTTTGGATGTATTCGATAGCTTCGTCTTTGGTAACTAAGTGTTTCTTTGGAATGTGGCTTCTTTTAACTTTTCTTGATTTTACTCTGTATCCTGATTTTTCAAAGGTTACACAGATATCCATACCATAGATTCCAACTGAAGGGTCGTATTTTTGACCTGGGAAGTCGATATGTTCAGGAACACCAAATGAGAAGTTTCCAACCTGGTCAAATGATGATGCATAGAGTACTTTACCGCATGTTTTGAATGCATTGAATGCATTTCCGAGGAATTCTTCAGCGTTTTTTCCTCTTAATGTTACTTTTAATCCAATTGGTAATTTTTTTCTAATACCAAATGCAGGGTTTGTCTGTTTAGCTAAAGTCCTTACTGGTGATTGGCCGGTGAGTTCTTCAATAACTTTTGCACCTATTGTTAACCTATCTCCAGCTTCACCTACACCGAAGTTTACTGTGACTTTTTGGATTCTTGGTTTTTTCATAGGTTCTTTTTCCCAAACTTCTTGGAACGACATGTTTCGTCCTCCTCTAATTTTATGGGCATTACATCGAAATTACTGGTTCGTCTTGACCTACGATGAATACGTAAGGCTTAACGGTTTTAAATTTCTCGCCATCTTTGTTTTCTAAAGTTACAATATCTGAGTACAATGCTCTGTTTTCCACTTCAACGATTTTAGCAAATTCTCCAACGTGTTTACCGCCAGTGATGTATGCTAATTGTCCTTCGCCGAATGCAACATGTCCAACAATTGACTGTTCTGGAATTGAAACTAAAACGCTGTCTCCGGTTTTGTAAACATCTTCTTCAGCTTTTGTAGCGTCTGAAACTTTTACAATCTGGTTTCTACCGTCGTGAAGATTTAATTGAATGTGACCGCCTTTTATGACAGTTTTGTTCACGATTTTGCATAATTTTACATCGGTTTTGTCAGTTTTTTTCAAGCTGATTCTTCCGCTTTCGTCAAATAATACAAGGTAGTTTTCATTCATTTCAGGAATTGATAAAACATCCATTAATCCAGCTGGGTGTTTGTATTCTTTTCTTTTTAATCCATCGATTAAGATTTTGCCCGTTTGGATAATTTTTTTAGCTTCTCTTGCGTTGTCAGCGTATTTTAATACATCTCTTACAACTAACAATAAAGGCAATGATTTATCCATTGAGTGTGGTCCAGGTGATGGTCTTACAGTAAATGCTTTTACTTTTCTAGGAAGTTGCCAATTTGCTGGAGCAGCCAATCTTTTAAGATGTTTTCTAGGTCCTTTAATTGCCATGCTCACACCTCTTAATTACTTGAATTTTTAAATCTCTTTTCGTCTGATTCGTCCATTTTGGTAATCATAACATTTGATGGATGAATTGGATATGCAGTTTCAGTTCCATCTTGTTTTTTGTTAACTACTCCTTCAACAATGATTTTGTATCCTGCGTAGTCAACTTTTGAAACTTCCCCTTCGATTCCTTTGAAATTTCCTCTGAGTACTTTTACAGTATCTCCTTTTTTCACTGGAAGGGAGTTTTTATTGAATTTTTCTTTTAATTCTTTTGATAACATTGCAGACATAACGCTATTTCTTAAATGTAATGGTGCGTTATAGAGTGCTTTTCTTTGTTTTCTTGGCTGTTTTGAGTTTGTCAAAACCATGATTTCACCACATGCCTAATTAGTGAATAATTTTAGCTAATCTTGAAACACCAGGCCATCTTTCAGCAGCTTCTTTTGAAACTGGACCTTTGATTTCTGAACCTTTTGGCGTTCCTTCTGGAGTAACAATAACAGCTGCGTTATCTTCGAATTTTACTCTTGTACCGTCAGCTCTTTTGTATTCTTTTTTCTGTCTGATGATAATTGCAGGTAAAACCTGTTTTCTCATTTCAGGAGTACCTTTTTTCACTGAAACGTAAACCATGTGGCCTACACCACCTGCAGGTAATCTTCTTACAGTACCCGTGTAGTTTTTAACCGCAATTATTTCGAGCTCTTTTGCACCTGTGTTATCTGCACAGACGAGTCTTGCTCCGTTTGGTAATGATCTTACGATTGTTGAACCTAGTCCTTTCATAATATTCACCTTTTAAAGGATTATTCCAGGTTTTCAGTTTTTTCAATTACAACAAATGACTTTGTTTTACTGATTGGCCTGCATTCCATAACTTTCACAGTGTCGCCAACTTTTGCTTTAATGCATGCAGGGTTGTGTGCAACCAATGAAGTTGTTCTTTTTTCATATCTTTCGTACTTGGATATGTATCCAGTAACTTCTCTTTTGAGCACGATTGTGTCGTGTCCTTTGTCACTTGTAACGGTTCCTTCAAATATTTGTCCTCTTACGGATAAGGTACCGTGGAACGGACAGTTAGGATCTTCACAAACATGTTCAGGAGCTTTTACATCGATTCCAATGTTTGACATAAATTATACCTCCCATATTTAGAGTGTTTAATGTCGATTTTAAAGTTCCAGATTTAATACGGGCTACAGGTATATAATGTTTTCATAAATACCACTAACGCCTGTTTAGAACTTAAATTTCAATTCTTATTTTCAAGTTGGGACATTTAAAATAGCTGAGAAGCTTAGTACGAGTAGAGCTGTTTTATTTTCCTTTTCAACCTGTCTTCAGGTCGTCCAACAAGTAGTCTTCCGTCAATGTCGACCTTTACAACATCATCAAACTCAAACTGAATTCGAAATGTTGAAAGTTCTTTCACAATGGTAATTTCCTTGCCGTTTTCTTTTTCAAGAACTAGTGTGTTTCTAGTCTCGTTAAGTACTCTACCTTTTGTTGAAATTAAACCCGAATCAGTAGATTTTACAACTTCGAGATTTAATCCAATTAATTCATGTCTCAATATATTTTGTGACAATTTCATGGGTGTCCCTACCCTTTGAGCATGGGGGTGTACATTTTCAGTATCCACATACTCGTGTGAATAGATAATTATCTGACATCAATCATGTCTTTTGAGAATCCCATTTTGATAAGGGTTTCTTCAGCTTTTTTCCTGTGGTCTCCCTGTAACTCGATAGAATCTTTCTTTACAGTTCCGCCACAAGCACATATATCTTTTAACTTTTTAGCCAAATCTTTTACATCAATCAAGTCCGCATCAAAGCCGTCGACGACTGTCATCAGCTTACCAAACCTTCTTTTAGTTACGTAAACTTTAATTTTCTGTTCTTCCTTTGCAATCTCTTCACAGACACACAAATCTTTTGGTAAACCACATATAGGACAAATCTCTGGCATCAATGCACCTCTCATTTTGATAGACTAATCTGTTATAGGTATACGGGATATACATACTGATTGATGGTATTTAAAATTATGCTTAAGCATTTTATGCTTGAGCTTCTTTTTCTTTCATGATTGTTAAGATTCTTGCGACTGTTCTTTTGATTTCGCTGATCTTACCTGGGTTTGAAGGTGCACCGCCTGTTGACTTGTTTACGCCTTCTTTCATTAATTCTCTTTTTAATTCTGCGATTTTTCCTTTCATTTCTTCAACTGAAAGTTCCCTTATCTCGCTAGCTTTTAAAATTGCCATTTAAATCACCTTATTCTTGGGATACTTCACTAATTTCGCTAATTTCTTTAATTTCGCCGGATAAAATTGTGATTTCATCAGGTAATGATACATCTGGTCTCATGATTTTTACTGTAACTCCAACAATACCGAGTTTTAATTTTGCTAACTGGTGTGATTTGTTTACGAGTTCTTCTGCAGGTTCACCGCAGTGTTTCATGTATCCATCCATGAACTTTTCAGTTCTTGATCTTTCTCCAGATAATTTTCCAGAAATGATAATTGCAACACCTTTTGCGCCTGAAGCCATAACTCTTCTTACTGCTGAGTGTGCTGTTTTTCTAAAGTGCATTCCTCTTTCTAACGAAGATGCAATTTTGTGACCTACGAGTGCAGGGTCTAAATCTGGGTTTTCAATTTGTTTAACTTCAATTTGTGGGTTGTTAACGCCGTAGTTAGCTGTGAGCGCGTCAGTTAATTCTTTAACCATTTTTCCTTTTCTTCCGATAACGAAACCTGGTTTTTCAGCGAATACAGTTACTCTTGTTCCAATCGGTGTTTTTTTAATGTCGATGTGGCTGTATCCTGCTCTAACCAACTTATTTTTAAAGTATTCGTCGATTAATGTTTCGGAAACATTTTCTCCAACAAATGTTCTCTCAATCATTGTTTCACCATTAGTAGAATTCTTCAAGGATTACTTGGATGTGTATTGTTTCTTGGTTTTTAGGGCTTGCTCTACCAAATGCTCTTGGCATGTATCTTTTAATTGTGAAGCCTCTGTTTGATGATATGTGTTTGATTCTTAATTTTTCTGTGTTTAATCCTTTTTGCTCAGCGTTTTTCTTAGCGTTGTCTAAAACTTGTAAGATTTCTAGCGAAGCTTTCTGTGGGAATCTACCTGAGTGTGTTCCAATTTTTCCTTTTCTGTGTGGTAAGTCTTTGTTGTGAACTTTGAAGGGAACTGGAGTTTCTAAAGCGATAACTCTGTTTAAGAATGCAACAGCAGCATCTAATTTCATTCCAGATAATTCTCTGCAAATTTCAATAGCATGTTTTCTTGATATTCTTAATGTTCTGCCCATAGCTCGCGCAGTGTTTTTTGGGTCAGCTTCAACTTTGTATTTTAGTTTAGCCATCGTCTTCACCTCAATCGGGTTAGTCTCTCATCTTTAACAGGAGTTTAGCTGTATTGATGTAGTGCACTTTCACGTTTCCAATCGTGTTTTTTATTAATAGATTGGCCTTTTTATTTCCAATCTCAATAACAGGATTATTTTCATGTTTTACATTGATAGAGTATCCCCTATCATCCATATAGTCAATAGCCTTTTTTATTTGCTTAAACTTATTTATATAGTTTATCATAACAATCCCATATCTCGAATTAAAGCTTAAAATGAGTGTTGTTTTAAGTTCGGGCTATTTTTCGTTAATTAAAAAATTAGTAATGATGAATTAAACGAGTGAAAGTTCAACTACTTCAGCGCTTTCTACATTTTCTAAAGCGTTCATAGCTTCTTCGATAGGGTCCATTCCGCCTTCTTTTTCTTCCATTTCAACCATTACAAATACCGTGTAAAGTCCAAATGCAAGTGGTTCGTCTAAAACTCCCCTACATTTTGCATCGTTGTTTTCAACGAGTTCTTTTAGTGTTGCTTTCAATGATTCTTTGTCTACTTCTGGGCTTGTAGGCATTACTTTTACTTTTGCGATAACTGTTGCCATCTTTTCACCTATTTTCGTTTTTAGACTGATTTAAGGACCTTCGTATCCACATACTGGGCAGTTGTACGTGTTACTTAATTTTCTGCATTTTTCGCATCTTACAAGTTCTGCTTTTCCACAGTTAGGGCACAAGAATTTTGTAGCATTTTCTCTTGGTGCAATTTCTGCATTGCAGGAAGTACATTTTTGTTTCATGTTCTCACCATAGTGTTTTATTTCAAGGTTATTTTCGTATACGTATCAGATACGCCTTTAAAAATGTTATTTATTCTCTCAGGATGATTTCCGTTAACAACAAAGCACTCAATGTCGTATTCGGATATAAGTTTTGGTAGGTGTTTATCCACAGACGTAAAACCTTTAATCGTTTTTGTATTTATTGTATTTAATAGTTTTCCCTCAGGATATTTATCATAAATTCCGTCGACATCGGTGGCTATAATTAGTGTTTTGGATTTTAATAATTTTGCAATATATCCTGCAAAAGAATCCGAAGTAACTTCCCAAGAACAGGGTAATTCATCAGTACTTAGTATAATCTTTGATGGAAGTATTATAACTATACTTTCATTTTGAAGGATTTTTTTTGCATCAAAAAGATTATCTGCTGTTTTTATCCCCGAAATTTCGGAAAAATAGGTTCCAGTAATGTCAGTACACATTGTTGCAAGTTTATGTGCAGAAATATCATTAATTTTTTCAGATTCATGGAGATTTCGAACCAAATTTGCGAAATTTCCACCACCCGGAATAATTACAATTTTTTCTCCTGATTTTTTAAGGCTTTCAAGAATTTTTTCTGCATTATTCGTTAGACTTCCGCCAATTTTTACAACGTACACAACTACCACTTATTTTAATATATCAAGATACACTTCTGCCATTTTTATTAAATTTTCTATTTTCACGTGTTCATTTGGCTGGTGTGCAGTTTCGTCTCCAATTCCCCAAACTGCAGTGTTGTATTCTTTTTCTCTTAAAAATGCGGCAACGGTTCCACCACCCATTCCGCATAATACTGGTTCTTTATTTAACACGTTTTTAATTGCAGAACCCAGTTTTTTAACAACTTCTGAATCTTTTTTTGTTTCTTCTGCTTTTTCAAGTTTTAAGATTTCATATTCTATTGAAATATTTTCTTTTTCAGAAATATCGAAGTGAATAACATATTTTTCAACTTCTTTTTTAAAAACTTCAATGTAGTTTTTAATATCATTTAATACTTCTTTTGGGTCGTATTTTGGAATAATTCTGCAATCAAAATTTAATTCAACATATCCTGGAATTGTATTTGTGTTTTCAACATTATTTCTTAAAATTGTTGGTTCAAAAGTTGAAAAGGGTGGATTGAATATCGAATCAAGTTCACTGTATTTATTATATAGTGTATCGTAGAGTCCTTTTCCAAAAGCAAATGCCATGACATCTGCGTTAAATCCATTTTCGGGAGTACTTCCATGGCACTGTTTTCCTTTGATTTTAAAATTTAGCCATAGTATATTTTTTTCAGCAATTTCAATAAATTCTCCTTCAGGCATTCCAAAATCTGGAACAATTATTAAATCTTTCGAGCTAAAAAGTTCATCTTCAAAATTATTTACAAGATATGAAAGACCGTATTTACTGCCGTCTTCTTCATCAGCTACAAAAATTAGATTTAAATTATATTTTGGATCGATTTTTTCTTCAAAAATCATCTTTAAAAGCAAAAACGATGAAACTATTCCTTTATGATTGTCTTCACTGCCTCTCCCATAAATTATTCCATCTTTTATTTCGGCTTTAAATGGGTCGGAGTTCCAGAGGCTAAGATCCCCTTCAGGAACTATGTCCATGTGTGAAATTATTGTTAAGGTGTCATTTTTTCCAAAATCGTATTTTGAAACGATATTTGGCCTTTCAATTCCATCTGAATCAACGGTATTGTATTCGATTATTTCGCAATTTTTTATTGAATACATATCGATGTATTCTTTTAGCTTATTTTTTATGTAAATTGACTTTTCTTTTTCCCCAATTCCGCCAAAAGTTGGATTTACTGAGTTTATGGATATTAGATCAAAAGAAAGTTCAATAGTTTCATCCAAAATACTTTTCATGAGATTCACCGAAAATTATTTTATATTAAATATCTTAAATTTTTAATCCGACTAATTTACTGAGTCCATTTTCCATACAAACTCCATACATAACGTCAGATTTACTTATCATCTGTTCACGGTGAGATATTACGATGAACTGTGAATCTTTTGATGCATTTTTAATCATTTCACCGATTAATCCTGCATTTTTCGTATCAAGTGCAGCATCAACCTCGTCAAGCACGTAGAATGGAGCAGGATTTAGATGCTGAATTGCAAATAAGAATGCAAGCGCAGTGAGTGACTTTTCACCACCACTCATGACATCAAGGCTCTGTAATTTTTTATTCATTGGCGAAGCATCAATTAACAAACCGCCTGAAAACGGTTCGTCCGGATTTTCAAGACTTAATTTTCCACTTCCTCCAATTTCAGTATATATTTTTTCGTAATTTTCAGCAACTTTTACGTAAACGTCCATGAATACTTCTTTTTTCCTTTTGCTAACTTCTTCTATTAATTGTAAGTATTTTTTCTCTTCATTTTCATAATCTGTTCTTTTTTCAAAGAGTTCATCGTATCTATCAACGATATACTGGTAGTCATCGATAGCACGCATGTTTATGGGTTCTAATTTTTTGATATTTCCTTCAAGGTCGATTTGGTGGCTTTCAAGGGCATCTACGTCAAACTCTTTTATTTTGGAAGTAATATCCTCAGATATATGTTCGATATTTTCACAAACGTACAATTTTCTATCTTCTTCTTCAAGTCTAGTTTCGTACTTTGCCATGTCGATTGAAAGGCTGTTGATCTGGCTTTCATTCTGGTTAATTCTTCCATAAACTCTTCTTTTTTCATTATTTAACATTTCTAATTCTTTTTCAAAAGCTTCTTTCTTTTCAGTAAGTTCTCTTAAATCCTTAGTAAGTTCTTCGTAGCGTTCTTTTTTGTTTTTCAAAATTTCGAAGTTCTTTTCAACATTGGTTTTATAGAATTGAATGTTTTGTTCAAGAATTGTCTTTTTTTCACTTAATTCTTTGATATTGCCGTTTAATTCGCTTATTTTTGGGATTAAAACTTCTTTAATAAGTACCACATCCCTTTTTATTTCATTTTCAAATTCATTCTTTTTCTTTTCAAAATTAATGATATTTTCATCAATTACTTTGATTCTTTTGGAATGCTCTGAGTTTTCAAAAGATGCTATTTCTTCGGAAATTCTGTCTCTTTGGGCCGTAAATCCACTAATTTTTTTAGTGTATTCATCAATTTTTCTTTCGAGTTCTTCTTTTGAGCCTTCTAAATAGTCGAGCTCTTCTTCAAGCTTTTTGGACTCTAATTCAAGTTCTTTAATTTTTATTCCGTTATTTGTCAGTATTCCTTCTTTTCTATTTTCCATATCGCGAATAATCTTTAATCTGCTTTCAAGTTCCATTTTTCTTGTTGAATATGTTGCATTTTTATTTTGAAGGCGTTCAATTTCATCTTTAGTTTCAGATAATGTACTGTCAAGTTCTGAAATTGTTTCCGCAAGTTTTTCCAGTCGAGACGTGTCAATATCAACTTTAATAACTGATTTTTTTCTCGAATTTCCACCAATCATTGCACCGGATGGTTCGATAACTTCCCCTTCAAGAGTAACAAACCTTGCTTTGTGTTCTTTTGAGAGAATTTTCGCATAATCTAAGTTTTCAACGATTATCGTGTTTCCAAAAACATACTTAAAGAGGTCTTCGTATTCTGGTTTAAATTCAACAAGGTCAATTGCTCTTCCAATAACACCTTCGTCATCCAAATAAAGTGCTTCAGGCCCGTTGATTCTGTCAAGCGGTAAAAACGTGGTTCTACCAAGATTGTTCTTTTTTAAATACTGAATTGCTCTTGCACCGTCATCCATTCTTTTTACAACAATGTAATTAAGCCTGTTTCCACCTGCATTTTCAATTGCAGTTTTGTATTCAGCATCAGTCTTTCCAAGATTTCCCGCAATATCTACTACTCCAGGTAGTTTTGCTTCGAGAACGCTTTTTACAGCCCTATCAAGACTGAAATCTTCCATATCTTTCATTGCTTTGATTTTAGCATTTTCTTTTATGTAATCAGCATGGGATTTGTCCAATTTTTCTTGGTACTCTTTTTTATCTTCTAAAAGTGTGATAACTTTCTTTTTAGAGTATTCGAGTTCAACAGCAACGTCTTCAAGTTCTTTATATAAAATCTTTGTATCTTCACTTTCTGACTTTATATCATCGAGTTCTCTTTGCAGAGTTTCAATAGTTTCTTTATTTTTAGTTAAGTTAAATGATTTTTTATTGATTTCATTTTCAAGAGCATTAAATTCATTTTTTAAATTGTAAAGTTCGTTCTGACTTTCATTTAGTCTTTCAGATAGTTTTCTTTCTTGCTGTTTTAAAATTTCAGTCTGGGTTTCACTTTCTTCGACTTTCGACTTTAATTTCTTCTTTTCAGTTTCAAGATTTTCTATTTCCGTCTTTAGAGTGTTAATTTCTGCTTCTTTTTGGAGAGTCTCAGTCCTTATAGTTTCTATTTTTTGTCGGGTTTCTACTAAGTCCTGCCCTTTTTTCTCTGACTGTGAATTTACATTTTTTAGGTCATCAAGAGCCCCATTTAAGGATTTTTTGTCGTTATCAACGGTAACTTCCATTTCTTTAATGGACTTGTGAAGTTCCATTATCTCTTCATTTCCTTTTTCATTTAGCTCATTTATTAAATTTTGAAGGCGATTTCTAATATCATTTGATTTTACATCGTATTCGGAAATTTCTTTTAAGAAACAGACTTTCATTTCCTTAAGAGCTTCAATTTCTTCTTTGGTTTTTTCTAAAACTCCGTTCAAAAAATCAATTTTTTTTGAAGTTAAAATATATTTTGTAGCTTTTAATTCTTCTGATAATTTAACGTATATTTCAGCATCTTCTTTTTCTTTCCTAAGCTTTTCAAGGTTATTTTTTACTTCATTAATCCTGATGTCGATTTTTTCAATAAATTCCCTTGCTTTATCAAGTTCTTTTTCCGCTTTTTCCCCTTTTTCATCGAATTCCGCAACACCGCTTATTTCATCGATAATTTTTCTTCTCTCGTTTGGAGTAGTATCTATAATTTTTACGAGGTCTCCTTGAAGTATGATGTTAAATCCGTCAGCACTGAGTGATATTTTTCCAATGACGTCCAAAATTTCAGATTTTTTTACTTTTTTCCGTTTTTCTTCGGTTACTCTTTTTACTTCGCCATTTTCCTTAACTTCTTTTTCTTCATCCCATATGATGTAGTAGTTGTTATCGCCGTTTATTTTAACTTTTCTTGATATTCCTACTTTATCCGAATCTAATGGCATTTTTCTATCTTTATTATCAAAAAAAAGCGTAACTTCTGCGAAATTTTCCCTTTTTCCGTTGTGGTAAGTTATCAACTGATTGAATTTGCCTGCACGAAGTGACTTTGCAGAAGTTTTACCAAGAACAAAACAAATACCATCGATGGTGTTTGATTTTCCTGATCCATTTGGCCCCAATATTGCGGTGAAGCCATCGGGAATTTTTAGTTTTGAATTTTTGAATGATTTGAAGTTTTTCATATGGATTTCTGATAATGAAGCCATCATATTCACCAAGAACCTGCGGAAAAATTTATAAAATACTATTTGGATAATAATTGCTTATATTTCTTAATTAACTGATATATTATATTGTTGATTTTACTTTGGTTTTTATTTCTGAACTTTTAGTTTTAAAATCCGGGTATTATATTTTCTATAGGCTATTTTCATATTCTTTGTTTACCTTTATTTATATAGTTTATAAATAATAGGGCTCTATTAAAAAATCAGTCAACACTTACCTTTATATATTAAAAAATAAAAAGGGAACAGTTAGACGTTATCGAAAAAAGGTAACAGCTATAATAGAACTCTATTAAAAAGCTTTCAAAAATAAAATTTAAAAATTTAAAAATAAAACGAAACATGAGTGGAGGTGGAAGCAATGAGAACCGATATAGTCAGTTCAGGAGTAGGGGAATTATCCTATGAAATCAGAGAAATTGTTAAGGTGGCTAACGAAGCCAAAAAATCGGGATTAGAAATTGTATGGGAAAATATTGGTGATCCTATTGCCAAAGGAGAAAAGCTTCCCCTCTGGATAAAAGAAATAGTTTCAGAAACCACGATGGATGATAGTTCTTACGGGTACTGTCCTACAAGAGGTCTTTTGGAAACTCGGGAGTTTTTAACTGATTTAAACAATAGCAGAAACGGAGCACAGATTACGCCTGAAGAAATCGTGTTTTTTAACGGTCTTGGGGATGCTATCACAAATATTTACGGGTTGATGAGAAAAGAGTGTAGAGTAATCGGCCCAACACCAGCTTATTCAACACATTCTTCTGCAGAAGGACTATACTCAAACTGCAGGCCTGTAATGTATGAATTAGATAAGGATGATGGATGGAATCCAGATATCGATGATTTGAGAAATAAAGTAAGATACAATCCATCAATTGCATCGATATTGTTGATAAATCCCGGAAACCCGACAGGTGCAGTTTATTCAAAGAAAATATTAAGCGAAGTTGTAGACATTGCAAATGAATACGACCTTTTCATTTTAGCTGATGAGATATATTCAAAACTTGTTTACAATGGAAAAAAACACAACTACTTATCAGAAGTTTTAGACGATGTTCCGGGAATTTCTTTAAAGGGAATTTCTAAGGATTTACCATGGCCCGGTTCAAGGTGCGGTTGGACAGAGTTTTACAATACACAAAGTGATGAATTATTCAAGAAATACACTGAAAACATCTGCAAGTTCAAGATGATTGAAGTATGTTCAACAACACTACCTCAAAAGGTAATCCCAAAGATAATGTCTGATAAAAGATATGGAAAATACTTGGAAGAAAGGAAAAGCTACTACGAAAAAGCTTCAAATTACGCATACGATAAAATGAAAAATATCGATGGTTTAAATGTAAACAGAACAGATGGTGCATTTTACAACACCATAGTTTTGGAAAAAGAATACTTAAATAAAAACCAATCTTTGAAAATTCAGGATAGTGGACTTAAAAACTACGTCGAATCGATTTCAAAAGGAATTCCTGAAGATAAAAGGTTTGTATACTACTTACTTGCATCTACTGGAATTTGCGGTGTTCCTTTAACTTCATTCTGTTCAGAACACAATGGAATGAGATTCACGCTTCTTGAAAGAGATGAAGAAAAGAGAAACTGGGTTTTCGAAACAATTGCTGAAAAAGTTGAAGAATACTTTAACAGCAGCAACTAATTTAAACACTTTTTTCATATTATTTTTAAAATCAGATTTAGTTTCAATTAATTTTCGATTTTCAAGTAATTAGTTATATATTTTACAAAATGCAAGTTTAAATAAACTTTAGAATTTTCCATCTAATTTTTAAATTACTGCATTACATAATGGTGCCCAAAAATGTATGTAAATCATCCTTTGATAAAACCAGAATCTATTGAAGCCAGAATTTACCAGCAACTCGTTGTGGCAAGTGCACTAAAGCAAAATACGCTTTGTGTTATTGGAACAGGACTTGGTAAAACCGCAATTGCGGCTCTTACAATAGCAGGGATTTTATCTAAACAGGACGGAAAAGTTTTGATTATTGCACCATCAAGGCCCTTGGTCGATCAGCACTTTAAGAGTATGAATCAATTTTTAAACATCGATTCAGAAAAAATTGTTATTTTAAATGGTAAAATCTCGCCGAAAAAACGAGAAGCAATGTGGAATGACGGTAAAATCTTTATAGCAACACCCCAGGTTGCAGAAAACGATATTATTTCTAAAATGTTAAAACCATCTCAATTTTCACTTTTAATTGCTGATGAGGCACACCATACAACCGGAAATCACTCTTACACGTTTGTCGCAAACAAATTTAAGAAAAAATCTCACGTTTTAGGATTAACTGCATCTCCTGGTTCAAATATTGAACGAATCCTTGAAATTTGCGGGAATTTGGGAATCGAACACGTTGAAATAAAAACCGAAGAAGACCCGGACGTTGCACCATATGTCGCAAAAGTTAAAATGCGGCCAAAACGTGTTGAACTTCCAGAAGAGTTTGAAGTAAATCTAACTCTTTTAAAAAATGCATTAAAGGATCGTTTAAGAGATTTAAAAGAAAATAGAGTAATTCATACTATAAATGTAAATAAATCTGAGTTATTGGGAGTAAATAAAAGAATAATGACAATGGATGACAATATAAAGTATGAAATGCTTCGAATTTCATCTGAAGCAGTAAAATTAGAGCACGCAATCGAAATGCTTGAAACACAAGGTAGAAGCACTTTTTTAAATTACTATCAAAAGCTTTTAACCCAAAATACAAAATCTGCAAAGGAAATTACAAACGATCCAAGATTTATTCAGGTAGTCAAAAATTTAAATGAACTCGACATAGAGCACCCAAAATACGAAAAGATGCTCGAAATTGTAACAGAAATTTTAAAAGAAAACGAAAAAATAATTATTTTTGCACAATATCGGGATACAGTTCAAAAAATTGTGGATTTACTTTCTGAAAATGGAATTGAAGCAATAATGTTTGTTGGACAATCCAATAAAGACGGAAAGGGGATGAGTCAAAAAGAACAGGCAAAAGCAATCGAACGGTTTAAGTCTGACGTAAATGTGCTTGTTTCAACGAGTGTTTCCGAAGAAGGAATCGATATTTCAAGCGTAAATTACGTTTTATTTTATGAACCAGTTCCTTCAGAAATCAGAATGATTCAAAGAAGGGGTCGTGCTGCAAGGGGCGAAGGTGGACAGGTAATCGTTTTAATTGCGGAAAAAACACGAGACGAAGGATATTATCAGGCAGGGCTTGCAAAAGAAAAGAACATGAAAAATATCCTAAAAAACATGCAGATGTCTTTAAATAAAAAATTAAAGGAATTAAATGAAGAAAACGAGGAAGAATTTGAAAAAACTGAAAATAAAGATCACTACATGGATTTAAGATCAGTTGTAAGTTCTGAAACTTCTGCTAAATCCGAAGAAAAGAAACCGACAAAACTCGACAAAAAAAGTAAAAATGGGTTAACAAACAAAGCAACCATAATTGTGGATTCAAGGGAGCGCCATATTGGAAGATACCTTTCAGAAAAAGCAGAAGTTGAATTCAAAACTCTTGAAATTGGGGATTATATTTTAAGCGATAGGGTTGCGGTTGAAAGAAAAACTGCAGAGGATTTTGAAAATTCAATTATTGATAAAAGACTGTTTAATCAGGTAATGGATTTAAAAAAATATGAACGACCTTTAATGATTATCGAAGGAAATGAATTTGTTAGAATTCACGAAAACGCGATACGCGGCATGATGTTTTCAATAATGATTGATTACCAGATACCGATAATGTTTTCAAGAGATATTGAAGATACTGCAGATATACTGGTAAAGCTTGCAGAAAGAGAGCAGATAAAAGAAAAAAGAGAAATATCCATAAGGTATGGAAAAAGGCCGATGTCTTTAAAAGAACGCCAGAAATTTTTGGTAGAAGGACTTCCGGATGTCGGGCCAGTAATGGCTGAAAACCTGTTAGATAATTTTAATTCGGTTGAAAATATATTCACTGCATCCGAAGAAGAATTAAAGTCTGTTGAGGGAGTTGGGCCGATAACTGCTAAAAAGATTAAAGAAGTTATAACTAAAAAGTATCGAGAATAGGTGTTAATCATGATTTGTATTCCTGTAATTGATGAAAATGTGTCTGATGCAATAAATTCTGCAAAAGAAGCTTTAAAATACGCAGATATCGTTGAATTTAGGGTAGATTTATTAAATGACGTAACATTTGGGGAGATTGAAGAGTTTTCAAAAATTCCATCCATAATTACAATAAGGGCAGAATGGGAAGGTGGAGCTTGGAAAAAGTCAGATAATGAAAGAATTGAACTTTTAAAACATGCGATAAAAAATAATGCGAAATTTGTGGATATCGAACTAAAAGAAGAAAAAAATTTAGAATTAGTTAAATATCGAAATGAAATTAATTCAAATACAAAAATTATCGTTTCATACCACGATTTTGAAAAAACTCCCGAAATCAATGAATTAATTGATGTAGTTGAAAAAGAGTTAACAATCGGAGACATTGCAAAATTTGCAACATTTGCTAATTCAAAAGAAGATACTTTAAAAATATTAAATTTAATGAACAAATACTCTGGAAAGATAATTGCAATTGGTATGGGCGAATCTGGAAAACTTACAAGGATTTTGGGTTTGGATTTTGGATCAATACTCACTTTTGCATCAATGGAAGGAAAAGCATCAGCTCCAGGCCAGGTTGATGTTAAAAAACTAAAAGAAATTTTAAAATTAATATAATAATATTATTCAACAATTATTTTAAATTTCAAATCTGCTCCGTTTTTTAATTTTTTAACAATATCTCGATTTATATCTTTTGAAGCTTTATCTGAATTTACCATTAACGTTCTACTGCATGAAAAGTCACTCGTTCTAATTACAATATCTGTTTTATGGTCAAAAGTTAATTTTGAGTTTCCGCGTCCAGTAATTACTTCTTTTAACCCTTCAACTTCAATTTCAACAGTGATTTTATCCGAATTTCTTAAATTTTCTTTAAATTCTTCTGGAAAATCGAGCATTGATTTATCTGCAGAAATTCCAACAATGCAGTCACCAGTACAATTCACATGGTTTTCTTTTGTAATTTCAAGTGTACTTTTGTGATTTGCGCTGATATTTTCATGCCCTTTTGCGTAAATTGTAAATTCAAAAGCCATTATTTTCACCCAAATACAGAAAACGGTAAAGATTAATACTTTGGAGTAATAAAGTTTTTAACTAAATAGAATTATTCTTTTATTTAAATATAAAATACGAATTATCGATTTTAAAATCATTTCTTTATCGGTGAAATTATGAAATCTACGGTCACTAAAATAGCTGAAAAAACGTACCAGCTTCCAGTAAGTTACAAAGACTGCATGAGAGTTCCGGGAAACGTTTATTTAGATGAAGTACTGTTTGAACATCTTGAACCAGATGTATTTGAGCAGATTGCAAACGTTGCATGTCTTCCCGGTATTCAAAAGTACTCGCTTGCAATGCCTGACTGCCACTACGGATACGGTTTTTGTATTGGGGGAGTTGCTGCATTTGATGAGGTTACCGGAGTAATCAGCCCTGGCGGAGTTGGTTTTGATATCAACTGTGGTGTGAGACTCGTAAAAACAAATTTAACAAGAAACGATGTTACTCCAAAATTAAAGGAATTATTATCCGAAATTTTTAAAAACGTTCCTTCAGGACTTGGAAGCAAGGGAAAAATAAGAATCACGAAAGATGAAATTGACAATGTACTTGAAGAAGGAGTTTCATGGGCTGTTGAAGAAGGATATGGTTGGGAAAGAGATATAAAACATATCGAAGAACACGGAAAAATGAAAGAAGCAGATCCAACCCTTGTTTCAGACAATGCCAAAAAAAGAGGACTTCCTCAACTCGGGTCTTTAGGTAGTGGAAACCACTTTTTAGAAGTTCAGTATGTTGATGAAATATTTGACGAAGAAGCTGCAAAAACGTTTGGAGTATCCCCAGATCAGGTAGTTTTGATGATACACACCGGTTCAAGAGGACTTGGACACCAGATATGTGCAGATTACTTAAGATACATGGAAAATGCTGCAAAAAAATATAACATTAAATTACCCGACAGACAGCTTGCATGTGCACCGATAAATTCAGAAGAAGGTCAGAAATACTTTAAAGCAATGTCCTGTGGTGCAAACTACGCATGGGCAAACAGGCAGTTAATCACGCATTGGATAAGGGAAAGTTTTGAAAGCGTATTTAAAAAGAGTGCGGAAGATTTAGAAATGGATATAATATATGACGTAGCACATAATATTGCTAAAAAAGAGCAGCATTTGGTTGATGGAGTATTGAAAAATGTCATGGTTCACAGGAAAGGTGCTACAAGGGCATTTGGACCGGGTCATGCTGAGATTCCAGCTGATTACGCTAATATTGGTCAGCCAGTAATAATTCCAGGTGATATGGGCACTGCGTCTTATCTAATGCACGGAACCGAAAAAGCAATGGAGCAAACGTTTGGATCAACTGCACACGGTGCTGGAAGGGCTCTTAGTAGGGTAAAAGCACTTAAACTCTACACTGGAAATGAAGTTCAGGAAGCACTCCAAAAGAAAGGAATTTTGGTAATGGCAGATTCAAAAGGGGTTATTGCAGAAGAATGTCCCGAAGCTTACAAAGATATCGAAAATGTTGCAGAAATATGCCACGATTCGGGAATATCTTTGAAAGTTGCAAAAATGAAACCGATGGGAGTTGTAAAAGGATAATTTCCATTTAAATTATATTTACTAAAAACAGCGTTCTTAATCATTATTTTGATAATTTTTATAAAAAGGTGAAAGAATGAACATAAAAGTAAGTATTTTGGGAGCCACTGGAAATGTTGGACAGAGATTTATTCAAATGCTTGAAAATCACCCAATATTTGAACTCGAAGCGCTTGGTGCATCACAAAGGAGCGCAGGAAAAACTTACAAAGATGCATGCTACTGGTATCAAACCGAACCAATTCCAGAAGAAGTTGCAAATGCAACCGTAGTTTCAACCGACCCAAACGACAAGGCTTATGATGATGTTGATATTGTTTTTTCAGCGTTGCCTGCTGACCTTGCTAAAACACTTGAGCCGGAATTTGCTAAACGAGGAAAATACGTATTTTCAAACGCTTCAGCAATGAGAATGGAGGCAGACGTTCCATTAATTGTTCCAGAAGTAAATCACGAACATTTTGGAATGCTCGAAGTACAAAAAAGCAACAGATGTTCAGATGGTGCGATAATTACAAATCCAAACTGTTCAACAATTGCAGCGGTAATTTCATTAAAACCAATTCAAGATAAATTTGGACTTGATTTGGTAAATATCACCACAATGCAGGCAGTAAGTGGTGCAGGATACGATGGAGTTCCTTCAATGGCAATTTTAGACAATATGGTGCCATACATTGGTGGTGAAGAAGAAAAAATGCAGACAGAATCATTAAAAATTCTTGGAAGCATGGAAGGAAGTGGTTTTAAAAACGGAAACTTTAAAATTGGAGTATCTTGTAACAGAGTTCCAGTAATTGATGGCCACACTGAAAGTATATTTGTAAAAACGACTGAAGAAGCAACTCCTGAAGAAATTGTAAAGGTAATGAATGAATTTGACCCGTTAAAAGGTTTAAATTTACCAAGCTACGCAAAACCAATCGTTTTAAGGGAAGAAAATGACAGACCTCAGCCAAGACTTGACAGAAATACTGGAAATGGAATGTCAATTGTTGTTGGAAGAGTTAGAAAAGACCCTATTTTCGATGTAAAGTACACTGCACTTGAACACAACACCATTAGGGGTGCTGCAGGAGCAAGTGTTTTAAATGCTGAATTGTTCGTTCAAAAATACCTTTAAAACACTTATTTCTTTTTATTTTCCAAAGTTTAATCCATATATTTAAATATTTTTTAAATATATTAAAATTAATCGATATATTGATAGTTATAAATATATCTTGTTTTGAATTATAATGTTATCAAGGTGGTAATGTGCTCACGTGGAATTTACAGTGTCCAAAATGTAACAAAAAACTGACTTACAAGGTAGACGTATGTATTTGTAAAGCTGCAGAGGTTGAACTTCCAAACTGTGAATCTTGCGGTACAAAAATGGAAGTAGATATTTCCGGGCTTAAAGGCAGGCGGAAATTGAAAAAATAAATATTTTGGGTAAAAAATTAACTTAAAATCGAATAATCTATTATATATGAAAAACCGAAAATAAATGTAAAAGTTATAAAAATCGGTGTGTAGATGATAGAAATCAAGAAAAATCCAATGTATAATTACCTATTTTTTCTGGTAATTGCAGCAGCAATTTCTCATCAGGTCTGGGGAACGCTTTTTAACAATTTTGCAGTGGACGTTGTCGGTATAAACGGCTTTCAAATGGGTTTAATCCAATCTATTCGAGAAATACCTGGTTTTTTAACGTTTCTTGTAATTTATGTTTTGTTAGTAATTAAAGAACACAGGCTTTCAGCGCTTTCAACTATTTTAATGGGGTTTGGTGTTGCAATAACTGGATTATTTCCAACAGTTCAAGGTCTGATTATCACGACGTTTTTAATGTCGTTAGGATTTCACTATTTCGAAACCACGAATAAATCACTTACACTCCAGCATTTTAATAAATCGGAAGCTCCTGTTGTTTTTGGAAGATTCAGTAGCTACGGTGCAATTGCAAGTATCATTGCAGGGTTTTTCATATGGGTAAGCGTTAAAATATTTCCCATGTGGACAAATTATTTAATTTACGGAATAATTATAATGGCAATTGGGGTTTATTCACTTTTTAAAAACCCAATCTTTAAAGAAACAGTTCCTCAAAGAAAAGGAATGGTTATAAAGAAAAAATATTGGTTATACTACGTTTTAAACTTTTTAAGTGGTGCAAGAAGGCAAATCTTTATTGCATTTGCAGTATTTTTACTGGTTCAAAACTATGGATTTAGCGTTTCCGAAGTTGCAGTTTTGTTTGTGTTAAACAATATGCTGATTTATTTCACGGCTCCAAAGGTTGCAGAAGGAATAAATAAATTAGGGGAGCGAAAAATGCTCACGATAGAATATGTAACCCTGACGTTCGTGTTCTTAGGATATGCATTTATCGAAAATAGAAATATCGCAGTTTTACTCTACATAATCGACCACATTGTATTCAGCTTTGCAATCGGGATAAATACCTACTTTCAAAAAACTGCAGATTCAGAAGATATTGCGCCTTCGATGGGTGTTGGATTTGCAATAAACCATATTTCAGCAGTTATAATTCCGGTGGTTGGCGGGATTTTGTGGATGACAAACTGGAAGACCCCATTTGTTATGGGGGCAGTATTTAGTGTAATTTCATTATTGTTTGTCCAAAAAATTCCAAAACATATAAAAATTCTACAAAATTAATTTTAATTAAAAAGTATAATCCGAATTATTAAATTTTTAGGGCGATTTTATGAAAATAATGGTATTTGGTATGGGATGTTCAAAGTGCAACGAAACTTCTGAGAATGTTAAAAAAGCGGTTGAAGAATTGAAAATCGATGCAGAAATTGTTAAAATAACCGATATAAAAGAAATTTCTGAATGGGTTTTAATGGCTCCAGCAGTTGCATTTGATGAAGATATTATCTTTGAAGGAACAGTTCCTTCTGTAAACGATTTAAAAAAGGAACTGAAAGATTACTTAGAAATCTAACTAATTTTTAATATATTATAATTATTTTATCAAGATTGAAGCGTATCCAACGACTTCAGAATAATCTTTCGTAACATCTCCAGACGTTGAGTAGTAAAGTAAATTAGATTCTTTTGCACCCAAATCTTTCATTGCTTTAACCATTGCAATAACGGGCCCGTATCCGCACATGCTTATATTGTGTGTTACAACATCGGTAAATATTTCTTCATCATTTAATTCCAAAATGTCTTTTATGACGAGTGCATCTTTTTTTGAAGCTGATTCCTGTGATTCATAGTGTGAAAAGTCTGTAGATGCAATTATTATAATTTTTCTATTCATTTCCTTAGCAACTTTTGCAATGAAGTATCCCACGTCTACGGAAGTTTCATAATCTTGCATCATCATGCATATTGGAACAAATTTGAATTTTGCAATGTTCAATTCTTCAAGATGCTTTAAAAAGGGGAGTTGAACTTCGATTGAGTGTTCTCGTAAATGTGAATTTTCATCTAAATCCAAAATATCACATTCTTTCCACAACCTGTCAGCAAATTCGTTATCTATTTCTATATCTCCAAAAGGGGTTTTCCACGTTCCTTTCATGGTGGCAATTCCAGAACCAAGCCCAGTATGGTTTGGGCCAAGAATTATCGCAGTAACTTCCCCGCTTATATTTTCAGATAGTTTTTTGTAGCCGTGTGCAGCAACAGGCCCAGAATAAATGTATCCTGCATGGGGGGAGACGATTCCAAGTGGTTTTGAGTATTTTCCACGTTTTGATGGAAGTTCTTTAGGACCTCTTGGATTTAAATAGCAGTATTCGATCATTTCAAGTAATTCGTGATATTCAGCAGGATAAAACATTCCTGCGACCACAGGATTTCTTTTCATAATCTCAATCCTCAAATTTATTTACCTTAATTTATTTTATTTTTCTAAGGATTTATATTATTTTCAAATTTCCATTTCCAAACAGCAGGATTACACATGCAAGAATTACGAGATTTGAAAACCAGAACAAAATACTAAAAATTGACAATTTCCTTGCTTTTTCAATTTCCCACCATTTATATGGCGTTATTCCATAAATATAAAATAATGACGCTGATGCAAAATTAACAGAGATTATATTTACGATAAAAAGTATCAATATCGGGAGTGATTCCGTGTAGTATCCTGAACCAAGCATCAATCCAAATGCAACGAGTGGAGGCATCAGGGCAACTGCAATCATAACTCCAACAACTGTTGACGAGATTTCTGGAATTAACATTGAAAGGGTACCGACAAAACCTGCTGAAAGTGCAATTATAATGTTTTGCAGGCCTAAATTCATTCTTGATGCGACTTGGGGGCTGTCGGGACTTACGTGTAAGAATGTTCCGATAAAAAATGAAAATACGAGTACAGTTAAAATTCCCAATATTAAATTTTTCAAAGATTTTTTTGCAAGAGATATGTCCATGACTGCAATTGAGAATGTGAATGAAATCATCGGGCTTAAAAACGGTGCGATTATCATTGAACCAATTATCAATGCAACATCATCTAACCATATTCCAATCGAAGCAACAACTGCTGCCAAGAATAATAATGAATAATATTCTTTTGAAAGATTGGATACATCCCCTATTTTTCCAATTATTTCATGTCGTGAAACTCTTTTTGGGGTTTTATCTTCAACTTCCACTTTTTCTTCTTTTTTAATTTCCGGAATCGTTGCTGTTGGTTCAGTTACAAGAATTCTAAAATTCGATCCACCGTATTTTGAGGAGAGCACATCGATTACTTTTTCAACGTGTTCTGTTTCGGTAAGTAACCTGATTACAGTATAATTTGATTCTTCGCAAACGCTATGCCAGATAATATTTTCAACAGTATTATCAAGCGATTCTTCGTATCCCGCAAATATCTTTTTTGGAACATAACATTCAATGAGTCTCACGTTCACGTAAATCCCTCAAAATCAGGTTAAACAATAAAATTACTTATGAAAAAACTATCTAATATAACTGTCGAAAATTTATCTAAAAATAGTAAAAAAGTTTAAAAGAAGTTAGTATGGAACAGGAAGTCCAATTTCTTTCCTGTGTTCTATTTCTTCTCCATTTTTCTCTTTTTTCGAGAGAGCGAGTTTTTGTACTAAATCAAGCCCAGGTTTTACAGCGTCTATGTCTTTTGTTTCGATAGCGCCTGCTTCAACCATTTTGTTTAAGTACTCTTCTCCTTTTGCGGTTCTAACAAAGATTGTGCTCCATCCGTCTGGGCTTCCAACTGAACCTGTTGAGATATCTGCAAGTTCTGCTGTATAGTCCATACATACGTGGCATGAACCTTGTTCGTATGGGTGGGTGTCTTTTAATGGAACTGTTTTTACGTCGCCCCATTTTGAGTAAACCCAGAATTTACCTTTTCCAATGTCGGTTTTTACAACATCGTCCATTTTGATACCGCAGTGTTCTTCAACAATTGCTTTCATACCGTTGTATGGGAAGTTTTCCATACAGAAGATACCCATAATTAATGCAATTTTGTCTGGAACGTGTCTGTATCCAATAGGGTATTTTATAGCTTTTCTGATTGACCGAACTTGGCAAGGAGTTCCAACAAATCCTACTTTGTCGCATCCGTATTCTCTTACAGCGCTTTTTACAACTGAAAGGTTAGGACATACTGTATATTTAGTTCCTGCAGCGTTTAAGATTTCTTCTCTTGTTGTAGCAACTTTTGGAGCTGCTGCGAATCCGTCTTCTTTGTCTGCAATAATTACACCATCGAGGAGTCCGCTTTCTAAACCGTAAATGTATGCGGCAGAAACGATACCTCCATCTTGTGCTTTCTTAAGGATTTCTTTGTCTGCAGCTCTTGCGGAAACTGCTTTTATATATTTTCCAAAGGGATCCATCTAATCACCTTTTTTTATTTTCCATAATTGCAATTATTCTATTTTTTCAATTAATTCTGGGAATCTAATTCTTGGGCACTGAACTGAACATGCACCACATTTTATACAGATTTCCTTGTCAACTAATGGTCTTCCTGCATCCATAGATACTGCTCTTGTAGGGCAAGCTGATGCACATGAACCGCAACCCATACAGAGTGATTTGTTGATTACTTTTACAAGCAAATCGCATCCACAAGCTTCTGATCCATATTTTGCAAGTTCTGCGTATGGTTCTAAATATTCCATATCTCCGTTTAATGCCGCTAAAACAACTGCAACTATAGCTTCTGGTGATGGTGGACATCCTGGAATTGCCAAGTCACATTTCACAACTTCTGTCAATGGTGCGAATGAATCGTGAACTGGTTTTGACATCTGATTTCCTTTCGAAAATCTTGTAATATTTCCACTCGCAGCACATGCTCCTAAAGCAACTAATATTTTTGCTTTTTTTCTGGATTCAAGTGCAACTTCCATTGCGTGGTGGTCGCTTAAACAAACGCTACCTTCAAGTAAGATTATGTCTACGTCGTCAGGAACTTCCTTTACATCAGCAAGCGTCTGGGAGTAAACTAAATCTATAGCTCCTAAAACATCTAAAAGCTTTTCATAGGTGTCTGCAAGGGAAACTAGACACCCACAGCAGCTACTTAATTGCACGTGGGCAACTTTTACCATGATATTCTCCTCCCTTAGTTGATTGGTTTTCCCCTTAATTCGGAAAGTATAATGTCTACGGCTACATCTACTGCATTCTGGACTTCTTCTGACAGTTCAAGTACTACATCAGGTTCTGAAACGTACTTTTTCTGACAACCAATAACTTTAAAGTCTATTTCACGAGGTGCATCTCTAAAAACCCTGTACATGGTAGTTGAGAGCGGCCAGTCGTGACTGTCAACTTTTGTATGTTCTGGTTTTGGAAGGTCATCCATTGTAAGTATCTTAATTTCTCCAGGTTCCAGTCCGTAATCGATAATATCTACGACTATGATTTTCTTAGTCTTGGATTCACTGTCGATTAAAGTTAGCACCTGTTGTGGAGCGCCCGCTCCTGCATCTACAAGTGCAATATTTTCCTTTTCTTCTTCAGTTAGTATTTCCTGTAATTTTTCGATTACATGGACACTAAAGCCATCGTCTGCAAATAGGATATTTCCGCATGCAAGAACCATATTTTCCTTTAAAAGGTATGAAGGGGTTAATTTGAATTCCATATCAATACCGTTGAAATGATTTTTTTTGATTACCGTGAGTTAATTTCTGTCTCTTAAGGTCCATTAAGGTTCCCTTTAAAGACTGTCCTTTTCAGGAATTTAGAATTCTCTTATTTCAACAACTTTTTTAGTCTGTTCATCTTTTACGATGACGTGCGTAGCACATGAAGCTCATATGTCGTAAGCTCTCATAATTACTTCCGCGTATTTATGGTGGTAACCTTCAATAGCCTTTTCAACAGCCGGGAAGTTCCACGTTGAAGCAGCAATGATGTTGTATTTTTCAATTCTACCATCTTTGCCCATTTTAGCCATGTGGGTGTTGGTAGCTCTTGGTGCTTCGTGAACACCTATTCCGCCTTCCTCTTTTGCATTATAGAAGTTAGGTGTTTCTCTTACAGTTCCGTTAATATTTAATTCATCAATGAGTTCTAATGATCGTTTAACAGCTTCAAAGTTTTCTAATGCTCTCGCAAGGTTGATATCCATTGCTCCGCCGCCTGATTTGAAGTTTCCGTATTTAACCATTCTTGCTCTTGGTCCACCTTCTGCAGGGTTTCCTCTGTAGAATGGAATCTGGTTTGTTGCAGTTTGTGCAATTTCTGGGTATGCTGCGTAGAATCTCTGTGCAGATACTTCTGTCACATCTTTCCAGTTGATAGCATCCCTGTTACCAAATGTCGTGTCTGTAGCAATGTATGGATAATTGTGTTTACCTAAATCAGGAATTCCGATTTCTTCTAAGTATCTTTCGATTAATGTTTCTAATACTTCTAACATTGTGTTGCAGTCTTTTTCGTATTCTCTGCAAGCATAGTAGAGTTTAGATTTTGCTCTTTCGGTGATGTTGGTTCTCATTCCACCAACCATCAAGTTTGGAGGGTGAATTCCTTCTCCACCAGTAATATCTACAACCATCTGTCCAGCTTTTCTCATTTTCTGGATTAATTTAATTGCATCTACTCTTAATGTTCCTGCTTCTTCAGGTTTTAATAAGTCATCTGCAATTAACAAATGGTGTAATGGGTGTGAGTGCATCCTATTTCCTAAACCCAATAATTCTCTTAATATCATACCATCTTTAGGTATTTCCATATCAATAGCATTTTCAATTGCCTCACATGAAGCAATACCGTGGGTTGCCTGACATATACCACAAATTCTCATAACTGCAATAGGCCCGAATGCTGCAGGTTTTCCTTGCAACATGGTTTCGAAACCTCTTACAGGAGTTGTATTTGGATAAAATGCCTTGGTTACAATCCCGTCATCATCTACGTTCAAAACTAGCTTAGCGTGCCCCTCATGTCTAGTTGTGGGGCTGATAGTTACAGGTTCTGCCACTTTAGTCACCTCCAAGGGTAATATG
The DNA here is from genome assembly GCF_054506835.1 of Methanococcus mangrovi. Taxonomy (NCBI): domain Archaea; kingdom Methanobacteriati; phylum Methanobacteriota; class Methanococci; order Methanococcales; family Methanococcaceae; genus Methanococcus; species Methanococcus mangrovi. The sequence goes on along the minus strand of NZ_CP197114.1, from coordinate 1,243,329 downwards.
CATACATTAAACTTTCTTTCTTGGGGATAATATAAAGGGATACCTCTTTAAAAATGCAAATACGGGATTATATGTTACTAAATACTTAGAAACCCATTTAAATTATTTATTTTTGAAATAGCTATTAAAAAAATAGATATTAAAAATAATATTGAGTTTTAAAATATAAAAAAAGAAATTAATCAAACAGCGGTAAAACGCTGCCTATGGATGGTGCAATTGCAGGAATTTTTAAAGTTTTCCATATTGTCATTGCAAGGGAGAGTGCTTGGTATCGCTCCCCGTGCATTACTATTGCTTTACTTGGTTGTGGTATCTTTTTCATGAATCTCAGAAGCGAATTGTAGTCAGCGTGTGCAGAAAACTCGATTTTTACAACTTTTCCGTTTACTGGGATTGCTCTTTTAAACGGTTTTACTTCTGTAGCACCTTCTTCGAGGCTTCTTCCAATCGTTCCTTCAGCTTGGTATCCTGTTAATATAATTTTATTTTTTGGATTTTTTAATAATGAAAGGTATTGAAGTACGGGACCTCCCTGAACCATTCCTGAAGTTGAAATAATAATGCATGGTTCTTTACTGAAAACTTCATCGCTACTTTTTATTAAGTTTCCAAACGGATTTATCCTGTTTTCAATGGCATTTTTTATTTTTGGATTTAACCAGTCCGAATATCCCATGTACATTCCAGTTGTATGCGTTAAAGACCCGTTAATGTAAATTGGGACTTCTTTTAAAGCACCACTTTTCATGTAGTTGTTGATTACAACAATGATTTCCTGGGACCTTCCAACTGCAAAAACAGGGATAATTACTTTTCCGCCGTTGTCGATAGTTTCAGAAATTTCATCAATGAGTTGTTTCTCTAAAACTTTTCTTGCAGGTTTTATATCTAATGGGGAACCGTAAGTGGATTCAATAATTATTGTATCGATTTCATCAAAGTCTGTGTCAGCTGCACGAAGAGTTCTTGTTTCAATTTCGTTAATATCTCCGGTATAGAGTAATTTTTTTCCATCGATATCTAAATAAAGCGAGGAACTTCCTAAAATGTGTCCAGCATCGTACATTTTCATTTTAATGTCGGAAGTAACCTGTTTTTCTTCCCTGTAGTTTACAGTTTTGATTACATCCATCGATTTTTTGATATCTTCTTCTCTGTATGTTTTTGAAAGGCTTACCGTGTCTTTCCATACGTTGTACATCAAATCCGCAGTTGGCGGGTTACAGTATATTTTTTTGAAGTTAAAGTAAGGTATTGCACCGCAGTGGTCCAAGTGAGCGTGTGAAACCACAACCGCATCAACATCTGAGTCGTTAATATCTGGAAGCCCGTTATCTGAAGGGTCCATTCCACAGTCAATTAATATTTTTGATTTTTTAGTGTTTATCTCTACGCAAGATTTTCCGATTTGGTGGCAGCCACCGTGAAATTTAGCAATTGTCATAATATCACATAAATTTAGTATATTACAGTTTTTTAAATTAAATATTAAAATATTAATTAAATAAAATTAACAAGCTAAAAACTTTGAATCAACGTCTCCATTTTCCAATCGGGTAACAACTGATGCAACAATGTTTTTAGATGTTTTTAGAATGTTTTCATTTTTTATAAACGTAAATATTGGATTATATCCTTCTTTTATCAATCCAGTATTTTGAAGTCCAAGTATCTCGGCACCGTTTACTGTCGCCATTTTAAGAATTTCTTTCGGACTGATGTGGTAAATCTTGTAGATAAAGTCCATTTCTTTAAAAATGGATGGAGAATTTGCCATAAAATTATCCGTTCCAATTCCAAGTTTTAAATTGTATTCCAACATTTTGGAAATATCTGGAAGTCCGACATTAAACGAGGCGTTTGCTCTTGGGCATACTACAACGGGTATTTTATTTTCATTTAACAGGGATAAATCTTCAGGACTTGAATGAGTTGCATGGATAAGAAAATCTGGTTTTATTTTTAGATTTATTAATCTTTCAATTTCGGAAATTCCATATTTTTCTTTTGAATACTGGACTGAGCCCTTATGCTCATTTGCATGGATTGAAAGTATTTTTTCATTCCCCAATTTACAAATAAACTTAAGTTCCCGGTCCGAATACTCATTTGAACCGCTTAATCCTAAACCATCACAATTATCCAATATGGTGGTTATTTCACTTTTTAAAAGGTTTTCTTCCCCTTTAGTGGGCCTTCCAAGAATTACGGGTTTAATGGATACATCGGAATTTTTAAATGCCGATTTAAGTAAATTTATTCCATTAATTCCATTTTCACGAAAGTCACAAAAAGCCTTAACGCCGTTATTTTCAAGCTCATAAAGCCCTTCTGACATCCCCTGCACCAACTCTTTCTCGCTACAACTATTTAAAAACTTGTGTTTAATGCCATTTGGAGGTTTGACAAGTTCGTCAAGTGACTTTCCAATACCAATATCTTTAATACTATTGTCTCCAATATGAGTATGGGAATTAATAAGGGGAGGAATGACTAACCCCTTGTAATTTAAAACGTTTGAATGGTGTTCACTCGTAAATCCTTTTATAATTCCGTCTTCTATAACCAAGGTTCCTTTTTTTGGTTCGAAGTCGTCGCCATATAAAAAATTAGAATTTAAATAAACCATAATTCGCACCCTTATTCTAACTACTTAAAGTATGGAAGTTTAACCATTAAATATTATCTGTTGGTGAAAATCATGCTCGCAATAAAGAAAAAATCTGTTAAATCTGCATTTGAAGCACTTATACCAAAAATCATGGAAGAAGGAACCGAGATGGTTACAGAAGATGGACAGAAATGCAAAGAAATAATGAATACGATTATTGAGATTACTGATCCATCTGACAAATCAATTTCGGAAAAATATCCTCTCGGAGAAAGGGCTGTTAAATCGTATACCGAGCAATTGATAAATGGATGTGCTGCAACATTTGTTTACGACTACCACGAAAGAATTTTTGAATATCCAAATGACAAAAAGGAATTAAAAAACGACCAGATTGAATATATCGTGAATAAATTAAAAGAACAGATTAATTCAAGGCGAGCTATTGCAATTACCTGGAATCCATACATCGACCAAGCTGTAAAAGATGTTCCCTGTTTACAGATTGTGCAATTTTTAGTAAGAGATAATAAATTATATCAAACAGTACTCTTTAGATCAAACGATGCATTTTTGGCATTTCACGCAAATGCAATAGGATTGATTGCCCTTGGTGAAATGGTTGCTGAAAAATTGGGAATTGAACTTGTAAAATACACGCACCACTCAGTATCTATGCACGTTTATTCCGAACGAGATATTGATGCTTTAAAAAAGTTTTAAAATAATCAAAAATAATATTATTTTATTTATTTCCGCTTAACTGTTTTAACTTTTTATGAAGTTCTAAAAAATCAATACAGTCTTCAATGCACCTGTAGGAACCTCTTGCTTTAAAACAGTCAATTATTTCTTGAAGTTCCGTGCTTGGTTTTCCTCGTATCCCGCGCCATACATTTTTTATTGAATTTCCAACGCCCATGGTATCTACCTTCAATAAACTTTGTTATTTGTGCCTACAAAGCCCTTTTAAAATTAAAAACATTGTAATACAACAAAGATAATTATTTTTTAATTATTATATTATTGTTACTATTGTAGAAAAATCGAAATACTTTTATTCTACCCCATACAAAAATGCCCTAAAATAAAAGATTTTATTATATAACGCCGAAAAAAGTGTTAAAGTTTTAAATAATTATTTTTTAGCCAGATTTATTATTAATTTAAGTTTTTCTCCATCGTAGGAGCTTCTAATCCAGATGGAATTGTAATCTGAAATATCATATTCTTTATCTGTTTTATCATTCTTGATATACTCAAATACCCATTTTGCATATTGTTTTTCAAAAATTGGGTCATATCCTCCAAATTCAAAGAAATATTGAACAGTAATTCCTTTTTCATAATCATTTGGTAAGTATTCCTTTGAATCTAAGTACTGTATGTTGTAATCACTTTTTATTTCGTAATCGTTTTCAAAGTATGTCATTAAATACCTTGAAAGGTTTGGAAGGTTTGAATATTCCTCTGAAACAGCATTATAATTTCCAACAGGTTCAAAGCTTTTTTCATAGTAAACTGAATTATTTACAAGTTCAATTTTATAAAACGTGATATTATCTATGAAATAATCTTCAACATTTTTTTTATAGTCTAAATAATTATATAACTCCATTATTGGCGGTTGCTGGTCGATAATGTAGTAATTTCCATTTAAATTAACTGCAGTGGCAGCGTGACCTGGATTTCCTTCTGATTCAAAAGTTAATATATATACAGGACTGTATTCCATTTTTAAAAGAAGTGCTGAAGTTAGCAGTGCGTAATCTCCACAGATTCCAGATTTCAATTCAAGAGTTTCGGCAGGGCTCTGTATTGTATTGTTGTATGGGTCAGAAACTTCTATTTTTCCAGTTACCCAGTATTTAACTTCGGGATTTGGCAGTTCTGTTTTTGAATAGTTGTATTTAATATTATCTTCTTCCCAGAGGATAGTATTCCAGATGGAATCTTTGATTGTAGTTCCTTTTAGCGTTATTGCTAAATAAGATACTTTTTCAAGTTCTTCAGGGGCCAAATAAACTTCGATCGAATCTTCAAAAATATATTTCGGGAGTTTTTCGGGAGTTTCTTCACCAAGCCCTACCTTTTCAAGTATTCCTGAAATGTCCTGATTATCGGAAAAATTTTGGATAAAAAATAGCGTAGAACCAGTTAAAATTCCAACTATTATGATATAAATTAGATTTTTCGTTTTTAAATTCATAATAACACCAAAAAATAAACAAATTGAAAGTGATTTAGTTATTTGAATTATTCTTCAGTTTTAGGTTTGGATTCAACGTCCTTTTCAATTTCTTTTTCAACTTCAGTTTCGGGATTTATTTTTTCAGTTTTTTCGGAAAAATTGTAAATAACTCCTTCTGGTGGAAGCGGGATAACCATTGCTCCAATAATATATACAACAATCATTAGTGGGTTCATAAAGAATAATACTATCCATAAAAGCCTCACGAGTGTAGGGTCTATGTTAAAGTAGATTGCAAGCCCCCCGCATACTCCTGAGAGCATTTTTTCTTTGTCTGATCTGTATAATCTTTTCATAATTATCCCTCAAAAATAGCCGAATTTTTTTTATTCTATACTTTATTGTAAAAAATAGTATTTAAAAAAATAGTTAAGTGAAAAAATCTAATTTTTAATTATTCTTCGGACGGTTCTACATCTTTTGGTTTTTTTGGAACATATTCCACTACTTTTTCAGGGCGGACTCTTGCAGTTGTAATATATCCGGTATGACCAATCATTCTTGTTGATGGTCTCACTCCTTTTTCTGAAATTTCAATGTCTCTTACAATACATTCAACAGTTCTAATATCTAAAAATCCATGTTCTTTTAGTGCTTCAACACCTTTTTTAGCTTGCTCTACGTAAGGCACATATATTGCAATTCTTCCTTTTGCCTTATTGAGTGAGTGTTTAGCATGTTCTACAACATTCCAGGGGTCAGGCATGTCTAAAACTAAAACATCGATGTTTTCTTCTTCAATTTTTTCAGTAATGTCGCCGATTTTTTGGGTAACGTTGTAAAGTCCGTTCTCTACAATTTCCATTTCTTCTTCGTCTTCATCGTCAATTCCAATGATTTTTTGGTTTTTTCGAACAGCCCCAACTATCTCAAGATTTTTTCTCGCAATTTTTGCAAATTCCGGTCTTTTTTCATAAGTTATTATTTTTCCTTCTTTTCCAACCGCATTTGCTAAATAGATGGTAAGTGCAGCAGAACCCGTACCTGCTTCAACAACGGTTTCTCCATTTTCGATACCGCATTCAGCAATGATTAACCCGATATCTTTTGGAAGGAGTGTTGTAACACTTCTTTTCATCTTTTTAACTACATCGTGAATCGTTGGAGTTACTAAATAAAATTCTCCGCCTTTATTTGTAATTAAAATTGACCCTTCTTCTTTTCCCACCAAATCAACAACTCCAAGGTCATTTCCAAAGTTATCAAGGTCTTTATTTAAAAGGTACTTTTTCTCACGATTATCCATAATCAGTTTTTTATCAACCATTATTTCACCCATTGAAATATTTTAGATTCTTCAATTTCTTTTAAGAGGTTTTTTGAAGTTGCCCAGCTCTTTCTCGCAATTTTTGGCAGGCCCTTGTTTTCTTGCACGTAATTTCTCAAAAATTTCTTTGTTTTTGGATCACTTGGATATCCGCTTCCAATTTCACCAAAAGTCTTTTTATATTCTTCAATAACATTATCACGAGTTACTTTAGCAATAATTGATGCAGCAGACACTATTTTGTAATTTTCATCAGCTTTGTGTTCAGCAATGATTTCAACGTTTTTATTAATAAGCTTTGCTTTAAACTGGTTTGAAAATGACTGTTCGTTACTGCTGCAAGCATCGATGTAAATTTTTATGTTTTTGTTTTCCTTGATAAAATGATTTGCAAGTTTTGAAAAAGCGCTTAATTCTATTTTGTTTAAGTTTATAATTTCCATCTGTCTGTCGATTGTTTCAGGGTCGATTACAACCTTTTCAACATCACATATTTCGCTTATTTTTATATATAATTCTTCACGCTTTTTTTTGGAAAGTTGTTTACTATCCTTTAATTCAAGATCATTTAATTTTTGGAGATTTTTTTCATCAATTTTTACCGAAGCAATGACCATTGGTCCAATTACGGGGCCCCGTCCTGCTTCATCAAGTCCAACAATGATTTTGCCGTTAAATTTGTCTGAATTATTTAAATTTTCAATATCCTCATTCATCGTATCACGTAGATTACTAAACAGGAAACATATAAAAAACAGTAACACGAATATACTTATGATTTCTTTCTGGTCTAAAAAAACTATTTTAAATACCCTATAGAACAATGGTGGTAAAATGATTCCAAAAGAAGAAATAATGGGGATTTTTGAAAAGTATAACAAGGATGAGGTAACTATTGTTACGGTAGGAAGCCACACGTCCTTGCACATCTTAAAAGGTGCGAAATTAGAAGGCTTTTCAACGGCAGTTATAACAACAAGAGATAGGGACGTTCCGTACAAGAGATTCGGGGTTGCGGACAAATTTATATATGTTGATAAATTTTCAGATATTTCAAAAGAAGAAGTTCAACAGCAATTAAGAGATATGAACGCAATCATTGTTCCACACGGTTCATTCATTGCTTACTGTGGTTTAGATAACGTAGAAGATACATTTAAAGTTCCAATGTTTGGGAACCGGGCTATTTTAAGATGGGAAGCTGAAAGAGATCTCGAAGGACAGCTTTTGGGCGGAAGCGGTCTTAGAATTCCAAAAAAATATGGCGGACCTGATGAAATAGACGGACCTGTAATGGTTAAATTCCCCGGAGCAAGGGGTGGCAGAGGATATTTCCCATGTTCAACTGTTGAAGAATTCTGGAGAAAAATAGGCGAGTTCAAAGCTAAAGGTATCCTTACAGAAGATGACGTTAAAAAAGCACATATTGAAGAATACGTTGTTGGTGCAAACTACTGTATTCACTACTTTTATTCACCATTAAAAAATCAGGTAGAATTAATGGGAATTGACAGAAGGTATGAAAGCAGTATTGATGGGCTCGTTAGAGTTCCTGCAAAAGACCAGCTCGAATTAAGCATCGACCCTTCATACGTTATCACTGGAAACTTCCCTGTTGTAATCAGAGAAAGTCTCTTACCCCAAGTATTTGACATGGGCGATAAATTAGTTGCAAAAGCAAAAGAAGTTGTAACTCCTGGAATGCTTGGACCGTTCTGTTTACAATCATTATGCAACGAAAACTTAGAACTCGTTGTATTTGAAATGAGTGCAAGGGTTGACGGTGGAACAAACACGTTTATGAACGGAAGTCCTTATTCATGTCTTTACACTGGAGAACCATTAAGCATGGGTCAAAGAATTGCAAAAGAAATAAAATTAGCGCTTGAACTTAAAATGATCGACAAAGTTATATCTTAAATTAAATCTAATTTTTATTTTTTAAAAAAAGTATTTTTGGAATTTTAAAGTTATTTAAAATTTAAGAATTTATTATCTCTTTTATTTCTGTTAATTTCTCATTCATTGTTTTTTCGTTCTCTGCTTCTAAATTTAACCTTAAAAGCGGTTCTGTATTTGACGATCTCACATTAAACCAGAATTTATCACAATACAATGAAATTCCATCTAATTTTTCGATTTTACAAATGTTTTCGTATTTTTTTTCGATAGATTCAATTGATTTTTTTTGATCGACTACTTTGAAGTTTATTTCTCCGCTATGGAAATATTTTTTGTACATTTTTGAAATTTCTGAAAGTGGTTTTCCTTCTCTTTCAATAGCTTTTAAGATATAATTTAATGCTAATAATGGGCTTTCAAAGTATCCTGCTGATTTGAAGTAGAAGTGATTGCTGAACTCCCCTGCAAATTCCGCATCTATTTCATGCATCAATTTTTTTATGAAGTAGTGGCCAACTCTTGTTTTTACCGGAGTTCCCCCGTTTTTTGAAATTGTTTCAGGAACGATTTTACTGCATCTTAAATCATATACAATTTTTCCTTTTACTTCGTTTAAAATTTCATTTGATATTATCGCAGTTAGTATATCTCCCGCTAAAATTTCTCCTTTTTCATCGACCATTCCGATTCTGTCACCATCTCCATCAAAAATAAGGCCAAATTCGCAGGAGTTGGTTTTCACAGCTTTTATAATATCAATCAAACATTCTTTTTTGAGGGTATCAGGTTCGTGTGCAGGGAAGTTTCCGTCCGGAAAATCGTTAATAAATATTTTATTTTCCAAGATTTTTTCTAAAACCTTTTTTTCAGCATTGGTAGTTGCACCATTTGCAAAATCTACTGCAATTTTTCTATTCGTTTTTTCAATTTTTTCTGTGAAAAATTTAACGTATTCGCTTAAAATATCAACTTTTAAACTTTCCAAATCTAATTTTTCAATTTCCTTTTTCTGGTTTTCTGAAAGTTCAAACATTTCAAAATCGGGTTTTATTTCATCTACTGGAGAGAGTGGAATTGCACTGATGTCACACATTTTAAATCCAGTGTATTCTTTTGGATTGTGTGATGCGGTTAAAATTACTCCAAGGTCAAATTTTTTAAGAGTTCCAAAGTACATTAATGGTGTTGAAATTTCTCCAGCATAGTAAACTTTAGAATTTTCAAGGATGCCGTAAATAAATGGTTTTAAAAGTTTTTTTGAACCAATTCTAATATCATTTCCAACCATTATATTTTCATATTTTTTTCCGACAAGCTTTCCAAGAGAGTATGCAAAATTATCGTCTAAATCTTTTTCATAAATTCCCCTTATATCATACGCCTTAAATACCAATCTAAACCACCATTAAAATGTCGATAAAAAATCTATATGTCATTTATGTAAATTGGGATTAAATAACTTTTCAAAAAATAAGAATATTGTACCATAATTACTCTGAACAATGGTCGAAAATAAAACTACTCCCCACACACTCTGGAATGAGGTACTATTCTCTATATTAATATTTTTATAAAAATGTTTTGATTTAATAATTTGAAAAAAGGAAGTTTTATTGCAATCCTCAACTCTCAGATTGCAATACGTCTGGCTTTTGCGATTTAAACGAATTAAAATTAGTTTCTCAATTCAATTTCGATTTGAACTGTGTCAGGAATTCTAACTTTCATGATGTGTTTCATGGTTCTTTCGTCAGCTTCAATGTCGATAACTCTTTTGTGAACTCTCATTGTCCATCTGTCGAATGAAGATGAACCTTCACCGTCTGTTGACTTTCTTGTTGTAACTTTCAACGCTTTTGTTGGTAATGGAATTGGACCTGCCATGTCTACACCAGTTTTTTCAGCGATAGCTTTAATCTGGTCGCATACACCGTCTAATTCAACGTGTTGTGTGCTTGATAATTTGATTCTTGCTTTTTGCATAATATTCCTCTTTTTCCGTGTTTTAATAAGAAAAAAGTTAAGCTAATTATTTGTTTTTAGCTGTAACTTGGATTGCCATACCTGCAGCAACGGTCATACCCATATCTCTGATTGCGAATCTACCGAGTTGTGGGATTTCTTTAACGCTTTCGATAACTAATGGTTTTGTAGGCATTAATTTAACGATTGCAGCGTCACCAGCTTTTAAAAAGTCTGGGTTTTCTTCTAAAACTTCACCAGTTGCAGGGTTTAATTTTTTCTGTAATTCCATGAATGTACATGCAATTTGTGCTGTGTGTGCGTGGAATACAGGTGTGTATCCTACAGTTAATACTGATGGGTGTTGTAAAACAACGATTTGTGCTGTGAAGTCTGCAGCAACTGTTGGAGGGTTTGTTGTGTGTCCTAAAACGTCTCCTCTTTTGATGTCTTTTTTACCAACACCTCTTACGTTGAAACCAATGTTGTCTCCTGGTTCAGCGCTTGGTAATTGTTCGTGGTGCATTTCAACAGTTTTAATTTCTCCTACTGCTCCTGCAGGTTCGAAGATAACTTTGTCTCCTGGTTTGATGATACCTGTTTCAACTCTTCCTACTGGAACTGTACCTACACCGGTGATTGAGTAAACATCTTGGATAGGCAATCTTAATGGTAAGGTTGTTGGTTTTTCAGGTGGTTGGAATCCATCGATAACTTCTGCGAGTGTAGGTCCGTTGTACCATGGTGTTTTGTCGGATTTTTTGAATACGTTGTCACCGTGGAGTGAAGCAACTGGTACGAAGTGCATGTTTGCAGGGTTGAATCCAACCATTTTTAACAATTGGTCGCCTAACATCTTTTTCATTTCGTTGTAGTCAGCTTCTGAGAAGTTTACTGTATCCATTTTGTTGATTGCAACAGCTAATTGTGAGATACCGAGTGTTCTTGATAAGAATACGTGTTCTCTTGTTTGTGGTTGAATACCGGATTTAGCATCGTCAACGTTTACAACTAAGATAGCTGCATCAGCTTGTGAAGCACCAGTGATCATGTTTTTAATGAAGTCTCTGTGGCCTGGGCAGTCTACGATTGTAACTTCGTATTTTGGTGTAGGGAATTTTTTGTGAGCTACGTCAATTGTAACTCCTCTTTCTCTTTCTTCCTTTAAACCGTCCATAACGTAAGCAAATTCGAATCCAGCTTTACCTTTTTCTTCAGCTTCTTTTCTTAATCTTACGATTAACTGTGGGTCGATAGCTCCACCGTCTAATAATAATCTTCCTACTGTTGTTGATTTACCAGCATCTACGTGTCCGATAAATGCAACGTTAAGAATTGGTTTTTCTTTTGCCATAATCATTCCTCCATAAGAGCATATTTTTAGTCGATTTTTGTAATACCTTAGTGAAAAAGGGTATATATATTTTATGGTACCCTTTTATTCAGATTTTAACCCTTTTCTGTCTCTAATCTGTTTAACAACTTTAGGTTGGAGCTCTCCAGGTACTTTTTCAAATCCTGAGAACTCAACACTCCATAAACATCTACCTTGGGTAGCTCCTCTAATTGCACCAGCGAATCCAAACATTTCAGCAACAGGCACTGAAGATTTGATAATTGACATGTCCCCTTCTTGTTCCATGTCCAAAATCTGTCCTCTTCTGTTGTTGATTTCCTTCATACCGTCTCCCATGTAGTCTTGTGGGGTGTTGATGTAAACACTCTGCATAGGTTCGAGGAGAACTGGTTTTGCTTGGGCAATTGCATCCCTTACACCAAATCTTACAGCAGGGATAATTTGAGCAGGACCTCTGTGGATTGCATCTTCGTGGAAAGTTGCATCTACTAATCTAATTTTTACGCCCTGAACTTTTTCAGCTGCGAGTGGACCGTTTCTTACACCTTCTTTGAAACCTTCGATAATTAATTCTCTAGCTTCATCGAGTTGCACGATACCTCTTGTCATGTTTACAATCATGTTTCCGTTGTAAATTGACATTACTTTTTTAGCTTGTTCTTTGTCAAGACCCGCTTCAACTAACCTTGATTCACCATCAGCAGTGGTTTTCTTTTTGTAGTCTTCATCGTGGATTTTGCCTTCTACGTATGCAGCATAAACTGATTCATCCATAGGTTCTGCAATCATGTAGAGTTTGTTGTGTTTGTTTGGTGATTTTCCTTCAATTTCTGGGGATGTACCCATAATTGTTTCTCTGTAAACAACGATTGGTTCACCGACATCTACTTCAATTCCACCGTCTCTTCCGATTTTGGTGTTTGTGATAACTTCGATGTGGAGCTCACCCATACCGCTGATTAAGTGTTCACCGGTTTCTTCGTTGATTTCTACTCTTACCGTGTTGTCTTCTCTTGCAATCTGTCTTAAGATTTCAATTAATTTTGGTAAATCTTTAGTGTTTTTAGCTTCGATTGCAACAGTGATAACTGGTTCAGAGGTGTGAGTTAATGATTCAAATCCAGGTTCTAAGATTTCTGAAGGGCTGCATACTGTTTCACCAGCAGTAGCTTCTCTTAATCCTGTTAAAGCACAGATGTTACCAGCGGAAATGCTTGGTACCTGAACTCTTTCAGCACCCATGAAAATTGAAACTTGCTGAGCTCTTGCTTTTTGTTTGGAACCAACGAGGTAAAGTTCGTCTCCTTGTTTGATTCTTCCTGAAAACAATCTGCATGCGGAAATTGCACCAGCGTGTTTATCAACGATAATTTTTGTTACAACACCTGCAAGTGGTCCGTTAGGGTCACAAGCAACCATTGATTTACCGATAGCTGATTCAGCATCTCCTTTCCAGATGTTTGGAATTCTGTACTTTTGAGCTTGGAGTGGGTTTGGTAAGTGGGTGATCGCCATGTCGAGAATAACTTCGTGGAGAGGTGCCCTGTCAGCTAATTCTCCTTGTTTTTCTTGTTCACAGTAGTCAATAATGTCTTTGAATGAAATTCCTGATTTTTGCATGTATGGAACTGAAATAGCCCAGTTGTTGTATGCTGAACCAAAAGCAACTTTTCCAGTTACAACATCACATAACCATTCTTTTTTGAATTCTTCAGGAGCCATTTTTTCAATTAACTTGTTGACTTCTGCAATGATTTTCATGAATCTTCCCTGTAATTCTTCAGGGGTTAATTTCAATTCATTGATCAATCTGTCAACTTTGTTAATGAATAAAACAGGTTTAACTTTTTCTTTTAATGCCTGTCTTAAAACAGTTTCAGTTTGTGGCATAACACCTTCAACTGCACAACATACAACAACAGCACCATCAATTGCTCTCATTGCTCTTGTAACGTCACCACCGAAGTCAACGTGACCTGGAGTATCGATTAAGTTGATTAAATATTCTTTTCCGTTGTATTCGTGTACCATTGAAACGTTTGCAGCGTAGATGGTAATACCTCTTGCAGCTTCTTCTTCATCGAAGTCGAGTGCAAGCTGGTCTCCAGCTAATTCTTTTGAGATCATACCTGCTCCTGCAAGCAAGTTGTCTGATAAGGTGGTTTTACCGTGGTCAATGTGAGCACAAATACCCATATTTCTGATTTGGTCGTGCTTTTCCATTAAGTTTTTGACCTTTTCAACCATTTTTGCTCTTCTTCCCATATTCTCACTCTTTTATTTTTTGAGCAGTTCATAATATAAGAACTCTTGTTATCATTTTATGATATTGAGTTATGTATAAAGAAATATAAAAAGTATTTAGGTTTATCTTGCAGATTGTGCAACTCTTTCTTTTTCTTCTTTTTTCCTAACAGCAAAGCTTTTTTGCATGTCAGCTTTTGAAGCAAAGATTATTTCATCTGCTAAGCATTGAGCAACGGTTTTTTTGTTTTTGTGTGCGCTTTGTGAAGCACCAAGAGCAAGGTTTCTGAAAGCGGTGTCTAATCTTCTTGATGGTGAAACGTCAACGGACTGTAAGAATGCGATTCCCCCGTAAGAGATTCTTGTTGTTTCTTCTCTTGGTCCTGAGTTTTCTAAAGCATCAACTAAAACTTGAACAGGGTTTTCTTTTGTCCTGTTTTCGATGATTGTTAAAGCTTCTTCAACAATTGCCAAAGTTTCGTGTTTTTTACCGGTGTTGTGTTGGTTAGCCATTAATTTGTTAGCTAATCTTTCTACGATGTTCATTTTTGATTTATCAAAACTTTTCTTTGAGTTTCTTCCTGCAGTGTGCGGAACTAAAACTGGAGCTACACTGATGTAAGATTTTAAACTTGGGTCTTTAACTGTGACAGTTTCGCTGTCCCATTTACCAAATAATTTAATTTCCAATTTTTCACCCTTTTTTCTTTTTTAGATCTTAATTTATCTTTTAACTTTTTCCTGTCTTCCTCTGACAAGCTCTCTGATTGAGTTTTTACCAACCATTACCACTTTGTACCTAACTCCAGGGATATCCCCTTTAGCCTGTCCTGATGGACCACCGATACCTTCGATAACAACTTCGTCGTGTTCATCAATGAAATTGATAGCGTGGTTTCCAGGTGCAAATGCTGTAACTTGTCTACCGTTTTTGATTAACTGAACTCTAACACATTTTCTGATAGCAGAGTTTGGCTGTTTTGCTTCGAGACCTACTTTCTCAACAACAATTCCTCTTCCCATTGGAGCACCTTCTAATGGGTCAGCTTTTAATTTTAAGCCTAATTCTTTGTTCACGTATTTGTAGTGGTGCCATCTGCTTGCTCTTCTTTTTAAAAGTAATTTTCTTCCTGCGAATTCTCCTTTTGGAGATTTACTTCCTGCCATAAAATCACCTTATTGGTTTTCTTCAGCTTCAACATTTTTAGATGATTCTGCTGCTTTTTCAGGTATTTCTTCCTGTTTTGGTTTTTTATCGTTATCTTTTCTTAAACCAGCAACGACTTTGATATTTTTAACACCTGCAAGTCTTCCTGCAATGTCAACTGCTCTATCAATGTTTTTTCCTTTGTCCCCGATAACAGCTCTCCTTAATCTTGGGTGAACTCTAACGTAGACTACTAAATCGTCACTAAATTTTTTAGTCCATACATCTTCTAATTCGATTGGAGCAAAGATGTTTTTAATGAACTGTTTTACATCTTCTGAGTATTCGATTAAGTCTATTTTTTTACCGAATTTTTCAGTTGCATTTTTTACATTTTCGCCGCCTTTTCCAATTGCAGCTCCAATGTCGCCTTCCTTAACAACGAAAACAATTTTTTCGTCATCAGAAGTGCTATCAATCACGTTGGCACCAGTCATCTTTTCGAAGAGACTGATTCTCATGATATCTTCTGTATTAAGTTTAATTCTCATCAACCATCACCCACGGTTATTCTTCATTGTTAACGTTTAAAATAGCCGAGTTACCAGGTTCTAAAACCAACAATGCGGAAACAGGGAATGGTTTTCCACAGATAGCTCCAAGTTCGATTGAAGTTGCCTGGTGTGTGTAAACCGGGGTTTCTGAAAGTTGTGTGTAGTAAAAAATGTCTTCTTTAACGTCTTTAGCGCAGTTGTCTGCAATAATAACTAACTGGCCTTCGCCGTGTTTTATGTTCTTGATAGCCTGTTTTGTACCTAAGGCTACTTTTCCAGTGTCCACTGCTACTCTTATAGCTCTGTTTATGTCCATAATAGACCTCCTTCTCATTATGTTCTCCAGAGGGTTTTCCTATGCAATTTGGAAATTAATGTCCCTATGAATATACGAACTATTTAATAGTTACATGTTATTTTTATACCTTTGCATCCCTTAAGAACTCTATAATTATAATTAAAGATTCTAAGCGGGTATTATAAACAGTATAAAAACGATTATCTTAAAAATAATTAAAAAAGTATTAAATTATAATTCTTTTCCTTCTTCGTAAGTCTTGTCGATACATACGTCGATACAGCCTGTACCCATTGCGATTGGTTTTCCAACGATAATGTTTTCAACAACTCCACCGAGGTCATCAACATATCCTCTCATGGATGCAGAGTAGAGGTGTTTTACAGTTTCTTCGAATGCGGCTCTTGCAAGAACTGATGCTTTTTCACCACCAATACCGTGTCTACCGATTGGTTTTACAACTCCATCAGTACACATAAGGTCTGCCACCATCATCAAGTGTCTTTTATCTACTGTAAGACCTTGGTTTCCAAGGGTTGCATCCATTTCGTATATGATTGCATTTCTTGCAGCTTCGATACCTAAAACATCTTGAATTTCAACAATGTTGTTTGTCGTGGTTTTTGTTGTATCCACACCTTCAATATCAAAGACTTCTTTGATGTTTGAACCTTCACTGTAAAGGATGTATTCATCAACTTCTTTTCTAATGATAACCCTTTTGATGTTTTGCACGCCTTTCAAGTGGATTGCTCTAACTTTTGGAAGTCTTTTTCTTAATGCTTTCAATGAAGGGGTTTTGATTTTTAAATTGAGAACATTTTCATGGTCTTCAATTTTAAGTTTCATTTTGGATTTTATTGCTTCGATTACATCAGAAACAGTTAATCCTCTGCTTTCAAGCTGGTGCGTGTTTAATACGATTGTGATACATTCGTTTATCAAATCTACGCTAATGTCTTCTGAAACGGATTCAACATCTGTACTTTCAATGTTTTTTGCGACCATTGCTGCTTTTTCTCTGTCGCCTTTAAAGTCATCATTTAAGTAAATCGTCATTGTTGGAGTAGATGGCTCTTTTCTCGCATCTACAATTTCAATCATTCTTGGAAGACCAAGGGTAACGTTCAACTCCGCTACCCCTGCATAGTGGAACGTTCTCATTGTCATCTGCGTACCTGGTTCACCAATTGATTGTGCTGCAACAACACCAACTGCTTCTCCAGGTTCTACAAGAGTTCTTTCGTAAGCTCTTATAGTTTCGCTTATGATTTCATCAACGAGGTATTCTTCACTTATTTCTTCCTTTAAGATTTTTTCTGAAAGTTCTCTTTTTAACAATGGTGGCAGGACAGAATTTTCCAATTTCTTTTCTAAATCAGCCATTTGCATGTGTTTCACCTAGAAATAGTTTTAATTTAAGAAATTGAAAATAATTAATTTTCATATTTTGAATTAACTTTTGTGAATATTTTATCTAAATCTACACCTTTTCCGTGGTCTGCTTTTGCAGGGTCTACCAAGTCTTCCCCGTATTCAAACTGAACAACGAGTCCTCTTGAATCTCTTACGGTTCCATCGTATTCTGCTCTAATATCCTGTAAAGCGTTTACGAGTCTCCTCTGCATGTAACCAGATTGTGCAGTTCTGACTGCCTGGTCCACAAGACCTTCTCTACCACCCATCGCGTGGAAGAAGTATTCTGTTGGTGCCAATCCTTTTTTGTAACAGCTTCTAACGAATCCGTGTGATTTTGCATCTAAACTTCCTTTTCCAAAGTGCGGAAGGGTTCTTTCTCTGTAACCTCTAAAGACCCTACCACCCCTAACTGATTGCTGACCAACACTTGCAGCCATCATCGTAATGTTAAGGAGTGAACCTCTTGCACCGGTTCTTGCCATCAGCGCAGCATGGTTTTCTTTACTTAAATATTTTTCAGCAACGTTACCCGCCTGGTCCCTTGCTTTACCCAAAATCTGCATGATGTATGCTTCTCTGGATTCTTCAACACCCCTTCCCGGGAGGGATTCTAAAGTTCCGTTTTCGTATTTTTCAACGATATCTTCAACGTCCTGTTCAGCTTTGTTTAACAAATCCTGAATTTCTTGAATTGCTTCAGCAGGAATATCTTCATCGTCAATACCTGTTGTAAATCCTTTCAAAACCATTGCTTTTATCGACATTTTTGTTGCAGAATCGAGGAATACTCTTGCATCTTCTGAACCGAAGTCTTTTACGAGGGTGTTTAATATGATTCCAGCTTCTGAACCAAATCCGTTTTTATCGATTACTCCATGTAAAAGTTTTCCGTTTCTAATTACAACGTAAGCATCGTGTTCACATTCTTCTTTGGTACAGTTGTCACATTTTTTACAGATTTTTGCTCTGTACTGTAAACTCAATCCTTCTGGGAGGGTTTTACTGAATAATGATTTTCCGCTGTAATATTCGATGTTATTTTCAACAACATCTGGTTCTCCAAGTTCAACATTTAATCCAGAGCTTTTTAATAATGTTAAAGCTTCGTCTTTTGTAAATAATGAACTTGTAAGGATATATGCTCCTGAAATAAAGTCGTGAATTGCACCGATGATTGGACCACCAAATCTTGGGGAAACAATGTGTTTTTCAACGAGCATTAATGTTTCAGCTTCAGCTCTTGATTCTTCGGATTGTGGGACGTGAACGTTCATTTCGTCACCATCAAAGTCCGCGTTGTAAGGTGGACATACACACAAGTTGTGTCTGAAAGTTCTGTATGGGAGAACTTTTACTTTGTGTGCCATGATTGACATTCTGTGTAATGAAGGCTGCCTGTTGTACAAAACGATGTCTCCGTCTGAAAGGTGTCTTTCAATAACCATTCCGTCGGTTATATTCTCTACCCACATTTCTTTGTTGGCATCTGTAATTTTTATTTTATATTCTTCTTCTTTTCCGTCTTTAGTTTTAACTTTCTTAATAACGTAGTTTACACCCGGGTGGATGTCAGCTCCGTTTCTTAATAGTTCCCTTACTCTTTCAATGTTGTATGGGGTAACTTTTTCAGGAACAGTTAATTCTTTTGCGATTAATTTTGGAATACCAACTTCGTTAATACTGAGTCTTGGGTCAGGTGAGATAACAGTCCTTGCAGAGAAGTTTACCCTTTTACCTGCTAAGTTGTGTCTGAACCTTCCTTCTTTACCTTTTAACCTTTGAGCAAGTGTTCTAAGTGGTCTTCCACTTCTGTGTCTTGCTGGAGGAATTCCCGGTGCTTCGTTATCGAAGTACGTATTTATGTGGTACTGTAATAAGTCCCATAAATCTTCAATAATCAAGTTTGGAGCTCCACCGTTGATATTTTCCTCCAACCTCTGGTTAATTCTGATAATATCAACTAATTTGTGCGTTAAGTCATCTTCACTTCTTTCTCCACTTTCAAGTGTGATTGAAGGTCTAACGGTTACTGGAGGAACTGGTAAAACTGTTAAAACCATGTATTCCGGTCTTGCAACTTTTGCATTAATTCCAAGAAGTTTACAGTCTTCATTAGGGATTTTTTCCAAAATTTCCCTGACTTCTGATGAGGTTAACTGTTTTTGAGCTTTTCCGTCTAACTGGTGGTATGCAGTAGGTTTATCGTATTTTACATCTGCTTTTACTTCACCACATGAAGGACAGACGCTACCTTTTGCAGCTTCTTTTAATAAATCATCACAGAGTGTCCAAGGGTCTCCACCATCCTCTTCGAGTTTGGCCATTTTTTCTAAGTATTCATCCCTTTTTAGTTCTGTAATTGTAACTTTTCCACAGTGCGGGCACACTGCTTTTAAGATTTTGTAAATATCTTTTGCAAATCCAATGTGGATTACAGGTTTTGAAAGTTCAATATGTCCGAAGTGTCCAGGACAAGTTCCTACTCTTCCACTGCAGCTTTTACATACTAATCCCGGGTCAATAACACCGAGTCTGGTATCCATCAATCCACCATCAATTGGGTATCCGTCGTCATCGTAGGTGTCTGCGGTAACGATTTTTGCAACTGACATGGTTCTTATCTGTTCAGGGGAGAGCAATCCAAATGTAATATCTCCGATTTCCTTTGGAACATCAAATCTATCCATATGTTTCACCGTGGTTTTAGACCTTTTTAATAAAAATAAAATAATTTAAGTTATGCTCTGTCTTTTAATTCTAATTTTGGATCGATTCCCATACTCTTAAGCTCATCCAACAATAATTTGAATGCATAAGCGATTTTTACAGGTGGGATTTTTCTGTTATCCTGAATGTCTTCTGATTCACCACAAACTGGACAGAATTTCATGCCTCTCTTGTAATCGAAGATTGCAATTTCACCACATTTTGCACAGACGTAGTCTTCGTGAGGGTCTGATTCATCGAGAAGTCTTTCTTTAAGAAGCATTGCAGCACCGTGAGCTACAAGAACATCTCTTTCCATTTCCCCGAATCTAAGACCTCCTTCTCTTGCCCTACCTTCTGTAGGCTGTCTTGTAAGAACTTGGATTGGTCCTCTACTTCTTGCATGGATTTTTCCAGCAACCAAGTGGTGTAATTTCTGGTAGTATGCAACTCCAACGAAAATGTCACACTCTAATTTTCTACCGGATTTTCCATCATACATCGCTTCTTTTGCGTGGTGTTTGAAGCCGTGTTTTTCAAGGCTTTCTCTTAATTTCCATTCGCTTTCGCCGCTGAAAATCGTTCCGTCGATTCTTCTGCATTCTAATGAACCAACTTTACCACCGATCATTTCAAGAACCTGTCCAATAGTCATCCTTGAGGGAATCGCGTGCGGGTTAATGATTAAATCAGGAATTACTCCATCTTCAGTATAGGGTAAGTCTTCTTGTGGAACAATAAGTCCAATAACCCCTTTTTGACCGTGTCTGGATGCAAATTTGTCACCAAACTCAGGGATTCTTAAATCTCTAACTCTAACTTTTCCAAGTCTGTTTCCTTCTTTTGTTTCACTCAAAATTACGAGGTCAACGATTCCTTCTTCGCCGTGTCGAATCGTAACTGAAGTATCTCTTCTCTGTGATTTTGTTTGAAGGGTAATTTCCTGTTCTTCTAAAAATCTTGGAGGTGACGTTTTTCCTAAAATTACATCTCCAGATTTTACTTCAGATTCAAGGTCGATTAAACCATCATCGCCTAAATTTCTGTAAGCTTCTTCAGCTCTGTAGCCTCTAACTCCTTTTTCAGGAACTTCGAATTTATCGAGCTGTCCTCCAGGATATCTTTTTTCAAAGCTTTCGTAGCTTCTAAAGAATGTACTTCTACCAAGACCTCTTTCAAGGGATGCTTTGTTGATAATGAACGCATCCTCCATGTTGTAGCCTTCGTAACTCATAACTGCTACAACGAAGTTCTGTCCAGCAGGTCTTTTGTCAAATCCTAAGATTTCCTGGTGTTTTGTTCTTACAAGTGGAACTTGCGGGTAGTGGAGTAAGTGTCCTCTTGTATCCATTCTCCATTTTATGTTTGCCATAGGAATTCCAAGTGACTGTTTACTCATCGCAGCAGCCATCGTAATCCTTGGAGCTGAATTGTGTTCTGGATATGGCGCAACACCTGCACCGATACCTAAAATAACGAGAGGGTCAATTTCAACGTGGGTATTTTCCCCAGTTATTTCATCTTCATACATCGCAATTCTTGCGTTTTCTTCTTCTTCAGCATCTAAGTATTCAATAACACCCGAATTTACTAATTCATGAAACGTTAATTCTTGAGCATCTACTTTTTCAAGTAATTCTTGTGTTAATTTTGAAGCACCGTTTTCAACTACAACTAATGGTCTTACAGCCCTTCCACCATCGGTTGAAATGTGCACATCGTTGCTCTCTTCATTGAAAGAAATTGAAGTGTTTGGTGATAATTTTCCACTTCTCCTGTTTTCCCTTAAGTTTTTAACAAGTGTTTCAGGGTCTTTTGTGGTATCGATCAATTTCCCGTTAACATATACATTTGTCTGCTTTTCCAAGGTATCCACCTTCTTAATTGACTAAATTCGATCAATATTAAATTTAGTTTTCCTTTGTGAGCCCGAGTTCTTTTAATAATTCGATTACGTTATCGTCGCTTTCTTCAGTAGTTACTTTGCACATTACAGCAAGGTTTTTTACCAGACCACAGTTTGGACCTTCTGGTGTTTCGGATGGACATATTTTACCCCATTGGGTTGCGTGCAAGTCTCTCGCTTCGAAGTGAGGTTGTGATCTTGAAAGTGGGGATACAACTCTTCTTAATTGGGATACTGTTGCAAGGTAACTAGTTCTATCGAGAAGTTGAGATACCCCTGTTCTTCCACCTACCCAGTTTCCGGTAGCCATCGCATGTCTCATTCTTTCAGTTAAAACATCGCTTCTAACTGCAGCTTGAATTGAAGGTTCTTTGTTTCTAATTGCCTGTCTTTCGAGCTGGTATTTAATATCTTTAATTAACTGGTTGAATGAATGTCTGAATAAATCTTCCATCAAGTCTCCAGCTAATTTTAATCTTTTATTTGAATAGTGGTCCTTATCATCTTCAACCCTTAATCCTAAGTAGAGTTCGATTGAGTTTTTAGCCATTCTTCCAAGATATTTACATTTAGCACCTAATTTCTCAGATTCTACGCCCATGTGTGGCAATAAATAGTTGCAAAGAATTGTTTCTGCTCTTTTTAACTTGTACTCTTTAGGCTGTCCTGGAGCTACTCTTTTTCCGATATGTTCGAGTGCATCTTCAGTCGTGTTTATCGCGTGTTCTTCTCTTGCTTCCTGTAAGTTTGCAATTAACTGCATGACAACTGTTGGTTCGTCTGAAATTAATTCTATAATCTCTTTATCTGATTCTGCACCAAGTGCCCTCATTAATATAACTAAAGGAATAGTACTTGGCATTCCAGGGAATGAAACATTTAATAATCCATCAGGATTTCTTTCAACAGTACAAAGTGCCCTAAATCCGTGTCTGGTTGAAAATACTTTTGCAATATCTACGATTTTGCTGTTTTTTTCTACTTTTTCACATATGATTCTGTTAGGTATAAGGTCTTCCTGAGCAACAACAGCTTTTTCTGAACCATTAACAATGAAATAACCTAAAGGATCTTTTGTATCTTCGCCGTATTTTATCAATTCTTCTTCGTTTTTTCCGCACAAGTGGCAGATTTCTGAACCAAGCATTACTGGAAGTTCTCCAATGTAAACTTCAACAGGGGATAACACTTTTTCTTCTTCACCTTCACCAACTGTCGGTATCATTTCAAGGTAAAGCGGTGCAGAGTATGCAAGATTTCTAATTCTTGCTTCCATGGGCGTTATAGGTTTTACAGAACCGTCAGCTTCTTTGTTTATTGGTTTTGTAACTCTTACTTTTCCAAAGGATACCTTGTATCCTCCTTTAATTTCTGTTTCAACACCAGTTACCTCATCAATGATTCGTTGAATTTTATTCTTCACAAAATCATCGTAGGAATCGATGTGGTGTTTTACTAAACTGTTTTCTTTAAAAAATGCATCAACAACGACACGGGACTCCATGATTTTACCCCATAGATTTTAGATAAAGGAATACTTGATTTATTTTAAATTTTAAAAAATATTTAGCAGGTATTGACCAGCAATTTAGAGTGAAGTCGCTATTACTAATCTGTAATAGGTAGTTTCGCCTGCAGTAGGACTTTTTCTTGTTATTTTTAAAACGTCTCCAGGTGTCGCTTCAACTTCGAGCACAAGGGGATCGGTATCGAGCAATTTAGGTAATTGCTGTATTTTTATACTGTATTTTTCGAGTAAAAGGGGTATTTCTTCTCTTGGAATAATCTCATGTGTCGGAACCATTTCATGTGACGATACTTTCACAATTTGGCCTCCATTTGTTTAAAATAGTTATAAAAAATAAATTTATGCGTATAATATTAATATCATGAAAAATAGTGGTAACTCATATATATTATTTTCTATCCTTAAATACATTTCTAAATTATTTCAAGTTAGTCCGATAGTGATATAGTTATATATTATGGGGTATATATACTGTAGAACTAACCCGATGGATTATTGTCCAGATATTATACATTCACTGCTTTAAATATATAAAATTAAGGTTGATATTTTGAAAACCGTTCACGAAATTAACGAGAAGATACGAAATGGCGATGCAGTTGTGGTTACTGCAGAAGAGATGATCGATATAGTCGACGAACTGGGTGCAGAAAAAGCGGCAGTTGAAATAGATGTGGTTACGACAGGGACATTTGGAGCAATGTGTTCAAGCGGAGCATTTTTAAATTTTGGACACTCTGATCCACCGATAAAAATGTACAAGACGTATTTGAATGGTGTAGAGGCATATTCTGGACTTGCAGCAGTTGATGCATATTTGGGGGCTGCTCAAACAAATAATGATGATGATATTGATATTTCATACGGCGGTTCTCACGTTCTTGAAGACCTTGTAGCAGGAAAAGAGATAGAACTCGTTGCTGAAGGATATACTACTGACTGTTATCCTAGAAAAAAGGTAGCAACAACAATAACCATAGATGACTTAAACCAGGCAATTTTAGTAAATCCAAGAAACTGCTACCAGTC
Source organism: Methanococcus mangrovi (assembly GCF_054506835.1). Lineage (NCBI taxonomy): Archaea > Methanobacteriati > Methanobacteriota > Methanococci > Methanococcales > Methanococcaceae > Methanococcus > Methanococcus mangrovi. The sequence goes on along the minus strand of NZ_CP197114.1, from coordinate 1,219,145 downwards.
ATACAACGCAGCTACAAACAGCACTGAGGAAAAAATATATACTTACATGGGCGCACTGCTTCCAGAATTTGGAAACTTAAATTATTCTGGTGCAGGTCAATTAAATCCACTACAAAATGATTTTAACAAGGAAACAAAAACTTACAACACTATAGGAATGGGTACAAGAATATTTTTAGGCGGAGCACAAGGTTACATTACCGGTGCAGGAACCCAGCACAGTCCAAATGGTGGATTTGGAACTTTGATGGTTCAAGGGGACTTAAAAGAAATGAGTACAAAGTACTTGCGAGGAGCAACAATTCCAAAATACGGAAGCACGCTTTACATGGGAATTGGAATCCCTATTCCAGTACTGAATGCAGAAATTGCAAAAACATGTGCAATAAAAGATGAAGAAATTGCAGTTCCAATTTTAGATTATGGAATTCCAAGAAGAGATAAGCCTGAATTAGGCGTTACTAATTACAAACAAGCAAGGTCTGGAAAAGTAACGATTGAAGTTGAAATTGAAGGCAAAAAAGTCGATAAATGCATGAAAACCGCTTCAGTTTCAAGCTACAAGGTTTCAAGAGAAATTTCAAAAGAACTTAAAAACTGGATTTCAAATAGCGAATTTATGTTAACTGAAAGATTAGAACCTTTAAAAAGTGCAGCTCCAAAACCAATGAAAGCAAAAATGAAACTTGTAAAGGATATATTGAGCAGGCCTGCAGTTGTAGGAAGTTTAAATACTTCAATTACACAAGCTTCAAGAGTTTTAATTGAAAAGAATATAAACCATCTGCCAATTGTGGATGAAAATGGAAAACTTACAGGAATAATTACATCATGGGATATTGCAAAGGCAATGGCTCAGGATAAACATTCGATTTCCGAAATAATGACCACATATATAGTATCTGCAACACCAGATGAGACTATCGATATGGCAGCAAGAAAAATGAGCAGAAATAATATTTCCGGACTTCCAGTTGTAGATTCAAACAACAGGGTTCTTGGAGTGGTTTCAGCTGAAGATATCTCAAAACTTATCGGGAGAACAGGACTTCATAAAATTTAATCTGGTGATTTAAGTGAAAAAAAGAGTATTTTACTGGATATCTGGAAGCAACGTAAGAGAACCGGTAGTTTCAAACGTAGTTTTAGGAACTGGCGTAATGGTTAATATTTTAAAAGCAAAAATGGAACCAAGAGAAGGATTTTTAATTCTTGAACTAACTGGTGAAGAAGGCCAGATAGAAAAAGCACTTGAAATTTTGAGGAAATTTGGTGAAGCAGAAGATATACCAAAAATTATTCAAAAAGACGATGAAAAATGCATAGACTGCGGTGCATGTGTTGTTCACTGTCCTGTTGGTGCACTTTCCGTTGATGCAGAATTTAAAATATTACTCGATGAAGAAGAATGTATCGGCTGTAAAAACTGTGCAAAAGTGTGCCCTGTAAATGCAATTAAAATATTCGAAATTTAATATTTCAATTAAATTTAATTTTTACTGTTTTTCAAGGTGAGTTAATGGATTTAACAATAAAATTCTTTGCAAAATGCAGGGAAGATTTTGGAGAAGGTTTAAAAATATCAATAGACCTAAATCAAGTAACTGTTTTAGAATTAGTTGAAATTTTAGAAAAAGATTATAATTTAAATTTAAAAGAAGATTTTGAAAATGGAAAAATAATTCTTTCGAAAAACTTTGAAATTGTTTCTTCAAACGATGTAATTGATAAAAACAGTGAAATTGGGATATACCCTCCAGTTTCAGGTGGATAAATTTACGTGATTATTATGAAATGTAGAAAATGTGGTGGCCCTTCAATATACCACCAGAAACACTCCGGAAATGATTACTGCAGGGAATGTTTTATAAAAGAAACTAAAAGAAAAGTTAGAAAAACCCTTGGAAGGGATGTTCTTAAAAATAATATTAAAGTTGCAATGGGTCTTAGCGGTGGAAAAGATAGCCTTGTAATGGCTTACATTTTAAATGAATTTTATAAACAGATTCCAAATTCAAAACTCATTGCAGTAATCGTTAACGAAGGAATCGAAGGATACAGAACAGATGGAATCGATGCAGCTGTAAAATTCTGCGAAGAATACGGTATTGAATACAAAATTGTTCACTTTAAAAATTATCTTGGAACGAATCTTGATGAAATTGTAAAACTCGCAAAAGAAAAAAATCTTACAATGAATCCGTGTTCATTTTGTGGAGTAATTAGAAGAAAAATATTAAATCGGGTTTCCATTGAAGAAAAATGTGATTTCCTTGCAATTGGGCACAATTTAGATGATGTTGCACAAGCAATAATGATGAACTACATTGAAGGCGATGTTAAAAAATTGGCATTCTTGGGAAAAAGTTTAAAGCATCCTAAATTTGTTAAAAGAATTAAACCTTTAGAAAAAATCCCTGAAGATGAAGTACTTTTACTTGCAGATATGCTTGAATTAAAATATCATAAATCACCATGCCCGTATTCTTGCCTATCATTTCGATCAGAAGTCTCTGATATTACTGATACTTTAGAAAAAAACCACCCTGGTTCAAAATATTCGATAGTAAGAGGATACGAAAGACTTCTTGAACATATCGAACTTCCTGGATACACAGGGGAATGTAAAATCTGCGGAGATTTATCTGCAACCGAAGTTTGTAAAGTTTGCAGTTATTTAAAAAATCTTGGAATTTTAGAAAAGTCGAGATTTGAAAAGATTTAACCATATTTAATATGGTTAATCAAAAGAACAAATTTTGTATGAAATTAATTAGTACACTAAAGAATGAGTTACCATTCATATTTGAACAATCTTGAACCGATCCTTCTCCATCGGTATATCCAACAAAGTTTCCAACATGTTTATTTCCGTTTAATGAGGAATAGTCCACAGAACTTTTTTGTATGGAACCTCCGTTTTCCCCCGCAAAACCGCCAACATAATTGTTACCATTTATGTTATCCAATAATGCATAACAATCAGTAACGGTTCCAGAAAATGTAAATTGAGGACCTTTTAACGAGTACCTATTTACACTGTAGGAATTTGAGCCCATAAATCCTCCAACGTAGTTATTGCCTTTAACATTTCCGGTAAATGAACAATGTTCAATCAATGCCCCTATTTTTCCAGCAAAACCTCCCGTATAATTAATTCCGGTAACATCGCCAATAACTGAGCAATTTTTAAAAGTTTTACGTGAATCTACGTCGCCACCACCAATGAAACCACCTGTGTTGTCAGAACCTTTAATATTTCCTTCAAAACGACAGTTTTCAAATTTTGCGTTTGCAGCAACTGAATCTGAAGGCTGTCCTATGAACCCGCCAGTATAATTTGCCCCATCAACATCGCCAATAACATAAGAATTGTTAATTAACCCTTTTGAGGTACCTGCAAAACCCCCAACACAATTAACTCCTATAACATCTCCTTCGTGGTAACAGTTATCCGCTGAACCGCCAAATTCAGCTGCAAAACCTCCAACACAATTAGACCCACTAACTTCTCCGTTACTGTAACAGTTATTTGCTGAACCGCCAAATAATCCGGCAAAACCTCCTGCAGAAGAAGTTCCATCAACCGTACCTTCAAAACGACAGTTTTCAAACGTTCCACCAAAAATATATCTTGCAAAACCTGCGGAATTTCCACTATCAATTTTTCCATTTACATAACAGCTTTCAAAAGTTCCATCATTAATCGATCCGGCAAAACCACCTGCATCCAACCTACCGGTAACCTCACCGTTCACATAACAGCTTTCAAAAGTTCCATCATTAATCGATCCGGCAAAACCACATTCATTAATATTTCCGTTTACATAACAGTTTTCAAACGTTCCTTTTTCGATTTCGTTTGCAAAACCTCCCTTAGCATATTTATATGTAACCTCACCGTTCACATAACAATTTTCAAAAGTACCTCCTTCAATATCTTCTGCAAAACCTCCAGATTCATATACATTTTCCAATCCAACATTTTTTATTGTTCCACAATCTATTTCATCAAAAAATCTGGTTCCTAAATTTTTAATTACATATCCATTTCCGTCAAAATTGCCTTTAAACGGTTTACCATAACAACTGGCTAGTGAATGCCATTTCAAGCCTTTTAAATCAATATCCTGTATTAATTTGTAGCTTGCAGAAAGATCTTCACCAATATACTGCAACTGTTCCGGAGTTTCAATTAAATAAGGGTCATTCAAAGTTCCGGAACCCCCAGAAAATTCAACTGCTGACGCAGGTATTGTGAAAACAAATAATAATATAGCTAATAGTAAAATATCCGATAAATTTTTCATGATACACCTCCCAATTACCCTTTTAGTTGGGGGTATATAATTTTTTTGAAAACGTTCAAAACTATTTTTTAATCTTTTTTAATTTTTCAAAGTCATCGCTCATTAAAATCTTGATATTTGCTTTAATTTTTTCAATTGGCCAGTCCCACCATTTTATTTTCAAAAGAAGTTCAATTTTTTCTTCAGAAAATCTTTTTTTAATTATTTTTGCAGGATTTCCACCAATTATTGTATAAGGAAGAACTTCTTTTGTAACGATGCTTCCTGTTGCAATTACTGCACCATTGCCAATTTTAACACCAGGCATTATTGTTACATTTGCTCCAATCCATACATCGTTTTCAATTATTGTATCTCCTTTTTTCAAATATCCTATCGCATTTTGGGATTTTAAATCTTCAGGAGTATCGGAAATCAAAGTTAATGGATATGTAGAAATCCAGTCGTATCTGTGGCCCTGATTTCCACCCATTACAAATTTAACCCCTGATGCAATACTGCAGAATTTACCAATAATTAATTTGTCGACATCTTTTCCGTTGTCGATTTCGTCAAGATACATTATGCATTCTTTAAACTCTTTTCCTTCGTAATATCCCGAATAATAAGTATATTCACCAATTTCGACGTTTTCACTTTCTATTTTTTCCCGAACTATTCCGTCCCCTTTTACAGGGTATTTCGGGTTTTCGTTCATTATCCTAATATCCCTGTAAGTTTCAAATGGATTCGAATTCAAGATTTTCCCCTAATTTAACAAGTTTTACATTCATTACCGTTTCTCAAATTTAAAAGCTGTTCTTCAATTTTTTCCATTTCTTCAGGTGTTGCATTCGTTATCGGGTGTTTTGGAACTGCAAAACAGTTTATTTCCTTGCTTGTCGAAATCTCAAAAGTTCCAATTTTTCTTGCAATATCCATAATTTCAACTTTATCAAGCCCGATTAAAGGTCTTAAAATCGGGTAATCAATTCCTTCACTAATTACACGCAAGTTTTTAAGGGTCTGGGATGCAACCTGCCCCATGTTGTCTCCATTAACAATTGCATCACATTTATGCCATTTAGCATATTTTTCAGCAATATTTAACATGTATTTTTTACAGTAAAGGCACGTGTATTTATCCCGGTTAATTTCGGTTAGTTCGGCTTTGATTTTTGCAAGTTCTTCGCTAAACTCGACATGTACGAATTTGGCTTCCGGATCAAAGTTGCTTAAAACATCGGCAAGTTTTTTAGTTTTTTCAAGTCCTTCATCTGATGTTTTCATGTGCAAAAGTAAGAGTTTACATCCCCTTTTTGCCATCATGTATGCAGAAACCGGGCTATCAATTCCATCTGATAATAATACAAGAACTCGCCCTTGAGTTCCAACTGGAATTCCGCCAATTCCATCGATTCGTTCTGAAAATACGTAAGCGTATTCATTAAAAACTTCAATATCCAGAGAAATTGTAGGGTCTTTTAAATCTACTTTTATCCCGTATTTTTCAGAAATTGGCCCTCCAACTGCCATATTCACTTCAAGGGAAGTTAAATGGAATTTTTTCTGCGGCCTTTGTGTTTTTACTCTAAATGTAATGTTTTCTTTGTTTTCGTACTTTTCAATTTCCTTTTCAAAAAGTTCAAACGAAATTTCTTTTATTTTTTCAATATCCGGTTCTATGTAATGGCAAGGGCTAAATGATACAATTCCAGGCACTTTTTTTAGGAGTTCCTTCATTTTTTCGAAATTTTCTTTTTTAACATTTACAATCAATCTTGTATGGATTATTTCAACATCTGCGGAAATTTCGTGTTTTTTTGCAAGCTTTGAGATGTTTTTTGCAAGCAACTTTTCAAACCAGTGCATGGTCTGCCTTGATTTAGTTCCAATTTCGCCGTATCTTACAATAAATTTTTTCAATATTTCAACCTTAAAAATCGTTTTTAAAAATAATATTAGCAGAATAATAAATTTAAATAAAATAGCCTCGTTCTTGATAAATACTTTCAGGCATTATGTTTCATATATGTTATATTTATGTAATGATTATTATTAAGGTGGATTTATGATAGACGTAAAAGAGTTAAAAAAATATTGTAACCCTTCTTATTTAACGATAAGGAATGATAAAATTATCGTTGCAAACAAGGGTTTGGCGAGACTTTCAAAGGAAAAAATGAGAAAAATTGAAAACGATTTTGGAATTCCTGTTGTGTATTCTCGAGTTTTTGAAGAGATTTCCGAGAGAATGGGAAGATTTGTTTCAAAAAATAATATAATTTCTCCAAAAGATAAAATACTGCTTGGGTTGAGCGGTGGAAAGGACAGTCTTGCACTTTTGCACCTTTTGGAACCATACCGCCGAAAATTCGGGGTAGAAATTCACGCGGTAACAGTTGACCTGAATATAAACGGTATAAGGCCGTGGGTACAAAGTAACAAAAACGTGGAAAAAATTTCAGAGCACTGTAAAAATCTAAATATTTCCCACGAAATAATTTCATATGACGGGAATGTCGTTGAAATGTCAAAAATGCTATCCGAAAACACGAAAGGAATTGAATATTCGCCATGTTTCTCATGTTCAATGGTAAGAAGGCATGTTTTGACAAATTATGCTAAAAATAACTTTGAAAGCAATGAAAACGTGAAAATTGCAATAGGTCATACTCTTGAAGACAACTCTGATACTATAATGGCAAATATATTTAAAGGAAATATAATAAAGGCATTAGCGCCGATTAAAAACTTTGATGAGACAGATGTGGACTTTAAAGACTTTAAATTAAATCTTAAAAGCTGCTGTATGATTAGACCAATGCTCAATGTCTCTGAAGAAAAAATCATAAAGGCTTTAGTTGAATGTGGTATTGAATACTACAAAGATAAGGATGAATGCCCCTACAGCCGGCACAATGGGGATGGAATAAGGAAAAAATCCCATGAAGTTTTGAAGATGCTTGAAGAAGATGTTCCAAATATACGGGAAATGGTCATTTCTTCAATATTAAATAGTATTGACCACTATAAACAAAAATGATAAATTAATATATGATTTTGAAATTTTTAAAACAAATAAAAAATTAAAAAAATTTAAAAATTTAAAGAGTGAAAAAATGGATGGAAAGCTCAGAGCAGATGAAGTGGCAGTAACAAAATCGATATTGAAATCTACTTTCGACATGTGGATGGATATAATAGATGTAGATGTTGTAATTGTTGGTGCAGGTCCAAGCGGGCTTACAGCTGCAAAATATTTGGCTCAAAACGGAGTTAAAACTGTAGTTCTCGAAAGACACCTCTCATTTGGTGGCGGAACATGGGGCGGAGGAATGGGCTTTCCAAACATCGTTGTAGAAAAACCAGCTGATGAAATATTAAGAGAAGCTGGAATTAAACTTGAAGCAGTTGAAGGGGAAGACGAATTATTTACCGCAGATTCAGTAGAAGTTCCTGCAAAATTGGGAGTTGCTGCAATGGATGCAGGTGCAAAAATATTAACCGGAATTGTGGTAGAAGACCTGATTTTAAAAGAAGACAAGGTTTCAGGGGTAGTTATCCAGTCTTATGCAATCGAAAAAGCAGGACTTCATATCGACCCGCTTACAATAAGCGCAAAATACGTGATAGATTCAACAGGACACGATGCTTCAGCAGTTCACACACTTGCAAGAAAAAACAAAGACCTTGGAATTGAAGTTCCTGGCGAAAAATCCATGTGGGCAGATAAAGGTGAAAATTCACTCACGAGAAACACGAGAGAAATATTCCCTGGACTTTACGTCTGCGGAATGGCTGCAAATGCATACCATGCAGGATACAGAATGGGCGCAATTTTTGGTGGAATGTACCTTTCTGGAAAAAAATGTGCTGAAATGATTTTGGAAAAATTTGAAAATAGATAAACATAAAATTTTTTTATTAACTTTTTTAAAACTTTTAAATTTAAAATTCAAAATTCTGGTGCCCGTGGAATTCTTTTTTATTTTAGCGTTAAATTTTAATAATTTATTTAATTATATTGTATCAACTTATTTCGGACTGATGCCGTAAATGGTGAACAGATAATGATTGTAAATATACGAAAATTCCGCGAAAAGGACTTGAAAAGAGTAATGGAAATAGAAAAAGATTCTTTTGATAAGAATTACCCGGAATTTTTGATGATGCACATATATACTTCGTTTCCGGATGGCTTTTTAGTTGCAGAAGATGAAAACAAAAAGGTCGTTGGATATATTATTGCGTTGATCGAATGGGGAAATGGCCATATTGTTTCAATTGCGGTTGATTCAGAGTATCAAAATTATGGAATTGGAAATGCGCTAATCAATGCTGTTGAAAATTTTTTATTTAACGAGTGCCACGTAAAACACTGTGTTTTAGAAGTTCGTTTTGATAACACAAAAGCGAGAGAATTTTATTATAAAAGAGATTACGTTGATAGAAAAGTTCTCCATAACTATTATGACGACGGTGCAGATGCGATACTCATGATAAAGAGAAGATTTGATTTATCCGGAAACTATCCTATTTTTGTGAACATGTGGTAGATAATCATGAAAATTACAATTTATTCTAAAGAGATATACACTTACGGCGCCATGTTAGTCGGCGGAATTTTAAAAGAAAAGCATAAACACGTTGTTATACTTACAAAGGATATAAAAAACAAGAAACTTTTTTTAAAATCAGATGTAGTTATTTTTAGCCTTTATTCTACTCTAAATATTATCGATCCAGTGATTAAAGATACTATTGATTATCTAAAATCTAAAAACATAAAAATTTACATTGCAGGGCCAATTTCCGCATATCCTGAGATTATATTAAACGAATTAAATGTTAATGGGGTAATTTTAGGTGAAGGGGAAAGTACAACTCCTAAAATTATTAACGGAAGTACTGATGGATTGGCATATATTGAAAATGGCGAAATGATAATTAATAAACCAAAATCAAAGCCAGATTTGGATTTTTCAAAGATTTATGTTCCAAAAGATATTGCAGCTCAAAATGTACGGGGTGCAAATGTATATATTGAAACCCACCGAGGATGCCTTGGTCACTGCACGTTTTGTCAAGTTCCTGAATTTTTTGGGCGAGAAATCCGAAGTAAACCAATTGAATTAATAATTGAGGAAGTAAAAGAGCTTAAAAAAAATGGAGTTAATAGAATTGCAATAAGTGGCGGTACAGGAAGCCTCTATAACTTTAAAAACACGGTAAATAAAAATAAATTTATCGAGATGGTTGAAAGCGTTTCAAATATACTGGGGAAGCAAAATCTATCCGTTCCAGACATGAGGGTTGACTACGTTGACGAAGAAGTCTTAAATGCCATTAAAAATTATTCAATTGGATGGGTATTCTATGGAATTGAAAGCGGAAGCGATAAACTTCTAAATTCAATGAAAAAGGGAACCAATTCTAAGAAAAATTTAAAGGCAATCGAACTTGCAAAAGACTGCGGAGTAAAAGTTGCTGGAAGTTTTATAGTTGGGCATCCAAAAGAAAAAGAAGTCGACTTTTTAATGACAAAAGACTTTATTGTCGATGCAGAACTTGACGATGTTTTTGTAAGTGCGGCTGAACCAATTCCAAAAACTGAACTATGCAGTGAAGTATTGAATACCGAAATGGATAAAAATCCAACTTTTATGCCCCACAATGGACCTTATAGAAAATATGGTCTAAAAGAAAACGAAGCAAGGGCATATGATTTAATGCTTCATTCAGAGATGTGGAAATCAACTCCAAGGATGATTACAAATACTTTATCAAAAGTATATCTTGACGAAGCAAAAATGCAAGGTTCAGATATACGTAAGGCAACCGAGTTAATATTTAAGTACCGGGATTTCTTAATTTAATTGAGAGGTATTAGCATGATAAGAACAAATGAACAGTTGGAAGAACTCGCAAACAATATATGTGACTTTATACGAGAACAGGTAGAAAATGCCGATGCAAAGGGCGTTGTAGTGGGGCTCAGTGGGGGAATAGACAGTGCCCTTGTAGCATATCTTTCGGTAAGGGCCATTGGTAAAGATAATGTTTTTGGAGTAATAATGCCAGAAAAAAATTCAAATCCTGATGACGAAAAGTATGGAAAACTCGTTGCAGAAACTCTCGGAATCGATTACACGGTATTTGATATAACTCCTGTTTTGGTTGCATTTGGTGCAGGCGGATACGTTGAAGGAAAAGAGTTTGATAGACGTGTCGATGCAAATTTAAAACCAAGAATCAGGATGACTGAAGTATACTACCACGCAAACAAGAAAAACTACCTTGTTGCAGGAACTTCCAATAAATCAGAAATTTACATGGGCTACGGTACAAAATACGGGGACCTTGGAAGCGACTTTTTAACAATTGGAAACCTTTTTAAAACCGAAGTAAGGCAGCTTGCAGGCTATGTTGGAGTTCCAAAAGAAATAATTGATAAAGCACCATCAGCAGGGCTTTGGGATGGTCAGACTGACGAAGGGGAACTTGGAATTTCTTACGAAACTCTTGACAAACTCTTAGATTTGATGGAAAAAGGAAAAGAAATTGATGATATATGCGAATTTTTGAGTATTTCTCCAGAAAAAATGGAAGAATTAATGCTTAGGATTTCAACAAACAAACACAAATCTCTTCCTTTACCAATGCCTTAAATTTAACTATTTTTATTTTGTGAAAAGATGGATAAGCTGGAATCTTTAGAAAAACTCCGTTTGATAATTGGTGATCTAAAATTACTGGCTGAAAAGGGAATTCCTATATTGGTGGAAGGCCCAAATGATATATTGTCCCTAAAAAATTTAAAAATAAATGCTAATTTTATAACTGTGTCAAATACTACTGTATTTCAAATAGCAGACGATTTAATCGCAAAAAATATCCCTGAAGTTATACTTTTAACAGATTTTGACCGAGCCGGTAGGGTTTATGCTAAAAATATAATAGAAGAATTTCAAAGCAGGGGTATTAAAGTAAATAATTTGATTAGAAAAGAGATAATTAGGTATTCTCGCGGTGATTTAAAAGATATTGAAAGTCTATATCCGTATATTTCGCGAAGAATTAATATTAACAGCGATTTAAGTGATATCATGCTCCCTTATGTTATATCAAATGTTGGAATGACCCTTGATGGGAAATTAGCTACAATAGAAAATGATTCAAGGATTTCTGGTGAAAACGATTTAAAACGGGTTCATGAAATAAGAAAGGAAGTTGATGCAATCATGGTCGGAATTGGAACTGTTTTAAAAGACGATCCAAGGCTAACTGTCCATAAAATCAATGCATCACAAAAAGATAACCCTTTAAGAATTGTGGTCGACAGCAATTTAAAAATCCCATTAAATGCAAGGGTGTTGAATAAAGATGCAAAAACCGTAATTGCAACAACAACGCCGATTTCGGATGAAAAAGAAGAAAAAATCAGAAAATTAAAAGAAATGGGAATTATGGTATTACGAGCAGGAGTTCAAAAAGTTGATTTAAGAAAAATTATGAATGAAATTTACAAAATGGGAATAAATAAAATTCTTCTCGAAGGTGGCGGAACTTTAAATTGGGGAATGTTTAAAGAAAACTTGATAAACGAAGTTAGGGTGTATATAGCTCCAAAAGTGTTTGGCGGGGCAAATTCTCCGACATATGTTGATGGAGACGGATTTAAAAACATAGAGGAGTGCATAAAATTAGAATTGAAACGGTATTATCCCTTAGATGATGGAATAGTTTTAGAATACGGGGTAGTTGGTTCATTTAAGTAATTTTCTTTTTATTTTCTTTTTTTTCAAATTATTTATTACTTGGATATTTGAATAAATAAATTTAAATGAATCATCCAGATATTTTGAATTACAAACTGATTAACTCTTGTAATCGAAAAAAGAATACGATTTTTTAGGAAAAATATAAATACTGGAAGAATACCATTTTAAATTGTAATAAGAAAAGAAGGTGATTCTATGGCAGAACTTCCAGTTGCACCAATGGAGAGAATCCTCAAATCCGCAGGTGCTGAAAGAGTAAGTAGAGATGCAGCAGTAATGCTTGCAGAAGCATTAGAAGAAATCGCAGTTGACGTAGCTAAAGAAGCAGTTAGTTTAGCTAAGCACGCAGGCAGAAAAACTGTTAAAGCAGACGATTTAAAATTAGCAATGAAATAACTACCTTAACAATTTTTTTATTTTCATTTACTACTGCATGTTTTTGTATGTGGTTGAATCGATATATAGTTGATTATTATATTTTGTGAAAGATTATTTTTTTAATATTATCAAGTATGGTGGACACCATGTATGCTATCGGTATCGGTAAAAATCAAGACGAAGTGCTAACTGCAGCTGAGAATTTAAGAAAAGAAGGAATAGACGTTGAATTAGTGGAAAGTCCTGAAATTTTAATTGATGGCTTGATTAATAATCGATACGATGGTGCAATTAGGGGTTCGCTTTCATCTAATGAATTAATTCCAATTTTAAGAAAAAAAATCGGGAAATTTTACCGAGCATCTATTTTAAAAAACCCGTTTAACAATAAAATTTTCATACTCGCGCCAGTTGGAATAGATGAGATTTCTGAAAGTTCTGAAATAAGATTCAATGAAAAACTGCAAATAATCAAATATTCGTCTGAATTTTTAAAATCAAGAGGAATAATTCCAAAAGTAGGAATTTTATCCGCAGGCAGACTTTCGGATGTTGGGCGGAGTGAAAACGTAGATAATTCAATTTTTGAAGCTGAAAATCTTTTAAAATATGTAAAATCGTCGGAAAAATTTGAAAATTTAGAAATTGAACATAAAGGGATTTTAATTGAAGAATATCTAAAGGAAGGATACAACATAATTCTTGCAGAGAATGGAATTTCGGGAAATCTTTTATTTAGGGCATTTGCGCTTGTCTGTAATTTAGAAGGGTTTGGTGCGATTATTTTAAATAGTGAAAATATTAATTTTATAGATACAAGTAGAAGCGGAAATTGGAAAAGATATTATAATGCAGTTAAATTTTTAAAAGAAGGTTTTTAAAACTTTGGTGATACTTTGCCGTTATTTAAATTTTATGAATATTTGAGCAAGTTTGGGGCACTAAAATTATATGAAAAAGAATTGGAATCAAAAATTTCTAAATTCCCCCGTCCAAAACACGTCGGAATAATTATGGATGGTAACAGGAGACTTGCAAAAAAATTGGGCGAAAATCCGGAAATCGGCCATAATTTAGGCGCTTCAAAGGTTCATGAAGTTATAGAATGGTGTGTTTCTTTGGGGATTCATACGATAACGTTGTATGCATTTTCTTTAGAGAATTTTGAGCGAGCAGAACACGAAGTAAAAGTTTTAATGGACCTTTTTGAAAAAGAATTTATTGAAATTGCGAATCATCCGGATACTCACAAAGATAAAATACGTGTGGGCGTTATTGGAAGAAGAGAAATGCTTCCAGAATACGTTCAAAAAGCAATTAGTTATGCAGAAGATAAAACAAAAGATTATTCTAATTTTTTCGTTAATTTTGCAATCGCATACGGCGGACAGCAGGAAATAATTGATAGTGTTAAAAAAATTGCAAAACAGGTAAAAAACGATGAAATAGAAATTGATGATATAAACATCGAATTAATATCTAAGAATTTGTATACCTGCAATCTTCCTTCACCAAACCCTGATTTAATCATTAGAACGTCTGGGGAAGAGAGAATAAGTAATTTTTTAACCTGGCAGTCCTGTTATTCGGAACTATATTTTTGTGAAACATACTGGCCGACATTTAGAAAAGTTGATTTTTTAAGATCAATTCGGGAATACCAGAAAAGGGAACGCAGATACGGGAAGTGAGGAAATGAAATATTCGTTTATTTTTTTAATTTCAGTTGTTCTTATTTTTAGCGGGTGTATTGGAGAAAATACTACTGCTGAAAAATCTAACGAAATTTTAGTAAATAACACTTCATCCGAAAATCCGAATATTGAAGTAGAACTAAATAATAGTTATGAATCTGACAATTTTTCTGAAATTGAATCAATATCCTTTAAGATTTTGGAATCTGGAATTTATGGGGATTCTTACAAGCATTATGAAAGCAATATAAATGGGGATAAAACGGTTATCGAAGTTTATATGGGCAAAAAGTTGGGTTCAGAAAATACAATAGAAATTAATTCAATAAATTTAGAAGATGGCGTATTAAGCGTTTACGTTGAAGAAATAACGCCTGAAACCATTTCTGATAGGGCAATAGTTTATCCATACGAAATAGTTGAAGTCAGTGGAAAATACGAAAATGTTAAATTTAAAACAGTAGAACAGTGATGAACTTGATAGAGATAGTATTTCTTGGGGGCGGAGGGGGCCGATGGGAAAGTATAACTCAGGTTAAAGGAACAGGTGGCTTTAGAATTAATTCTGAAAGCATGAATATGCACGTTGATCCTGGGGCAGGGGCATTAGTTAGAATGAACCAGCTTAATGTTAACCCCTGGAAAACTGATGCAATAATTACTACACACTGCCATCCGGATCACTATACTGATGCAGAAAACCTTGTTGAAGCAATGACGAAAGGAATGACGAAAAAACAGGGGATTTTGATTGGCAACAATTCAGTTTTAAACGGGAACAGCAGGTTTGAAAAAGGAATTTCTACGTACCACCAGTCGAGAGTTGGGGAAAGGCACGTTTTAAAGCCTTATGATGAAATGACTGTAAATAGTTGGAAATTGACTGCGACAAAAACGAAACACAACGATCCTGAAACAATAGGATTTAAAATGAAAACAGAAGATGGAGTAATTGGATATACTTCGGATTCAGAATATATCGAGTCATTAATCGAAGATTTTGATTGTGTAGATTTATTAATTGCAAACGTGATTCGAGTTAAGGGTCAAAAAGTGCCTGGCCACATGTGTTCAAACGATATAATTGAAGTAGTAAATTCAATGAGCAAAAAGCCAAAAATGCTAACAATGTACCACATGGGAATGAAAATGACTGATCCAGACTCAGAAGCAAGATATATCTCAGAACATGTTGATATTCCCGTAATTCCTGCTAAAATCGGTTTAAAAGTAACAATGGAAAATAAATCTTGTAATTTTGGTTATATTGATTATTAAACTAATTTTTTTACGTTTATTTTATATAACCCTGAAGTTCAAAGTGGTTTTTCTGTTTTACAAGAATTATCGGGGTTCCAATGTCGATTAAGTCTTTTTTCAGTTTTTTATCGTTAGTACAGATTATCACATCTTTATTTTCTTTACAATAGTTTAAAATCATCTCGTCAGCGTATTTTCCAACATTATATTCGATAACTTCAAAGTTTTTGGCATATTTTATTGCCAAGTTCACGGAAAGTTTTTCTTTTCCCTTAAATTCCAATTTTAACTTTTCAAGTTCTTTTAAAACACAGTCCATAATGTATATCCTGTAGCCTCTATCAATAGCACTGTTTAATTCGTATTCAAAATTTATACCATGTTTAAATCCGTAAATTAAAAAGTTCGTGTCTGGAAGTACCCTGTACATAATTATACCTTTATTCTAACGATATTTTTGAATTTTCGCCGATTTTTTTAACTTTTATAATGTTATCTGCAATCTGTTCGAGTTCCTGATGGTGCGTGATTATTGCCATCTGGTTTATTGTTTTTATGTTTTTGAAAATATTTAATAAGTTTTTTCGCCTGTCTTCGTCAAGATACGCTGTTGGTTCATCTAAAATTATGCATTCGATGTTATTGCACACTGCTTTAGAAATTCCAAGCCTTAATGCAAGGGAAACTGCAATCTGTTCTCCTCCACTCAATGTCTCAACTGGAAGGCCGTCAACTATCAAGCTGTAGTCATCTTTTAGTTGAATATGGGAATATGGAAGTTCGAAGTCCTGAAAAATCTGGTTTGTATGCCTTTGAATTAATGGAATATACTTTTCTCTTAAATATTTCTGAAAACCATCTTTTGAAAAAATTTCCCTTTTTATTTTATCGAGATATTCTCTAAATTCTTCGATTTTTCTTTTTTCTTCTTTTTTATCAGATAAATTTTTGATTTTTCCAGTTAAATAAAGTATATTCTCATTTTTAAGTTTTAGTTCGGATTTTATTATTTCCAAACTTCGTAAAATCCCGTTAAAGTCATTTAATGTATTTTCATAAACTTTTTTAGCATTTTCGTGTAACTCTGGATTATAATTTAAATTTTGAATATTTTTTTCAATTTCTAATCTTTTTTCAAGGAATTTCTCACAAATATTTTGTTTTTCGGTAATTTTTTGGTTTAAAAACTCGTTTAAATTACTTATTTCCACCTGATACATCTTTGAATGGTTTTTAAGTACGGCTAAACTTTCTTTATATTTTTCGTAATTTTCTTTAAATTCGGATAGTTTATTTTCAAAACCTGATTTTTCAGTTTCCCATTTAATGTAGCATTCAAAAATTCCTATTTTTGAAGAAATATTATTTTGAATATTTTTTAATTCCGTTTTTAAATTAATTTCTCTTTCTAACTTGTAAATACTACTTTTTAATTCGTCTTTTGAATTTTCAAGGGATTCTTTTTCATTTTTAATTTTTGAAAAATCGTAATTTCCAATAATTTTTGAAAGTTCCAACCTTTTATTTAAAATTTTAGATTCGTCATTTTTAGTTAAAAATTGAGCAGAATATGTATATTTTTGGTGTTGTTCTTCCAAACCTTTTAATTTATTTTCAATTATCGTTATTTCATCGTTTAATGAAGAATATTCCTTAATTTTTTCGTTTAATTCGTTTATTTTTTTGCTATTTTCAAGTAGCGATTCTTCAATTTTTAAAAGGTAGTTCTTTTTTTCTTTTAGTTCCCCGTATTTTAATTTTAACGAATCAATTTCGTTTAATTTTAATTTTACCTGTTCTTTTTTATTTGCTATGATTTCGAGCTGTTTTTTAAGACTTTCAACCGATAACTGTTCGCTTTGAATTTCAGAATCATATTTTTCAAGCAGTTCCTGTTTTTTTTCTTCACTTATTTTTGACTGGCAGACGTGGCATGAATCCCTAGTTTTTTCAAGCTCGGACCTGTAATTTTTAGTTTCTGAAATTTTACTTTCTTTTTTTGTAATTATTTCATGTAATTTATCTATTTTTTTAGATAACTCTTCAAATTTTTCTTTTATTTTATTTTCAAGGTTAATACTATCTTCTATTTCTTTAAAATCTGAAAGTTCAGATATTAATCTGGTTTTTTCACAAGTTTCTTTCTGAAAATTCTGTTCAATTTCGCCTTTTTCTTTTAAAAGATTTTCATAACTATTTTTTTTAGTTTTTAATTCTTCAAAAGTTTTAATTGAATTTTCGTAAGTGTTAAATGTATCAAAAAGTTCTTCTACTGTTTTTTTGTGGCCGTTTATTTCAAAAATCTGTTTTTCAATAAAATTAAGTTCTGTTATTTTTTCTTTTACCACGTCCAAATCCCGAATTTTTTTTTCAGTTTCCTTTAAAAATTCTTTTAATTCGTCTGAATTTTTGGTATTATCCTTCAAAGATTCACTTAATACATTTAAATCTTTTATTAATGACTCTTCTACTGCTTTTAATTTTTGGTATGATTCGTAGTCAGATTTATGGCTTATTAACTTTTTATTTAGTTCTTTAATGGCCGATTCAATTTCAAGGAATTTTTTAAAATTTTCTTCATTTTTTGATAAATTTTTGGATTCTTCACTGACAGAATTTAGTGAATTTTTTAGATTTTGAATTTCTAAGGTTATATTTTTAATTTCTGAAATAATATCCTTTAAATTTTCTTTCAATATGTTATTTTCAGTAAATTTTTCTTCTATCTGGATTAATTCTGAATTTTTTTCAAGTTTTAGCTTTTCTAAATTCCCATATTTCTTTAAAATTTCTTCTTTTGTTTTTTCAGTTTCAAAAACTTCATTTTTTAGTTTTAGAAGACTTTCCAAAATTTCGGGTTCCTGTTTAAGTTCCCCGTTTAGTTCAAAAAGCTGTTCTTCGTAGCTTTTTTTTACAATATTCATGTTTTCAGAAGCTTTTTCGTACTTTTCAATTCCAAGAAGTTTTCCAATAACTTCTTTTCTCTCTCGCGGGGCCATCTGGATTAAATTTGCAATTTCGCCCTGTTTAATATATATCGCGTTTGAAAATACGCTGTTATCAATTTCTAAAATTTCTTCAATTTTTTTATTGATTTCAGATGCAGATTCAGCATTTAATTTTCCATTAACATACAATTTGTCATCGGTTTTATTTTGAAACCTTTTTCTTTTTACAATGTAGGTATTTCCCATCATTTCAAATTCTAATTCCACCGAAAAAGATGCAGCGCCCTGCTGTGTTAAATTTTCGATTTTAAAAGTATTTCCTCGGGGTGCAAAAAGTGCAAAGTTCATTGCCTGAAATATTGACGATTTTCCACTCCCGTTTTGACCAATTATCGAAGTTATCCCCCTGTTAAAATTTATTGAGGTGTTCCTGTGGCTTCTGAAGTTTTCCATTTTGATACTTTTAATAATCATCAAACACGCCCCCTTAATAGTTGCCTTTAAAGTAGTCGTTTACGTAACCTATTGAATCGCTGTCAGTTTCTAAAAGTTTTTTATAGAGATTGTAGACAAAATCAACGTCCATGTTCTTACTTTTAATATATTCTTGAAATATTTCTTCGATGCTGCTTTCATTAATAATTAAAATGTCTTCAAGGTTTTCATCAATTCGGTTTATTCTTTTGTAAAGCGTTAAATCTGTAACTTCCTCATTAAACGAATTAAATAAATTTTCTACAATATCGCAGTATAAAACCGACTTTTTAGTATTATTGGTGCTGTTTTGCAAATTTTTTAGTTCTGTAACTATTTTTTTATAGTCAGCTTCATTCTTAATTTTTTTATCTATTATAAAATTTCTGCACTCTATATCGATGTTCTGGACTGAATTAATGTCAAAATCTCCGCTTAAATCGGCTAAATAGAAACCTTTTCCATTTTTTTTATAATCATTAACTTCACTAACCGACATTATGTCAGTTGATCCTGCATATGAAAATACCGAATTTTCGTCGTTAATCGGTTTTAGTGCTCTTTGATGAATGTGGCCGCCTGCAATGTAGTTAAAATCTTTTGGAAAGTCTGTAACTTGCATTTCAAAGCTCTGCGGGATAAATGGGTTTACACTCTGGTGAAAAAGCAGTATCTTTTTTTTATAATCTTTAGACTCTGAACTGATTTTTTCTAAATCCTCGTAATTTTTTGGAATTTTATTTTGGGACACGTATTCAATTCCGCCGATAAATACTTCGTTATTGAATACATGGGATTTATTTTTTCCAAACGTTAATAAACCGTTTCCAAGGATTTTTTTTAAAATTCCAAAAGGTTTTCCCTTCTGATGGTTTTTAGGGATGTCGTGGTTTCCGTGAATTAAGTAAATCGGTATATTTTTTTCCTTTAATTTTAAAAGACCTTCAATTGCACAGCGAATTGCATTTACTGGGGGTTGAGAACTTTCAAATAAATCACCGCTGTGGATTACAAAATCGGGCTTTATTTCAATAATTTTGTCAATACATTCTAAAAATGATTCGTAAATATCGTTTTCCCGCTCATCAAGATTGTACTGGCGGTATCCAAGGTGGTTATCCGCCATGTGAACAAATTGCATAGTATCGCTCCAAGATTAATTAATTTAACTTTCAACAGTATTTGTTAAATATTTTTTTATAGTAAATGTTTCTTCAATCCTTTTAAAATAAAAATGTGAAAACGATGAAACATGAACTCTCAGAACTCGGGCTGAAAATTGAAGATGCAATTTTAGTAAATGAAAAATTGAAAGATTTTGTGTTTTACAAGTCTGGAAAAGCAAGGATTGATTTTAAGAACAAAGAAGCAATGAAAGAATATAATATTGCAATATTAAGCCATGTTTTTGGGTTAAATATGAATTTTCATGAAGATGCACTTATTCCGACACCCATTAACAGATATTTATTTATAAAAAATATTTTTGATGAAAAAGATGACATTAAAGATGTTTTGGAGATTGGAACGGGTTCTGGAATCATCTCGATATTGATTGCAAAATATTTTGGGTGTAATGTCACTGCAACAGATACAGTTTTTGATTATTTAAAAATTGCAGGAGAAAATATCTCAAAAAATAATCTTAATTCGAAAATAACTCTTGTTGATTCGAAAGGAAAAATAATCGATGATATTCCCGAATTAAAAAATAAAAAATTCGATTTAATAATATCTTACCCCCCATATTATGCGGATAAATCAGTAGCTTCAAAAAGAAGTTTTGGGGGAGCTTTTGCAAGCGAAGTTGAGTTAATTGGTGGCGGTAGTTATGGAGAAGTATTTTCACAAAAAATAATCGAGGAAGGAATGAACTATTTAAACGATGGTGGAATTATTGCAATAATGTTTCCAGAAAAGCCGTTTGAGCGGCGAAAACTCGTTGAAGATAAAATTTTAGAACTCGGACTAACGCTTGAAAAATCCGAAATAACAACTGGAAAAAGAATCAGGCATATTATAAAAGCTAAAAATGATTTTTAATTATTCTTTGATTTTTTCAAGAACCATTTTTACAGCATCGTCAAGGGATGCTTTAACTTCGTCTGTTAATCCAACTTCTATATCGGGCATCGTTACTCTCTTTGCCTGGCATCCGATAACTGTTACATCGATTCCAGACTCTTTTGCTTTTATTAAATAATCTGAAAGAGGCATGTCGTGTGCATCAAAAGTGTACTTGTCTATTTTCGTGAGTTCTTCTGTTGAAAGTATTTTTAGGGTTCCGGGAGGAAGCTGAAAATCAATAATATCAACAATAATAATTTTTTTGGTAAGGCACTCCTCATCCATTATTGACATTAAATAATAAGGCGCTCCGGTTCCAGCATCAATTAATCCAACGTTTTTTGGAAGTTCCATCTTTTCAAGCTTTGCAATTACCTCGTATCCAAAGCCATCGTCTGCAAATATCAGGTTTCCGCATCCAAAAACTAAAATTTCGTATTTTAAAGAATCGGGAATCATACACATCACCAAAAAGTTCAAAAATCAAGTTCAAAATTTATTTATCCTTTTATACCTAAGTGCATATATAATCAAGGTATATCATTTTTTAGGAATTGCTATCACGGGTAAAAAAATGGAATTTAAAAATATCAATCTTGGAATTTTTGGACACATCGACCACGGAAAAACGACGCTTTCAAAGGTTTTAACGGAAATTGCGTCGACTTCGGCACACGACAAACTGCCGGAATCTCAAAAACGTGGAATTACAATAGATATTGGGTTTTCGGCATTTAAACTTGAAAATTACCGTATAACTTTAGTTGATGCACCGGGGCACGCTGATTTAATTCGGGCTGTTGTAAGTGCTGCAGATATAATCGACCTTGCATTAATTGTTGTTGATGCAAAAGAGGGGCCAAAAACACAGACTGGGGAACATATGTTGATTCTTGACCACTTTAACATTCCAACGATAGTGGTCATTACAAAATCAGACAATGCAAAAAGCGAAGAGATTAAAAGAACGGAAATGTTCATGAAGTCGATTTTACAGTCAACGCAAAATTTAAAGAACAGTTCAATTATTCCAATTTCTGCAAAAACAGGTACTGGTATCGTCGAACTTAAAGAATTGATAGTAGATACATTAAACAGTGCAAAAATCATTCGAAATACTGAAAGTTATTTTAAAATGCCGCTTGATCATGCATTTCCGATAAAAGGGGCAGGAACTGTTGTAACCGGAACTATTAACAAGGGGATTGTGAAAGTCGGTGACGAATTGAGAGTTCTTCCAATAAACATGGCTACAAAAGTTCGGAGCATACAGTGCTTTAAAGAAAGCGTTACCGAAGCAAAGGCGGGGGATAGGGTTGGAATGGCAATTCAGGGGGTCGAATCAAAACAAATCTATCGTGGATGTATTTTAACTTCGAAAGATACTAATTTACAGGTTGTTGATAAAATAGTTGCAAAAATAAAAATTTCAGATATTTTCAAATATAATTTAACGCCAAAAATGAAAGTTCACTTAAATGTCGGGATGTTAATAGTTCCGGCAGTTGCAGTTCCGTTTAAAAAATTAACCTGTGGAAAAACGAAAGAAAATATAATTTTAAATGAAATAATTTCTGGAGATGAATGCTACTGTGCATTTGAACTTGAGGAAAAGGTTTTGGCAGAAGTTGGAGATAGGGTTTTAATTACAAGGCTTGACCTTCCGCCAACAACCCTTAGAATTTGTGGACATGGTTTAATCGAGGAATTCAAACCAATAAAAGACTTAAATATTAAAAAAGAAGTACTGCGTGAAGGAAAAATTAAAATTGATAAAAGTAGAACTGTAATCGAAGGACTATCTCAATCAAAGGTTGCTGCTGAAAAATTAATCGGTGAAGAAGTATCTGTTGAAGGAAAAGATGTTGTTGGAAAAATAAAAGGAACTTTTGGAACGAAGGGTCTTTTAACCGCGGAATTTAGTGGAAATGTTGAGAACCGTGATAAAGTACTTTTAAACAGGCTTAGAAGATGGGGTTAAGGTGGATTGTATGAACACGATAAAAACCCCCTCAAAAATTATATTGTTTGGTGAACACGCGGTAGTTGATGGATATCCTGCAATTTCAATGGCACTTGATTTGAAAACAACGGGTGAAATTGAAGCGAATTCTGATACAATTTTAATAGACCTTGTAGATTTAAATGAAATTTTTGAAATAACCCCCGAATTAATTAAAAATCTTGAAATTTCAAACTTTAGCCCCGCGTTAAAGTATGTAATCTGTGCTGTAAAATATGTAATATACTATTTATCCGAATTTAAAAATTTAAAAGAGATAAAACCTTTTAAATTAAAATTGTATTCGGAAATACCGCTTAGTTGTGGATTGGGCTCATCTGCATCCGTTGTTGTAACAGTTATTCGTTCTATTTCAAAGTTTTATGAAATTGAATTAGAAAATGATGAAACGATAAATCTTGCATATTCTGTGGAAAAAGAAGTCCAGGGAAGAGCAAGCGTAACTGACACTGCAACGATTTCTCTTGGTGGAATGATCGAAATTATAAACGGGGAATATCGGCCAATGCCCAAAAAAATAGAAGAATTTATAAAAAACTGTAAATTTTTAGTTGTAAATGTTGAAGAAAGGACAAGAAAAACTGCAGAACTTGTGCATGACGTTTCAAGGCACCCTGAAAAAGAGCAGATTTTTGGAGAAATTGGGAAAATAATTGAAAAAGTAAAAAATGTAGATGATATGGCTGAATTTGGAAAATTGATGAATGAAAATCATGAACTTCTTAAAAAATTTGGAATTTCAACGGAAAAATTGGATTTAGTTGCAAAGGCAGGTAAAACTTACGGTTACGGTGGGAAATTAACGGGTGCCGGAGGGGGAGGCTCTGCAATAATTCTTTTAAAAGAAAATAGGGAAGAATTATTAAAAGAACTTAAAAAAATCGGTGTAATTGGAATTTACGAATGCAAAATGGCCAATTAATTATTAATTTTATTTTTTACTTTTTTTCGCCTACTCCAACGTAAATTCTGTGTTTTCCAACTCTTCCGTCACCAAGGGAATATAATTCAACATCGCTCGTTCTTGCAAGTTCTTCAACTTTTTTCCTGCCAGTATCTCTTGATTTTTCAGAAAAAGATATTATTACAAAAGCATCATCTAATTCTTTTATTCCAATAACTGGTCGTGTGTTTAAATTTCCAAGTTCACTTATATTTTCAAGATGAGCTATAACCTGGTCGGCATCGTTGATAAAAGGGAAATTTTCAAGATGTTTTGTTATAAAGTCAATATTTTTGGTTCTTTTTTGTTCGTATTTTTTTAAATTCATCCTGTGGTAGTTTAGTTTGCCGTTTTGGAAATCTCGAATAATTGATTTTGAAGTCCTGTCGATGTCAATTTTGCTGTCTTTTGCGAGGAAATTTAATTTAATTCCGATTTTTTCAAGAATTTCTTCGTTAATTTCTTCTCCGATTTCAAAGCCGTAGTATTCTTTTAAAATCGTGCTATCAAATGCATGAACGCGGCTTAAAATTTTTAATGCTGGGGATACCACGTTTTTTGCTTTTTCGTACCTTAATGCGCCAGAGATTACGAGTTCATCTTCATCTTTTGGTTCGATTATACCTGGAGAATCGAGTAATTTAATATCTTTTGTTAATTTTACCCACTGTTCTCCAACAGTAAGTCCTGCAGTAAGTCCACTTCTTGCGCTTTTTTTGCCTGTCAATGCATTGATTACGGATGATTTTCCGACATTGGGATAGCCAACAATTCCAACAAGGCCATATTTTATGTTGTTTGAATTTAAATAAGCTTTAATTTCATCTCTTAACATTTTTGTGCCCAATTTTTCTTTCGCACTGACAAAAACAACCGAAGAATTAGGGTTTTCAGATTTGAATTTTTCTTTCCATTTTTCAAGAATTTTTTTTGGAACTAAATCTGATTTGTTAATCACGTAAATTAATTTTTTATTTTTTTCAATCGTGTACTCTTCAAGTGTCCTGTTTCTCGTGGTTTCAGGGTCCCTTGCATCAACAACAAGGAGCACGATATTGCATTCATATATTATTTTATGAACCATTCTTCTCATGGGAATTTTTTTTTCCATATTATCAATCTTCGGGTGTTTATCTGGTTATTTAACATAATTCGACTTTATATATAATATAATCTGTCGTTTAAAATAATATCAAATAGGGCTATTTTAAAAAAGAAACTTTTAATCCTTGATATATGAACTCAATCTTTGGAGGGGTATCGTAAATTACACTCGAAACCTGTTATATCATTTACAAAATTTTTTTATCAAAAATGTTTAAATGTTGTTTAAAATTGATTTAATAGATTTTAATGGCGTTTTGCAGGTAATATCCCCCATTCCTCACAAAACGTATATATACAATGATATTAAAAGTTTATACTGCACTTGCTTGTAGATAACATACAGGTGCTATTATCGTTGGATTAATGGGGATTAATCGTTAGGATGCAGGATTTTTTTGGATTGAGTTCAGCATCCACCTTTTTTTATTATTTTTAAAAATAGTTAAAACGTTTTTTCAATCGTTTTATATTCTGCAAGGATTAATGTATCCGCCCGAAATCATTAAATCTGCAATTGTTATTGCAGCCATTGATTCGAGTACTGGAATTACTCTTGGAACGATTATTGGGTCGTGTCTTCCGCCAATTTCGATTTTTTCATTTTCATTCGATATTAAATTTACACTATCTTGAATTTTTGAAATTGAAGGAGTAGGTTTTATTGAAACCCTGAGAACTACTGGAGAACCAGTGCTGATTCCGCCGATAATCCCACCGGAATTATTGGTCTTTTCTTTTATTGAATTTTCACTCATGTAATATGAATCATTCATTTCACTTCCGTAAAGTTCTGAAGATTCAAAACCGCGACCGATTTCAAATCCTTTTACGGCGTTAATTCCAATGAACGCACTTCCAAGTTTTCCTTCTAATTTGTTAAATACTGGATTTCCAACACCTTGTGGGATTCCTTTTATAATTATTTCAATTACTCCGCCAACACTGTCTTTTTTATCCATTGCATCGAGAACGTAATCTTTCATTTCATCGCTATTTTTTGAAGGGCACCTTAGTGGATTACTTTCTATTTTTTCGAATAATTTTTCAATGTTTGAATCACTTTCAAAGAATTCTGGGTTTTTGTAGTAATCAAAATCTCCGTTTATTTTTCCAATTTTGGTAGAATACCCGATTATTTTGATATTTTTTGTAAATTCGATTAGTTTTTTAGCAACTGCTCCACCAATCACGTTTCCAATTGTGGTTCTTCCGCTGCTTCGTCCACCGCCTCGATAGTCATAATTTCCGTATTTTAAAAAGTAGTTTAAATCCGCATGTCCTGGTCTTGGGGTGTCTTTAATCTTACTATAATCTTTTGATTTTTGTCCTTTATTAAAAACAAGTCCTGAAATTGGCGTTCCAGTGGTTTTTCCTTCAAAAATTCCTGAAAGAATTTCTACAGTATCTTCTTCTTTTCGAGGTGTCGAGAAGATACTATATCCGGGTCTTCTTCTATTTAATTCTTTTTGAATTTCTTCTTCTGAAATGGGTAGATTTGCAGGACATCCATCAATTACTGCGCCTAATGCTTTTCCGTGGCTTTCTCCCCAGGTGGTTACTCTAAAATTATCCCCAAAAGTGTTCAAGGTATCACCGTGATTTCGTAAAATATAAACATAAACACATTCAATACATTAGATATACTGGTTTAAAAAATGAGGGGATGAACCATGATTGCAGTAGTGGGGGGAGGGCCTGCAGGTCTTTCATGTGCGCATGCGCTTTCTAAATTGGGACTTGAAGTTGAACTTTATGAAATAGATAAACTTGGAGGTACCTGCTTAAATTACGGTTGCAGGTACATAAATGCGTTAAAAGAAGTTTCAGATATAATTGACAATTTAAACGCGATAACCGGAAAGAAACATGTTTTAAACGATATAATTTCACTTGACGAATTGCACGAAAAAGTTTATAAAATTCATAAAGCAATGCGAGAAAATGCTAAAAAAACGCTTGATGAAAGGGGAATTTTTGTAAAATTTGAAGAATTTAACGAAGAATACGAAAAAAACTACGATTACGTGGTTTATGCGAACGGACAAAATTATGATAAAACTTACCTCGGAGTTGAATGCGCAACTCACAGCGAAATTCCATATCTAAAAAAACTGCCAAAAAAAATGTTAATAATCGGCGGTGGAACTGTTGCAGCAGAATATGCATCGATTTTTTCAACATTTGGAAGCGAAGTTACGGTTTACGCGAGGTCAAAGTTTTTAAAAAAAATTGAAGACGATGAAGTTCGAGATTATATTATAAATAATCTTTCAAATTTTAAAATAACACACAATGAAGAAGAAATGAAGAAAATGCTTCATAATGATGAGTATTTTAATATTTTAGCTATCGGTGGAACGCCCCGATATAAAACAAATGAATATTTTCAAGTTTTGGGAAAATCAAAAGTTTATGCTTGCGGGGATTCTGTAAGGGGGGGATATACTCCAATTGCTAACCGTGAGGGGAAAACTGTTGCAGAAAATATTTATAACGAGATAAATAATCTTCCCTTAAAAAAAATGGATTACGGAATTGAAATTGCTACAATTCGAATGCCTGTTAATGTTTTATTGATTGGAAAACAGACAAAAGATTTCAAAACGTCGTACAATCGTCCTGGAACAGGTTACTATTTTAAAAAAGCTCAAAAACGTGGAATGAATAGAATATACTATGAAAATGGAAAAGCAGTTGGTGCAGTTGCAATGAATACTGCAACGGAACTTGCATCATACTTTGCACAGTATCTAAAAGGAATTGATGTTTACAAAGACTTTGTCGAAGTTTATCCGACAACAGACCCATTTTACTGGCAAGTTTAAATATTAATTAATTATATATTTTTTAAAAAATGGTATACGATGGATTTTGTTGCAGCAGGGATGGATTTTGTCAGTAATTATGGTCTTTTGGCTATTTTTTTAATTGGATTTTCTGAGCCAATTTTCCAGCCAATTCCAACCGAAGTTTTCATGGTTGGAGGACTTGCGCTCGGGCTCGACTGGCGGTATGTAATATTGGTGTCAACGTTAGGAAGTACGCTTGGCGGAATTGTAACTTACTTCATAGCTTCAAAATACGGCGAAAATCTTTTTTTAAAGATATTTAATAAGGAAAAATATTCAAGTGCAGAAGAATTTTTAAATAAATGGGGCGCTTTTGGAATAATTGTTATTAGTTTTACTCCAATTCCATTTGAAGTTATATGCTGGATTTCAGGGATATTTAAAATGCCTTTTAAAATTTACGTTTCAGCATTAATCATAAGTAGGATTATAAAACACGGGCTTTTAGTACTCCCATTTGCAGCTTTAAGTAGTATACTGCCGTTTTAGTGGCTTTATTTTGAAAGTTTTATCGATATTTATAAATAGATTAATTACAGATTTAAAAATATTATTTTTATCGTTTATTATTTCAGGTGAAAACATGTGTCTTGCAATTCCATCCGTAGTTATCGATATATTTGAAGAAGATGGCGAAAGATACGCTCTTGCAGAATACAAGGGTGTAAAACAAAAAGCAAAACTTGCACTTATCGAAGGCGTTGAAATCGGGGATTACGTATTAATCCACACAGGTTACGCCCTTGAAAAAATGAGTGAAGAAGAAGCAAAATTAAGTTTAGATGCATGGGAAGAACTCTTTGACGTACTTGACGAAATGGACGGAGTTAAAAAAGAAAATTCTGAATAATCTAAATTAAAAAAATAATTAATATTTAG
This sequence comes from Methanococcus mangrovi, assembly GCF_054506835.1. Classification (NCBI taxonomy): domain Archaea; kingdom Methanobacteriati; phylum Methanobacteriota; class Methanococci; order Methanococcales; family Methanococcaceae; genus Methanococcus; species Methanococcus mangrovi. Next base: position 1,190,450 of record NZ_CP197114.1, on the reverse strand, counting down.
TCTTCTTTTACAGTTATTGCACTATTTGGGCATACGTCAACGCACACCATACATAATGTACAGTCGGACTCTCGTGCAACAACTACTTTGTCCCCTTGAATTTCAAAAACTTCCATTGGACAGGTATTTACGCATTCGGCACATTCTGGGCCTTTGCATTTATCGTAATCAATTACAACACTCATTTTATCCCCTCATTTTTTTACATTATATTTTTTAAAAGTTAAAGTATTAAAATCTTGTAATATTTGGACTGTTTAAAATCCTTTCAATATTCCAGATTTCGTTTAATACTTTTGAGTTGATATTTGCACGCAAAAACGGAACTTTAAACCCAATTGCTATGTGCGGAAATGAAGTGTTGTTTCCTGAAATTGTTGGAGTTAATCCTTTTTCAATTGTATAATTGATGTAATAATTCATTTCTGTAAGAGTTCCCATGGAATAAGGGTCTATTTTTGAAAAATCTGCTTCTTCATCGATATTTTCAGTACACAATATTCCATCAAATTCAATTATTTCAGAACTTTCCAAGTAATCGAGTTCTTCAATTTCTTTTTTAAATTCTGAAATTTTTGCACCCGATAAAATCTCAATGTCTTCTTCTTCAGAAATTTCTGTTACAATTTCTTTGAATTTTCCAATATCTTTGAATATATTTTTAGAAATGTACTCTCCGTAGTTATTTCTAAACGTGTACTCTTCAGAAAGTTCGGCTAACAGTTTATTGTAAACATATATCATTTCGCCAATTGATTCAGCCATTGGGATTGTCAAAAGCTGGTTCATTCCATCTGAAACTAAAGAGCATCCCACAATTGGAAGGTTTGTAGATAATACTCCACCAATATGTTTAAACAATGGAATTTCAACGCTGTTTGCAGCAGCTCTTGCAACACTCAAGGATGTGCCCATTGTGACTTTTGGGCTGTCTACTGATGTGTCGCATATTATTGAATCGATAATATCCTGGTCATAGGCAGGATACCCAACAAGTTCTGGAGCAATTACGTTTTCGACATCAGAAATTACGTAGTCAGGATTTTCTGCATCTATTACATCATAACCAATTCCTTTGTTGGTCAGTGTAGCAATCTTGACTTGGATTTTTGAGTCTTTAAAAACCTTTTTTGCAGTTATCCTTTTTATGGATGTACTGTTTTCCACGAAAATCCCCCAAAAAATTTAAAATAGTTATTACTGTTTTTTAACTTGTTTTTTAACACATAGTGGGAGTTTACCCTGTTTTACTTCATCTTCAGCCAAATTCAATGACGAGGTCTGGTCTGATTCAATCGTCAGTGGCGCACCGTCAGAAATTTGGAGGGACCTTGCACCAACTAACCGTGCAGTTTCAAATTTGGTTAATTTCATAAAATCACCCAAGGAAGACTTATAGATTAATAAAAAGTGGGGCCGCCGAGATTTGAACTCGGGTTGCACGCCCCCCAGACGCACAGGATGGCCAGGCTACCCCACGGCCCCGACGGATAGGTAGTTAGTAAATAATAAATAATTATTTGTATTCGACGATATCGTCAAATAACTCTTTGTCATTGTCCAATCTGTGGGATGCAAACATTCTTCTACAACAGTATTTTTTAATTTCTAAGTCGTTTAAAATTTCTTCAGGGTTTTCGCCATTTTTAAGTCTTGTTCTGTATTCTTCGTAGACTTCTGAAATTACATTCCCGCAAGAAAAACATCTGATTGGAAATATCACTATTACCACCTAAAAAAACGTAAGGGAAAGAAAAATAATTATCTGTATGATTTTTGTCTTTTAGCTCTTGGACCTTTTGAGGATTTACTTGGTTTGTGTGGTTCGGTTCTTCTTGCGTCACTGACAAGTAATGTCCTGTCGTAACTTAAGAATGTTTCTTTTAAATCCATTTTACCAGTAAATTCAACAATAGCTTTACCGAGTGCGGTTCTTGTAGCATCCATTTGGCTTACAATACCGCCACCTTTAACATCAATATCTACATCAATGTTGCTTAAGGCTTCGCCTGCTAAGATAACAGGTTCCATTAATTTCATTTTGATGTATTTAGGTTCCATTAATTCTAATGGTTTTTTGTTAATTCTGATTTTACCGCTTCCTTCTGTTGCAGTAGCTCTTGCAATTGCGGTTCTTCTTTTACCTACTGTGTGGACTACTTTCACACTTTCACCTCAATTAGAATTTAGCACCTAAGAATTGGCTTAATTCTCCAACGGTCACATATTTGATTGTGTTTGGTGCGCTACCTAAGTTAATGTCGATAGAAACTCCTTCAGGAACTCCAACTTCAATTTTAATGTTTTTGAAAGCTTCTACTCCTCTTGGTTTTTTGTATGGGAGCATTCCTCTGATAATTCTTCTTATTATGTCATCAGGCCTTCTTGGATATTTTGGACCCATTTTTTTAGGGTTTGAAATACTTTTTCTCGTTCTGAGTTGTACATATTTTTGGAATATGTATTCTCTGTTTCCAGTCATAATTGCTTTTTCAGCGTTTACAACGGTTACTTCTTCACCGCTTAGTGCAAGTTTAGCAACGTATGAAGCTAATCTTCCAACAACTGCATTTTCAGCGTTTACAACAACCATAATTCCACCTTCGTGTTTAATTACGCCATAATGGTTACTTTAGAACCTTTAGGGTTTTCTGCAATAAGTTCTTCGATTGTTAAACATTTTCCGCCTACAGCTTCAATTGCTGATTTTGCAGTTTCTGAGAATGAAAATGCTGCAACGGTTACGTTTACTTTTAATGACCCAGCACCGAGTACTTTGCCTGGAATTAAGATTACATCGCCTTCTGATGCATATCTGTTGATTTTACTTACGTTTACTTCAACTTTTTTCCTGGCTGGTTTAGCTAATTTTTTAGCAACATCTTTCCAGATTGGTGCACTGTTTTTGAATGATTCTTCTTTTAACTTCTGAATCAATTCAGGAGTTTTTGGGTTTGTTGACATGATTTTTTTCATAAATTCACCCTTTTTGATATTGATTCATAATAATTTCCAATAATTTGGAAGAATAGATAGTTAATTTTCGTCACTTAATTCTCGGCCTTCTAATTCTGATAAGAATTTTTCAGCTTTGTTTTTTAAAATTTCAAGTGAAGATCTTATAATGTCTTCAGCATCCATGTTTCCGAATGACTCAATTGTAAATTCCACTTCGTCATTTGATATCTGTTTGTAAATTGCATTGCAGGGTTGCCATTTTGCATGGATTTTTCCTGTACCAACAAGAGCTTCGGCTTCTAATTCGAGTTTCTGGCCTTCTGCTAATTTTACTATAGGAATATTTTTAAAAGCAGGTTCACCAGATTCAGATTTTAAATCTGATGAATATACCACACAGGGTCCTTCTTTGGATACTGTAAGTACTATAACTTCATCTCCACTTACTGGAACTCCTTTTATTGGAATTAATCCAAGTCTGTGAGCGAGAACTTCATCGTACATTGAAGATGTGTTTTCATAAAAGTATACATTTTCAATAGCATATGTAGGGACTTCTGAAATCATTATTCTTCTTAATGCACTGGAAAAAGATAAAGGGGCTTTTAATTCCATTTTCATGATTTCCCCTGTTCTTTTTTCCTCTTTTTGGATGTTTTTTATCAAAAAAATCACCAATTATCTGTTCTTTCTTTTTGGTGTAGTACCATCGTGTGGAATTGGTGTAGCATCTTCAATTCTTCCGATTCTGATTCCTGCTCTTGATAATGCTCTGATAGCAGCTTGGGCACCAGGTCCTGGGTTTTTGGATTTCTGGCCACCTGTAGCTCTTACCTTTACGTGTACCTGATCAATTCCTTTGTCTCTCATTAAATCTGCGATTTTGAATGCAGCTTGCATTGCAGCGTATGGAGATGATTCATCTCTCTGGTTTCTTACAATCATACCGCCTGAAACTTTAGCGATAGTTTCTGCTCCAGTTAAATCAGTAACGTGGAGAATTGTATTGTTGTATGACGCATAAATGTGTACTAATCCCCATTTTTGACTCATGTAATCACCTTATTGATTTTCTTCGCTTACTGCGGCAGTTCTTTCAGGGTGGTTTTCTGAAGCCATTGGTGAGTTAGGCACGTATTCTATTGCGTTATTTTCAGCTACTGAAACCAAGTATGCTGGAGCGGTAACTCTTTTGCCATTTACTGCAATGTGACCGTGAACGATGAACTGTCTAGCTTGTTTTGGTGTTTTAGCAAGACCTTTTCTGTATACGAGGGTCTGCAATCTTCTTTCTAAGATACTTTCAATGTTTAATGAAAGAACGTGGTCGAGTGTTGGTTCTGCTTCAACTAAGATCGCGTATCTTTTTAAGACATTGAATAATTGAACAGCTTCTTTTCCACCTTGTGTTGTGGTGTCGCTGATTAATTTTCTTGCCTGTCTTCTGTAGTTTCTTAATTGAGTTTCCATTTTCCAGAGTTCTTTTTTATTTACTAAGCCGTATTTTTGGCTTATTTCTCTTTCTTTCTGGATTCTTTCCCCAATCCATGGGTGGTTAGGTGTATCGTATTTTTTACCCAATCTTCTTGGATCTCCCATTTTTTCACCTTTTTATTTTTTTAATTATTTTTTCCTCTTAACTCCCATTGAAGTTCCTTTTCTGAATGAACCTCTGGTTCTCTGTCCTCTACAAGGCAATCTCAATTCGTGTCTGATACCTCTGTAGCATCTGATCTTTTTCATGTTTGAGATGTCTTCTTGTACTGTAAGTACGAGGTCTGTTTCGATAAGGTGTTTATCAAGTCCTGAGTAAACATCTTTTTTTCTGTTGAACATCCATGAAGGGATTCCATGTGTTGCAGGGTCTTCCAATACTGATTCTATTTTTAAAACATCATCGTCTGATAAATAACCAGCCTGTTGTGTTGGGTCCAATTCAGTAACTCTGATTACTGCTCTAGCCATCGCTCTACCAATACCTTTCATTTCTTGTAGTGCGTATTCAAGCGGATTTTTACCTTCAAGGTCTGTTTTTGAGATTCTAATTCTGTGTTTGAATTCTGTCTGAGTCACTCTTTGCACCTCCAGAGATCTTCGTGTTTGACTGATAAGTATAGTAATAAAAAAATAAATGGCGCAGAGAGGGGGATTTGAACCCCCGCGAGGCAAAGCCTCATACGGTTTCCAGCCGTACGCCTTCCCAGGCTAGACTATCTCTGCACACAGATAGCTACTGATAGATATGACATATATAGAGTTATCACACTTTGTAGTTAGTGTCTTTTTAACCGTGTTTTATTTATGGTCTCGTGTTTTCTATCACACTATACCTTATAAAATTTCATTTATATAGATTTCGATTTAGTCTGTGATTCGCCAATTCTGACGTCGTGTTTTATTCTACCTTAATGATTTCCTTAACTACAAACACATTTATTGTATATATTCCTTTGCATAGATTAACAATATATTTAATTAGATAATTAATATATGAAAATGGTGAATCAAGTAAAATTAACAGATAAACCAATAGGTTTATATATTGGAACCATAATTCTTATTCATGCGTCTAATCGTAGGAAATGTGCCAAGGTAGTCTAGTCCGGCGAGGCAGCGGACTGCAGATCCGCTTCAGAGGGGTTCAAATCCCTTCCTTGGCTTTTTTTTATTTTGGAAGTATTAATTTATAAATTTAAATTAATTAATATATTTTTATTTTCAGAACTTTTTTTAACACATAATTATATAAAATGTTTCAGCTATAACCTAAAAAATCATGAATTTCTATTTAATTCAATTATTTTTTTGTTTTTAATTGTTTAAAATTTTAGGAGGAAACACAATGCACTGGGCTGATGCAACATCGGAAAAAATAATGAAAAAAAGGAATGCAGATGAATACGTGGTATCAAGCGGCATTACGCCATCAGGTCATATCCATATCGGAAATGCAAGGGAAACACTAACTGCCGATGCAGTTTACAAGGGAATTGCAAAAAAAGGTGCAAAAGCTAAATTAATTTTTGTTGCGGACGATTACGATCCATTAAGAAAATTGTATCCATTTTTACCTCAAGAATTTGAAAAATACATCGGAATGCCTTTAAGCGAGATTCCATGTCCTGAAGGTTGCTGTAAAAGTTATGCAGATCACTTTTTAATGCCGTTTTTAAACAGCCTTGAAGATTTGGGTGTTGATATTACAACACACAGGGCAAATGAATGCTATAAGGCAGGAATGTACAACGATGTAATTATAACTGCTCTTGAAAACAGGTTGAAAATCAAAGAAATACTCGATTCATACAGAAAAGAACCCCTTTCTGATGATTGGTTCCCTTTAAACGTTGTGTGTGAAAAATGCGGCAAAATGCATGAAACAAAAGTTACAGCATACAATTCTGAAGACAAAACAATAACTTACGTCTGTAAATGTGGATTTGAAAATACAGTTCAACCATTCAATGGTCTTGGAAAACTCCCTTGGAGAGTTGACTGGCCTGCAAGATGGGGTATCTTTGGAGTTACTGCTGAACCAATGGGAAAAGACCACGCAGCATCCGGCGGATCATACGATACAGGAATTAAGATTGCAAGACAGATTTACAACTACCAAGCACCAGAAAAAATGGTTTACGAATGGATTCAGTTAAAAATTGGTGACAAGGCAATGCCAATGTCTTCATCTTCTGGAGTTGTATTCGCAGTAAAAGATTGGACCGATATCTGCCACCCTGAAGTTTTAAGATTCTTAATTTTAAAAGGAAAACCAACAAAACACATAGATTTCGACTTAAAAGCAATTTCAAATTTAGTTGATGACTACGATGAACTTGAGAGAAAATACTTCGAATTAATCGAAAAGCAAAAAACTGAAGAATTAAACGACAGTGAAGAAGAAAAAATAAGTTTATATGAACTTGTAACTCCAAAAATACCTGAAAGATTACCGTTACAGGTTGCATACAGGTTCTGTTCAATTATTGCTCAAATTGCAATTGACAATGAAACTCAAAAAATTGACATGGAAAGAGTTTTCGATATTTTGGGAAGAAATGGCTACAATCCAACAGAATTTTCAGAATATGACAAATCAAGGCTTGAAAAAAGGCTTTACATGTCTAAAAAATGGGCTTCAGACTATGGTGAAAACTTAGAAATAAATGATATTGAGCAAGCAAAAGAGCAATACGAAACACTTTCAGAAGAACAAAAAGCCTGGTTAAAAGTATTTTCCAAAGAAGTAGAAAATATCGAAATCGATGCGAACACGATTCACGAATTAATGTACGAAAGTGCAACAAAATTGGGTCTTGCACCAAAAGATGCATTTGTAGCGTCATACAAGATACTTCTCGGTAAAAACTACGGTCCAAAGTTAGGAAGCTTTTTAGCATCCCTTAAAAAAGAGTTCGTGATTGGAAGATTTTCACTAACTGAATAATTTAATAAAACTTTTTTTCATTTTTTAGTAACTTAAAGCAATTTATCAATTTTTACAAAAACGGTTTTAAACTACTCAAATCTTATAAAGTTATAAAAATGGTAAAGCAATATACATAAGTCCTAACGAGTTTGAAGAGGATACTATGATTGAAACTATATCATACCAAGAATTAAAAGGAAATAACAAAGAAATTGTCGATGAACAGTTTGATAAGTTGATTGCAGAAATAACTGAAAAATATGGTGCAAAAATTTTATCAAACGAGTCAGATGACGAAGGGGAATTTTATACAAGAATTACGGAATTAAAAATAAAATTTGAAACAGTTTTGGACTACATTAAGTACTGTTTGATGTATGGTGCGGATTTAGATGTAGTATCCCCTACAAAATTGAAAATTTCTGGAACCGAAATGGGAAACACTATTGGTTACATCATCGATTTTTTCAAAAAATTTTCTCAAAAATACGGTGTCGCATTCAATGTATATGTAAAAAATGAAATCGACGCAGATTTAAACGCTTTAAAAGAAGGAGTTTGCGATGAAGATGATATTTATTTAATGGAAAGTGAAGAAGGACTTTTAAGGGTAAAAGCGGTATTTGAAGGCGACGGAAAAACCGAAGAAATAATTATTAAAAAAATACTTGCATCATTAAATCCAGATATTGTTGTAAACAAGGTAATTACAAAATCAATGGACGAATCAAAAGGTATTTTTTCTGGACTCGTTGCAATAGAGATGTTTTGCAGACCATTTGACATTGTAGAAGTTGCATACAAATTTTTACCAGTTGCAGTTTCATTTGAAAATTCAGACATTGAACTTGATATTTCAGAATTGCAGGATATCGGAAACGACCTTGGTGGCGCAATATTTGAGCTTACACATGCCGCTGCAAACATGAACAAAAAACAAAGATAAACATTAAGAATAACTTAAACAAATTATATTTGGATTTTAATTATTTTTATTATTCGACGTATTAAACATGGTTATAGATTTTAGGTGAGATAAATGCATCCTTCGCTAAAATACATGAGAAAGGACAGGTTGCCGCACATATTTTGTTCAGGTTGCGGTAATGGTATTGTTTTAAACTGCTTTACAAACGCGCTTGATAAATTAGCCCTTAAAAACGAAGACTACATCGCAATTTCGGGTATTGGATGTTCTTCACGGGTTCCAGGATACCTTTTCTGTGATTCATTACACACAACTCACGGAAGACCGATTGCTTTTGCACTTGGAACTAAGGTAATTCAAAACGACAAAAAAGTTGTTGTATTTACCGGAGATGGTGACCTTTCAGCAATTGGTGGAAACCACTTCATTCACGGATGCAGAAGAAACATCGACATAACTGTAATTTGTATAAACAACAATATTTACGGAATGACTGGGGGTCAGTGTTCACCAACAACCCCTCACGAGAAAAAAGCAACAACTGCACCTTACGGAAACCCTGAAAACCCGCTTGATTTGTGCGAACTTGCAAAAGCAGCAGGAGCAACTTATGTTGCAAGATGGACTACCGCAAACCCGATCCAGCTTGCAAATTCAATTAAGAAAGGAATGGAAAAGAAAGGATTTTCATTTATTGAAGTAGTTTCACAGTGCCCTACATACTACGGAAGATTCAATGTTTCAAGAAAACCTTCAGAAATGATGAAAAATTTAAAAGAAAGTGCAATAACTCTTAGAAAAGCAGAAAATATGGAAAAAGAAGAACTTTTAAACAAAATAGTTGTTGGAGAGTTTTTAAATATCGAAAAGCCAGAATACGTCGAACAACTTAAAAAATTACAGGAATAATGTGATACCATGAGAAAAGAGATAAGATTTTCAGGTTTTGGCGGTCAGGGAATAATTTTAGCAGGAGTTATTTTAGGACGTGCAGCATCCCTTTACGCTGGAAAAGAAGCAGTTCAGACACAGAGTTACGGCCCTGAAGCAAGAGGTGGGGCAAGTAAATCTGAAGTTGTAATTTCAGAAAGCGAAATAGATTTTCCAAAAGTAATTCAGCCAGATATCCTCATTTCAATGTCACAACCTGCTTTTGACAAATACGGTTACGATTTAAAAGAAAATGCAAAAGTAATCGTTGATAGGGACTTGGTAACACTTCCAAAAGGTTACGAAGAAAAATATGAAGTATATAAAGTTCCATTTACAGAAATTGCAAACAAGGAAGTCGGGCTTGGAATCGTTGCAAACATCGTGATGCTTGGCGCTTTAACAAAATTGGCAGAATTGGTTTCAAAAGAAGAAGTTGAAAAAGCACTTATTGACCGTATCCCGAAAGGAACGGAAAAAAAGAATTTGATGGCTTTCGAAAAAGGATACGACTACCTTTAACTTAAATTATATTTATTAAATTTTAAAACTCTTTAATTTATGAAATATGACAATAAATTATTTATTTTTTTAAAATATCGCTTTTTAAATTTTAAATGTTATATTCATACATATTGCTATACATATTTTGAAATTTAAAAAGATTTATTGATTTTATATTTATTTTAGACCGTTAAAACGTTTAAAATCAATTAAAACGCCTGAAAATCTTTTTTTAATCCAGTAATTTTTTAATTAATTATTTATAATTAAATCAACATTGTTTTTTAAAGAACTTGATTAATTTCATGATTTGAATATTTATCAATCTAATTTAAGAGGATATTATGATAGAAAACTGTAAAATCTGTGGCGGAACCGGAAAAAAGGTAGTAAAATATTCACAATGTCCGGAATGCGAAGGAAAAGGTTATTTAGAAGAGTTTGAAACAAAAAGTCATTTTAAAAATGCTTCAAAAAATTCAAAGTATGATTTCGATGACGAAGAAATTCCCTGCCCGACGTGTAATGGAACTGGAAAGATTCCTGAATATGAAGATTGTGAATACTGTAATGGAACCGGAAAAGTTGTAAAATGCGATTCATGTGGCCGTGAAATTGGAAAATACCCTGAAGATAAAGACTTAACCATCTGCGAGAACTGTAGTAATAAGGAAGAAGAGAAAAAAGATAATAAAAAGGTAGTTTATGTTTTAGACAACATGTTTACCATGAACGACCTTGAAGAAGGTAAATTCTACAAGGGAAAAATTAACAGGACTGAAAAATACGGGGTATTCGTTCAATTAAACGAAAAAACCAGAGGACTTTTGAGATTCAGGGAAGTCGTTGGAAAAAGGCCGAGTGATTTTCAAATTGGCGATGAAATTATTGTTCAGGTATCCGAATTAAAACTTGAAAAAAGAGAACTTGATTTAAGATACGTTCCAATTGCCGGATACAAACTCGAAAAACTCGAAAAAGAACATGAATTAATCGATATCAGGGAAATATTCGATACCGGATTAATGAACATGAAGGATAAAGTTATTAGAATTCAGGGGGAAGTAATTCAGGCAGTTCAAACACCTGGTCCAACAGTATTTACACTTACAGATGGCTCAGAAGTTGCGTGGGTTGCAGCGTTTGAATCTGCGGGAGTTAGAACGCATCCTGATGTTGTCATGGGTTCAATTATTGATGTAGTAGGTTCAGTATCCGTAAGGGATGGAAAACTACAGATTGAACGTATGAAACTCGTAAAACTTGAAGGAGATGCTGAAAAACGAGTAAAAGACAAAATAGATACAGAACTTGATAAAAAAGCAGAACCTGAAAGCGATATTGAATTTTTAGTTGAAAGCGATATTTTAGAAAAATTAAGGCCAAAAATGGCAGATGTTGCAAAAAGAATCCGAAGAGCAGTTTTGGATGGAAGACCTGTAATTATCAGGCACCACGCAGATACTGATGGATACTGTGGAGGAATTGCCCTTGAAAAAGCAGTAATCCCAATTCTTGAGAAATTTTCAATGGATTCTGGTGCACAGTGGCACTACTTTAGAAGAAGCCCTTCAAAAGCTCCATTTTACGAGTTAGAAGATGTAACAAAAGATTTGGTATTTTCAATTGAAGATTATCTAAGATTCGGACAGAAAATGCCTTTAATCGTTTTGGTAGATAACGGAAGTACTGATGAAGATATTCCTGCAGTATCCCAAGTTGAAGCCTACGATATGGAAGTTGTTGTAGTTGACCACCACTTCCCTGGCGAAGTAATTGATGGAAAAGTGGAAATTGACGAGTATGTTGAAGCTCACGTAAACCCCTACCTTGTTGGGGGAGACAGCAACTTAACCGCAGGAGTTTTAGCAACAGAAGTTGCAAGAATGATAAACCCGGAAGTTACTGAACTCGTTGAACATTTACCTGGTATTGCTGTTGTTGGAGACCATGCAAAAGGTGAAGCGGTAGAATCTTACATAAAAATAGCAATTGAGAGACTTACAAAATGCAGTGCAGAGTTTGGTACTGGAAAAGTTTATTCAAGGGAAGATATTGAAAAAATTGGGCAGTGCATGGATTTTGAAGCATTTTACCTGAAATTTATGAATGGAATGGGTATTGTAGAAGACATTTACGGAATGAACAAAAAAGACTTTGCAAGGCATGAAAAGCTAATAAATATTTTGTATGAACGGGCAATGGCAATGGTTGAAAGACAGATGAAAGCAGTAATTCCTGCAATAAAAACAGAAATATTGCCAAATGGAATTGTTTTCAACACTTTAGATGTTGAAAAATATGCACACAAGTTTACATTCCCAGCTCCGGGAAAAACCTGCGGGTTTGCGCATGATTCAATAGTTGAAAAATATGGGGCAGATACTCCAGTAATTACACTTTCATACGGTCCTGATTTTGGAGTAGTTCGTGCAACTGATGCAGTAAGCGAAAAATTCAGCTTCAATTTAAACCACATCGTGACACAATTCATCGATGAAATTCCTGAAGCATCCCTTGACGGTGGTGGACACGAGTGTGCCGGAAGTTTGAAGTTTGTAGAAGGTTTGAGAAACAAAGTAATAAATAGATTCTCAGAAGTAGTTTTAGAAATGAAAGAAAAAGATTAATTAAATTAACTTTTTTTAGCGCAATTGGTGTTAACATGGGAGTTCAATTCGGAGATTTGATACCCAAAACAGAAATCTCTTTAAAATTTTTGAGAAACAAAACCGTTGCAATCGATGCAATGAACGTAATTTACCAGTTTTTATCAAGTATTCGTTTAAGGGATGGAAGTCCTTTGAAAAATAAGAACGGAGAAATTACCTCAACTTACAACGGAATTTTTTATAAGACAATTTACATGTTAGAAAATGAAATGACCCCAATATGGGTTTTTGATGGTAAATCTCACGATTTAAAAGAAAAAACAAAGGAAGAAAGAAGAAAATCTCGTGAAGGTGCACTTGATAGTTATTTGGAAGCAAAAGAGAAGAATAACTTGGAAGAAATGCAAAAATATGCCAAAAGAGCAAATTTTTTGGATAAAAAAACAATAGATAATTCTAAAAAGCTCCTCGAATTGATGGGAATTCCTTATATCGACGCCCCTTCAGAAGGTGAAGCGCAGTGTGCAGAACTTGTAAAATCGAATAATGCATTTTGTGTAATAAGTCAAGATTACGATTCAATCCTTTATGGTGCAGAAAATGTTGTAAAAAATATAACGTCATCAAACAAAGCTATTGAGTTGATAGAACTTCAAAAAACCCTGTCTGAACTGGACGTTTCAATTGAACAGCTAATTGATGCTGCAATACTTATTGGAACTGATTATAATCCTGGTGGATTGAAGGGATTTGGGCCAAAAAAAGCAATTGAAATAGTTAAAAAAGGTAAAATGGAAAATTACATTTCGGAAATTGAAAATTATTCTGAAATTAGAAAAATATTTGATGAACCAGATGTAGTAACTAAATACGATATAACTTTAAAAACCCCTAAAAGTGATGAATTAGCAGAATTTTTGATCGAAAAAAATGACTTTTCAAAAGAGAGGGTTCTGCCAAACATTGAAAAAATTAGCAATCTTTTGGGCAATAAAAAATCCCAGAAAAATCTTGAAGCCTGGTTTTAGGTGTAAATATGATGAAAGTATACAGTTTAAATGGAATTTCCCCAGTATTTTGGATATTTTTAATTCCTTTGATAATAATTGGATTAATTTTGATTATCCCAATAATATTTTTAGCAATAGTCTTGGGAGCAATTTATTTAGGTTACAAAAAAATTAAAGCTGGAATAAACGGAATTATTCGAAAATTAAAGACTAAAAAGATTAAAGTTACAGGCAGTTCTGATAACGGAGAAGTTTTGATAAACTTTTCAAAAAAATTGGAAATTGTCGAAGAAGTTGTCGAAGAAAATATTCCTGTAATTTCTGAAGATATTGGAGAAAAATGGGAACATAAGCAGTTTATTAATTATTTAATGAATAATGGATTATCAGAAAACGATGGAGAACTCTATTATTTCGATAAATCAGTATATCCAATTTATAAAAAGACTTATCCTGTAAATGAAGTTATAAAACTTTACGAAGAAACTCCCGACGAAGATATGATTGTTTTAGGTTTGAAAGGCGACTATGACGACCCTAAATTATTATATTTAATTCCAAAAGAGAAATGTAAAAGCAGAATGAGTATTTCTGAGCTCAAAGAATACGAAATAAATTTAAAAAACCAAGAAATAAATAACCTTAGTTTATAATGTAGTTAATGTGAAAACATGGAAATATTGGACAAATGTGTAGGATGTGCAGGATGTGTTCCATTCTGTCCGGTTGGGGCTATTTCTGCGTTTGGTAAGGCAGAAATCGATATTGAAATATGTACAAACTGTGCAGTATGTAAAGATTATTGCCCATTAGATGCGATATCTGAATAAAAGAATAGGCTTTAAAATCAGGTGGTTTGATGTATATTGGTAGATTTTTAGTTCTTGGAAAAACAGATGAAGGAAATCCTTTTGTTACATACAGGGTTTCAAGCAGGAGCTTTCCAAACCGGGTTGCAAAAGTAATGAATGATGAAACAGTTGCAATTTTACCAAAAGATTTGGAAGAAATGTTTAAAAATCCATACATTACATACAACTGCGTAAAACTTGTAGGCGACGTTGCAGTAGCTACAAATGGCTCACACACGGATATAATTGCAGACAAAATTAAGCTTGGACTTCCAATAAGGGATGCTTTATCATATTCATTATTAACAATGGATTATGAAAAAGACGACTACAACACTCCAAGAATCGCAGTAGTTATAACAAAAGACAGCGCATACATGGGTTATGTAAGTGAAAATGACGTTAGAATTAAAAAAGTGGAACTTGAAGCTGGAAAAGCGTATTATTTGAGTGTCTACGAAGCATGTAAAATTACTGAACATCAAATAATTTCAGTTACTGGAAAAACAGCAGAAGAAGTAACTAAATTTGTAATGGACTACGAAGAATTTGAAAAACCTGTAACTGCAGCAACAGTCTTAGTAAAAGATGGATTTAAGCTTGCAACACTTTAATTTTTTATTTTTTTAACTTTTTTGGTGAAATTTTGAAAATTTACAATAATTTTGAAAATAACTGTCCAAAAAAGCTTTTTTTATCAGGAATTCATGGGAATGAATCAAAATACACCTCACAGGTTTTAGAAAATTTACAAAAAAATATTTTAAATTTAAAAGTTTCTGGAAACGTAATAATTGTCCCCGAACTTGTAAAAAATTCAAAGTACTATTCAACTCTAAATCCAAAATACTACGAAACAGATGAAGGAAAATCTCTTTTAGAATTAATTGAAAAATATAAACCTGAATTTTATTTTGAAATCCATTCGTATTCTGAAAAATCTTATTCTAATTTAACAGAATTAAAAAGAGTCGATTTAAAAGGAATTCCTCCATTCGTTGATTTAAATAATGGAGTTTTGATGGCATCAATTTCTCCAATACTGCGAGAAAAATTTAAAAATACTGATTTTTGCATGACTATCGAAGTTCCAAACTGGAAGGTTTTGGAAGTTGAAAAACAAGTACTTGAAATTTTGGAATTTGGAATAACTTCAAAAGATAGAAATGAAATGATTGAAAAAATTTTTAATAAATATCCAAAAGGTGCGAAAACTGCAAAATGGCTTGCCGATGAATTTAATCTAACCTTTTTATAAAATTTTCAAGCTACATTACTTATAAATATCTTTATTTATAACGTTAATAAAAGCGAAACACAAAATGGTGAAAGGATGAAGTTTTTTTTAGACACTGCAAACGTTGAAAAAATTAAAGAATTTAACGCACTTGGTTTAGTTGATGGAGTTACAACAAACCCAAGTTTAATCAAAAAAGAAGGAAGAGACTTCTACGAAGTAATCAAAGAAATTTGTTCAATCGTTGAAGGCCCGGTAAGTGCAGAAGTAATTGCACTCGATGCAGAAGGAATGGTTAAAGAAGCAAGAGAACTCGTAAAACTTGCAGAAAACGTTGTAGTCAAAATTCCAATGACAAAAGAAGGAATGAAAGCAGTAAACATCCTCTCAAAAGAAGGAATAAAAACAAACGTTACATTAATATTTTCAGCAAACCAGGCATTACTCGCAGCAAAAGCTGGAGCTTCATACGTTTCCCCATTTGTGGGTAGACTCGACGATATCGGTCAAGATGGACTTTTATTAATTTCAGAAATCATGCAGATATTCGGTGCATACGGAATCGAAACAGAAGTTATCGTTGCATCAGTAAGACACCCAATCCACGTTATCGAATCAGCAAAAATGGGTGCAGACATTGCAACAATTCCATTTGACGTACTCGACAAATTATTCAACCACCCGTTAACAGACAATGGAATTGCAAAATTCCTCGCTGACTGGGATGCACACATGAAAAGATAAATTCTTTTAATTTATTTTATTTCGATTTTTTTATAAATCCGGTGGTTTTTATGTCATTTCAAATTGATAAACGGGCTTATCAGTCTTTAAAAAATTTTTCAAACATAATTTACAAAAATGCTATACTTAATAAAGACGATTTTTCTAAAACGGAAGAAATTGTTGATATAACTTATAATGGAAATTTCGTTGCAAAAGCACTTTACGACCCAAAATTTCCGTTAATTAAAATTTTAACAAGGGAAAATGAAGAAATTGATAAAGATTTCTTTTTTAAACGGATAAATAACGCGAATAATTACAGAACTGATATATTAAATTATAAAGATACTTACAGGATGATTTATGCAGAAGCAGATTATTTACCGTCAATAATTCTTGATAAATACAATAAAATTGCTTCAATTCAGATTTCATCAAATATCATGGATAGTTATTCAGATTTAATTTTTGAATGTATTTCTGAAATTACCGATGTTGAAACGATGTATGTTCAAAGTGGTAAAAAGGGAAGTGACGTAAAAACGAAGATTTTTGGCGATAAATCACAAATTGAAACTGTAATTTCCGAAGGAAATGCTAAATTCAACGTAAACATGAAAGGCCACAAAACTGGATTCTTTTTAGATCAAAGGGACAATAGAATTGACCTTGAAAATTATGTTAAACCTGGAGATAAAGTGCTTGATGTTTGTAGTTACACCGGAGGCTTTGCAGTTCATGCGGGAATTAAGGGTGGAGATGTTACAGCAGTGGATTTGTCAGACAAAGCACTTGCGGTTGCAGAAGAAAACATGGAATTAAACGAGGTTAAAAATTATAATTTTATAGTTTCAAACGCGTTTGATGCAATGAAAGAAATGATTAATAATAACGAGAAATTTGATGTTGTAGTGCTTGACCCACCAGCATTTACGGATTCTTCAAAAGATATTAAAAATGCATTAAATGCTTACAATTCAATGAATTATTTGGGATTAAAATTGGCAAAAAGAATACTTGTAACATGCTCTTGTTCGCACCACATTGACAGGGAAAGCTTTAAGAACACGATTGTTTCTTCATCAATACGGGCTAAAAAAGAGATAAGGCAAATTGGAGCTTATAGAACACAGGCGCCTGATCACATAATAACAATGGCAAATAAGGACCTTGAATATTTAAAGTGTTTATTCTTCAATGTGGTAAACTAATAAAAATGATCAACGCATATCTTTGAAAAATAAAAATTGTGAGAATAAAATTCGGTGAGAACATGATGGTACCAGAATCCCATCCAAGATACAAATCATTATTAAATCGGGACAGAATTGTGGAAGCATTTGAATCAGGAGTTTTGGCAAAAGGCGGAATGATTGCTCATGGAAGGGGCGAAACTTTCGATTATTTAATTGGGGAAAACACGACTGACATTGCACTAAATTCCATAAAAGTTTCAGCAGCTCTTTTAGTTTTAGCAGAAAATCCTGTAATTTCGGTAAATGGAAACAGTGTAGCTTTAGCAAAAGACGAATTTGTTGAGTTAGCAAAAGAATTAAACGGCAAAATTGAAGTTAATTTATTTTATAGAACAAGTGAGCGAGAAGAAAAAATAAAGGACGTATTTGAAAGTGATATCGGAAATGGAATCGTTCTTTTGGGAATTGATAATGCAGATAAACAAATTCCTGGAGTTGACCACTTAAGAGGAAAAGTTTCAGAATCTGGAATTTACACTGCAGACGTTGTATTAGTTCCTCTCGAAGATGGCGACAGGGCTGAAGCACTTGTTAACATGGGAAAAACAGTAATTGCAATCGATTTAAACCCTCTTTCAAGAACTGCAAGAAAATCAACAATTTCAATAATTGACGAACTTACAAGATGTATTCCATTAATCACAGAATATGTAATCGAATACAAAAAAATGGACAGAAGTGAACTCTTAAAAATTGTTGAAAGCTACGATAATGAAGAAAATTTGCGAAATATATTGAATTTAATTTCAAAAAGATTAACGTCAGTAGATTTAATTTAAGTTTTTTTATTTTATTATTTTTTTATTTAAAATTCAAATTTAAGTAACAGTTTTCCAAAGTCAGTAATCGTGATTACTGCTTGATCTTTATCGATAAATCCATATTTTAAGAGTGGATCGATTCTATCATATGCAGATCTTCTGTGGATTCCAAGCGATTTTGCAAGTTCTTCAACTTTTACAGAACCACCAAGTTCGTGGATTTTCAAAAGTGTTTCTTTTGTTGCAGGGTGTTTTGTAAACATGTGGATTCCTTCTTTAGCACTTATTGTAACTAAATCCGGTGCAAAAGAGCACATGCTCATGGAGTAATTTCCGTATCTTTTAAATGATATTTCCCCAAAAGTCGAGCTTCCAAAAAATGGGTTTACATCAGAAGTTTCAATCAGTTTTTTAATGTATTCAGGGTCAATTTCTGATAAAAACGATGAAATATTACAGAATGTAAAAACAGGCTCATAATGTGGTTGCGTAGTTTTCAAAACATTGGTATTTGTTTCAAATATATTTTTTAAAGCTTTTTTGTCAATATTTTCTATTTTTAATTCATTTGAACTGCTTATATTTGAACCAGTAATTAATTTTTTGTTTTTAATTGAGATGGGCCCTTTTAAGTGAATATCTCCAGTAGTATCTAAAATACCTAATGGATGGGACAAATAAAATTTGGGGTCTTTTTCAAGGTCGTTTACAGTTCCACCATATCCTGAAATCTCAATATATCTTTTCAAAGCAGAAATTTTCCCTATCTCTTCAATTGAGCGTTTTTCAGATTTTGTAATCACATTTTCGAGTTTTCCAGGACTTTCTGTATACTCGTAGTTATTGTATGAAATTTTTGGCACGATGTCTCCACCAAATGCGACACAAACAATGCTGTCTAAATAAACATCGTTTCCATACTGGTAAGTATGTTCAAATTCAAAGTCATCTGACGAAACTCCTCCAAAAATAGGTATTGTAACGCCTAATTCTTCGACAATCCCTTTTAAAACTTGTTCTTCGCATTTACAAAAATCTATGATTACATAAAGCAATTTTGGAAGCATTCCAAGGTTTTCAACTGCATCTTTGACTGCTTTTTTTCCAGATTCTTTAGGGTTTATTGAAATTCCAAGTCCAACCCCCATTCCCGTACTGAAGTATTTTGAACCCAAAATTCCAATCGAAACTCCGTTTTCTAAAAATTTATTGCCACAAATTTGGAATTTTGAGCTTCCACCAACTATGTGGACAGTATTCCCAAGTATTAATTTAACACCATTAAGTACTTCTTCAGGATCGTAATCTGGAGATGAGTATAAAAATACTATATTTGGCTTTTCCGAGTACTTTTTCATCATTTTAAGTGCATCGGATGCAGCATGAGCCCCTGCTTTTAAAGAATTTTCATCTGTTGAAGTACCGTACCCGAATTCGATAAATTCCACAATAACACCAATATTTAGATTAAATAGTAAGTTTAGAGTTCCAGTAATTTAAATAACAATATAAATGTGCTTCGTAATCTATAAATATTATATGGTCATAGTTTTTTTGCTTACTATATAAGGTCATATTTATATATTTGATGTGTGTTCCGAGTACCACAACTATCTTTTTTAAATTAAACAACTTATAATAATTTAAACCCCAAATTAGGTGTGTGTTATGAAAAAAATTTTGATAGTTGAAGATGAAGAAGATATCTTAAATCTTGTTAAAATTATTTTAGAAATTAATAATTATGATGTTATTGTAGCACATGATGGATACCAGGGGCTTGAAATGGTGAACGAAAATCCCGATCTTATTATCCTCGACATCATGATGCCGGGAATGACTGGATGGGAATTTTTAGATAAAATTCGACAGAATGGTTTCAATACTCCGGTAATCGTCCTGACTGCAAATGCACAGATGAGTACTCTTGAAACTGCGATCAATAAAAAAGTTGACGACTGCATCGTCAAACCTTTTGACAGGGAAGATTTAATGGAAAAGGTCAGTTCCATACTTGATAAAAATTAATTTACATAATTGTCAGGGGATTATATGAACACAATACCACCTATAAAACGATTGGGAACTAAATTGATAATTTATTCCATAATTACGGCATTAATTCCGATAGTAATGCTTGGTGCGGTGTCTACTGACACGATAAACACAGAAATGACTAAACAAGCGCAGGAAAAAATAAACGATGATTTAAATACTGCAGAAAGCGTAGTAAATCTTAAATTGGATAAAATTTCTGCATTAAACAAGTATATTGTTTCAAATAATGATACTGTTGAGATTTTAAAGGCTAATGATATACCTGAATTGAAAACTCTGGCTTTATCGTATAAGGATGCATCTGATCCTGATTTTGTAGTTTTTTTTAATAGCAATGGAGATGTAATTGCAAGATCAAATTCTGATGTAATGGGGGATAAAGCTTATGAAAATCTATTTAAAAAGATAGTAAACGGTACAGGTTATACTGCAATAGAAGTTCTCGATAAAGATTCGATAAAATATGAAAATGTAAGTGAAATAGTAAATATTGATATAAAAGAAACTGAAGATTCTATAGATTCAGCAGAAAACGTTCAGGATAGCGCAATGGCTTTGATATCTATCGAACCAATTTACGATGAAGATGGAACCTTACTTGGAGCTGCAATGGCTGCCGATATTTTAAACAAAGATTATTCCATTGTTGATACCGTAAAAGACGCTTCAAAAGATGCTACAACAATATTTTTAGATGGCGTTAGAATTTCTACAAATGTTCAGGATAATGGTGGAAGGGCCATTGGAACACTTGTTTCAGAAGAAGTCTACAAATATGTAGTTTTAGATGGAAACACGTATTATGGTAGGGCATTTGTAGTAAATGAATGGTATTTAACAGCTTATGAACCAATATATGATTCAAATGGTAAAATTATAGGAATGCTCTTTGTAGGAACTCCAGAAAGTAAGTTTTTGGCACTACAGGCAGATGTTAGAAATCAAACCTTTGTAGTTGGATTGATTGGTTTATTTATTGCTTTATTGGTTTCATACATTATAAATCGGGGAATAATAAAACCACTCGAACAGTTAAAGCAAGGTGCTGAGCGTGTAAGTAGCGGTAGATACGACCAGAAAGTTATCGTTGATTCCGATGATGAGCTTGGTGAACTTGCAAAAGCATTCAATAAAATGGCAACGCAGATAAATATTTCCGATGAAAAACTAAAGAAACACGCGGAAGAATTGAAAGCGTCATATAATGAATTAAAAGAACTTGATAATTTAAAATCGGAATTGATTGCAATTGTATCACATGAATTAAGAACCCCGCTTACTTCGATAAAAGGCTACGTTGAGCTTGTTCTTGATGGTACAATGGGTGCAATAAATGATTCCCAGAAAAAGTGTTTACAGGTTGCAGATGATAACATTGTAAGACTTAGGCGGTTAATCGAGAGCATGCTTGACCTTTCAAAAATAGAGCGTGGAGAACTCGAAATGTATCGGGAAAAAGTAAATATCCGGGAAATTGTTGGCGACGTTATAGAATACTTAAAACCTCTTGCAACTGAAAAAAATATTAAATTAAACAGTGAAGTTGAAGGAATTAATCTTGAAGCAGATAAGGATAGGATTACCCAGGTTCTCACGAATTTGATTGAAAACGCGATAAAATTCAGTCCTGCAAATGAATCGATACTTGTAAGTGGTGTTTTAGAAAATGAACACGTTCATTTAAAAGTAACAGATCGCGGAGCAGGTATTCCTAAAAAAGACATGGTAAAAGTATTTGACAGGTTTTACCAGGTTGATTCTTCAACAAAACGGAAAAAAGGTGGGTCAGGTCTTGGCCTTGCAGTCTGTAAAAGCATTGTTGAAGCACACAAAGGTTCGATCTGGGTTGAAAGTGAACTTGGAAAGGGAAGTACATTCCATATACTCCTTCCCGTGTCTAATGGACAAAAATAACCCCGATAATTACTTTTTATTTTAAAATATTTTATTTTTTTGAACTTAAGAAAATTATCTTTTAATATTTATTTTACAATTTTTATTATTGATATTCAGATAATAAAATATATATATTTTCAATATCAAATTTATAAACGGTTTTGTGGGGCGCGTATATCTAAGAGGTGTCCTTATGGTTTTTGAAGGAAAGTTCATAATTACTACTGCAGACGACATTCCCGGACTCGGGCTGTACTATATGGGCATAGTCTCTGCAGTATCCGATAACGTAGACGCTATCGTTGAAGAATTAAAAGAACAGGTACTTGCTAAAGGTGGTATGGGATTAGTCGCTTTTAGAATTACTTGCGCAGATGGTAAATATTTAGGATACGGTACCGCAGTTAAAGCAGATGAAGGCCAGTTCACAATGGCATAAATCTGATTTTTATTTTTTTTAAAGTTAATCTACTAAAAAATTTCAACCGCCTGAAGTTAATTAATATTGATTAACAAAAATTATTATTTAATTTCTATAAATTACCCTTTTTTTGGACTATAAAGAAGTATTTAACCTTTATGATATATTTTCAACCGATAACTATAATATATAATAGATACATATGTGGTGGTAGTACCCCACAAGACCACAATATTCACATGGAGGTAATATCATGGATGTAAACCCACCCGACAAAATGGTGGAACTTGCAGGAAATGCAGGTCAGGTAAAAGGAAATCTCGCTCCAAGCCAACTTCTTGTTAGAGGAGTTATGGGCGGTGCTTACATTGCAATGGGTGGTGGACTCGCTACCGTTGTAGGAACAGGTATTGGTGCAGCAATGGGTGCTGGTTTAGGTAAATTCATGGCAGCCGCAGTATTCCCCGTGGGGCTGATCTTGATTATCTTAACCGGTATGGAACTTGTTACAGGAGATATGATGTTATTGCCTGTAGCCGTTTTCCAGAAAAAGGCGTCATATGCACAGTTAATAAAAGTATGGATTTATGTTTACATTGGTAACCTTATTGGTTCCTTAATATACGCTTCAATGATGGCGTTTGGTCCATTGAGGTCATTTGATTCAGTAACTGGTGAAGCTACTGTAAATGCATTTGGTCAAAGCGCAATAAGCACGGCTCAAGCTAAAGTTTTACCATATATGGCAGCAGGGTCAATGGGATGGCTTGCAGCACTTGTTAAAGGTATTGGTTGTAACTGGTTAGTTAACCTTGCAGTTATCGGTTCAATGGCTTCAACAAGTATTCTTGGTAAATTCTTCATGATATGGTTCCCAATCATGGCGTTCGTTGCAACAGGCTTTGAGCACTGTGTGGCAAACATGTATTTCATCCCTGCAGGTATGATGCTCGGTGCATCAGTAACTGTTGCAGATTGGTGGATTTGGAATATCATTCCAGTAACAATTGGAAACATCATCGGTGCAGTTGTATTCGTATCAATGATCTACCAGTTCGCATACGGTAAAAAAATCTAAAGATGAAGAATATTCTTCATCTTTTTGGTGTTAAAATGCAATTAAACGTATCTTTAAATGATCTAAAAAGACATGCAAAAACCACGCCTTCAGCATTTATTTCGCTGATAATATGTTTAGTATTTACTGCGTGGTCTCTCTACGTTAGTAGAAACATTTGGATACTGATTATGGCAATTCCATTTATCTTAGGTTTAACCTTAATTCCGATTAAAATTTCTCAGATGAATAAAGACTTATCAGATCAACTCCTCCCCGAATATGTGCATTATGCTGAGGAATATAAAATATCGGAAATAACCAAAGATACATTGAACCAGAGAGTCAAGGTCGTAGGAAAATTGGATAAAGTTATATATGGAATTTCTACGAAGCCAACTATTCGAATTAAAGATGATACTGGTGAAATATTCTCTAACTTAATTTCTCCTGTTCCGGAAGGAATAAAAAAAGGAGACGTTATAGAACTTTATGGAGTTGTTGCAAAACACTACAAATTTTTCGGAATAATGGGTATTCCAAAACTTTGGAAGCCTAAAATATATGGAATTGGTATCCGAAAAATCTAAATGTACATGGAGGTTATAACTTGGGAGAAAATGCAAAACCGAAGAAGAAACTCGCAATTGTGACCTGCATGGATACAAGACTCGTCAACTTCCTTTCTGAAAAGCTTGGAATAGCTCAAGGTGACGCGAAAGTAATCAAAAATGCAGGAAATATGATAACGGAAGATGTAATCAGGTCCCTGGTAGTTGCAGTATATCTACTTGGCGTTGAAGATATCATGGTTATCGGCCATACCGATTGTGGAATGGCAGCTGCTGACTTTGAAATAGTTAAAGAAAAAATGGTAGAGCGAGGTGCAAATCCAAATTTCACGCCTGATTTCGAAGCATGGCTTGGCAGAATGAACTGCGAAGAAACCAATGTTGTAGATGGTGTTGGACTTTTGAAAAACCACCCTGCATTTCCTAAAGACATTACTATCGATGGATATGTAATGGATATTGAGACAGGAGATTTAGTAAAAATAGCCTAAAAGTTTGAATGTGGATGATGCCTGACTGGCGGACACATCCCGTATCTAACCCATTAGAGTTTAACTAGCCAAATTAGCCAAATAGTTCAGATAAAATAGCCTAACTTTATCTGCCTACATAGCCTACAAGAAAATACTTAACTATATCTACCATTTTTTATATTTCAATTTATTCATTTAATCTTATCCATCATGTCATAATAAATTATAATAGCACAACTAAGATGGTGTGAACCAGTTTTAGGAACACCATCTTTTTAATCGAACCGAACCTTGCCATTTTATAACTAAAATGGTGATCAAAAAATGGAATTAGACTTTATCCATACGATTTGCCCATATTGCGGAACAGGCTGCGGTGTGGACCTCGTCGTAAAGGATGGTAAACTTGTTGGGACCAATCCTTTTAAAAGACACCCTGTAAACGAGGGAAAAACCTGTATTAAAGGTAGTTATTGTCACGAGTTTGTACACCGTGATGATAGGTTGACAACTCCATTAATCAGAAAAAATGGAGAATTGGTTGAAGCATCATGGGATGAAGCAATCGAATTGATTTCTGGTAAATTGCAGAATTATTCCCCTGAAGAAATCGGATTCTTTTCATCTGCAAGATGTACCAATGAAGACAACTATGTATTTCAAAAATTTGCAAGAACAGTAATGAAAACTAATAATGTTGATCACTGTGCGAGACTTTGACACTCGGCAACTGTGGTCGGTTTAGGGCAAGCCTTTGGTTCAGGTGCTATGACAAATTCAATTTCTGATATAGAAGAAGCAGACTGTATATTCATAATCGGTTCAAATACGTTTGAACAACACCCTTTGATTGCAAGGAGAGTTATCCGTGCAAAAGAAAAAGGAACTAAAATAATCGTAATAGACCCAAGATACACCCCAACTGCAAAACAGGCTGATTTGTACTTACAGCTATTACCTGGTACAAATACCGCAGTTTTAAACGGTATTATGCACGTACTCATAAAAGAAAATCTTGTTGATGAAGAGTTCATCAAAAACAGGACAAAAGGATACGAAGAACTTAAGAAAACTCTTGAAACATATACTCCTGAATATGTGTCAAAATTGTCAGGCGTAGCTCCAGAATTAATAGTCGAAGCTGCTAAAATGTATGGAAGCGCAGGTGCCGCATCGATACTTTACTGTATGGGTATAACGCAGTTCATACACGGTGTAAATAACGTAAAATCTTGCTGTAACTTGGCAATGATTACAGGAAATATTGGAAGACCTGGAACTGGTGTAAACCCATTAAGGGGCCAGAATAACGTTCAAGGAGCATGCGACATGGGAGCACTTCCAAACGTATTCCCTGGATACCAGGCAGTTCCTGCAAACCATGAAAAATATGCAGAAGCATGGAACACATCTGTTGATCCTAATGTTGGTCTTTCCATTCCAGACATGCTTGCAAAAGCTGGAGAACAGGTTAAATGTATTTACGTAATGGGGGAAAACCCGATGGTTTCAGACCCTGATATTCACCACGTTGAACACGCATTGAAAACTCTTGATTTATTGATAGTTCAGGATATTTTCTTAACTGAAACTGCACAAGTTGCAGATGTAGTTTTACCTGGTGCTGCATGGGCTGAAAAAGACGGAACTTTCTCAAATACTGAGAGAAGGATTCAAAGAATCCATAAAGCAGTAGAAGCCCCTGGAGAAGCAATTGCTGACTGGAAAATCGTAAAAATGATTGCTGAAAAAATGGGTCAAGGAGACTTATTTAACTTCAACACCCCTGAAGAAGTATTCCAAGAAATTGCAAAAGTAACTCCTCAATATGCAGGTGTAACTTACGAAAGACTTGGTGTAGATGGACTTCACTGGCCATGTAAAACTTGTGAAGACCCTGGAACTCCAATTCTCCACCGTGAAAAATGTTTAACACCTGACGGACTTGGAAATATCTTTGCAATAGATTATGCTGATCCAGACGAAATGGCAGATTCAGAATATCCAATGACACTTACAACAGGTAGGATCATTTTCCACTACCACACCGGAACAATGACTCGAAGAAGTAAGCACATGGCTGATGAAATAAACGAAGGATTCGTTGAAATTCATCCTGAAGACGCTGAAAATATGGGTATTAGAAATAAACAAAAAGTCAAAGTTTCAACCCGTAGGGGCGAAGTCGTTGTAAATGCAAAAGTAACACCAAATATCAAACAAGGTGTTGTATTTATGCCATTCCACTTTGCAGAAACTGCAGCTAACATCTTAACAAATCCTGCTCAGGATCCAAACTGTAAAATCCCAGAATACAAGGTATGTGCTGCAAAGGTGGAAAAAATATAATTTTCCCAAAATCGGGATTTTAAACGAGGGATATCATGAGCAATGAAATGTATTATGTACAGGCTTCTGACCCGGCAATACTCGAAAAAGGAGAATGTGGTGGTGCAGTTACTGCACTCTTCAAATATCTCTTAGACAAGGGTATTGTAGATGGTGTTTTAGCTTTGAAAAAAGGTGTTGATGTATATGACGCAATTCCAACGTTTGTTACATCTTCAGAAGATTTGTTGAGTACTGCAGGTTCTCTACACTGCGCTCCTACAATGTGGGGCGGAATTATAAAAGAATACTTACAAGATGCAAAAATTGCAGTTCCTGTAAAACCTTGCGACATGAGGGCAATTGTTGAACTTGCAAAAAGAGCACAGATTAATCTTGACAATGTCTACATGATTGGATTGAATTGTGGTGGAACGGTTCCCCCAAAAACTGCAATGGAAATGATAAAATTATACTACGAAGTAGATCCAAAAGACGTTGTAAAAGAAGAAATCGACAAGGGTAAGTTTATAATCGTTATGAAAGACGGCACCCACAAAGAAGTTAAAATGCACGATCTCGAAGACAACGGCTACGGAAGAAGAGTAAACTGCCAGAGATGTGACGAAAAAATCCCAAGGAAAGCAGATATTGCTGCTGGAAACTGGGGTGTAATCGGAGACGATGCTGGAAAGTATACCTTCATGGAAGTATGCACTGAAAAAGGTAAGCAATTACTTAAAGATGCAGAAAAAGAGGGTTACGTTAAAACAAAAGCTCCAAATCCAAAAGGACTCGAAATAAGGGCAAAAGTAGAAAGCTCGATGTTAAAAATGGGCGAAGACTACAAAAATAAATGGTTAGAAGAAAAATATCCAACGATTGAAGAGTGGAACAGGCAATGGAATAAATGTATAAAGTGCTACGGCTGTAGAGATGTATGTCCAGTATGTTTCTGTAGAGAATGCGCACTTACTGCAGACTACATTGATACAGGATCAATACCACCTGATCCAATAATGTTCCAAGGAGTTAGAATGTCACACATGGCATTTAGCTGTGTAAACTGCGGCCAGTGTGAAGATGTATGCCCTATGGAAATTCCAGTTGCAAGAATATTCCACAAAATTCAGGAAAAAACAAGAAAAGAGCTCGGGTACAGGCCAGGTGTTGATGACGAAGCACCGCCTGCTCTCGGAGGCTCATGCCCAACCCAATAAATTATTTATTAATTATTTATTTTTTAATTTTTTTAGTTCTGAAATATAACTCACAAAAGCACCTGCTGAAATAGTATCCCCAAGTCCAACGGTACTTTTTGGGTTCTCAACGATTCTTGAAGGAACTAAAATAATTCTATAATCCTCTAATTCTTTTTCTTTTGAAAGTTTTTCAACTATCTCTTTTAGCACTTTGCCGTGTTTGTTATGTGGAATTCCAAGTCCAGTTTTCAAATCATCAATACTTGAAATCTGCCCGAGGGCTGCTTTTGTTGACGCCAAAATTGTTGCAAATTCGAGAGTTTTTTCTAAAGATTCATCACTCAAAATGCCGCCTTTTTTACATAGGTACATTATATAGTACATTGTATGTACCTGCATTCCTTCTAAATCGTACTTTTCAAGAAGTATTTTTGAAGCTTTTACTACATCTTCGATTTTGCTGTGTTTTAAAATTCCTTCACTTAAATCTTCATATCCAAAAACGTGGATTATGTTTGCAATTTCAGTTTCATCCATTCCAACACAGTCGACTTCAGGCAAGATAGATTCTGCAATTTTTTTTCTCATTGCAGTGTTTTGAATCGATGCAAATTCAAAATGGACTTTTAAGTCTTTATTTTCTTTTTTTAACGATTTTATATCTTCTTTAACTTGATTTAAGTAGTATTCTGCAGTTAATCCATCAGAATATTCTTCTTTTATTGCTTGAACTCCTGAAATTATTGCACAATCAACTAAATTTCCAACTTCCGGTAGATACGGTTTCAATTCTTCTTTTATTTCAATTCGCAAATTTTCCGGGCGAGAAGCAACGATAAACCTGTTACTTTGAGGAGTTATAATTTTTTCATCGTTTAGATGAAATTCGATATCTTCTTTATATTCAAAAATCCTGTTAATTTTGAGTTCATCGTTTTTAAAAGAGTCAATCGGTTTTTTTAAAACTAGTTTTCCATTCGTAATATTGGGAAATACTAAATTTTCATTATTTTCAAACATTTCAGCTTGTTTTTTTGCTAAAATTGGTGAATAGAAAATTATTTTTTTTAAATTTAAAATTGAGAGTAAATTTGATATTATTCCAACCTGCCCTCCGATTCTCTCTTCGGTATACTTTAAATTATTAAAAAAGCTGTCGATTTCTGTGTTATTTTTTAATGGAACTTCTGCAGGTTTTCCAGATTCCATTGCGTGAATTAGTCTTGCAACAAAATCTATTGGTTTTTCAATTATTCGAGGATATTCCTCGATTTTTAAGTTTATTTCTGAATCACTGAAATCTTTTTTTAATTTTTCAATATCTGGTGAATTTGACAGGTATTTGAGTGCATCAACGTTTACATTGTATGCTAAAAAGATGGAAACGTTTGAAAAGTCTTTAAAATGGTTTATTAATTCCATAACTACGCACGCCCCATAAATTATTTAGAATTTATCGTGTATTTTCCATTAAGTTGGTATTCGCTTTTAATGTCATTAGAACCTGTTAAAATTTCACGAGCTATTTTTTTCCCGTATTCAACTGCAGGCTGGTCAAATGCATCAATCCCGTAAAGTTCTCCAGAAATTGCGGTCTGCATTTCATACATCAGGAAAAGTTTTCCCAGAGTGATTTCATTTAATTTTGAAAGTGAAATCTTTACATTTGGAATATTATTGTGTGTCATCGAGTTTTCAGTTCCAAACAGTTCTGAAGTAATTACTTCTGATAAATTATGGCCTGAAAGACTGTGTTCATATTCATACTCGATTTTTAACTCATTTTTAAACTTGTCAACTTTTAAAAATGTGGTAATTTTGTCATTGGGGCCATCCATGTATAGTTGAAGCTGGGAATGCTGGCTCGTTGCACCAACTGCAATAACGGGAGTCTGTCCAAAACCTTTTTTTCCCAAACTCTCAGCCCAAAGCTGTCCATACCACATTCCAAAACTTCTAAGCCTTTCAATATATGGCATCATTACAGAAACTGTTTTTCCGCGATTGTACATGATTTTATGAATTACCGCGTTCATCAAAGCAGGATTTTTGAAAATATCTTCGTTTTTACAGGATTTTTCTATACTTTTAGCACCATCGATTAATTTTTGTATATCCACGTTAGTACATGAAAGGGGGGCAATCCCAACTGAGGAAAGAACAGAAAATCTTCCCCCGACATTTTCGGGAACTTCAAAATGTATGTAATTTTCTTTTTTGGTAAGTTTTTCAAGTTCCCCACCGCTCGTAATCGAAACAATATTTTTTTCTAAATCAATGTTTTTCTTTTTCATCAAATTTCTAACTATAAAGAAATTTGCAAGTGTTTCAACGGTATTTCCAGATTTACTTATGACAAATACGAGGGTTTTTTCTAAATCGATATTATTTAATATATCAAAAGTTTTTTCAGGGTCAGAATTGTCCATATAAAATATTCTTGGGAGTTCATATCTCGATTTAAAATTTCCAAGTATTCCTGTCTCAGCAGCCCTTAAACCCAAATTTGATCCGCCTATTCCAATAATAAGAATATTTTCAAAGCTTTTGGAGTGCTCTTTTAATTCATAATATTTATCTAAATTATCATTTAAAACATCTAAAAATCCAAAATTTCCGTTAAGTTCTTTTTGTTTTAAAATTTCAATAATTTTTGAAGATTCATTGTTAAATGATTCTAATTCTCTATTATTAATTCCTAAATTGCCCAAAGTTTCTTCCATTACATTATCGTATTTGAAGGATAGTTCCCCGTTCATCGTACTCCTCCTGAAAAATAGTTATGGTTATTTAGAAGTAGTGTTTGTACATTGCACCGCCAAAAAGTGCCCTGTATCGTTCAGCGCTGTCGTTATTTTGCCAGCTCAAGTTTTTTTGTACGTGGTAGTAGCAGTTTCTAATTAACATTGATAAGGGGCTATTTTCTTCGTAAGGACTTTCTGGGCAGTGTACATGTTTATAATTTATAAAAATACATGCTTCTTCCAAATTATAAAATGACCAGTAGAGCCCGTGTTCGATACCCCATTTGAACCCAAATTTATCATAGTCATTAAATAAAACACCTGTTGCTATATCAAAATTTGGATTTTTATGTGGATCAGGATGAAGTGAAATTACAGTATCACTTAATCCTCCAGTATTTCTTGCAATTACTGGAGTTCCATAAGACATTGATTCCATCTGTGTTAATCCGCAAGGTTCCCAAAGAGACGGCACAACGGTCCAGTCACATCCTGCGTATATAATTGGAACTATCGGAGGACAGTGTCCAACAAGAGCCATGATTTTATTTGGGTAGCTTTCTGCAAAGTCTTTTATTTTTTCTTCTATTGATTTTTCCCCTTTTGATAAAAGTACAAAATTAGCGTTATTTTCTTCTAATACTTCAGGCATTGTTTCAAATATCAAATCAAAACCTTTTTGATATGTTGCACGACCAACAAATCCAATTAATGGTGTTTTTAAGTCCCCTTTAATATTTCCATATATTTCAACGTCACTACCTGAAATATTACTTTTGTCCATATTGTTCCAATCATTAATATATTTTTTTAAATTTTTACATTTACAAAACCACGATTCTTTTATTTTTGGTTTTACAACTGTTGCATTAGAGATATTATAGTTTTCAATATAGCAGTAATCTTTTGGATTTAGTTTTTTGTTGCTTAAATTTGTCATTCTTTCGATAATCGATTCTGGAGAGTAAATATCAGTATCTATTCCATTAATTATCCCGTGAAATGGTTTTTCTTTAGATAAATTCTTTAAAAAATCTAAATTCCGTATTTCTTCTGCATGATTTGGACTTACAGTATTAAATGCATCGCTAAAGTATATTCCATGTTCTAAAAATGAGAAAATGTGTCCTTTGTATTCAATTATCGGGCCTTTGAAAGCTTCGTTATGGATTGTAAGTGTTGTGGGCATGTTTAATTTTTCATGGCATTTTGCAATTGCAAGTCCACAAGGCCAGTCGTGGCCCGAAACACATTCAATGTTTTCAATGTCTGAGAGAAAGGATACAACTAAATCTGCAAAAATTTCGTATTTTATCGGGTCCCAACTATCGAGTGAATTGATTTTTGGGTTACTGAACGCGAAAATTTCAAAATTGGAACTTGGATGAACTGTTTTTATCACTTCAAATAAAAATTTTGAACCTTGATATTTTATTTCTATTTTTTTTATAATTTCATGAGGTCTTTTTGAAATTTTATTCTGGTGGTCAAAAGTTAGTACAAATACCTCGTTTCCCAAAAATTTCAAAAATTTTGGTAAATCTTCTAAAATATCTCCGAGTCCCCCGATTGAAGTTAATGGTGCTATTGTCGGTGTCAATATAGCTATTTTCATAAAAATACCCCTTTTACAATTATCCCGTATTTTTATATGCTAATGAAAATATATGTTTAATAGAGAATATATTAGTTTTTAATCGTTGAAGGGGAGTAAGTGGAAAAATGAAGGTATCCATCGTTACCTGGGAATACCACCCATTAATGGTTGGTGGTTTAGCAGTACACTGTAAAGGGCTATCTGAAGCACTCGTGAGGGCGGGAAACGAAGTGGACGTTATAACTATTGGTTACAACCTTCCAGAACATGAAGAAATAAATGGTGTAAACGTTTACCGTGTAAAACCAATTTCACATAATAATTTTTTAACGTGGGCAATGTTCATGGCAAATGCTATCGAAAAAAAAATAGGGAGTTTGGGTGTTGAAAATTATGATGTTATACACTGCCACGACTGGATGACCTCGTTTGTAGGTACAAATTTAAAACACACTGTAAAAAAGCCCTATATCCAGTCAATCCACAGTACTGAACGGGGAAGGTGTGGTGGAGTTAATTCAGAAGATTCACGAGCAATAAATGACATAGAGTGGTGGGCAAGCTACGAATCAAACCAGCTTATTGCAGTAAGCCATTCTATTAAAGATGAGCTGTGTCATGGATTTAATACGCCTTGGGAAAAGGTAAATGTGATATATAACGGGGTAAACCCTTGGGAATTTGATTTTAATGGAAATGATGATGAAAAATATAATTTCAGACGAAATCTTGGGGTAAATGATAATGAAAACATGATTCTTTATGTTGGAAGGCTTGTTTATCAAAAAGGGGTCGAACACTTAATAAGGGGATTTCAAAAATTTTTAATTGGGCACCCCAATTCAAAACTGATAATTGCAGGGGAGGGGGGTATGCAAGGACATTTAGAACATTTAGCATGGGTTCTCGGATGTAGAGATCGGATTATCTTTTTAGGATTTAAAAACGGGGATTTTTTAAAAAAATTGTATAAATATGCGGATGCATGCGTTATTCCTTCAGTTTATGAACCATTTGGGATTGTTGCACTTGAATCGATGGCTGCAGGAACTCCTGTTGTTGCAAGTGATGTTGGGGGCCTTAGTGAAATTATAAATCACGAGTATAATGGTGTTAAGGTCTATCCTCGAGATGCAGACTCTATTGCATGGGGACTTGATAGGGTAATTTCGGACTGGGGATTTAGAGAATGGATAATTAAAAATGCAAAACACGATGCATACACAAAATACAGCTGGGATGCAATTGCAAATCAAACAATGCAAGTTTATAAGCGTGCAATTGATATGATGAAGCAATAAATTCTTATAAAACTTGATTAATATATTTAATAGGATTAACTTATGATTTTTACATTTTTTATTTTATTTAACTAATTTTTCAATAGATTCAGGGTGGGGCTGATGGTTGGAATTATCGGAAATGGGAATATCCTTGCAAAAATAGATGATTCAGGGTCTATTGAATACATGTTTTACCCGAGCCTTGGCTATGAAAAACACATTTTTGATGCTTCTTTTGCAATTTACAATCACGGTCTAAAATGGGCGTGGGACAATGACTGGGATATTAATCAAAGTTACGTGAAAGATACGAATATTTTGCGCACTACTTACGAATGCAATGAATTTTTGATGGAAACAAGGGATTATATCCCAATTTCTCATAATATTATAATAAAACAGATTTCAGTATCGAATAAAACCGATGAAACACAGGATTTAAAATTATTTTTTTATGAAAATTTACGAATGGGAGAGATTCCGGAAGAAAATACGGTACAGTATGTAAAAGACCGCAAAATGATCATGAAATACGATGGAACGTATGCAATGTGTGTTGGAAGTGATAAAAAAATAGATTCTTACCAGTGCGGGGTTCGTTCGTCTGATAGAAGTGCTTTAATTGATATAGCAAATGGAATTTTAAAAGAATACTCTACTTCTTCAGGTTTAATAACAGATAGCGCTATTTCATGGAATTTAAAACTGCTTCCAGGTCAAAAACAGTCGGTTTCAGTATATATTATCATGAACAAGTACGATGGGGATTATCATAAATTAATGGAAACGATGGATTCGATTAAAGTTGTTATCGACAACCACGAGGACTTCTACCAGCTTACAAATTCGTACTGGAAAAATTTGCTCGAAACAACGATAAGTAAATTAAGTGCAAATGAATTAAACCGGGTTTCAATGTGTGAAGATTTGTGTAAACGTTCCCTTTTAACGCTACTTTTATTATGTGATAGGGGTGGTGGAATAATGGCTTCTCCTTCGCTTTATCCAGATTACAGGCATGTATGGTGCAGAGATGGGGGATACATTGCAGTTGCACTTTCTCTTTGTGGACAGTCAAGCATTGTTGAAAAATATTTTGAATGGTGCAGAAAAACCCAAAATGAAGATGGTTCATGGGTTCAGAGTTATTATATCAATGGAATTCCAAGGTTAACCGCAATGCAGATCGATCAGGTTGGAACAACTGTCTGGGCAGCGCTGATTCATTATCGGAAGAGCGAAAATGAAAAATTTTTGCGTAAAAACTGGGCAATGATAAAAAAAGCAGCAAATTATCTTTCAAATACAGCAATAACTCTTTATCCAAGCTACGACCTCTGGGAAGAAAAGTATGGGGTTTTTACATACACGATAGGCTCTATTTATGGGGGGTTAAAGTCAGCAGTAGAAATTGCAAAAATTTTGGAAGAAGATGGCGAATTAGTTGAAAAATGGCAAAACGCATTGAAATTTTTAAAAGAAGATGTGGTTGAGAAAATATATGTAAATGATGAAAACCGGTTTTTAAAGTCAATGCATCCAAAAGATAATGCTTTAGATTCAAGCATACTTGGAATAAGTTTTCCATTCAATTTAGTAAATGCAGACGATCCAAAAATGGTTGCAACAGCGGACCAGATAGAGTCAGCATTTAACTATAAAGTCGGGGGAATTGGACGATACCCCGAAGACGTTTATTTTGGTGGAAATCCTTGGATTATAAATACACTCTGGCTTTACATGTACTATGAACTGCTTATATATAATCTCTCAAAAAATAAATCAATTAAAAAAGAAATTCTGGATAATTATCGTGAAAAATGTTTAAAACTGTTTGATTGGGTGTGTAATTACAGTTTTAGCGGTTTGATGCCTGAACAGGTACACAAAGACCTTGGAGTTCCAATTTCAGCAATGCCTCTTGGCTGGTCTCATGCAATGTTTATAATTGCAATTCATGGGGATTTTGAGCTATTAATTCCATAAATCAAGATATATTATATACTATTAATAACACTATTTTATGTAGTTTTTATATAGTTTAAATCTGTGGGGGATAACTGTGTTGCTGTCTCTTAATTTTGAGGTCCATCAACCAAACAGGCTCAGAAAATCTGTAAATATGCATAGCGAAGATTTATGGAACCGCTATGTGGACGTAGAATTGAATAAAGAAATTTTTAACAAGGTAGCTGATAAGTGTTACATTCCATCAAACATGATAATGCTTGAATTAATCGATAATTACGATATCGAGATAGCTTACAGTATTACCGGTGTTTTTTTAGAGCAGGCTCTTGAATTTAATGAAGAAGTCGTTGAATTGTTTAGAGATTTAGCAAAAACTGGAAATGTAGAATTTTTAGGTGAAACGTACCACCACACATTATCAAGTCTTTTTGAAGACCATGAAGAATTTAAAGAGGATATCCTTGATCATAAAAAATTGATAAAGGAACTTTTTGGGTACAAAACCACGACTTTTAGAAATACTGAATTGATTTTCAACAACAAAATTGCAGAAACAATTAAAGAGATGGGATTTAACGGGATGTTTACAGAAGGTGCTGACCGTATTTTAGATTGGAGGTCGCCAAACTATGTTTACAGTTCATTATCGGGATTAAATGTACTTCTTAGAAACTATAATTTAAGTGATGACATAGGATTTAGATTTTCTTCACGAGACTGGAAAGAATACCCCTTGATGGCGGATAA
Source organism: Methanococcus mangrovi (assembly GCF_054506835.1). Classification (NCBI taxonomy): domain Archaea; kingdom Methanobacteriati; phylum Methanobacteriota; class Methanococci; order Methanococcales; family Methanococcaceae; genus Methanococcus; species Methanococcus mangrovi. Next base: position 1,153,902 of record NZ_CP197114.1, on the reverse strand, counting down.
ATATGCAAGCTGGCTTTCAAATACTCCTGGAGACTGCATAAATTTGTACATGGACTACGAAACTTTTGGTGAACACCAGTGGTTTGATACAGGGATTTTTGAATTTTTAAGATACCTTCCAAAAGAGATAGAAAATTATGAACATATTGAATATGCAACACCTTCTGAAATTCTTGAATTGTGTACTCCAAAAGATACTATTGATGTTTTTGAATTTTCAACCCTCTCGTGGGCGGATTCAGAACGGGATTTGAGTGCATGGCTTGGAAACAGGATGCAGCAGTTATCCTTCCAGAAATTAAAAGAAATAAGGACTTATTTAGGTCACTATTTAAAACGTTTTGATGAAAAAGAGCGAAAAGAGTTAATAGAATATAAAATCTATAAGAATATGCAGACCAGCGATAATTTTTACTACATGTGCACGAAAGGTTTTAATGATATGGATGTTCATTCCTATTTCAGCCATTTTTCAACGCCATATGATGCATATGCAGCATATCTGGATGCATATTATGATTTTAAAAATCAGATAGTTTTGAAATTACTTTCAACCTACTTCAAGTAACAAGTGATTATTTATGTATGAAAACACGAACAGCGAAGAAAATAATGTCAATATTCAAAGTCAGAACATTGATATTCAAAAATTTAAAAAATATATCCGAACTGAAAAGAAGGTAGATGAGAGACCAAAAGTAATTGTAATGGGCCGTTCAAATGTCGGAAAATCAACTTTTGTAAAATTTGTAACTGGAAAGAATGTGCGGGTAGGAAAAAAGCCCGGAGTTACATTAAAAATTAGCGAATATGATATGGGAACGTATATTTTGGTAGACCTTCCAGGTTTTGGATTCATGGAGGGAATAGAAAAAAAAGCACAGGAAAAAATTAAAGACCAGATTATACACTATGTTGAAGACAACAAAGACACAATTGCAGCATCAATTCACATACTTGACGCTAAATCGTTTATAGATATTGTTGATAGGTGGGACAGCAAAGGTGAAGTTCCAATTGATTTAGAGATGGCTGATTTTTTAGAAGAACTTGAATTAAACCCGATATTTGTTGTAAACAAGATGGATAAAATAAAAAATTCTGAATGGGACAGTCACCTTGATAGGGTTTCAGAAACACTTGGATTTTTACCCCCTTGGAGACAGTGGCTTGATAATTTTGTTCCTGCAATAATGAGAGATAATTACGGAATTGATGGGATAATTCACAGGATAAATAAAAGAATAAATGGCTTTAAAAAATCAAAGAAGTAAAAGACTTTTTTTAATTTTTTGACATTTTATAGTTTAAGAAATGTTTATATATCATTAGATAGATGTATATTGTAGCACGCTTATAGAATGGCTTTTTTATAAACACGAAACATATGGAGGAACAATTATGGCACTAAGACCAGCAAGATGTTACAGAGACCCAGCAAGAAGGTCATACACAAGAAAAGAATACGTAAGAGCAGTACCTCAACCAAAAGTTGTTCACTACGTTATGGGTAACTCAAGCGTTGAATTCCCAGTAGAAGTACAACTTGTATCAAAATCAGATATCTTGATAAGACACAACGCTTTAGAATCCTCAAGGATTGCAGGTAACAAGTACATTTTGAGTGAATGCGGTAGAACAGGATACTTATTCAACATCAGAGTTTACCCACACGAAATCTTGAGAGAAAACAAAATGGCTGCAGGAGCAGGTGCGGACAGGATTTCCGATGGAATGAGATTATCATTCGGTAAAGCTGTTGGAACAGCTGCAAAAGTTAAAAAAGGACAGGAAATCATCACAATTGGTGTAAACCCTGAAAAATTCTACGCTGCAAAAGAAGCATTAAGAAGATGTTCAATGAAATTGCCAACAGCATGCAAAATCGTTGTAACAAAAGGACAGGACTTAATTAAAGATTAATTAAGTATTTTCTATTTTTAAAATAAAATTTTTTTTAAAAAATATAAGTTTTTTAAGATTATTCATCATTTTCAGGAACTTCTGCTCTAACAAATTCTTCTTTTCCTTTTAATAAACTCATTGTAGCATCAATTCCCATTTTTGCGGTTAATTTGTTTTTATGGTCTGCTGAGGGGTCTAAAGACGATCCTTTAGCTCCAGAAATGATTATAATATCTTTATCACTTTGAACTCTTGTAGCAACCGCGTATTCTACATCGTTTGCATCGTAGATGTTGATGTCGCTATCTACAACAGTTACGTGTTTTAAACTTGGGTGTGCTGCAAGTGCTGCAAGGATTGCGTTTTTACCATCGCCTTCTGTTTTTTTATCAATTGAAACAACAGCATTTAGCCAGCAGCATCCGCCTTGTGTCAAAGCAACATTTTTAAGTGATGGAACGGTGTTTCTTATTCCTTTGTACATTCTTGGCTCTTGGGGAAGTCCCATCAGGATTTTGTGTTCGCTTCCTCCGGGAAGTAGCGCGTGGAATATTGCATCTTCTTTTCTCCTAAGTGCAGTTATTTTAATCAATGGCTGTTTTCTAATAACATCGTATGTTCCAGTAATATCAACAAATGGTCCTTCATCAACCATTTCTGCCGTAATTTTTCCTTCGATAATGAATTCTGCTTCAGGAACTTCTAAATCAACGGTTTTACATTTTACTAAATTTAATGGTTTTTTCATTAACGCAGAAGCGTACTTTAATTCGTTAAATGAAACATCTCCTGAGGTTGAAGCTGCAAGTAAAACTGCAGGATGAACTCCAATAACAATTGCGCAGTCCACTTCCCCATCTCCAATATTTTTATTATAAATGTAATGGAGGTGTCTTTGTTCAACCATCCTAATTGCCAAGTTGCCGTCAGGCCTGACTAAAATCCTGTGAATTGATGCGTTTACTCCTTCATCTTTATCTTTTACGATAACTACTCCTGAAGTTAGGTATGGTCCAGCATCTTTTCCGTAGTATGTTGGAATCGGGTAATCGTGAATTTTTTCTAAATCATCATCGATATAGAGTTTTTCTAAACTTTCATCGATAATGAATTCTCCCTTTTTCTCATTGTCGATTGATTCAACCATGTGTTTCATTAAATCTTCTTTTTTAATGCCGAGACTTTTTGCAATAACGTCTCGTGTGCATAAATTTCCAATAACTGGGTATCCATTCACGTCTTTAATGAAAACTGGTGTATCGTCGTTTTCTTTTAAAATTCTTGAAACCCCAAATTTTTTGGTAGATTTTTCAAAAACAAGCTTTTCAATAGAATTTATGAGGTTTTTTACCATATAACCACCTGAAAAGTAAATTAAACAAAAATAAAAAGATTATCGTTTTTTTCTAGCAATTTCTTTACTTAATTTTTCACCGGTATCGTTCAACCTGCTTGCAACACTTCTTGGAACGTTGCCTTTTTCAGATAATATCTTTCCAATGGTTCCAGACAATAAAAAAATAGCAAAGGTGTGTTCTGATTTAGTCCTGTGGATATGATGGGGCCTTATATTTAACTCATCATATTCTTTAAATGATTCCTCAAGTTCAACTCCAAATTTTCTCGCCAAATCTTTTCTCATGTAAACCAAGAGCTGGTGTAACTGGATGAGTTCATCCTTATGCATTCAATCACCTTTAAATTTAAAAAGAAATTGTTTTTTAGGCTACAATTTCATCAAATGAAAATAATCGAAGATTTACTGGTTTTTTAGTAACATTTATTTCTTTTCCAACAATTATCGGGGTTTTATCATATAGTAAATCCACTATCTTTTGACTTATTGGCATGTCTGCTGCAAAAAAGTCCATTTTTTTGATTTCATGGATATTTGTTAGAAATTCTTTAAACGTGTTTGTCTTTTCGGTTCCATCAACAACAAACGTAACGTTACCGGTATTTTTAATGCTATCGACTATTTCTTTGACACCACTGAATTTTTTTTCAGATCGAAGTTCATTGTTTGCATCAACATCGATAATATCAGTTTCTACTTTTTTCACTGGTTCTACAATAATTGTTTCTTCTTCGACCACTTCCTCTTCAAAAACAGGTTCAACAACTGGAGTTTTAACCTTTTCAAAGTATTTCGGGGTTATTGGTTCAATTACTTCTTCGGAAATATTTGATTCAATAATTTCAGAAATATTGCAATTGTTTCCAGTAATCTGTTCGACAGGAACTTTTGCCCTTAAACATTTTATTATTTCTTTTTTCGAGGTTCCTTCAACTTCTTTTCCGTAAGGCGCTCTTGCAACGTAGTCTATATCGCAAGTTTGGAGAAGTTCTTTTAAAATTAATTCTCCCCCTCTATCACCATCGGTGAAAGCAGTAGTTGTTTTTTTCTTTGTTAGTTCCATAATTGATTTTGGAACTGATGTACCTTCAACAGCTACCGTATTTTTAATTCCGCATCTTAAAAGATTTAAAACGTCAGCTCTTCCTTCAACAACAATAATAGAATCGGAATGTATGATATTTGGACCACAAGGAAGGTTTTCTGGCCCATATTCCATAATTTCTTCTGTTCTTAATGACTCTTTGATTTCTTCTGTTATTTCGTAGGTGTCAATCATTTCGTCCATTAATTTTCTTAAAATAGACCTGGCACGGTTTGTGATATACTGTCTTTTTGAGACCCGAATATCTTCAACTTCTGTTATTTTAACAGTGGCAAAACAGGGTCCAACTCTGTCGATCGTTTCAAGAGTTGCTGCAAGTATCGATGTTTCAACTTTGTCAAGGCTTGAAGGCAGCGTTATTTTGGCAAAAGATTTTCCGTTGATATTTTCAAGGTCAACGTCGATTCTTCCGATTCGCCCACTTTTTTGTAAATCTCTCAAATCGAGTTCATTACTAAGCAATCCTTCGGTCTGACCAAAAATTGCGCCTATTACGTCGTGTTTTTCAACGTAACCGTCTGCAATGAGTTCGGTATATATGATATATTTGGTAGTTCCTAAATCCATAAATGATCCTCCTAAAGAAGTTTGACCAACCAGTCTCAAAATCCAAATTTTCTCGAAACAGTAATCTAATCTTATCTATGTACTTATAATATTTTTTGTATATAAAATTAATATGGGAATTTCTACTGAATTTTCTTTTATTTTTTTTTAGTGGTCTGTTATCACCCAATCATACCGAAAAGTTTATATATGAGATACTACAATGTGTACTATGCTCTGAGATGAGTGAGAAAGGGAATAAAATAGCGGCTTTGATGTAGACTGGTATCATACGGCCCTGCCACGGCCGATACCCGGGTTCAAATCCCGGAGGCCGCATCTCTAAAGTTAGAACGTGCGCCAGTGGTGTAGCCTGGTATCACTTTGGCCTTCCAAGCCAGTAACTCGGGTTCAAATCCCGACTGGCGCACTTTTTATTTTGGACGTATTAATTTATTGATTTAGATTAATAAATGATATGGTCTTATATATTTCAAAATCTTCTATTTTCAAATATAATTAATCATTTTTATGGGGATTTTTTGAAACTTGTAACCCTGATTTTTTTCATAGTAATTTTAGCTTTATCCGTAAATTTTTCTATATATTCTTTTGAAGATAATTCTAAAGTTAATGAAAAAAATCTTTTTGAACCGATAATTTTAATTCACGATGTTAGCCCCGTTTATTTAAAAGATTTAATGGAAATCGATGGGGTAATTAGCAAATATGGGTATTCTAAAAACACATACCTTTTTTTGATAGTTGACCACGCAAATGATAATCCCTTGGAAGAAAATCATGATTTCGTTAAATATATTCGATATCTTCAAACAAAAGGATACAATGTTGAATTACACGGGTATGACCATATTGGTCGGGAATTTGACTGTAATTATACAACAGCGGTTGAAAAAATAGAAAAATCTCTTGAAATATTAAATTACTACAAAATTGATGGTATTTCATGTATTCTTCCACCAAGATATGGCGTTTCCGAAGATTCGAAAAAAGCAATGTTTGAAAAGAATTTTTCAGTAATAATTGGCGCATGTGCTTTTGAAATAAATAACAGTACAGTTTGTGGATACAATATTACTAATAAGGAATATACTTGGTATCTTGAAGAAAATAATACTTCAAATCAATTAGATTTGGCTAAAGAGGAATATTTGGAATCAGAATGTAAATATTTCCTTTCAATACATCCAAGGGCGGTAAATTACGGTGGAGGTATTGAATTTTTGGATGAATTCCTGAAGTTTACGAAAGAAAAAAACGCATTTAATAACGAAAATTCAAAAAAAGATATTTATTCCTATTTTGGAATTAAAAAAATAGATTTTAGTTAATTTTGGAATTTTTATATGGATTTTCCATCTTTTTCTTTAAGTTAGCAGATTCTTTTGCTATATTTTTATTGTAAATATTTCCAATTCTTTCAACTGCATCAAGCGTATTTATCGCAGTTTCAAGGTATGAATAGATATCTCCGCTATATGTTTGAAGATTTAGCGTATCGTGAATGACTTTGGATATTTGAAGCGGTGTTTTTTTGTTTATTCTTAAATTAAGAACTTTTTTGGAATTGTAATTAATAATATCCTCTTCAATCATTCCATCAAATTCGATCAACCACGGCAGTATTTCGTCTCTAAGGGTTTTATCCTTTATTTTTTCAAAATTTTCTTTTATTACTTCGAAGGCATCGGTAAATCTTGTTGGAATATTTGTATTTGTAGTTTTTGTGATTTTATTCTTTAAGTTTGCTGGAATGTACACATTTTCAAATGGTGAAATAGATACTACCAAATCAATAGGGTTTTTATGCAAATTTTTCCGTATTTTTTCAGCATCTTTTGGATACAAAAATGAAACTGATGTTGCATAACCGTATCGAGTTGTATTTATATTTTTATTCTGTAAATCAAGCATCTGAAAGCCCAAAAGCGATTCTAAAACATAATTTAAACCCAAATTTTTTCCAAGAACTGAAACTTTTGAAACATCGGAAATCGTAACTTTGTTTTTGTAATTTTTAATTGAACAGACGTTTGCTAAAACCTGTTCGAATTCTTCATCTTCGCTGTATTCCAAAGAAACTTCTTCAGGTTCTGAATTTAATAATTTAAATGAAACTTCATCCTCTGAATTTTCCATTTTAGCGTGATATTTTTTACCAATTTCAACGAGGCTGTAAACTTTTCCTTTATCGTGCATTCCTTTTCTTCCAGCTCTACCACACATCTGCTGGAACTCTGAAGGGTTTAACCAGTCGCCACCCATCGCAAGGCTTTCTAAAACAACAGTGGACGCTGCAAAATCAACTCCTGCCGCAAGTGCTGCGGTAGTTACAACGCACATCGTTTTCTGCTTTAAAAAATTATCTTCAACAGTTCGCCTTTTAGAATACTCCATTCCACCGTGGTAGTAATCTGACTTTATTCCTTTGGTGTTTAGATAATTTGAGATGTATTCTGCTCTTTTTCTTGAAAATGTAAATATTAAACTCTGGCCTCTAAACCCATATTTTGATTTTGAACCAAATTCCTGTTTAACAATATCGTTTACAAGATTTAACTTTCCATAATCGTTTTTGGTGAAAATCAAATGTCTTTCAAGAGGTACTGGCCTTCCATTGTATAAAACAAGTTTTGATCCAAGTTTTGAAGCGAGTTCTTCTGGATTTCCAACCGTTGCCGATAGATATATCATTTGGCAGGTGAATAAGTACCTCAATCTTCCAATAAGGCCGTCAAGACGTGCACCACGTTCATCCATGTTCATAGAGTGAACTTCATCAATTACAACGGTTCCAACGTCTTTTAATTTACCTGACCTTATCAAATAGTCTATTCCTTCGTATGTTCCAATTATTATGTCAGAATCGATACTCGAATTGATGTCGCTTCCTTTATTTTCGGAAAGTCTTCCCATTCCAACTCTTAAAGATACAGAATAACCTTCTTTTTCGTATCTATCTTTAAATTCAACGTACTTTTGATTTGCAAGAGCAACTAATGGTACCAAAAATAAAAATTTACCCTTTTTTTCAGAGATGTTTTTAATTCCTGCAAGTTCTCCAATCAAAGTTTTTCCAGATGACGTTGCAGAGGTAATTAAAAGATTATCATTTTTTAAAAGCCCAGCTTTTACAGAAAGAGTCTGAACTGGAAGTAATTCGTCTATTCCTCTATTTTTAATAATTTTTTTTAAAAAATCAGGAATTTCAAGTTCATCAATGCCATAATTTTTTATGTCATCGTCGGTGTTTCCAGTTAAAACATCGTATTTTGTAAGTTCTGGATTTTTAAGTGGATTTTTAGACTTGAAAAGTTCAATTACTTTATTCGCATCCTTAAATCTCCTAAGTAATTTTTCGATAAACTCTTCGTTAACCGCGATTTCGTGTTTTACTTCGTCAATTGCACATTCAAGGCAGGTCTCGCTGTTGTATATTTTGTATTTGTCCGTAATCTCGCTAAATTTTCCTTTGATAATACAAAATGGGCATAAATCAATGTATTTATATTTAATATTGTTTTGTTTGAGGAATTCTTCTAATTTTAACGATTCTTCATCAGTACTTAAAAGAACTTTGTTTGATTTAACGAAATTTAATAATTTTGAGGGTTGTATCGGGTTTACATTTCCTGCTTTTTCTTCTCTACATTTATAGAGGGTAATTTTATTATTTGCAGGCCTTATTATCCCGTAATATGCCTTTTCATCGGTTAAATCAACAAATTGGATCTCTTCTTTCTTTTTCTTTAATTTTCTCACAATAATCATGGATTCACCAAATAATTACTAATAAAAACCATAAATTACAGATAATATTATAAATGTATGAAAATGGTACAAAGCTATATAATTTAAAGGTATATAATAAAATGGTGGTAAAATGTCTGTTGCTTTAAAGAAGTTTTTTTCAAAAAAGGGTCAATTAAGTCTTGAATTTTCAGTTCTGGTTCTTGCAGTCATTACCGCGGCAATTCTTTTAGGATACCACTTGATTACAAGTTCAAAATCGGTTCAGGAATCAAATATCAATACGATTAATAATACACACAATGTCGCAATGGATGCTTTAAGTGAAGTTAGTTAAATAATTAACTTAGAACATGTTAACAATCGGGATAATATGAAGTTAATTGGAATTACAGGAATGCCTGGGTCTGGAAAAAGCGCAATTACAAAATTGGCAGAAAAATACAAAATAACTGTCGTTTCAATGGGTGATGTTGTAAGGCACGAAACATCAAAACAGGGACTTACATTAAATCCCGAAAATGTTGGAAATACTGCGGTAAAACTTCGAGAAATTCATGGAAAAGAGGCAATTGCGGTGCCTTGCCTTAAGTATGTCAATGAAAAATATAACTGTGAAGATTTTGTTATAATTGAGGGAATTCGGAGTATATATGAAGTTAATTATCTTAAGAAACATGCTGAACTTGATATTATTGCAATTCACGCTTCGCCAAAAACCCGGTTTGAACGGTTATCTGGTAGAAACCGTGAAGATGATTCAAATGACTGGAATACTTTTGTTGAAAGGGACGAAAGAGAATTGAATTTTTCAATTGGAAATGTAATTTCACTTTCTGACTACATGGTTGTAAACGAAGGAAGTTACGATGATTTTATAAGCGCCCTTGAAAAAACGTTTAAAAAAGTAATTACGACAGATTAATTTTTAAATATTATTTTAATTTTTTTTGTCAGATAAGTAATTTTTTGATAATTCATCTATTTTATCCCCTGTTAATCTGTAAATTAACCAGTTATCCACGGGAACTGCACCCATTTTTTCGTAGAATTTTCTTGCAGGGTTCCAGTCTAAAACTACCCATTCAATTCTTCCGCAATTTCGCTCTTTTGCAAGATTTGATAAATATTCAAATATTTTTTTCCCAAGTCCCATTCCCCGGAATTCTTCTTTAATATATAAATCTTCGATATAAATTCCTGGTTTTCCAAGGAATGTTGAGAAATTGTGGAAAAATAAAACAAGACCAACAGGTTCTGAACGTGCTTCAACAATTAAAGCTTCTGCGTACTGTTTTTTTCCAAATAATGATTCTTTTATTATTTCTTCTGTTGCAAGAACGCTGTCTTCTAAGTTTTCATATTTAGCGAGTTCTTTGATAAATTTAAGGATTAATGAGACGTCTGAAACTGTTGTTGGTCGGATATTAATTTTTAAATTATTATTCACAGTAACACCATCGAAAGATTTTAATAAACAGTTTAATTCTATATACTTAAAAAATATAAAAAAGGTAGGGTATGAAACAGTATTTGCCAGTTTTATTGCTCGTTTTATCAAATATTTTCATGACTTTTGCGTGGTATGGGCATTTGAAGTACAAAATGGCCCCACTTTGGATTGTTATATTTTTAAGTTGGGGGATTGCATTTTTTGAGTACTGTTTACAGGTTCCAGCAAACAGGATCGGTTCAAACTACTTTACGACAGCACAGCTAAAAGTAATTCAGGAAATAATAACTCTTGTGATATTCAGTATTTTTTCAGTAATTTACTTAAAAGAGGAATTTCGGTGGAATTACGCAGTAGGATTCTTTTTTATAATCCTTGCAGCAGTTTTTATCTTTAAAAAATGGTAATCTTTTAAATTTTTCAATAATATGTTTAAAAAAGTGTAAATACTTCTTAAATTTCATTTTTAAAATGTTGACGAGCCCGGAGGGATTTGAACCCCCGACCACAGGGTCCGAAGCCCTGTATTCTATCCAAGCTAAACCACGGGCCCAAAATTATATATTATTTTAAGAAGTACTTTTCAATATAATTTATTATATACTATATAAATCTTTTAGTTAGGCAAACTAATCTGAATATCTGGTGATTTTTTGAGAGAAATTTTACTTATCGGCCTTGGTGGATTTTTCGGGGCGATATTGCGGTACTTTGTTAGTGGGATAATTCCGGTAAAATTTGGAATTCCAACAGGTACTCTTATTGTAAATCTTTTGGGAAGTTTTATTGTTGGCTTTTTAATATACTCTTCATTATTTGGTTCGTTATCTCCTGAATACAGGTTATTTATAATAACTGGGTTTTGCGGGGCCCTTACTACATTTTCTACATTCAGTTATGAGTCTTTTACTATGTTAGAACATGATTATTATTTGAAAGTTGGATTAAACATTATTTTAAATGTATTTGGATGTCTTGGAATGGTATATGTTGGAAGACTCGCATCAATGTTTTTCTGGTGATGTAATGAAAAAAATAACTGCAAAACTTCTCAGGATTTACTTAAAAGAAGAAGACAAGTATGGAAAGGAACTACTTATAAATTCAATAATTAAAACACTAAAAAACAATGGAATTGCAGGTGCAACGGTTTTTAAGGGATTTTGTGGCTACGGAACAAGGGGTTTTTCGAGAATTGATATACTGAGGCTCTCCATGAACCTTCCAGCAGTAATTGAATGCATCGATTACGAGGAAAAACTAAACGAAGTAATGCCAAAACTCGTTGAAATAGTCTCAGAAAACGGTCTTATAACAATGCAGGACATTGAGGTATTTAAGGAATTAAAAAAATAATATTTCGTCATTTGGTGATGGTATGATAACAGATGTGCTCATAATTGGCGGTGGCGGTGCTGCAGCAAGGGCAGCAATAGAATGCGGGCAGAAAAATGTTGTAATTGCTTCAAAAGGCCTTTTTGGAAAAAGTGGATGTACCGTAATGGCTGAAGGTGGGTACAATGCAGTACTAAATCCAGAAGATTCGTTTGAAAAACATTATTCCGACACTATGAAGGGTGGAGGATATATAAACAATAAAAAACTCGTTGAAGTTTTGATAAAAAATGCACCAAAAGAATTTAAGAACTTGGAAAAATTTGGATGTATTTTTGATAGGTCTGAAAGCGCAGAATTTGCACAAAGGCCGTTTGGTGGACAGAGCTTTAATAGAACGTGCTACAGTGGAGACAGGACAGGTCACGAAATGATTGCAGGATTAATGGAGTATCTGAATAAATTTGAGCGCATAAAAATTTTAGAAGACACAATGGCAATAAAATTAATTGTCGATGAAGTAGAAGAAAACGGAAAAAAACTCAAAAAATGTTTCGGAGCCGTATTTTTAGATTTATTAAATGGTGATATTTATCCAATATATGCAAAATCTACGATTCTTGCGACAGGTGGTGCAGGGCAGATTTATCCGATAACTTCAAACCCAAAACAAAAAGTAGGGGATGGATTTGCAATTGCTTATCGTGAAGGGGCTGAATTAGTAGATATGGAAATGGTTCAGTTTCACCCGACCGGGATGCTTGGAACAGGAATTTTAGTAACTGAAGCTGTTAGAGGGGAAGGCGGAATATTATACAATAAAAATAAAGAAAGGTTCATGAAAAACTACGATTCAAAAAGAATGGAATTATCAACAAGAGATGTAGTTGCTAAGGCAATATACAACGAAATTCAGGAAGGTAGGGGAATTGATGGTGCAGTTTACTTGGATGTAACCCATCTGAATCCTGAAGTTATTGAAGAAAAGCTTGAAACAATGTTTTCACAGTTTATGCTTGTTGGCGTAGACATTAGAAAAGAGCCGATGAAAGTTGCCCCTACAGCACACCACTTCATGGGCGGAATTAAAATAAACGAAAATTGTGAAACAAGCATTTCGGGATTATTTGCATGCGGAGAAGTTGCAGGTGGAATTCACGGTGCAAACAGGCTTGGTGGAAATGCACTTGCTGAAACACAAGTTTTTGGTGCGATTGCTGGAAGAAATGCTTTAAATTATGCTGAAGAGAAAATTGATATTTCAAAAGTATATAATTCAGTTGAAAAATACATTGAAGATTTGAAGAAGTCATTTAACGATTCAAATTCTGGGGATAATGTATATTATTTAATTGACGAATTAAAAAAGACAATGTGGGATTTTGTTTCTATTTTAAGAGATGAAGAAGGATTAAAAACTGCTCTTGAAAAAATAAATGAGATAGGACGAAAAAAAGTTTTAATAAACGGAATAGTTGACTTTTCAAAAAAATTGGAACTTGAAAACATGGTTTTAGTTTCAAAAATTGTAATAAATTCAGCTCTCCTTAGAAAAGAGTCCCGCGGGGCACATTTTAGAAGCGATTATCCAGAAACCAATGAAGAATGCATTGGAAACTTTGTAGCTGAAAGCGGAAAAATTAAATTTGAAAAAATTATAAATTAATTTTTGATTTTTATCTGTTATCTTTGAATTATTAATTAAAAGGGATAGCTATCTGGCGTGAATCCTCTGAAATATAGCCGAAAAATTCTGTTTTTGATGTTGCTTTTATTGTTTTATTTTCAGAATTTAACACGAGAATATTTATCGATGAACCGAATTTATCTTCATTTTTAAACGTCCATTTAAGATAAGTTTCTGATATATTGTATTTTTCATTAAATTCGGTATTAATTTCTGGTTTTGGCCCATAAACAGTATTTATATACGCTGTACCGTTTGAAAGTACCATTTCTACAGTAGTCGTTCCAAAATCACTCTTTTTAATGACTTCCACATCAATATTAACAATATCTCCCGTTTTTGGAGAATATTCGTCTGCTGATATAATGATATGGGTTTCGGGTATTGCAAATACGGTCATTACAAGTATTGCAAGAAGTGCTACAAAGATTAAATTTTTAAAATTTATTTCATGCAAATTCCCACCTTCAAATCGAATAATTATGACTATCTTTCTACAACATTTATAATATTTCTGTAAAATTGGTCATACAATTTATATACCCAAAGACAGTATTTTGTAATTATAATTATCAATCATTATATATAGCGGAATTAAGCAGTTATTTTAAACAGTCAATGCGGGTTTTTTGTTTAGAATAATAATTCAACATGAAGCTGATTAATTAAAGGTGCAGAACATGAATGAAAAAATGAAAGAAATTGCAGCAAGAGTTCGTGAATTTAGGGAACTTTCGGATATTTCAATTGATGATATGGCCGACCACTTACAGATTTCACCTGAGATGTATAAAAATTACGAAGAAGGAACCTGTGATATTCCTGCAAGTGTTTTGTACGAAATTGCACACAAGTTTGAAGTTGATATGGGACTGCTTTTAACTGGGGAAGAAACTAAAATGCATATTTTTACAGTTACAAGAAAAGGAAAGGGAATTTCTGTTGAACGAAGAAAACAGTACAAATACGAAAATTTGGCTGAAAAGTTCGTTCACAAAAAAGCAGAACCGTTTATTGTAACAGTAGAACCAAGAACTGACGGAAAAAAACCATCCAAAAACTCACACCCTGGCCAGGAATTTAATTATATTTTAGAAGGGTCGATGAAACTTTACATCCACAATAATGAAGTTATTTTAGAAGAAGGGGACTCTGTGTTTTTTGACGCAGGATATGACCATGCAATGGAAGCATTAAATGGAAAAACCGCTAAATTCCTTGCAATTATAATGTAAACTTAAGTAATCATTATTTAATCTCAAAAACAAAAAAAGGTATAATTATGGTATCTTTACTTAATAAATTCGTTAAAAAGACTGAATTTGATTCATACGAAGATTTTTCTGAAAATTTTAAGATAGAAGTTCCGGAAAATTTCAATTTTGCTTTTGATGTTGTTGATGAATATGCAAAAATTGCACCGGAAAAAGTTGCGATAGTCTGGTGTGATGATACTAACGATGAAAAAATCTTTACATTCAAAGATATGAAAAAATACAGTGATAAAGCAGCTAATTTCTTTTTAAAACACGGAATTAAAAAGGGAGACACTGTAATGCTCACATTAAAGAGCAGGTATGAATTCTGGTTCTGCATGCTTGGACTTCATAAAATTGGGGCTGTTGCAATTCCTGCAACACACATGCTTACAACAAAAGACATCGTGTATAGGATTGAAAAAGCAGGCTTAAAAATGATAGTCTGTATCGGTGAAAATGGGGTTCCTGAGTACGTTGATGAAGCAGTATCCGAAATTAATTCAGACGTTTTAAAAGCATGTGTTTTAAATTTAAACAATGATAGCTGGATTGATTTTTCAAAAGAATTGGAAGAATCATCAGAAGACTTTACAAGGCCTGCTGGAGAAATGGATACTACAAATAACGATGTATTAGTTGCCTATTTTTCATCGGGAACAACAGGATATCCAAAATTAATTCAGCACGACCATGAATATCCTTTAGGACACATTACGACCGCAAAATACTGGCAAAATGTTGAAGACGATGGACTTCACTACACTGTTGCAGACAGCGGTTGGGCAAAGTGTATCTGGGGAAAACTCTACGGACAGTGGATTACTGGAACTGCGGTATTTGTCTACGACTACGACAGATTTGATGCAGGAAATATGCTTGAAAAAATTGCAAAATATAAAATTACAACGTTCTGCGCACCACCTACAATTTACAGGTTCATGATAAAGCAAGATATTTCAAAAGCAGACTTTTCAAGTCTTCATTATGCAGTAACTGCTGGAGAGCCATTAAATCCTGAAGTTTACAACAAGTTTTTGGAATTCACAGGTCTTAGATTAATGGAAGGATTTGGGCAAACAGAAACAGTTGTTTCAGTTGCAAACTTCCCTTGGATGGATCCAAAACCAGGATCAATGGGAAAACCTGTACCAATCTTTGATTTGATGATAAAAGGACCTGATGGAAAAGAATGCGATGTTGGAGAAGAAGGAGAACTTGTATTCAAAACAAAAGATGGAAAACCACTCGGTCTTTTCTCAGGATACTTCAAAGACCCTGAAAGAACCAAAAAATCCTGGTACGATGGATATTACCATACTGGTGACACTGCATGGAAAGATGAAGATGGATTCCTCTGGTTTGTTGGAAGAAACGACGATTTAATCAAAAGTTCTGGTTACAGAATTGGTCCTTTCGAAGTAGAAAGTGCACTTATTTCACACCCCGCAGTACTCGAATGTGCAATAACTGGAGTACCCGACCCTGTAAGGGGCCAGATAGTTAAAGCTACAATAGTTTTAACAGGGGGTTACGAAGCAAGCGAAGAACTTAAAAAAGAACTTCAAGACTACGTTAAACACAGCACCGCCCCATACAAATATCCAAGGGCAATTGACTTTGTAAAAGAACTCCCAAAAACAATCAGTGGGAAAATTAGGCGTGTAGAAATCCGAGAAAAGGATGAAGAAAAAAGTAATAATTAAATATCATAAAAATTATTTTTTTTAAAATGCATTAATCGAAAAATTATTTTTGAAATTTAACCCTAAAAAACAGATGAAATTATGGAATGTTCTACAAAAAAACCTTATCCTGTAATTAACACTCTTGAATGCAAAGCATGCGAAAGATGTATAATCGCATGTCCAAAAGACGTCTTGAAAATGAGTAAAGACATGAATGAAAGAGGTTACAATTACGTAATTTACACTGGCGAAGGATGCACCGGCTGCGGAAACTGTTACTACACGTGCCCAGAACCTTTAGCAATAGAAGTACACATCCCGCTTAAAAAGTGCGAATAGAGGAGATAATATGGCAACACAACTTGTAAAAGGAAACACTGCTGTTATTATCGGAGCCATGTACGCAGGATGTGACTGTTACTTTGGATACCCGATAACACCAGCAAGCGAAATACTTCACGAAGCTTCCAAATACTTTCCAATGGTTGGAAGGAAGTTTGTTCAGGCAGAATCAGAAGAAGCTGCGATAAACATGGTTTACGGTGCAGCATCAACTGGAAAAAGAGTATTATGTGCTACATCAGGTCCAGGAATGAGTTTAAAACAGGAAGGAATCTCATTTTTAGCAGGCTCTGAACTTCCGTGCGTTCTTGTAAATGTGCAAAGAGCAGGTCCAGGTCTTGGAAACATCGGCCCAGAACAGGCTGATTACAATCAGGCCGTAAAAGGTGGAGGACACGGAAACTATAAAAATATAGTTTTAGCTCCAAATTCAGTTCAGGAAATGTGTGACTGTACTGCAAAAGCATTTGAACTTTCAACAAAGTACAAAAACCCTGTAATTGTTCTATCAGATGGTGTTTTGGGTCAGATGGTTGAGCCATTGAAATTCCCTGAACAGGCAATAAAACCTGAAATCGACGAAAGTTGGGCAGTCCGCGGAACAAAAGAAACAAGGAAAAATTTGGTTACTTCAATCTTTTTAGATTTTAAACAGCTCGAAGAATTTAACTATAAATTACAGGATAAATATGAAATAATTAAAGAAAATGAACAGGATTTTGAAGGTTATATGTTAGACGATGCTGAAATTATCCTTGTTTCATACGGAATAAGCAGCAGAATTTCAAAAACTGCTGTAGACATTGCAAGAAAAGAAGGAATAAAAGCAGGATTATTCAGGCCAAAAACACTCTATCCGTTCCCTGAAAAAGAACTGAACAAGCTTGCAGAGAGAAAATGCACGTTTATTTCAGTTGAAATGAGCAACGGTCAAATGGCAGAAGATATTAAACTTGCAACGTGCTGTAAACGGCCAATAGAACTTGTAAACAGGCTTGGTGGAAATTTAATTGAAGTTGGCCAGATTTTAGATAAAATTAAAGAAATTGCAGGGGGCAACTAAAATGACAGAAATTACGGAAAAAGTTTTGAAAAAGCCAAATGCAATGCCTGAAATCTTTGAAAGAAAGGGTGGTTCTGCACCAACTGCAACGCACTACTGTGCAGGTTGCGGACATGGAATAATCCATAAATTAATGGCAGAAGCAATCGATGAACTTGAGATACAAGATAGATGTGTTTTAATCAGTCCTGTTGGCTGTGCGGTATTTGCATACTATTACTTTGATTGCGGAAATATTCAAGTTGCTCACGGGAGGGCTCCAGCCGTAGGAACCGGTGTTTCAAGAGCAGAAGACAATGCAATTGTAATGTCATACCAGGGAGACGGAGATTTGGCATCAATTGGATTAAATGAAACAATTCAAGCTGCAAACCGTGGAGAAAAAATGGCAGTATTTTTCGTGAACAATACAGTTTACGGAATGACTGGTGGGCAAATGGCTCCAACAACGCTTATTGGTGAAAAAACTGTAACCTGTCAAACTGGAAGGGATCCAAGATTTGCAGGATACCCAATTCACATGTGTGAACTTTTAAGCAGTTTAAAAGCTCCAGTCTTTATTGAACGAGTTTCGGTTTCAGATATTGCACACATAAGAAAGGCAAAACGTGCAATTAAAAAAGCTCTTGAAATTCAAAGAGATGGAAAAGGATATGCATTTGTTGAAATATTGTCACCCTGTCCAACAAACTTAAAGCAAGATGCAAATGCAGCTCAAAAATTCATAAACGAAGAGATGGAAAAGGAATTCCCATTACAAAACTTCAGGGATAGAAGTGCTGAAGTTGAAACCCTAAATAGGGGAGAAAGCGACTTTTCAAAAGAATGTCTTGATAATATATTTGAAGTAGATTCAAAAGGTGCAGAAGATCCTTCAGAAGACCTTTCTTTCGAAGAAAAACTCGTGAAAATCGCAGGATTTGGGGGTCAGGGAGTTTTAAGTATGGGCTTAACTCTCGCAGAGGCAGCATGCAGGGATCAAAAGTACGTTTCATGGTACCCTTCATACGGCCCAGAACAAAGGGGTGGAACTTCAAACTGTTCCGTTATAATTTCAGGACACGAAATCGGATCCCCTGTTGTGTACAACCCTGGAGTTTTAATTGCTCTTAACAAACCATCGCTTGAAAACTTTGCAAAAGACGTGAAAGTTGGCGGAACAATAATTTACGATGAAAATATTGGGGACTTTGAAATTCCAAACGGTGTTACTGCAATAAAAGTTCCAGCTTCAAAAATCGCAACCGAAATGGGCGTTTCAAGAGCGGCAAATACAGTAATGCTTGGAGTTTTATCTGCAATTGGTTATACTGGACTTTCTGAATCAGTATTTGTTGGTGCAATAGAACAGACTTTCTCAAAAAAACCTAAATTAATTCCTATAAACGTTGAAATATTAAACGCTGGAATTTCATGGGCTAAAGAAAATTTAGCTCTATAATTAATTTTTTTAAATTAACAAATATTTTCTAAAACATTTTAATTTACGAAGATTTATTTATTTTTTAATAAAAGGGGCGATATTATGCAGGTTAAATCAGAATTACCTCCTGTGCAGGTAGCTCTTGATCTTGTTGATCTTCCAAGGGCTATAGAAATTGCAAAAGAGGCGGTTGCAGGCGGAGTTACCTGGGTTGAGGCAGGAACTCCATTAATAAAATCCGAAGGAATGAATGCAATTCGGGAACTTAGAAAAACTTTTCCAACTCTTACAATCGTTGCAGATATGAAAACGATGGATGCAGGAAGTACCGAAGTTGAAATGGCAGCAAAAGCAGGTGCAAATGTTATTCTAATTTTAGGTGTTGGTCCTGATTCAATGATAAAAGATGCTGTAAAAGCAGGAAAAAAATACGGAGTTTTAGTTGGAACTGATTTGATCGCAACGGAAGACCCGATAAAAAGGGCAGTAGAACTCGAAGAAATGGGTGTGGATATTATAAATATCCACGTGGGGCTTGATCAGCAGGTTTTAAACGTTGATCCTGTTGAACTTGTAAAACGAGTTGCAGAAAACTGTAAAAAAGTAAAAATTGCAGCAGCAGGCGGATTAAACAGCGAAACTGCTGTAAAAGCATACGAAGCAGGGGCCGACATAATTATTGCTGGAGGAACATTATACAAGTCCGCAGACCCCGAACAAACTGCAAGAGATATTATAATAGGTCTCGAAACTGGAAAACCTGTAAAAACGGATAAATTTAAGAAATTTAATGAAAATGAACTTGGCAGTGCGTTTAATGTGGTAAGCACTTCAAATATAAGTGATGCAATGCACAGAACTGGCGAAATGAGGGGTTTAAAACCAGTCTGGAACTCTGAAAAACCTTTAAAATTTGCAGGGCCAGCAGTTACAGTTAGAACATACTCTGGAGACTGGAGTAAACCTGTAAGTGCGATAGATGAATGTGAAAAAGGAAATGTTTTGGTAATTGACAATTGCAGTTCTGAAATTGCCTGCTGGGGCGGACTTGCAACGCTTTCATGCAAAACCAAAGGTGTAGTTGCAATTGTAATAGATGGTGCTGTTCGTGATGTTGAAGAAATTTTAAAAATTGGAATTCCAGTATTTGCAAGAAGTATAACTCCAACTGCCGGAGAACCAAAAGGTTTTGGAGAAATAAATGCCGTAATTGAATGTGCAGGAAGGACTGTTGAACCTGGAGACTGGATTGTTGGGGATGAAAACGGAATTATTGTAGTTCCAAAAAATGAGGCAATGGAAATTGCAAACAGGGCAATTGATGTAAAAGAAAGGGAAGATCGAGTTAAAGAAGAGATAACACGTGGAACAACGCTTGCAAAAACAATAAGATTAAAAGATTGGGAATTGAAAAAATAAAATGGACATTTAATATTTTATTTTAAAAATTCTAATTCCTTTGAGGTTAATGAAGGAGTAAATTCTATTATTTCATAGTCATAAATTTCATTGATATAAAACGGGTCGTCTTTTAACATATCGAGTACTTCTTCTTTAGTTTTAACATTTGAGATGATTACTCCACCAGTTCTTGGAACTTTTCTGCCTGATGCTAATAATTTTTGAAGTTCATAGTTTTTCTTTAAAAATTCAATATGTTCGGCTAAATATTTTTCAACGACTTCTATTGGTTTTTTGTAAGTTACAGAAATGATAAACATGGGTTTAACCTCTAACTTTAAATTTTTCTTAATTTACGGTAAACATCTAAAAGGCCAATACAGCCTGTAATCATTACATCTCCGCCAGGGTATGCATAATTGCCGTAATTTTTAAATAATTCTCGGTTTGGACCTGCAATAAGCACTGATTCAGGTTCAGTTTTAAGGTTCACACATGCACCGTGGCCGTTGTCGTTATATATATCTTCATTTTTCAAAGTTCCATTGCAGGTTCTTTCAACAATGTCTTTTAATTTCTGAGCATCGATTAATCCAGTGTGGTGTTCAAAAAGCCCGTTAATTTTTTGATTTTGCATTGAAACTCCTAAAGTGTGGCCGTTTCCAATGTCAAGTCCGATAAATTCATTAATATTGTTTTCATTCGCATAATTTAAAATACCGCAGACCGATGCCATTTTGCTGTCCATTACAAATCCTTTGTAGTTATTTTCATCAAGTGTCTTTAAAATGGATTCAAATCGTGAAAAATTGTCTGTTTTATACTTTTTATTATCAAAATAAAATTCGTACGGGTCATTTGTTTCATTCAGTTTTTTTTCAAAGTATTTAAATCGAGTAATTCTGTCACTCTGTCCCTTTACAAATCCGTGGTCTTGACATGCTACACAAACAACATCTGGAGAGAAATCCTGCCCTATAGATGAAAATATTGTTTTTAACATTTCAAAATCTAAATCTTCCAAGTTTACATTTGGATTTTTTATTTCCTCTTTTATAACAATTCCTTTTTCCCTAACTTCGTTTAAATCATCCCTAATGGTTCTTGCACACTGTTCGGAAATCTCTACATTGTAGCCCCTTTTTAATTTCTGCATTATCGCAAATGAAACAGGGCCTCCGCCCATTAATTTTCCATCAATTCTTAAATCTTCTTTTAATTTCATAATTTTTCGAGAAATAATCGTTGTGGGGGAAGGCAATATTAATTTGATTGCATTTTCAACGTTTTTTTCAGTATCAAAGTACAAAATGTCCTGAGTTCCTTTTCCAATATCGATGCACAGAATATTCAAAGTAATCACCTTAAATTACATTTTTTTATAAATGTTAATTAGTTAATGATAATATTCCACTTCTATTTTTTAAGATTTTTTATTTATATCATGAATTTTATATTTGTTCTAAATTGTGGGCATTACTGGTGAAAATATGCGAATTTTAGATATTGATCTGGACTTTTTCTTAAATAAAATAATGTATTTCCCTAAAAAAAAACGACCAAATGAACAAGAGTATATTCCCTGGGATAACGATCAGTTTATAGAATTTTTAGAAAATAACTGTAATTTATCTAAAAATAATAAAACACCGGGGAGAATAGTAAAAAAACATCATAAGGCATTTTATTTTTGGAGGGAACTTATTGAAAAAAATAAACTCGAAGTTCCTTTTGAGGTAATTCATATAGATGCCCATGCTGATTTAGGGTTAGGTGATGATGCTTATGTTTACATTATGGAAGAATTACTCAAGAATCCCGTTGAAAAAAGAACTGATCCGGAAAAGATATATGAAGGAAATTATCTTGTTTTTGCAATTGCTAATCGTTGGATAAAAAATATAACGTATGTTCACCATCCCGAAGCACAGGAAGATCGTATGCAGGTACATTTTAAAGGTTATGATGTAAATAGTGGATATATTCAATTAAAACAAGTAAAAAAAATATTGCCTTTTGATATTTTGGCTTCTGAAATTTTATGTTTAGAACCAGAAGTTCCTTTTAAATTAATATCTGGAAAAGATTACATTGAAAAAGGAACTTTTGACTACGTTGTATTTAGCATATCTCCAAAATACACCCCAAAAACTATAGATAGATTAATTCCAATCGTAAAAGAATACATCGAGGAAATTTAGGTATCATTCCTTAAATATCCAAGTTTAATTTTTTTATATCATAATGACGTATTTTATTTAATCTTCATATTATTTTTATCAAAAAAGGTGGAAAAATGGATATCGGTGATTTTGTAAAACTCGAACTGGAAAACACGACGTATTCTGGAACGGTAATGCCTTCTTTAAACGAGGATACTGTTGTAATCAAAATGAAAAGTGGATATAACGTTGGACTCGATAAGAAAAAAATAAAAAATATTGAAATTTTGGAATCAGGAGACAAACCAAAATACGGCCTTCCACCTCTTAATTTAGAAAAAAACCCAAAATTAAAAAACATCTCTATTTTATCAACTGGGGGAACAGTTGCTTCAAGAGTGGACTATAAAACAGGAGCAGTTCACCCGGCATTTACAGCAGATGATTTAATTCGAGCAGTCCCTGAACTAATGGATGTTGCAAACATCAAAGGAAAAGTTATTTTGAATATTTTAAGTGAAAACATGCTTCCAAAGTACTGGGTAATGACTGCAGAAGCGATAAAAGAAGAAATCGAAAACGGTGCAGAAGGAATTGTTATTGCACACGGAACCGACACTATGCACTACACTGCATCAGCACTATCATTCATGGTAACTTCAGAAGTTCCAATTATTTTGGTTGGCGCTCAAAGAAGTAGTGATAGGCCTTCTTCAGATGCAGCCTTAAACATAATTGCAGCAGTACAGGCAGCAACTGAACCAATAAAAGGAGTTTATGTATTAATGCACGGGGAAACAGGGGATACCGTATGCAATTTACACGAAGGCACAAAGGTTAGAAAACTCCACTCCTCAAGAAGAGATGCATTCAAATCAGTAAATAACTTTCCAATAGCTGAAGTTAACCCATTTACAAAAAAAGTAACATATTTAAGAGATGTAAAAAGTCAGGACAAGTCAAAAATCAAAGAAGTAGTGTTAAACACAAATTTGGAAGAAAAAGTTGCTTTAATTAAAGTTTATCCTGGAATTGATTCCGAAATTTTGAAATTCTACGTTGATAATGGATACAAAGGAATTATTTTGGAAGGAACTGGACTTGGACACACCCCTGAAACCTTTTTTGAAGGAATCGATTACGCAAATGAAAACAATGTTTTAGTTGCAATGACTACACAGACGATCAATGGTCGAGTAAACATGAATGTGTATTCAAACGGGCGAGAACTTCAGGCAAAAGGCGTAATACCTTGCGAAGACATGCTTTCAGAAGTTGCATTTGTTAAATTAATGCACTTGCTTGGAAATTACGGATTTGAAGAAGCAAAAGAATTAATGTCTAAAAACATTGCCGGAGAAATTAACGAATCTATTAATCTGGAGTGTTAATCGTTTAAATAGATTTATTTAGTATTTACTTTGATTTTTGGTGATAATATGGATTATGATTACGAAAAACTTGGATTAAAAGTCGGACTTGAGATACACCAGCAGTTAAACACTAAAAGAAAACTTTTCTGTAACTGCCCAACAAAAATAAGGGATGATGAACCTCACGGGGAAATTGAACGGGTTTTAAGACCTTCTCAGAGTGAAATGGGCCACATTGATAAGGCAGCGCTCCTCGAATCAAAAAAGGAAAAGAAATTTATCTACCAGTATTATAACGACACGACATGCTTAGTGGAACTTGATGATGAACCACCGCATGATGTTGCTCCCGAAGCAGTGGATACTGCATTAGAGGTTTCAACTTTAATGAACATGAAAATGGCTGATGAAGTTCAAGTCATGAGAAAAATGGTTATTGATGGTTCAAATACATCTGGATTTCAAAGAACAATGTTTGTGTCCCAAGAAGGATTTATTGAAACAGAATACGGAAATATCGGAGTTACAAGCCTTTGTTTAGAAGAAGATGCATGTAAAAAGATTGAAGATGGAAAAGACTACACAAAATACTGTGTTGATAGGTTAGGAATCCCTCTTTTGGAAATTACAACTGAACCTGATATCACATCTCCAAAAATGGGTAAAGAAGCTGCAAGAAGAATTGGAACCATTTTAAGAGCAACTGGGAAAGTTAAAAGGGGTCTTGGTACAATTAGGCAGGATGTAAACATTTCAATTCGGAACGGTGCAAGAATTGAGGTTAAGGGGGTTCAAAACCTTGATTTAATTGAAAAAATCATCGAAAACGAAGTTACAAGACAGATTAGTTTAAACGAAATTAAAGAAGAACTTCTGAAAAGAAATGCAGAAGTTTTTGATGAAATAAAAGACATAACCGAACTTTTAAAAGACACCGAATCAAAAGTTTTGAAAAGTGCGCTTAAAAACAAAGGTGTAATTAGGGCAATTTTATTAAAAGGATTTTCGGGAATGATTGGAAGAGAAGTTCAGCCTGGAAGAAGACTTGGAACGGAGTTTTCAGACCGTGGAAAAGTACTTGGTGGAGTTGGGGGATTATTCCACACTGATGAACTTCCAAAATACGGAATTACTGAAGAAGAAGTTACAAAATTAAAAGAATACATGAACTGCGGCGAAAATGATGCTGTAGTTTTGGTTGCTGATAAGAAAAACAAGGTTGAAAGAGCACTTAACGCAGTAATCGAAAGGGCAAAAGAATCAATGATTGGAATTCCTGAAGAAACGAGAAAAGCACTCGATGATGGAAATACCTCATACTTAAGGCCGCTTCCTGGAGCTGCAAGGATGTATCCTGAAACAGATGTTCCAACAATTACAATTACAGAAGAAAAGCTCGAAGTAATTAGAAATAACCTTCCAGAAATGCCTGAAGAAAAACTTGTACGGTTTGTAAAAGAGTATGAATTAAACGAAGACCTTGCAAAACAGATGGTAATGTCCTACCACGTTGATTTGTTCGAAAGTCTGTCAAAAAAATATTCAAAAATCAAGCCTACGCTTATTGCAACGACTCTTGAAGCTACATTAAAAGAAATAAAAAGAGAAGGGCTCGATACTGATTTATTAACCGAAGAACACCTTGATGAAGTTTTCAAAGGACTTTCAGAAGACAAAATGTCAAAAGAAGCAGTTCCTGATGTTATAAAAGGATTTATTGAAAATCCTGCAAAAAAACTCGATGAAATTTTAGAAATTAAAGGAATGTCTTCAATGTCTGTTGAAGAGGTAGAATCAATAATCGAAGATATAATCAATCAAAACATTTCTGTGGTAAATGAAAAAGGAATGGGTGCGATGGGTCTTTTAATGGGAAGATGCATGGCACAGCTTAGAGGAAAAGCTGATGGAAAGATAATTAATACAACATTGCAGAAAAAACTCAAAGAAAAAGTTCAGTAAGTAAATTGAAATAAATATTAATTTTTTTAAGTATTTTTAACTTTTAAATATTTTATATTAGTCGGAGGGCGGTATTTTTGGATAATTTAATGGGCTACGTTATAGGTGAAACCTCAAACACTGAGTTGAATTTTCTTGCAAAGCACATGCCTGAAATTGGAAGCTATGTATCGATTAACTATTGCGATTTAGAAATTTTAGGAATGGTTGAATCGGTTAATCAGGGATGCAAAATTTTTGAAGAAGTTTACAACATAAAAGACTTTGAAAAATTGAAATATTTTGAAAATAACGATTCATATTACACAATTGGAAAAATAAAGATTTTGGGCGATGTAAAAAATATGCAAATTCCAAGAATTCCCCCAAAACCTGGAACCGAAGTTTACAATGCATCTGAAAAGATTTTGGGAGAAATTTTTTCAAAAGGAACAATTGAAATTGGAAATTTAATTTCAGCAGATTCAAAAGTTAAACTCGATGTAAATAAGCTCTGTTCAAGGCACCTGGCAATACTTGCAATTACTGGAATGGGTAAGTCAAATACCGTTTCTGTTCTTTTGGAAGAATTAAATAATATTCATGCAACCGTTTTAGTTTTTGACATGCACAGGGAATACGTTGAAATTGAAGCAAAGAGCAGTACAATTCGAAGAAATATCATAAAACCAAAAATAAACGTATACAACATGTCATATGACGCATTAATGACCCTTGCTGGAGTTGATCCACAAGCTACAGTTCAAAGGGCAATGGGAAGACGTGCAATGAAAAAAATAAAGGAAACGTACAAAGAAGTTGATTTTAACACTGTTGATGAATATATAAACTCGATTATCAACGAACTTAATTATTACATGGGAATGGATGAATTCAAGAGCAAAGTTGACAGTATTTTGACATTAATTATGCGATTTGAAGACTTAATGACATTTAAGGATAAAATTACTGCAATAAATTACAATCCAATTCATGATATAAAAGAAAATTATGTGAATATTGTTGATATAAGCGAATTAGACGAAAGCAGCACCGATTTAATCATCTCTTACTTTACTGGGGAGATTTTAAAGGATAGAAAAAAAGTTTTATGGGATACAAAAGTTGCAAAACCAATATTTATAATATATGAGGAAGCACACCTTATTGTGCCACAAAACAGGCCCACAAAATCCAAAGTTCCGATTTCAAAAATTGCAAGGGAAGGTCGTAAATTTGGTGTTGGAATATGTCTCGTGTCACAACGGCCAAAAACCCTTGACCAAGAGTCACTATCCCAGTGCAACAACTTTATAATTTCAAAATTAATTGAGCCAAGCGACCAAAAACACGTTCAACACGCATCAGAAAATCTAAGCGAAGATTTATTAAAGCAGCTTCCCGGTTTAAACGTTGGAGAAGCGGTAATAATAGGCCCTTGTTTAAAAATTCCTGCAATGGTTAAAATAAAAAGATTTGAAGGAGAATATGGTGGTGAAGACGTTAAATTTGATGAACTTTGGACTGCTGAAAAAGAAAAAAATATTCCTGAATTTATAGAAAGTAATGAACTTTTTAATGACGATTTGTAGAGTCAAGAGGCGTTTATGAGCTTTGAAGTTACATTTGACGGAGTAAAATATTCCTGCGTTAACTGTACGTACTGCTGCAGCTGTAAGAACTGGAGAGTATTTTTGAGTTATTTTGACATGATGAGATTAAAAGATTATGAAAAGTACATTGAAACGTCAAATTCGGAATATGGCCATGTTTTAGCTTTAATGAATGGAAAATGCGGACTCGTTGAAAATAATTTATGTAAAATACAGATTGAAAAGAACTACGATTCAAAACCTGCAATGTGCAAACTCTTTCCATTCAGTTTCATGGTAAAGTGGAATGGAGAAATGCTGTTGATTTTAAAGCACTATTGTAACGGAATCCAAACTGGAAAAACAGGCAAAAGAACTATAAAACATGCAGTGGACTGCTGTGAAGAGTTATACCACGACCAGCTTTCAGAACTTTCCGTTTCAGGTGCTGAAACAAGTGAAAAAACACAATTGGACGAAAATACAAAAATATACTGGGAAGAAAGAGAAGAACTTGGGAAGTATATCTTTAAAACCAAAAAATTTGATAGTTTTTCTGAAAAATATTTTGAAGTATTCTCAAAAAATGCTGATGATGTCGACAAACTAAAATTAAAAAATAATAGTTTTGATTTTGATACAAAAACCAAAAAATTCCGCGAAAAAGAAGTGCTGCGCTATATGCAGGAATTAAACAAAAGAGAACATTTTAGAAAAATGTCTTTTAAAAAAGAGGTTGACGACCTTATAACTGTCGGGCTTGAAATCAGTGATTATGATAACCTGTTTCGAGGAGAAGGCGCAATCGACTCGAAAATTCTTTTAAACTGAGTTTTCAACACAAATTTTTACTTTTTTAAAATTTTGTTACGAGATTTCTAATTTAAATTTTACTGTAAATTTTATATATTTAAATACATACTTTCTATGAATGATTATTCGAGGTGTTATTTATCAAAAAATTTGTAATAATTGCAAGTTTATTATTGGCACTTTTGTTTGCAGGCTGTACTGACAGTACTACTTCAGATGGAGAAGTTGCTAATTTGAAGGTTGCATACCTTCCATCAGACCACGATGCGCCGTTATTTGTTGCGGCAGAATATCCTGACTTATTCAAAGACGGATATGGAATTTATTTAAAAGAAGTTGAAAACAAAAAAACTTACGAACTCTACGAAAACGATAAACTCGTAGCAAATGTTGAATTTATAAAAGTTATTGAAGGCGGAGCAAAAATCATGACCTTGATGGCACAGGGTCAGGTTGACGTTGGTTTAAACGGAGTTCCTCCGGCAGTATTCTCAATTGACCAGGGAACAAGTGCAAAAATTGTAAGCCCCGCTCAATCTGAAGGTTCAGCAATCGTTATTAGAAGCGATATTGCTGCTGAAAATTGGGAAGAATTTGTAGCGTATATAAAAGAACAGGCAGAATCTGGAGTTCAGGTAAAAATTGGACACCCTCTTCCTACATCAATCCAATACGTTATGATAAAATCAGCATTAGATGCTGAAGGAATTACATACACAGAAAATCCAAACGAAGATGCAATGGTTCAACTTATTAACTGTAAAGGCCAAGGAACAATGCCACAGTTATTAAGTACGAATGAATTAGATGCAGTAATTGCATGGGAACCAACACCTGAGCAATTAACAATTTCAGGAATTGGAAAATCAGTAATATATTCCGGGGATATTCCTCCTGAAGGAATGTGGGAAAGCCACCCTTGCTGTGTATTTGTGGCATCAAACGATGCACTTGAAAATAAAAGAGAAGGCTTAAAATCATTCTTAAAATTGATGGCCTTGTCAAACAATGAAATCATGGCAAATCCAAAACTTGCAGTAAACGCAAGTGCTGAATGGCTCGGAACAGATTTGGAAGTTGAAGAATTATCAATTCCAAACATCGAATTTACAAATGAAATTGGCTCTTTAGAAGCGATTGGACCTGCATTCGTAAAAGTTATGGATGAACAAGGTGCAATGACTGGCCAATTAGCAGGACTTGAAGATGCTGATGAAATAAATGCAATTCTCTACGATTTCACATTATACAATGAAATCATGGAAGAAATAAAATAAATTTTATAATTTTTCTTTTTTAGTTAAATATATTGTACTCTATTTTAGAAAGTTTAATAACCATTAATTTGGAATACGTGGTTT
Organism: Methanococcus mangrovi; assembly: GCF_054506835.1. Classification (NCBI taxonomy): domain Archaea; kingdom Methanobacteriati; phylum Methanobacteriota; class Methanococci; order Methanococcales; family Methanococcaceae; genus Methanococcus; species Methanococcus mangrovi. The sequence goes on along the minus strand of NZ_CP197114.1, from coordinate 1,124,328 downwards.
AAAAACAAAAAAATGCTTTTTTAGGGCTCTATTTGTTTAGATTTTTGTTATTATCAATTAAATTTATATATTTGAAAAAAGCTCCTATATTCTAAGAATTATTCGTAATTTGCGCAAACTTTTTAATCAATTTGGTGAAAACATGGACGTAGTAATAGTTGGAAGCGGTGCAGGGGGACTTACAACTGCATCAAACATAAAAAAACACGATAAAAGTGCAAAAGTAACAGTAATTACTTCAGATAAGTACATTGCATACTCACCATGTGCCATACCTTACGTAATTGGTGAAGAAATTGCAAGTTTTGAAAATATTATCATGCACACACCCAAAGATTACAAAGCAAAAGGAATCGATGTAATTGTTGAAGCCGAAGTTTTAGACGTAGTTTCAGGCGAAAACAAATTAATTTATAAAAAAGATGGAACTGAAGCAGAACTTAAATACGATACTTTAGTTTTAGCAACAGGTGGAACTCCATTTGTACCTCCAATCGAAGGAGTAAATTTAGATGGCGTATTTAAAGTAAGAACTATTGACGACGGTAAAAAAATAACCGAATGGGCAAAAGGTACTAAAAATGCAGTAGTTGCAGGTGCTGGAGCAATCGGTATTGAAATTGCATTTGGATTGAAAGAACTTGGATTAGATGTAACTGTTATTGAAATGGTTCCGCAAGTTTTTCCAAGAGCACTTGATCCAGATATGGCAGAAACTGTCCAGAAATATTTAGAAGAGCAGGGAATTAAAATTATCCTTGAAAAACCTGTTGGAAAGATTATTGGGGACAAAAAAGTTGAAGCTGTATTGGTTGGCGAAGAAACAATTCCTGCAGAAATGGTTATCATGTCAACAGGAGTTAGATCAAATATCGAACTTGCTAAAAAAGCAGGCTGTGAAATTGGAAGATGGGCTGTTCTTACAAATGAAAAAATGCAGACATCAATTGAAAATATCTATGCAGTTGGAGACTGTGTCGAAGTAATCGATGCAATAACAATGCAAAACACTCTTTCACCATTTGGAACAACTGCGGTAAGACAGGGAAAAGTGGCTGCTAAAGCAATTGTAAAACTTGAAGCAGAAAGTAAACCTGTATTAAACAGCATGGTTTCAAAAATTGGAAAACTTGAAATCGGCGGAACAGGAATGACGGAAACTGCTGCGAAGATGAATGGAATTGAAGTTGTTTTAGGATACTCAAAATCGCTCACAAGAGCAAGATACTATCCCGGCGGAAAACCAATCTACATAAAAATGGTTGCAGACAAAAAGACGAAAAAAGTAATCGGCTGCCAGATTATTTCAGAAGAAAGAGTCGCAGAAAGAGTAGATGCAATGTCAATTGCAATTTCAAATGGAATGACTGTTGAAGAATTAGCAAATCAGGAATTCTGTTATGCACCACCAGTTTCAATGGTAATTGACCCGATAGTTTTCGCTGCAGAAGATACACTCGATAAATTCTAAGTACGATTATCGGTATCTTTACCTTTTTTAAGCTTTTTTATTAAATTTGAAAACAAAAACTATTATAATCTTTTAAACCATATTTTTTGATTACGACACATCATACATAATTTTAAAGATTAATTTATTACAGGGCGATTAAATGTTGGTAAGGCCAAGAAGACTCAGGAAAAACCAGAAAATCAGGGATTTAGTAAGAGAAACCGTTTTAACTAAAAATGATTTAATAATGCCAATTTTCATAGACGAAAATTTAAAAGACGACGAAAAAACTCCAATTTTATCAATGCCGGGCCAGTTTCGATATGGAATAGATGCTGCTGTTAATGAATGCGTCGAAATTTCAAAATTAGGGGTTCCCGGAGTAATCCTGTTTGGAATTCCTGCTGAAAAGGACGAATATGCAAACTCTGCGGTTAATGAAAATGGCGGAGTTCAAAAGGTTATTTCAAAAGTAAAGGCCAAGCTTGGAGATGACCTTTTGGTAATTGCGGATGTCTGCATGTGTGAATACACGAGTCACGGACACTGCGGTATAATCAATGGAGAAGAAATTTTAAACGATGAAACTCTTGAAGTGCTTGGAAATATTGCTTTATCGTATGCAAAAGCAGGAGTTGATATTGTTGCTCCATCTGACATGATGGATGGAAGAGTTTTAAAAATTAGAAATGTTTTGGATGAAAACGGGTTTAAAAACGTTTCAATAATGAGTTATGCTGCAAAATATGCATCAGCGTTTTACGGGCCATTCAGGGATGCTGCAGAAAGTACGCCTCAATTTGGGGACCGGAAATCCTACCAGATGGACATTGGAAATTCAAAAGAGGCTTTAAAAGAGATAGCACTCGATATACAGGAAGGTGCAGATTTAATTTTGGTAAAACCTGCTCTTCCGTATCTTGATATTGTAAAAATGGCAAAAGATGTATCCAATATTCCGGTTGGAGGGTACTGCGTGAGTGGGGAATATTCAATGGTTGAAGCAGCAGCTCAAAAAGGATGGCTTGATAGAGAAAGAGTGATATATGAAACTCTTTTAAGCATAAAACGGGCAGGTGCTGACTTTATAATAACATACTGGGCAAAAGAAGTTGCAAACTGGCTTTAAATAACATAAATGATTATGGGGGATTATTATGGGATTTATAACTTCGCTTTCAAAACATAGTTTGTCACCGATAACTGGAAAATTAAAATATTTTCCAGTAAGTTTATTTTTAAGAAATCTCGATAAAAAAGAGTATTCTGTTTTAGAAAACTATATTTTGAGGGGCAATAATGATTCAAAAGTTATTGATTATCTCGTTGTTTCAAAATATGGAGTATTTGTTATAAATTCAAAAAATATGTCCGGAGTTATTAAAAATAACGAAGATGGCAGTTGGATTCAAAAAGTAGATGGCTACGAAAATATTATCGAAAATCCCATTTTAGAAACCAGCAATGCAGTAAATTTGTTAAAAGAGGTAGTTTCATTAAATGATAGTGAAATAATCCCGATAACCGTATTTAATGCTACATCAAAACTTGATTTTAATTTAGATAATGTTATAAACAGCCCCGAAATCGTTAGAAAAATAAAAAGTTACGGTACTCCAATAATTAATCAAGATAAACGTGAAAATATATTATATTCCCTTTTACACGCTAATAATTCAAAACCAGGGCTCATGATTTGCAAATATCCAGTGATACAAATTATAAATGGCAATAAAAATTATTTCTGTCCGAAATGTGGTTCGAAACTAAAAATTTCAGAAATCGAAAAAAGTATCGTCTGTTCAAATAACAAAAAATGCGGTTTAAAATTATAGTTAAATTTTGTTATTATTTTTATTTATATCGTTAATTCCTTTTAAATACCAATCCGGTGCTTTTCTTTTTGTCCAACGGCAAAATTTAGATTTTTCACCGATATAGTATTTACGGTATGCAGTTATTGCATTGTCTGAAATATATTCTTTTGGCAGGGCTTGAGCAAAAGGTGTTAATTCATCCAAATCTGATTTTACAGGGTTATATTCCAAATATTTTAAAATTTCAGAGGATTTATGTATTCTTTTGTACCTGAACGTGTATTCTAATAAAAGTGCTTTTAAAAGAGATAAGGCCCATTCGTAGTTTTTTTGAGTTTTTGCAGCCCATATAACACAGGGGTGTTTTTCATGCGTTTTTTTATAGCATTTTTCCCGATAAATTGAATTATGGATGTGGTGAACAGTTGATAAAATCTGTGCAGCTTCAAGCGGCATTTTTACAACGTGTTTGTCGCAGTGCATTTTTGCAGCTTTTACTGGATCAGCATCTAAAATAAAGAGTTGCACCAATATCCCCCTAAAAATTAAAAAAACAATAATAAAATTATGTTAAAAAACGTTAAAATATTTATTCAATTGTTATTTCAAATCCAACTATTGGATGTTCGAGTTCGAAGTTTAAAATAACTTCAGGATGGATTTCTCCAAAGAATCCTATTTCTTTTCCATCTTTGACTATTTTTGCACATCTTCCAGGTATGAATGATGGGTGTTCGTAGTTTTCAAACTCAAAGTCTTCAAAAAATTCTCTTAGAAGTGCTTCAGTTGAGCTTTTTATTTCGTTAAAGTTCGTTAAAGGATGTGTTATTGCACCGGCAATTTTTTTGATATTTTTACACTTTGTGTCAGCTTTACTATCACTTTCATCGATAACTACACAGTCGCCAATTTCAAATATTTTTTGAGGTAAAGCGTTGTGTTTGTTAATGTAGAGCGTTTCTAAAAGAAGCGGTAAAATTGAAGTTCTAAGAACCCGGTGTTCAATTGAAGCAGGTTTTAAAACTTCGATATATTCCTTTTCTTCTACTTTTAAATTCATTTTTTCAAACAATGAGTCCTGATTTGAAAGTGTAAGATTCATAACTTCGTAGAATCCAAGTCCAATCATTAAATCAGACATCGTGCTACATTTTTTTTCAAGCGGGTCTTTTGAGCCTGTAGTTGCAACTGATGGTAATTTTCCTTCGAATTTTTCATAACCGTAGTTTATCGCTATTTCTTCTGTTAAATCAACGTTATGCAAAATATCGTTTCTGTATGCAGGAATTTTTACCTCTAAATTTCCAGTGTCGTAAACTGCATCCATGCCGGATTTTTTAATGGCCTGTATGATTTCTCCAGGGTTTAAATTAATGCCCAATTTTTTGTTAATTGATTCGACAGAAATTTTTCTTGATTTTGGAGTTAAATCTGGATATTTTTTACCGTTAACATCAACAGAAACAATGGTTCCGCGTCTTTCTGCAAGTGCACACACTATGATATTTAATGTTTCTTCAACAGCTTCCTGTTCAGTTCCAGTAATGTCGATAAGTAAGTTTTTAGAGGTTGGAGTTACCTTTGTCAGTGTTCCGTTGATTATTGGCGGCATTGAAAGAACTTCGCCATTTACATCGACAATAATTGGGAATTTATCGTCTTGAATTAAGTGGGCGTATTTTATTCCTTTTTCGTGTTTTTCAATGATTTCTCTTGGTGTCATTTCTTCGGTTTCATAACCTAAAGGAACAAATTTAATTTCGTCTCCTTTGATTTCTTTATACGTGAATGGAGCTTTTACTTTATCGAAATCGTGGATTCCAATTGCAAGTTTTTTCCTGTCCCTTCCAATTGCCCAGTGAAGCTTTTCTTGAAGGTTAATCATGCTTTCAAGGACAAATTCATCCATTAAAACATTTTTAACGAGTGCAAATGCAACATAAGGTCTTGTTTTATTTTCTTCAACGGTTATTTTGATGTCAGAATCGAGTACTTCGAAGTTTTGAATTCCCGTGTTAATTCCCATAAATCCCCTGAATCCTCTTGCAAGACCTTCAACGCTTAAATAATCTGGTCTATCAGGATTTATTGAAAACTGCACCATTTTTTGTTTTTTACCGTTTTTGTCAACTTCTTCGAATAGTTCCTCTACTTCTACGCCCATCATTGGAAACTTATCTTCTATTAAGTTATCCGAAAGGGAAATGTTGCTCAATCGTTCCAAATCTATTTTATTTACGTTAATTGTAGGCACAGTATTCACCCATGTTCTTAATTTAAAAATTCATCTTTTAAATTATTCCATTATCATTTTTTTGTTGTTGTATTCAACTAAAACTGTTTCTCTTTTAGTTTCGCCATCTACTTCAACGCTGTCTTCGATTTTCCCAATTACAAATGCAGGAATGTTGTACTGGTTTGATATCTCAATTATTTTTTCTGCATCTTCTTTTTCAACAATTACACAGAATCCAATGCCCATGTTAAAGGTTTTAAACATTTCCTGATCTGCTACATTTCCTAAATTTTGCATTTCTTTAAATATTGGGAGAATTTCTGGTAATTCATCGATTTTGTAGCATACGTCTTTGTTTAATCTTTTTAATTTTCTAAAACCGCCACCGGTAATGTGTGCGAGTCCTTTTACATTTACCTGTTTAATCATTTCTAAAACGGGTTTTACGTAAATTTTTGTAGGGGTTAAAAGCTCTTCAGCAACCGTTTTTCCGTGTGATAATTTGCTGTTAACATCGAGATTTGCGATATCGAAAAATACTTTTCTTGCAAGTGATAAACCGTTACTGTGGATTCCACTGCTTCTTAAACCAACGATTAAATCACCAGGTTTTACTTCTTTTCCTGATACGATTTCATCTTTTTTAACAATTGCAAGAACTGTTCCTGCTAAATCTACTCCTTTAATCATGTTTGGAAGTGATGCAGTTTCTCCACCGATTAAATTGATGTTTGATTCTTTTATTCCATCATTCAATCCTTTTCCAATTTGGGAAGCGATGTCTTCGGTGATATCTTCAACTGCCATGTAGTCAACAAGCGCAACTGGTTCAGCTCCGATACAAATTGCATCATTTACGTTCATTGCAATCATGTCTATTGGAACGGTGTCAAATTTATTTGCCATTTCCGCAACAACCATTTTACTTCCAACACCATCGGTACAGAGCACTAAATAATAATCTCCAAATTCGATAGCTCCTGCATAGTGTCCTTTTAAATCAGCAGGTTTTATTGCATCAGTCCTTTCGAATTTAATCTGGGATGCAAGCGCCCTGATTACCTTGTCTTCTTTATAAATATCCACACCAGCGTCTTTGTAAGTTACCAAAATACCACCTTAAAAATAAATGAGTAAATTTTTTCTTTATCTTAATTTGCGTTTATTAATTTTAAACTTTACTTATCTCTTTCCTTAAAAGAACGTTATCGCCTTCGTGCACTCCGATGTGTTCTGCAACAGGTTCACATTTTGCTTTTAGTATGTAATAGACAGGAATTTTTTCGGATTTTCCATGTTTTTCTTCGTATTCAGTTAAACTCTCGTAATTACCCATTCCTTTTGCAATAACAAAATCACAGCTGTTGAATTCATCTATAAATTCTTTTGAAGATTCTTCAAACCTGATTCCGATTGCATCAGTTCCGCTTGTAATTACTCTCGTTATTTTATCAATTCCCGCGGTTTTAACGTCTTCCAATGTGGCATCATTTAATATTGGACTTCCTTTAACTGAAACAACAACTTCAACATAATTTTTAAGTTCTTTTATTAGTGGGAGGTCAAAAACAATTTCACCGGCATTGTCGCAAGTGTAAAATATTTTTTTTGAATTTTTAAGGTCGTTTAACAGTTCGTTACTAAAGTCAATATCTAATTTTCCATCAAGGGTATCCTTTACCATTTTTTCGACGTCAACACCCGTACTGTACGGGCCAAAGTCGATTACATTTCCGGCAATAGATAATTTTACTTTATTCTGCAGTCTTTCAAGTTCATCGTTGCTTTCAAGTAGTTTTTCAACATCTTTTAAATATTTAAGAGCAAATTCGTTTGCAACGTTTTTTAAATTTTTGTAAGGATCGTTATTTTTAGTCATTTCTTTTATATATCTGTGAATTTCAGTGCCCATAAATGATGGAACGGAAGATTCTCCATAAGCTTCAGATATTTTTTCAATTCCCCAACTTATGATTTTAAACTGTTCAGATTTATCATCCGTTATTTCCTTTGCAACATCCACAACTTGTCGTGTAATGCAGAGTGCGCATTCTGGTTTAATTTTCAAAAGTCATCACCGGTAATGTAATAATCAAATTTGAAAAATAATAGTAAATTTCACTATAAAAAATAAATGCTAGTTTAAAATAATAAATCTGAAAAAAGTTAATAATTTATTTTATTTTTTGTAGATGCATTTCACAATATCTTTTTCAGTAACCAGTCCGATAAGTTTTTCTCCATTAACTACCGGAAGTACGCCTATATTTAACTCGTTCATCTTTTTGATTGCGTCAGTTAACTTGACATCAGGCGTTACTGAAACAATATCTGTTTTCATAATGTCTTGCATTCTTACATTTGTAATTTCTCGAATATTTCCGGTTTTCATGTGGTTAAATGCCCAGTCGCTTCCAAATAATTTTACAAAGTCAGTTGAAGTAATTATCCCGACTAATTTTTCTTCGGAAACTACGGGAAGCCTTCTAAATCCATTTCTAAGCATTGTTCTTGCAACATCCTTTAATCTTTCCCCCGGTGTTGCAGAAACCACATTTTCATTCATGCAGTCTTTTACAAGGAGTTTTTCATCTACTTGATTTTTCAAGTATTTTATAACGTCTCTTTCGTTAATTGTGGTAATTAAAACACCAGATTTATCGATTACAGGCATTCCACCAATTTTTTTTTCGACAAATAAATCAATTACCTCATCCAACTCTGCATTTTCCTTTATTAATACCACATTGTCGGCCATTATCTCTTTTACGGGTTCATTGATGGCAGAAAGCATGTTATGATTGTGTTTGAATTTTACAAGGTTATATTTAGAACCTCCCCCAAGAAGGTTTACAATATCCATGTTTGTCAAAATTCCTTCAACCCGTCCAGTTCCCGGGTCAACAACACATATTCTTCTGATGTTTTCCTTATCCATCATTTCGAGAGCTTCAATAATCTTTGTTGTAGGGTATACTTTTTCGACTTTTTTTTCGCCGACAATGGTTTTTATTTTCAAAATATCCCTCTTTTTTAGATAATTAATTACTGTTACTCGTTTTCATCTTCAGAGTCTTCATTACAGTTTTTGCAGATATATCTTCCATTGATGTAATTTACACTGTCAGTACTTCCGCAAATTTCACAAATTCCTTCAATTTCTTCATTTTTTGCATATGAATATTCTGAATTATGAATTTCATTCGTTTCGACAAGTATGTTGAATAGTTCAGGGGATAGTTTTGTAATGTCACTTACCGTAACTATTCCAAGTAACTCATCACCATCAATTACTGGAAGTCTTTTTACGTTTTCCGAGTCCATTTTTCGAGCTGCATCCATCAGCGTGGATTTTGGAGCGATTGATATTAATTTTGAAGAGGAAATTTCTTCTACTATTACTTCTTTTGATTTTAAATTTCTTGAAACAACTCCGAGTGCTAAATCTCGTTCTGTTATAATGCCAACTGGTTTTCCAGCATCGTTTAATACCACTAAACATCCGATTCCTTTTTCTTTAAGGATATTTGCCACGTCGTAAGCCGTAGTATCCAATGTTACTGTGGCTACCGGTGTACTCATGGCTTCAGTTACTGAAAGCTCGAGGTTCATGTTATCACCAGGTTTAGAAAATAATCATGGTAAAAGTGTACAGATTATGATTTATATAAATTTTTATTTGTTTTTACACAGTTTACGCCATATCATTTTACATATTGTATGTATCTTGCACCTTGACCAATTCCTTCGTTCACGGTAGTTTCAATCCACTCGATTGAGTTTTCAAGGTTCATGGTTCTAAGTTTGCCTTCGATAAATTTTGCAAAATATATGGACAGGTCTTCTGCAGTAGTTGATTTTAATGGTAGTAAATTAATGTCATCTATTGGAAACATGTATTTTTTTACATTTCCAGTTTTTTCAACGTATTCTAAATAAATTGAATCGCCTTCCATTGAATATTCCATGTTTTCATGGTCCCTTGGAACAAGCAGCTTATGGTCGAGTTCACCACAAAGTTCCTTTACAATCTGCTTTAATATTTTAAAATCGCAGACAAACCCAAATTCTCCGGAGGGTTCTCCCGAGAGTTTTACGTCCACGTAGTAAGAATGACCGTGAATTACTCCGCAGCTGTCGTGTCCAAATACGATATGTGCTGATGAAAACCGGAGACCTGCATAAATTCCATTTAACTCTAAAATCATAGTAATCCTCCTTAGATTATAATTGATACTATACAAATAGAGGTATAAAAAATAATTCAAAATAGAACAATTTCAAAAATTAAAAAAGTATTAGAGTAAGTTTTGATTGTTTTTGATGGCCGCGTAAAGTTCCCCTTTAGGTTTGTTGTTTACGTAGTCTCCGCTGAATTTTATAAATGTTCCTTTCAACTGAGTTCCGGCATCTTTTTTAGATAATTTAACAAGCGGGTCTTCAACTATTCCTTCGAATTTAAATGAAGGGAGTGGCTCTAAGATTTTACCGTAAACTACGATAGCACCTTTCATCATTTCCCCACCAGCTCTTCCTTCAATATCCCCTTCAATAATTATCATACCACCGTTTTGGTGAATTCCAGGGAGGATTTTTGTGTTACCTTTGATAACAATAGTTCCTCCTTTCATATATTCTCCAAGTTCGGATCCAGCGTTACCCGTGATGGTAATTGTTCCACCGCTCATTCCTCTCCAGTCGCCCCTGTATGCGGAACCAACGTAGTTTTCAGCGTTTCCGTTAATTGTGATTTCTCCACCTTTGAGGTTTTGACCTACCCAGCTTTCAGCATCACCATTCACGGTAATTTTTCCGCCTTTCATTTCGACTCCAACGTACATTCCAGCGTCCCCGTTTACAACGATTTCACCAGACGTCATTTTTTCGCCGATTCTTTTAACTTTTTTACAGCAGTTGTTGATAGTTACTTTTGCAACAGGGCTTTCTTTGAGTTCAACATCAAAGATTTCGCTTAATTTAGCAGTTTTGTTTCCCTGTATTAATTCAATTCCAGAAATTTTTTCCAAATTCATTTCTTGAATTTTTTCTGGAAGTATTTTATCCATTTCAATAGGAACGGATACATCGCCCTTCAAATTGAGAATTAATTCATTCATTATTTTCACCTTAAAAAGATTGAATAAGATTCCTTATTGTATTTCAGTAGCATCGATGTTTATTGGCATCCAGCTGTTTGCGTAAGCATCTTGAACTGGGTAGTTTTCCATGTTTACGGAATAGAGTTTTCTAAATTTCATGTTGAGGTCTTTTAAGAGTTCTGCTTCTAAGTTCTCGTTTATTTCTGCGTTCACAAAGATTGTATCCCCATAGACTTCTTTTACAACATTTCCATTCTTTACAACTATTTCGCCGTTTTTTAAAACATAAGCTGCTTCAAGGAATGCTTTTTCTATCTTTTTACCTGATTTTTCTTCAGGGGCGATGTCATATATTGAAATGTCTGCTTTAGCACCAACACCTAAATGGCCCCTGTCACCACTTAAACCGAGTACTTTTGATGAATTTGCTCTTGTTACTTGCGCAATTTCATACATTGAGTATTCTCTGTCGGTTTCAGTTATGTGGCTTTTTTCTGCAGCCCATGCATGAACCCTATTTTGAATCCAGTCGTCTCTGTATTCTTTGCTGAGTAACCAAGCGATAACTCTTGGGTATCTTATGAATGGTCCTGCATTAGGGTGGTCGGTTGTTAAGATTAATTTTTCAGGGTTTGTGTAAAGGAAAATGTCTAAACCAACAGCCCACTGGAGGGCGTAAACTGGTCCTTTTGGTGAATAGATAAATGGAACAACTCCTGAACCGGTTTCAAGTTCAACGTCACAGTTTGCCCATTTAAGGCCGTTTGTCATGTGAAGATCGTATTCCATTGGTCCATCAGCAGTCATCGTTGTGGTTTCATCAAGTGTAACTTGACCAACATCAATCATTACGTGTTTATGTTTGTTCACGTAATCTGCAGTTTCTACCCCTTTACTTACACAGTCTTTCCATGAGGTTCCACCGTATGAGTGGAATTGGAGGTGAGTGTTATAGTAAACGGTGTCTCTTTCACCGAATTTTGGTTTAGCTTTGATATCTTTTACACAGTCCATCGTTTCAATGGTAGTTTCCCAGTTTCCAGGGTGACCAAGGTTATTTGGGTGCACGTGAACGGAATGAGGTAATCCGAGCATTTCGTTTACTTTTGCAAGTCCAGTTACAATTTCTCTTGGTGTAATTCCAAAGTAGGGTACTTCGTCATCTAAACCGTGTACGTTTTTACCCCAACCCCAAGCTTCTGTTCCACCAGGGTTTACGATTTTTATTGCAAATCCTTTTGTTACTCTTAAAAGCCATGCAACGTATGCAGCACACATGCTCAAATCGCCGTTTTTCAAGTACTCAAGTACCATCCAGCTGTTACCAAATAATGGCATTGCAGCTTTGTCGATTTGTGGTAGATCCATAAATTCTTCGTGTGTGTGTCTTGCAACAAGCGGAGGCATAGCAGCTTCGATAACTGTTGTATAACCCATACCTGAGTATTGGTATCCTGTTTTGAATGTCGAAGGTATTGAAAATCCTGATCCTTGTCTCAATCCTTCTTTTGAAAAGAGATCTTTTTTACTGTCTTCAGGTCTAAGGGCCCTTCCAGTATTTACTTTAGCTCCAGCAATGTGGCTGTGTGAATCAACACCACCTGCCATTACTACTTTTTTATTTGCATCAATTTCTAAAGCATTTTTTGATACAGATTCTACGATTTTTCCGTCTTTCACGCAGATATCCATCTTTTCTCCGTCGACCTTATTTTTAGGGTCAAAGACGGTACCATTTCTTATGATATATTCCATGAGATCACCCAATATTCCAATTATTCAATGTATGCTTTTCTCATTAAATCGGACATTAATAATACTTCTTCGTCAGTTTTTTCAACTTCTACTTCGAGAGGCCCTTTAAATGAAGGCATTGCGGTACTTTCAGTATCTGGTAAAACAACCCTGTTTGCCCAAGGTCCCATTGGGATAAATATCATTCCAATAGGGGCAGGTTCTTTTGTTGTAATTGCATTTACTGCAACGTCACCATATTTTGAAGTTACTTTTATTGCATCGCCATCTTTAACTCCCAATGCATCCATGTCTTCTGGGTTCATGTAGCAGACTGCTGCAGCTTTTCTGTACATTTCAAGGTTTTTTCCAGCTTCAATGGCTTCGCCTTGCCAGATGGTTCGTCCTGTATTTAGCATAAATTTCATAATATCACCCAACAATAGATAAGATATGCTTAAAATTTCAGTTATTTTACAATAACTAATTTAATGGCATCAACAGGGCATGCTTCAATACATGCACCACATCCACCGCATAAGTCCCCGTTTACGATGGATACAACACCATTTTCTACTCTCATAACTAATTTTTCGTCGCTGCTTGGTCCTTTGCCACCATATACATCAGGGTCTTGTGCATTTACTGGGCATGCAACAACACAGTTTCCGCATCCGTGACATTTTTCAGGATATACTTCGAGTTTATACATTAAATCACCTATAATATTCCAATTATTTCATTAATTTTGAGAAAGCTTTTTTCCATGCAGGCGCATTTGCTTCGGTCATGTTTATTTTTGTTCTTTTAACGGTTAATGCATCAACAGGGCATGAATGCGTACATGCACCACAGAGAATACATACATCTTGGTTAACTAAAACATTAGGTACTTTGTCTCCCTGTTTTTCAGGTTGTGGGAATACAAGTGCGTTACATGGACAAACTGAGATACATGCACCACATGCGTTACATGCAGGTTCATCGATGATTAATTCTCCTTCGAATGGTTTTTCAACTGTTATTGCATCAGCAGGACAGATGTTTGCACACCATCCACAGGATACACAGAGGTCTTTGTCGATGTTTGTCTGTCCTTTGATTTCTTTGTAAAGTTCTGGCTTTTTAATTTTGCTTGCAAGTGGACATTTGTAGCAAATTGCTTCAATTGCATTGTGTGGACATGCTTTTTCACATACTTTACAGTATACACAAGCATCTAAGTCTATTTTAATATCTGCAATTGGATTTAAGCTTAAAGCGTTCATGTCGTTTGGAATTAATTCAATTGCATCAGCAGGACAGTATTCAGCACAGATTCCACATAAAACACAAGCATCTTTTTTAATTGTAATTTCTCCTAATACTAAGGATTTTCTTTCAGGAACTTCTCTTTCAACGTCAATAGCACATTGAGGACATACTAATTCACACTGTTCACATAAAACACATTTGGATTGATTTAATTCAATTCCCCTTTTGATTTTAGGGTATTGTGACATTTCGGTGATTGGTTTGTCGTTAATGCTTAATTTAACAGCATCAAATGGGCATGCACATGCACACATACCACATAAAACACATTTTTCTGAGATATCTAATTTTGGAGCATCGAGTTCCCCTTTAAAAATAGCACCTAATGGGCCCATTTCTATAGCGCTTGTAGGACAGATTTCGCTACAAATACCACAACCAACACAGGTGCAGTCTTCCCATTTCAAGACTCTTTTTTCAACGCCATTTCTTGAAATTTCAATGACGCCATCATTTTCGTCTTTTTTGAAGTTTTTCATTGTTTTTCCTCCCTAATTTCAGTTATTTTACTATTTTTAAAGCACCAACTGGACATTCAGAAACGCATTTGCAACAGAGAATACATTTTTCCCTGTCTATTGATATTCCTATATCTTCGGAATACACAGAAACTGCCCCGTATTCACATTCAAGGCATTTGCCACATGCAATACACTTTTCCATGTCAATACTTATTTTTATTTTATAAATTCGCTCTATTAACTTTTTAGTGATATGCTTGTTGTCGCCAAGCGAAGTAATTAATGGAATACCGTATTCTTTGGGTAAATTTATAATCTCTTCAGAGACTCTCATGACCTTATCTGATGGATATCTGCCGTGTAGGTAGTGGGAGATGATTGAACGATCCATTTCTAGAAACTCTGCTATCTCTCTTTGAAGTTTTCCTTCTTTTCGCATATTTATTGCGACTACTGCTTTGATCCCTGATAGTATATGTTCTGGCATAATTTCATCTCATGTGAGTCATATACAACATATGCGACTTATCTATATATATGATTCTTCTAAATTCAAATGGTAATTTATATATATAGATGTTAGGTTTGCTAACGTTATCTTTATATTAATAAAGGATAATTATATGTTAAATTGAAAAATTTAATTGAAAAAGGTCAATTTTAAATAAATATTTTATTTGTGTGATTTTTATGGATATTAAAGCACTTGAAGATAAATTAAAACCAAAAGGAACTGTTTCTATTATTGGATGCGGTAGGCTTGGATTCAGAATAGCAATGGATCTTTTAGAAGTTCACAGGGGCGGATTTGAAAAGATTCAGATTTTTGATGCAGCAAAGATTGATCAAAATGATGTAGTACACAGAAAACACGGTGCAAAAATTGGGGAATATAAAGTGAATTTTTTAAAAAAATTTTTCCCTGAAAAAATTGAAGCGTTTTTTGAAGATATCAATGAAGAAAATATTGAAAAAATAACTGGGGAAGTAGTTTTAATCGTTTTTGCAGGTGGGGATACTCTTCCAATTAGAAAAAAAATTGTAGAATACTGTAAAAATACTAAAAAAGTTGCAATTGGAACTAACGGGGTATTTGGGTTTGAGCCAGCAATTAAAATTGGCGATGCGAAGATTGAAAAAGGCCCGGTTGAATTTTTAAAAATGGAAACAAAAGGACATTTGGTAGTTGGTACGGGTAAATTTATAAAAGACATGGAACCAATAACACCATACACTTTAGACGAGATGGCAAAACAAATCGTTATTGAATCTTTAAAAATTAAAAAAGAATTACTGTAAAATTAAAAAATTAATAAAAAAAGTAATAAATCAATTTAAAATTACGAATTTACTTTTGGTGTTTTTATGGACATAATTGAAAGAATAAACAAGCTGAAAAACGAAAAAAATGCGGTAATTTTGGCTCATAATTACCAACCTGAAGAGATACAGAGAATTGCAGACGTTATGGGGGATTCGCTGGAACTATGCATTGCTGCAAGGGATACGGATGCAGATATAATTGTGTTTTGCGGTGTAGATTTCATGGCAGAAACCGCAAAAGTACTAAACAGCGGGAAAAAGGTACTTATTCCAGAAATTGTTGAAACAGACTGTCCGATGGCACACCAACTTCCACCAGAAGTTATAATCGATGCAAAAGAAAAACACCCTGATGCAAAAGTTATAATTTATGTAAATACTCTCGCTTCTGCAAAAGCTCTCGCTGATGCGACATGCACTTCTGCAAATGCTGACCGGGTTGTAAATTCTTTCGAAGAAGACGAGATATTATTTGGTCCCGACAATAATTTAGGATATTATGTATCAAAAAGATCGAATAAAAAAATTATTCCAATGCCAAAAGGTGGACACTGCTATGTTCACAAAATGTTTACGCTTGATGATGCAAAAGCAGTAAAAGAAAACTATCCAAATGCAGAACTTTTAATTCACCCGGAAAGTGACTCTAAATTACAGGAAATTGCAGATTACGTGATGAGTACTGGTGGAATGGTAAAACACATCTTAAATTCGGATTGTGATGAATTTATCATTGGGACAGAATGCGACATGATATCAAGACTTAAAATAGAACTTGAACGAGTAGGAAAATCAAAAAAACTGATTCCATTGAGATCAGATGCGCTCTGTAAATCGATGAAAAACATAACTTTAGAAAAGATAGAAAAATGTCTTTTGGAAGAAAAATACGAAATAACACTTGATGCTAAAATAATTGAAAATGCAAGAAAAGCAATCGAGAGAATGCTTTCAATTTAAACTTTATATATTTTATTTTTCTTTTGCGTAGTATTTTACCATTTCTTCGGTTTCATTGAATATTTCAGCTTTATAGTACTTAACTTCGCCGTTAGTATCAACTTTTACGTATACATTTTCTATGTTTTTATATTTTTCACCAGTTTGGGCAAGTTTTACATTAGCAAGTTGTGTAAAAGAGTCGCCTTCTCTTGTGTATTCAAAGATTATATTTTTACCTTCAACCGTGTAGCCTTGGTATTCTACACCGCCCTGACTGAAGGTTACTCCTAAAAATACGTACTTTTCAGGAGTATCCTGTCCAACTGAAGAAAAATACACTGCTGCACTCGCGAGAAGTAATAATATAATTGCAGGAAGTACATATTTAACGCTCATTAAATCACCTCAATTCGTTTATAATTGATTTCATACTGTTTATCACGTAGTCAACCTGGGTGCTGGTTAATCCATAAACACTCATTTTGAATTCTTTCGTGACTCCTCTTCTTATTCCGCCGATTCCTCGTTTTTTCAATTCTTCGTAGAAGAAAAACCCTCTTCTTTTATCTTTTTCTGCAATTTCATCTAAAATCGGGGTTTCAAATCTTATAATGTCGTGGTTTCTGGGCCTTTCTCCAATCTGTTTAAATCCTAATGGTTCAAGTTCATTAACCACTTTTCTTGTTTTTTCAAGTTCTAAATCCCAATTTTTAACCCTTTCAATCAGGTGTTCGAAACTTGCCATCAAACTTAAAATTGGAATTCCCCTACTCGTGCAACCAAGCATCTGGAGTTCTTTTACAACATTCACTTTTGAAGTTTCAAGCACGTCATCTTCATATTTTTTATTTATTGAAAGAAGACCACATGGGCCTGATGCAGCCATGCTCTTATGTCCAGATGCTGCTATAAAGTCTACATTTAATTTTTTTCCATCAATTGGCATTCTTCCAGCAGAATATGCGCAATTTAATAAAAATGGATATCCTTTTGATTTTGCAATTTTTCCTACCTTTTCAACATCTGCAACGTTTCCATAATTTCCATCAACATGGGTTAAAAGGATTAATCCGATATTTTTTTTAGAGTCTTCGAGCATGTCAATTTTTTCAGCATAACTTTCAGGAATTACTCTAAATGTTGGGTATTCTTCAATATCAGTTTTTTCGTAGTTTAATTTTGCCCTTTCAAGTGCTACGTATGAAGTATAGTGAGCATTTCCATCCAAAACAACATAATCTCCGTCTTTACAGATGGAATTCATAACAGCGTATTTACTTTCCCTTGCGCCGTGTGTGGGCCTTGTTATGTCCATTCCTAAAAATTTGGACATATCTTCTAAAAATTCGTTTATAGGGGGAGTTTCGATTTGGTCGAGCCTTCCTGAACAGTAATCACAAACACTGTACCCATCCCAGTATTCGTAGATTATTTTTTTAGATTCAGTTGGAAGTATTCCCCCTCTTTGTATCGGATTTAAGTTAATCATTTCTCTTTCAAGATTTCTCGTAATATTTTTGTATTTATCAGTATTTATCTCCATAAAATCACCGGTTCTCGCGTAATTTGACTATTTAAAATTGAGGTCGAGTACAGCCTTTTCAAACCCTATTCTTTTAAGTTCAGTATTTATTCTTTCTATTGAATCATTATCAAATATTTTTTTTGATTCTTCTTTTGTTATCTCAATAATTGCAATATTTTCAAGGTAGCGCACCCTTAAATAACTTTCAATATGGAAGTTTGATTTTATAAACTCTTCTGCTAAATTCGATTTGGCCATATTTTCTTTAGAAATTGGCGCTGATAAAATACGGGTTGCCATACAGGTATCTTTTTTTGGAATATCAATTTTTAAGCATTCTGAAATTTCAAAAATATCGCTTTTAGTGAATTTTAAATCCGAAAGGGGAGATTTTATATTTTCTTCGTTAAACGCCCTGATTCCCGGCCTATCTTCAAAAGTATCATCGTAAATTGTTCCATCAACAATAATATCATATTTTAATTCATTTTTTATTATGTTAAGTTCTTTAGCAATCCTTTTTTTACAGTTGTAACATCGGTTTTTTAAGTCTTTTGAGGTAATTTCATTTAAATAATCTATTTTTATGGTTTTTTGAGGAATATTATATTTTTTAGCACGATTTTCTGCTTTTGTTATTACATTTTCAGAAAAAAATCCGTTATTAACTGTAATGGCGAGTGTTTGTGTAGCATCGCTTGCAATTTTTGAGATAAGTGTGCTGTCAACACCTCCAGAATATGCAACAATCACTTTTTTATTTTTGAAAAACTCGATTAATGAGTTATATTTTTCAAGCAAACTTATTTTCATGCTTATCATCGCTCAAAACCCATTTCTTCGATCATTTTTAAATCAAACTGGATATTTTGTCCGTTTGTGGTTAAATAGTTTCCAATCATTAAACCATCAAGTGCAAGGAGTGAGTATTTCTGCATATCTTTTAAAACATGTTCTCTTCCACCACAAAGCCGGATTACTTTATTTGGAAGCGCAATTCTTGCAATACAGATTGATTTTAATGCATCGGTGGGATTAATGGGGGAAATATCTCCAGAATTTATTTTTTCGTAAATTTTGGTGCCATAAATTGGATTTAAAAGATTCAAAGCAACGCTATCAACACCGAGCTTTTTTAAATCTAAAAATAAATCAACTCTATCGGCAATCGATTCACCCATTCCAAAAATACCGCCGCTGCACATTTCAAGACCTATTTTTTTAGCATTTTGGATTACTTTTATTTTTTCGCTGTATTCATGGCTTGTACAGATATTTTTAAAGTAATTTTCAGATGTTTCAAGGTTGTTGTGGATTCTTACGTTTTTTTCTTTTAACGCGTTTAATTTATCTTTATTTAATAGCCCCAATGAAACACAAACCTTTAATTTCGTTTTAGTTTGAATTTCTTCAATTGATTCAAGAATATTTTCAAATTCTAAATCTGTAACTGTTTTTCCACTTACAACAATTGAAAAGCGGTTTGAATATTTTTCAACCGATGTAGCATTTTTTAAAATTTCTTCTTTTGATTTTAATTTATAAGTGTCTATTTTTGAACTGTTGTGTTTTGATTGGGAGCAGAATATACAGTTTTCAGGACATATGCCTGATTTGGCATTCATAATCGAGCATAAATCAATTTTATCCTTGTTAAATAATTTTTTTAAGTTATATGAAATATCCAGCAAATCATTTAAGTCTAAATTCCATAACTCAATTAAATCGTTTTTATTTAGTTTATTGGCGGCTGATTTTTCGTAAATTTCTAAAGAATCAGGATTTAGTTTAATTTCCTTCAAAAGACCACCTTATGGTGAATAAGTTTCTAAAATAATTTTAAAAATAGTATCTTTTTTTACATTTTAAATTTAATGATCAGCTATTTTCATAACCGTACTCATCTTCAGTCGAACCATCGTAATTTCCTTCATTTCCACCGTTTTCTTCGTATTCTTCGTTTAAAACGGCGGCCTGAACAGTTTCATTTGACGGATTCGTGTAGTCTGCACATCCCGTAAGGATTACGCAAAATATTATTCCAAAAATTAAAACGATACCTTTTATTGTTTTTGAGTTCATGATTTACACCAATTATAATATAATTTTACCTCAAACCATTTCAAAAACATTTCCCAAAACTTCTTTTTTATCAGTCTTTATCAATTGGGGTATTTTTCCAATTTTTCCGGCATGTTCCCCCATACATACAAAAACACCATCAATTTTGGAAATAGTTTCAGCTTTTTCAAGACAGCTGTTTATTGCATCAACACTGTTTCCAACTGCGAAATTCCCAATTGAGGTTGCAGCTGCATCCGCAATGTTCGCAGATTTTGAAAAAACAGTAACAGAATCAGCATTTCCAAGGCTTACTGAGTGTCCAACCGTTCCTGATGAGGTACAGACTCCATATCCATTTTTCATTTTTTCTTTTTTTAATTTAAATCCTAAATTTCCAGAAAGTGATGAATTTCCAGCATAAAGTCCAATAGTGGTATCATTTTCACATTTTAAACAGATATCGCCACCGTTTTCAGAAATTACATTTTTACAGTCGTTTTCAATCAAATTTTCAACAATTAACTGACTGAATGTTCCTGCAACTGCGGCCATTGGTCCAACATCCGCGTTAAATCCAGCTTCAGCCATTAACTTTACAATTTCTGGTGTGTTATCTGACACTTCAACAGGTGAATAGCTCGTTAAAAAGATGGGATTTCTTAAAATATACTTTTCAAGGTTTAATCTTTCGTTAATGATTGTATTTTTTGCAATTCTAAAAAATTTT
Source organism: Methanococcus mangrovi (assembly GCF_054506835.1). Classification (NCBI taxonomy): domain Archaea; kingdom Methanobacteriati; phylum Methanobacteriota; class Methanococci; order Methanococcales; family Methanococcaceae; genus Methanococcus; species Methanococcus mangrovi. Next base: position 1,103,633 of record NZ_CP197114.1, on the reverse strand, counting down.
GGATTATCCACTTTTAGGAGAATATTCGTTTCTTTAATGGATATTTTTTCCTGAAACAATTTCATAATATTCCTTTTTTTTTAAAATTAAAATAAATCAGTGTTGTTCTACCCAGTAGGAACCGTCTTTTGAAAATTCTTTTTTCCATATCGGAACTTCTTCTTTTAAGCTATCAATCAAATATTCACAGGCTAAAAATGCTTCTTTTCTGTGTTTTGCACCAACAACAATTAATACAATGTTATCCCCCACTTTTAGCGTTCCAATCCTATGGATTACTGTAGCATCAATTATGTTAAACTTTTCAACTGCCTTATTTTTCAATTCTTCAAGTTTTTTTGATGCCATTTCTTCATAGCATTCAAATTCAATAAATTCCGCTTCTTTTTCAACGCCTTTATCGTACCCTACGTTTCTAACAACCCCTACGAAATTTACAAGGCCCCCGATTTCAGGATGTTCTTTTAAAAGTGTTTTAGTTTCAACGTCAATGTTAAAATCTTCTTTTGAAACTCTAATCATTTAAACCACCGCAAATTTTGCATTCAGGATTTTTCTTTATATTAAATGTGAAATAATCGTTTGTTCGCATGTTTATTGAAAGTAATTTGTTTTTTAACGGAGTTCCTATTCCAGTTATTAATTTTATCGCTTCACTCGCCTGGATTGAACCGATTACTCCTGGAGTTACCCCTAACACTGGAAAAGACTTATTTTTTTCTTCATCTTTTAATTTAAAAATACATTCAATACAGGGTGTTTCATCAGGAATTATTGTTGTAACCTGTCCTCTTAAGTCTTCAATTGCCCCATGAACCAGCGGGATTTTGTATTTATTTGAAAATTTATTTAATAAATATCTTGCTTCAAAATTATCAAGACAGTCAATAATAACATCTGAATTTTTGATGTGATTTTCGTTTACTTTTTCAGGATAAATTTCAATGTTTATCTCTGAGTTAATGCTTTCTAACTTTTCTTTTGCGGAATTGACCTTTTTTATTCCAATATCTTTTTCAAAATGCAATATCTGTCTATTTAAATTCGAAAGTTCAACTTCTTGATAATCAACTAATTTTAAGTTTCCAGCTCCTGCGGCAGCTAAATATTGTGAAACAACGGTTCCAAGTCCCCCAACACCGACAACAGTTACAGTTGCATTTAATAATTTTTTTTGGTTATCTTCTCCAAAATCGTCCATCAAAATCTGTCTTTTGTATCGTTCAAAGCTCATGGTATCACAGTTATTTAAACAACTATATCATTTAAGTTATAATAATATTGATGGTATGATTTTGGAGTGTGTGTGAAATGTCTAAAATGGTTACAAAGGTTAAAACTTATTCATGGAGTGCAGAAAAAGGGCTTTTAGAAAAAGAAGACACGATAGTAACCGAGGATTTTTACGAATTATACCTTGATGGAAAATTAATCGAAACAATGGTTGTATCTCCTGAAAATATTGAAGAATTAGGAATCGGATACACCATTTCAGAAGGATATATGTCCCCTGAAAACTTTTCAAAGATTAAAATAGAAAACAAAAAAATATGTGTGGAATCAAAAGAAGTAGAAAAAGCAAATGTGAAAAAAAAGGATGTAGATTTAAAATTAAGTACAATTAAAAAAATCATGGAAACAATGCCAATTCTTTCAGATACGTGGAAGATAACAGGCGGAGTTCACTGGGCAGCACTTTTTGATTTTTTCGGAAACAAAATAATTTATTTTGAAGATATTGGAAGGCACAATGCAGTAGATAAGGTGGTGGGATATGCTGTTTTAAATAATATTGATTTAAGTAATGTTATACTTGCATCAAGTGGAAGACAGCCAACTGCAATGGTTAAAAAGGTAGTAAATTCTAAAATTCCGGCAATTATCACTAAATCTCCTTCAACTGACAGGGGAGTAATTTTAGCAGAAGAAAATGATATTGTATTAATCGGTTTTGCAAGAATTGATCGATTTACGGTATACAATGGAGTAGAAAACATAGATTTTAACGTATAAAAGTCTATTTTTTATTTAACTTAACTAATTAATTGGGATATGTGAGTTATATGGATAATAATCTTGAATTTAGGCCTTGGACACAAAATAATCGGAATTTAAAACATTTAAACCAATTAAAAGAAGATATTTTGAATAATTTTGAAGAACTGAATTTAAAAGACGAAAAAATAATTGTAATGCTCAGTGGCGGAAAAGACAGTGCTGTTGCACTTGCGATTGCAAAGGAACTTGGATTAAACGTTCATTTGTGTGTTCATTTTGTCCACAAATGGGCCTGGGATATTTCAACAAACGAAGCAAAAAAATTGGCAGATAAGTTCAATGTACCTATAATATTTCCGGATATTACAGAAGAATTGGCCAAAAAAACGCAAGGTGCGAAAGGAAAAAGCATCTGCCGTATTTGCAAAACCATAATGAAAGCACACATGGTAAATATTGCAAAAGAAGAAAATGCAAAAATAATCATGACTGGAGAAACTGCACTTGAAAAGATTGCAGGTCCAGTCTTTCAATATATTCGCGAAAATAATTCCAAAAGTAAAAGAAAAGATGAATCTGAACTTTATAAAAAAATGGAGCTTACAAAGGTTCCAAAAAGATACAAAATTCATTTTTTTAGGCCTTTAATTCGTGTTGGACATTTTGACGTGTTTAATCTTCAAAAACACTATAATATCGATATAAAACGGGTAAGTGAAGCAGGAAATAAAATTGGCTACTGGAGAGAAGGATGCTGTCTTCAATACTGTACTCCGGATTGCGAACTAACAACTGAATTATTTGACGATTTATACAAAATAAATAAAAAAGCAACAGAAATTGCGCGAGATTGCGGATTTAGGGCATCGATTACACTTCCCGCAAAAGAAATTACTGTAATTCCTGAAGAAGAAAAATACTTTAAAAAAATTGAGGAAATTTTAAAAGAGATTTAATTTTAAATTTTATTTTTAATTTTTATTTTCTAAGTGTTGCAATAATTCTTTTTTCATTTAAAAGCAGTTTTATCGCATCTTCAATGTTGTTAATTAAAATATCGGATTTTAAAAGTGCATTTGTCGATGCTCCTTCTTCCCTGATTATTAATATTCCAAGTTCACTTTTTTCAAGCATCATGCAGTCGTTATTTCCATTTCCAATACCAATATATGGAGAATATTTTTCAGCAGCATTTACTTTTTCTATTTCGTTTTTAATTCTGTCAACTACAATTGGAAGGCCGTTAAATTCTTTTTCTAAAGTTCCGTAAGTGTCTGCTGTAAGTACAACAATTTTATAACTTTTTCCAAGTTCTTTTAAAAGTTCTTTTATTTTCTCGCTTACAAGCCCGTCAACTGCCAAAGTTCCGTTTAAGTCAAAAACAACAGTTTTAGAAGTTATTTTCCCGTAATTTGGAATTTCAATGATATTACCACCTTAAAAAAAGAAATAAATTATTTAGAAATTTTTACGTACTCGTTAAACGCTTCTCTCGTGGTTCCAACGACAACTCTTTTGTAAGTTTCTTTTCCAGAGACTTCTTCTAATTTTCCGCGGACAATTATTTCTTCGCCAGTGTAAGCTGAACCTGCATAAGTATGGGTAAAGGATACTACTTCTTCAATTTCAGAGGCAGAAACTTTTGCATTATTTTCATTATTCAAAATTTCAACATCTTCAATTTTGTATATCGCAGGGTTGTCAAAAACAAACGTGTCATCTTTTACTTTTGCTTTAATCTGGATAAATCCTAAATTTTTGTATTTTTTGTCGCCGTATTTTTCAGTTATTTCATTCCATTCTCTTGTTGCGAGTAAATCAAACATAACGTCATCAATAACTCCCCTGTTTAATTTTCTCTGTTCATGCCATACAAAATCATCGTAAGTTAATGTTCCATCTTTTATTCTTTTTACGTAAGCTTTTTTCCAGAAATCTTCGGATAATGGCGATAAAACACCATCTTTAAAAGTAACTGAAAGAATTTCTCTCGCAGTTTTGTGATTTTTCATCCCGTAAATTACAAAATCGATATCTGAATTTTCATTGTTTAGTTTTAAAACAGTTGACCCAGAAACTCCCATTTTTTTATATTCAAGGCCGTAATCATGGAGTGTTTCTGCTAATTTTGCACATTTTTTTTCAGCTTCAGTATTCTGCTCGTTTAATACTTCCTGTAACCTTTTTTGAGGACTTAATATTTCTTTAATATCGTTTTTCGGGATTGCATGTAAAAGTACGTCATTTATCTCATCATAAAACAAATATTCTGGGTAGTATTCTTTTAAAATCCCGTAAGCTTTGACACTATCAGCCACTTTTATGAATCTTTCCCCATCAAGCGTCCTTATGTCGTTTTCATCGAGTTCATAATCTTTTAAAAGATGATTTCCAATTTTTTCAATGTTTATGTATCTTAAAAAAGAAATAACTGAATTTTTGGGATGATAATAAGTATTTACCGCAAAATAACCTGCACCAGTTTTTACAAAATCTCTAATTCGAGTGTCCATAATTTCACTTTTTTTAATTTAGAAAAATATAAATTCGAATATAATTTGTAAATTTAGTTATTTCATTTGTTTATTTTAAATTATCCCTGTTTTAACCCAACTGCCGCACCTGCTGCAAATCCTCCGCCTAAAGATACTGAATGGATTAATCCAACAGCCAAGCTTCCATAAGACATTACAGCACCTTCAACGTTTCCAACGAGTCCAAGCAATGCGTCAGTATTTATTGAAATTACTCCTAAATTGCTCAAATAAATTAAACTGAATACATAAAGGCCCATTAATGCAATAACCACCTTCATGGCCATTTTAATTCCCCAGCCAACAACAAATCCCGTTATAAATCCGGTTCCAAGGTCCGGAACAAACTGCATTATGTCCATGATATCCCTTTTTAGCTTTTATATAGTTATTATATAGTTCGTTAAATTACTTTTATATCTTTTTGTTCTGGTTTTTAAAAGAATGTGATTTTAAGATTTTGAACTGACATTAATGTTAAATGCACTGTTATTAAGTTCACCGATTGGAATTCCGCTTTCTAAAACATAAGTTCCAAGTAAAAGACTGTCTTTTTCAATAATTGTACGGTTTATAATATTTTTACCTGCAATATTGTTGGTATTTTCCATGAAATATTTGTTTTCGCTTGAATAGTCAGTAATTATCTCTGCGTAATTGTAAGTATTACCAATTTCTATAAATAGGCCATAATTTTCATTATATACAATTATATCGTTGTAATTAAGCGGTTTATTGAATTTTAGGTCAGGTTTTTGGACATAATCAGAATTTAGAAATATCATTCCGTTTTTTGTTTTTATGTCGTCATTTACAAATAGGCTTCCAAATCTCCAGAATGGAGTTCTAATGGCTACTTTTGAGTAGTTATTTTTATCAAGGTACGCACCATCAAGTATAATAAAGAAATAGTCAGGGGTTTTGTGCTCAGAGGTTTTATTCACCGCAATTTTTAACATGTCTTTATTTACGTAGATAAATTCTGGATATGGGCTGTTTTCAACGATTTCAACAGAACTGTAATCATTTCCAATACATCCTGAAAATAGTGTTGATAACACCAATAAAATTAACAATGTTATTGTTGAAAGCAAACTCTTTATTTTTTTCAAAACTATCCCCTCGTCAGTTTATAATGCATACTAAAAGGTAAGAATAATTATTTTCAATTAAATTTGATATTTTATCGGTAATTATTTTTTCATTTGAATATGAAAGATTTTCAAGAACTGTTAGTTCTTTTTTTTCCGAAATTCCATTTTCAATTAGGAATTTAAGGTCATTTTTTAAATTATTCGGTAAAAAAATCACCTTTTCATTATTGTTTACACAATCCAACAGCTTTTTTAAATTTTCTTCTTTTCCATGCAGTGTGAGAATGTTGTAGTCTTCCCATGATATTTTGGCTTTTGCAGCCGCCATCTGAATTGAGGAAATTCCAGGAATAACTTCAAAATCATCTTTTTTGATGAAATCAAATGAAAAAATGGTTTTTAAAAGGCCACTAAAGCAAGGGTCTCCAGTTGACAGTATAGATACCTTTTTTTTAGATTTTGAGTTTTTATAAGTTTTTAAAAATTCATAAAGTTCGTTTTTAAGGTTTACTGTAAGTTCTATTTTTTCCCCGTTAATTTCAAAGATATCAAGCGACCTTTTACTCCCTAAAACAAAATCTGAAGTTTTAACAGTATTATATGCCTTTTCTGTAACATAATCCCTGCTTCCAGGTCCAATTCCAACGATATAAATCACGGTATCCCAGTTATAATTTTTTTGAAAAAGTTTTTAGCGAAACTATATTTAAAATGATATTTAATATAAGATTTGAAAACTATTAATCTTTCGAAAAAATTTTTCAGGAATACAATGGATTTTGAAAAGTACGATGTAGTAATTGTGGGCGGTGGGCCTTCTGGATTTATTACTGGAGAGAATATAAAAAATAAAAAAGTTCTCGTTTTAGAAGAACATCAAGAAATTGGGGTTCCATTGCAGTGTGCTGGACTTTTAAGTAAAAATGGTATAAAAGAACTTGGAAATCCAAAAGGTTCAGTAAATAAAGTTCGCGGAGCACATATTTATTCAAAAAATAGTTCTGTTACTGTTGGAAACGAAGAAATTCGGGCAGAAGTTTTTGAAAGGAAAGTAATGGATAAGGATATTGCGGTACGGGCTTCTAAAAATGTGGATGTACTGCTAAAATCTTACGGAAAAATTAAAAATCCAAACGATTCCACAAATCGAGATAAAACCCGGCATAAATTAGAGATAATGCACGATGGTGAAACTTTCGAAGTTTCTCCTGAAATAATTATAGGAGCTGACGGGATTAGGTCAACAATTGGACGATCATTGAATATGCTTGACAAAAAGCGCGAAATAATTTCTGGAGTTCAGATTGAATTTGTTAATGCAGAACTTGATAATGATTTCGTTTACGTAATTTATGATAAACGATACTCTGAAAAGTTTTTTACCTGGATAATTCCGCTTGGAAACGATAGAGTAAGGGTTGGAATGTGTGATTCAAATAATTCTTACAAAAAATTAATGGACTTTTTAGAAAATAACAAAATTGCAAAAGAAATTTTAAAAAATGCAAACCCGGTCGAATTTATCTGTGGTGCAATTCCAATCGGTTATTCAAAATCTGTAAACCATAACGTAATGCTTGTTGGAGATTCTGCAGGTCAGGTAAAGCCATTAAGTGGAGGTGGACTTTACTATGGTGCAAAATGCGGGAAAATCTGTGCAGATACAATAAACCAGTATTTTGAAGGAAATTATGATATTGAATTTTTAAAAAATTATGAAAAAAACTGGAAAAACGAAATCGCTTCTGAAATTGATAGGAATATTAAAATTAGAAAAATATTAAACCTGATAAATAACGATAAAATGGACAGGATTTTTGATTTTATCAATAAAAATAATCTTGTAGGGTTTATAAATGAAAATGGGGACATGGACGACCCTTCAACAGTGGTTAAACCAATTTTAGATAGGGTTCTCTTTGGAAAATAAGTAAAAAAACTTTTAAAGTTTTTCTAATATTTACCATACCACTTGAGTTTTAATTCATCGAGGGTTCCATTATTTTCCATTTCTAAGAGCACATCATTTATCGAGTTTCTCAAGTTCGGATTGTTTTTATTAATTGGGATTGCCCAGTAACTTACAGATAATTTTTCATCTAAGTATCTTTTTGGAATATTGTAACTGTTGGATACGCATTCTATATACATTTCATGACCCATTACTGCATCAACTTCCCCATCCTGTACTGCACGGGCTAAATTTTCAGGTGTATCATAATATACGCATTCACAACCCACGTTTTTTAAATAAGATTCAACAATTTCTGAAGATATGCTACCATCAATAATACCTAATTTTTTACCTTTTAACTCATTAAGCAATTTTATAGAACTATTTTCCATAACTGCAACACGAATGTTGTCATAATAATAAACTCTCGTGAAATCAACGTATTTTTTTCTTTCATAATTCACAGTTCTCGACCCTATACAATCGACCTCATTCTTTTCCAAAGCATCGAAAAGTTCGGATTTGGAATCATAAATCTTAAAATCTGTTTTTAAATTCATTCTTTCAGCAATTTCAGTCATTAAATCAAAATCAAATCCCATTAAAGTTCCATTTTCTTGGTATATTGTCGGAGGGTACTGTGGACATACTCCAATCGTTAATGTGCCTCTTTTTATAGTGTTCTGACCTGATATACAGCCAGAAATAATTGAAATTGATAATAAAAATACTATGATAAAACTCGCAATCGAATTTTTTTTCATAAATATTCCCCCATTCCCTCTACAAAATAGTTTTTATGACGGGGTATTTATATATTTTTTAAAAAGAAAATTTAGCGGAATAAAAAAGTAATTAGATAATGGCTTAGTTGTACCATTTATTTTTTAATTCGTAGAGTGATTTATCCCCTTCTAATTCAAATAATGCATTGTTTATTTCATTTTGGAGATTATGATTATTTTTTTTGACTGCGATTGCCCAGTAAACAATCGTCATTTTTTCAGAAATCATTCTGGATTCAAAATTATACTTTTCTGAATAGTAATCCAGCTGGATCTGATCAGTAACTACCGCATCAATATTTCCCGAGTTTACGTCTGAAACTAATCCTTCAACAGAGTCATAAGATTTGATATTTGTGTTAAGACTTCCAAGATATTCTTTGGCCCAGTCTTCAGTGTATGTATCTGTTACAACTGCAATATTTTTACCGTTTAAATCTGTAATTTCGTGGTAAGGGCTTTTTTCAAAGACTGCAACAACCACGTATGTTTGGATATATGCCCTTGAAAAATCCATTTCTTCTTTTCGTTCTGGTGAAATCGTCATTGAAGGGAGACAATCGACTTCCCCATTTAAAAGTGCCTCTTTTGCACCGCCATATTCGTAAACTTTGAATTCGGGTTTCAAGCCCATATTGTTTGCAATTTCTTTCATCAAATCGATGTCAAAGCCTTTCAGTTCACCGTTTTCATAATATTGTTGTGGGGGCATTTCTGGCGTAATTCCAATTGTTAATACACCGGGATTTACTGTATCGTATTCTTTACCACCAGAAGAGGTACATCCTGAAAAAGAAGTTATTAGTAATATTAATGATATTATTACAAGGATTGTAGGGATTTTCATATTATCTCCATTATATTTGATAATAATGTATTTTTATTTGCTATACTTATATATTATTATTTATATTGCCGTTTGAATTAACAAACACAGTCTAATTAATAAAAAATGTTAATTTTGATATAATTTTGGTTTTAGTCGCTATTAATGTTCGAATTGATGGGGTTCCAGACATATACTTGGTATCATTAATTAAAATTCAAAAATAGTATATTTATATAATCAAATTTCCATAATTTATACTGTTTTTTTAATCATTTAATGTCTGTAACGCATTTTAAAATTAAGGAGAGATATACATGGGGTTTCTTGATTCAATTAAGGGCATATTTGGTAAATCACCAAAGATTCACTATGCAAAATCGCAGAGTATTGATGTAATGGATTTAAATCCAAAGAAGGTTGGCCCAAATCAGCATATATTGCCATATTATACTGTTGCATCTGTCGAGCTTGGAAACACGACAACAAAAGCGATTATATCTGCAACAGAGATGGGTTCTGGAAAAACATACGTAGTATCTAAAGAAGTCAGGATGACAAGGGATGTAAGGCCTCCGAAAAAAGGAGAACAGGTTTTTGGAAGAACAATTTGGGACGTTGAGCTTACGAAAGAAGCAGTTTCTGAAATGGTTCGAGATGTTTTAAAAGGCGCAATGGATAAAGCGCATTTATCTGTAAACGATATTCACTTCGTTGTTAGGAGTACGGGTGTTACTGCAGGTTTCGCTTCTCCTGAAGAAGTGGGTGTAATGATTGTATCCCTTGCTGAAGGATGCAGAATGGCAGGAATTCCAAATGGGAAGATGACGCCAATAATGACAAAAAAACAGCTTCCAGAAATACTTCAAGACTACACTTTAATTGAAAAATTGATTTTTGATGGGGCGGTAACAGGGGTAGTTCCTCCAACTGGAAAGGAAGTGGTTGCAAATGAAATGGAAGGGGAACTTGTAACCGCAGGATTGAAAATTGGAAGTAAATGGACTGGTGTGGACTACAGGAATCCTTGTATTAGTATTGACTTTGGAACAACACTTGCAGGAAGAATTACAAACAATGGAGAACCTTATGCAAAAGTTGTTGGAAACTTGTGCGGACTTGCAGGTGCAGTTTCCGATGCAGTTGTTCGTGGAACTGACCTCGTGAGTAAAAGAGGCGGAGCAGTTTTAGATATTCATGCTGAAAAGGGAAGTCCAAATAAGGAACTCGCAGAAAAATATGCAAAAGAAATTCACGAGCACGTAATCATAAAAGAGGTTCCAAAAGGAATGGATAGATTTGGAACTGTTCCAGTAAACCCTGAAAGCGCCGAAAAAGCAGGAACATTTTTAATCGGTTGTGATGTCGGTGAAAATGGAAGCGATATTCCCGAACTTGAAAAAATCGGTGCAAAAATTTTAAAAGAATCAAATCTTCCAACTTTAATGTACACACTTGACATAGTTTCTGCAAAAATCACTCAAAGATTGATAAGAATTGCACACGAAGAAGGAATTATAAATGGAAACACTGCAATAGGAATTACTGGAAGGGCAGGAATTACTGGCCAAAAGCCGAAATTGATAATTGAAATGCTCTCAGAACTTGAAATATGGGATAATGTTTCAGAAAACATAATTTTTGTTGAAGACGGACTTGCTCTTGGTGCGAGTGTCATGGCAAGATGCATGAACTGTCTTGGGACTCCAAAAGTACCAATTGGCGGAAAAAGAAACGGTCCATGTATATTGTCTCAGAGAATAAAACGGCAAAAAGAAATGGGAATGATAAAATAATTTTAAATTAAAAATAACCGAAAATTTCTATTTTTTTAATTTTTAAAAAAGAAAATATTAAAATTTATTTTTAAAAGATGTTAATCCATAATACCTTTTTCTGTAATTCTAAAGACTGCTTCTGAATCTGGTAAGTGTGGGGAGTCGTATAATTTTGCAACTCTTTTATCTCCTTTTGATTTTCTTAAGAAGAATCTGAATGTTGCAGCGTGTCCAACAACGTGTCCACCAATTGCCTGTTCAGCAACACCGAAGAATGCATCTGGTTTTGCAGCAACTTGGTTTGTAACTAAAACAATGCAGTTGTATAAATCTGCAAGTTTGTTTAGTGTAGCCATGTGTCTACCTAATTTTTGCTGTCTTTCAGCTAATTTACCTCTTCCCGTAAATTCATTTCTAAAAGTGCTTGTAAGGGAGTCGATAATTACTAATTTGATGTTATTTCCGCTTTTAATTAAGTCTTCTATTTTTTCTGCAAATAACATCTGCATATCTGAGTTGTATGCTCTTGCAACAAACGTGTTATCTAAAACGGTCTGGCCATCGATTCCAGCTCCTTCAGCCATCTGAACAACTCTTTCGGGTCTAAATGTACCTTCTGTATCAATATAAACTGCTTTTGGATTTTCAAGTTCTTCTTCAACAACTCCTTCAAGGTCAGCATATATTTTTTCCCTGATCTGTAAATTTACACATGATTGATGCATGATCTGCGTTTTACCGCTTCCATACATACCTGCAAATTCAGTTACTGACTGACTTTCGAGCCCCCCTGCAAGAACAGCATCTAATTCTTTACTGCCCGTTGAAAGTCTCCAGACGCTCTGTCTTTGTCTTAATAATTCAACACCGCTTTTAAATCCAAGGTCACACAAATCTCTTGCAGCCATAATCATTTTAGCAGCAGCTTTTTCACTGATTCCTTCAATATCAGTTAATTCACCAATTGTAGCTGTTGCAATTTTCATAAAATCGAGGTATCCTGCTTCAATTAGTTTTTCCGCAGTTGATGGGCCTACTCCCGGCAATTCAGTCAAAACGTCAGCCATAACTTCACCTTTTTGTTAAATATGATGAGAATAATAAAAGTATAGAAATACCGTAATTATACCGTAATTGTTAATATTTAAAAATTAAGCAATATATAAGTAGCTAAAATCAGTATTTATAACTTGTTAATCAAATAATAAATAACGTGAAAAAATGATTCAAGACACTGAATTTTTTAGAATGGAAGGCGTTCCAATAACTAAAGAAGAAATAAGGGCTGTAAGTATCGGTAAATTACATTTGAATCCCGAAGATGTAGTTTTAGATGTCGGGTGCGGCAGCGGGGGAATGAGCGTTGAAATTGCAAAACGTTCAAAATTTGTTTACTCAATCGATAACAGCGAAAATGCAAAAAATACAACTTTAAATAACTTAAAAAAGTTTAATATTGAAAATTGCAAAGTTCTGCTCGGAAATGCAGAAGATTTAATTTCAGAATTTGAGTTTAACAAAGTATTTATTGGCGGAACCAAAAATATCGGGCAAATATTAGAAATTTTAAACGAGAAGAAAATTGAGAGAATAGTTGTAAATACTATTGTGCTTGAAAACAGCGTAAAAGTAGTCGATAAATTTGAAGAACTTGGATATACTGTTGATTTAGTAAATGTGTCGGTTTCTTATGGTAAAAAAATCGGTTCCGGACATATAATGCTTTCAAAAAACCCGATAACGATTATAACAGCTTCATTAAAATAGTTTCTTAAATTATTTTAAGGGTGGGTTAGATATATTTAATAAATATAAAATAGAAACATAAATATTACTCAAGAATTCACGCTTTAACTTTATTTTGAGGGATTTAATGAAAGACACTGCTTATTTTAGCATGGAGTTTGCAATTGATCAGTCTTTAAAGACTTATGCAGGGGGACTCGGGTTTTTAGCAGGATCTCATTTTAGGGCAGCTAAACGTCTTAATATTCCATTAGTCGGCGTTTCCATGCTCTGGAGCTATGGGTACTACGACCAGGTGCGGGACCGTGAAGGCCGTATGAAAGTTGAAAATATAAGGAAGTACTACGATTTTTTAACAGACATTGATTTAAAAGTTCCAGTAATCGTAAATGGAACTAATATCTGGGTTAAAGCGTATAAATTAGAAGAAAATACATTTAATACATGTCCAATTTATTTTTTAACAACGGATATTCCAGAAAACGACCATTTATCGAGGACTATCTCTTACGGACTTTATGATGGAAATAATTTAACACATATTGCACAGGAAATCGTTTTAGGGGTTGGAGGATACAAAGTAATCCGCGAATGTGAAAATGTAAAACGATTTCATATAAACGAGGCTCATTCACTACCTGTCGCGTTTAAAATGCTTGAAGACTATGGAATTGATTATGTAAAAGAGCACCTGTTATTTACTACACATACTCCAATTCCTGCAGGAAATGAAACACAGGATATAAATCTTTTAAAAAGTATGGGCTTTTTTGGAAGTATTGATACGAAAACTGCTGAAAAATACGGGGGAAACCCATTTAATTTAACTGTTGCTGCGTTAAGAATGTGTAAACGATCAAATGCGGTTTCAGAACTTCACAGGGATACTTCTGAAAAAATGTGGGCTTGGGTTACTAATCGAGAGCCCATAATGAACATTACAAATGCGCAGGATAAATATTACTGGCAGGATAAGCAGATAAAAGAAGCTGCGGAAAAAAAAGATGTAAAAATGCTCCGTGAACGAAAAATGGAGTTAAAAAAACAGCTTTTTGAAGAAGTAGCTGATCAGACGGGAAGCCTCTTTGATCCAAATATTTTAACTGTTGTCTGGGCAAGAAGATTTGCGGACTACAAAAGACCTTCGTTTTTACTTCGAGACGAAAAAAGGTTTAAAAATTTGCTGAAAACCGGAAAAATCCAGGTAATATGGGCAGGAAAACCACACCCTGCTGATTCAAATGCACAGATTACATTTAACTGGATAGTTTCAAAAACAAGGGAATTGAAAAATGTTTCCGTGTTAACAGGATATGAACTGAAACTTAGCAAACTCTTAAAACAGGGGTCTGATGTATGGCTGAATACTCCAAGAAGGCCAAATGAAGCATCTGGAACTTCTGGAATGACTGCATCGATGAATGCATCGATTCACATGAGTACTATGGACGGCTGGCACGTTGAATGGGCAAAAGCGTATCCTGATGACAGTTTTACCATTGGAGATGGTGTAGACCTCAATGAGGATTATGAAGCAGACGAAATGTACAAGCACCTCGAAGAAGCGATAAAGATTTATGATACTGAAAAATGGTGGGAAAAAGCTACAAATACAGTAAATCACGTTGTAGAATATTTTGATGCAGAAAGGATGATAATAGAATATAATAAAAAACTTTACAGCGATTAAATTTCTTTAAATTTTATTTTGAACGATTTAAATTCTTTTTTTGTATTTTTGACACTGATAAATACCTATAAATAAAAGGTGGCATCTTATTAAATTTTCAAAACTATTTTTCGAGTTTATGTGGTACCATGGATTTTTACGAATTTAAAGAATATTCCAAAGAAAAATTTCCTTATCATGGAATGAGGCCTCAACAAGAGGTTTTAATGGGAAAAATTTACGAATGTGTGGCAAATAAAAAAAATCTCGTAGTTGAAGCTCCAACGGGGGTTGGAAAAACTTTATCTTATTTAATTCCTGCACTTTATTTTGCAGAACGCGGAAAACGGGTAATGATTCTTACGGAAACGATTGACCAGCAGGAAAGAATCTTTGAAGATTTAAATTCATTAAAACACAATTTAAAAGTATCTTTCATGATGGGAAAGGGGAATTTTTTCTGTAAATCAAAAGGAGAAAAAGCAAACACGCTTTACTGTCAATTAAACAAAGCCTGTATTTACCGACCAAATAAAAAACCAGTCTGTGTCTGCGGTACAAAAAAAGAAAAAATCGAGTTTGATGGAAATATTAAATTTTACTGCCCGCTCTGTATTTGTGATTATCAAAAGGCAAAGATAGAGTGTTTTGATGCAAACATAATCGTGATGAACAACACTATTTATTACTATTTAAAGGACGAAATAGATAAAAAGAAACAGACTGACATTGTAATTTGCGATGAAGCCCATAAACTTGAAGGAAGTATTAGGAACGCTGCAACAATTGTGATAAATCCAAAATATGCTTTAAGGCGGCTTAGATTTATGGCATATCACTACTCAAATTCAAGATTAAGGGTGCATATGGATAGGGTCAGTGAGGAAGATGACGAAATTTTCTGGACAATTGTTGAAGATTACGTTGTAAAAAATGCTGCTGGAAAAGATTGTAAGAATTCACTTGTATTTGACGGGTTTAAGATTACATCGTTTGGATTAAAAGAAGATGTGGCAATTTTGGGTACGCTTCTTGAAGGGTACAATGAAATCGTTAAAATTAAGGAAAAAATTGAAGATTTAGCAGAAAATGAGGAACTTGATAAAAAAGATTTGAAATTTAAAATTGATAATAAAGCATTAATTCCTCTTGAACTTCAGTTTATTGCAGATAGGAGAATTTCAGACGTTCCACTCGTTGAATTTTTGGAAAATTTGAGCAATCTTCGAAATATCACTGGAAATTTCGTAGTTTATAAAAATAACGGCTCGATTCTCTGTGAACCGGTACTCGTTTCAACGTATTTAAATAAACTTTACGGGGATGCATCAGTCATTCACTGTTCTGCAACACTTGGAGATTTGAATATTCATGCGATAAAGACCGGAATGGGAAAAAGTGAAACACTTTTACTCGATAGTCCTTTCTCAAAAGACAGGCGAAATATAATTGCACTCCAAGATGGAGAAGATATGAAATTTAATTCGGCAGATTTTCAATCAAACAATAAAAAGCGAAATAAAGCAAATGAAAATTTGTTTAGATTGGTAAAAGCTGCGAAAGGAAATACTTTAATACTTTTCAAGAGTTTTGGTGATTTAAAGACGGCTCACGAATACTTTTTAGATGAAGGGTATCGTGGAAATATATACTGTTATGAAACTGGGATGGATGGAAAAGCTGCAAAAAAATTAAAAGAAGATTTTCAAAAGTATGGGGGACTTCTTTTAGCAACCGGGAGATTTGCAGAAGGTGTGGATATTCCAGGAGATGCACTCACCTGTGTTATAATTGACAGCCTGCCGTTCCCAGTTCCAACGCCACTTTTAAAACGGGAACAAACTCTTCTTGAAGAGCGTTTAAAGTCACGGAAAGTAAAAGATGCTTACTGGAGTGCATTTTTAATGACCTCATTTCACATAATGGCAAGGACCGTTATACAGATGATTGGACGATTAATCAGAACCGAAACTGATTATGGGGTTGTAATCATACAGGATAAGCGATTTAATGATTGGGTTGGCTCAGAAATGCTTAAAAGAAAGTATTTAAAAGACAAATTCCTCCCGATGTCTGTTGATACGGCAACAGAGTACATTCCAAAGTTCATGAAAAAGATGAAAGAAGATAATTTGAAAAACAGCTCTTTTTTTAGATAATCCTTTTTATTATTTTATTAAATTATCGGGAATTCTAAATTTATCAAATTTAATAAATTCAAAAAATTATATATTCATGTAGCACATAGAAAATGATAATTGAATTTTAGAGAGAATTATCGGGTGATTTAATGTTCATGAGAGAAATTGAATTAAAAGGACACATAATTGATAGCTTTATTCTCGCAAAAGTTTTTGACAGGACTTTAGAACTTGGGGGGGACTATAAAGTTTTAGAATTTGATATTGGAAAGAAAAAAACTGACCCTTCATACGCAAAATTGCTAATTTCTGGAAACACTCAGCAGCACCTCGACCAGATTTTAGAGGAACTTCAAAATGTCGGTGCAAATATTCCTGAAATTGAAAATGCCGACTTAAAACCTGCTTTAAAGGATAGTGTGTTACCTGATGGATTTTATTCGACCACAAACCACCCAACCCACGTGAAAATAAACGATGAATGGATAGAAGTAGAAAATCCAAAAATGGATGCCGTAATTGTCGTTTATCCTGAAGAAAAAAGGGCTGAAACAAAAGTAATGAGAAAAATAAAAAAAGGAGATTTTGTAGTGGTTGGACACAACGGTATTCGAGTAATCCCTCCAGAAAAATCAAGAGAAGCAGGACAGCTTTTTGAATTCATGAATTCCGAAGTATCTTCTGAAAAGCCAAAAGAAGCAATAATTAGAAGAATTGCAAAAGAAATGTATGAAATGAGGGAAGACTACAAAAAATCCGGAAAAGGCGGGATTGCAATTGTTGGTGGCCCTGCAATTATACACACAGGCGGAGGCCCAGCTTTAGCAAAAATGGTTGAATTAGGATACATTCAGGCAATTTTAGCAGGAAATGCCCTTGCAACACACGATATTGAATCAGCTTTATTTGGAACGTCGCTTGGTGTGGACATAAAAACTGCAAAACCTGTAACTGGTGGGCATAAACACCATATTTACGCCATAAATACTGTAATTGATGCAGGAAGCATTAAAGATGCAGTTGAAAGTAACGTATTAAAAGAAGGTATAATGTACCAGTGCATAAAAAATGACGTCCCTTACATTCTTGCAGGAAGTATCCGGGACGATGGACCACTTCCTGATGTTATAACCGACGTGATGGTTGCACAGGATAAAATGAGAGCTTTAGTAATGGATAAAAAAATGGTTATCATGCTTTCAACACTTTTGCACTCTGTTGCAACAGGTAACCTGATGCCTTCGTACATAAAAACCGTCTGTGTTGATATACAGCCTTCAACAGTTACAAAATTAATGGATAGGGGAACTTCGCAGGCAATTGGCGTAGTTACTGATGTAGGGGTATTTTTGGTACTTCTCTTAAAAGAATTAGAACGGCTTGAATCACAGGAATAATTGAGGAATAATATGTCAGAAACACAGTATTCAAAAGAATTAATCAAAAAAGCAATAGAAACGATTTCGAAAACAAAAACAGGTTCAATAACTCAAAATTCTGAAAAAAATGAAAACAAAAAAACATTTTCGGATGCAAAAGCTGGAAAAATTGATACAGTAGAGTTTAAAAAGGCAGTACACTCCCTTTTTGAAGCAGATGAATATCTGTATAAATTTGCTCCAAATCACGATTTAGATGAAGAAACAGCTAAAGAATTTTCAAAACTTCTTTTCGATGCTCAAAAACATATTAACAATGTTTTAAGCGGATTTGGATTTGATTTTGAAACATTGTCATTAGATGGGCAGGCATTATATATCGTAAGCAATAAAAAGGTCTTAAAATCATTAAAAGACATCAATCCAGATTTAAATATTATTTCAACAGAAGGGGTTTTGGAAATCGAGGACATGAAAGTGGTAAACCCAAAAATTCCTGAAAAAGCCATGCTTGGAATAGAAAAAAAATGTAAAATTACAAAAGAACAGATTTCAAAGGTTATATCAAATATATCTCCTTCAAAAGTTGTAGTGCTTGTTAAAACCGGGGATATTGCTGATGAATTGATATATAAACGTGCAAAAGAGCTTTACAACGCGGAAAAATTAAATGCTGATGAAATACTTTAATTTTTTATTTATTTTTAGTTTATTTCGGGTGTTTTTATGTCGATTGATGATAAAGTAAGAGATGTAGTTAAGGAATTTAAAGCATACGTTCCTGGAAAATCAAAAGAAGAAATTGCAAGAAAATACGGGATAAACCCAGAAGAAATTATTAAATTGGGCTCAAATGAAAATCCGTGGGGTTGTTCACCAAAAATTGCTGAAAAATTAATGGATGAAGTTTCAAAACTCCACCAGTACCCGCAGCCAGTAAATCCTGAATTAATGGAAGAAATAAGTAAATTCATAAAAATGCCTGTCGAAAACATTATTGTTGGCGGAGATGGAGCTGATGAAGTAATCGACAACATCATGAGGATATTAATCGATGAAGGCGACGAAGTAATCATTCCAATTCCAACATTTACACAGTACGCAATTTCTGCAAAAATTCACGGTGCAAACGTGAAATGGGCAAAATTTGATGAAGAAAATGGATTTAAACTTGATGTAGAAAGTGTTTTAAGTAATATCACCGAAAAAACGAAAGCAATATTTTTATGTACGCCAAATAATCCTGTTGGAAACGTAATTCCAACAGAAGACGTTAAAAAAATCGTAGAAAGTACAGACGCACTTGTAATGATTGACCATGCATACATCGAATATTCAAAAGAAGAATATGATTTAACAAAATGGCCTTTAAAATACGACAACGTGCTTGTTTTAAGAACATTTTCAAAAGTATTTGGCCTTGCAGGGCAGAGAGTTGGATATGGGGTTACAAGTAAAAAAATTGTCGACTACATGATGAGAATAAAACCAATCTTTAGTTTAACAAGGGCTTCCCAAGTTTCTGCAATAACTGCACTTCAAGATAAAGAATTCTTTGACAAATGTTTAAAAGAAGGAATTGAAAGCAGGGAAGAAATCTACAATGGTTTGAAAAAATTCAAACAGCTTGAAGTTTATCCGAGTGAAACAAACTACATGCTTGTAAAAGTTAAAAATGGTATGAATTCGAGCGAATTTTGTGAAGCACTTTTGAAAAGAGGGGTAATTGTAAGAGACTGCTATTCCTTTGAAGGGCTTGAACCATATTATTTCAGGGTTTCAATTGGAACTTTCGAAGAAAACAAGAAATTTTTAAAAATAATGTCTGAAATAGTTGAATAACTTTTATTTTAATATTTTTTAGTTTAAACAATTATTTTTCAACTTTAAATTTTTAGTTTTATATTAATTCATGCTAAAAATATCGTAACTATTATATGTTCGGTTTTTCCATACCTTTGCTAAAGAAAAATTTACAAATTAAAAAATTTCTCGGTGTTTAAAAATGGCTAAATTTATCATGGTCGTAGGAACCTCTTCAAACAGTGGGAAAACGGTTTTAGTGTCCGGGATTTGCAGAATGCTATCAAACAAAGGTTACAAAGTAGCGCCATTTAAATCACAGAACATGAGTTTAAATTCGAGAGTCAGTATCGAAGATGGAGAAATTGCAGTAGCGCAGTACACCCAGGCAATGGCTGCAAGGGCTGAGCCATCAGTTCATTTTAACCCGATTTTATTAAAACCAAAAGGAAATTTTGTGTCACAAGTAATCGTTCACGGAAATCCTCATGATGACATGGACTATAATGATTACAGGCTAAAAAAAGATTATTTCCTCGAAAAAATAAAAGAAAGTATTGAATACCTCGATAAAAATTATGATTATGTTGTAATCGAGGGAGCCGGAAGCTGTTGTGAGATAAATTTATTAAAAGACGATATTGCAAACTTAAAAATTGCAGAAATTTCGGGAGCAGATGCAATTTTAGTTTCGGACATCGATAGAGGTGGGGTTTTTGCATCAATTTATGGAACAGTTCAGTTACTCCCTGAAAACTGGAAAAAACTTTTAAAAGGGTTTGTAATTAATAAATTCAGGGGAAACATTGATATTTTAAAAAATGGATTTGAAAAAATTGAAGAACTGACAAATATTCCAGTTATCGGGACAATTCCTTATGATGAAACATTGGTACTTCCCGAAGAAGACAGTCAGGCTTTGCAGGGTAAAAAAGTATTTGGAAATTTAAAAAGCCCAATTGAAGTAAATGTCCTTAAATTTTCAAAAATTGCAAATTTCACAGATGTTGACCCGCTTTCAAGCGACTGTTTAATGAAATACATCGATTTTAATGAAGATATAACCGGAGACATCTTGATATTACCTGGAACTCGGTGTTCCACCGTTGAAATGGATTTGATGAAAAAGCATGGAATGGATAAAAAAATTTTAGAATTTGTGGAAAATGGTGGAATTGTTCTTGGAATCTGTGGTGGATACCAGACACTTGGAAAAAGGTTAATCGATGAAAATTTTTCAGAAGGGGATGTCGGAACAATTTCTGGTTTAGAAATATTTGATATGGAAACGACTTTTGGAAATAAAAAGGCAATAAAAAACTCAACCGGAACAATATCAATTTTTGATCAAAATTTTGATGTGACGGGCTATGAATTGCATGAAGGATATTCAGTTTCAAATGAAACACCGTTAATATATGTTTCAAAAGGTTTTGGAAATTGTGGGGATTCGTATGATGGCTCCTTTAAGATGATTGGAAATTCGTATATTTTTGGAACTTACTTTCACGGGATACTTGAAAATTTCGAATTTAGAAATTATCTTGTAAATCTTGTAAATAGTAAAAAAAATACATTAAAAATTGAAAATGACAACTATGGCAAAGTTTTCAATGAAAATATGGATAAATTATCCAAAATAATTGAAGAAAGTCTTGATTTTTCAAAACTTATAAAATAGCTTGAAAAATACTCCCTCAATTTTATTTATTATTTTTAAAATTTAAAAAAATCGTTTTTAACTAAATGATAAAAAAAGTAGTTAGTTACTGTTCGGTTGGAACGAACTTGTATCCGTAGCTAATTACTCCATCGCATCCATCTTCTCTTATTTTTCTAAAGACTGCTTCGACAGGCATTCCTATTTTAACATCTTCTGGTTCACAGTCGATTTGGGATGTGATTTTTGTACCTTCTTCAAGTTCCACGATACCGATTACGTATGGGGACTGTTTTTCGAAATCTTTTGGTGCAGCGTACACTACTGAATATGTGTACACTTTTCCTTTACCGTTTAATTTAAACTCTTCTAATTCTCCCTTTCTTCTGCATTCTGGGCAGACGCTTCTTGCAGGGAAGTAAACGGTTCCGCATGTTTTACATTTTGACCCAATAAGGTTGTACCTTTCTTGCATGCTTCTCCAGGTTCTTACTACCATAATCTCACCGGAAATCATTTTTTGCTTAAATTAGTAATTATCTTTTGTTTGATAAGATATGTGTGCAGACTGTACCGCCTGTTCCACCAACGTTTGCTGCGATAGCGTATCCGTTTTTAATTGCGGTCTGTCTATCTTTACATTCTTTGTCCTGTTTTAACTGCCAGTAAAGTTCACCGACTTGTCTGATTCCGGTAGCACCTAATGCGTGACCAGCAGCTTTTAATCCACCACTTGGGTTTACTGTAACAAAGCTGTCGTCGTCGATTCTGGTTTTTCCAGCTTCTACAACTTTTCCAGCATCTCCTTTTTTACAGAATCCAAGGTCTTCAGTTAATACCAATCCGTTAATTGCAAAACAATCGTGAACTTCTGCAACATCGACTTTACTTGCATCAATTCCTGCAATTTTGTATGCTTTATTTGAAGCAACTTTTGCAGCATTTAATGTAGTCATGTCTTTTCGGTCGTGTAATGCAATAGTGTCTGATGCTTGGGTAGATGCTTTTATGTATATAATTTCATCTTTTGGAGCATATTGTGTCGCTTTTTCTGCATCACAGATGATAAGTGCGGAAGCACCGTCTGAAACTGGTGAGCAGTGTAATAATGTTAATGGGTCTGCAACTGGGGACGCTCTCATAACCTGGTCAACAGTTACTTTTGATCTAAACTGCGCGTACTTGTTGTGAACTGCATTTTCGTGAGCAATAGCACTCCAGCTTGATAATTGTTCAATAGTTAGCCCGTATTCGTGCATGTATCTTTTTGCCATCATTGCATAGAGTGACGGAAATGTTGCACCAACGAAAGCTTCCCATTCCTGGTCTGATGCTGTTGCGATTGCTGAAGTTGCATCTGCGACATCAGTCATTTTTTCGACACCACCTACTAAAACAACATCGTGTGCACCGCTTGCAATCGATAAAACTGCACTTCTCAATGCTAAACTTCCAGAAGCACATGCTGCTTCAACTCGGGTACATGGAATTGGATTTAATCCCGCATAGTCTGCAATTAACGATGCAGAGTGTTCCTGACCTACGAAAAGACCGCCACTCATTGTACCAACGTACATTGCATCAATGTCGTCTCCATCAACGTTTGCATCAATAATTGCTTTAACTCCAGCTTCTACAATTAAACTTCTGAATGATTCTTCCCAGAGTTCACCAAATTTAGTCTGTCCGTATCCTATAATTGCTACATCCTTCATTTTATCCACCTGATGAAGTTACATTCTAATTTTTCCTCTGTATTTCAAGTAAACTGCGTAATCAATGTATTTTTTCCGTTCAAGAAGTTTTTCAGTGGTTATTGCTTTGTCAACTACTTCTGAAATTCTGTCAGTTACAGTAATGTCAAATGCATCACTTCCTGCACCACTACCGTATGAAACTACAAATATCCTGTCATCTGCTTTTGCGTGGTCTAAAATATTTGAAAGTCCGAGTGGAACTGCTCCTGAGTAGGTATTTCCCAAGTACGGTGTTAAAAGTCCGTATTTATACTGTTCTTCGGTAAACCCTAATTTTTTAGCTGCAGTTAAGTAGAATTTTCCGTTTGGTTGGTGGAATACACAGTAGTCGTAATCTTTTGCAGTTGTGTCCATTTTTTCCATCATACCTTTTGCACCGTTTAAAACGTGCTTAAAGTATGCAGGTTCTCCTGTAAATCTACCACCGTGTTTTGGGTAGTGTTCATGTTCTCTTCTCCAGAAATCTGGGGTATCTGTGGTGTAAGAGTACGTTCCATTAAATTTAGCGATAAGTTCTTCTTTTTTAGCACCTATAATGTATGCAGCACCACCTGCAGCAGCAGTATATTCAAGGGCATCTCCTGGAGCTCCTTGAGCAGTATCTGCACCAACTGCCATTGCGTATTCCATCATGTCGCTTCCGACTAAACCCATACACATCTGGATTCCTGCAGTTCCTGCTTTACATGCAAACTCTAAGTCTGCAGCAGTAAAGTCTGGCGATACACCACAAGCTTCAGCAACAATTCCTGATGTTGGTTTTACTGCGTAAGGGTGGCTTTCACTTCCTACGTAAACAGCACCAATGTCTTTTGGATTAATTCCTGCTCTTGACAATGCTCTTCTTGCAGCCTGTACTGATATTGTTGCAGTATCCTCGTCAGGTCCTGGAACGCTTTTTTCATTTACAACGAGACCTTTTTTGATTGCCTGAGCATCTTTACCCCAAGCACCAGCGATATCTTCAGCCTTTATTCTGTATTTTGGAAGGTCACTTCCATATCCTACAATACCTACTTCTTTCATTTGCTCACCGTTTTTTTGTTAATGAACAATTGTTAATAAATAACAATATAAACAAAAAAATTATTTCATTTCTTTTAATCGTTTTAAAAGCTCATCGGTACTCAATTCTGTTACTATGAGGCATATTCCCTCAAGTTCGGCAAGTTTAACCGCAAGTTTGTCTAGTTCGGAAACTCCGTTGAATATAACGACTCGTGGTTTGATGTTACTTACACGAATTGCAACCATGGGGCTTCGTCCTGCTGAAACTTCGGTAAAAATCAATGCTCTTTCGGTTGTCCAACCATAGAGATTTAAAAAATCTTGACCATTCATTTCCAAAATAGCTTTAACACTGTCTACAACAGTATGGCCAAATAGTTGGTTATTTAGATTGTTTTCGCCACAGATTACTTTCCCTTCAATTATGGAAAGCAGTTCTTTAACGCCAATTGGATTTTGGTATTCTTTTATTTGCAAAATCGCCTTCATCGAGCTTGGATTTAACACTTTACTCAATGCCTTTATTGTATGCCCGCCTCTTTCCTTGTCAATTTCTAAGAGTGCATATACATATTTTTTGACGATATTTACTCCTGGATTTTTTCTTCTGCCAACTTCGTAATCACTGATTACTGATGGGGAGACATCTAAGTATCTTGCAGTTTCAATCTGCGGTATGCCAAACATTTCTCTCCATTTTTTCATGGCTTTACCGATATCTTCGGACAATACAATTTCTCCCATGATATGTATCGCTATTTTCTCCATGGCACTATATGTGGGCTAATTCTTATATAAATATTTCGATTTAAAATATAAAGTTATTCGCCATATGTCGAAGAAGGTTAGAATTATAATATTAAAATCAGAAATATGTTTAAAAATAGTAAAAAATAAGTTTTAAAAGTTAATATTCTAAATTTGAGTCCCGGTCTGTTTTTTCATAGATTCCAAGAAGTTTTACGAATTTTTCGATTTCTTTTTTCTCAATTTTTACGTTTTCGTGTGATTTTTTCAGGATATATGGGTAACCTGACACAGATATTTTTTGTAAGTTTGAAAAGAAAGTTTCATTTAAATTTTCAAATGAAGTTATACACAAAGTTCCGCTGTTTTTTTCAAGTTTTAAGAATTGGTAGTTCAATTTTTTCAAGTCAATTCCAAACTTTTTAAAGTATTCAACGTTTTTGTAAAAGTTTTTATTTATTTTTTCGTCAACAAGATCGAGGGGTTTTGAGTATCCTGATTTTTTGCATTTTGAAAATATTGCAAGGTCAGGAATAAGTGCATCTTTAAAATAAATGTTCATTTTTGAAGTTTTTGCAACTCCAACAATTTTTTCATGGTATTTTAAAATTTCGGATAATAATATTAAATATTCAAGTTGTTCTAGTATAATTTTTTCTTCTTCATTAAAATTTTTATTCGAAAGCTCAACACTTGAATTAATATTTTTAGAATCAATTTCTTCAAAAATTTTATTTTTTAATTCTTTTCCATAAAGTTCGTAGTACTTGAAAATAGTATTTTCTACGTTTTCCCCGTTAATTGAAATTTTATTGTTTGTTTGAACGATTAATGAATAGAGGGAACCGTCATAAAGATAATAATCGATATTTCTATTTTTTAAATTCCAGAGCGCAACTTTTAATTCCATGTTGAGCATGTAAAGACTGAGTCTGCTTTGAACGTAACGGTAAGGTAAAATAATATTTGAATCCCACGCAGAAATGGATTCTTCTACTTTTTCATCGGTTTTTTGAATGTATGAAATAGCACCTGAGATATAAAGGCAGTAATTTATGTAATCAAGTTTGTTGAAACTTCCATCTCCTCCTGCAAAAATTGCATCAGAAGTACTCGAAAAATCGCAATCAGTCCAGTAACTTTTGAAATCGAAGTTAAAATCGATATTTTTTATTTTAGAACATATATTCTCCTTTTTTGAGAGGAGTTTTGAATAGTCCATAAAATACACCTAAACGTTAAAAAATAATAAAAAAGTTATAAAAGTATTCCGTATCCGATCAATCTCCATCTTGATCCGATTTTTCTGCTGATTGCAACTCTGTCGCCTTTATCAGCACATACTGGTAATTTTAATTTAATCTCTACTTTATCAGCTCGCGCGGATACTGTTACTCCAACAGTTGTGGAAGTTCCAACGTTTAACATTAAAACTTCGTTTGTTTTTAATGGTTCGATTACGAGTTCATCTTGGGAACCCACAACCCTTTCGAGGAGTTGAGGCTTTATAACCATTTTTTCTAATGTTTCAGGAAGGGTTCCTGGAAGTCCAGCTAAACTTCCGCTCAATGCATCGGATTTTGTTAAATTTGGATCTAATTCAGTTCCAACACCAATTAATCCACCCGGTAATGCAGTTTTTAATTTTTTATTGCCAACACCCAATGATATAATTTTAGTTAGTATTGGGACCCAGTGTGTTTTGTTTCCTTCGGTTACTTTGATTCCAGGTCTTATTTCGAGGTCGTCACCAACTTTTAAAGCGCCTTGGATGATACTTCCACCAATAACTCCACCTTTTAAGTCTTTTATTTCGGAACCGGGTTTATTTACATCAAAACTTCTTGCAACGTATAATTTAGGGCTTAAATTTTCGTCTCTTTCAGGAGTTGGGATAAAATCTTGGATTGCTTTTAAAAGTATATCTAAGTTTGCACCGTGGTGTGCTGAAACAGGGATAATTGGCGCATTTTCTGCAACAGTTCCTTTTGTAAATTCTTTAATTTGATTGTAATTTTCAATTGCAGCTTCTTCAGTTACGAGGTCGATTTTATTTTGAACAATTATTATATGTTCGACACCGAGAGCATCAAGTGCCATCAGGTGTTCTTTTGTTTGAGGTTGCGGGCATTCTTCGCTTGCAGCAATAACTAAAATTGCACCGTCCATAAGTGAAGCTCCTGAAAGCATTGTAGCCATCAGTGTTTCGTGTCCTGGAGCATCCACGAATGATATTTTTCTTAAAGCTGTTACTTTACCGCCACAAGCGTCGCATTTTTTGTCAACGGTATAGCATTCTGGTTCGTCGCATGTTTCGCACTTTTTTATTTCACAGTCTGCATATCCGAGCCTTATGGAAATTCCTCTTTTGAGCTCTTCACTGTGTGTGTCGGTCCATACCCCAGTTAATTTTCTTGTTAAACTCGTTTTTCCGTGGTCTACGTGACCTACCATTCCAATGTTAACTTCTGATTGATTGGATGCTGCCATTTTATCCCTCGCACAATTTTTTAATTTTTTAAATTACAAGAATACTTGAAACTAATATAAAAATGACGTTAAAACTATAATCACTTTATGGCTAATACTTTATATAGATATGATCTTTAAAAAAGTCTAACCGTTTAAAAGAGAAAAAAAGAGTTAAGTTATTCTGTGCTTTCAGGTTCTCCACCGAGTGGTGCTGGACCGTATTCTACAACTTTGGTGTTGATTAAGGTAACATCTTTTGAGATCGTGTTTCCTCTTAAGCTTTTTCTTCTTCTGAGACCTTTTTCTTTAACGTTGTATCCAGGTCCGCTTTTTAAGAGTACTCTCATTTTCATAGCGCCGTGGATGTCGTGTCTCATTGCAAATCCACATTTGTCGGAACCGCCTGTGATTTTTAATTTGTAACCTTCAAGTTCAACAACTGAACCGCTGATTTCGTCACCGATTTTTTTACCGATAAGTGCTGTGGATTCTGTTTCGAACTGGTATGATTTTCCTGATTTAGTATCTGATACAACAACTTTAAAAGCCATGTTATTACCTCTTTTTTGTTTTATATGCCTTGTTTCAAATCGTTCGCGAAAAAACTCTAAAAATTTATTTTTCCAAAAATTTTCCTAAATTCCCGTCTCTGTTCTATTACTAACTTATTATTTTTATAGTTTTTGGAAAAAGCAACGTAGATAATAATCGATAAAACTTGAATAAACCAATAGTAAAAAAATTTGAAAAAAGGTAATTATATTTTTAAGTATTTTTGTGTTTCCCAGTCTGTAACTGCGGTTCTGAATGAATCCCATTCAGCGTTTTTGATTTCAATGAAGTTTTCAAAGATGTGTTTTCCTAATGCATCTTTTAATACTGAGTTGTTTTCTAACTCGTCGAGCGCAGCTTTTAAGTTTGCAGGAACTGATTCGATTCCTTCAGCTTTTTTCTGAGCTTCGTTCATTGCAAAGATGTTCTTTTCAACTGGTTCTGGTGCTTCTAATTTTCTTCTTACACCATCTAAACCTGCTGCGAGCATTACTGTGAATGCTAAGTATGGGTTGCATGCTGGGTCAGGTGCTCTGAATTCGATTCTTGTTCCTTTTCCTCTTGGAGCTGGAACTCTGATGATTGCACTTCTGTTTGCGTTTGCCCATGCAATGTTTACAGGTGCTTCGTATCCAGGAACTAATCTTTTGTAGGAGTTTACTGTTGGGTTTGTAACAGCAACGATTGATTTTGCATGTTCTAAAATACCTGCAACGTAGTTCATACAGGTTGCGCTTAATTGGTGTTTTGCGGTTTCATCATAGAATGATGGCTCACCGTTTAACCAGATACTCTGGTGGCAGTGCATACCGCTTCCGTTGATTCCGAAGAATGGTTTTGGCATGAATGTAGCTTTTAAACCTTCTTGTGCAGCAAGTGTTTTGATTGTTGTTTTGAAAGTTACAACGCTATCTGCAGTTTTTACAGCATCTGCGAATTTGAAGTCAACTTCGTGCTGACCTTCTGCAACTTCGTGGTGGCTTGCTTCTACGTGGAAGCCTAAGTTTTCGAGAGCAAATACGATTTTTCTTCTGATGTCGCATCCTTTATCGAGAGGTTCTAAGTCAAAGTATCCTGCATCGTCTGCTGGAACCCATGAACCGCTTGCATCTTCTTTTAATATGAAAAATTCTGGTTCAGGACCTACAAAGAATTCTCCTCCAAGTTCTTCATCGAACTTAGCTAAAACTCTTTTTAGGCATCCTCTTGGGTCTCCTTCAAATGGTTTTCCTGTTGTGGTGTATACGTCGCAGATAACTCTTGCAACGGATTTTTCAGTTGGTCTCCAAGGGAGTACTGACAATGTTTTAAGGTCAGGTTTTAACATCATGTCAGAACTTTCGATTCCAACGAATCCTTCAATTGATGAACCATCGAAGTATACTCCTTTGCTTAATACGTCGTATAATTCTTCCTCGCCAGCAGCACCTGCTTTTACTGGGTAAGCGATGTTTTTTGGCTCCCCGTGAATGTCTACAAACTGGAATCTTATGAATTTAACGTTGTTCGTTTTAATGTATTCCATAGCCTGTTCAACAGCATTCATATTCATGCCTCCGAAATCATTACTATATAGGAAATAGCTTTCCGCTTTTTCAATATATATATTTTGCGGTACGTAAATGTATGTAAATCAATATTTATTAATATATATTAGCCATAAGTCTGGTATTGCTAACCATATACTCTATTTAATTCAATATTAATATTATATTCGGTGATTTAATGTTGGTAGTGAAAAAAACACCCCAAATAAAAGGAATTTTAAGTGCCCCTCCGTCAAAATCTTATACTCACAGGGCAGTTATCTGTGCATCACTTGCAAACGGAGTATCCACTCTGAAAAATCCTTTAAACGGTGCAGACTGTTTATCTTCTGCTTATGCATGTGAAATGTTTGGTGCCAAAATTGAGTTAAGCAATGAAAAATGGGTAGTTGTGGGCTCAAAATTAAAAACACCCGATAATATTGTTGATATTGGAAACAGCGGAACCACTTTAAGGATATTAACAGGAATTTCTTCTCAAATTTCAAATGGGTATACTGTACTTACTGGCGACGATTCAATCCGGAAAAGGCCTATGCAACCACTTTTGGATGCATTAAAACAGCTTGGACTGACCTGTTTTTCAACAAAAAATAATGGGACTGCCCCAATTGTTGTTAAATCTGGAAAAATTGCCAGTAATGTTGTTGAAATTCGGGGGGACATGAGTTCGCAGTTTATTACTTCACTTATGATGACACTACCATTTAGTGATAATGATTCTGAAATTGTATTGACCACTCCATTAAAATCAGAACCCTATTTAAACATAACAATAGATGTTTTGGGAAAATTCGGGGTTAAAATCGAAAAAATCAACGAAGAAACTAAATCAGGATACAAAATTAAAGGAAATCAAAAATATTCTTCATGTGAGTATACAATTGAAGGAGATTATTCATCTGCATCCTACCTTGTTGCAGCAGGAGTTTTATTGAATTCAGATATTGTAATTAAAAACGTATTCAAAGATTCAAAACAAGGAGATAGGGAAATTATTGAAATAGTTAAGAAAATGGGGGCTAATGTAGAAATAAACGAAGACAATGTTAAAATTACGGGCCCTTACAAATTAACCGGAATTGAAATTGATGTAACAGATATTCCGGATTTAGTTCCAACTATTGCAGTTTTGGGATGTTTTGCGAAAGGAAAAACAGTTGTTTATAATGGGGAACACGTAAGACTCAAAGAATGCGATAGACTTGCAGCATGTACTGCTGAACTCTCGAAAATGGGCGCAAAAATTGAAGAAAAAAAAGATGGACTTATCATTACAGGAGTTCATAAATTAAACGGGGCAAAACTTAAAACATACCACGATCACAGGCTTGTAATGGCATTTACAATTGCAGGAATGATGGCAGACGGGGAAACAATAATCGAAGGCGAAGATTCAGTTAAAATTTCGTTTCCCGATTTTGTAGATAAAATGAAGTCAATTGGAAGTAATATTGAAGTAATTTAAAATAACTTTTTCTAAATTTTAAAGTTAATATTCAACGAATTATTTAATTCAAAAGGCGGTTTTATGGATAAGTTTGGGGAATTTTTAGGATATTTAAAAGAAAACGACATAAAAAAAGCAGTTATTACAAAAAAAGAAACCATAAATTACTTTTTGGAAACATATCCTCCAAATTTTTCAATGCTTGTTTTTGATAGTAAAAAAGCTACAGCAACACTTCAAGTTTCAAAACTCGATTTTGAAATGGCAAAAGAGTACAAGAATAAAAATCTTGATATCGAAATTTATGAAAGTTTTGAAAGTACGTTTAAAGGTTGCGATGGAATTGAAGACTCCCTTTCAATCCGATTTTTAAAGTTTGTCAAAGATTACAAGCTAATTTCTAAAAAAATCGAGGAAATGCGAGAAACAAAAACAAAAACGGAAATTGAAAATATCAAAAAAGCTGCAAAAATAAGTGATGACGCAATTGAATATGCTACAAATCTGGCACTTGAAAATGATAATTTAACTGAAAACCAGATTGCAGCAGAAATTGAGTATTTTATGAAGAAAAATGGAAGTATCCGACCTTCATTTGACACAATCGCAATTTCTGATAAAAAAACAAGACTTCCTCATGGAATGCCTTCGAACGATACTGTAAAAAATATACTTTTAATGGATATCGGAGCCCTTTATGAAGGTTACTGTTCAGATATCACAAGAACAGTAATTTTAAATGAAAGTATCAAGAATTATTCGGAAATTTATAATATTGTAAATTCTGTGAAAAAAGAAGCAGAACGAAATTTAAAAGCAGGAATTTCGGTAAAAGAACTTGATTTGATTGCAAGAGAACACATGGGTGAATTTAAAGAGTATTTCATACATTCACTCGGACACGGTGTTGGTGTTGAAATTCACGAAAATCCCGCAATTTCTTCAAAAGTAACGGAAGACGTTATATTAAAAGAAGGAATGGTCATCACGATTGAACCTGGAATTTATACGGAAAATTTTGGAGTCAGAATTGAAGATTTATATCTTGTAAAAAAGAACGGGTTTGAAAAACTCAGCAATGCAAAAATTTTAGAATACTAACTTACATTTATTATGATGTTTATTATTTTGTGATTTATATGGGCAAGATTGATTTTAGATTCGAAAAAACGTTTGGATACACTACTGGTGCATGTGCTGCTGCTGGAGCATATTCTGCACTCTATTTTTTAAAAAATAACGAAAAGTTAAGTTTTGTTGAAATTTTAAATTTAAAAGGCGATTCTTTAATTATTCCGATTAAAAATATCAAAAAACAGGAAAATACTGCAATTTCAACAGTTGAAAAGTTTTCAGGAGAAGATATTGATATTACAAATGGAATGGATATTAAAATAGAGGTTACTCTTGAAAATATGGATAATAATTGTTCAAAATCGAGCAACGTTAAAATTATCGGCGGGACCGGTGTTGGAATACTTACAAAGTCCGGTTTACAGGTAAAACCTGGAGAACCTGCAATAAATCCAAAACCAAGAGAAATGATTGAAAATAATTTAAAATCACTTTTAAAACATGATGAATGTGTAACTGTAAAAATTTCAGTTCCAAATGGGGATGAAATTGCTAAAAAGACATTAAATCCAAAACTTGGAATAATTGGCGGTATTTCAATTCTTGGAACTACGGGAATCGTTCGTCCAATGTCAAATGAAGCTTACAAAGAGTCTCTTGCACCTCAAATTGATGTAGCTTTAGCAAATAATTTTGAAAACTTGATATTTGTTCCGGGAAATATTGGAACAAAGCATGCTAAAATCTTATTGAATGCAGAAGAAGACCAAATTATCGAAGTTTCAAATTTTTGGGATTACATGCTCGATAAAGCAAAAGAAAAAGGCGTTAAAGATATAACGGTTTTTGGACACGCTGGAAAAATTGTAAAACTTGCAGGGGGAATTTATGATACCCATTCAAAAATTGCAGATGCAAGAAACGAAGTACTCTGTGCTTATACTTCTTTAGTATCACAAGATGTAGAAATGCTTCAAAAAATACTTCAATCAAACACTACTGAAGATATAGTTGAAATTTTGATTGAAAAAGGTATTTTAACAGAAGTTTTTGAGAAAGTTTCAAAAAGAGTTGTCGAAAGGCTTTCTTCAAGGTGGGAAGGAATTAATTTTTCATGTATTATAATTGATATGGAAGGGAATGTACTTGGAAAATATGATTTAAGGGGTTGAAATTTTGAAAGGATGCGAATACAAAATTTTTGAAATTGGGATGTTTAAAAAAGAGGGAGAAAATTCATATTTGGAAATTTACGACGAATTTTTAGATGGAATTGATGGTTTAACTGAAAATTCAAAGATTTTAGTTTTTTTATGGTTTGATAGGTCGGATGATGAACATAAGCGAAAAACTTTGATGGTTCATCCGAGAGGAGACATTAAAAATCCGGTAAGGGGGGTTTTTTCCACAAGGTCTCCAATGCGGCCTAACCCTATCGCACTTTACACTGTAAATATTGAAAAGATTTTTGGAAATAAGATATATATCGAAGAAATTGATGCATTTTCAGAAACTCCACTAATTGATATAAAAAATTACTCAAAAGAACTGGATTTATAGTGTTATCATGAAAAGGATAGTTTTTTTAGCCCCGATATTAGTTTTGATGTTTTCAGGATGCATTTCAAGTGATAATCATAATTATGATTCAAAAGATTTCATAGATTCTCACGAACATTTATTTGGAACAGTTACCCGTGTAGTCGATGGTGATACTGTGCACGTTGATTCAAACGGGGTCGATTATAATATTCGGCTTTTAGGGGTCGATACTCCTGAAACTTACCAAAAAAATAGTGTTTCAGAATATTATGTCGATTATGAATCTCCAATTTCTGATATTGAATATTTGGATTACTGGGGGCATTTAGCAACAAACTACACGCGAGATACTCTTGAAAACAAATCGGTTTACGTGGTTTTTGATAAAAAAAGTGACAAACAGGATAAATACGGAAGATACCTTGCATACATATATTTAGATAATAAAAATTTTAACGAAAATTTGATAGAAGCGGGTTTTGCAAGAGTATATGTCAGTAATTTTGAATTAAAGGATAATTTTTTAGAAATTGAAAAAACAGCAAAGGCTGGAAGAATTGGCCTTTGGGATTATAATAATTAATATTTTAAAATTTAAGTTACAAAAGATGGTCTGGTACAATATCTTTTGAAATTAAGTCTGCAAGGGTTTCTCTTGCTCTAATTACTGAAACTTCTTTTTCATTTGTAAGAATCATTGCAGGTCTTCCTCTTGAATTGTAGTTGTTTGCCATGCTGATTCCATATGCTCCAACATCTAATATTGCAACTGTGTCTTTAACTTTTATTTTTGAGAGTTCCCTGTCTTTTCCAAATACATCGGAACTTTCACAAAGTCCTCCTGCAACGCTTACAACTTCTTTTTCGTCTCTTACAGTACAAGGAACGATTTCGTGATATGCTTCGTAGATTGCAGGTCTCATCATGTCGTTCATTCCAGCATCAATCATTATCCATTTTGCAACAGGCGTTTCTTTTACGTGTTCGACAGTTCCAAGTAAAACTCCTGCAGTTGCAACTAAACTTCTTCCCGGTTCTAATATTAAATTTGGAAGTTCGATTTTTCCCCCATATTCGTAAATTACATCGAGAACTGCTTTTGATAGGTCTTTTTGAACAGGAATTTTTGTATTTTTATCATATGGAATTCCAAGGCCTCCTCCTAAGTTTACATCTCTTATACTAATTCCTTCGTTTTTAAGTAAAACTACAAAATCCATGATTTTTCTTGTTTCTTCGACAAATGGGCTGATGTCGGTTAGTTGTGAACCTATGTGGCAGTGGATTCCAACAATTTTTACGTTTTCCATTTGTTCTGCCATTTTAATTGCTTCAAGTGCAATTCCGCTTTCAATGTCGAGCCCGAATTTGTTCTTTTTCATTCCTGTTGAAATTTTAGGGTGTGTTTTCGGGTCAACGTTTGGATTTACTCTAAATGCAACATTTGCAATTTTTCCCATTTCTTTTGCAATTTCATTGATTAAAATTAAGTCGCTAATGCTGTCAACGTTAAATGCCCTTATTTCAGTTTCAATTCCCATTTTAATTTCGTCTTTTAATTTGCAGTTTCCGTTAAATACGATTTTTTCGGAAGGAACGCCTGAAAGTTTTGCAATGTATAATTCCCCTGCACTCACGATATCTGCACCGCATCCAAGTTTTGATAGGAGTTTTGTTACAGCAAGGTTCGTGTTTGCTTTGTATGCAAATGAAATTATGAATTCTTTTCCGGTTTTTTCAGAGTATTCTTTAAATGATTCAACGTATCTTGTAAAGTTTTTAACTGTTTGCGTTTCGCTCATGACGTAGAGTGGAGTTCCGTAAGATTTAGCAAGTTCACTTGCATCGTATCCGTCAATTTTTAAGTTTCCGCTGTCAACGGTAAGCATTTCGTTCCCCAAGAATTCCATGATTTCACCATAAGTTGTTTTTTCATCATAAGCAGTAATATTATTTAAATATATCGATGAAATACACTATGTAACTCATCCTTTAATTAATATCTCGTTAAAAAAGCCATTAAAAGATTGTATGTTAAAAATTATTTTATTATTTGGTCATATAAAGTTAATCAAATTATTTTAAATTCCTAACGTATTCTGGAGTTTTAATGTTTTTTGGAATATTGTAGTGGAATTCACGCCCTAATTCAAATATTTTAAGACTTCTGTCTCCAAATCTTTCTACATCTTTTAAAAACATTCCAAATTGGATAAACTGGTTAATATTTTTCAGGTTTTCATCAGGGTTTTCTGAGATTTTTTCCATCATGATATCGATTTTTTTGTGAAGATTTCCCTCTAATTCGTAAATTTCAGTTCCTATCTTTTTATTTTTAACCATATCCATGGCAAAGGTAAACATTTTTGAAATTATTTCCTGTATCTCAAAAACTTCTTTTTTTATTGAAGGGTCTACAAAAAGTCCATTTACAACTTCTTCTGCAATGTTTGAAAGGTAGTCCCCACATCGTTCAATATTTGCGGCAATATTTGATACCTGCATTAAACAGTTCATATCCATATATTTTGAAGCTTTCATTCTGATTACGAGATTTACTTCGTCTTCCATCCTGTTTAATGCATAATCTTCGAGAATAATGCCTTTAGCAATGTCTAAATCATGTGTTTTTAACGAATCAAACACTTTATCGATATTTTGAATAACATTATTTCCCATTCTATCAAATGTCTCGTAAATCTCTTTAAAATAACGGTCAGTTTCGATGTATTCATCGAATTCTTTTAATTTTTCAAGATTTACAACATAAGGGTGCATTATTGCCCCACCGTCTACAAGCGGTTTTAGCAGTTTTGCTACATACCTTCTGCTTACATTTAACCTGTCTGCAATATCGTCCTGAGTTTCTGGCTCTTCGTCAAGGATTATGTTTATTATTGCAGCAAGGGTTGCATCCTTTCCCCTCAGCATAGTATCACTTTGATGAATTAAATTTCATATTATTTGAATAATAGTTCATTAAAAAAGAATATGTTTTTAAAATATATAAATTTACATGATGTAAAAAATTGTAAATAGTTAAATGTATGTTTTTAAAACTTCAGATTTTAACTCGTCAATTATTATTTTTTTATATTTTGTGAACTCTATGCTGGTTCTTTTTCTCGGTCTATCTAAATCTATATCAATTATGCTTTTTACCTTTCCAGGTCGTGCAGTCATGATAACAACGCGGTCTGATAGGTAAACTGCTTCATCAACACTGTGCGTTACAAAAACAACAGTCTTTTTTTCAGTTTCCCATATTTTTAACAGATGGTCCTGTAAAACTGCTCTTGTCTGTGTATCGAGTGCTCCAAATGGTTCGTCCATCAGTACAATTTTTGGATCATTTGCAAGGGTTCTTGCAATTGCAACCCTCTGCTGCATTCCGCCGCTTAATTCATACGGGTAAGAATCGCAAAATTCTTCAAGTCCGACCATTTTTATAAATTTTTTAGCAGTTTCAATTCTTTCTTCTTTTGGAACTTTTTTAATCTCAAGTCCGAAAGTAACGTTTTGAAGAACTGTTTTCCACGGTAACAGGGTGTACTGTTGAAATACCATTCCCCTATCTGCATCAGGCCCTAAAACTTCCTTTTTATCGAGATAAATTCCCCCGGATGTTGGATTTTCAAGTCCTGCAATCATTCTTAAAATTGTAGACTTTCCACAACCACTCGGGCCAACGATTGATACGAATTCGTTATGATTTACAGATAAATCTACATTATCAACTGCGACAAGGTCTTTTTTACCATTTCCAAATTTTTTGGTAAGATTTTTAAGTTCAAGAACTGACATGGTATCTTTTCCGGTTTTAAATTATTAATTATAAATTATGTTTTATTTCATCGTTTTTTTCCAGCAGAAATATTTAGTTTCGATGTATCTAAGCCCCTTATCAAGAACTATCCCGATTATTCCGATTATAATCATCGAAGCGACAACAATGTTCATTTTGCTTAGGGAATATGCATACATTATTAAATAGCCAAGACCTGCATCACTTCCTGGAAGCATTTCAGCTGCAACAACGCACATCCATGCAATTCCTGCTCCAACTCTAAGGCCTGTTAAAATATCTGGAGACGATGCGGGAACCACGACGCTTTTTAAAATATCTTTTGTAGTGCCGCCAAGTGTTTTTGCAGCTTCAACCATGATTACAGGTACGCTTTTAACTCCTGAAATCGTATTTATTAAAATCGGGAAAAATGCACCTATAAAAATAATAAAATGCATTGAAGATTCCCCTATTCCAAACCATGCGAGGGCAAGTGGAACCCATGCAAGCGGCGGGATTGGTCTTAAAAGTTCTGCTGTCATATCAAATAAGTCGTTTATGAGTGAATAATATCCCATGAGAATTCCAAGAGGGATTGCAAAAATGCCTGCAATAAAAAACCCGATTAAAACCCGTTTAATACTTACAATGGTGTTTTCAATTAAATTTCCTGTTCCAAGTATCCCTACACCCGGATTTAAAAGAATTGAAATAACACTTTCAACTTTTGGAAGGATTACGGGGTTATTTAAGTAAATTGCAAGGGCTTCCCACGCTAAAATTCCAATTATTGGTAAAGTAAGGTTTTTTAGTAGTTTCATTTAAGTTCACCATATTAAAAAACTAAATGACCGAGGTTATTGTTATTAGAATATAAAAAAGTTTAACTATTTAAAAGTAAAACATTCAAAGCAAAATTTTTTATATAATTCGATAAAAAACGAAGATTTAATTTCGATTAAGAAAAAATGGTAGAATAAAAAATAATGAGAACTAAATTATGAGAACATTGCAATTACAAATCTTGTTTCTGCTTTTTCGAGTTCTTCCAATGAATTTCCTTCAATTACATAAGTATTATTGTATTTTTCAATATTTGCAGGAGTTAATCCTTTAGAAATATTTATTGTAAGTGTTATATTGCTATTTTTTACTTTTTCAATGTCTGCTGTTGAATTGTAGACTGTGTCATCTACTACCACGTATGGATAAATCGTGTTAAATGTTCCGATTACCGAAGCAATATGCAAAACAACGTTGGCTTCCCCTACAGTCATATTTGTTTTATCATAATCAAAATATATGATTTTATACGTTCCGCTTTTGTAATCCGTAGCTATTTCTGAATCTATCGTGTTCGTAAATGTTGTAGAATAGGATTCATTAATTGTTGATTTTAATGGGATATTTATTATTCCATTTTCACCAACATGTACTTTCAGATTATTATCATAGTCGCTTAGGTCTTCACTTCCGCTGTCTGTTTTTTCAGTGCAGAGGCAAAAACTGCTTAATAAAACGAGCGACAGAACCAAAACAATTTTTTTCATGTTGTCACCATAGTCATAGATTATTATCTTATAACGTTCATTACTTTTTAAATGTATCGAAATCGTTCGTAAAACCTGTTAATCCATCATCTGAATGTTTATCCAGAACATGATAAGTCCAACAAGATATTCAACTTCGGTATCATCTAATTCCCTGTTTTTCGAAAATTTATGCCATTTTTCAATACAGTTTCTACAGCAAGTTGCAGTTGCATGCTGTGCGATAAATACAGGGTGTCCTTTCACGGGGGTCTGTTTTCCATCGTTTTTTATAAATTCTGGCCTGATTCTTGAATTTATAAAGTCAAATGCATGTTTTTCAACAGCATCTATTCCTTTGTTTTTAACATATTCTTTATCTTGAGGATTTAATTGAAATTTAGCTCTAAATTCTGATTTCATTAATTTTTTGTAGATTTCTTTGTATTTTTCGTAATCTGAAATATCCATGAGTATCCCGAAAATAACATAAAATTTCAAAACGTGCCTACACTCATCTTTAAATTACTATTTTAAAAAACTTATCCAAAAAAAGTAGATATTAAAGAAATTATTGCTGAGGCAAAATTTCTGGTTTTTCTCTTGACTGGTACCATGCTGCAGCCAACGCAATTAATATCAGTAATATTGCAGCCATCGCGAGGTACAGGTTTATTCCACCAAATGGACTTTCCTGCTGCAGAACAACACCAGTTTCATTATTATCATTAGTTTCTTCCTGAGGATTTGATTGAGGTTCTCCAGTTTCGTTTTCAAATAATAATATTCCTGAACCATCACCAGTTCCAGAGTCACCCTCTGAAGTACCACTTGAACCTGAAGTTCCAGTTTCATTGGTCGAGGTCAAAGCAGATGTTGTAGTTATGCCTCCACCGCCTCCAGAGTAAGAACCACCACCCGCAGTTCCACCAGTGGTGCCCCCTCCGGAACTTGGTGTTACAGAACCGCTAAATTCTAATTTTACGTATTCTTGACAGCAGAGATAATCAATACACTCTCCACAGTCAAGGTCTTCTCGATAGACTGTATAATCTGAATTTATCGTGTATCCTGAAACATCTAATGAAAATGTGACATCATCACCATCGTACCCACTTGCAATTAATTTTTCATCCAAAATATCTGGCCCCCCGAAAGACCCGCTAATAACGGTAATTTCATCGGTTAAGTCTCCATTAACATAAACACTCAAAGTTCCAGAATTTAATAAATTTCCGTTTAAATAGACATCTCCGTAGAATATGTCTGGGTCATCAGGTATTGCATAGGTTACAGGTAATAATATTAATAGAACAAATAATGTTTTTAATTTTGACATTATATTACCCCCTCCTTAAAAAATTAGAGGATAATTTTTAGGTCATCGTAAGACCGTAGAATGTATCCCCGTCTGTTCCAGCATATGGTATCCAGTATGCTGTGTATGGACTTACTTCTGCGTAAGTTCCGTCTGTTTTAAATCTTGCACTGGACATTTCGTATGTTCCAACTAAATCGCCTTCTGAATCAAATACTGATCCAACGTACATGAATGAAGTGCTTGATTTAGTTAAACTCCATAGCCAGTCACCAGCATCGGCGTTTTCAAACATGTTTTCTTTCAAGTTGTTGTTGAGTGCCAATAAGTTGTAGTCATTAGCAACTTCCACTCTTACTTCACTTAACTGACCCTGTCTTGTAGTATATACTGGCATTTCGTAAACGCCATCTTCAGGGTTTTCGTATAAGTAACCAATTAATGGTCTGAATTCACATCCGCAATCTGCAAGGTCTTCCCATTCTCCAGTAAGGTACTGTACGAATGCACCGTCTTCGATTCCCGCTTTTTCAAGCATCATTTCAGTGTTCACGAATGTAGGTACTGAGAATACTGTTCCGTCAGTTACTACAACCATTCCAGCTGCAATGTCTTCGAAGTCCCCTGATACGGGAGCATTGTCGCTATTACTGTACAGGTTAGTTTGTCCTGCTTTTGGCGCAATTGCTGATGCACCTTCATCGTATCCATATAATCCGATGTAGTCAATATTTGCATCGTTTCCAAGTATTATTTTTACTTTGTTTCCATCGATTACTGACATTATAGCTCCGGTTCCAAAGTCACCGTTTAGTAATTCAAATGTTTCATCGACAGCATTTTCATCGATTATTTCAACAGGTTCGCTGAATTTTACAATTATATATTCGCTACCTTCAGCATAGTATGCATATACAGGTTCAGCACCGATTCCATCGCCGCTGTTATTTAATAAAACGTATATACTGTCATCAGTGTAGCTACTTTCAAATCCTGTTGCATCTGCTTTTATTTCCCATATTCCATTGGTTTCGTTGTAGCTGTTCCATCCAATACTCCAGTCGTATCCTGTAGGTTCTATTGCTCCAACGAAATTCCATTCACCATCATCGTCGGTAGTTCCAAGGTCACCAACAAATCTTGCATTAACATTTATTTCATCAACGCATTTCCATCCTTCAAGGGTACCTGCAATTGGTATTATTCCATAGAGTCCTGTTTCAGTATCGCTTTCAGGGCTTTCAATAGAGATTACTGCATCTTCATTTAATACATCCACCATTGCAGGGTCGGTAGTAGCGTTATTTCCACAAACTCCGTATGCCACTGCCCTTACACAGTAGCATCCGTTCTGTATTTCACAGGTATTCCAGATGTATTCCCAATCTCCATTTTCATCAATTGTAGCTTCACCAAGTTCAGACCACCATTCATCGTAATCTGAATCACATAGGTGGTACTCTAAAACTATTCTATCAATACAGTTTGAATTTTCTGAATTACCCCTTATGATTTCCTGACCGCTAAAGTCACTAACTCCAGGTCCAGGAACAATCATTTCAAGGTCAATTGTTTTGTTTACCCATATGCAGTCAGTTTCGTTTACAAGTGAGCCACAATCTCCAATTGCTTCTGCTCTAATCCAGTAGTATCCATCATCTAAACTGCAAGTGGTTAAATTTGCATACCAGAGGTGCGTGTCATATTCGCAGTCACAAAGTTCACACCATGCATTTGATGCATCGTATGGGTCTAAGTGGATGTATGCAAATTGAGTCCATTCTTCATTTGGAACGTCATTTAAATCAGGATATGTATCTTTTGAAGCATAGTAGAATTCTAAACCGTTCGCACAGTTACAGTTTCCACCAATACCAGTAATTGTTACAAGTCCGCAGACTGATTCATCGCATCCTGGCCCCGTAATCTCAAGTACTGGCAGCGAATTGTCTACATAGAGACATACTTCTTTTTTAACGTTATTTTCACAAATGTCTGTTGCATTTGCAAGTATTGTGTATGGTCCGTTAGGCAAGTCGCAGGTATTCCACAAGACACTCCATACGTAAAGTCCTGAATTATTCACGACTATAGGAATGCATCCGCCACAACCGCAGCTGCAGTCCTGTGGGATTTCTCCTTCTACTGGATATACGGTATCGATATATATCCACTCGTCACCGCATCCGTAGTATAT
Organism: Methanococcus mangrovi; assembly: GCF_054506835.1. NCBI lineage: Archaea > Methanobacteriati > Methanobacteriota > Methanococci > Methanococcales > Methanococcaceae > Methanococcus > Methanococcus mangrovi. The sequence goes on along the minus strand of NZ_CP197114.1, from coordinate 1,061,286 downwards.
ATCAATACCGTCCTGAATACAGCCTGATGCAGTACCGGTGATGTTTACTATTCCGCAGACTTCTTCACATCCACAGTTTAAGATATTTAGTTCTGCACTGTTATCCACGGTAAATGTAACACATTCAGCTACCGGTCCACATGGGCCGGATGCATTTACCATAATGGTGTATTCACCATCTTCAAGTTCGCAAGGTTCAAAGCATTCTTCAAGATCCCAGACGTATACTTTCTGGCATTCACAGCAGCAACCGTTAAGTTCAAGAGTTCTTGGTGTTTCACAGCAGTCGCAATCAATATATTCAATTGTTGGTCCGCATGGGCATACATCAAGTTTTACGCCGTTGAGATATACTTCGATAGAACCTTCATCGAAATCGGAACACTGTGTAGATACGGTTGCATAGAATCCGCCGGTACTACAGTACCATGATTCTCCTTCTTCAGGTGAGAATATTTCGATATCGACAGTATTGTTTATTTTTACACAAACTTCGTCGTAAGAGTCACATCCGCATGAATCCGTGACAGCTGCTTTTATGTAGTAGCATCCATCTTCATACTGGCAAGTAGGCAAACATACTTCCCATGATTTGTAGGTTGTATCTACGCAAGCATCAATACATGAGTAGTATTCACTTTCGGTCCAGGTGCCTGTTATTATGACTCCACTTAATTCTGTCCAGTTAATTCCATCAGCTGAAATGTATACATTTACTGGAACGTCACATCCGCATTCAGGTTCACACATCATTGAGATTTCACCAGATATGGTTTCCATTCCGCATAGTAAGTCGCAGTAATCTGGTTCACAAATTTCAACTTCTGCACCGTTTCCGATCAGTACTGTTGTAGTATCGTTGAATGGTCCGCATGCTCCAACGGCTTCTGCTGTTATATTAACACAGCCGTTTGGAAGGTCGCATGGATCTAAACAGAATGTCCATGTTCCATCTTTTACGTCACAGCAAGCACTTACGCATGGATCGCATCCACAACCACAAGTACAACCACAGTCTGCCCAGTTAATATCTGTAGTTCCAAGATAATTCCACTGGTAATCATCATAGTAATATAATGTTACGCATTCAACTGCATTACAACAGTATGGAACTTCAATTGTTCCCCCTATCGAAGTATCGTCACAAATGAGTTCACAAATGTCGTCGATTGAGATAGTTCTGTAGTTGTTCATGCATGCATATTCTTTGTCGTATGGGTAAGGACATTCCACAATGCAGTCGAGGTCTCTTGGAATTTCAACTGGAATGTCAGCCACTGCAACAAACTTGTAAAGTCCCGGAACCATTAAATCACAAGATCCGTTCCAAGTAACTTCCCAATTTCCACAAGCATCAATGTTATCTGTACTTATGGCATAAATTAATCCATGAGGGCAGGTGTTTTCAAGATATAGTGCACTCAGGTCCGTCATGAGTTGAGGATCTAATTCTTTTGAAGTTACATAGTCTGCGATTCCATCTACGCTAAAGTTATCGCATTCATCCTCTAACATGTAATAGATGTCTACTTCATCAACACATGCAATGTCTCCAGTTAATGTACCTGTAAATGTTATAGGTCCACAGAGGCATGGTCCGCAGGTGTATGGATAAGTCATGTCTATTTCAACATCACCGCATGGCGGACATTCACAATATACTTCAATGCTGGTGGAGTCGTAATCTAATTCTTCACCCTCACCAAATAATTTTGCATATATCGTGTGTGATCCTGATGACGAAGGTGTGGTCCAATTAGTTTCCCAAACTCCATCGTCAAATCCTGAAGTAATGTTGGCTATTAAATCACTATCAACGTAAACTTCAATGTAATCTGCATAGTTACAGCAGTCGCAAAGTGTACCATTGATTAAAATATATTCATCGCAATCGAAGGTACCTCCGTCAGGGTAGTCGATTTCTATGATACTGTCTCTTCCATAAATTTCAATGGATATTGTGTCAGTATCAAGTAATCTTCCGTCACAGTATAATTTTGACGTCATATCATAGGTTCCGCAGGTAACTCCACTGGTGTTCCAGTTCACACTCCAAGAACCGTCATTTAATTCCAATGAATCGTCAAGTAGAAGTTCATAGAAATTATCCCCTGTTATTTCAAGGAGAACTTCGCAGTCACAGTCATCCGTACATGGGCAACCGTCGCAACAGGTAGTTGAGTAGTCACCATTAATATTTATGATATCATCTAAAACCTCGTAGCAGGGTAACTCTGCCCCATCTTCCGGTGAAGATATACTAACTTCTCCAGTACATGGTTCGGGTTCGCAACTTTCTACCATTTCAACTTCTACAAGGTCCCAGTCTACGGAAGATGAAGGGTGATCACCAACATAACCATAGGCAAGTATCGTGTAGTTGTTGCTTGCTGGCACAGCCCAGTCATATGCCCAATCTTTATATTTTCCATCTTTAATGTTCGAAATCGTGGTTATATACGTCCAACCACTAAGGTCTGAGCCATCAAACGTGGCCGAACCTGTTTTATAATACAGTTCAAGATTATTCGCACTGGATAATCCTGGTCCAATATACCCGGAAATCAAATATGTTCCGCAGTATTCTTCGGAAGATTCATCGGGACTTTGAATTTGCACATCAAAACTTTCTGCAAATACCACCGGTAAACCCCCCATATTTGCAAGCACCATCATTAATGTCAATAACAGTGCCCTATAGGATTTTTTATTCACAAAACCACCCCTGGTTTCATATCACTACATTTAAATGACTAATATATGGAGTGTCACCTAAACAAATTTTAAAGTGCCATTGAAAACTAAAAATTCCCCCGAATTTTAACTTGTTTTCAAAATTTCTTAATATCCACAATCAGTCACAAATTTCCAGTCAAAATACCTTAGTATTTTCCCCAAAACAATGTTTCAAATTTTTTCTACAATATTATGCCCTTTACGATGAAATGTTTATGGCATTTTACACGCCCCTCTCCACTTTCCCCAATCAAATCTATGTTAAATAAACTTTTTAAACCTTTCGAAATTACCATTTTTAAAATAAAGGTATAATAAATGATAATTAAAAGATTAAACTTAAAATTTAGATTTAAAGATAAATTCAAATGATAAAAAATTTCATTTTAATTATTAAACCGGTAAAAAAAGATTAAATGTTGTATTCCCACTTATATGTCATATAATATAAATTTAATACGATATAATTGGGATTTAATGGATTTTAAGCTTTTAAAATTTATTTTAAAAAACAAAGTTTTTTTGAAAAAATCACTTAAAAAAGAATAAAATCTGGTTTTTTAATGTAAAAAATGTTTAAATAGTTATTATTTCTAAAATAGTATTTATTTTCTTTTTAATTTTAAATTAGGCTTTTTTGTAACGAGTGGGATTCTTTCAACTTCTAATTTATCGGATGTAGGGTAATATTCTGAAATATACGCACTGAATTTAAAATTAAAGTTATTTTCTTTTAATTGTTCCACTAAATCTTCTAAAACTTCTGGATTTAAGAATAATTTATCTTCTAAAAGCTCAAACTCCATTTCATTTTCTTTTAAGATTTCAATTACTTCTGAAACATCTTTTAATTCTTTAAAATTAATAGTTCCTTTTAACAAGAGGCCTTCTTCGGTAATTTCTTCGTAAGGTTTTGCAACGTTCATTGCACGGTTTATAAGACGGTTTTTCATCTGAACACTATCTTTCAATGAAGAAGGGCAGAAATGAATTATCAATTTTCCTTTAAAATTATCAATTACATATTTTGCAGTTTCAAAGCTTCCAGAAATTCGAGAAGTTGTGTCGTCTTTTTCAGAAAAGCCTCTATCGATTAAAGATTGGTAGTTAGTTTCAGAATATTCGAGTTCATTAATATTTAAGAATTTTACACCGATTTTATCGATTTCAAAAGCTAAATCTAAAATTTCTTTTTCAAAGGTTGGAATTCCCGGAATTTCAACGCCAACATCTTTAATATATTCTTTACAGAGTTTTAATTTGTTTATAAAGTCTAATTTATCAAAATTTTCAGAATCATTGAATAATTTTGTTGAATGCAATCTGATTTCATCAAGTCCTGCTTCTTTTAATAATTTTAAATTTTCTTCATTAACGAATTTTGGTGTCGTGTAAAGATGTGCGTGGAAATCACTCCCAAATTCTGTTTTCAAAGCTTTTAAATATTCAACTGTTCGTTCAATTTTTAAAAGCGGGTTTCCACCAGTTATTCCTACCCCCTTACTTCCACAAAGATGTGCTTCTTCAATAGCTTCTTCAATTGAATTGATCTGCTTTTCATTTGCAAAAATTACATCCTTTTTTTTCCTTTTTTCTGAAAGCGGGCAGTAGTAACAGGATTCTTCGCAGAGTCCGGTGATATATAAAACTAATTTTTCTCCTTTTATACAGTATTTACAGCCCAAGGCCATATCTTTTTCATTTAAATTTGATAAATCCATAAAAACACCTTAAAAAGCGGTAATTTTAATTTTGTAAATTCTAACAAAACACGAAATAATATTTTAAAAAATAGATATTAAAATTTAATATTTATAGTTATATTTTATGTTAATTTATAATTGGCTGAATTTTAATGATTTTTTGATTACATCAACGTTTGTTTCACCGTATGACATTAATTTACCGGTTCTGAGATCATTGATTGTAACGATTGCTGGAGCAAACATTCCTTTGTCAATTTTGTAGAAATCGTAGTTTGCTTCTTTGAATACTTCTAAGAATGGTTTTCCGTAGGTTTCAGCGGAACAGGATGGTAATGATTTGCATAATTTTTCGATGTCGTCTCCTTCGTCACTTTTAACGTAGTAGAAGGTTCTACCGCCGTATAAAACCATGTCGTTTGTAGCGCCCATCATTTTTAAGTCGTCCCCGATAACTGGAGCAACTGGAGCAATACCTGCTGCAAATTTAACTTTTTTTACATCGAAGTGAAGAGCTTCTAACATTTTATAGGTTCCGTTTTCTACAACTCTACCGCTGATTTGAACTGCCCCTACCATTGAAGCTGTTGGAGCAACGAGTAAATAAACTTTTGAAACATCTACGCCACATTTTTCAGCAACGTGGTCAGCAACATTTTCATCAGGAAGTTTTGAAGATTCTAAACATAAAATTGCAACATCTGCTTCGTCTCTGTAGTCAATTTCTTCGTAAGTTGCTTTTGGCATCATTGCTAATGCTCTTGCAGGTCCTGAACCCATTGCGAAGTATTTACCAACACTTACGCTCCATCCAGCTTTTTGTGCACCGAGTGTTGCAATTGCAGGATGTGAAGTTTTAATTTTTACGCATGGTAAAACGAGTTTGTTATCAAGGGAACCAGAAATGCTTATTCCAACGTGTGCAAGTCCACCAAGACAGATTTTAGTAAATAATTTACCTGCTTCAAAGCTACCCATTACGTTTACACCACAGTCAAGTACTGTAGCTCCGTTTTCTAATTTAATTACTTCAATGTTTAAGTCTTCTTTTCTGCTGATCATTTCTTCAACAATTGGTAATGAAGCTAAATTTACACTAAGCACTGTTCCACCTTTTTTATATTCTAATTTTTTTAGATATTTTTTAATTTTTATAACTTTTGATTTGATTTAAAAAAATGCCCTTAAAAAGACCAATTTACAAAGTTAGTGTATAAACCCGGCTGATAATAAGATATATATATTATATTGATTATTTGATTGATAGTCACACATGAAGTAGGAGTTGATTTTTTTGATTACCAAAGGAGATACAATTAGGGTGAATTACACCGGCAGATTCGAAGAAGGAGAAGTTTTCGATACCTCTTTAGAAGCAGTAGCAAAAGAAGAAGGAATTTTCGAAGAAGGAAGGCCATACATGCCTTTAGAATTTACTGTTGGGGAAGGACAGTTAATCCAAGGCTTTGAAGAAGCAGTTTTAGGCCTCAAAGTTGGCGAAGAAGTAACCGTTACAATCCCTCCTGAAAAAGGATACGGATTTAGAGACGAATCATTAATCGAAAGAGTTCCAATCGAAGCATTCGACGAAGCAGACTTTGAACCTGAAGAAGGAATGGTAATCGTTGCTGGTGAAGAACCTGCGGTAATTTTAGAAGTTACTGATGAAGATGTCGCTCTTGACTTCAACCACGAATTAGCTGGAGAAACACTCCAATTTACAATAAAAATTGTAGAAAAACTTTAATTTTGTTTTTTTAACAAAATCATATCTTTTTTTAAATTTACATTTTTAAGTATTTTTGGTGATTTTTATGGCGAGGACTAAAAAAACTAACGATGAAGTGCCCACAGATTCCGATTCTTTAAAGTTAAAAATTGCAAAACAGGCTGCAAAACTTGTAAAAGATGAAATGGTTGTCGGACTTGGTTCGGGCTCAACTGCAAATCTTTTCATTCAGGAACTTGGAAAACGAGTAGTTGAAGAAGAATTATATATTTACGGGGTACCTACATCTTTTGATTCAAGAATGGTTGCAAGTACTGCTGGAATTCCGTTAATTTCACTTGACCAGTGCGGTGAAATCGACCTTGCAGTAGATGGTGCAGATGAAGTCTGTAAAAACACCCTTTCACTCATAAAAGGTGGCGGTGGATGCCACACCATGGAAAAAATTGTGGACTATCACGCAAAAGAGTTTATCGTTTTAGCAGACGAAGGAAAATTGGTTGATTCATTAGGGGATAAAACTCCAGTTCCACTCGAAGTAATTCCATTTGCTTATTCTACAGTTTTAAACAAACTTTTAAAGATGAATACTGCACCTGCAATCAGGACAGGCTCTGGAAAAATGGGACCCGTGATTACCGACAGCGGAAACATGATTATTGATGTATTCATCAGTATCGACGATGCAGAAGAAACCGAAATTATGTTAAATAATATCCCTGGAGTTTTAGAGAACGGAATATTTAGCAGGTGTGATAAAGTACTTGTTGGAACTTCCAAAAAGGTAGAAATACTTAAGAAATAACTGGATTTTTTTGATAAAAACTCTTTTTATTTCAATTTTAAAACGAATAACCTTAATCTTTAAATATGATATCATTTAATCATACTATGCAATAGTTGAATTTACAGTTCTTTTTTATTTAAAACACGGCCAATGAGGTGAAACCATGTTTAGCGCCAAAAAATTATCTCCAGCAGATAAACTTAAAAATATTTCAGCAATGCTCGAAGAAATCGTAGAAGATACAACTGTCCCAAGAAATATCCGTGCAGCGGCAGAAAATGCAAACGATGCACTTCACAACGAAGAACAGGAATTAATTGTAAGAAGTGCAACTGCAATTCAATACTTAGACGATATTAGCGAAGATCCAAATATGCCAATTCACACAAGAACCCAGATATGGGGAATTGTAAGTGAACTTGAGACAATCAAAAATTAATTAAAAAAAGAATTTAAATAAATTTTAAATTTAAACTTTTTTGAAAATTTTAAAATTTTTAGAGATTTATCTTAAATTATTCATTATGTAATTTAACTGTGCAACTTCTTCTAAGACTTCAGTTTTAACGTAAGCTTCAGTTATATCTTTTCCAAGTGTAACAATTCCGTGGTTTTTTAAGATAATTGAGTCTTCAGTGCAAACTGAAACATTTTCTGCAAGTTCTAAACTTCCGCATGGATAATACTCAACGTATGCTATTTTTTTAACAACAATTTCAGCTTCTGGAGTGAATAATTTTAATTTTTTATCAAGTGCGGAAAATGCAGTGCAGTACATGGAGTGCGTGTGAACTACTGCATTTACGTAACTTTTATTTTGGTATATTTTTAAATGCATGTTCAATTCTGAAGTAGGCTTTCCTTTTATGATATTCCCATTCATATCCACAATACAGATGTCTTCTTTTGTTAAAAATCCTAAAATCGAGCCTGTAGGTGTAATATATATTAAATTTCCATCTCTAACACTTACATTTCCGCCAGAACCTACAACGTATTTTCGATCGTACAATAAACGGCATATTTTTATAAATTCAGTTAAATCCATAAAATCACCAAAAAAAGAAAATTATAATTTTAAGTTATATTATTCATTATTTAATTCAAATGCCAAAGGAATTATTTCCTCAAGCCGGGTAACTGCAATTACTTCGATTCCTTCAGGGTCTATAACATCGTCAAAGTTTGACTGTGGAATGATTACTCTTTTAAATCCGTATTCCTTAGCAGCATTTATTTTTTCGTTAACACCGCCGATTGCAAGAATTTCTCCGTTTAAATCAAGGCTTCCAGTGATGCAGAAGTCCTGTTTTAATGGAATATTTAGTAATGCCGAGATTATGCTAAGACATGCAGCCGCAGTTGCAGAATCTCCATCAATTTTTGAATATGACTGGCTGAACTGGATATATATTTCATGTTCAGCTAAATCAAGGTCTTCTTTTGAAAGGCCTCCTTTAGCTTTTGCAATACTCAAAGTTCCATCTGAAACAAGTTTTTTAGAGAGTGCCGATGCTAAGGTAATGCTGTGTTTTGCAAGGTCTCCACTAATGTTTAACAGGTTTGTTCTTGGATGTTTTGATTTTACAATCTTTGTAATGATTTTTGTAACATCTCCAAGTCCATCTGCACCTAAAACTGCGAGTCCGTGAATTACTCCAATTTTGGGCTCGTCATTTGAAACGATATTTTTGTATCTCTTGAAATTTTTCAAATAATCGATTGCAACCTGTTTTGACATGCTGTATATTCCAGTGTTTACAATTTCATTGATATGGTCAAGTTCAATTACCCTGTCGTCTTTTTCAAGAACAGGAGCTTTTGAAACAATTTTTACTTCTTTTTTAACTTCTTCAGTTTTTTTAGGTTTTAACTTTCCAACAACAGCCCTGATTTTTTGAGTATTTTTCTTTTCTTCAGGTTTTGAAACAGGTTTTGGAGTTTCTGGTTTTACTTCTTCAGACATTTCTTCAATGCTTTCTGAAAGGTCTTTACCTGTTGCAATGTCGTTTGCCATTTTTATAATGTTTGAAAGCTGCCTTAATCTTAATGTAAGTTTATTTTTAGACCCTGAGAGAAGCTGTGCCATTCTGACGATTTCACAGCATGCTTCATAAGTCATAGGTCTTAAATTATTGTTTTTGAGTTCTTGAACAATAAACTGGAGTAATTTATCCCTGTTTTCTTGGTTATTTTCCATTTTATTTTTTAAAACGACTTTGTAGTCGATCCTGTCAAGCAGTGGTGCTCTCAAGTTGCTTGCATCGTCCATGTTTCCAGACATTATCAGTGTAAGGTCGCATGGTATCGGGTTGGTCTCAACTGAAGCCCCGCTGGAATTTGGATTTCTACCGCTGATCGCAAGCTGTTTATCTTGAAGTGCAGTTAAAATATAGTCCTGAACTTCAACAGGCATGGTTTTAATTTCATCAACATAGAGGATACCTTTGTGTGCTTCGTGTATTGCACCAAGAATTACTCGTTTGTGAGGGGGTGTTCCAATTGGGGGTTTTCCGCCCAATGGACAGTGTTTAATATCTCCAAGTAATTTTGTCGTGTTGTATGCACTTGCTCTAACAAGCGGTCTTTTTTTGCATTCATAAAGCACAACTGGTTTTATATCCGCAGGGCTAACTGTATTTGGCATGGAAGCTTTTGTAGCTCCAAATATATTTAGAAATAGTATTAAAAATACTAAAAGGGAACCAATTACAGATATTGCAGCAATTACTGCAAATTTAGATGAGGGATCGGATAATCCATTTAATATGTAGCTTAACACAAGTGATGAGACGATGATTCCAAGTAAAAGTGTAAATATGCTTGGAGGCTGTCTCATTAATTTAGGATTTTCCATCTGAATTGTTTCTTCTATCATTCGTCCTTCGATTAAATCGACTATCGGTTTTTCCGAGTTTTTCATGTTCGGTCTTGCAATTAAGGAGTACGGTTTAAAATCACTTGAATGTTCCAAAAGCTGACCGAAAGCTTTTACCATCATGGATTTACCAACACCTGGGTCTCCAAGTAGTAATGCATGTCTTTTATTTTTTACAGCACTCAATACTATTTTGACCGCTTCATCCTGTCCGATAACCTGATTTATCAGATTAGGGGAGGGTTCTGGTAATTCATCAGTCGTTTTAAATTGTACTGAAAACATAATTCACCTTGTTTTATAATAAAAAAGAGTCAATCTCTTCAATTAATATTTTTGAAAATTCATCTGCTTTTTCTTTTAACAGTCCTGATATGGGTTCTCCAAATTCGAGATTTGTTGGCTCTATTCCTACAATTAATATTTCGGTATCAATATAAGTTTTGAGATATTTAATTATTATTGATAGCGGAAGTGCGTGAGTCGAAAATCCGGTTTCCGAGATTTCATCGCTTTCTACAATTCTCAAAGTTCCTGGGTGCTGATGCATCAGTGCGGCATCAACCATTATAATTTTATCAGGATTTTCTTTTTTAATCACGTCTGTGAAATTTTCCGGAACTACACCACAATTTATTATGGTTAACCTGTTATCTATCGAATTTACTTCTTTTTCAAGCGATAAATTTTCGTGTGTTTTAGAGTAATTTTTAACTATGGATTCAATGACATAAACGCCAAATCCATCATCGCTTTTTAAATAGTTTCCAATACCAAGTATGGCAATTTTGCTGCTGTTATTGATAAATGATTTTATAGTGTTTTGGATACTTTCCAAAAATCTCACCAATTGTATTCAAGGGGTTTATCTCTTCTATATATAGTAGATACTTGATTACAGTACTATATAAAAACTGCGTTTTGTTTTGAAAATAATCTGATTTGGGGTGTTTTTTTGGAAAAAATAGTTATCAGAAACGCTACAAAAAATGACATCGATGACATAATGAACATAGAATATGATTCATTTATTGAAGGCATTTCTGAAAGTAGAGACGTTTTTTTAAACAGGATATCCACATTTCAGGATGGTTTTTTAGTGTTAGAAGTTGAGTCAAAAGTTTCTGGATATATTTCGTCTGAAATCTGGGAATATTTTAAAGACATTGATGAAAAAATGTTTGATTTAGATCACGATATTAAAAATGTGCATAATATTAACGGGTCTGAACTTTACATCTCGTCAATTGGGGTTTTAAAAGAGCACAGAAAAAAAGGATATGGAAGTTTACTTTTCAATCAATTAATTGAAATGATTTCAAAAAAATACAAAATTTCGAGCATTATTTTAACGGTTTCAGTAAACTGGGGGCCTGCACTCAAGCTCTATGAAAAAATTGGTTTTAAAGAGGCATACAGAATAAAAAATTTTTTTGAAGATGAATATTGTTCAGATGGAATTGTAATGAGAAAATATATTTAATTAATAACTTTCTTCGGGAACTATGGTTAAATATCCGTTTAGTTCGTGAACGTAAGTGTTTACCCCGTATACTTCCATGATATTTTTTGAATTGATTATTTCCGTTCCGCCTTCTGCAAAGATTTTTCCATCTTTTAGCATCAAGAATTTGTCCGAATATCTAAGTGCAAGGTTTATATCGTGCATCACAATTATCGAGGTGATGTTTTGAGAAATTGATACATCTTTTAGTATCCTCATAACTTCGAGCTGGTTTTTCAAGTCAAGATTGTTTGTTGGCTCATCAAGAAGTATTAATTTTGGTTCCTGAACAAGGGCTCGTCCAATTATTACCTTTTGAAGCTCTCCACCGCTTAATTCATTTGTATTTCTAAGAGCATATTTTTCAAGGTCGAGTAATTTTAATATTCGTTCTGTAATGTCAATATCTTTTTTTGAGATTTCCCACTTTATGTGGGGTTTTCTTCCCAAAAGCAGTGCATCAAATACGGTCATGTAGTTTCCATCAGACCTCTGTGGAACGTAGCCTACTTTCTTTGCTAAATCGAGTCTATCCATCTTATTTACATCTAAATTTTCGACAGTTATGGTTCCTTTTTTTGGTGGCAAAATTTTGTTTATACATTTTATAAGGGTTGACTTTCCAGCCCCGTTTATTCCAAGGATCGAAACGACTTCTCCTTTATTTACTTCGAATTTAACATCTTTTAGTATTTCAGTACTTTTGTATTTGAATTCAACTCCATCTACTGAAACTATCATGTTTTCACCAGAACTATTTATTTATACATCTTCATTAACAGGTATAGAAACATCGGAGCTCCCAAAAATGATGTTAATATCCCTACTGGAAGGATTATCGGGGAAATTATTGTTCGTGCAATTGTATCTGCTAAAAGGACTAATACTGCACCAAAAATACTGCACAATGGAATTAAATACCTGTAATCTCCGCCAACAGTTATTCTAACTATGTGGGGGCATATCAATCCAACAAATCCGATGATTCCAAGGAATGCAACACAGACAGATGTTACGAGAGATGCAACAAGCATTCCTGACAATCTTATTTTGTCAGTGTTTACACCAAGAGATTTTGCGGTTTCTTCACCACTTTCAAGAGCGTTGTAGTCCCATCTTTTATATATAAAGTAGATAAGTGAAATTGCTGTTACAAGCGCCATAATTTTTACTTCTGGCCAGAGCGGCCTTCCAAGGTCTCCAAAAGACCAGTAAACCATTGCAGCTAACTGCATATCGTCTGCAAAGTACTGTATGAGTGTTGTTGCAGCAGTAAATAGTGAAGATATTGCAACACCTGCAAGAATCATTGCTTCAGGGCTTAATCCCTTCAACCTAGCAAGAAGCAGTACTGCACAAACACCAAGCAGTGATCCAAAGAATGCAAATACTGATATTGAATATGGATTGTTTATTGCAATGTGCCCGGTACTTTCAGCACCACCTATTCCAAGCGCGATTATTGCAACGCATGCTCCAAACATTGCTCCATGAGAAATCCCCATGGTAAACGGGGATGCAAGCGGGTTTCTCAAAACGCACTGCATCACTGCTCCAGAAACGGATAACCCAATTCCACAGAGTATTGCAGCGAAAATCCTTGGAAGTCGGATATTCCATATAACAAGGTTTGAAGAAGCATCTCCTGAACCAAGAATCGAATTTATAATTTGATTAATTGATAACTGGAAGTCTCCAGTACAGATTGCATATATAGAAATTATTATCAGTGCTAAAATTAATATGGCTCCAAATATTAGCTTTTTTAAAGTATAAGTTTTGTAATTTTTAATGGTACTTTCCACAATATCCCCAGGATTAGTAATACGCTTATCAGATAAGTATTACTTTAACATATAAATAAGTATTTGATATTATCTAAAAATAAATTTTTTAAAAAAATAATAAATAAAGATTAGGAAAAGTCTGCTTTAGTAAATCCTTTAAAATTTTTAGACATATCCTCATAAACCGCTTTTCCAACTAAAAATTCGTATATCTCATCAGCTTTTGCTTCTGGATCGATATCTGAAAACTGTTCGGGATATAGTACTGTACCAATGTAGTAAGTATTTGCAAGTACAGTGCCGTAGTCTACCATGTATGACTTGTACCTGTAAGTTAAGTAAATGTCACCGTTTTCAAATGCATTAAATGAATTGTAATATTCTGGGTTTTTTTCATAGTCTTCTTTTATTAATGGGTATCCTGCAATGTCTATAAAAATTATGTCAGGATTCCATTCTAAAAGCTGTTCTTTGTTTATGAACAATTGTTTTTTTTCTTCAAGAGCGCTTGCAACATTTTTAGCTTTTAAAACGTTAAATGGAGCAAATGCACTTGATGTACTTTCTATACCGTGAGATCCTTTGGCAGCGTTAAGCCCCCCCATATATACGGTAGGTTTTTCGCTATCGGATACATCTTTAATTCTATTTGTTATATCATTTTCAGCATCTGCAAAGAAGTCTACTACTTCTTGTGCTCTTTTTTCTTTATTTAACACTTTACCAAGGAACATGAGCGGATCCACAAGATCAGCATCGGTAAACGATTCGAATTCATCATAATTTAAAACTACAACCGGAATTCCCGTTTTTGTCTGAATGTCATCTGCAACTGCTGCTGTTGACATTGAAAGTATTATAACATCTGGATTTACGTTAACGATATTTTCACAATTTAGTCCATCAACAAACTGTGTACCGATTGCAGGTAACGTTTTAAAATAATCAACATTTGCAATTGTGTAAGGTTTAGCCATGGCGTATTGTTGGCCCGTATTAGTTATATCTGCCTGTTCACATGATTCAACTCCTGCAACCATGTCGACTGCCTGAAGATATGTAACAAGTCTCAGGGCACCGGGACCACTACAAACGATTTTTTCAATGGTTTCTGGAACTTCAACAGTTCTTCCAGCCATATCTACAATTTCGACAGTAGTTACAGTTTCGTCTGAGTTTTGGGCAGTATTGTCAACACAGCCTGAAAAACTAACTGCAATCATCAGTGACACGATAATTGCCAAAATTCCATTTTTATACACTTTTTCACCAGTATCGATTTGGTATTACATATAATTTTTTTATTATATTTTTAGAATTAAATGAACATGTAATATAAATAAATTACTTAATTTGTAAAAATGTAACTATTACAAATTACAAATAAAAAAATACGATATAATACATGATATTTTTTAAATTTCTTAAAAATCCTTCAAAAAAGTTAAAATATTAAAAATCTTTGAAAATACACTAAATAGTATTTAAAGAATAGTAAAACGAAAAATGAAAATTAAGAAAGGTCTAATTTAGTGTATCCACCAAACTGGCTTTCTATTGTTGAATAAATTGGTTTTCCAAGGAATTTTTCGTATATCTCATCAGCTTTTGCTTCTGGATCGATATCTGAAAATTGTTCTGGGTATATGGTTTTACCAACGAAATAAGCGTTTGCAATTCCAGTACCTTTATTAAATCCATACCAGCAGTATGGTATAACTCCGTAGATATTTCCATTTTGAACTGCATTCAATCCTTGGTACGCAGGATCGTTTAAATCTTCTTTTATTAGGTTCATCGAAGCTTCACTTACGAAAATGTATTCTGGATTCCATTCAATGACCTGTTCTTTGTTTATTGTAATTCCTTCACTGACATCGGATACTTCTGAAGCTACGTTATTAACATTCAATAGTTCAAATGAAGGCCAGTGTGGGTCAGTTCCATCAAGGCCGTGAACTCCCATGTAGGGTCTTCCTGCAATGTAAACAGTAGGTCTTTCTTCATCGGGAATGTTTGCTACCCTATTGGCGAGATCAGTTTCATATTCTTCGATTATTGAGATTAATTCTTCAGCTCTTTCTTCTTTTCCTAAAACTTTACCCATTAACCGTAAAGTTTCATAGTACTTTTCGTTCTGGGCTTCAGTTCCAACTGTAGCACCATAAACAATGACAACAGGAATTCCTGTTTTCTCTTGAATGTCTTCTGCACTACCTGCACCTGAAGTTCCAACAAATATCACGTCAGGTTGAAGTTTTGCAATTTCTTCAACGTTAACAGTATTACCTGCGTTAACAACAGTTAAATTCATTAATTCGGGATATGCGGCAAGATATGGTAGTTCTAAACCTGAAGGGAAAGTTCCATCAGTTCTTTTTGCAGCTTCTCTAAATTCGATACCTACAACTTTATCTTGTGATTGAAGGTAAACGACTTCCCTTAAAGCACAACTTAGTGCAATTATTTTTTCTGGATTTTGTGGAACTTCAACGGTTCTTCCAGCAGCATCAACAACTGTAATTGTAGTTATTTCTTCATTAGTTACTGTATTGCCACCTGTGGATTCAGTACAGCCACAGATTGCAACTGTTAAAATCATCAAAGAAGCAATGATTAACGTGCCTATTTTTTTATACAAAATACCACCTGAGTTTTGTAATATTTTTAAAGATAATGATATTACTACATATAATTTTCTATTTTTTAGTATATCTTAATAAAAATTTAAAATAAATAATATTAAAAATACAAAACCGCGATGTAATAATCATAAAAAAATAAAAAAAGAGAAATTATTGATTTGAAATGTCTAAATTTTCAAATCCGCCAAACATTTCAGTCATTTCAGAGTAAACTCTTTTTCCAACTAAATATTCATATATTTCGTCAGCTTTTTCTTCGGGATTTACATCTGAAAATGCCTCAGGGTATAGAACTGACCCGATGTAGTATGAATCTGCCATTGCAGTGTCAATGTTTGTTGTATAATAGTTAAATGGTAAAATACCGTAAACATTTCCATTTTTAAATGCATCGAGTGAGTTATAATAGTCGGGGTTTTTTTCGTAGTCATCAGATACTATTGAAATTCCACCTTTATCAATAAAGATAAATTCAGGGTTCCAGTCAATTAACTGCTCTTTACTTATGAATAAATGTTCAGTTGACGCAGTTTTTGCAATATTTTCGGTATTTAATGATTCAAATGGAGGGTATGCTCCTTCAGTGCTGTCAATTCCGTGAATTCCTTTATTGCCTATTGCTCCAACATAAACTGTTGGTTTTTTAGTATCTGGTATATCGGCAGTTCTTTTATCAAGGTCGTCCTGAATACCCGATATAAACGATATTACTTCTTCTGCTCTTTTTTCTTTTCCAAGGATTTTTCCGGAAAGTGTCAGTGAATCAAAAAGTGCGTTATTTTTGAAGTTTCCAAGTGCGCCGTAGCTTAAAACTACAACCGGAATTCCCGTTTTTTCTTGTAGTTCATCAGCGTTGTCTGCATCCATGTATGTTATAAAAATGACTTCTGGCATTACGTTTAATACCTTTTCAGGATCCGGTCCAACGTTAATGTCTTGCGGTCCACCGTTTCCAATTACAGTAAGTTCTGAAAATTCGGGGTGTGCAAGCCTGTAAGGTCTTCCAACGAGGTTTGTATTTTCAAAACTTTCAATTCCAACTAATTTTTCAGTTGCGTTGATATATGAAATTAATCTAAGGCATCCTGGGCCAGAACAAACGATTTTTTCAACGTTCGCTGGAACTTCAACAGTTCTTCCAACCATATCTATGATTTCTACATTTTCAGCTACCTGTTGCGTGCCTGAATCGTTGCTTCCAATACAGCCTGAAAATGCAACAACAAGCGACATCATGAGTGCTATTACTATGGATATTATTTTTTTATTCAACATACCACCTGAATTAATATCTTTCAAAAAATGTAGTATTATTGTTACATATATTTTTAGATATAGTATTACTAAAAAATAATAAAATTTATTTAATGAATAAAAACAGAAAAAAGAAATTATTGGTTTGAAAAGTCAATATTTTCAAATCCGCAGTAGCTTTCAGCCATTTTATCGTAAACAGCCTCGCCAACTAAGAATTCGTATATTTCATCAGCCTTTTCTTCTATATTGATATCAGCAAACTGTTCAGGGTATACTACTTTTCCAATATAGTAAGCATCAGCTAATGCAGTACCGTAGTTTGTAGTGTAGAAGTTGTATGGGAACTGCGTGTACACGTTTCCATTTTTAAATGCACCAAGAGATTCATAGTATTCTGAATTTTTATCGTAGTCTTCTTTTATGAGTTCATAGCTTCCAGTATCAATGAATATAATATCTGGATTCCATTCTAAAAGCTGTTCTTTACTTATAAATATCGATTTTTCTACGCCCAAGGAACTAGCAACGTTATCTGCATTTAATGCAGCGAAAGGAGCGTAGTTACTTGATGTACTGTCAATTCCGTGAGCACCTTTGTTGCAGAGTCCTCCAATGTATACTGAAGGTTTATCTTTATCTGCAATATTTTCAGTTCTTGTTAAAAGGTCGTTTTCAGCATCTCTAAAGAAATCGATTACTTCTTGAGCCCTGTCTTCTTTTTGGAGGAGAGTTCCAAGTAAATTTAAACATGCAACGAAATTTTCATCATGGAATGAGTTAACATCACCATAATTTAAGACTACAACAGGAATTCCATATTGTTTTTGAAGGTCGTTAGCCCTATCTGCGTCCATATACGTAATAAAAATAACTTCTGGAGTTGCACTTATAACTTGCTCAGGGTAAGGTCCAACACCGATTTCTTTTCCACCACCTGCTCCAGTCATAGGTAATGTTTTAAAAAATTTAACATTTGCAAGTTGGTATGGTCTTCCCGTGCTATTATCCTGTTCAATAGATTCAACACCGACAACTTTGTCCTGTGCTTGGACATAAGTTACGAGTCTAAGACATCCTGGTCCAGAACATACAATCCTTTGGATGTCTGCAGGAACTTCAACAGTTCTTCCAACCATATCTACAATTTCAACAGTTTTAGCAACTTCACCTGATGATTCGGCAGTGTTGTCAACACAGCCTGAAAAGCTGAGTGCAATCATCAATGAAATCAAGGCTGATAAAACCCCTATTTTTTTCAAAATTTCACCCGATATTATTAATAATTTAAAAATACGATATTTATCATACTTTTAATTAAAAGGTAATAATTATAGATATAATTTTCTATTTTTATTCATATTTGGTTATAATTTTTTAAGTGGCATAGCCAAATTTTAATTAAAAATAAATGTTTAAAATGACAAAAAAATGGTAAAAAAACATGATAAAACGATTTAAAAGCTTTGTTTAAGAAGTTATGAAAAAGTTGTAAATTTGTATTTTGGCCTACAAAAAAAAAGAAAAATTATTTTTACTTATTGATTTGAAAAGTCGATATTTTGAAAACCGGGATAATTATTTGAAAGTACGCTGTAAACAGGTTTTCCAACTAAAAATGTATATATTTCATCAGCTTTTTCTTCTGGATTTACATCTGAGAATTCTTCTGGGTACAACACTGTACTGATGTAGTAAGTGTTTGATAGCACTGTACCAATGTCGATCATGTATGATTTGTACCGGTAAGTTGTGTAAACATTACCGTTTTTAAACGCGTTTAGTGAATTGTAGTAATCTGGGTTTTTATGGTAGTCTTCTTTTATATAGTCATATCTTCCAACATCGATAAAGATTACGTCGGGATTCCATTCAATAATCTGTTCTTTGTTTACAAACAACTGTTTTTTTGATTCAAGACTTTTAGCAACATTTTTAGCATTTAGTACTTCAAATGGGGCGTATAAACCAGATGTGCTTTCAATACCTTGAAGTCCTTTGCCTGCATTAAGACCTCCAACGTATACCGAAGGTTTATCGCTGTCTGAAACATTTTTAATCCTATTTTTTATGTCATTTTCAGCATCTGCAAGGAAATCAACCACTTCATGTGCCCGTTCTTCTTTATTTAATACTTTACCAAGCAGGGTTAATGAGTCTACAATGTTTTCATCTTTAAACGATTCAAATTCACCGTAATTTATGACTACAACAGGAGTTCCGGTTTTTGTTTGAATATCGTCTGCAACTGCTGCTGTTGACATTGAAAGTATTATAACATCTGGATTTACGTTGATTACATTTTCACAGTTTAGTCCATCAACGAACTTTGTTCCTATTGTAGGTAGCGTTTTAAAGTAATCGGCATTTGCAATTGTGTAAGGCTTGGTCATGGAATATAACATATCGGAACCTTCTGTTTCGGTCTGTTCACATGATTCAACTCCTGCAACCATGTCGACTGCCTGAAGATATGTAACAAGTCTCAGGGCACCTGGACCACTACAAACGATTTTTTCAACGGTTTCTGGAATTTCAACAGTTCTTCCAGCCATATCTACAATTTCGACAGTAGTTACAGTTTCGCCTGAGTTTTGGGCAGTATTGTCAACACAGCCTGAAAAACTAACTGCAATCATCAGTGACACGATAATTGCCAAAATTCCATTTTTATACACTTTTTCACCCGAGTATATACACAGTTTATAAATTTTATTACCTGTTCAGGATAATGAATAAGTAATATATATAGATTAATTAATGTATAAAAAGGCAACCTGTAATAATTACTATTCAAAAGAGGTAATACGAAATATTTTTGTTTTATATTTTGATTGTAATAGGGTTAAAATTAAATGAATTAACCGAGTTAGAAGATTTTAAAAATTAAAAAAGCAGTCAAAAGTAAAAAAACGTTTTAAAAATTAAAAAAGAATTATTTAATTTTTTTCGCAACGATGATCATGTTTGGAAACAGTTCTTCCTTAAATTCAGTTAATTCATAAACAGGTTTTGTTTCAAGTATTTCAAACCCTAATTTTTCAAGATATGAAATATATTCTTCAAAAGTAAGGTCTGTTTCAAAGGTATACCTTATAATTCCTTTTCCGGTGCTGTTAAAGCTGTTAAAATTCCATTCCATATTATTCAGGTTATCCGAGGTACTCTGTGCGGATAATTTTGGAAATGCTTGTTTTGTAACGAATATTCCCCCTAAATTCAGGGCTCGATATACTTTTTCAGCGACTTTTGGGTTTTTTCCGCCAGGATTATATGAACTAAAAACTACGTCGTAGTTTTCTCCAAGCTCTTCTTTAAAGAAGTTTCCACTTATTGTATCAACGTTTTTAGCATCGTATTTTTCTATGAATTTTTTAGTTTCAAGAGTAACGTCAGGTAAATCAAAAACAAACGCTTCTAAATTTTCATTCAACATTCCAAGGCTTATTGCATAGAGCCCGTGGCCTCCTGCAACGTCGAGAAGTTTTTTCGCTGTTTTAAATTCTGAAAATTTGGACACATATTCAACAGTTTTTTGAAGCTCCCAGCATTTGCAGTCATTTGCCATTCTTTTGATTATCTCTGGGAAAAACACGTTTTCCATTACTTCATTTTTAGAACCGTTCATTATTTCGGATAAATTTGTCCACCTGTCAATGCTATTAAAAGAAGCAGAAATTGAAGGGCTTTTTGAATATGTTGAATCTGTTTTTAAGTAATTATCACTTCCATATGTATTGATGTAGTGAGTTTCGCCATTTTTTGAGGCTATCGAAATAATTCCAAGTTCATAGAGTGATTTTAACATTAATTCAGTTAAAATTGGGTCAAGGTTTAAATTTGCGGCTATTTCTTCAGAAGTTTTTGAGTCCGTTAAATAATCAAATATTTTTAATTCGATTGCAGTTTTTAACAAGTAGAATTTCTGAGCTCCAAAATAGGTTTCACTCATTATTTTATCGATTTTTTCAGGGCTTTCGGAGGGAAGTGGAAATGAATTTTGATATTTTTTACTATTCAAAAGAATCACCCGTTTAACTATAGATTTTTAAAAATAATTTAAAACAAATATATATAATTATTCATACAAATTTTATAA
The DNA here is from genome assembly GCF_054506835.1 of Methanococcus mangrovi. Lineage (NCBI taxonomy): Archaea > Methanobacteriati > Methanobacteriota > Methanococci > Methanococcales > Methanococcaceae > Methanococcus > Methanococcus mangrovi. The sequence continues at coordinate 1,040,164 of NZ_CP197114.1, read as the reverse complement.
AAATAATACTGATATTTGAAGTTAAGGTTTATGACTTAAAAAAATAAAAATATAGATTAAAAAAATAAAAAAGAATTATTTTAAATCGGTGTAGCAGAACCACCAGTCGTATCCTTCAAGTTCCCCGCTTTTACAGGCTTCAAGTCGTTTTTTTCGAGTGTCCATATTGTTTGCAGGTGGAACAATTACTTTTTCATTTAAAAAGTCGTTGTTTGGCCAGTTTGCAGGCGTTGCATACCCTTTATCCGCAGTTTGCAGTGCTTTTACAAGCCTTACAATTTCATCCATATTTCTACCAACTTCTTGAGGGTAGTAAATTATTGCGCGTATTGTTCCAGTGGCATCAACCACAAATACTGCTCTAACGGTATTGTTTCCCTTATACGGGCTTATCATTCCAAGTTTTTCTGATAATGCTCCCCTATCATCAGCAATTATTGGAAATTCGATGTCAACGTCTAATTTTTCTTTTATCCATTCTACCCATTTTATGTGGCTGAATACTTGATCGATACTCAAACCAATTAATTCTGTATTCAATGCTCTAAACTGGTCGTATCTTTTTTGAAATGCGACAAACTCAGTTGTACATACTGGAGTGAAGTCTCCAGGGTGGCTGAACAAAACAAACCATTTCCCAGATTCTATGAAATGTTCGGGTAACTTTAACTTCCCGTGAGTGGTTGTAACTTCAACATCCGGAAATTTTTCTCCGATTACTACCATATTATCCCCTCAAGATTTTTTAAAAAGTACAAAATAAAATTCGTTGTTTGAATAATATATAAGTTTTGAAATATTTCAGGACATGCTTAAATTGTTATAATTGTCATAGTATTATTAATTCCATAATTTTTTACATTTTCATTTTAAGTATTCCGTAGAGCACGTATAAAACTGCGCAGGCTGCAAGCGGTTCTGTAATGTTGAACATCGAAAGCAGTATCGAAATACCAAAAATCAATAATAGTGGTTTTTTTGGGTATTTTGGATAGTTAATATCGCTTATCATGAGAAGTCCGGAAATTACTGCAACAATCGAAATAAAATATTCTGAACCAAAACCATATTTTAAAGACACCTGTGTTAGAATGCATAAAAATAATGCAGCGGCAGGAATTGGAAGCCCGATAAAGTGTTTCACGTCAAGTATTCCAAATCTTGCAAGTCTTAATGCGCCCCCTATTAAAAATACAATCGATGCAAAAATTACGGCAGTTGAATCAAAGTAATAATAAATTAAATATGCTGGAGCAACACCAAAACTTACAACATCGCAAATGCTGTCAAGTTCTGCGCCAAAATCTGAGACAGTGTTTGTTTTTCTTGCAACAATCCCATCGAGTGCATCAAACACGATTGAAATGTAAACAAAACGAAAATCGTGGAGTAATATTGCAAGCATTCCAAAAATAATGTTTATAACCGTTACATAATCTGAAATCGTGATTATGTTTCTAATCTTGAACATGGATTATCGCCGTTAAATTAGTTTTTGAATTAATAATTTGAAGAGAATTTTAAAGCCCGTGATGACATTCGTTCCTCTTGCCATCGAATATTCGGTGTAAATCGTTTTTATCGGTACTTCTTTAAATTTCAAGTTATTTTTTTCGAAAAGAACTATAAATTCTGATGATACTTCATATCTATTGCTTTTGAGCTGTTTTGAAACGATTTCTGCAGCATTATATGAAAAAGCCCGAAGACCCCCCTGACTGTCAGTAACCATTCGTCCTCCCATCAAGTATGTTATAAAATTTAATCCCCAGTTTCCTATTTTTTTAATAAATGGCATATTTTTTAATTCATTTTCATCAATAAGCCTGCTTCCAACAACGACATCAAAATCCCCGTCAATTATTGGTTTTGAAACTTTAATAATGTCTTCCGGGTCGTGCTGGCCGTCTGCATCAAATGTTACTATTACTTTTGGATTATATTTTACCGCACATTTTAAACCGGTTTTCAGTGCTCCACCAAGTCCCCTGTTGATGATGTGCTTGCAGACAATTACATTTTCTGAAATTGCGATGTTTGACGTCTCGTCCCTGCTTCCATCGTCAATTACAATGATATTTTCATAACCGTGACTTTTTAAATTGATTAATGTATTTTTAATCATTTTTTCTTCATTATATGCCGGAATTACAATAAAAATATCATTTTTTTCCATACTATCCCATAATTGCTCGAATATTTAAATTTAAATATTATCTATATTTAAGCTGGTTATATATAAAAAAAGTTATTATATAAATCCTATACCTCGTATCATGGTACTATTACGTAGAATTCGACGTTTACCATACTATATATAAAGTTTGTATTAAAATATACCGCAGGCAGTAGATTGTATAGAACCGAAGTTTACTTCCAAAACGAAGAAAAACTAAAACTTATGAACACGATTCAAAAAAGACATTATTTTAAAATTTTTAAAACGAAATAAACCATTTAAAAAGTCAATTCATGATACAGACACGACAAAAAAATAAATTATTTCACAAAATCAAATTAAAATTAATAAAAAATATATTGAATTTAGAAATTATTTTGAATCAGAAAGTATCATTTTAATTTCTTCAACCCTATTTTCATATTTGTTTTCAGAAATCCATTTTTTAAAATATTCATCAGAAAGAATTTTAATTAATTCTTCTTTATTTTTGATATATTGAATATAATTTTCAAATTCATGCAAATTTATTAAACGATATATCGATTCAGCCATTAATTTATGTTCTTCTTCAAAGATTAATTTAGAATCTAATTCAAGATTATAATTTTTATTAAATATTATTCGAGAATATGAATCAATAAGCGAATTTATTAAGAAACTAACTTCGTTTTCATCCGTTGATTTTTCAATATACTCAAAGGAGTTTTCATTTAGTACATTTATTATTTTAGGGGGTAAGTCGGAACATAACCAGATTAAATTGTTTTGATTTTTCGATTCTTCAGCAATTTTATCGAATATACGAATTGCCATATATGCTAAATTTTTAAATAGATACGGAATTCTACTTTTTGCCTCTTCTGACCCTTTAAAAGCAGATGTTAAGAGCTGTATCGTAATATGTTCCAAAGAATCTATTGCGGTAGTTATGACGTTATTTAAAGAACATTCTTGAAATATATATGGGTCTTCTAAAACTTCATCGGGGTTGTAATTATGAATTTTCGAAACTACAATTTCGGGGATAAATATCATCTGATTCCAAGCATTTTTATCGTTTCCAATCATACGCATTGCAATTGTTTCTAATGAAGTTATTGCTGAAATTTTAATTTCTGTATCTACTTCATACGGGTGTTTTTTAACGCCTATATTTCTAATTAGTAATGAATAATAATTTAAAAATCCGTTTAATTCAGAATATTCGTATTTTTTAAATAATTCTTCAAGATACTTTTCAGATAACAAATCCATACAATTTTTTACAGTTTTGTACTGTTCCTGTTTTACAAGCACTTTAAAAATATTTGTAATCATATCTAAAGAATACGTTTGTATTTCTTCTGCTGAATCATATTTTGATTTTGAATTATTATATAAATTAAGTTCTTTTTTATCTATTGATGTTAGAATATTTTTTAAAATATTTTCAGGCTTTAATGTACTCATTAAGTTAAAAAAATATTTTGGAACCAGTAATATGCTAAAAAATAGTATAAATGATTCAATAAAACCCAATATCATTAAAATCAAGCTATAATCATTAAACCTCCAATTCCAATTAATTAAAAAAGAATTTAAAAATACACTTATGTTTAATAAATTAACATAGTCCTGCGTAGACTGCCCAAATATTAGTAAAATACCCAAAATTAAAGAAATTGAAAGTATAAAAAGATAAAATTTAATATGGTCATTTTCAGAATACAATTTCCAGATATCTGAACCATAAGTGTTCGAAGCTAACTGAATTACAATAAATGTTGTAGATATAACAATTGATAAAACAGTTGCGAAAACTCCGAGAATTGAACCAAAATTATCTAAAAATGTATTTTTAAAAAATATGAGTGTTATAAAAGATAATATTAAAGATATTAGAGAATATTCTGATAATTCTTTTTTAAAAAATGTGTTCCAAGATGTTTTAATATAGTCATTAATAAAATTATTCGTTTTTTCCATTTCCCCACCTTTAATTTATTTTTCCCCACTAAATAAATATAAATCAATCTTAAATAACAAATCAACCGCTTTTAAACACACAAATTAAAACTATATTATTTATAAATTTCTTCAACAGTTTCTATCTTTTTTAAAATTTCGTAAACTGTTACAATTTAAACATTTAAAAAAAGAGAAATATGAATTTTACATTGCATTTTCGAGTGTCATATCCATCATTTCTTTAACAGATTTTGCAAGTTCTGGTGGAAGTCCTGATATATCAACACTTAAGAATCCTTTAATTATCAAAGAAGACGCTTCGTCTTCGCTCAATCCTCTTGACATTAAATATTGAATCTGGTCTTCTGCAATTTTTCCAACTGCAGCTTCGTGTGATAATTCAAGGTCGGTTCTTTCAGCTTCAAGTTCTGGAACTGCTAAAATGTGTCCGTTATTTGATAAAATCAGTCCCCTGCATTCGAGGTGTCCTTTGACGTTTGATTCTGCACCTATAAGGTGGCCTCTTGAAATAACTTCTGCATTATCTACAACGATAACTCTTGAAATCATGTCTGCAGCGGAATTTTCGCCTGAAAGAATGACTCTTGAGCCCATATCTAAGTTTGAGTTACCTTTTCCGTATACGATTGTCTGGAACGTTGCTTTAGCATTTTTTCCTTCACAGTATGCGGTAGGGTAGCTTTGGATAGATTTTACCGGCATCATTGTAACGTAATTGTTTATAAATATCGAATCATCGTCCATTTTTATTGCAGTTCTTGGTCTTACGTGTACGTTTTCTCCCCAGTTGTGAATCATCGTAAATGTAAGTTTTGCATTTTTTTCAAGGTATATTTCAGAAACTCCAAGGTGAAGCCCTGATTTTATGTGTGGGGATGTAGTACATCCAGTAATTAAGTTTAATTCTGCTCCTTCTTCCACGATAATAATGTTGTGGACGTTTTGGGATACTTCTTCACTACCTATCAACATACATGTTTGCAGAGGCATTGTTTTTTTAACGCCTTTTGGTGCTCGAATAAAATATCCTTCTGTAAGTTCTTTTGCAACTCTTGCGCCGTATTTGTCGCTCATCTCTACGGCACTCCAGTAGTAATCATCAAGTTCATATTTTTCAAGCGCTTCAGTAATCGGCATAAGTATAATATCCGAATACATTTTCGAGTATATTGCATCACTGTTTACCTGAACATATGAACCAACAGTGCTTTTTTCTTCAACGTCTACTCCAACGTATGCAAGAGCTTTTTTGTGGTCTTCATTTAAATCTTTTAATGAATTTACTTTCAAAAGATTTTCTTTTGGTGTAGGATACATGCTTAAGTCAATATCTTCTCCAAATTTCGCAGGAACGTCTTTATATTTTTCAGCCATTTCCCTTACTTGTTGCAACTTTTTCTCTGACAGCATGAAACACACCTCTCGTATCCATTTTTAATGATTTCATTTAAAATTTCATCAGGCGTTCCTGAACAGGCAATTACTCCATCTAACAGGACATGGGCTTTATCAACTTCCATGAAATTTAAGATATATCCAAGGTGAGTTATGATAAGTCCTGATTTATTTCTTTCACTTGGTTTTTTATCCTTATCGAGTAAATGGTTGATAATTCCACCGAGAAGCTCCACGTTTTCAACGTCAACACCGCTATCTGGTTCATCAAACATCACGAGATCAGGGTTCTGTGCAAAAATCTGTAATAGTTCAGACCTTTTAACTTCCCCGCCTGAAAAACCAACATTTAAGTCCCTCTGGTAGAAATGTCTTATATTTAATCTTTTAGCCATTTCTTCCATTTCTTCGTCACTTCTTTTTGAAATGGCGTTTATCATTGTTTCAAGCCTTACGCCCGAAATTGCAGGCGGTGATTGGTAAGAGATACCAATTCCAAGCTGTGCTCGCTCGTGCATTGGCATGTCCGTTATATCTTTTCCTTTAAAGTAAATACTTCCTCGTACAACGTTGTATTTTGGATTTCCAAGTATGGTATTTAATAGTGTGGATTTTCCGGCCCCGTTAGGTCCAAATAATACGTGAGTTTCTCCTTTTTGGATATAAAGGTGAATATCTTTTAAGATTTCTTTGTCACCCACTTTAACCGATAAGTCTTCAATCTGCAGCATTTAATCACCTTTAATATGTTTTAAAAGTACCTCTCTAATCTCATCCACAGTTTCTAATACCGTAATGCTCTGCATTTTCTTAAGAATATTGACATTTTCTACATCTGTATCTCTAATATATAGTTTTAGTGTTTTGCCTCCGGGAAGAATTGTTTCTATCTCTTCTTTTTTATTGTCTGGAGGGTAGATATATGTTGGAACCATTGCCTTTGCCCCTTGCGCAACGGAATTTGTAATTAAAGTGTCAGCAACCCCGTGTGCTATTTTTGCAACACTATTTGCAGTTACAGGTGCAACTAAGAACAGATCGTATTTTCCAGTTTGTAACATTCCTGGCAAGAATGGAGAATTTGAATTTACTTCTTTTCGAGTATTATAAAACGTATCTTTTAATTTTCCCATTAATTTATACCAGTTAAGTACCATTTCAGCACTTTTTGAGTAGTAGATATCTACATCGAAGTTGTCATGTTCATTTTTTAATTCAACAAGCATTTCAACGATTTCTTCGATTTTGTCACCGCAACCCGTAATACCCCAAGCTATTTTAACCATTTTTATTCACCCTTCTCATTTAAACAATTGTAAAATTTTTTAAGAGTTCTTTTAAGAGTTCTAATTCCTTCTGAATCCTCTTCCACTCCTTTTTTGCCATTGTCCTGTGACCAAAACGTAGCTCCAAGGTTAGAACCAAAAGAACCTCCACTTACTGGAATTACTCCATTCAATATGTAGAAGTCATGAATAGTTTTTAATACAACTTCCTGGCCCCCGTTTCGATCTCCACCAACAGAAAGTGCCATTCCATATTTATTCCTTAAAACATCTATATCTTCTGCAAAAATGGCTCTACATCTATCCATTATGGTTTTTAGCTGTCCGGAAACAGTTCCGTTGTAGCAAGGACTTCCCAATATAACCGCATCAGCCCATTTTAGACCGTCATAGATTTCCTGCATACTGTCTTTGTGAACACAGCCTTCCTTAGTTCTTAAGCAGTAATCGCAGTGTATGCAAAATTCAATCTTTTTTTGAAAAACTGAAATGTATTTGGTCTCAAATCCCTTTTCTTTTAAATAATCAAGCGCGTAATTTACAGCAAAGTGCGTTCCTTCTTTTCTCGGACTTCCAGATATTCCAAGGATTTTCATAAAAACACCCGTTAATTCGCAAATATTAAGATAATATGTTAATAATAATTTAAATCCATACAAGTTAATATATTTACATATAATTTATCTTTTTGTATTCGTTCTGTTTTTAAAATGTAAATTTGGGACTATTTTGGGCTTATGCCAATTTTATTATTTAACTGGGTTGTATCTTTTTAAAAGTAGGGATAATCCAATAATCGTTAATGAACTCAATGTCATTGCAAACGCTGCAAGTTCGGGCTCAAATCTGATATTATACGAATAAAGGGCGCCTGCAGCAACAGGAATTAAAATCGAGTTATACGCAAAAGCCCAGAACAGATTCAATTTTATTTGTTTTAACACCCTTTTACTCAATTTTACAAATCCTGTAACGTAATTTAAATCATCATTCATTAAAACAACTTCACCGCTTTCAATTGCAATATCGGTTCCGCTTCCAACTGCAATTCCAACATCGGCGGTAGAAAGGGCAGGAGCATCATTTATTCCATCACCAATAAATTCAACGTAACCCCTTACATTTTCTTTAATTGATTTAACAATTTCCGCCTTTTTTTCAGGTAAAACATTTGAAAATACATGATTTTCTAAAATGCCAACTTCTTTTCCGATAACTTTAGCAGCTTTTTCGTTGTCCCCTGTAATCATGTAGGATTCAATACCCATTTCACGTAAATTTTGAATTGTGGTTTTCGCATTTTCTTTTATTTTATCAGAAACAGCAATTATTCCGGTAATTTTATCTTCAACTGCAACAATTATCACGGTTTTTGCTTTTTCTTCTAATAATGATATTTCTTTTTCGAAATCAGTTATTTTAATGTCATATGTATCCATGAGGCGCCTGTTTCCAACAAATACTTTTTTACCGTTCAACGTACCAGAAATTCCCATTCCACTTATTGATTCAAAATTTTCAGGTTCAGAAAGTGAAATATTTAATTCAGCCGCTTTTTTAACAACTGCAATGGCAAGAGGGTGTTCAGAATTTTTTTCAAGGGAACCTGCAGTAAATAAAATTTCTTCTTTAGACTCTGAAATTATTTCATCAACTTCGGGGTTTCCTTTTGTTATTGTTCCGGTTTTGTCAAAAATCATACATTTGAGGTTTCCTGCAACATCAAATACTTTGCTGTCTTTAATTAAAATACCAAGTTCAGCCCCTCTTCCAATTCCAACCGTGATTGCAGTTGGGGTTGCAAGTCCAAGGGCGCAAGGGCACGCAATTACCATTACAGAAATAAATGTGGTTACCGCAAGTAGAATTCCCCCGTTAAAAAACCAGTATATCGATGAAAGAAGTGCAATGGTGAATACTGCAGGGATAAAGTAAGAAACTGCTTTATCGGCTAAATTTTGAATATCTGGTTTTGAAATCTGGGCATTTTTAACAAGCTGGATTATTTGGGATAGTACCGTATCCTTTCCAATCTTTTCTGCGGTTATTTTCAAAATCCCATTTTTATTTATTGTTCCGCCAATTACAGAATCTCCTTTTTTCTTAGGATTTGGGATGGGTTCACCAGTAATCATTGATTCATCAACGTAAGAAACACCCTCAAAAACAGTTCCATCAACTGCAATTTTTTCCCCTGGGCGAATTACTACAATATCCCCAAGAACCACGTCTTCAATCGGAACTTCAAGTTCTTTATCGTTTCGAATTATTTTCGCAGTTTTTGCCTGTAAACCTATTAATTTTTTAATTGCTTCAGAGGTTCTGCCTTTAGCCCGCTCTTCTAAGTATCTACCAAGAGTTAAAAGTGTTGCAAGCATGATTGTTGTATCATAAAACATGAAGTTCATTGGAAGAATACCAATTGTTACGAGTAGCGCTGATATGTATGCAACCCCCATTCCAAGAGCGTACATGACATCCATATTTAAAGACTTGACTTTGATTGAATTAATTCCGGCTTTAAAAATTGGAAGTGCAATGTATATTAACGGTGGAATCGAGATTAAAAATGCTAAATACGGCTTGTATGGAAGTTCAAGATACATCATCGAAAATAGTACAATTGAAAAAACTGCACCAAAAATTATTTTTTTAAGCTTTTCTTTTAGTTCTTCTTCGTTTTTTGGCATCTCTTCAACTTCGTCTGCGATTCCAACGACAGTATAACCAAGCCTTTCGATTTTCATGCCAATATCTTCAATACTTACAGTGTTCTGGTCAAAATTAATAACTGCACTTTCATCAAGTAAATTTACAGTAATGCTTTTTACACCATCCATTTTTGAGATGGATTTTTCAATGGTTTTTACGCATACTGCGCAGGTCATTCCCGAAATTTTCAGCTTTACTTCCATAATTACCCCTAATTTTACCCAAATGATTAATTATGTAGTTAACTAATTTTTTCTGCATGGTACAGCTCAAAAGCTTCATTTTTTAAAATTTCTTCTTCATTTAACATATTTTCATCGTAATTTACGATTCCAGTTCCTGCTTTTAAGTCAATCTCAACGCTGATGATTCCTTCAAGTTCACTTAAAAGATTTTTAATAGTTTTTACGCACATCTGACAGCTCATTCCGCTTATCTTTAGTTTTAATTCCATTTAAATCACCATAAAATTTACTTAAAAATATTATGATTGTGCAGGTATATATCACTTCTATAGTATATCAAAAGTAAAATAGAGATTAGCATATTCGTCCGGTTAAAACGTTAAAAAAGAGTAATTATTTGATTATATTTAAAATCCAGTTTTTGAATTCGTCATTTGAATCATCGACGTTTATTTTTATGATTACTGGAGTTTCAAGTGGGTGAATTTCATTTATTATTTCTTTCAATGAATCCCACTTACTTTCAGTAGTTTTTAATATTGCGCCAATTTCAGTTTTTACCACAATGTCGCCATCTTCAAGGTAGTGTGCTTCGTGTTCTCTTAAATTTGCACAGGCTATCATTTTTTTCTCTAAAAGATAATCAATGATAGATTTCGCATTTTCAAGGTTTGGAAATGTCGTGTAAACAAGTGCTGGTTTATCCATCACTTAATCCCCCCAATTTACATTTTTACATTTTTGCAAGTTTTTTTCCAAATTCGCGGCATTTTTCAAGGTGTTTTTCATCGGGAATAAATCTACATGTTAAACATTCGTCACTTACGGTGTCAAAAGATAATATGTTGAAAGTATTTTTAATATGTTTTGTAGCACTTTCTGCCCAACCGTAAGAGCCAAAAGCGGCTGCAATTTTTTTGTTTGGTTTTAATCCTTCCATGTATTTTAAAAATTTAGCAACTTCCGGGTACAAATTAATATTAAGCGTTGGAGAACCTACAAGCACGTATTTTGCATCTAAAATTTCTTTAATTATTTTACTTACCGGAGTTTTAGATATTTTAAATACTTTAACTTCAACACCGTTTTTAATTAAACCCTCCGCAATTGAAAGCCCGATTTTTTCAGTTGAGCTGTACATGGTGTCGTATACAATAACAGCTTTATTAGTAACGTTGTTTGATGCAAATTCAAGGTATTTTTCTTTAATTTCTTGAATATTTTCTTTCCATATAATTCCGTGAGATGGGCAGATTAAATCTGTTTCAAGAGTATCAACCGTTTTAACCGCGTTTGGGATAAGGGTCCTGTATGGGAGGAGTATATTTGCAAAGTACTCTTTTGCATAATCTAATGGACAGTCAATTTCAAAATCAAACCTTTCACTTGAAGCGATGTGCTGACCAAATGCATCATTTGAAAAGAGTATTTTATCTTCAGGACAGTATGTTACCATATTGTCAGGCCAGTGAAGCATTGGGGTTTTTACAAATGTTAAATTTCTTTTTCCAATATTAACAGAATCTCCCGAATCAACGATTATATATTCCCAATCTTTGGTATTGTAGTGTAATTCAAGGTTTTCTTTTCCTTTTTCAGTAGTTATAATTTTAGCTTTTGAAATTTCCATGATTTTTTCTAAAGAACCGCTGTGGTCCATTTCAACGTGGTTTACAACGATGTAGTCTATTTTTTCAGGGTCAACTACATTTTTAATTCTCATGTAAAATTCATCAAAAAGATATTTTTTTACAGTATCTATCAAAACAATTTTTTCGTCTTTAATAAGGTACGAATTGTAACTGGAACCATCTTTAGTTTCATAGCCGTGAAATTCACGAATGTTCCAGTCGATTGCCCCCACCCAGTAGATGTCATCTTTTAAAGTAACTGCCATAAAACACACCTAAAAAAAGTTAAATAAAAGTAAATAATTAAAATTCGATAACTTTGTAGTCGCTATCAAGATATTTTTTAAGGCTGATATGCCCGTGAAGGTCATTTTCAATTTTTATTTTTCCTTTAATGCTGTCCAAAACACCAAACATGTTAGAACATGCTTCACAGGCTATAAAATCATTTTTCAATGCTTCAACATGAGTTTTTAACGGATGGTCTGCTTTTAAAAGTTCATTAAACCATTTTACAGCTTCACCTTCAAAGATAATCTTTACATCGTCTCCTTTTTCTTTCATTTCTTTTGCAAAAAGAAGTGCGTGAAATATTACCGGAACGTAGGGTTTTCCCCCTTTATCGTAAGTGAATATTAAAAAACAAGCTTTCATAAATCTCCCCCTAAAAAAATAAATGGTAAATAATTAATTCGTAATCAAAGTCTGCTTTCTTCCTGTCGTCTTCCAGCAATTTTTGGGTCGTAGCCTTCAAATCCGCATTCTGGGGTGTAGCAGCTTACATCATAAAATGTACAGACTTCCCCGCAGTTTGGACATTTTTCAGGAACTTTTCCAGCTTCACCTTCAAAGATGTATCCGCAGTTTGAACATTTCCACCATACCATGTTTTCACCTTATGCAGTTTTTTCTTTTGTATTTTCACTTTGTGGCGGAGTTCTAACTCTTTGCCCGAGTTCTCCATCAAGTACCATCATGTAATTCATGTCGCCACCAGTTAACTTCAACCTATCAAGAATGTTTCTAAATGAAGATTCTTCTTCAATTTGTTCATTTACAAACCATTGAAGCATTGAAATTGCTGCATAATCTTTTACATCATGTGCAATATCCATCAATTTATGAATTCGTCCTGTCACGTATTTTTCGTGGGTAAGTCCATTTTCAAAAACTTCTGTAATTGAATTCCATTTTGGTTCAGGTTTGTCAATTGCATTTAATTCAAGGGTTTCACCCATATCATGCAGGTATTTATAAAATTTCATAGCATGGTCAAGTTCTTCCTGAGATTGAACTATAAACCAGTTCGAAATACCCTTAAACCCATTAGAGTCTGCATAATTTGACATTGCAAGGTATAAATATGCTGAATAGAACTCTTTGTTGATCTGTTCTTCTATTTCATATCTCAATTTGCTATCCATATCACAAACCCCTCGTATACGGATTATTTAATACTGCAGCTTTTAGAAAGTTTCATTGCTAAATCTTCTGAATTTTTTATTGGAAAATCGCTATCATTTACAAATTTAACGAGTTCTCCAGCTTCTATTTCTCCACAAGGCATTGAAATTCCGCAAGGAAGTGCACTTCCAAGTTCAACTTTATTTTTTATTGGAAATACATCTTTGTCCTTAAAGTAATCTGCAAGGCTTAATTTGAAGTTTTCAATATCTTTAAGTGCTTCACTAAGTGGATGGTTTGTAGTAATCATTGAATCACCAAGTCAGGTTAATTTTTATTCAATTTTTACTTCTTTTTCGTATTCCCAAAGCCCGTGAAGGTTGCAAAACATTTTCGCAACAAGTTTAAGGGTTTTGCCTTTATGTTCTTCATTTGGAGCTTTTATTTTTAAAACAACATCAGGTTTTGAGTGTTGCGTAAACTGAACTCTTAAAAGCGGGTATTCTTCCACATTTAATTCAATAAACTGGATAAAGTGCCCGTCTTCCATAGGGTGTTCTACTCCTGCGGTATGAATTTTCACTTCATAAATTTCGTCAGGTTTAACGGTACTTTTACATTCTATCATTGGAACATGCTTTTTTTCAAAATCAGTTCCTTCTTTAAGTGTTTGAGCACTTACACAGCTCATTATATCTCCCCAGTTATAATTTGCTAACTACTTTCATAGCTTTTGTAAACGCGGGCATTCCAGAAGTTAATAATACAACTCGCAATGCATCAATGATTTCTTCTTTGGTAATTTTTAATTCAGCCATTCCGCTTCTTATTTGCTTTTCTGTTGCAGTTTCATCCCCTGTTGCTGCAACAATACCAATTGCTATTAATTTCTGAGTTTTGTAGTCTAAAACTTTTCCAGTGTATGCTGCTTTATTTAATCCAACAACTGCTTCATAAATATCTGGGTAGTCTTCTTTTACGAATTTCATTCCTTCTCCGAAAAAAATACCTTCCTTCATACAATTCCCTCCTTTTTGAAAGTGTGTAGTATTTTATTCCATATTTAATCCAAGCTTTTCAAGTAGCGGATTTGCAGGAATAAAGTGAAGGTCAAGTGCAACTTCTTTTGGCGTCATACCCATTGCCATACCAAGTAATTGGGCATAGTGAATAACTGGTAACTGATATTCCCGTCCAAAAGTTTCTTTCATTTCAATCTGACCCCTGTCAAACTGTAAATGGCAGAATGGACATACTTCGGTTACACAATCGCCCCCTGCGGCAATTATATTTTTTATTTTGGTTTCAGCCATTTCAAGTGCAACTTCAGGGTTTCTGGCCCTTACTCCACCACCTGCTCCACAACACATATTTTTGTCTTTATAGTATATTGACTTTGCCCCGATTGCTTCGACAAGTCCATCAAGTGATTTTGGAACTTCTGAACTTTCAATATGTTTTACATCGGTTGGTTTTAAGTAGTGACAGCCGTAGTGGACTGCAACATTAATGTCAAGCGGTCTTTCTACTCTTTCGGCAATTTTTTCAGGACTGTAATCGAAATAGAGTACTTCTGTCAAGTGTCGTACTTTTGATTTTCCGGTATATTCAAGACCGTGCTTTGATAGGACTTCGTTTACTCTATTTCTTGCTTTTTCATTGTCGTGTAATATGTGGTTTGCTTCAAATAGTGAGCCGTAGCATCCGTTACATATTGTTAAAATGTCTAAATCGGCCTGTTCTGCCATTACAATATTTCTTGCAGCAATTGTAAGCCATGTCATTAGATCAAAAGAACCAAATACTCCCGGTGCAGGACAGCAAGATGCCTGTTCAAATGGGTGTAGTTTTATTCCAAGTTTATCAAGTGCTTTATAGGTTGCACTCTCAATTCCAGGGTACCTGTTTGGTGCGATACATCCTAAAAAAAACATGTATTCAAAATCAGTTTCACTCATCTTATTTCACCCCTATTCTTTAGATTTTTGAACATTTAACGGTTCTAAATCCATAGTTTCCCTACAGATTCCAACTTTTTTACAGAAATTAAGGTCTTCCATAATATCCCTTACGATTTCTAAAGCTTCAGGGTATTTGTGGGTTGTTGGAGGTATTTCTGTTAATCCTATCGCTAACCTTGCTTTTTTAATTTCATCGTTAACTGGAACTGCGTGACCAGTTTTAAAAACAAGTAGGCTGGTTTTCCTGTGCGGTTCTGCGATGTATCCTTTTTCAGCAGCAATATTCCTTATAATTTTGATAATATCGGTTATTTTTACTTCCCTTGGACATTTTTCATAGCATTCATAGCATGTTGTACACATCCAGAGGTCATCACCTGATAATATACTGTCTATTCCTGCAAGAGCACTTCTTATTAATTTTCTCGTTCTAAGTGCGGTTATTCTACCACTTGGACATGCACCAGTACAGGTTCCGCACTGGTAGCATTTTTGAAAAGAAGATGCATTATCCCCAAATATCCATTCTCCAGATTCAATGATCTGTTTTGGAAAATCTGGATTAAATTCGCTAGATTTTAAAACCATTTAACTTCACCTCCCCGGTATAATTTAATTTTTGTTTTAAAACTTGATATATATTTGCACATTTGAGTCGGCTATTATACAGGAGGCTAATACCTAAAACAAATAATGATTAATAATATAAATGCAGAGGAATATTTACTAATTATCATAATTGATAATGATATTTTCAAATTTTAATTTTATCAAAATTTTAGGATTCATTTAACTATTTTGGAAGGGAAAAATCATGTACGAAGGAGAAATTGCAATCGGGCCAGTACACTCTACAATGCTTGAACCCCACAGATTGAGATTATTTATTGAAGATGAGATAGTAAATGATGCAGAACTTACTATTGGTGTAAATCACAGAGGTGTAGAACGATTAATGGAGGGATTACCTGTTGAAAAAGCATGCATCCTGTCTGAAAAAATTTGCGGAATATGTTCACACATTCACCTCTGGAGTGCGGCAAGAGTTGCTGAAATCGGATGCAACATCGAAATTCCAGAACGCGCAAACCACATAAGAGTTATTGTTGAGGAATTAGAAAGGCTTCACTCTCACACACTTCTTTTTGGACACGCTTTTGAGATATTGGGCCACGAAACAATGTCAATGAGATGTTTCATGTTAAGGGAGCCAATAATGCAGATATTTTTTGAAATATCTGGAAGCAGGGTTCACTATTCTTGTCCGATAATTGGGGGAATCAGGCCAAGATGTAACATTTCAGAAACTCAAATTCCCCACATACTTGATAAAATTTCAAAATATGAAGAAGGGCTTGCTAAATTAGTCGAGAGAACGTTAAATGACCCGATGATTATTTCAAGAGTGAAGGATATTGGAATACTTGATAGAAAAACTGCTGCAAAATTCCACGCGGTTGGACCTACTGCAAGGGGGAGCAACGTAAAATCCGATAAGAGAAAAATGGGATGGGTTCCAGAGTACGACCCATACGACTTTGATGAAATCTTGTTTGACGGTGGAGATGTCCTTGCAAGACTTGCTGTGAGATTTTACGAGTGTTTTGAGAGCATCAAAATCATAAAACAGGCTGTAAGTGCGTTAAAAGATACTACCGATAAACGGATTTACAATCCAAATTACGAATTACATGAATTTAAGCCAATAAACTGTTACACCGAAGCTCAAAGAGGGGAACAGTACTATTCATATGGGTTGGACGACGAAGGGCTTGTAAGACAGGCAAAAATCAGAACTCCAACTGCAACAAACCTTGGTGCAATGGAAGACATTGTAAAAGGTTACCATGTAAGTGATGCAGAATTGATTATTGCAAGCTGTGATCCATGTTTTACCTGTACGGACCGGTTAATGGTATTAAAGGAACCATTTAAGAAATAATATCTATTTAATAACTTTCAAATCTCTTTTTACCCATTTGGTGGTTTTATGATTGTAAAAGAAGTCATGAACGAAAATTTTTTAAAAGTTTCTCCAAGCGATATTGTAGGAGAAGTAGTTCAGTTGTTATATAAAAATAAAAAAAGTTATGCGCCAGTAATCGAAGATGAAGAGATTGTTGGATGGGTTACTGCATTAGATTTGCTTGCGGGATGTAAACATGTCAAAACAGAAGAAGCAATGCTTTTTTTAGATGAAATTAAAACGATAAATCCGAACGATGAACTATCCAACGAATTAATCTCTGAAATGATAGAAAACGAAGTTTTTGCGTATCCTGTTGTTGAAAATGATAAAATTGTTGGAACTTTGAGTTCTTTTGATATTTTGAAAAAATTGACATTAAAATAAAAATTCTTTTTTCTTTTTAATCTAAAATTCAAAATTTAAAAAAAGTAAAAAAATAAGGTTTTAATTAGATTAGAGATCTCTTGGGTCAACAATTTCTCCTTTAACAGCACATGCTGCAGCAGTAATTGGCGATGCAAGGTAAACGTCTGATTCTAATGAACCTTCTCTTCCTCTGAAGTTTCTGTTTGAAGTTGCAATTCCAACTTCTCCAGGGCCTAAAAGTCCGTATAATGCACCCATACATGCAGAACATGATGGATTTGTTACAACACAACCGTACTGGTAGAATTTTTTAATTAATCCTTCATCAATAGCTTCAAGCATTATGCTTCTTGATGCAGGGGTTACAACAAATCTAATGTCTTTTGAAATTCCGCCGTGTTTTTCAATAACGTTTAAAGCAGCTCTCAAATCTTCAAGTCTTCCGTTTGTACATGAACCGATGAATACCTGATCGATTGGAGTTCCTGCAACTTCTCTGACAGTTTTTACATTGTCAACGTTGTGAGGACATGCCATAACAGGTTCAAGGTTGCTTACATCAATTTCGAATTTTTCTTCAAATTCTGCATTTTTATCTCCAAGAATAAATTCGAATGGTTTTGCAGTGTTGTTAGCTTCCATCGCATTTTTTACATAATTAATTGTTTTATCGTCCGGAGCAATCAATCCTGCTTTTCCACCCATTTCAATAGCCATGTTTGACATGGTCATTCTTGAAGCAATGGTCATGTTGTCCACAGTACTTCCTGCAAACTGTGCAGCTTTGTATGTAGCACCGTCAGCTCCAACCATTCCAATAATGCTCAAAATTACATCTTTAGACATTACTCCTGGTTTTAATTCTCCACTGATGTTGAAGTAAAGTGTTTCGGGAACTTTAAACCATAATTCACCAGTTGCAAATGCTGCAGCCATGTCGGTGCTTCCAATACCTGTTGCAAATGCACCAAATGCACCGTATGTACAGGTGTGGCTGTCTGCTCCAACTACAACAGTTCCTGGAACTATGTGGCCTTTTTCTGGGAGAACCTGGTGGCAAACTCCTTCTCTAATGTCGTAGAAGTGTTTGATATTTTGTTCTTTTACAAAGTTTCTCATCAAAATATGATTTTCAGCAGCGTTGATGCTATCAGCAGGTATCTGGTGGTCGAATGGAATCACAATTTTTTCATTGTCCCATACTTTTGAAATACCTTCTTTTTTAAGGGTATTTACCGAAAGTGGACCAGTGATATCATGAACCATCGCGGTTTCTACTTTAGCCATAACGATGTCTCCAGGTGAAACCTGAGTATTTCCTGAAGCTTTTGCCAAAATTTTTTCAGCTAGGGTCATTGCCATGTTTATACCTCCATATAGCACCATATGACAAATAAGAAGTAATTACTTGGAAAGTATTATATATCAGAACTATTTATTTATTTCTACGAATTAGAATTAGCAGTTGTTTTTTTATTATGCGAGGTGCGAATATGATGGATACACAAAGACCATTAGACGCTTTAGGTAAATCAATCAATACAAACGTAACAGTTTTCTTAAAAGATGGTAAAGTTGTTAAAGGAAGATTGAAAGCATACGATTTACACATGAACGTTGCTTTAGAAAACGCTAAAATCGAAAACGATGACGAAAAAGAATTCCCAATGTTAGTTGTAAGAGGCGACAACGTACTTTACGTTTCATTATAATTCTTTTAATTCAACAGTTAGTTTTTTATGTGATCTCGATATATGGAATAAGGTAAAGATAAACACGGTGAAGTAAATGACAAAAGGAACACCATCCCAAGGTAAACACAATAAAGGTTCAAACCATATTGTATGCAGAAGATGTGGAAGAAGAGCATTCCACGTAAGAAAAAAAGTATGTGCAGCATGTGGATTTGGTAAAAGTTCAAAAATTAAAAGATTCGCATGGCAATGGAAAAAAGTTACCGGAAAAGGAAACAGAGTAAAATAATATACCCCCTTTCTTTTTTATTACTTAAAATAAAATTCAACTAACTTTTTTGTAAACCTTATATATCAGTTCAATTTAGTTATTCTATCAATATTTTACAAACATTTTATAATTTCTATATTCAGATTAATCTTATTTTGTGATAATCATGTGTGGAATCTTTGGAATTTATTCTCATGAAAAAAGCAACATTGTCAAAAAAGTTTACTATGGTCTTTACGCGCTTCAGCACAGGGGGCAAGAGGGTGCAGGAATTGCTGTTGGAAACGGTAAAGAAATAGGCTACTACAAGGGATTGGGATTGGTTCCAGAAGTATTTTCAAACAGGGAATTACAAAATTTATACGGGCACATCGGCGTCGGTCATGTAAGGTACTCCACAACGGGTGGAAATATAAGCGACAACTGCCAGCCATTTGTTGTAAACAGCTCTTTTGGAAAAATTGCAATTGCTCACAATGGAGATATTGTAAATTCAAAAGAATTAAAACATGAACTCGAAAAAAAGGGACATATTTTTGTTTCTACAACCGATTCTGAAGTTATTGCTCAACTTTTAGTTAGGGAACTTTTAAAAACTGACGATATTATTACTGCAGTCACAAACGTGACGCAAAAATTAAACGGTGCATACTCTCTTTTAATTATCTATGACGATACATTGATTGCATTAAGGGATCCAAACGGATTTAAGCCATTGTGTATCGGAAAAGATGACGGGGCATACTATTTCAGTTCTGAAAGCTGTGCTCTTGACCTTGTTGATGTTGAATTTGAACGGGACGTTGCCCCCGGAGAAATGGTTGTTGTAGATAAAAATGGTGTTAACACCTACAAATTACCAAATGCAAAAGAAAAAGCATCTACATGCATGTTTGAATATGTTTATTTTGCAAGACCTGATTCGGTAATCGATGGAATAAGCGTTTATGCAGTAAGGAGAAACATCGGAAAGATTTTAGCAAGGGAAAATCCAAAAGATGTGGATATAGTCTCTCCAGTTCCCGATTCTGGAATTATCTTCTCACAAGGATACACCGAAGAAGCAGATATTCCCTATTACGAAGCGTTAATCAAAAACAGGTACATTGGAAGAACATTCATCCTCCCGACACAGGAAGAAAGAGACCTTGCAGTGAGATTGAAGTTAAACCCTGTAAAACACCTTTTAAAAGATAAAAAAGTTATTTTAATTGATGACAGTATCGTTAGGGGAACTACATCTGGAAAAATCATGAAAATGGTTAAAAAAGCAGGTGCAAAAGAGGTTCACTTGAGAATCGGGTCGCCAAGAATTGTTTCACCATGTTTTTATGGAATAGACATGGCTACAACAAAAGAATTAATTGCAAATTCAAAAACTGACGAAGAAATAGCTGAAATGATAGGTGCAGATTCTGTTGCATACTTAAGTATTGAAGGATTGGTCGAAGCAATTGGAAGAGATGATCTTTGTTTAGCATGTTTAAACGAAGAATACCCAACAGACGTTTCCTGCAAATTCAGTTGCGGAAATTGCAAAAAATAAATTTTTTTAGTTTTTCTGTTTTTTTAAATATTTTAACAATTCAAAAAAAAGAGTAATTATTTCTTAAATTTTGAAAAAATGCTTCTTTTTAATTTTTCAAAGAAACTTTCATTATAAATTTCTTCAATTTTTCCAATATCAACGTATGCTCCAGTAACTTTTAGTGCAAGTTCGGTGTATGCTTTTGAAGCAGGGCTTCTTGGACTGTATTCAATTATATCCATTTTTTTAAGGGTTGAATTTCTGATATTTTCGTCTTCAGGGATTAATCCGACAATTTTTTCTTCTAAAATCATTTCAATTTCATCTGGTCCCATTTCACCGAAATCTTTTCCAGTTCTATTTAAAACAATTCCCATTACATTAGTTCCTGCCATTTCACTGCTTTCTTTAATTTTCATCGCATCAGCAATAGAAAAAAGTTCCGGAGTTACTACAAGAAGGATTTTATCTGCAATTGCGAGGTGAATTGCCATGTCCTTGTTTAAACCTGCTGGAGCATCGATAATTACGTAATCGTATTCATCAGCAATTTCATTTATTACATCAGGGAATAAATCGAGGTCTGATTTTTTGTAACCTGCAATAGAGAGGCTTGCAGGAAGTACAAAAGTTCCAGTCCTGTGTTCATAAATTGCATCTCTTACAGAGCACTCTTCCGCGAGAACTTCATGAAGGGAGGGTCTTTTTTTTTCAAAATCAAATATCAGCCCTAAATTGGCCATTGAAATATCGCCATCAATTACAATAGTTTTTTTGCCAAGTTTGGACAGTGCAACCGCCAAATTTGCAGACGTGGTCGTTTTTCCAACGCCACCTTTTCCAGAAGCTACCGTAATAATCATGAAATCACCAAATAAAACAAAATCGTGTAACTAACTACTTATTATTTAATTTAAAGTATTTGTATTTAGTTATTTGTAACAGAAAAAAGTATTTAATTAAAAAATTACTATTCAAAGATAGAAACTCAAACTAATCAGGTTATATAAAAATGGAAGAATTAATTCTTGGAGTAGTTCAGGGGCTTACCGAATTTTTACCGATTTCAAGTTCCGGACACCTCGCAATATTTACTGCAATTTTTAATGTTACGCCGGATGTTGGGTATTTTGCATTTTTACACCTTGCAACGTTTTTAGCAGTCTTAATTTTTGTAAAATCTGAAGTTTTTGAAATAGTAAATGGAATTTCAAAAAAAGATATGGAATATATAAACATTGCTTCAAAACTTGTTTTATCAACAATTCCTGCAGTTATCGTTGGATTATATTTTGGAGATTTTATCGAATCAGTTTTTTCATCAACGTTATTGATAGGAGTTTTTTTGTCAATCACAGGAATATTAATGCTTCTTTCAGATAAACTGAATAAAAATTTAAAAACAATTAAATCTATTCCTTATCTTGATGCACTGATTATCGGAGTATTTCAGGCGTTTTCAGTACTTCCTGGAATTTCAAGAAGTGGAACAACCCTTTTTGCAGCACTTTTTTTAGGGATGAAAAAAGAAGATGCTGTAAAGTATTCATTTTTGATGAGCCTTCCAGTAACATTTGGTGCAGGAATACTTGAACTTCAAAAGATAACTTTTTCAACAGAACAGCTACTTGGATTTGTTATTTCATTTTTAACGGGACTTTTGGGGTTATATCTTGTTAAAAAAATGGTAATTGGCGGAAAACTTAAAATTTTCGGGTATTACTGCTTTTTAGCTTCATTTTTTGTATTAATGTTTTTGTAGTAAATTGATAATAATTGAGGGATATTTTGAAAAATAGATTGATATTATTCGGCATTATGATTTCAATAATTTTTGCAGGATGTGTTGACCAAGACCCTGAAAAATATTATTCTGAAGGACTTTTACAGTACGATGCTGGAAATTACACTGAATCGATAGATTTATTTGATAATGCAATCCAGTTAAATCCTGAAGAATCGAAATACTGGCTCATGAAAGGAAAAGCACTCTACAATTTAGAAAGATACGAAGAAGCGGTTGACTGCTACAACTACGTTATAAATGTAAATGAAGATGAATATAACAAAGATATATGGGCCGCAAAAGCAGAAGCTTTAAGGCATATCGATGGAAAAGAAGTCGAAGCAGAAATTTGTGACGCAAGAGCGAAATAGAAAAATATAATATAGACTAAATAAAAATCAAAAATTAAAGGAATTTTTCAATTTTTGAAAGATCGGGGAATTTGAAAACTTCTTCTCCAATAACTATTGGAAAAATATCTTCTTTTTTAACTTTTTTCAAATATGGCGACATGAAGTTGCTTTCAAGTTCGTTTATTTTGACACCTGATGCAATGTTTGAAAATGCAGGTGCTACAAGTATCTCAAAATCATTCTGAACGATTTCAAGGTAGCTTGGAAATCTCTGCTTATTTATTTCTAAAACAGGATGTTCATGACCCATTATTAAGAGATTAAATTCAGAATCAACGTCAAATGTTTTATCCCCGTGAACCATTAAAATTTTATCTTCAAGCAAATAACTTAAAATTTTAAAATCCGTATTTTCTTTAAGTATATATTCGAGCATTATGTCATGATTTCCACGAATTACGATTACGTCATGGTTTTTTAAAAGAGAATTTAATTCTTTAACTGTTTCGTAAACTTTGTATGGAACTTTTTGAAAGTGGTGAAGAAAATCCCCCAAGAAAACTAATTTTTCAGGTTTGAATTCAACTATTAATTTTTTAATTCTTTCAAGAAGTTCTTTTTTTTCGTTCAATGGAAATAAAACACCGGTTCGTCGAATAAATTCTTCCAGTCCAACGTGGACATCTGCAAGTATTAAAGTTTTATTTTTCTCTAAAAATACTGTATTATCTTTAAAATAGATTTCATGCCCGTTTATTTTCATATTTAATCCTCAAGCGAAATTCCCTTTTCGTATTCAATCATTTTAATAACCATCTGGTGGAACTCTTTTAAAAGCTGGTTTTTATTTTCCGCAAGAACTGAATCACTTGCAGTAAGTGTTGCGATTCCAAAGCTCATGGGGGTAGGAATTGGAACCTCGATTACATTAATTTTTAATTTTCCACTTCTAATTTCACCCAAAACTTCACGAATATTGTCAAGTTCAAGAGAATCTTCAATTATTTCACGTAAAGTTTCTTCAAGTGGCGCAAATCTGTCAAGACTTTTTGCGTAATTTATCAAAAGGTCTGCACTTACTTGCTGTTTTTTTGCAGATTTTTTATGTCCAATGTAATTTCTCAAAATCATGAGGCTTCTTGTCGCATTTATTCTAAACATTCTTTTCAAGAGGTTTGTTCCATCAAGGGCCTGTTTTAATATGTCTTTTATATTTTCAGGAGTTAGTGACCTAATTACACTTTCAATATCTACTTTTTGATTTTTCGCAAATTCAAGTGAAAACCCTGTATCTGAAATACTTACCAAAACTCCAAGTTTATACTGTTTACTTAAGGCATATGCAACAGCTCTGCTGAATCCATCATTAAATTTCCTTCCGTAATTGCTGTGGAAATAGTAATGCATTTTTTTGTCGAAAACATGGCCTTCTACAACCATTTTATTTAATGTGCTGACACTGTCGTTTCCTTTGTACAAAATCTGCTCGTTAAAAAGTCCGTAAAGACTTTTTGTAGCATTCGAATCAAGCGGGTATTCACTCAAGAGGTCAAGAAGCCTACCTGCATTATATTTTGAAACAGCTTCCTTTTTAAAAAGAAGTATGTTTCTTCCAAGGTCGTAGCTTAAAGGCAGTCTTTCAGAGTACCAGCTTGGAATATTTGGTCTTTCGCTTGTTTTATCAACATAAACTTTACTTCCACGTCTGTACTGGAATTTAAGATGTTCTCCACCAAGTGTAAAGACATCGCCTTTTTCAAGCCTATCCAAATACTGTTCGTCGAGTTTTCCAATCCAAACCGTAGTTCCCCTTAAATAAACATCACAGCTGAAATCGTCAGGGATTGTCCCTATGTTCATATAATAAATTGCTCTTGCAGTTTTTCCGGTTTTTCCAATCATTTGGGTGTCTGGATCGTACCATATTTTAGAATATATTCTTTTTTCATCCATTCCCGCGTATGATGCAGTCATGTAATTTATAAGAATTTTAAAGTCTTCATCTGTAATATCGTGGTAATTGTAGCTTCTTCTAACGATATTTTTTACTCTTTCAAGTTCGATGTATCCGTTTATTGCAATCCCGTAAATATGCTGTATCAAAACATCAAGTG
This sequence comes from Methanococcus mangrovi, assembly GCF_054506835.1. Lineage (NCBI taxonomy): Archaea > Methanobacteriati > Methanobacteriota > Methanococci > Methanococcales > Methanococcaceae > Methanococcus > Methanococcus mangrovi. The sequence goes on along the minus strand of NZ_CP197114.1, from coordinate 1,015,359 downwards.
GGCCTTTTGGAATATGCACTTTATCGATAAATCCATCCATTGCTTTTTTCAGCATAACAGCGCACTCCAAAAGTTCATCTCTATCAAGTGCGATTATTCTACCCTTTGCAACTTTTCCAATTCCATGACCTGCCCGACCAATTCTTTGAAGCATTGTTTTAACACTTTTTGGGCTTCCAATCTGTACAACAAGGTCGATATATGGCATATCAATTCCAAGTTCAAGGCTGCTGCTGGTTGTTGCAAATTTTAGGTTTCCGGTTTTTAATTTTTCTTCGAGTTCGAGCCGTTTTTCTTTTGATAAACTCCCATGATGGCACCCACTATTCGTTTCATCGTATTTTCCAGGATAACGTTTTCTAAGATTGTATAATACTCTTTCAGCGCCACCTCGCGTATTTGTAAATATCAGAGTATTTTCATGGGTCTGAATTAATCTATCGAGCTTTTCATAGAGTTTTTCAGAAATTTCTTTTGGAGTTTTATTGATTAAATCATCAACGGGGCACAGTAATTTTAAATCGTATCCCCTAACAAACCTTGTATCGACTATTTCAACGGGCCGGTTGTATCCATCGTCATAATATCCTCCAAGGTAATCTGCAACCATTTCCAAAGGTTCAACAGTTGCACTGCACCCGATTCTTAAAAATTCCTGGTTTGTAAGTTCCCGAAGTCTTTCAAGACTTATGCTTAGGTGTACTCCTCTTTTGTTATCTGCAAGCGCGTGGATTTCATCGATAATTACCCATCGAACAGTTTTTAATTTTTCTTTAAATTTTGGGGAATTTAATATGATTGCAAGAGTTTCCGGGGTCGTATTTAAAATATGCGGGGTATTTTTAAGCATTTTTGATTTTTCATAGTTTGATGTATCGCCGTGTCTTATTGCATGCCGAATTCCGGTAATTTCATTTCCATCTTCTTTTAAAATTTCCTTAATTTCTGTTATCGGTTCATCTAAATTTACGTGAATGTCGTTTGCAAGGCTTTTTAACGGGCTGATATAGAGGCAATAGACGCTGTTTTTTAGCCCTTCTTCTTTTTCAATTTTAAAAAGTTCATTTATAATTGCAATAAAACTGCTAAGGGTTTTTCCACTTCCCGTTGGGCTACAAATTAGGGTATTTCTTCCAAAATGAATTTTTGGGATTGCAAGTCTTTGTGGGGGTGTAAAATATCCATTATTAATTGATTTATAGGCTTCAAATTTATTTATCCACCACTTTTTGACAGCAGGTTCAAATAAATCTAATATTTCGCCATCATTTTTTAATCCAAATGGATATTCTGGATTTTTTAAGTTTTCTGAAATTGATGATTGGATAATATCACCGTAAAAAATATGGTGTGTAAATTTCTCTGGTTTTTGTAAATTTTAAATTTTTAGTTTTTAAACGTAGTGTTTAAAATCAACTTGAAAATAAGTATTGGCAAAAATGTTTTGAAACATTGCTATATGTATCTTTGTTTTTAAAAAAGTAATTTGGTATCAGTGAAACTTTTCTATTAGTTTGTGAACCTGTTTATCAATGACATATTTTTTTAGGTTGACCTGAATTGCACCAACTGGACACGCTGCAACACATATTTTACAGTTATGACAGTCTGAAACATCAAATACTTCGTATTTTCCATCTTTGTCTTTTCTATATATTCTCGGACCTTTTGGACACTTATTGTAGCATTTACCACAGCCCGTGCATTTTTCTTTGTCGAGGATAATTTCTACGGTCATAACTCTCACGTTTAATGTTCTATGTTTTAACAGATTTAGTTCTAATTATTAATGGCTTTGAAATATATTTAACACTATCCTTACTAAAATCGTCAAAATATCCAAAAATAGTCCAGAAAACGTCCAAACATTTTATAAAAAATTACATATTAAAATTAACATGAAAAATTTAAAAATAATTATTTTAGGTATTTTTTAATTATCTCGTTCATGTTTTCAGCGGATTTTAAGATATTTTCTGCACTAACAATTGCAGATACAACTGCAACCCCTGATACTCCGCATTCTAATACATTTTCGACGTTTGAATGGTTAATGCCACCAATTGCAACAATTGGGAGTTTGGCAATTTTTGAAATATCTTTTAACCCATCAAGTCCGAGATTTCTCGCATCAAGTTTCGTGTTTGTTGAATAAACCGCACCAACTCCCAAATAATCAGCACCTTCAGATTCTGCGGTTTTCATTTCATCAATGTTGTATGCTGATGCCCCAATTATTAAATTAGGTGCAAGTTCTTTAATTTTTGAAACAGGCATATCATCAATTCCAACGTGAATTCCGTCAGCATTTATGGCTTGTGCTACATCGAGCCTATCGTTTACAAAAAACAAAGCATCGTATTCAGACGTTAATTTTCTAAGTTTATTTCCAACTTCAATCATTTTACGAGTACTTGACGTTTTCATTCGAAGTTGAATGGATGAAGCGCCTCCTTTTAGGGCTTCTTCAACAGATATAACTTCGTCTGAATAATTACTGTCCGTTATTACGTAAAATTTTAATTTATCCTTAAATTTCAAATTTATTCACCTTAGCTTTTTCTAAAACTAATTTTTCATCGATTCTGTATAACCAGTCGTATACTTTTGCCTGAAATGTTCCCGGATATGGTGCTTCACCAAATGCCATTTCAGCAGAAATTCCGTAAACAGTAAGCCCACTTACGGCAGCTTTTAATGGTTCATCAACTGCGGAAAATGCACCAATAATTGATGTACTTGCACATCCTGTTCCTGTAACTTTTGAAAGCATTGGATGCCCATTTGAAATCGCGTAAATTTCTTTTCCATTACTTACGTAATCGATTGGGCCAGTTACTGCTGAAACTGTGTTGAATTCTTTTGCAGCATTTTTGGAAAGTTCGATAGCTTCGTTGCTGTCATATGCAGCACTATCTACCCCTCTTGTTTTTCCGTGTTCCCCTAAAACTGCAGCAATTTCACCAAAATTTCCTCTTAAAACTGAAATATCTGCAATGTCGAGTATTTTTAAAGCTGTTTTTGTTCTTAATTTGGTAGCGCCTGCACCTACTGGATCGAGTATTATTGGTTTTTTAAGGTCAGTTGCAATTTTTGCAGCTTTTTCCATTGAAGGAATCCAGTATTCGTCAAGAGTTCCGATATTTAATACTAAAGAGCTTGCAATCGAAACCATTTCTTCTAATTCATTCATTGCATGAGCCATTACTGGAGAAGCACCAAGTGCTAAAAGCGAATTTGCAGTAGAGTTCATTACAACGTAATTTGTAATGTTTTGAACGAGTGGATTAGTTTCCCTTAATTTTGTAAGATTTTTTGCTACAAAGTCCATTTTTTCACCGATTTCTCCAAATTATCATTTAATAAAAACATATCAGTATTTAAAAACATGCCGGTAAAAAAGTTTCCGAAAAAATTCTAAGTTTGTCAAATATCTATCTTAATAATAATGTATAACGTATATATATTGATGATATCAATATAAAAAAACATGAAATAAGGATGATAATACTGTTTTTATGGAATGTTAAATGGTGAAAACAATGGATGAAAAAGATATGAAAATACTTGATTTTTTGATAACGGATGGAAGAAAGCCGTTTACTGAAATTGCAAAGGAATTAAAGACAAGTGAAAGTTCAGTTAGAAAAAGAGTTAAAAAAATGGAAGAAGAAGGGGTTATAAAAGGATATTCAGTAATGGTTGACACTCCAAAAATGGGTTACAATGTTGTTGCCCAGACCGGATTTGATACAAACCCTGAAGACTTTTTAGCGGTTGCACAGGAGCTCTGTAAATTTGAGGAAGTAAAAAAAGTATTTACTTCGACTGGGGACCACATGATAATGACTGAAATCTGGGCAAAAGATGGAAAAGAACTTTCAGAAATTATATTTAATAAAATTGGGAAAATTAAAGGGATTAAAAAGGTATGTCCTGCAATTATTTTAGAACAGTTAAAATAAACAAATTTTGATCAACCTTTTTTAAAAGGTTGAAAGACTGTCCTGCAATTATTTTAGAACAGTTAAAATAATTTTATTTTAAATTATTTTTTATGTACCGTTTTTAAAAAAATATAAAAAGAGTTTTGATCAACCTTTTTTAAAAGGTTGAAAGACTGTCCTGCAATTATTTTAGAACAGTTAAAATAATTTTATTTTAAATTATTTTTTATGTACCGTTTTTAAAAAAATATAAAAAGAGTTTTGATCAACCTTTTTTAAAAGGTTGAAAGACTGTCCTGCAATTATTTTAGAACAGTTAAAATAATTTTATTTTAAATTATTTTTTATGTACCGTTTTTAAAAAAATATAAAAAGAGTTTTGATCAACCTTCACTCGTAAATTTTCAATTTTACAGTGCCGACAAATCTTTGATTTGTATGGTTTTAAAAGGTTGAAAAGAATTATTTAAAGTATCTGTCTAAAATTCCTTTTAACATTTTAGCGTGTCTTGCTTCATCTCTTGAGCTTTCTTCAAAGAAATCGTGAATGTGTTCGAGACCTTCTTTTTCAGCTTTGTCAGCAGCGGCCTTTTTTTCGTTGTTGGCCATTGTTTCGCCTTCATACATCATTTCAAGGTTTTCTTTTAATGTAGCTTTGATTACACCGTTCATTTCAACGAATTTTGAAGCATGTTCTGCTTCTTCAAATGCAATTGATTTTAAAACTTCTGCAATTTCTGGGAGTCCTTCTCTTTGTGCTTGTCTTGCCATTGCAAGGTACATTCCAACTTCAGCACATTCTCCTTTAACGTTTCCACCAACTTCTTTTTCAAGTGCAGTACCTTTTGAAATTCCGATTTTGTGTTCGTTTATAAGCTCCATAATTCTCACCACGCGAATTATTAATTTGAAATTTACTTTTGTTTTTAATTTCAAAATTTATTTTAGGTTTATCCACTATAAAAAGTGTATTTTAAGAGTGTATTTTATGTTATAATATATTTAAAATATATTAATTTAATTAGATATATTTATTAATTTTTTTTATTTTGAAGTTATATTTTAAATTAGTTAATTTTTGCACCGAGTCTTTTTCCCGCGTTGTAGCATTTTTCAAGTTCTTCTTCATCTGGAATGTAGTATACTTCGTAAGAATCATCGAGAACTTCAAATCCACATTTTTTTAATTCGTCACCAATGATTTTTGGGGACCCACCTTTTCCGCCCATAGAACCAAATGTAATCGCTAATTTCTTAAATCCGGTTCTATCAAATCTAAGTCCTTTTAAGTAGTACATTATATCCCCAATACTTGGGAATGGCTGGTCGTTAATCGTTGGAATTCCAAATAAAACTGCTTTACTGTCAAGAATATCTTTTACAATTTCACTTCTTTCATCAGTATGGAGGTTGTAAATTACAACTTCAATTCCTTCCGATAAAAGTCCTTCTGCAAATGCATGGGCCATTTTTTGAGTTGAATAGTGCATAGTGTCGTATACAATTGTAGCTTTGTTTTTGCACTGTCCTGTTGCAAAATTCTGGTACGCTGAGATTACTTTCATCGGGTCAGTCCATATCTGACCGTGTGACGGTGCAATCATTTTTATTTTTTCAAGTAATCCTAACGAAATTACTTCTTCAAACTTCTTTAAGACGAGTTTTGAGAGGGGGGTGATTAAATTTGCGTAGAACTTCTGGTTTGCATCCATGAGGATATTTTCAGGAATTTCGTTGTCAAATCTTTTAGTAAGACACAAGTGCTGGCCGAATGCATCGTTTGAGAATAATATTCCAGCTTCCCCGTAGAGTGTAAACATACTGTCAGGCCAGTGTAAAAGTGGAGCTTCTAAGAAAGTAAGAGTTTTTCCACCCAAATCAACACTTTCAAGCGATTTTACAACTTTAAAGGGTGCATCTTTAAGTCCGGCATAGTGTTTTTTCAAACCTTCAACTGCAACTTCGGTACAGTAGATTGGGGCGCTTGGAAACTTCTTGGTAATTTCAACAAGTGCTCCACTGTGGTCTTTTTCAACGTGGTTTTGAACAATTACGTCTATTTTAAATTCTCTTCCTTCTTTTTCAAAAGCATCTTTAATTCTTCCCCACATCTGGGCTGAAGTTCCAGGATACACGTTATCAATTACCGCAACCTTTTCATCCCCAAATACAAGGTAAGCGTTATATGTAGTTCCTTTTAGGGTATAGCCGTGGTATGACCTTATATCCCAGTCATAAGTTCCAACCCAGTAGACTCCTTCGCTAATTTTCACTGCATCTGCTTTCATATCGTTCACCTGCTATTAATTCATGAATATACCTATAACGGGGCTTAAATATTAGGTTAACCTTACGAAATCCGCGTTAATTTTGTAAAAAATGACGATATTCGAAACAGTTTTTTTAAGATTATAAAATGTTTAAATTTTAAAAATAACGTTTAAAAAAAGTTATTTTATTAAAAAAATAAATTAAATAGATTTTAGACTTTTTCCAAGTTTATTACCAAGAGAATAGCATTTTTCAAGTTCTTCTTCGTCTGGAATGTAATATACTTCGTATTCATCCACAACGTTAAATCCAAAACTGTTAAGGTCACCGGCAATTTTTTCAATTGCACCGCCCCTTCCGCCCATAGAACCAAATGTAATCGCTAATTTCTTAAATCCGGTTCTATCAAATCTAAGTCCTTTTAAGTAGTACATTATATCCCCAATACTTGGGAATGGCTGGTCGTTAATCGTTGGAATTCCAAATAAAACTGCTTTACTGTCAAGAATATCTTTTACAATTTCACTTCTTTCATCAGTATGGAGGTTGTAAATTACAACTTCAATTCCTTCCGATAAAAGTCCTTCTGCAAATGCATGGGCCATTTTTTGAGTTGAATAGTGCATAGTGTCGTATACAATTGTAGCTTTGTTTTTGCACTGTCCTGTTGCAAAATTCTGGTACGCTGAGATTACTTTCATCGGGTCAGTCCATATCTGACCGTGTGACGGTGCAATCATTTTTATTTTTTCAAGTAATCCTAACGAAATTACTTCTTCAAACTTCTTTAAGACGAGTTTTGAGAGGGGGGTGATTAAATTTGCGTAGAACTTCTGGTTTGCATCCATGAGGATATTTTCAGGAATTTCGTTGTCAAATCTTTTAGTAAGACACAAGTGCTGGCCGAATGCATCGTTTGAGAATAATATTCCAGCTTCCCCGTAGAGTGTAAACATACTGTCAGGCCAGTGTAAAAGTGGAGCTTCTAAGAAAGTAAGAGTTTTTCCACCCAAATCAACACTTTCAAGCGATTTTACAACTTTAAAGGGTGCATCTTTAAGTCCGGCATAGTGTTTTTTCAAACCTTCAACTGCAACTTCGGTACAGTAGATTGGGGCGCTTGGAAACTTCTTGGTAATTTCAACAAGTGCTCCACTGTGGTCTTTTTCAACGTGGTTTTGAACAATTACGTCTATTTTAAATTCTCTTCCTTCTTTTTCAAAAGCATCTTTAATTCTTCCCCACATCTGGGCTGAAGTTCCAGGATACACGTTATCAATTACCGCAACCTTTTCATCCCCAAATACAAGGTAAGCGTTATATGTAGTTCCTTTTAGGGTATAGCCGTGGTATGACCTTATATCCCAGTCATAAGTTCCAACCCAGTAGACTCCTTCGCTAATTTTCACTGCATCTGCTTTCATAAAATGCCCTCCAAAACTTGGATGAGAAGGTGAGTTAATACTATTATAATTTATAAAAAGAATCTACTTATATAATTTTATATTTAGAATTATTATTCCATCAAAAGGGGTAAAAATAAGGGTTATTTTAAGTAGTTTTCAATAATTATTCCTTTTTTGTCACAGATACTTTTTAACTTTTTATAAAGTATTTCATCAATTTCAAAACCATTTTTCTTACTTTCAGCAGTTTTAGCTTCAACATCTCCAGGGATTAAAATTTCTGAAAATCCTTCAGCAGTTTTTGAATTCTTTATTTCATCGACTAAAAAGTCAGTTTTATCCAAAAATTCATCTCGTTCACCGAAAAATTCAGGGTTTATCGCGATAAAGAAGTCTCCTTTTGTACATTTTTCGTCAGCTCTGGCTGTCCCTTTCACATTTGTTCCAAGTTCTGCACCGCCGATTGCAGAAAGAATTTCAACAGCCATCGCAATTCCGTATCCTTTAATTCCCCCAAATGGTAAAATGCTACCTTCAAGTGCTTTATCAGGGTCAGTTGTAATATTTCCGTTAATATCTACCGCTGCATTTTCAGGAAGTGTTTTTCTAAGGCGTTTTGCTTCAAAGATTTTTCCCCTTGCAACAGATGCTGTTGCCATGTCCAATGAATATTTATGTTTTTTTCCAGAAAGTGCGATTGCAATCGGGTTTGTTCCAAGAATTTTATCTTTTCCACCGTATGGAGCCATTGCAGGTTCAGTATTCGTAATTGCAATTCCAATCATTCCATTTTTTGAAGCTCTTTCTGAGTAATGTCCGGTAATTCCAAAGTGATTTGAATTGTATGTTGCAACTGCACCAATTCCTACATTTTTCGCTTTTTCAATTGCGAGGTCCATTGCTATTGCAGCTGTAACGTAACCTAATGCCAAATCCCCGTTTATCGTTGCAGTTGCAGGACTTTCTCTTTCAATTTTTATTTTTGGGTCAGTTTTTATGTTTTCAGTCTCAAGGCCAATTATTGTTTGTGGAAATCGACCAATTCCGTGTGAAGTAAATCCTTTTAAATCTGCTTCGGCGTAAATTTCAGCAGTAATTTTTGCATGTTCTTCTTGAACGCCAAATGCAATTAAAATATCAGAAAGTAATTTTTTTTCTCCGTCAGGTGTAATTATATGTGCCATTTTTATTCCTCCGGTAATTAAAGCTTTAAATATCCCATGTTGTAGTACACGACACTTCCATCGGCATCAACTATTGCAATAATTAATTCTTTTCTAACAGAGTGCGCAACTCTAACAAATCCAGTAATTTCTGAAATTTCGCAAGGAATTTCTTCCGAAAAAACTTTTACAAGGTATTTCGAGTGAATCTCATCAATGTTGCTTCTTTCGTAAAGTCTAAAATCAGAACCGTATTTTAAACCGGTTCTTACAGTATATCCCCTGTTTCTGAGGTCTTTATATGCAAGATACCGAATACACAACTTTTTATCAATATTTTGCGCAATATCATGCAAATCTTCAAATGAAAGCAGTTTATTTGTTTTATCTCTCAAAGATATCCAGTTTTTCGATACGAGGTAGAGTCCTTCTACAAATGAAAGCGACAAAAAATCTTCATGAAGTTCTCCGTACCTTTTTTCGTTTAACCGAGATATCCCGTCTTTATCGTAAATTACAATTCTTTCGTCTGAAAGTTTTGCAGGTATTGTTTTTTTAGGTTTCGCCATTATATTTCCTCAAATTAAAATAAAAGTATCAAAATCAAAAACATGTATCTAATATATAATAGAGAAAACTATATATAGTTTTTAAAAATATTCAATATAATTCAAGCTTACAAGTGATTTTAAATCCATTTCTCTTAATTTGCAGAAATCGGGATATATTATGGAAATTACGATATAAAAATGCGAAGACTATTTTTAAGGTGAATATATGAGTGGAAATTCATCAACTGACATGTATTTATTCAAAAAATCATTAAAAGAACTTAAAGGAAAAAAAGGTAAGGGAACCGAGCTAATAAGCGTTTATGTTCCTGCAGGAAGGAGGCTTTCTGACGTTTCTCAATATCTAAGGCAGGAGCTTTCCCAATCCTCGAATATCAAAAGCAAAACGACAATGAAAAACGTGCAGTCTGCAATCGAGGTAATTTTGCAGAGATTAAAACTGTTAAAAGAACCTCTCGAAATGGGAGTAATTATATTTGCAGGAATGATTCCAAGAGGCGGCCCGGGAACTGAAAAAATGGAAGTTTACGTACTCGAACCTCCTGAACCTGTAAAAACATTTGTTTACAGGTGTGATTCTTTATTCTATACTGACCCGTTAGAAGACTTCATTCAGGACAACGAAGTTTACGGTGTAATTTTAGTCGATAGAAACGAGGCTACAATTGGTACTGTTAAAGGAAAAACAATAACCATATTAAAAAAACTCACGAGTGGAGTTCCGGGTAAATTTAAAGCAGGAGGTCAGTCTGCAAGAAGGCTTGAAAGATTGATTGATGATGCTGCACACCAGTTCATGGTAAGGATTGGGGAATATGCAACAGAATCATTCATGCCAATTTTAGAAGAGAAAAAATTGAAAGGTCTTCTTTTAGGCGGTCCTGGAAATACTAAAAATGAATTTGCTGAAAAAGATTACCTTCACCACGAATTAAAGAAAAAAATCATCGATACATTTGATTTGTGTTATACTGAAGAATTTGGAATAAGGGAGCTTTTGGATAAGGCATCAGACCTTTTAAGGGATATTGATTTGATGAAAGAGAAAAATTTAATCCAAAGATTCTTTAAAGAACTTATAAAAGATGATGGTGGCCTTTCAGCTTATGGTGAAGCTCAGGTAATGAAATATCTCGGAATGGGTGCAATTGATACGCTCATTGTTACAGAAGACATTGGAATTACAAGAGTCACTGTAAAATGTAATAACTGCAACTATACTCAGGAAGTAAACGTTAAAACAAACGAACTGTTCAGGTTTGAAGACCAATTAAAGACAAAAGCGTGTCCAACTTGTGGTGGGGCAATGTATATTGATGAAGAAAAAGATATTATTGAATATTTATCAGAGCTATGTAACGTGCACAATACGGATATAATTGTTGTCTCAACTGATACGGAAGAAGGAAGCCAGATTTCAAGAGCTTTCAAAGGAATGGCTGCAATTTTAAGGTACAAATTGTAATTTTAAATATTTTAAAATTATTTATTACATCTAAAACTATTTTCAAATATTAATTTTTCAAGTTAATGGGGGAAATCCATGTTTTTTGAATATCCAATTAAAACTGACAGAAGAGAGTCGTTAGTAGATATTTCTGAACATATTTTAGATGCAGTTGTAAAATCAAATGTCAAAAATGGGATTGTAGTAGTTTTTACGCCTCACACGACCTCTGCAATAACAATCAATGAAAATGCAGACCCTTCTGTAAAAAAAGATATTATTAAATTTTTACATGAAAAAATTCCTGAAAATTATGGATTTTCACATTACGAAGGAAATTCTGACGCACACCTGAAAAGTTCGTTTTTTGGGCCTTCTTTAACATTGATAATAAATAATGGAAAAGTAATTCTTGGAACGTGGCAGGGAGTTTATTTTTGTGAGTTTGATGGGCCAAGAAACAGGAAATTTTACGTAAAAATAATGAAAGACTGAATAAAAGAGTAGTTAATTATATATTATTAATATCGTTCAAGTGAACAACATCGGAACATACCCGTTTAATCAGATTTTTGTCGTGGCTTACAACCAACACCCCGATATCTAATTTTTTGGATATATCGAGTATTGTATCCCATATCAGGGCCTGAGTAATCGCATCAACCATCGTCGTTATTTCATCGGCTATTAAAAATTTTGTTTTTGGACCTAATGCTCTTACAAGGGCAAATCTTTGAAGTTCTCCACCCGATAGTTCGTTTGGCCACCTGTTAAACCAGTTCTTTTTTATTCCAAAAGAATCTAAAAGGGTTTCTGGTACTTCGTATCCTTCATTTAATATATCTTTCATTTTCCATTTTGGATTTACTGCCTTTTCAGGGTGCTGGTAAATAAGTTGAACCGGTTTATAACCTTTTGAAGGAATTTTTTTTCCATCAAGTGTTACACTTCCATTATAATTATGGTGGTAGCTTGCAAGTATCTTACAAAGAGTCGATTTTCCACTACCACTGTCCCCTATAAGTCCGAGAACTTCACCGCTATTTAATGATAAGTTTACATCTTTTAAAATCCACCTGTCAGCGTACTTAAAATTTAAGTTTTCACATTTCAGCTGCATTATGACACCTCACTATCCCATTATTAATTTTTTTAAGTGGAGGTACGATTTTAGAGCCTTTGTCACATTTTTTTTGACATCTATCGTAAAAAGCACAGCCTGTAATAATTTCACATTGCATTGGTTGGTGTCCAGGGATTGCGTGAAATCCGTTTTGAGGAAGTGCATTCCAGAGCGCTTTTGTGTAACTGTGTCTTAAATTTTCCCCGTTATTTTTAAAATCTTTTACATTGGCCACTTCTAAGACAGTTCCTGCATAAAAAACCGCAATTTTATCAGCTATTTTAAGTGCAGCTTCTATGTCATGAGTTATTAAAATCACTGCACAGCCGCTGTCCGCCATTTCTCTAAAATAATTTAGTGTTTCATTCAATGTTTTTTCATCTAAGCCGGGGGTTGGTTCGTCTGCAATTATGAGCTTTGCAGAGTTTATTATTGCAGTAGACACTAAAACCCTTCGTGCCATACCTCCTGACAGTTCGTGTGGAAGCATTTTGTCAACTTCAGGCTTTAAATCATATCTCTGGAAAATTTCCCTCTGGAGATTTTTCATTAATTTTTCGTCTTTTTCTTCAACGTCCCCGATTACCTGGCTGGATATTTTCATCAACGGGTCTAAATAATTTACGGACTGGGGAACCAGTGCTATTTCTTTACCGCGGAGTTCTTCTTTTTTCTTCTGGGTAAGTTTTTGACCGCAATATGTCATATTACCATTAAGCTTTGCATTTGAGGGTAATATTCCTAAAATTGCATGTGCAAGAAGACTTTTACCGGATCCACTTGAGCCCACAATAGCTAAAATTTCCCCGTTGTATGCTTCCACGCTTAAATTGGAGATTACGTGTAATTGGAACTGGTTAAGCCCCTCGGTATATTGAGTAAATGAAAGTGAAATATCATCTACTTTTAATAAAGCTTCATTTTTTGTGTTTTGTTTGGTGATAGTATTTTCAATTTTCATGTCGGACTCTTTTTCAAGAGGTATTTTGGTATTATTTTCCATTTTTAACGCCTTTAATCCCATTAAAGTTATATTTTTTGTATGCACAGTTTTTCAAAAAGGTTTTTATTTGGTTTTTACTCATGGGCACTTTTAGGATCCAGTAATTTTCTTAAATTATCTCCGATCAGGTCAAATAACAGGACTACAATTAACAGGGATAATCCGGGGAAGAATGCAAGCCACCAGTATCCTGCTGATAAGTACTTCATGGATTCAGACAGTATTATCCCAATTGCAGGTTGGTGTGGGGAAAGTCCAAAACCTAAGAATGTTACTGCAGCTTCGTGCAAAATTACGTGTGGAAACATTATAATGGTTCCAAGTACTATTTGGGGAATTAAGTGGGGCATTATATGTTTTGAAGCTATCCACCATTTTGATTTGCCGAGATTTCTTGAAATATGGATGTATTCTTGAGTTTTAAGCTGTTTAATTTCTGCTCTTACAACCCGCGTCAATGCCACCCAGTGAGTTAATGCAACCCCTACGGTAATACCAAGTGCCCCACCTCCAAGCCCAATACTGATAAGAATTACAAAAAGGGTGTGTGGAATCGAAAGAAACAGGTCAACAAGCCAGGATACGACAAAATCTGTTTTTTTTCCGACACTTGAAAGAATTCCAAAAATTACTGCAAGGACTGTACTAAATGTTGAAGCAATGGCTCCAATCATGATGCTCAGACCAAGTCCTTCTATAGTTCTTATAAACATATCTCTTCCCATCCAATCGGTTCCAAAGGGATGTTCTAAGGAGGGGGATAAATTTTTAGAAGCGAAATCGGTAGATAATGATTCACCGTGTAAAATCAGGCTTGAAATTACGACTGAAAGTAATAACAGCGAGGTTGTACCTATTATTAAAAGGGTTTTTTGTCTTAAATTTAAACTCTTAAATAATCTTTTTTTAAACGTCACTTCGTTATTCATTGTACATCCTCCTGTTTAATCCTCGGATCAACGAATTCATAGATAATATCAGCAATTGTATTTCCAATGAAGACGAACACTGCGCTGACAATAACTATGCCTAAGAGGAGGGGTACGTCAGATTTTAATCCTGCATCCACTGCAGCTTGGCCAATTCCTGAATATGAAAATACCTGTTCAACAAGGATGGCTCCCCCAAACAATTCACTGAAGCTTAAAAACTGTAATGTAATTGCTGGAAGGGCTACATTTCGTAGTCCATGTCTTAATACGAGGTTTAATCCTTTTTCACCTCTTGTTCTTGCAAATAATACGTAATCACTTGATAAAACTTCAATTAATTTTTCTCGGGTAAACATTGCGATTCTTGCAACTCCAAGTACACTCAATGTTAATGCAGGTAAAATCAAGTGGTGAATTCTATCTAACAATGTAACATTATCGGCCGTAACACCTATTGGAACACTCAGTCCTATCGGGAACCATCCTAACTGTACCGAAAATACCATCAATAAAACTAAAGCTAACCAGAAAGTTGGCGTAGCTGCTAAAGTGTAGCAATAAACTTTTATCGCCTTGTCTATTACCGTTCCTTTCTTCATTCCGGCTATTATCCCCAATGTAAAACCCAAAACACCCGAAATTAACCAGGAAGTTGCCATGAGAATAAGGGATGCAGTGAACCGCTCTTTGATTACATCAATAACTGGAATTTTATAGATTAATGAGGTTCCAAAATCTCCCTTGATGATATTTCCTGCCCAGTTTAAAAATTTTTCCGCTGGAGGTGTGTTTACTCCCCAGTATTCTTCAAGTTGAACTTTTTTTTCGGGAGTTATCGCCATTTCTCCAATATACGACCTGACTGGGTCTATTGGAGACTGGTCAATAAGCCAGAAACTAACAAAACAAACCGCGATTAAAAGGCTTATTAATTTAATGGTTTTTTTCCCCAAAAAGCCCAATAATTTTTTATGTTCCATCCTATTTCCTCCGTTTATTAAATATGCATAAAAAATAAAAACACCGGAAATGAGTTCCATATCCAGTATTTATCAAAAAAATCTTTTTAATGGTAAAAATGGTTAATCAATCAATTTAATTGATTAATTTGTTCCATCTGTTCGTTTCCAATCTAAAACGTTGATGAATAAATCTGCTCCTAATGCATTTGGGGGAGTTCCTACATCTACATTATTTTTAACTTGGTAAAGGAAGTCTACTGAAGCTATCCAAACCCATGGGGCATCTCCTGCAGGACCAAAGCCTGTAGTTCCGTCATAGGCAGCTTTCTGCCATAATTCATTAGCTTGCTCTTGAGTAGGGCTGCTCATAGCTTCTTCCATGTATTTGTCTACAACCGGGTTGCTGTATAAATTAGGATTTAAATAGCTGCCGTCTGCTTTTTTACTGTGGAACTGTGCATATATACATCCATACGGGCTTATAGAACCTTGCCTGTAGAAACAGCCTGAACTGTACTGTTTTGCATATATTGTATCCCAGTCTGCACCAATAAGTTCTATATTTATTCCGATAGTTTTGGCCTGTTCAGCTACCACAGTTGCTAAAGACTGCCTGAGCTGGTCTCCTGAATAATAATAAAGTTTGAATTCTGCTTTTGTTCCATTCTTTTCGACTATTCCGTCTCCGTCTGTATCTACCCATCCGCTTTCTTCAAGTATTTTTTTAGCGGCTTTGATATCTGAATCTTTTATTTTAGCATCAGGATTTCCATAAATTCTCTGGTCTACTGCGGTGTATTCAGGTGCCCCGTAACCGTTAAATACATTTTCAACTATTTCTTCCCTATTTATTGCGACGTTCAATGCTTTTCTTATCGCCAAATCTGAAGTTACGTTATTACCAATAGAGTTTCCTTCTTCGGTAGTTTCACCAATATCTTTCAAGGTTGGTAACGACATTCCGTGTGCCATTCCTGCAGAAAGGCTTACGAGTCTGTATCCTTCTACGGCCTGGTTTGCATTAATTACATCAACTTCCCCAATATCCGACTGTCCAGCTTTTACTGCAGCTAAACTGGTGTCGGGTTTTGAAAAGACAATTGTTATTTTTTTGAAGTAAGGTTCTTTACCGTAGTAATTTTCATTGTATTCAAAGATTGCCTGCTGCCCTTTATCCCACTGAACCAATACATATGGACCTGAACCTATCGGGTTTTGACCGTAAGTTTCTGCATCGTATGTAGCTTCTGGAACAATTCCAACGTATCTTAACTTCCAAATAAATGTTGAATCCACATTATATAATTTAAAAACCACTGTGTCATCGTCTACAGCAGTAGCTTTTTCTAAATTAGTCATATCAAGTTTAGATTCACTTATTTTTGCTTGATTAAATGTAAATGCCACATCCTTGGCAGTTAAACTTGAATTATCTGAAAATTTAACATCATTTCGGATATTTACCGTCCAAGTTAATCCATCTGGACTAACAGAATAATCTGTAGCTAAATCGTATGTAAAATTGCCATCTGACCCTGTTTTGAGCAATGTACTTTGTATTAATGGTTCTTTGTTAAGCGAACCACATCCCCAATCCTGAAGTGGATCAAAACCTCTTGACGGTTCTGCGTTATAAACCTGATTTACGATGATTTCGTTTGAAGCTCTGGGGGTCGAGCTAACTGACGTAGTAGCAATAGATACTGCTAAAATTGCAATTACTACCCCGATGATTAGATACAGTAGTTTTTTGTTAATGCTAATCCCTCTTTTGTTTTAATTTATGTTAAAAAATGAGTAATATTTTTAAGGATACTTTTATTAATGTTGTCTATCATACTTATATAATTTTTGTATTAATTAATAAAATTATTTATCGTAAATATGGTACTATATCCTAAAATAATTTAATTTATCGTAAATATGCTGTATTTAAAAAAATTATTCAAAGTAGTTTTATTTTGAAACGAAGTAAAACGGTTGAACAATTCAAAAAAGCAAAGAATTTATACGTTAAGATGCCTTTAAGTTTATTTGAATCTTTAGATTTCAAAGGAATGTTAAAATTAAAATAATTTTTTGGTGAAAAGATGATTGCTACAATTCAGACGACACTTGGAACAATGAAAATAGAATTATTTAAAGAAAAAGCACCGATAACAGTTGAAAACTTCAAAAAATACGCAGAAACTGGATTTTTCGAAGGAACAATTTTCCACCGGATAATAAAAGGATTTATGATTCAGGGTGGTGGTTTTACAAAAGACGGAATTCAAAAAGAAACCTTTGCTCCAATCAAAAACGAAGCTAAAAACGGACTCTCAAACAAAAGGGGAACTATCGCAATGGCAAGAACCAACGTTGTGGATTCAGCAACAAGCCAGTTCTTCATAAACACAGTTGACAACATGTTTTTAAACTACCAAAATGACTCAAACTACGGTTACGCAGTATTTGGTGAAATGATCGACGGCTTTGAAGTTCTTGATAAAATTGCAGCAGTTAAAACTGGAAACAGAGGATACTTCCAAGACTGGCCTGTTGAAGACGTAATTATTGAAAAAGTTACAATCGAATAATTATTTTTTTATACTTATTTTAGTTAGTATTCTGGTGAAAATATGGATTTTAAAAACGCTATTTTATTAATTATAGCATCAATAGTTCTTTTAACTAATTTTTCAGGATGTACTGAAACTGATTCATCAAACACTGACGAAACTGGAGAAATAGTTTATGCAACAATTCAGACGAATTACGGAAACATGACTTTTGAACTATATCCTGATAAAGCACCGATAACTGTTGAAAACTTCAAAGAATACGCAGAATCAGGATTTTACGAAGGAACAATCTTCCACCGGGTAATAAAAGGATTCATGATTCAGGGTGGTGGATTTACCGCAAATGGAACTAAAAAAGAAACCTTTGCTCCAATCAAAAACGAAGCTAAAAACGGACTCTCAAACAAAAGGGGAACTATCGCAATGGCCAGAACTACAGTTGTAGATTCAGCAACAAGCCAGTTCTTCATAAACACCGTTGACAATTCATTCTTGGATTATCAGGATGATCAAAATTACGGTTACGCAGTATTTGGTGAAATGACTGATGGTTTCGATGTTCTCGATGAAATTGAAAATGTAGCTACTGCAAATAACGGGCAGTATCAAAACTGGCCAGTTGAAGACGTAATAATTGAAAAAGTAATAATTGAAGAGTAATTAAAAAATAGATTAATATTTAATTTTTTTATTTATTTTAAGTTATTTTGCACGTTTTATTGAAAGTGAAACTCTCTTTTTGTCAAAATCAATGTCCATTACCATAACATCAACGATATCCCCAACAGAGATTACATCAAGAGGATGTTTTATAAATCGGTCAGCAATTTCTGAAATATGTGCTAATCCATCGTGATGAACTCCAATATCAATAAAAGCTCCGAAATCAACAATATTTCTGACAGTTCCTTTTAAAATCATTCCTTCTTTTAAATCTTCAAGTTCTAAAACATCGCTTCTTAAAACTGGTTTTGGAAGGTCTTCTCTTGGGTCTCTTCCTGGTTTTTCAAGTTCTTTTATTATATCTTCAAGTGTTGGAATTCCACAATCCAATTTTTCAGCCAATTTTTCAATATCGACTTTTTCAGAAATTTTATCGATTTTTTTCTCTTTTATATCTTTTATCGAGATATTTAACTCATTAAGTAAATTTTCTGCAATTTTATATGATTCAGGGTGAACGCCAGTATTGTCAAATAAATTTTTACCTTCAGGAATTCTCAAAAACCCTGCACACTGTTCAAATGCTTTTTTACCGAGTTTACTTACCTTTAAAAGCTCTTTTCGGGATTCGAATTTTCCATTTTCTGTTCTGTATTCAACAATGTTTTTTGCAATTCCAATATTAATTCCAGATACGTAATTTAAAAGCGAAACCGATGCAGTATTCAAATCAACGCCAACAGAGTTTACTGAAGATTCAACAACTGCGCCTAAACTTTCAGATAATTTTTTCTGATTCATATCGTGCTGGTACTGGCCAACACCAATTGATTTTGGGTCGATTTTTACAAGCTCTGCTAATGGGTCTTGAAGCCTTCTTGCAATTGATATTGCACTTCTAATTCCTACATCGTATTCTGGAAATTCTTCAGAGCCGAGTTCAGACGCAGAATAAACAGAAGCCCCGGCCTCATTTACAATTACATAGTATACATCTTTTACAACTTCTTTTAAAATTTCAGAAACAATATGTTCGGATTCTCTCGAAGCAGTTCCATTTCCAATCGCGACAACGTCGATATCGTGTTTTATTATGAGTTCTTTTACCATTTTTTTAGTTTCTGCAATTTTATTGTGTGGTTCTGTAGGGTAAACTACTGTTTTATCAAGAACTTTTCCTGTTTCATCAACTACTGCAAGTTTACAGCCTGTTCTAAATGCCGGGTCCCATCCAAGTACTGTTTTGTTTTTTATGGGTGGTTGTAATAGTAACTGTTTTAAATTTTTTGAAAAGACTTCAATTGCACCGTTTTCAGCCTTTTCTGTGAGGCTATTTCTAATTTCTCTTTCAATTGATGGTGCAATTAATCTTTTGTAGCTGTCGATTACCGTATCTTTTAAAATTTCAGAAGTTTCCGAGTCTTCTAAAATTATATTTTTAAATATCCAATCTTGAATAAATTCAACAGGTGCATCGATTTTTACTTGTAAAACTTTTTCTGATTCGCCCCTATTTATTGCAAGGATTCTGTGCCCAGGAATTTTATGGGCCGCTTCAGAATATTCATAATACATTTCATAAACTGATTTTTCATCCACATTCTTTGCCTTTACAGCAATAATTCCTTCTGAAAACGTAGTTTCACGAATAAATTTTCTGTAGTCTGCATTATCTGAAATTTCTTCTGCGATAATGTCTTTGGCACCCGAAATTGCATCTTCTACTGAATTAACTTCCAATTCTGGATTAATGAATCCTTTTGCAAGTTCTTCAATTGGTTTTTCTAAAACTTGCTTTAAAATTAATTCAGATAGCGGTTTTAAACCCTTACTTTCTGCAATTGTTGCTCTTGTTTTTCTTTTTGGCCTAAATGGACGGTAAATATCTTCAAGTTCCGTTAAAAGTTCCGATTTTTCAATTTTTTGTTTCAATTCTTCCGTTAATTTATCCTGTTCATCGATTAATTTTATAATCTGGGCTTTTTTATCTTCTAAATTTCTTAAATAATTCAATCTATCAAAAAATTTCCTCAAAACAACGTCGTCAAGTGAACCTGTTGCTTCTTTTCTATATCTTGCGATAAATGGAATTGTATTTCCTTCATCAATTAAGTTAACCGTGTTTTCGACTTGAAATGTTTTTAAATTAAATTCTTTCTGCAATTTCTGAAAAATATCCATCATAATCCCTCTAAAAAAGTAATTAATATAATAAAATGAGTTTTGAAAAATTAATTTTTAACTTTTCTAAATTTTGCAATGAAAAATGGCTCATTTGGCGGAATTACTTTTAAAGTTCCCTTAACTTCGCCTTCAATCATGTTTATGCCCGGAAAATCGTCCACGCTTAGTTCAATAAGTTCCATGTTTTTGTTGTTTTTCAAAATATATCGAACGATATCTTCGTCTTCTTCAATTTCTGGAGAGCAAGTACTGTATACCAACACACCACCGTCTTTTAGTACTTCAATTGCAGTTCTGAATAATTCAACCTGTCTTTTTGCACAGAATAATATATCTCGTTTTGTTTTTACTCGATTACAGTCTTTTATCTCGTTTCCAGTACATGGGGCATCCAAAAGAATTTTATCGAATCTTAACTTTTTATCGATATTAACTGCATTCGTGTTTATCATTAACGTATTTTTAAATCCCATCCTGTTGAGATTTGACCTTAAACTTTTCAGTCTATTTTTGTTTAT
The DNA here is from genome assembly GCF_054506835.1 of Methanococcus mangrovi. Classification (NCBI taxonomy): domain Archaea; kingdom Methanobacteriati; phylum Methanobacteriota; class Methanococci; order Methanococcales; family Methanococcaceae; genus Methanococcus; species Methanococcus mangrovi. The sequence continues at coordinate 994,604 of NZ_CP197114.1, read as the reverse complement.
TTCAACAGCAAGGATTGAACCTTCATTTTCCATTAATTGCGCAAGATGCGTGGTTTTTCCACCCGGTGCAGCACACATGTCGAGTACATCGTCATCTTTTGTTGGATTGAGTGTTATTGATGGAATTATTGATGAAATGCTCTGTAAAAAGTAATATCCCAAGAGGTATTCCGGAGTTGAACCCATGGAAAATGGTGATTTTACTACCCTAAATACGTAATCTAAAAACGTGTCTTCAAGTACCACATTTTTTTCTTCCAATCGTTTTTTTAAGTCGTTAGAAGATATTTTTAGCGTGTTTACCCGTATAAATTGTAAATTTTCCAAAAAGACCACCATATAATAAATAATATTCTATAAATTTATTTTTTATTCGTCAAGTTTTGTATCTATAAGTTTTTCGCGTATTTTAAACCATATTAAAATCGTAGTAACGGCCATTAATGGACCGCTTACTAAACTAACGCTGTTGTGGATATATTGCGCGTTTCCAAAATTATTTGCGAGGATTCCTATAATGACGATTCTAAATATGTTTCCAAGGTATATTAATAATGCACAAAAAACTGAACCCAAAATTAAATATTTTAATTTCTTTTCAACGGCGACTACAGAACCCAATACTATCGAAATTGATAAAATTCCGGTGCATGGTTCAATTACTAAAATTGATACGTTTGAAAGGAATATTGTATTTTGAAAGATATATGCATCGTTTAATAAACATTTTAACAAGATGTAACTGTGATATGCTACAAATTTTATTAAGTAACTCTCGAAATGAGATAAAACGAGGTAAATTAAGAGAGAACAGCCAAAATATTTTAGGAGTATTAAAAAATAGTTTTTAAGTTTTTCGTTCATGGTTTATCCGTTTATTATTTTATCTTTTCCAATTTACCACTTGTGAACATATCCTTCTAATTCCATGGATTTTCCATCAACCGTTTTTCCAGATTCTACTACTTTTCCAATTTTTGTTACTGAATTTATCTTTTCCAATTTTTCACAGGCTTTTTTAAAATTGATTGTTGTAAAAAGGAGTTCAAATTCTTCACCGCTGTTTAAAACCGTATTTAATAAATCCATATCAAATTTTTCACAAAATTCAATAACATCTTTTGAAACAGCATTTAACAGCTTTTTTGAATTAATTTCAAAGTTTCCAGTATAACTTAAATCTTTTGATAATCCATCTGAAATATCACAGCACGAAGTAATTGTTTTATTCAACAAAAGCCCTTCTTTAACCCGTGCTCTTGGTTCTGCGAGTTTTTTCATTATTCCTGGAAATTCAGACATTGTTTTTTCAAATTCAATATTTCCTATAATTCCTTTATCTTTCATTTCAAGAATTTTTAGAGCGCAATTGACTTTTCCAACATTTCCAGTAATACAAATATCTTCACCGATAATTCCGCCGCGATATATCGGATTATCCGTAATTCCAAAAGCAGTTCCCGATAGTGTTAATTCCGGCGCTTTATTCGTGTCTCCACCTGCAATTGGGCATTCGTACTCTTTTGAAATAAAATTTATTCCTCTTGACATTTCACCGATAAATTTTTTGTCGGGACTATCAAAACCCATCGAAATTACCATTCCAAGCGGTTTTGCACACATTGCTGCAATATCTGATACATTTGCAGTAACTACTCTCATTCCAATCTGAAACGGCGTTAAAATACTTGGAAAATGTGTTGATTTAAACATCATGTCGGTTGTAACGACAAGGTGCTGGTTTTCAAATTTAAAAACTGCGCAATCGTCACCAATTCCTTTTTCAACGCCCATTGAATAGGTTAAATTTTTTGAAATGATTTTGATTATGTCAATTTCGTTCATGTTTGACCGCTTTTCCAATTTTTGGTTGTTATGTATTTTGGTAGTTTGTTTAAATAGGTTTTATGAAAACTATTTAAAATAATTAGCTAAAATTAATTATCTAATCTAAACAAATTTAACATCTAAACTTACAATCACATTTATATACTGAATCCGAGATACTAATGGTGCAATTGACGCATAAAGAAATGTTCTTTTTATGCATTTGGTGGATGATGAACGGAGTAGCTTCTGATTTATGAGGAAAGATGGGCGAGCTGACACCAATTTTTTTATTTTAAATAATCAAACTTTTATATCTCTTTTAACTACTACTAATTTTTAGCTTATTCTTTATTCTGGCGGTAAAATGGTAAAAAACGTTTCAATCGTGTATCCAAATAAATTTGGCGGAGGGGTTGCATGCCTTGCAGTGCATGTTTTAACCAGCCACTTAAACAAGTACCCGGATATTTCTGCAAATGCGTATTTTATCGAAAATTACTCGAAAATTAAAAACAATGACGCTATTTTGATAACTTTACAGTATGAAAACGACTATTTTAACGTTGTAAAAATTGTAAAAGAATTAAAACTTCAAAATCCAAATGCTATTTTTATTGCGGGGGGCCCTTGCGCTATTTCAAACCCGCTACCGCTTCAAGAATTTTTTGATGCATTTGTTATCGGCGAAATTGAAGGAACTGACACGATGTATCAATTAATAAATGGCAATTTTGAAGTTTCAGGAGTATTTGTTCCAAAAACATACAACAATGAAAAAATTAAAAGAATATATCCAAAAAAACTCGGGATAGAAGATTATTCAATAGCACAAGTTACTCACGAATCCGGAGCTTACGGAAAAGCGTATCTTCTTGAAATTGGAAGGGGATGTATTAGAAACTGTAAATTTTGCATGGCCAAATGTATCTACGCTCCTCCAAGATACCGGAAAATTGATGATTTGAAATATCTGGTTGATGAAGGTTTAAAAAAAACAGATGCAGACAAGGTTTCTTTAATTGCGCCATCGGTAAGCGATTACAAACATGTATTAGACTTGTGTGCCTATATCTCTGAAAAAAACGTATCAATTTCGCCTTCATCATTGCGGGCAGATACAATTACAGAGGAACTGCTTGAATTTTTAAATTTGAAGACGCTGACGATTGCGCCGGAAGCAGGTAGCGAAGTTTTGCGAAAAAAGATTGATAAAGGAGTAACCGAAGACGATATTTTAAATGCAGTCGAGATTGCAAAAAATCACGGTATTTCTACGGTGAAACTGTATTACATGGTAGGTTTTCCGGGTGAAACAGAAGAAGATATTGAAGAGATACTAACTTTAACGAAAAAAATAAAAGATAACGTTAGAAAAGTAGATGTAAGCATAAACCCGATGATTCCAAAACCGCACACTCCTTTCGAAGAGTTTAAATTTGATATGACTTCAAAAACGAAGATAAAATACATCGAAAAGAGTTTGCGAAAGATAAAGGTGAATGTTGATTTTGAAAAATTCAACTCCATGGTTGCACAGACAGTTCTTGCAAGGGGCGGATTTGAACTTTCAAAAGTTTTAAATGAGTCGAAAAACACAGTGGAACTTATTAAAAATGTTGATTTAAATAATTACATTAATAAAATCGAAAAAAAACCTTGGGATTTTATAGAACTTTAATTAACAATTAAACGGTGATAGCATGGCGATATTAGGACTTGTTGGAAAGCCAAACGTTGGAAAATCAACTACATTCAATGCAATGACTGAGAAAATTGCAGATATTGGAAATTATCCATTTACTACGATAAACCCAAATATAGGAACTTCTTTTGTTACAAAGCCATGCCCTTGTGAGACTTTAAATATAAAATGTACTCCAAACAATTCAAAATGTTTTTCTGGAATGCGTTATATTCCTGTTGAAGTTATTGATGTTGCAGGGCTTGTTCCTGATGCACACAAGGGAAAAGGAATGGGTAACAAATTTTTAGACGACTTAAGACAGGCTGATGCGTTTATACTTGTAGTTGACGCAAGTGGAAAGACTGACCTTGAAGGAAATCCTACTGAAAATAACGATCCGGTACAGGATGTTAAATTTTTGTTAAACGAACTTGACATGTGGATTCACGGAATTTTAACGAAAAACTGGGAAAGACTTTCAAGAAAAGCACAGCAGGAAAAAAACCTTTTAAAAGCGCTTTCTGAACAGTTAAGTGGATTAAACATTTCAGAAAATCAGGTGTTTGCGGTAATTAAAGAGTTTGACGAAAGCCCTATGAAATGGTCAGAAGATGATCTGTTAAAAATTTCGACAAATTTGAGAAAAGCTTCAAAACCAATGATTATTGCTGCAAACAAGGCCGATCACCCTGACGCAGAAAAAAACATTGAAATTTTAAAAGAAGAATTTAAAGACTTTTTGGTAATCCCAACATCTGCAGAAATTGAACTTGCACTGAAAAAAGCGCAGAAAGCAGGTTTAATAAAATATGATGGAAAATCAATGGAAATTGTGGATGCATCTTCCCTAAATGATGCACAGAAAAATGCCCTAAATTACATGAAAAACTACCTTGATAAATTTGGCGGAACAGGAATTCAGGATTTAATTAACATAGCTTATTTTGATATTTTAAACATGATTGTGGTTTACCCCGTAGAAGACGAGGGAAAATTCTGTGATAAAAAAGGAAACGTTTTACCTGATGCGTACCTTGTAAAAAAGGGAGCAACTGCAAAAGACCTTGCATTTAAAATACACACGGAAATCGGTCAGAAGTTTATCTACGCGGTTGATGCAAAGAAAAAGTTGAGAATCAGTGCAGATCAAGAATTAAATGACGGAGATATTATAAAAATCGTCTCTGCCGCATAAATTTACTTTTTTTACGTTTTATTTTTATACCTATTTGGAGGCTTATTATGATACCAGATAATAATAAAGCGTTATATCTGTTAAATTGCTATGTAAAAGAACAGCCAAATCTCGACCATAATCTAATTGTCGGATACGGGATGCTTGGAATAGCTAAATATCTTAAAAAAGATGAAAATGAACAAAATTACTGGTTTGTAACTGGTGTTTTGCACGATATCGATATTGAAGAGTATGAAAACTGTATTGAAAAACACTGCATTATCGGTGAAGAAATTTTAAGAAAAGAAGGAATTTCAGAAAATTTAATTGACGATATAAAATCTCACAATGATGTATTAAAAATTGAGCGAAATTCTGAAATTAGGCATGCATTATGGGCAGTTGATGCGCTTTCCGGAATTATTAGGGCTTATGTTTTAATGAGGCCTGACAGGGACATAAAACAGGCAGAACTAAAGTCAATCAAGAAAAAATTAAAAGATAAAAGTTTTGCGCAGAACGTTTCAAGAGAACAAGTTAAATCCTGTGAAGAAAATTTAAATATGCCACTTGATGATTTTATAAATTCAGTTTTAAACGAAATAAAAGAAAATATTTCATTTAAGTAACTCGAAATTAACTTTTTTAGTAATTTTTAAATTTTTTGAGTTTAAGCTTCATCTGATTTTTGGAGGATTATTTTGTTCGCGTTGAATAAGTGCTGTGAATAATCATTCCAAATATGACGACAAGTAGCCCAAAAATTGCAAAAATGTCCGGTAATGCACCGCCAAGAAGGATAAGTTCACCAAGTACTGAAAATACTATTTCTCCAGACTGTGTTGATTCAACAGCGGCAAGTTTTTTCATATCTTTTCTGACAATGTCTGTTGCTTTGAAAAAAAGCCAGGTTGCAATTATTCCAGAAAATAACGCGACGATAAAAGATTGGACAATCTGGTTATTATTTGGAATGCCCGATCTAAAAAGCCCATAAATTAGAAGTAAAATCCATGCGGGCATGCTGCAAAGCGTCATTCCCAAAATCCTCTGGAATGTGGTTAATCTACCTCCTGAAATTTCCATAGTTTTTCTATTTCCCAATGGATATGAAAATGCTGCAATAATAACTGGAAAAAATCCAAAAATAAGGTCATTTGTAGATACAGAAGTTATTCTCGAATACTGCATTAAAATTATTCCAAAAAGAATTATTCCGGAAATAAAAAGCGACTTTTTTGGAATTTTGTTCCTTACTTTTTCTAAATTTCCATTATTTTCAATCATGCTGTAAAATAATGGCGTTACAAGGATTCCTGCAATAATGGTGATCTGCCAGGTTCCCGCAATAAGCCATGATGGGCCATAATCACCTGCAAATGTAAGTGGCGCGTAAAACAGGACAAAACCAACATTACTCCAAATAAACCACTCTTTAAAGTTACTTTTTATTTCAAAAATTACTTTTTTAATGTTATTTCTGCCGTAAATTAAAATTAGAAGGATTGGAAGTGTAAATATATACCTTAATGACGCAGAAAATACCCAATCTCCACCAAAAAGATCCATCTGCCGGTTTAAAACGAAAGTAGATGCGAAAAAAAGTGATGCAAGAATTCCCAAAATTATCGATTTCATAAATACACCAGAAATTTACTAAAATAACCTTGAGGGTTTAAAATTTAAAACTTTTGATGTAACAATATATTATATAGAATAAAACTACATTTTTTACTAAATATGGATGAATTATGGTGAAAGTATGGAATGTCCAGTATGTGGCGGAGAAAAATGCATAAGAATGTCTGCGATTGAGATTTACAAGGATTTAATCGAACTCTTTTTTAAATATCAGGATAAAGAAAGTGACGTTACGTTTAAAAAGTATCCTACTGTTGGGGAAATTGGGGAATGCGAAAAAACAGGTAAAAAATTGTGGTACTGCCCGTACTGTGACAAACCATTTCCTGAAAATTATGAAATGGGGAAAGTAACAGTGGAATGTCCCCACTGCAAAAAAACACTCTGTATTCCAGTTTCAAACAGAACATTCTGTTAAATTATTGTTTTTTAGCTTTTTTCAATCTTTTTTTCGCTTTTTCAAATAATTCTTCAGGAGTATTTTTTTCTTCTCCAAGGTACTTTAAAACGGTTTCAGCGTGTTTGTAGTATTCTTCCTCAGGTTCTAACTCTCCAATAAACTGACCTTTACAGTTTTCTAAAAACCAGCCATCGTATGTTAAAACAAGGCTTTTATCTTTAATTTGAACTGAATAAGGTCTTAATCTACAGATAATCGGTCTAACTCTATAAATTTTACATTTATTGTTTTCATCTAAGAATATACATTTTTCTTTTGACGTTTTGAGCCTTCCTGTCATTCCATCAAAGTTTACGAGATATTTTTTAACAACTTCGTCAAATGGAATTTTTAAAAATCCTGCAATGTTTGCAACATCCTTTTTGGAAACGCTTGGGGAGTCACAGCAGCCGCCGCACATTCTGCAGTGCCATGCAATGTTTTTCAAGTCTTTTTTAATATCGAGTTTCATAAAATTCACGGTTTTCGTTTGATTTAAATTTTTAAATTTTTTTAATATCCTAAAAATTAAAAAATAGATTTTTAATTGAAATTAAAAGTATTCGTGTACTTTTTTAATACAAGCAACAACGAGTTCGGTTGTTTTTTCAAGGTCTTCTGTGTCAATAACTTCAACTGGTGTATGTATGTATCTTGAAGGAACGGATATAACTCCTGTTGGAATTCCATCTCTTGTTAAGTGGATTGCGGTTGCGTCAGTAGTTCCTCCTTCTCCAACTTCGTATTGAACAGGTATCTCATCTGCTTTTGAAACATCTCTTACCATTCTTAAAACTGTTGGGTGTGTAATAATTCCCCTTCCAGATGCATCAACAATTGTAGCAACAGGACCTTTTCCAAGTTCAACTGGTGCATCTTCTAATTTAATTCCAGGGTGGTCCCCACAGATTGTAACGTCAAGTGCGAATGCAACATCAGGATTAATTCCAAATGCAGACGTTTTTGCACCTTTCAATCCAACTTCTTCCTGAACTGTTCCTACAGCGTAAACCTGGCATTTTAAATCCATATCTTTGATTAATTCCATGGTTTTCAAAACAACTGCACAGCCTGCCCTGTTGTCAAATGATTTACATGAAACTACGTTTCCACCAAGGTTGTCAAATTCAGACTTGAATGAAATTGCAGTACCGATTTCAACACCCATTTTTTCTGCATCTTCTCTATTTTTTGCACCGATGTCGATAAACATATGTTCAGCAGAAATTAACTTGTTTCTTTCGCTTTCTTTCATTTTGTGAGGTGGTTTTGAGCCTAAAACACCAACAATATCGCCTTCATTGCTGTGAACGATAACTTTCTGGTTTAAAAGCATCTGGTCGTTAATTCCGCCAATTTTTGTAAATTTTAAAAATCCTTTGTCATCGATGAATTTAACCATAAGTCCGATTTCATCCATGTGTGATGCAATCATAATTTTTGGGCCCGTTGACCCTTTTTTAGCGATTAAATTTCCAAATTTGTCTGTTTCAATACTGTCACAGTATTTTTCAAGTTCTTTTTTCATGTAGTCTCTTATATTATCTTCTCTACCGGAAATTCCTTTTTCCGTTGCGAGAATTTTTAAATAATCGAGTGTACTCATAAAATCACCAGCTTATTTATTAACTACTTAAGTGTCATAATGATATTTATTCTATGATTTAAATATGATTGTTTTAAAATAGGTTGGCACATTTAGAAAATAATATTTAAAGTAGGCGTGAGATGTAGATACATACTTACGATATACCATACAAAAAATTTATAAATGCATCTGATGATATTCATCTTATCAATGGATTGTAATAGTAATGCCCTTTAAAAAATAATATTTTAGGATATCCAAACACAAAATTGACGTTTTACTTTTATTTTCACGTTATTACTATTATCAACAAAATCAGAAGAAAAAACGAAACAGATTTAAAAATTTATGTTTTTAAACCCGGTGAAAAGAATGAAAAACACACAAAATTTGAATTTTGATGAATTATCTGCTAAATCCAAAAGTTTAAGGTACAACATTGTAAAAATGATAGGCCTTGCAGAATCTGGACACCCCGGAGGTTCTCTTTCGGCAATTGATATTATCACTGCTCTTTACTACAATATAATGAGTTATGACCCGAAAAATCCAAAATTGGATTCAAGAGACAGGTTTATTTTAAGTAAAGGTCACGCATGTCCTGCACTTTATACAACACTTGCAGATTTGGGTTATTTTAACGAAGAAGAGTTGTGGAATTTAAGACAGCTTGGAGCTCTTTTACAGGGACACCCTACAATTGAAATTCCTGGAATTGAGGTAAATACCGGATCACTTGGACAGGGATTTTCGTCATCAGTTGGGGTTGCTATTGGATGTAAATTAAACAAGTATGAAAACAATGTTTTCGTTCTTTTAGGGGATGGTGAATGCCAGGAAGGGCAGGTCTGGGAAGCTTCAATGGCTGCGGCACACTACAAGTTAGATAATTTAATCGGTTTTGTTGATAGAAACAAACTCCAGATTGACGGATGTACTGAAGATGTCATGTGTCTTGGAGACTTAAAAGCCAAGTTTTTTGCATTTGGTTTTGATGTATTTGAAATTGACGGCCACGACTTCAAAGAAATTATCAAAACTGTGGAGCTTGCAAAATCAATGAAAAACGGAAAACCAAAAATGATTGTCGCAAACACGGTAAAAGGAAAAGGCGTATCATTCATGGAAAACAATGTTGGATTCCACGGAAAAGCTCCAAACAAGGACGAATTACAAAAAGCACTTGCTGAACTTCAATAATTGGTGATTTAAATGGTAATGATTGGTGCATCTATTCTTTCTGCAGATTACGGCCACATGGAACAGGAAGTAAAAAAAGCAGAAGAAGGAAACGTTGATTTTTTTCACGTTGATATAATGGACGGGCATTTTGTACCGAATTTAAGTATGGGTCTTAGGGTTCCACACTATTTAAAAAGTATAACCGATGTTCCAATTGATGTGCATTTGATGGTTGAAAATCCTGATTTATTTATTCCAAAATTGGCAGATGCAGCAGATATGATTGCATTTCACGCAGAATCAAGTAAATACTTATTTAGAACTGTTGATATGATAAAAGAACACGATGCAAAGCCAATCGTAGCTTTAAACCCTTCAACACCGATAAATAACGTGGAATACGTTTTGGAAGATTTGTACGGTGTTTTGGTGATGACTGTTGAACCTGGCTTTTCAGGGCAGTCTTTTATAAACCCGATGCTTAAAAAAATAGATAATTTAAAAAATAAGATATTGACCGAAGGATACGATACAAAAATCCTTGTAGATGGTGGAATAAACTTGGAAACTGCGCCAAAAGCAGTTGAAGCAGGAGCAGATGCAATTATTGCGGCTTCAGCAATTTATGGGAAAGAAGACGTTAAAAAAGCAATAAATGACTTGAGAAATTCTGCAACTTTTAAAATTTAACCATTTATTTAATTTTTTAAAGTATTGACTTTTATTTGTGGTGAATCATATGAAAGGAACGAAAAAAGGAATGAGAGATGCATACGGTGAAGCACTTGCAGAACTTGGTGAATTAAACGAAAATATCGTTGTTTTGGATGCTGATTTATCAGGTTCTACTAAAACAAGCGTTTTTGCTAAAAAATACCCTGAAAGATTCTTTAATGCGGGAATTGCGGAACAGAACATGATTGGTATGGCAGCAGGGCTTTCAAGAACTGGAAAAACGGTATTTGCATCAACTTTTGCAATGTTTGCAACAGGAAGAGCTTGGGAGCAGATTAGAAATTCTATCGCATATCCTGGCTTAAATGTAAAAGTTTGTGCAACTCACAGTGGAATTACCGTTGGTGAGGATGGAGCTTCTCACGAAATGACAGAAGACATTGCAATAATGAGGGCAATACCAAAAATGATTGTAATTTCTCCTTCAGACTATTTGGAAACAAAAAGCGCTGTTAAATGGGCAGCATCTTACGAAGGTCCGGTTTACGTAAGAATGCCAAGAGGAAATACTGAAATAATTTTTGAAAACGAAGAAGAAGCAAAATTTGAATTTGGAAAAGCAAGAATTTTAAAAGATGGAACTGATATTACGCTCATTGCAACAGGGGAACTCGTCCCAGAAGCAATCAACGCTTCAAAAATACTTTTGGAAAAAGGAATATCTGCACAAGTTATTGCAATTGCCACAATAAAACCAATTGATAAAGATGCAATTAAAAATTCAAAAGACTTCATCGTTTCAATCGAAGACCACAGTATCGTTGCAGGACTTGGTGGAGCAATTTCTGAAGTTATCGCAGAAGACGGGTTAAATAAAAAGCTCTTTAAAATCGGTATCAATGACGAATTTGGAAAATCTGGAAAAGCAGGCGATTTGTTGAAATATTACAAGCTTGATGCAGAAAGCATTGCAGAAACAGTATTTAATGCGTATAAAAAATAATTTTTAAATTTTTTCAAAATATATTTAAATTATAGTCCTATAATTCTAAACAATTTTAAAATCTTTTAATTTTATTTTTAATTTTTAAATGGGGTTGGATTTATGAAAAAAATAGGAATTTTAGAATTTTTAGTTTTAGTTTCAATTTTGGTTACTGCCCTTGCAATTGGATATAACTTTTTAAGCCCGACATCAGCAGAGTATACATTTGACGGGGAAGAAATGTACAAATGTGCGTGGATTTCTGAAAATATAATGCTTAAAGGTTTTCCTCTTTATGCAGATATTGATGGAAAATGGACTGCTGATTCTTCAGAATTCTCAGATAGGGTACAAATTTTATCTGCAAGTGGTGGAACGCTAACAGTTGCATATAACAACAAAGAAATGACGGTTGGCGGTAAACTTGCATCAAAAGAGGATATTGCGGCAAGTAAAATATATTTGGTACCCCTTGGAAACACGATAATAAGATATAACGTAGAATCATTAAACGGAACTTCATTTTCAGAAATAAGCGATATTATTTACTCTGACATCGGCGATGACTTGAATATTCTTGAAGTCGATATTGATGGTTCATATGCTATCGATTCAAAAACTTTCTCACCAACAGAGCAGCTGAACGTTATAAATTATTTTAAGTACGAAACAGCGTTGCCAAAAATGAGTTTTGTAGATGGCGGTTTAATATTAAAAGGAGATTTTAATTTAGAGGACTTAAAAAATTTAGATAGTTTATTAAATCCTCAAAAAATAGTTACATCAAATCTTGAAGTTAATATAATTGTTGAAAACCAAATTAGCGAAATAAACACTGCAGAATACAACAATGCAAAATTGATAACCTGGATGTAATATTATGAAGAAGTTTTTGGAAATAAATTCTCAAAAAATCGGGCCCCACCACATATTTGTTGGAATATCCTGTCTTTTTGTACTGTTGTCCACGGTCAGTACAATTTCTGCAGCTATTGTATTATTTTCATCAGTATTTTTTTACCTCTCTTTTATTGCGGGCCAAAATATTTTTAAAAAATTGGAATTTAAGCCGTTTGATGTAAATTATAAAATTCACGAAAAAATAGGGCTTTTTTTAATGGTATTTGGCATTTTTTTTACGATAATGGACCTTTTATGGGTCCGGGGAGTTCCGTTGTTTGATCCAGCATCGAGAAAATTTTTAAGTGTTATTTATACTGCATTTTCACACACTCTTCCACTTGGATGGGCAATACTTGTTTCAAGTTCGAAATTAAGTAATAAACGGATATTTTTATATTCTGGCGTATTTTCTGCATTTGTTGTGCTTTTGGGCTACCGTACGCAAGTTGTGGTGTTATTACTTTCAACAATCTTTGCAATGTATTATTCAGATAAGATAAAAAATAAACTCATGATTTATTCATTAATCGGGCTTGCATTAGTTGTATTTGGACTTTCATTTTTAAGGCATTTTGTATTAAATATCGGAGGAAATCCAATAACTTCAAGGATAAACCTTACTATGAGCATATTTGACCTTATCGTTAAAAATTTCAACGGTAATTTTCAAGGGGTTATTCATAACGCCATATTTTCATCATACGGGCTAATCGACGGTCCAAAATACGGTCCAAGAACTCTGATTGCAAACAGCATCGGGGTAACTGGAGTTACTATTACACCGACGATATTTGGTGCTGTTTTAATGGATTTTGGAATGCTTGGGCTTATTCCGTATTTTGGGATTTTTGGACTTTTAATGGGGCTTTCAAGCGAGGTTTCAGGTAAATTAAAAGGGTTATATCTTGGATTTTATTCTATAATGGTATCTTACTTAATTGTTGGAATTGAAACAGGAATTTTAGATTTTGATGTTGTTGTAATGTATGTTTTAGGTATAATTTCAACATTTTACGGGATTTTCAGGGGGGTTTTAAATGCTAAAAAATAATTTTGAAAAATTTAAAAATTACTTTAGGGAGCAGTATGGCCTTGGACTCGATAACCCGATAACTATAATATTTATCGGTTATATCTTGATATTTTTACTTGCAATTCCGTATTTTGGAGAATTTGGAATAAACTCCCTTTTAAAAATGGTTTTGGTAGTATTTGGAAATTTAGCAGTATTTTCAATTCCATTTTTTATAAATTTTGAAGAGAAGTTTAAGTTAGATAAATTAAATTTAAAAATGTTTTCTGGAATTTTGCTTGGATTTTCCATGTTTTTTGGAGTATTTATCCTTTCAGCAAGTATTTTAAATGCACTACTCTTTTTTGGACTCGTATTTTTAATTTTACATGTTTTTATGAAGTACTACCACTCTGAAAAAATAAGTAAGATCATGTTTTTAATCGGGGTGATCTCATTTTTTGCAATGGTTTTAAGTTATGGAACCGTCCCAATTACTGATTATACAGTTAGGATGGCAATTTCAGATGAGCCTTTGAGGTTAATTTCTTCTGGCGCCCTTACGTTTGCAAGCCTCTTTAATTTTGGGTATTTTTTGGTATCTTTTGCAATTTTGGCAGTAACGGGATACAAAGCAAATGTTTTGATTTTGGTCGTTGCATTTTTGCTTTACAACTACAAAAATAAGAAAATAAGTGCGAAAAAAATATTTTTTATTGGGATTGTTACTATATTGTTTTTAGGAATAATGGCAAAAGCAATTCTTTCGTCATCAGGTCAATCGTGGAGTCTTAATTTTTTAGAAATTTTATCATACAGGGCTTATTTTGATTTAATGACATTAGAAAAGATTGTAATGTACCCTACTGCACTATATGGAAAAATAGCATTTACTCCGGGCGGGGAGTCTTTAATTGGTGAACTAATTCACGGCTACAGGCATAATATTACATCAACACTTTTTGGCCCGATTTATCTTGATTTGGGTTATTTCAGCTTAATTTTTTCCTTAATATTTGGAATAATAAGTAAGTTAATATATAAAAAGAGCGATACTAAAATATATTCTATTTATGGTGCAGTATTGTTATCAATGTGTGAAATCGGCATCAATTACGGTTTTTTAGTTACGATGTTAATGTTTTTGTATGTTTCAGAAAATCTACAAAAAAAGCCAAATAATTAATAAAAAAGTATATTTATTCTTTATTTCAGTGTTAAAGTGGTATAATGGTATCAATAAAGGATATCGGCAAAGATTATAACGTTCCCGAAGATAAAAAGTATCTTGTTATTGTTGTTGACATGGACGACGACGTCGGAAGAAAAGCAAATATCAGGACTCCTATTTTAAGTAGGGAGGATAATATCAATGCAGCGGTAAAGCTGGGGTTAACTGACCCTGGAGACAGTGATGTAAACTCCATACTTGGTGGAATTCAGCACTACGACCACTTAAAAAAAGAAGGAAAAGATGTTGAAATTGCAACGATTTCTGGAGACATCGATATCGAATCAGAAGTCTGTGCAATTAAAATTAAGGAACAGATTGATTTTTTAATTTACCTTTACGAACCTAATTTCATATATCTTGTTTCAGATGGGAAAGAAGACGAAATGGTTTTAAAATATCTTGAATTAAAGGATATTTTCGTCTGGAAAAAGAGAATCGTAATTAAACAAAACGAATCTCTCGAATCAACGTACTATCTTGTGCAAGAATTTATAAAAAAGACGATGTCACAATACATTCCGTTAATATTTACATCCATTGGTTTTGCAATGATTTTGTACGCGATATTTTCAGACCTTGGGTGGAGAATAATTGCCGGACTTATCGGGCTTTATATTTTATCGGAAGGTGTAGGCTTAGTTGAATCTATCAAAAAAACATTCACTGAAAGTAAAAAAGGACTCGAAGTAGGAAAATTATCTCCATTTGGAAATATATTAGGTCTTTTGATACTTATCGTTGGAATATTCTATTCATACAGTGCTTCTATAGACCCTAACTTAACAGTATTTTTTGGAAAATTCCTTTTAAATATTGCAAACCCGTTAACATTGGGTTTTGTACTTTTAGTGCTCGTTCACTTCATAGATGATTTGATACACACCGAAAAAAGTATATTGCGGCTTTTAAAGAGACTTTTCTTTAACGTAGTTTTGGCGTTTATACTAAGACAGATGTTTATTATTTCTTCAAATTATTTGATTGGTTACAGCGTTGAATTCATGAGTCTTGTGATGTACATTTTAGCATACGTATCCATTTTAATTGTGCTTTCTGTTGTACTGTTTCACGAACCAAAAGACAAAGAAGATGTAATTGAAGAATAGTTGTGAGATTATGCTTGAAGTTTTAGGGTACTCTAAAGGGTCTTTTGAAGTTTTGAATTTGGACGAAGTACGTAGTGAACACGATCTCATCTGGATCGACTGCTACGACCCGTCAGACGTGGAATTGATAGAACTTTCTAAAACAATAGATATAGAAATTGATGAATTAAGTCTCGGGCTCGATGAACAGGAAGTTCCAAGGGTCGAAGAAGAAGATAAATACTATACGATTATTTTCAAAGCCCCGTTATTCGAAGAAGACATCACAACTACCTCTTTTGGACTTTACGTAAAAGATAATATTATTTTAACAATTCATGCAGACAAAATCAAGTCAATTGGGCGGCTCTACAATCTTGTAAAGACAAAAAAGCCAAGAACACTACTTGATAAAGGAAAAGGATTTTTTATATACACAATATTAAACCAGATCACAATAAGCTATTCGAGAATTCTTGTAAACCTCGAAGACCAATTAGATATTTTAGAGGATAGGATAGTTCAGGAACAGAATAAAAACATGACCGAAGAGATATTACAGCTTAGAAAAATGCTGGTATATTTCCACAAGGCGCTTATCTCAAACAAGGATGTTATTTCAGTTTTAAAAAGAAAATACCTTCCAATAACAACTCAGGAAGACCGGTGGGAATTTGAGGACCTTTACTACGATATTTTGCAGTTAATAGACATGGAAACAACGTACCGTGAGCTTTTATCATCAATGATGGATATGTCGCTTTCGATTGAAAATATAAGAATGAATCAGGTAATGAAAATTCTTACAATGGTTACAGCGTTATTTGCAGTTCCGATGTGGATTACGGGAATATATGGAATGAATTTTAAATACATGCCTCTTTCAGAAAGTCCTTATGGATTTTGGGTAATTTCTGCGATATCTGTTGCAATTATAATAGTAATCATTCACACGTTTGTGAAAGAGAAATGGATCAAGTGAGATAGATAATTTCGGTGAGAATATGAAAGAAATGATTATATGGCCCGCATATATCGATGTAAAAAGGACTAAAAATGAAGGCAGAAAAGTTCCAAAGGAATTTGCAGTACAAAACCCGAAATTAAAAGATATTGTACGTAAAATAAAGAAGATGGGTTTAGAATACAGTGTTGATGATAAAAAAAGCTATCCAAAAGAGCCATGGGAAGTTTCTGGGTATATAAAAGTAAAAGTGGATGAAAATACTTCAAAATTACAATTTTTAAAAGAAATTTGTAAAATGTAAAAATAATTATTTTTTTAAATTTCTGCTTTAGTTAAGTTTAGTTAAACGCGAGAAATCACATCTAACTGTTTATTAATTCAGTAAGTGCTTTTGCAGCTCCTTCCATTGAGTTTTCAAAACTTACTCCATTTTCAGATAGTATTTTTCTTCCTTCTTCTTCATTTGTACCCATCATTCTAACAGCAAATTTTAAATCAGGTTTTTCATCAAGTACTTCTACAATACCTTTTGAAACTTCGTCGCACCTTGTAATTCCACCAAGAATATTAATAAATGCTCCTTTAACGTTTTTCCTTGAAGTTGCCTTTAAAAGTGCTTTTTTTACAGTTTCCCTTGTAGCTCCGCCACCAATATCCAAGAAACATGCAGGATTTCCGCCAAATTCTTTTACAATGTCCATGCTTGCAAGGGTAAGTCCTGCACCGTTTCCAATAACTGCAATCTCCCCCTCAAGTTCAACGTAAGCAAATTCGGACTTTTCTTGTTTTTTAAATTCTTCAAACTTGTCGTAATTATGTCTAAAGTATGCATCATCGTCAATATTTAAAACTGCATCAGCAGCAATGATTTTCCCATCTTCGGTAAATACAAGCGGGTTTATTTCAGCTAAAATTCCATCCATGTCTTTAAATGCCTTGTAAACTTTGCATAGAACGTCTGCAACTTTTGGAATTTCTGCACTTGGAATGCCTGCTTTTTTGAGCATTTCCCTTGCAAGGTAAGGTAAAAATTCTTTTTCAGGGCTCAGTGGTAATTTTATTATTTTTTCAGGGGTTTTTGAAGCTACTTCTTCGATATCTATTCCGCCTTCGGTTGAAAAGATAACAACATTGTTTTTTTCGTTTCTATCAACAACAACTCCAACATAATATTCTTTTGCGATTTTTATCTGCTCTTCAAGGAGTATTTTTTCAACGAGTTCTCCTTTAACTGTGTTTCCAATTAATGATTCAATTTTTTCGTTTGTGTCATCGATATTATCTGCAAATAAAATTCCGCCAGCTTTTCCCCTTCCACCGACCAAAACTTGTGCTTTTATAACAACTGGATAGTCGATACTTTCAACTTTTCCGCTTACAAGTTTACTTTTTGGAACGGGAATGTTATTTTCTTTAAAAATTTCCTTTGCTTCGTATTCGTGCAGTTTCATAAAAAAATCACCACAAGTTTTTTGAAAGTAGGTATTTTAACTGTAATTTGTTTATTTTGACATTATGATTGAATTAATAAATTTTTCGCAGTATTCGCACCTGATTTTTAGCGTGTTTTTCTGTTCGATCGAGAATCTGCTTTCGATATTTTCTTTATTCGTGATGCAGTTTGGATTTGTACACTTGATAATTCCATCAATTCTCTTTGGAATATCTACTTTAAATTTTTTTATGACTTTTCCTTCTTTTATGATGTTTATCGTTGCATCTGGTGAAATTAGCGCAATTTTGTTTACATCTTCTTTTGTAAGTTCGAGCCCTTCAATTTTTAAAATATCTTTAATAACCCCTTTTTTTGACGGTACATTCAGTGCAAGGGTTATTGGGAGTTTTTCTTCGATATTTAAGATTTTATAAACTTTCAAGGCTTTTGAGCCACTGATATGGTCGATAACAGTTCCGTTTTCAATGGGTTTTACCTTAAGTTCCATTTTCATGACTTCACCAGATTTTTTGTATAAACTATTAAAAAACTGTTTTAAATCATTACTGTTTTTCAATGTATTTTATAATTTCCTCGAGCATTTCAAAAGCATCGCTTCTTTTTATATCCGGCTGATTTTTTAGAAATTTTTCCAAGACTTCCCTTTTTTCTAAGGCTATTTTTGATTTTTCAATAACGTTTTCAAAAGTTCTGAGTGGATAATATAACTCTTTTCCTGAAGAAATCAGTTGTTTTGAATCGTTTTCATCTATTATTTTTTCTTTTAAAGCGTTATCAATCATTTCCCTAAAGCTTATCATTGAAAACGTGATTTGATTTAAGTTATCATCAAATGTAACTGCAACTTCGTCATCGTCAGAAATTACGCCGTTTTTGTAACTGTTATAAACTGAGCCAACGCCGGTCATCCCGTAAGTGTCGAGTTCTGACGCTCTCAATGCGCCCATCGAACCTGCACCAAATACTTTAATCTTATTTTTAATAACATTTAAAATCTCTCTGTGTGCAACAGCAGTACTCTGGAGGAAGCATCCATCGATTATTCCTATTACATCGTATTTCATGATTTTTTCAGACATTAAATCTCCACGTTTTATCGGCGGAAATACATCTACATCAAAGTTTGACAGTTTTTTTCGTATTTCATCTTCTTTGAGAGTTAATTTGGAAAAAATGGCTATTTTCATTCGATAGACCTCCACAAAGATTCGAAGTATTCTTTTTCCTCTTTAAGAACTTCTTCATTTGATATTGCAATTGCTGATTCTTTATTTTCGAAAAGGGCTTTATCCGTCCAGTTATGGCTTCCAACGATTACGGTATCATCCACAATTATTAATTTGTTGTGTGTTTTTTTAGAATCGTGGAATTTTACCAAAATGTGCTGGCTTGAAAGCTTGCTCTGGGCCAATATGTTTGATCCGACTTCTTCTTCAAGAATTACACGAACCATTAACCCGCGTTTTCTCGCGTTTACAAGTTCATCGATTAATTCTGATATCTTTGGATTTAAGTATATCGAAAACATGATGACGTTAATTTCTTTTTTCGCGTATTTTATACGATTTAAAACATAATAATAATATTTTTCGTCATTTAATACTTCAATTCTATCTTCAGGACATGTTAAGCTTCTTGAATATTCAAAATTACTTTTTACAAGTTTTAACAATTTTATAATTATGTATGCTAAAATTACGAGGATTATCGTGTTTATAATAGTCAAATATCCTGATATATTGGTTAAATCAAACTCCATTTTAATCCTCTTTAATTTTTGTAATAATTGATTTGACAATTGACAAAATACAAAACTTATTTTAAAAAACAATATATTTTTAAACTCGGTACTATTAAATAATTTTGAATCATGATTTATTTAATCACGCATTTGATTTTGATTGACTTGGTGGTTAGAATGAGCACTTTAGAAAAAGAACAAATTATTTCAGATGAAAAAAAATACGTTATAAATACTTACGGTAGAGTTCCAGTGGTTCTTGTAAAAGGAAGTGGAATGAGTGTATTTGATACTGAGGGAAAAGAATATCTTGATTTTCTTGCAGGAATCGGAGTAAATAACGTTGGACACTGCCACCCTAAAGTTGTCGAAGCAATTAAAAATCAGGCAGAAACCCTAATTCATATTTCAAATATTTATTACAATGTCCCACAAATCGAGCTTGCAAAAAAGCTTGCAAATTTAAGTGGATTGGATAAAGCATTTTTCTGCAACAGCGGTGCAGAGGCAAACGAAGCTGCAATAAAGCTTGCAAGAAAATACGGTAAAACAAAAGGTAAAACTGGGGAAATTATTACAATGGAACACGCGTTCCACGGAAGAACCCTTACAACAATTACTGCAACTCCTAAACCAAAATATCAGGAAGGATTTGAGCCTTTACCAACGGGTTTTAAATATATTCCATTTAATGATATAGAAGCATTAAAAGCTGGACTTTCAGAAGAAACAGCGGCAATAATGATTGAACCAGTTCAGGGAGAAGGTGGAATCCACCCTGCAGATAAAGAATATTTAAAAGCAGTCCGAAAATTATGCGATGAAAATAATATCGTTTTAATTTTTGATGAAGTACAGTGTGGAATGGGAAGAACTGGAACCCTTTTTGCATATGAACAGTACGGTGTAGTTCCTGACATTGTAACCCTTGCAAAAGGTCTTGGTGGAGGATTCCCAATCGGTGCAATGGTTGCAAAAAGTGAAATTGCGAGTGCATTTACGCCAGGAAGCCACGGAACTACATTTGGTGGAAATCCTCTTGCATGTGCTTCGTCAGCAGCTGCACTTGATGTAATTTCAGAACTTTTAGGAAATGCTGTTAAAATGGGAGAATACTTCAAAAACAGCTTGAAAACGTTAGAAGAAAAATATGACTTTGTAAAGGAAGTAAGGTCCCTTGGATTGATGGTTGGACTGGAATTAACGTTCAATGGGTCAGAAATAGTTTCAAAAATGTTTGAAAAAGGATTTTTAATAAATTGCACTTCTGACACAGTTTTAAGGTTTTTACCTCCGCTAATAGTCGAAAAAGAGCACATTGACGCAATGATTTCGGCTCTTGACGAAGTATTTTCCGAAATTTAACTTTTTCTTTTTTTAATTTTGTTATAATGTTCAAAACTAAACGACATTAAGGCGAATTTAATCAAGAATGTTTTTTCAATGTTAGTTGGCCGTACAAAAACTTTATATTCCCCTTTTTTGAAATATATTATTAGGTCCTTTAAAGTGGGGGCGCTTTGAATGGCTATTTTATATCGGGTTAAATTTTTAAAGTATACCTGAGAGTGGGGCGATATTAGTGAATACTATCGAAAATGTAGATAGGAAGCTGATCGAAAACCTTGCAAATTTAATGTCAAGCGAGGTTCGGGCGAAAATCTACATATATTTGCGAAAATATAACAAAAGTACAGTTGACGAAATTGCTGATGGAACGGGAATTTACCCTTCAACAGTTCGGGAATCAATACTTGACATGTACAACACGGGGTACGTATCGAGGGAAAAAATGGATAAAGAGGGGTTAGGTAAAAAGCCGTATCTTTATACTGCGGCAGCACCTTCTGAAATTGTTAGAAAAATATCAAAAAATATTCAGGAAAAATTAAATGATTTAATAATGGTTGATAGAAAGCTCGAATCAAAAGAGCTTAAAATACCGTTTGTACCCGTAAAAATTGTAGTTGATGAAAAGTATAATGATTAATTTTCCAACTTTTTTGTAGTTTTTTTCAATATTTTTTCAAATTCTTCTTCTTTTAGTCTTTCTCCGGTAATCATAAAAGCGACTCTATCTCCAATACTTGCACACAAATTTCCAACTCTCTCAAGATAGGTCCCAATTATGATAAAATCGCTTGCTTCACTGATTATTTTTGGATTTTCAATCATGTTAATTGTCATGTCCCTGCACAAAACCTTGTAGAGTTCATCGATTTTGCTGTCTTCAAGGTAAGTTTTTTTTGCAAGGTCCAAATCCCTGTTTCTAAACGACAAAATTGAATTTTTAAGCATGTTTTCAAGAATTTCTTCCATAATTGTTAAAACGCTCCCGTTTTTTGACCTGAGCGTGCTGTGTTCCGAATTTATTGTTATTTTTGCAATTCTTGATGCCATATCCCCAACTTTTTCAAGTTTTGATATAATTTTAATCATCGTGATAATTTCCCTTAAATCACTTGCAACGGGTTGTTGTCTTGCCATAAATGAAATACACTTTTCTTCGATTTCCATTTCCATTAAATCGATTTCATCGTCCCCATCTTTAACAACTTTTGCAAGTTCGATGTCGTTAGTTATAAACGCGGTTATGGAGTTTTTTAATGATTTTACGCACATTTCAGACATTTTATTAATCATATTTTCGATTTCTTTCATTTGATCGGAAAATGCATTTCTAACCATTTTTACCACCAAATATCTTTAATTTTCCAATTTTTTAATTTTAATTTTTAACTTTTTATTTAACCAAATCTTCCGCTGATATAGTCTTCAGTTTTTTTGTTTTCTGGTTCAACGAATAGTTTATCTGTTCTGTTAAATTCTACCAAATCTCCAAGCATGAAAAATCCAGTGTAATCGGAAACACGGCTTGCCTGCTGCATGTTGTGTGTTACAATTACTATTGAATATTCTTTCTTTAATTCGACCATTAAATCTTCAATTTTAAGCGTTGAAATCGGGTCGAGTGCAGAACACGGCTCATCCATCAATATTACATCAGGTTTTACAGCAATAGTTCTTGCAATACACAGTCGCTGCTGCTGGCCGCCTGAAAGTTTTAAGGCAGATTTTTTAAGGTCGTCTTTTACATCTTCCCATAATGCAGATTTTTTCAACGCCCATTCAACGATTTCGTCAAGCTCGTTTCTGTCTTTAATTCCATGTATTTTTGGCCCGTATGCGATATTATCATAAATACTCATTGGAAATGGGTTTGCTTTTTGAAATACCATTCCAACTCGTTTTCTAAGCTCAACAACATCGACATCTCTATCGTAAATATTTTTTTCATCGAGAGTTATTTTCCCTGTAATTTTAACTCCAGAAATTAGGTCATTCATCCTGTTAAGACATCGTAGAAACGTGGATTTTCCACAGCCACTTGGACCTATTAGTGCGGTTATGTTATTTTCGTAAATTGGCAGATTTATATCATTTAACGCTTTTTTTTCGCCATACCACAAATTTACATCTTTTGAGTTCATTTTAATGTTCATGATACACACCAGTTTTAGCTCTGCATAAGTTTGAATCTATTTTTAACGACATTTGCGATTGTAAATAGCATTAACATGACTGCAATCAAGACGAGTGCAATTCCATATGCCATTTTGAGTTCTTCTGAATTAGAATATTCTGTTGAAAGCACGTATAAACTAAATGATAGTGTCTCAATTCTATTAAACAATCCGATTCCAAATGAAAACGCAGTAGCGGCTGTAAACATTATTGCAGCAGTTTCTTCTGCGCTTCTTCCCATTGCAAGGATAATTCCAGTAATCATCTGGGGAAGGGCGGAAGGGATTACTACTTTTAATATTGTCTGCCATTTTGTAGCTCCAAGTGCGAGGCTTCCCTCCCTAAGTCCTGGTGCGACTGCTTTTAACCCTTCTTCTGTCGCCCGCATGATAATTGGAAGAACCATGAATGAAAGAGTAAGTCCCCCGATTAATAGGGATGGGCCAACAGTTTTTATTGCAAGGGCGTATCCAAAAATACCAAATACAATTGAAGGAAGTCCTGCAAGGCTGTCTGATGAAAATCTAATGGCCCTTGTTAGTTTATTGTCTGGTGCATACTCATGGAGGTATATTGCGCCCAAAACTCCGAAAGGAATCGACAGTAATATTGAAAGGATGACTAATGCAAGGGTTCCAAGTATCGAATTCCAGATTCCATCAAAACACCTCTCAGACCCTAAAATCACGTTTATCGGGTTTGAATCCCCAAAGAAAAATTCCATGTTTATTGCGCCAATTCCATTAATAAATACGTATCCTACAATTGTGAATAAAATGCCAATTACAATAAATGCAAACAGGTAAAAAATACCAAACATAATATTTTCTTCAATTCTGGCTTTTTTAGAGTTATTCAAAGTTCCACCCTGGTTAGTCCCATTTTATTTTGTACTTTTTATCGATATACTGTGAAATTAAATTGAGCGAAAGAACCATTATAAAGAGAACGAGCCCTGTTGCAAACATTGCATAGTAAATCGGGCATCCTGAAGCAGCTTCTTTAATATTCAATATTATATGTGATGTTAATGGCCTTACGGGGTCAAAAATTGATGTTGGGATAAGAGGCCAGTTTCCTGCAACCATCAAAACTGCCATAGTTTCTCCAATTGCCCGACCCATACCCAAAATAACGCCTGAAAGTATTCCACTGAGGGACGCTGGAAGAATTACCTTTTTTATGGTCTGCCACCTTGTAGCACCCATTGCAAGGCTTCCTTCTTTTAATTGGGATGGAACAGAGTTTATTGCATCTTCTGATAACACGGTAATTGTTGGAACAATCATAACTCCAAGAATTATTGATGCAGCAAGCCAGCTGAATCCCGGATTTGTATTGAATATATCTCTAATTAATGGAACTAACAAAACCATCCCGACAAAACCGTAAACTACTGACGGAATCGCGGTTAAAATTTCGATTGATGGCCTCAATATATTTTGAACTTTTTTTGGTGCAAGTTCTGCTAAAAATATGGCACACCCAACTCCAAGAGGTACTGAAAATACAAGTGCGAGTATGGTTACTAAAAATGAGCCGACAATCATTGGAAAAATTCCATAACTGTCATAAACTGGTGACCAATCAAGTCCAAATACGAAATCAAACGGACTTACAACTGAAAACACCGGAAGACTGCTGATTATTAAAAACAAAACCATTGCGAAAATAACTACGCTTGATAACAATGCACTCAATTTCAATATATTTTCAAGGACTGATTCGCCAATATTTTTTTTATGCATCTTGTTTCACCATAACTGTAAATTGAAAAGATTAATAAAATTTTTTAAAAAAATAAGTAAAGTTTAGGTTATTTAGTTTACAGAGATGTATCCTTCATTTACAACGATTTGTTGACCTTCTGAACTTAATAAAAAGTCAATGAATGCTTTTACTTCTTGTGAAGGTTCACCGTTTGTGATAACGTTTAGTGTTCTTGAAACTTTGTAAGTTCCTGCAAGAACATTAGCTTCGGTAGGAACTACGCCTTCGTATTTACAGCCTTTAACTGATGAATCAAGGTATCCAATTGAAAGGTATCCAATTCCGTTAACGTCAGCCTTAACTGAAGATTTCATTGCACCGTTTGATGCAACAACAACTGCTTTTTTGGTGATATTTCCTTTATTCAATGCTTTTTCAAAGAATACTTCTCTGGTACCACTTTCTTCATCTCTCGTGTAGACTGTAATTGGTGCATCTTCACCACCAACTTCGTTCCAGTTTGTAATTTTTCCAGAATATATATCAATGATTTGTTGTTGTGTTAAACTTGATACTGAGTTTTCAGGGTGCACGATAATTGCAACACCGTCTTTTGCAATTCCATATGCGATTAATCCAGGGTATGCTTCTAATTCTGAGGATTTGATTTCTCTTGAAGCCATTCCAATGTCATTTAAGTTTTCACCGGATTCTTTAACTCCGAGACCTGAGCCTCCTCCAGTAACTTCAATCATGTAGTTGTTATTTTCACTCATGAATTGTTTTGCAGCTTCTTCTGCAATAGGTAAAACTGTAGTTGAACCCGAAATTTTTAAACTAACTTGTTGAACTTCTTCTGCGTTATTTGAGCCATTAGAATTGTTTGAATTTTCTGTGCATCCACTGAATCCAACGATTAGCGAAATTAAGACTGCACCTATTATAACACTTATATATTTTTTCAAAGGAGACACCTCCCAGGTTTATGATATACCCTACACATCAAATGTATATAAATGTTTCTATTTTGGTATTTTAGTTCCTATTTTATGAATAAATTAAATATATTTTAAAAAATAAAATTATTAAATTACAAGACCGAAATTAACCCTACAAAATATTATATATCTGAGATGTATAAAATAGAAATTGTAATCATAGTTATTTTTGATAGAAGAAACATGAATTGAACGAATGGAGGATTCAACATGAAATTGATAACTTGGCTTGATGACCTTAGAAATGATGATGTTGATATTGCAGGTGGAAAAGGAGCATCTTTGGGAGAAATGTGGAATGCGAAATTGCCTGTCCCTCCGGCATTTGTCGTCACTTCAGAAGCTTACAGGTACTTTATCAAAGAAACTAAGCTTCAAGATGAAATCGAAAGAATTTTGTCAAATATTGATGTGAATAACAATGAAGAATTGAACAAAGCATCAAAAGATGTTAGATATGCAATTGAACATGTTAAAATGCCAGATGATTTGAAATTGAGCATTATCGAGTCATACAATAAAATGTGTGAAATGAACGGCGACGATGAAACGTTTGTTGCAGTAAGAAGTTCAGCAACAGCAGAAGATTTGCCTGATGCAAGTTTTGCAGGCCAACAGGAAACTTTTTTAAATATGAAAGGGGATGA
Source organism: Methanococcus mangrovi (assembly GCF_054506835.1). Lineage (NCBI taxonomy): Archaea > Methanobacteriati > Methanobacteriota > Methanococci > Methanococcales > Methanococcaceae > Methanococcus > Methanococcus mangrovi. The sequence goes on along the minus strand of NZ_CP197114.1, from coordinate 968,125 downwards.
ACAGGTTTTAAAAGCAGTTCAAGAATGTTTTTCATCATTATTTACTCCAAGAGCTATTTTTTACAGGGAAGAGAAAGGATTTGACCATTTTGAAGTTGCACTTGCCGCAGTAATTCAAAAAATGGTAAATGCAGATCATGCTGGTGTCATGTTTACCGTAAACCCGATAAATCAAGATTACAACCAGATGGTAATCGAGGGAGCTTGGGGGCTTGGAGAAGGGGTTGTCAGCGGAACGGTAAGCCCAGACACGTATATTGTTGCAAAAGATACTCAGGAAATTTTAAGCATTAATGTTGCAAAAAAAGATACAATGTTTATAAAAGATGCTGACGGGGTTACAAGAGAAGTGAAAACTCCAGAAGATTTAATCGAAAAGCAAGTTTTATCAGAAGAGTTAATTAAAAAACTCGAAAATGTTGGTCAAACAATCGAAAACCACTACAAAAGGCCAATGGATATTGAATGGGCCATTGAAAAAGGAGACATTTACATGTTACAGGCAAGACCGATTACAACATTAAATGATAAAAAAGAATCAAAATCTTCAAACGAAATTGAAGGAAAAATTTTGTTGAAAGGAATTGGTGCGTCCCCAGGAATTGAATCAGGAAAAGTAAAAATTATTTCAGAAATTGAAGAAATTGGAAAAATTCTTGATGGAGACATTTTAGTTACAAAAATGACAACTCCAGACATGGTTCCTGCAATGAAAAAGGCAGCTGCAATCATTACTGATGACGGTGGATTGACTTGCCACGCGGCAATTATTTCAAGAGAGCTTGGAACGCCTTGTGTAGTTGGAACAAAAGGGGCTACGAAAAATTTAAAAAATGATGAATGTGTCACTGTTGATGGTGAAAAAGGGATTGTTTACGAAGGAAAAGTGGGCAAGACTGAAGAAAAAGCAACTGCTCAAGTAGTTTATGCTGGGGCTCCTGTAATCACTGCAACAGAAATAAAAGCAAACGTGAGCATGCCAGAAGTTGCAGAAAGAGCGGCTGCAACCGGTGCTGATGGAGTTGGACTTTTAAGAGCAGAACACATGATTTTAGGAACCGGCGTTCACCCTGGAAAAATTTTAAACGATCAGGGAGAAGATGCACTAACTGAAGTATTTGCTGAAGGTATCAGAAAAGTTGCAGATGCATTTTACCCAAGACCCGTTACATACAGAACCCTTGATGCTCCAACCGATGAATTTGTTGGCTTGAAAGGCGGTGAAGACGAGCCTCATGAACACAACCCCATGATGGGTTGGAGAGGAATCAGGAGAGGTCTTGATGAGCCTGAAATTTTAAAATGTGAATTAAGGGCTATTAAAAAATTAAAAGATGACGGATATAGAAACATTAACGTGATGATTCCATTAGTTACAAACGTTGATGAAATAAGAAAAGTAAAAGAACTTGCAAACGAAGTTGGTTTAAAACTGAGATTAGACGTAGAATTTGGTGTAATGGTCGAAACTCCTGCTGCAGCTTTGATAATTGACGATATTATCGAAGAAGGAATCGATTTTGTAAGCCTTGGAACAAACGATTTAACCCAGTACACGATTGCAATCGATAGAAACAACGAAAACGTTTCAAAATACTACCTTGAAAACCACCCTGCAGTTCTCAAATTAATTGAACTTGTAATAACATCATGTAAAGGTGCAGGCGTAAAAACTTCAATCTGCGGTCAGGCTGGAAGCAGGCCACAAATCGTTGAAAAATTAGTTGAATGGGGAATTACAAGTATTTCTGCAAATATTGATGCAGTAGAAACAATCAGAAACGTTGTTGCAAGAACTGAACAGAAAATTATTCTTGAATCTATCAGAAAACAAAAATAATTCTTTCTTTTTTATTTTTTTAATATTATATCACTTAATTTTAATTTACAAATGTGTTGGTGTTTTTGAGATGAAAGTTGTTATTGGGGGTACTTTTGATATACTGCATAAAGGCCACGAAAATCTATTATTACACGCATCAAAATTTGGAAAATTATTCATTGGAATTACAAGCGATGAATTTATAAAATTATATAAAAAACACGATGTAAATCCAGTAAATATTCGAAAAAACAATTTAAAAAAGTTTTTAGATGCTAAAAAAATTGATTATGAAATAATGGTAATTAATGACATTTATGGAAACTCGATTTCGGAAAAGTATGACGTAATTGTCGTAACTCCTGAAACAAAAGAAAATGCCGAAACTATAAATAAAATAAGGATTAAAAATGGACTAAAACCTTTAACTATTGAAGTTTATGACTTTTTATTGGCAAAAGATAATATTCCAATTTCGACTACGAGAATAAGAAATGGAGAGATAGATAAACAAGGAAATTTAAAGCGATGATAATTATGGACATCATGTATGTTATTGTATTTTTGATATTAATGGGCTATATTTCGAGGCATTTTAAAATACTCGATGAAAAAGACAGGATGGTCTTAAATAAAATAGTAATTTATATTGCAATGCCTGCAACGATATTTTTGCAGTTACTTACAAATGTGACGCCGTCAGACCTCCCGGAATTTATGAAACTTCCGATAATAATATTCATTTCAACAGCAGTATGTGCACTTTTGGCTTATTTTGTTGGAAAATATTTAAAATTAGATAACAAATCACTTGGCGGGTTTGTACTTGTTGCATCTATTGGAAATACGGGATTTTTAGGATATCCGGTAATTCTTGGGTTTTATGGGGAACCCGGTTTGTTAAGGGCAATATTTTGTGATATGGCAGCAATTTTTTGCAGTATGCTTCTTGGAACATATATTGGAGTTAAATTAAGCGGTGCTAAAAAAAGCATTTTAAAAGAAGTTTTTACATTTCCACCATTGTTTACTGCAATCGTTACATTAATATTGGTGGTATTACACGTGAAATCATCAATGTTTCCCGATTTTTTTATAAAATCGCTTGAATACATGTCAAGTGCGACAATTCCGTTAATAATGATATCGCTTGGGCTTTCGTTATCTCCAAAAGCTGCAAAATTTGGAATATTTTACGGAATTTTGGCATCCATATTTAGAATGGTAATTTCTCCATTGGTGGCATTTCCGATTTCCGAAAGTATTTTATCAAACCAGTTAGATAAACAGGTAACGATAATGCAATCAGCAATGCCTTCTGCAATGATGCCATTAGTTTATGCAGTAATTTATGACTTGGATGTAAGGCTCGTTGCTTCAGCATGTTTTGTATCGACAGTCGTGTCTTTACTCGTGCTTCCAGTGATCTATTCTGTACTGTGATTTTATAAGGTTACGTGAATTTAAACAATTCATAAACCTCATAATTTTATATATTATTTTAATGATAATAGTAGTACAAAACTCGAGGGGAACGATTAATGGGAAAAAAAGCCATCATACCAGCAGCCGGATTTGGAACAAGACTTCTTCCAATTACAAAAGCACAACCAAAAGAAATGTTACCAGTACTTGGAAAGCCAATTATCCAGTATGTAATTGAGGATTTGACAAATGCTGGAGTTGAGGATATATTAATAATTACAGGCCGTGGAAAATACGCGATAGAAAACCACTTCGATAGAAATTTTGAACTTGAAGAACGGTTAAAAAAAGATGGAAAAACTGAATATTTGAAAAAAATTTCAGAAACTGATGACCTTGCAAATATTTACTACACGAGGCAGGGAACACAAAGTGGTCTTGGAGATGCGGTATCTTGTGGAGATGAATTTGTCTGTGAAGATTATGTGATTATAATGGTAGGCGACACCATTTATTCTGGAAATGTCCCAAAAAAATTGATTGAAACCCACGAAAAATACGGTTGTTCAGTAATTGCACTTGAACGGGTTCCAAAAGAAGATGTTTATAAATACGGGGTAATTTCTGGGAGCGAAATTGAAAAAGGAATTTTTAAAATAGACGACCTTGTAGAAAAACCAAGTGTGGAAGATGCACCATCAAATTTGATAATTACTGGCGCTTATTTATTATCTTCAAAGATATTTGAACACTTAAAAAATACAAAGCCCGGGAGAGGCGGGGAAATCCAGCTTACCGATGCCATGAAGTCTCTTTTAAAAGAAGAAAAAATAATTGGTGTTGAAGTTGATTTTAAAAGGTATGATATTGGGGATATTAAAGGATGGCTTGAAGCAAACGTTGAACTTGGAATTGAGCATATTGATGGATTTAAGGAATACATTCAGGACTTATGTAATAAATAAAAAATATACTTATTTTTTTAATAAACCGTAAATCTGGTGAAAATTTGAAAATTTTGGTAACAGGTGGTGCAGGATTTATCGGAAGCCACATTGTCGATATGTTAATTGAAAACGGGCACGATGTATCCATATTAGATAATTTAAGTACGGGAAATGAAAAAAACCTGAATAAATCTGCAAAATTTATCAAAGGAGATATTTTAGATAAAAATTTAGATTTAACAGGCTTTGATTGTGTAATTCATGAAGCAGCGCAGATTAATGTTAGAACATCCGTAGAAAACCCTTGTTTCGATGCAAATACAAACATTCTTGGAACAATCAATATTTTAGAAAAAATAAAAGAATACGGCGTAAAAAAGATTATATTTTCTTCATCGGGTGGTGCAGTTTACGGGGAACCAGAATACCTTCCAGTTGATGAAAAACACGCCATAAAACCACTTTCCCCTTATGGATTAAGTAAATTTTGTGCAGAGGAATATATTACGTTTTATAATAGACTTTATGGGATCGAGTACTGTATTTTAAGGTATTCTAATGTTTACGGGGAAAGACAGGACCCGCTTGGTGAGGCAGGTGTAATTTCGATTTTTATAGATAAAATGAAAAAAGGAGAACAACCTGTAATTTATGGTGATGGCAACCAGACAAGGGATTTTGTAAATGTTAAAGATGTTGCAAGAGCTAACTTGATGGCATTAGGTTGGAAAAATGAAATAGTAAATATCGGTTCTGGAAAAGAAACATCAGTAAATGAACTTTTTAAAATTATTTCTTCAATAACAGGTTTTGATAAAAATCCAATTTACGAAAAAGAAAGAGAAGGCGAAGTTTATAAGATATATATTGATTATAATTATGCTAAAAATTTAGGCTGGACTCCAGAATTTGAATTAAAAGACGGGATTAAAGAGATTTAATATTATTTTTATGTTTTAGGGGATATTATTGAGCTACAAGGAAAGAATGATCAAAGGGGCAGGTTGGAATTTTTTATTTTTAGTTTTGGCAGCCCCTATTGGTTATTTTGTGCGAATACTTTATGCGAATTCCTTAACAAAAGTTGAAGTCGGTTTATTTTATGCAATTTTTGATTTAATAGGTATGATTGGAATTTTTAGGGGTCTTGGATTAAATAATGCAGTAGTATATTTTATTCCAAAATTTTTAGTCCAGAAAAGAAATGATCTGGTAAAATCAACATTAATTTCAGTTTTAATTATCCAGACCTTGGCGGCAGTTTTGTTAGCATTTTTGATGTATTTATTTTCCCCGATAATCATAAACAATTACATAAACAGCCAAAATCAGTTTGGAGATGTTACAGTAATTTTTTTAGTATTTTTAATAATGGTTTTTGGATACTATATTTTTGATGGGATTAAGGGCGTGGTATTTAATTCTATTCAGGGTTTTCAAAACCAGAAAATATTTAGCACCTGCAATTTTTTAAATATATCAAGTATTTTAATTTTATCCGTTATTTTTATTTATTTTGGTTTTGAGGCATATTCTCCAGCGCTTGCCTATACAATTACATCGATTTTAATGATTGTAATTTACGGGTTAATTTTTTTAACGAAGGTATTTCCAGAATTTTTCACTGAAAAGTTTAATGTTTCAAAAAAACTTTTAAAAGATATTTTTTCGTATAGTATGCCCATAATGTTTGGAAGTGCAGGATTTTTAATAATGGGGTACCTTGATTCTATATGTTTAACTTACTTTACCGGGCTTGATGCAGTTGCAGATTATAGGAATGTTGCAATGCCAACTGTCACAGTTTTAAGCTATTTTGCAGGAGCAGTATGTAGGGTATTACTTCCGATGAGTACAGAAATGTGGGAAAAGGGGGAGAAAAAGAATCTTTCAGAAGGTTTAAAAAATATACTGTCATATTCATTTATAATTTCAGTTCCGCTTGCAGTAATTTTAGCATATTTCCCGACAGTTTTGATAAACTTGTTTTTCAATGAAAATTATTTAACTGCGGCACTTCCAATGTCGATTTTAAGTTTTGGAATAATATTTTTATCAATGAATAATATTGTATTTAATGTATTCAACGGGATTGGAAAACCGCATCTTTCAACAAAAATTCTGTATATCGGTGCAGTATTTAATTTAATTTTTAATTTGTTATTGATTCCAAAATTTGGAACAATCGGGGCGGCATTTACTACGACCATGAGTTATGTTTTAATCCAAGGTTTACAGGCGCGCTATTTAAATAAATTTTTAGATTATAAATTCCCGATTAAAAAATTTATATTATGTGTAATTTCTTCGTTAATTTCGATAATACCATTATTCGTAATAAAAGAAATGATTTTTAATGATTACCTGTTGATTTTATTATCTGGTATTGTGTATTTTATACTGTATTTGTTATTAATTCTTGTATTAAAAATATTAAATATAAATGAATTAAAAAGTCTTAAATTTTGGTGAAGTGAATGAAAAGAGCTTTAATTACTGGAATTACGGGTCAGGATGGTTCTTATTTAACAGAATTTCTTTTAGAAAAAGGCTACGAAGTTCACGGGCTTGTTAGGCGATCAAGTACAATAAATACTTGGAGAATAAATCACCTTTACAATAATTCAGAAGTCCTTGATAAAAAACTTTTTTTGCATTATGGGGATTTAACAGATATTACAAGTCTCACAAGTATAATCGGAAAAATAAAACCTGATGAAATTTATAATTTGGCTGCACAAAGCCACGTTAAAGTTTCTTTTGAAATTCCCGAAGTTACTGCAAATATCGATGCTCTTGGAACTTTGAGAATTCTTGAAGCAGTCAGAATTTTGGGTTTAGAAAAAAGTACTAAACTATATCAGGCATCCACTTCAGAGCTGTATGGGAAAGTTTTAGAAACTCCCCAATCAGAAACAACTCCGTTTTATCCAAGAAGCCCATATGGAGTTGCAAAACTTTATGGATACTGGATAATTAAAAATTACCGTGAAGCATACGATATTTTTGCATGCAATGGAATTTTATTCAACCACGAGTCTGAAAGAAGGGGGCTTACATTTGTTACTCGAAAAATAACTGTTGGATTAGCAAAGATAAAATTGGGATTACAAGAAGTTTTAGAACTTGGTAATTTAGATGCTAAACGGGACTGGGGCCATGCAAGAGATTATGTAAAAGCAATGTATTTAATGCTGCAGCAAGAAGTTCCCAAAGACTACGTTATTGCAACTGGGGAAACCCATTCTGTTAAGGAATTTATTGAACTTGCAGGAAAATTCCTTGGAATGGACATCTATTTTGAAGGAACTGGTGTTGATGAAGTTGGAATTGATAGAAATACTGGAAAAACAATAATCAAAGTCAATGAAAAATATTTTAGGCCCACAGAAGTAGATTTACTTTTGGGAAATCCAGCTAAGGCTAAAAAAGAATTAAAGTGGGAACCTAAAATTAAATTTGAAGAACTTGTCGAATTAATGGTAAAATCAGACTACGAATTATTGAAAAATGGGAATTTTGAACTGTATTAGGTGAAAAATATGGATAAAAATAGTAAAATAACCATTTGTGGTGGGTCGGGTCTTGTAGGAAGTTCGATTTTTAGGCAGCTTTTAAAACAAGGTTATTCAAATATAGAATGTCCATCAAGTAAATCAGTCAATCTTTTGGATAAAAATCAGATTGAAGAATACTTAAAATCAGAAAAACCGGAATATTTATTCATGGTTGCAGGGTTAGTTGGTGGAATTTACGGTAACATGAAAAGAAATGCGGACTTTTTGTACCAGAATTCGGTTATGATCCTGAATGTTTTAGAATCAATTAAAAATTATTCTAAAGATACAAAAATACTTTATACTGGTTCTACCTGTATATACCCAAAAGAAAATCCACAACCAATTTCTGAAAACAGGCTTTTAAATGGTCCTTTAGAAGAATCTAACAAAGGTTATGCTCTCGCTAAAATTTTAGGGATTGTTGGATGCGAATTATATAATAAACAGTATGGTATAAACTCAGTGTGTGTAATGCCAACAAACATGTACGGTCCAAACGACACTTATGACCTTGAAGATGGACACTTTATTCCTTCTTTAATTAAAAAATTTGTCGATGCAAAGAATAACAATTCAAAAGAACTCACGTTCTGGGGAACTGGAATTCCAAGAAGAGAATCTCTGTATGTCGATGACTGTGCTGATGCATGTATTTATTTGATGGAAAATTATAACAGTCCCGATATTATAAATATTGGAACAGGATTTGACTATTCGATAAAAGAATACATTGAAATTATGAAAAAAGTGCTTGATTTTGATGTTGAAATAAATTGGGATTTATCAAAACCTGATGGGGTTTTTGAAAAAAGAACAGATATTTCAAAATTAAAACAGATAATGCCTAAATTTAATCCTCGTAGTTTTGAAGACGGGGTTAAAGAAGTTTTGAAAGCGGATTTTTAAATAATTATCAAATAATTTTATTATTTATACAATGTTCAATAGGGTTTTTCAGTGATAACCAAAATAAAAAATTTAAAAAATGATAACGGATTTATGACGTACTTTAAAAATACGTCTTGGTTATTCTCTGAGAAAATATTACGGATATAAACAAAATCTATTTAGGTTAGTCATATCAAGAGTTATTTAAATAATTAATAATTATACGGTGATATTATTCTAAAAAAGACTATTTTATCAATATTTCCTGATCTATTAGTTCGTAAATTAGCCAATATTAAAAATGAAGTGTTTGGGGGATATTTTTTAAAATCATATTCGCAAGAGGGTGAAGATATGATTTTGAGAAGATTTTTTGAAACTCAAAAAACGGGGTTTTATGTAGATGTTGGTGCCCATCATCCCAAAAGATTTTCTAACACGTATATTTTATATGAAATGGGATGGAGGGGAATTAATATCGATGCAATGCCAGGATCCATGAAAAGATTTAATAAGATACGATGTAGGGATATAAATATCGAAAAGCCTATTTCAGACAGGCAAGAACTTTTAACATATTACTCATTCAATGAACCTGCTTTAAACGGGTTTTCTAAAGATTTATCTGAACAAAGGGATGGTAAAAATGGATATTATATAATATCTGAAAAAAATATTGAAACAACGACTTTAGAAAGTATTCTTGATGATTATTTGCCGAAAAATCAGCAGATAGATTTATTATCCATTGATGTAGAAGGTTTAGATTATCGTGTTTTGAAGTCAAATAATTTTGAAAAATATCGACCAAAAGTAATTCTTATTGAAATTTTAGAAAATGATTTTGAGAATATTTTTAACAATGAAATATACTGTTATCTATATAACATAAACTATTCCGTATATGCAAAAACAGTCAATACCATATTTTTTGTAGATAACGCCGTATAGTTATAACCCCGTATTTTAGTAAATTTAGAATTTAAGTCAATTGAAGAAAAATCAATAGTTGTTAAAAGATTATATAAGAATAGGTTCAGTGTCGGACTTTACCTTTTCGGTTAAATTATGCTTATTATCTTATTAACCAGTAATTTTTTAAATCATAAAAATTCAAACAGTATCGCCTAAGGAAGATAAATATCTTAAATTGGGTTTTTAATGACCATTTAACTTTTTAAATATTTGGAGAATATATTGATAACACATGGTTTTAAGTTATATATTTAAAAATTTATTAAAAAGTGGATAATATGAAAAAAATACTTGTAACTGGCGGAACTGGATTTTTAGGAAGTCATTTATGCAAAAAATTACTCGAAATGGACAATGAAGTAATTTGCATGGATAATTTTTATACAGGAAATAAATCAAACATAGAAAATTTAATTAAGAATTCAAATTTTAAAGTGATAAAACACGATGTAACAAACCCTGTAGATATAACTGTGGATGAAATTTATAATTTTGCATGTCCTGCATCACCAATTCATTACCAGTATGATCCCGTCAATACTATCAGAACCTCTGTTTTAGGTGCCATAAACTTGTTGAATCTTGCAAAAAATACTGGTGCAAAAATACTTCAAGCAAGTACAAGTGAGGTTTACGGGGATCCGGAAGTTCACCCGCAAAATGAATGTTATTGGGGAAATGTTAACCCAATAGGTATTAGATCATGTTATGATGAAGGAAAACGTTGTGCAGAAACTCTCTTTTTTGATTATTGTAGACAATACCTGGTTAACATAAAAGTGATCAGGATATTCAATACCTATGGTCCAAATATGTGTGTAAATGATGGTCGTGTTGTAAGTAATTTTATAGTTCAAGCTCTTAAAAATGAAGATATTACTGTTTATGGTGAGGGTATGCAAACCCGTTCATTTTGTTATGTAACTGATTTAATTGAGGGAATTGTAAAAATGATGAATTCAAGAGACGGGTTAACTGGTCCAGTTAATCTTGGAAACCCTTCTGAATTTACGATACTGGAACTTGCAGAAAAAGTGATTGAATTGACAGATTCTAAAAGTAAAATTGTTTACAATCCACTTCCAAAAGATGATCCGATGCAAAGAAAACCCGATATAACACTTGCAAAGAATGAATTAAACTGGGAACCAAAAATAAATCTCGAAGAAGGTTTGAAGAATACTATTGAATATTTTAAAGGTGTTATTTAATGAATAATGAAAAATTTGTTCCTGAAAAGCCATTAAATACTCCTGTTTTATTTTTAATATTTAATAGGCTTGATACCACCAAACAAGTTTTTGAGATAATACGTGAAGCAAAACCTCCAAGGCTTTACCTAGCTTCAGACGGCCCTCGAGAAAACAGAATGGGCGAAGATGAAACAGTAAATGCTGTTCGGGGTTATGTACTTGATAGTATTGACTGGGATTGTGAGGTAAAAACCCTTTTTAGGGACAAAAATCTCGGCTGCAAGTATGCAGTTAGTGGTGCAATCACGTGGTTTTTTGAGAATGAGGAAATGGGTATAATTTTAGAAGACGACTGTCTACCAAGTCAGAGTTTTTTCTGGTTCTGTGAGGAGTTATTGAACTGGTATAAGGATGATTTAAGAATATGGCAGATATCTGGGGACAATTTTCAAAATGGAATTCAAAGGGGCACTGGGGATTACTACTTTTCAAGATACATCCATATCTGGGGTTGGGCAACTTGGAGAAGTCGGTGGAACTGTTACGACGTAGATATGAAAAACTTTGAAACATTTTCTAATAATTTTGAAATAAAAAATGTTTTTAATCATACTAAAACACAACGTCATTGGATAAAATTATTTAAAGAAGCATATCTCGGAAATGTAGATACTTGGGATTATCAATGGTTTTATTGTGCATTATCAAATAATGGCTTGGGAGTTATGCCAAACAAAAATCTTGTGACAAATATTGGTTTTGGTTTAGATGCTACACATACTAAAAATGAAGATTCTAAAAATGCTAATATAAATAGACATGAAATTTCATTACCTTTAATACATCCTGAGTTCATAACGCCAAATTGTAATGCAGATGAGTATACCTTTAAGTATATTCTTCAAAATGGCCTATTGGATGGTATTGTATATAAATTAAGGTATTTGGTGGGAAAGTGAAATGTAAAATATGTAACTGTGAAAGCAATGAAGTGTTTACTGCAAAAATATTGAATAAATATGATATTAAATATTATCACTGCGATGAATGTGGATTTTTACAGACTGAAAATCCATATTGGATTGATGAAGCTTACTCTCAACCAATAAATTCCTCAGATACTGGTTACATGAGACGAAATATTCACTTATCTTATGAACTCATAATACTGTTATTCTTATTTTTCAACACTTCTGGAAAATATGTTGATTATGCTGGAGGTTATGGCGTTTTTGTTCGGTTAATGAGAGATATTGGTTATGATTTTTACTGGCAAGACAAGTATGCAAAAAATCTTTTTTCAAATGGTTTTGAATGGAAATGTGGTAATGTGGATGCAGTAACAACTTTTGAAAGTTTTGAACATTTTGAAAACCCTCTTGAGGACTTAGAAAAAATTCTTTCTATTTCTAGAAACATTATATTTAGTACGACACTTTTGCCTAAAAAATTACCAAAACCTGATGAATGGTGGTATTATGGGCTTGATCATGGCCAACATGTCTCATTCTATTCCAAAAAAACTTTTAAGTATATTGCAAAAAAATATGGATTAAATTATTCAAATATCGGAAGCTTACATCTTTTGACTGAAAAGAAAATTCCAAAGTTCTTGTTACCAATTTTGAAACTTAGGGTACTTGGAATACATAACGTTTTAAAAATTGGATTAAAAAGTAAAACTTGGTCTGATTATTTATTAATGAGTAGAAAAAAATGAAAATACTTTATGATCATCAAACATTTACAAATCAAAAATATGGCGGTATTTCAAGATATTTTTATGAATTGATAACTGAATTTGAAAACATGGCTGGCATAACTACAAAAACATCAATAATGTTTTCAAATAATCATTACATTTCAAATTCTTTGAATATGCCCCATAATAAGTTTCTTCCGAAATACGAGTTTCGAGGAAAATCACAGTTAATGACCCCTTTAAATAAAGTTTGTTCAATAAAAGATATACAAAAACAAGATTTTGATATATTCCATCCTACTTATTATGATACCTATTTTTTAAAACATTTAAAAAATAAACCCTACGTTTTGACAGTTCATGATATGATACACGAAAAATTTAAAGAAATATTTTTGAAAATTGATAAAACAACAAAAAATAAACGAATTTTAGTGCAAAATGCGACAAAAATAATTGCAATATCTGAAAATACTAAAAAAGATTTAATGGAGTTATATGGCGTAGATGGTTCCAAAATCGATGTAGTTTACCATGGTAGTTCTATGGTTCCGGAAACAGCTGTTAAAAAAATGAATAATTTACCTCAAAAATATATATTATATGTTGGAAGTAGGTGGAAATATAAAAATTTTGATGTATTTTTGAAAGCAATTTCACCGTTGCTTGTTAAAGAGACAGATTTGTATTTATTATGTATCGGCGGAGGTGGATTTAGTTCACAGGAATTGAAATTATTGGGTGAATGTAATATTAAAAATAAGGTATTTCAGTATAATCTAAACGATGAAATGTTAATGGAATGTTACACTAATGCAGCATTGTTTGTGTTCCCCTCACTTTATGAAGGCTTTGGAATTCCAATTTTAGAGTCGTTTGCTTGTAAATGTCCTCTGGTCTGCAGTAATACAAGTTCATTTCCTGAAGTAGCAGGTAATTCTGCAGTATACTTTGACCCATACGATCCAAAATCTATATTGGATGCAGTGGAAAGAGTATATTACAATAAAGAACTGAGAACCAAAATGGTTAAAAATGGAGAAGAACGATTAAAATATTTTTCATGGAGTAATACTGCTACATGTACTAAAAAAGTGTATGAAAGTATTATTAATAATACGTATTGATATTTAATATTAATCATCTATTTAATATTTTATATATAAAATATGAAATCATGAACTCAATACGGTTTAAGTGTCTTTTTTTAACAACTTTAAAACATTCTTCATTTTCTTTTTTAAATTGTTTACCGTATGACTGCGATTCCTCAGTATGCCTTCTTTTCGAAACGATTACATCAATAAATACCCATTTAGTATCATTTCTTATTCTCATCCATAAATCAGGGTCCATGCCGGATTTTAATGATTCATCAAAGTAGCCATGCTTTTCGAAAACATCTTTTTTTATGAATACTGACTGGTGAGGTATAAAATTTACCCATTTAATTAATTCTTTACCTAATTTATTGGATGAACTTCTTTGAAAAAATTTAAATTTTGAGAGATACATTCCAATGGGTTTTAAATCGTAGTCGATATGTTGTGATTTTCCATAAACCCAATCGTAATCATTTAATAGTTTGGAAACCTTTTCCAATACTTCAGGATTATAAAATAGGTCATCTGCATGAAGGTGGATTATATATTTTCCTTTTGATTTTTTAATTCCTTCATTCATTGCGTTAGATATTCCTTTTTTTGGTAGCGAATAAACATGTACTTTTTCGTTATTCTTTTTGTATTCATTTATAATTTTTAATGTATCGTCACTCGAAGATCCATCTATGAAGATATGTTCGTAATCAGTAAATGTTTGGGAAAGTATGCTATCAATACACTCACTGACATATTTTTCACTATTGTATGTGCAGGTTATAATTGAAAATAATGGATTATTTGGCATGAATCATCCTCGATATTGTAATTAATATAATGTTTGATCGATACTGCGGGGATTTAAAATATATGTATTATTGAAAATTTAATTTATTGAAATTACCCCTTCATTGTTTAGGAATTTTTCAATGAGTTCTATTATTTTCAATGATTCTTCCGGAGTTAATATATGAGTTGAGCTTTTTTTATTTTTAATTAAATTAACAAATTCCGAAATTTCATAACGTAGCCCATCTCCATCAAAAGATTCACAGTACCGCTTATTTTCATTAAAATTTTCCATTCGAATTTCAAAATATTCTGTTTTCCACCAGGGGGATGGAACGTATATGTAACCTTTAGTTCCTGAGATAACCAAGTCTCCTTCAGATTTAACACCCAATCCTACTTTTCCAACCCCTATACAATTATTATATACCATATTAATCTGTGTAAATAAATCCACATCTTTTTCAGAGTTTTTGTAACTATAAAAAGAAATATCATTCATATTTAGTCCACATAATTTTAAAATTGGAAGTAATACATAGGAAGATAGTTCAGTAACGCTGCCTCCCAATAATTGGGGATTCAATTCTCTAAGATTTTCACCTACCAACTTTGTGAATGTCGCTTCAACATGTTTAATTTTTCCAATGGTCCCACTTTTTGCCAAATTAATAACTTTTCTAAATCCTGGGCAGTATGCAGTTTTTATGGCATCCATTAAAACTAAGTTGCTCTGTTTTGCAATTCTAAATAACTCTAAAGTATGTTCTTTTTTTAATGTTAGTGGCTTTTCACAAAGAACGTGTTTTCCGCTTTCCAATGCTTTTTTTGCATATTCATAATGTGTGTGGTGGGGGGCGGCAATATATACTGCATCAATATTATCTAAAAATTCTTTAAAATCGTCTGTACAAAATGATAAGTCATGTTTCTTACAAAATAATTTCGCTTTTGAGATATTTGGGTGATACACATTTTCAGTGTCTACTCCACTTACGAATCTTGCTTCAGGTATGAATCTTTCAGCGATTCTACCACATCCTACGATACCTATTTTCAAGACGCCGCGTAATTCTGTACTTGATATCCCTTTGGTTCTTTCAAGGTAGTTAACCGTACAATATTCGTTTAAATAATCAAATTTTCCTTTCCAATCTGAACCAATTGCAAAAATATCTGCATTATATTTTTGAATATCGTCTATTTTCTGCCCATCATATTCTTCAACAATTATTTTATCTGCAAGTCCCGTCCGTTTAACATTCATTATTCGTTCTGTTAAGCTTTGATTTACATTTAATTTTCCCCTATTTTTGTCATAGTTTTCGGAAGTTACCCCTACAATAAGATAATCGCCCAATTCTTTAGATCTTTTTAGAATGTTTAAGTGGCCTACATGAAACATATCAAAAGTTCCATATGTAATAACTATTTTTTCATTTTTGTCCATATTAACCCTTTTTTAGTAATTCAATAATTTTTCTTGAAGAATTCCCATCAGAGGCAGCGTTAAATTCATTCAATGTTCCAATGTATGTTTTTTTATAATGATTATCCTTAACCAAGATTTTAAGATTTTTAAGCACATACAATAATTCTTCTTCAGTATATGCAAAAGGTCCAGGTAATTTATCGACAATATTAAAATAAGTATTTCTGTTATTATTTAGGTAAGTCTCTAAGTCATATAAATAACTAATAACTGGTTTTTTCTGAACCATAAAATCAAAATAAACGCTGCTGTAATCGCTGATTAGAATATCGGATATTAGTAATAACTCCTGGATATCTGAAAATTCTGGACCTGTTTCAATTATGTTATCATAATTTTTTATATCCATATTTTTTGTAAATGGATGCTTTTTAACGATTAAATAATAATTGTATTCTTTTAAAAAATGATTAAGTTGTTCCAAGAAATTTTCTGAAAATGGTGAAAGATCTGATTCAGTATCTCTAAATGTTGGGGCATACAATATAATTTTGGAGGCCTTTGGAACATTTAATTTTGAAAGAACTGAACTGATTAATTCATCCGTTTTTTCAAAAAAAATGTCATCTCGGGGGTACCCTGTAGTAACTACATTTTTATTTTTAAATGCACTTTGAAACTTTTTCTTGCAGAATTCTGATGGTGCGATAATTGTATGTATCATTTTACATTCAAGCAATGAAAAAGTTCTCATAAAAAATTCAATAATGTTTTTAGGATGTACTAAAAAACTTTTTTCGTCATCAAACATAATTTTTTTAATGGGGGCGCCATGCCACAAATTAATTACATTAAATCTTCCTAAAAAATGTGAAATACTTAAATCTCCAGTCATACCATTGACAAATAGGTATTCAGCCCTTAATATTAACCAGAAAGTTTTGATCGAGTTATTTAACAAAAAATGGTAATGCCCACTATGGTCTGTGACTTTTGAAAAATTATCAACTATATAATGGCATTCAAACCTCTTTTGTTTATTGCAATATAAAAATAGGTATTTAGAATTGCCTGCAAAATCTTTATGTCCATCACCAAAAAGGAAGAGGCCTTTTTTCTTTGGAATAATGTAGCTTAAAATAAAAAGAGATACTAAGTTTAAGCCGATTAATACGTTTTTCATTTTTCCAGCCCGATTTTGTTTTCACGGTAATTCAAAACCTTAAATAATTTTAAAACAAATTTTGAGGGTAAAAAATACATTAAATACCCTAAACAATAATAAATTACTCCAAAAACACTAAAAAACTTTTTATTAAAAAGCCATTTTTTCTGAATTTTTAATGTATGGCTCAAAGTCTTTTTTAATTTGGTCGATTTACTTTGAGTTTTAGTAATTCGATATTTTAATAGATCTTCGTTTAAATTTCCTATTTTATAATTATTTGCAAATTTAAACCATAAATCGTAGTCTTCACATACTTCAAAAACTTCATCGTAATATCCAACTTCGTTTAAAACTGATTTCTTAATCATTACCGAAGGTTGTGCAAACTGATTTTTTTTAACCATATTTTTAATTATTTTTTTAAAATCTGTTTCATATTTTCTATATCCAATTATTTTGGAATTTTCATCAATTATCAAAGTATGACTTCCAATCAACCCGTAATCTAAGTTTTTTTCCAAGAAATTAACTTGCTTTTCAAGTCTTTCAGGCATTGAAACATCGTCACTATCAAAAATTGCAATATACTTTGAATTTAGGGACATCAATTCAAAACCTTTATTTCTTGTTTTTACAATTTTTAAGTTCTGTTCGTTTCTAAACTCTTTGATTCTATTATCTTTTTTAGCGTAATTTTGGATTATATTCCACGAGTTATCTGTTGAACAATCGTCGATTATAACAAACTCAAAATTCTTATAAGTTTGATTTAAAATCGATTCGATAGCTTCAGCTAAATATTTTTCATTATTGTAATTAGGCATTATAACCGAAACTAATGGATTATTTTCTTCCCCATTCATCGTCAAACCTTATTATATCGTCTTCTTCAAAATATTCTCCAATCTGGATTTCTATAAGTTCAAGAGGTAATTTTCCGGGGTTTTCGAGCCTATGTTTTAAACCGGATTTTACAAAAGTACTTTCTCCATTTCTTACAAAGTATTCGTTTCCTTCAACAGTAACTTTTGCCATACCTTTTACAACAACCCAGTGTTCGCTCCTGTGGTGGTGGAGCTGGTAGCTTAATTTTTTTCCCGGAAGAACGGTAATCTTTTTAATTTTATAGAATTCCGAATCTTCTAAAATTTCATAAATTCCCCATGGTCGGTAAACTCGTTTGTGAAATTCTGCTCTTTCGTCATTTTTTGTTTTTAAGATATTTACAATGTTTTTTACTTTTTCAGACTGATTTTTTTTACATATTAATAAAGAGTCCCTCGTATCAACGATAATGGCATCATCGATACCAATTAGTGAAACTATTTTTTTATCCGCGGTATTTATCAAATTTCCGCTTGAATTTATGCAGATATTTTCATTTTCAGTTATATTTTTATTTTCATCAATTTCAAATTCATCGTAAAATGCATCAAAGCTTCCAAGGTCGTTCCATTTAATTGTTATGGGAACAACAGCAACTATTTTTGATTTTTCCATTATTCCGTAGTCTATTGAAATATTTGGAATAATTTCAAAGATTTTTTTAATATCTTCACTTTCAAAATTTTCAAATGCATTATATAATTCTGGCGCGTAGATTTTAACTTCATTTTCAAAGAGTTCCGAATTTAATAAAAACATGCCACTATTCCACAGGTATCCTGCTTTAATATACTCTTCAGCAGTTTTTAAGTCGGGTTTTTCCTTAAATTCTTCAACTACATTTCCATTTTCATGTTTTTCTCCAGGTTTTATGTAGCCGTATCCAGTATGGGGTTTATTTGGATTTATTCCAAAAGTTAGCAGGTATTTTTTTGCTAAATTATCCGAGTTTAAAAATGTTTCAAGGAGTAATTCTTCGTTTTCTATTAAATGGTCTGATGGAAATACTGCAATATTAAATTCCCCGTGCTTTTTAAAATGTTTAACGCCATAATATATTGCAGGAAGCGTATTTTTAGCAACCGGTTCAATAAGTATGTTTTCTTCTGGAAAGTTTAATCCTAATTCTTCGATCTGCCCTAAAACTAAAAATTTATACTTTTCATTCGTTACTATGCAGATGTCTTCTAAATTACCATTTGAGAGTTTTAAACTCCTTTCGAACGTTTTTTGAAATAAAGATTGGTTTAATTTTTTAAATTTTATAAACTGTTTTGGGAAATATTCTCTACTAAGCGGCCAAAGTCTTGTTCCACTTCCGCCTGCTAAAATAATCGATTTCAAACTTTCACGTCCAGAAATTTTTTAAAATTTTTAATATTCCATCTTCCAAAGTAAGTATGATTTCCATTTAATTTAATGTGGTTTAATGTTAGGCCATATTTTAAATATAAAAGTTTTGGAACCCTTGCAGTGACATTTATTTCGTTTTCATTATCCTTTAAAATAAAAAATGGTTTCAAATAATCAATTTTTGGGTTATTATAAGCAATATTTACAAGTGCCGGGTAATGAATTCCATTAATTTCGCCAAAAAACCAGCCCTGAATTTTGTCCCATAATGACTGTTTTAAATAGATGTACTGGCAATCAAAATTTTTTCCATCAAAATCTATTGAAAATTTTCTAATTCTCGAGTTATTTAATTGTTTATTAAACAGATTAATCGATTTTGAAAGGTCCATTTTATATTTTAAAATTAAATTTTTTGGAGGTATTTCTTTTTTCAAAATGCAATTTTTAACAATATTATATTCTTTTAATTTGTAAACAGAATTTAAGTTTGAAACGTATTCTTTCAACTCGATATTGTATTTTGAAAAATAATAAGTTTCTCCAAAAATTACCTCTTTTACGAGGGGTTTATATGCATCCGGAACTTTATTTTCGGCAAAATTTAAAATTAATTCTTTTAATCTCTTTTTTTCAGAATTATTGAGTTCCAAATAAGTTTTTGAGTAATTAAAATTATTATTTTTTAAAAATAAAATCGATTCTTTTTCAGAATTAAAAAGAGGAATTTCGTTGAAATAATAAATCATTTTAAATAATGGGTAATTTTTACCGTAAAGTGTAAGATCATTTTCAATTGTTCCGATCCCTAAATTTTTTAGGGTATTTTCTTTGCATTCCACGTTTTTATTTTTATAAATGCTATCCAAAACATTTAAAAAATCTAAAATTTCTTCGTTATTAGTTTCCATTCCAATCTCAAAAATCAAATCCGATAACATTTTAAACCCCTAAAAATCAAATCCTTTATATGTATGATTAATTAAAAGGATATAAAGTATTAGATTAGGCGTTAATTTGTGCTTGGTGAAATCTTGAAACTTTTTGGGACTTCCGGAATCCGAATGAAAAATTTAGACCCGTTAATTGCATACAAGGTTGGTTTTGCAATTTCGAAGAATTTTAAAAAGGCAGTAATTGGAAGGGATACGAGAACTACTGGAAATTTAATTGAAAGTGCAATTACGGCAGGACTTTTAAATGGCGGATGTGATGTAACTACAATTGGCATGGTTCCAACCCCAGTTTTAGGATACTCTGCAAGGGACTATGATTTAGGGATTATGATTACAGCTTCCCACAATCCTCCTGAATACAATGGTATAAAATTATTTAATAAAAATGGGACTGCATTTGACCCAAAACAGGAAGAAGAACTCGAAAAAATAATCGAAAACGGCGATTTTAAAGAATGTGCTTGGGATAATATTGGCAGTGTTTTAGAGGACAAAACTGCGGTTAAAAAGTATTTCGACTACATTTTACAAAATTTAGATATAAAAACAAATTTTAATGTTGTTGTTGACTGTGCAAATGCAGCAGGGTGCATTGTCTCTCCAAATATATTTACCGAAGCTGGATGCAAGGTAATTTCTGTAAATTCGCACTGTGACGGAAGATTTGTTGGCAGGATGCCTGAGCCAAATGAAAAAAACTTAAAAGAAACCGTTGATATTGTAAAAGGATTAAATTCAAACGGCAGAAATTATATCGGGATTGCACACGATGGCGATGCTGACAGGATGATTGCAATCGATGAACTTGGAAGAGTTACTGATTTTGACAAGCTTTTAGCCGCATTTTGTAAATATATCGTTCAAAAAACAGGTGCCGACAAAATTGTCACAACTGTTGACGCTTCAATGGCAATCGATGAATATTTAAACGAATTTGGGGCCAAAGTAATAAGAACCAAGATTGGTGATGTTGCGGTAGCTGAAGAACTTGAAAAAACAGGCGCCATTTTTGGAGGGGAACCTTCTGGAACGTGGATACACAGGGATATTCATTTAACTCCCGATGGTATTCTTTCAGGACTCAGAGTTTTAGAAATGATGGAATTTTACGGTAAAAAATTGTACGAAATTATTGACGAAGTTCCATCATACTGCAACATGCGTGAAAAAATATCGTGCCCGGATAATTTAAAACAAAACGTAATGGATTACGTCTCAAAAGAAGGCAAAAAAATATTTAAAAAGAAACCTGAAACTCTTGATGGGGTTAGATTCTCGTTTGAAAAAGGCTGGATATTAATAAGGCCTTCTGGAACCGAAAGCTACGTTAGAGTTAGGGTTGAAGCAAAAGATGAAGATTTTGCAAAAGAATTGATGGAAACAGGAATTTCAATGGTTAAATCAGGAATATCTGAAAATTAGGGTGGTAATATGGATGCGATAGTATTATGTGCTGGAAAAGGAACCAGATTATGTCCAATAACAGAATCACGCCCAAAACCGATGATTCCAATTGCGGGAAAACCCATACTTGAACATATTATCGAAAAAATTGAAAACCACGTTGAAAAAATATATCTTGTTGTAGGATATGAAAAAGAAAAGATTATTGAATATTTTAAGGAAAACCCAAAAATTGAATATATTTTACAGGAAAAACAGCTTGGAACAGGACACGCGGTTTTAGCTGCTAAAAATTTCATAAACGGCGATTTTTTAGTTTTAAATGGGGACATACTTTTTGAAGATAATATTGAAGAAATTTTAGCTTATGAAAATGCAGTTAGCTTATCAAAAGTAGACAATCCTGAAAATTTTGGTGTAATCGAACTTGGATATGATAATAAAGTAATAACTTTGCTTGAAAAACCAAAAAAAGAAGAAATAACTTCAAATCTTATTAATGCAGGAATTTATAAATTTCAAAACAGTGTATTTGGAATTTTAGAAAATCTTGCTCCATCAGAACGTGGAGAAATCGAGTTGACTGATGCTTTGAAGAAACTAATTGAAAACGGAAAACTTCACGGTGTTGAGTTAAAAGGATACTGGAACGATATTGGTCATCCATGGGATGTTTTAAGTGCAAATAATCACTTTTTAAATAAAATAATTTCAAAAGTTTCTGGAAAAATCGAAAACAATGTATCGATTACTGGAAACGTTATAATTGAAGAAGGTGCAGTAATAAAACCAAATTCAGTAATTGAAGGGCCAGCAATTATTAAATCAGGTTCGATTGTTGGACCCTTAGCATATATCCGTCCAAATACGGTTCTGATGAAAAATACATTTGTTGGAAATTCTTCTGAAATTAAGGGAAGTATTATATTTGAAAACACGAAAATTCCGCATCTTTCTTACGTTGGAGACAGTATAATTGGCGCAAACTGTAATTTTGGATGCAACACGATAACTGCAAATTTGAGGTTTGATGATAAGCCTGTAATCGTAAATATCAAAGGAAATATGATAAAAAGTGTTAGAAAACTTGGAGCAATAATTGGAGATTGCGTAAAAACCGGAATTCAGGTTTCATTCATGCCAGGTGTTAAAATTGGCAGCAATTCGTTAATTGGCGCAAACTGCTTAATTGACAGGGATATTGAACAGGAAAGTTTCGTTTATAAAAAGGACGAAATCGTAATTACTAAAAAGAGGAATTAACATGATAATTGGACCAAATATCACAAAAGATTTTTTATCTGATTTAAAAGAAGGCCAGCTCCAGCAGTGCGGTGTTGACTTAAAACTCGATAAAATTTACAAAATTGAAGGAAAAGGAGCAATTGATTTTTCAAATGAAAAAAGGGTGCTTCCAGAGCATGTTTTAATTTTTGATTCAGAAAAGGATGAAAAAATCGACCTTGAATGCGGAATATATATTGTAAAAATTAAAGAAAAGATGAATATTCCTGAAAACATGGCTGGTTTTGCATATCCAAGAAGTACGCTTCTTAGAATGGGGGTAACACTTTATACTGCAGTACACGATCCTGGATACGAAGGTTATGCAAGCTATTTAATGCACGTAATGAATCCTGTGACAATGTATAAATATGCAAAAATTGCACAGATTGTTTTTTCTGAAGTTAAGGATGGAAATGGAACGTACAGTGGAATATATCACAAAAAATAATAAAAATAGAAGTTTCTTTTTTTCAAACTTTTTAAAAAATTTTAAAGTTTTATATTTTTAATTTATTCATCAAGTCTTTGTGTTCTTCTAACTGTAAATGCGAAAAATGCAGGTAAAACGGCGCCACCCAAAATTGCTTCTGTTAACGCAACATCCGGTGCAAGTAAAGAGCTGAAAAGGTACGCAAGTCCAAGTCCGCCAAGTCCTGTCAAAACAACACATTTAATTAAGTCTTTTTGAATTAAAGCACCGATGTACGACATTAAAACGAGTGCCATTATTAAAAAATCAATATAAATACTCATTTTTACACCTTACTGCTTTTTTAATTCATCAAAGTAATCTGCATTAGCTATTGCATGTGCTGAGAATGGAACTAACACCAAATACGTTAAAGCAAGCAAATACTGTTTAAATACAAGCAATATCACGATACATGCAATATCGATAACTCCCGTGATATGGAGCCTTGCATAAACCATTTTTTCACGGTCTTTTTCAACCCAGAGCCTAAATGATGCTAACAATATCCCAATAGACGCAATTATTAGTACAATATCGTCAAACATGAATTCACCAATTATATTAAAGATTTTTTTAAAGTTTAGATGTTATTATTAATACAATTACCATCTAATCTGGATTCACCAATAATTTAAACGAGTAAACCGGATACATTACATATATAATATCAACAACAGTAATAATAATGATTAATCATTATAATTCTTGATTATATATAATTATCTAAGGTGATTTTGTGATTGCAGAAAGGTGTTTGGGAACAGAACAGTCCGAAATTCGTAAAATATTCAACATGGCGACAGAAAACTCGATAAATCTCGGGATTGGAGAGCCTGATTTCGATACTCCAAAACATATCGTAGAGGCTGCTAAATCGGCTCTTGATGCTGGAAAAACGCACTACGTTCCAAATGCAGGAATCCCTGAATTAACTTCTGCAATTTCTGAAAAGTTGAAAAAAGATAATAATATAGATGTTTCACAAAAAAATATCGTTACAACATGCGGGGCTTCTGAAGCACTCATGCTTTCATTATTTACGCTTGTAAACCGCGGTGAAGAAGTTTTAATTCCCGATCCAGGTTTTGTTTCATACAAAGGGCTAACTGAACTCTGTGAAGGAAAAATGGTTCCAATTGATTTAGATGAAAAATTTAGAATTAATTTAGAATCTGTAAAAAACAGTATAACTGACAAAACAAAATGTATTGTTTTAAATTCGCCATCAAACCCGACCGGAAGCGTGATGACAAAGGAAGAAATTAAAGGAATTTGTGAAATTGCAGATGAAAAAAACATCTGTGTAATTTCTGATGAAATATACGAAAAGATAATTTATGGGAAAAAACACTATTCTGCAATGGAATTTACAGATAACTGTATTTTAATTAATGGATTTTCAAAAGCTTATTCAATGACCGGCTGGAGAGTTGGCTATTTAGCAGTAAACGAAAATTTTGATAATAAATACCAGATACTCGAAAACATGATGAAAATCCACCAGTACGGCTTTGCATGTGCAACATCATTTGCACAGTTTGGTGCAGTTGAAGCACTTAATGGGGACCAAAATTGCGTTTCAGAAATGGTATCTGAATTTGAAAGAAGGAGAGATTTAATATATTTTGGAATGAAAGAAATATTTAACGTTCAAAAGCCAGAAGGGGCATTTTATATTTTCCCTGATGTTAGCGAATATGGAAACGGGATGGATGTAGCAACAAAACTCATTCAAAACGGAATTTTGTGTGTTCCAGGTTCTGCATTTGGTAAAAATGGGGAAAACAGTGTAAGATTTTCATACGCTACAAAATATGAAGATATTGAAAGAGCATTAAGCATTATGAAAAACGTTCTTCTTTAATAGGGATGATAAAATGATAATCAAGATAAAAACAAAAGTAAAACCAACTGAAGATGAAAATAAGGTTTTAAAAGCAGTAACTAACATATTTAATAATGCAGAAATGGAACTTGCTGAAAATATTTATTCAGGAGTTTCAAAAGATATTTCAAGATTTAAAGAGCTCCTTAGAAGTCAGGCAATACTGGATGCTGCAAGAAACGTTCTTGAAAGAAATATTGTTGGAAATGCAACGAAATTTTATATAAACAAACAGGCAGCGTATTCAGGAATTTTAAACTTTGATAAGGATGTTCACGGCGGAATAAAACTTGAATTTATTTGCGAAGAAAATGAAGATATACTTGGACTGATTAAAGACATTGCGCCAAGAACGAGAAACGGAGTTATAATAAACGAAGATGAAGAAGTTGAACACAAAAAAGAATAATTTATAAATTTTAATAATTATTTTTTTAGTTAAGCTTATATTTTTTTAAATCGTAAATTTATACCTACATTATTATTCTTTGGTGAGAACCGTGATTAGATACGTAGCATACAAAATACACCCGGAAGAATTTGCAGAAAACGAGATTTTTGAAAAATCACTTATTTTGGATGGAAAAAGAATCCACAGGGTCAGGTTACTTGGAACTGTAACGAATGTCGACAAATCAAATATCGTTTCATTTGAACTCGATGGAATTTCCGTAAAAGATTTTGAAAACAAATCATTAGACGTCGAAGAAAATGACTTTTTAGACATTATTGGAAGAATCGGGGAATACAATGGTGAAAGATACGTTGCACTCGAAGTTTACAGCAAAAAAAATGATAATAAAGATAAATGGATTGAGCTAAGAAATTTAGAAATCGAAAAAACTCGAAATTACGTAAAAGACGAAGAAACAATAACTTACAATCGGGATGAAATGTCAAGTGAACTTTCAGTTGAAAGTGAAGCTTTAGAAGACCTTTATGGGGATTTGGATATTAAAGATAGAGTTTTGGATGTCATACGGGAAAATGACGGGATTTCGTATGAAGATTTAATTGATAATTTGGGACTCGAAGATGTTGAACTTGATAACGTCTTATCTGAATTGAAAGAAGATGGGGAAATTTACGAGCCAAATCCTGGAAGTTACAGGATACTATAACTTATTTTTTAATTTTTTTGGAGGGGTAGTTTTGAAAAAGATATATTACTATTCAATCGCAGCATTTATTATAATTGTAAGTTTAATAGCCGGGTTTTTAATTTTTGCATCTTCTGACGGCCTGACTTCGGGAAATATTGCACTTATTAATTTAGATGGAACAATAACCCTTGAAAGTTCAGATTCTGGACTTTTTAGCCCTACTCAGCCGGGAGTAGATGATTACGTGGAATGGCTTGACGAAGCAGAAAATAATGACAATATCAAGGCAGTACTTATAAAAATAAATTCGCCGGGTGGGGAAGTCGTTGCAAGTGAAAAGCTTTCACGAAAAATAAAAGAAGTTTCTGAAAAAAAACCTGTTGTTGCATACATCGAAACAATGGGTGCGTCTGCAGCATATCAGGCTGCTTCATCAACTGACTATATCGTCGCAGAAAGACAGTCACTTGTTGGAAGTATCGGTGTTAGAATGGAAATAATGCACTACTACGGGTTAATGGAAAAACTTGGAATAAATACAACTAGTATTACTGGTGGAAAATATAAAGACATTGGAACACCAACAAGAGCCATGACCGAAGAAGAGCATGCAATGCTTGAATCTATGGTAAATGAAAGCTACTTCCTGTTTGTATCATGGGTTGCTGAAAACAGGAACATGACAATAAATAAAACGTTAGAAGTTGCCGATGGTAAAATATACAGCGGAATTCAAGCTCAAAAAGTCGGGCTTGTGGATATGGTAGGAACAGAAGGCGATGCAATCAATGTAGCTGCAAAATTAGGAAACATTTCAAATCCCAATGTTTACGAATACGGCGAAACTTCATCAGTTAGTTTATTTGGGTTGGACTTTAACGATTTGGTATACAGTTTTGGATACGGTATCGGAACGGGTCTTTCTGAGAATTTGAATTCAGAAGAAAGCTTTAAATCTTACCAAGTGTATTATTAATAAAATTACTAAAACACGTTTTTCTTTTTTATGGTGAAAATATGCTTATTGAATCAGTTCTTTTTTTAGCAGTTGGTTTATTCATGCTGTCATATGGTAGCGATTGGTTTGTTTTAGGTGCTTCAAGGGTTGCAAAACAGTTTAACATCTCAAGTTTTGTAATCGGAGCTACAATAGTTGCATTTGGAACGTCCTTACCTGAAATTGTAACAAGTGCATATGCTGCATCTACGGGATCAGTTGATTTGGCAGTTGGAAATGCTCTTGGAAGCTGTATTGCAAATATCGGGCTTGTGCTTGGTTTAAGTTTGATTATTTCGTCAGTATTTATTAAAAATAAAGCAGTTCTTAAAAACGGCTATTTATACATAATTTACACGATAATTTTTACGTTAATTGGCTACAACGGGTTTTCATTTTTTGATGGTGTATTTTTACTCGTTTTACTTTTAGTTTACGTGTTATACACGATAAAATCTGGTGAAATGGACGATGAAGAGCATGAAAAAAGTGTAACTTTTAAAAAAGCAATATTTTGCCTGATAGTTGGGCTTTTGCTTGTAATTTTTGGAAGTAATTTTTTTGTTGATGGTGCAAAAGGTCTTGCAAGCGCTTTTGGAATATCTGAAAAGATTATTGGATTTACAATAGTTGCATTTGGAACGTCGCTTCCTGAACTTGCAGTTTCATTTGCTGCAGCAAGGCAAAAACTTGGTGGAATCGTTATTGGAAACGTGATTGGAAGTAACATTGCAAACATGTTTGGAGCACTTGCGCTTGCTGCAATGATTCACGAAATTCCTGCGGTTAAATTTGAGCTCTCAGTTAATATCTTGATGGTCTTTTTACTGATGGCTTTGATGAGTAAGGAAAAAATAAAAACCGTATTAAATTTAAAATCTACAAAAAACTATTTCTCAGAAATTACAAGAACAGATGGTTTAATTTTGATATTTTTGTACGCGCTCTTTGTACTTGGCCTTATCGGAATGTTCTAAATTTTCTTTTTTCATTTTTTATAAAAAATTTAATTTAAAATTTAACAATTTCTTTATATACCATTTTCATATAATTTTTAAATACGATTTATTAATTTTTGAGTTAATTTTTATTTTTAAAATTTATGCGTGATACCTGTGAAGACTTTTACAATTACTGTAAAAAAGACAGAAGGCTTTAAAAAATTCGAAGTTCCGGCGGGACTCACTGTTTTAGATGCACTTGAATATATAAACAAAAATTACGGCGAAAATATTCAATTCAGGTCGTCTTGTAGAGCAGGGCAGTGCGGGAGCTGTGCAGTAATGGTTAATAAAAAATCAAAGCTTGCATGTAAAACCAAAGTTGAAGATAACATGGTGATTGAACCTCTCGAAGGTTTTGATGTAATTTCAGACCTCGTAGTTGACCGGAAACCATACTATAAAAAAATTGGAACACTTAGAAACTACATTCAAAAAAAGAACGGGAAAATTACCGAAAAAGAGTTAGATGAATTGAAAATATATCCGGATGAGCTAAAAGATGTAAAAAAAATCCGCGGGTGTATTGATTGTTTAAGTTGTATTGCAATGTGTCCTGCAAGAAAATATTCAAATTATCCAGGACCAACTTTAATGAGACAGCTTGCAAGATTTGCATTTGACCCAAAAGATGAGTTAGATCGGGAAAAAGAAGCATTCGATGAAAATATTTACAACTGTACGACCTGTGGAAGGTGTGTTGAAGTCTGCCCAAAAGAAATAGATATTGTGCACAACGCAGTTGAAAAATTGAGGGAAAAAACATTTAAGAAAGGTTACAATTTAGACAGCCATCTTGAAGTCAGGAAAAACGTGTTATCACAAAACAGGTCAGTTCCAAAAGAAGAAACTTCATTTTTAGAAGAAGTTGAAGATGAATACATTGTAGAAAATGAAAAAATGAGAGTTGCATTTTTTACAGGATGTCTTGTTGATTTTAGATTGCAGGAAATTGGAAAAAGTGCAATAAGAGTTTTAAATGCACACGGAGTTTCAGTAATTATTCCTAAAAATCAGGTCTGTTGCGGCTCCCCATTTATCAGGACAGGTCAAACAGATATTTCAGAAAGTTTAAAAAAACAAAATCTTGAAATTTTTAATAAGTTAAATATTGATTCAGTAGTTACCTTGTGTGCAGGTTGTGGAAGCACTTTAAAGAACGATTACAAAGAAAAAGAATTCAAAGTAATGGATATTACCGAAGTTTTAGTTAAAGTTGGATTAATTGATTACAAACCATTAGATATTACTGTAACATACCACGATCCATGCCACCTTAGACGCGGTCAAAAAGTATACCTCGAACCCCGTAAAATACTGAATAGCATTCCAAAATTAAAATTCATTGAAATGGAAATTCCTGACCAGTGTTGTGGGGCAGGTGGTGGAGTAAGGTCTGGAAAACCTGAAGTAGCTGAAGCAATCGGTAAAAGAAAAGCAAACATGGTTTATGCAACCGATGCAGATTATGTAATTACTGTGTGTCCATTTTGTGAATACCACATAAGAGACAGTTTAAAGAAATATCTAACAGAACACGGCTTAAAAAAAGATATTCCTGTAATGAATATAGTGTCATTGCTTGATAAGGTGATTTAAAATCAATATTTAATTTAATCAAAAATTGTTTATTCTTTTTTAATTTTTTCAGTAACTTCTATTCCGTAAATTTGGGTGTCGGGGTATTGTCCAAATTCGTCTTTTTCAACTGCTTTTACCATGTCCCAAATTGTTAAAAGTGCAACGGAAACTCCGGTTAAACTTTCCATTTCAATTCCCGTCTTGTACGTTGCTTTTACTCTCGCTTCTGCTTTTATTTTATCCTCAAAAATCTCGAAATTGATTTTTATTGATTCAATTGGAAGCGGGTGGCACATTGGAATAATATTTGAGGTATTTTTAACTGCCATAACCCCAGCCACTTGTGCGGTGGTTAAAACATCACCTTTTATAAGCTCTTTTTTCGTAATTTTTTCAATGGTTGATTTTTTAAGTTTTATAAAACCAATCGCAGTACAAATTCGCTCGACATCCTTTTTTTTAGAAACATCGACCATTTTTACGCCATTTTCATCAACATGGGTGAGCACGATTATCGCCTTTTTACTGAATAATGAATAGATACTATTAAGAAAAAGAATATTCGTATATAGATGTGTAATTTTATTTAAGTTATTTGATACGTTGGGAAAGATAATGATAATCGACGGGCTCACTGAAAAAATACTTACACTGCTTGAAAAGTACAACACTACCCGGGAAATTGCTGCTGTTTTGGAAACCCACCCTAAAAATATCGATAGATACATCAGAGTCTTAAGAGATCTCGGGTTTGTCGAGACTAAAAAGGGAAAAACAGGAGGGGTTTTTTTAACAAACGAAGGAAGATACGTTTTAAAGAAAAAACAGATAAATTTAATTACGATTAAAGTTCAAATCGTTGCAGAAGATAAAATAGGACTTTTAGCAAGTATATCTTCCAAAATTTCAGAAATAAACGGCAATATTTTGTCAACAACGCTTGAAAAAGAAGGAAGTAAAGTAAGGGTTTGGTTAGTTATAGAAAATCTTGAATTTAATGATTTAAAAGAAAATTTAAAAGATATAACTGATAAAGTGGTGCTTTTATGATTGAAGTTGAGATAAAGGTCAGTTTGGAAGACGAAGATTCTAAAAAAATACTCGAAAAATTAATAAGTTTGGGATTTGAAGAAAAGGAAACAAAAGAACAGGTTGATACCTATTTTAACGGGATAGATAGGGATTTTCAGGTAACTGATGAAGCGCTTAGAATTAGGAAATCCTTAAATCTCGATTCAAACGAAGGAACAATATATGTTACTTATAAGGGTAAAAAATTGGATGCAATTTCAAAAACAAGGGAAGAAATAGAAGTAGAAATTTTAGACATGGATTTGATGCATAATATTTTTGAAAAACTTGGATTTAAACCAGTTTACCCGATTAGAAAGGTAAGAAAAATTTATAAAAACAACGATATTGAAGTTTCATTTGACCAGGTTGACGGTGTTGGAAATTATCTTGAAATCGAGAAAGTTGTGGATAATGATTCAAAACGGGAAGCGGCACTTAACGAACTTTTAAATTTACTGAAAAGTTTAAATATAAGTACGAATAAATTAGAAAAGAAGTCTTATTTAGAATTGAGGAGAGGGAACTGTGGAAAATAGAAAATTGGTGGCATTATTTATTGGATTGGCAATGATATGTTCTACAATCCCGCTGTTTTTCTTACATTAATTTAATTTTTTAAACTTAACTTAATTTTTTTAAATAATTTAAAAAAGTAATAATGGAATTAACTCATGAGTTTGTTTATTCCATCGATAACTGCTTCTACTGATGCTTTAACAACGTCATCACCAGTAGCTTTTGCAATAACTTCTTTTTCTTGATTTTCAAGTCTAACTGTAACTTCCGCGATAGCATCGGTTCCCCCAGAAATTGCACTGATGTTGTACTCGTTTAATCGAATGTTTTCACCAACTGCGGCTTGAATTGCTTTTAGTGCAGCATCAACAGGACCAACTCCAAGTTCAGATGTTTTATAAATTTTATCTCTTACTTTCAATGCAACACTTGCAGTTGGAAGCACGTTATTTCCAGTCATTACTGCAAACTGTTCTAAATCAACTATTCTTTCAGATTTTAAAGTTCTCTTGGTAATGTCTTCGGTAATTGCCATTACATCTGCATCTGTCACGATTTTTCCTTTATCGCCGATTGCTTTTACCCTTTCAACGATTTCGCAGAACTGTTCCTGTGAGACAGTTTCTCCAACTTCAACGCCAATTTCAGAAAGTTTTGATTTTATCGCGTGAGCACCGCTGTGTTTTCCAAGGACAATTCTTCGCCTGTTTCCAACTATTTCTGGATCAATTGGTTCATAAGTTAGAGCATTTGCTAAAACACCGTGAGCATGAATTCCGCTTTCATGTGCAAATGAATTATCGCCAACAATTGCTTTATTTGGCTGTGTTTTAATTCCCGTATAATGTGAAACTAATTTTGAAAGTTTTGTAAGCATTTTGGTGTTTACATTAGTTTCTATTCCATAGACCATGTTTAATGTCATCACAGTTTCTTCAAGTGATGCGTTTCCTGCTCTTTCACCAAGGCCATTTACGGTACAGTGGACCTGTTCAGCTCCAGCTTCAACTGCTGCGACAGAATTTGAAACAGCGATTCCAAAGTCGTTGTGGCAGTGTACTGATATTGGAACTTTTATATCTTTTTTCAGTTCTTTTATCAAGTAAGACATCGAGTTTGGAACCATGACTCCAACAGTATCAGGAACATTTATCCTGTCAGCTCCAGCTTCAACTGCTTTTTTATAAACTTCTTTTAAGTAATCGAGTTCAGTTCTTGTTGCATCTTCTGCTGAAAATTCTACGGTTACACCGTGTTCTTTGATGTATTCGATTGATTCGATAGCAGTATCAATAATTTTTTCTTTACTCATTTTCAGTTTGTATTCTCTATGTAGGGGGGATGTTGCAATAAATGTGTGAATACTGTCAACTCCACAGTCGATTGCAATGTCGATGTCTTTTTTAACGGCCCTTGCAAGTCCACAAATTTCTGCATCTAACCCCATAGACGTTATTTTTTTAATGGACTCCTGCTCACCTTCTGAAGAAACCGGAAAACCTGCTTCTATTGCATCAACACCAATTTCGCTTAGATTTTTTGCAATATCTATTTTTTGGTCAGGCATTAGAGAAACTCCTGGAGTCTGTTCCCCATCTCGTAGCGTGGTATCAAAAACACGCACTTTTTTTGGCAGTTTCATTGATTTTAATGAGTTTTTAATGATTTCGTTGCTGTGTAAGTAAGATTCCATAAATATCACCGTATATTAACTAAAGTTAAATAATTGTTATAATTTTAAAAAATTTAGAAATAATCCAAAGATAAATTATGCAAAAGAACTATTTAATTATTTTTACGATACCCGACACCTATTAAAATGCCCGAAACGAGGCCCGTGATTAGGTACGTGATATTTATAAGGCAGGTTTTGTAGTCATACCCAAAATATGAACTATTTAAATTCTCTGAATAGTTTGATGTTAAGTTTTCTTCACTGTAATTTAAGGCAGAACTATCAAATTCTTTTAAAATGTCCATATTCATCTGCGCGTATGCTATTGAGTATTTAAAATATAGAATTTTTGAATATTTATCGTCTAAATTTTCTGCATATTCAAAGTAGCTGAGTGCAGAAACCGGAATATATTCCGAATTATTTTCAGTACTTAAAACGCAATTTTCAGCTTTATTTATCTTTTTTTGCGCCAAATTTGAGAGATAATCAACATCTGTACCATAATCAAGAAGGGTTGTAGCATAAACGTAAGCATCAATACTTTTCGACATTGAAAGCAGGTATTCTTTTTCATTATATAGTTTGATTGAATCATCAATCTGTGTTAAAGGGTAAGATGCGAGTTCTTCCGAGAGAACTGTTGAGGTATAGACTACAACAATTTCTGAATTGTCAAGGTATTCTCTTGCAAGGTATTTTAAGTCTTTTTCATCAATTTTTTGGGGATTTTCTTCTTTGGGTGCCAACTCAAGCCACCAGATTCCGGTTTCAGCTCTTAATTTTGCATATGATGCATATTCAATTGCAGAACTTAAATTTTCTTCTT
The DNA here is from genome assembly GCF_054506835.1 of Methanococcus mangrovi. Taxonomy (NCBI): domain Archaea; kingdom Methanobacteriati; phylum Methanobacteriota; class Methanococci; order Methanococcales; family Methanococcaceae; genus Methanococcus; species Methanococcus mangrovi. Next base: position 934,106 of record NZ_CP197114.1, on the reverse strand, counting down.
CAAACTGGTAAAATGCTTCATCCATTAATTCTGATGCTTCATATACCCGGCTTTTGGCTGAAAATACATATTCTACATTATTTTTTGTTAATGTTACATTTGAAAGGAAATTCCTCTTTTCATTAATGCTTTCATTTACCCCTGAGAGATAATTTTTAACGGAAACGTTGTCACTGTAACTGTATTTTGACTGCAGTGTTTCAAGGATGACAAGGGAGTTAAAGCTTCTTGAAGTTGCTGCATAATAATTGCTGTTTGAATGTAGTTCATTTCCAAGGTAAATAAGATTTGAAGCAGTTTTTAAATCGTCTTCAAACTCTTCTTTTTCAGAAGAATTTAATTTTGATAAATCTAAATTATTGATATCATCAAGGCTTTTTTTGGCGCTTTCAAGGGTAATTTCTGATAGTTTTTCCATAATATTATTATATTTATCATCAATAATCGGGTTTTTTTCGTAGTTTTCATTAATTTTATGATTAGTAAAGTAGTAAACCGCGTCATAAACGTTACTTACTTCAATGACGTTAATTCCAAGGTTTTTACCGTATTCAACGCAATCAACAGAATTATTATTTTCATCGATTTGATAGCGCTGTCCATAGGGTATGAGAAAATAATCGACGTTTTTTTCAGCCCCAACATTGATTTTTTCAAGTATTCCGCCAACCGGGCCAACGGTTCCATCTGGCCCAATCATTCCGGTCATCATGACGTTTTGATTTAGTGTCCAGTTGTTAATTGCTGCAATCGTTGCAACGGAGAGCACTGCACCAGCAGATGGTCCCCCAACTGTTGGAACATCCGACCTTATAATATAGTAAACATCGTAGCTGTCCTGACTTATCCCGCAAGTGTCAAAAGCTACTTTTGAGGCAATTCTGGCTGACCCTTGCATATCAATATCCGTAAGCGGCAGCGTGTCCATGTACGCGTGGCCTTCACCTTTCGACACTTTTACATCAATATCAACTGCAGCTCCAACGTAGCCTTCATCAGTTACTGAAACTGCTGGGGCAGTAATGCTAACACAGTTTTCAAATGAAGTATCACTTAAATCAGATCCAAATGCCGGAAATATTGACATTAAAATTGTGAAAATTATTAAAAGCTTTTTCATTAAACTCCCCTAAAAGATTTGTGTTAATTTATGTTGAATCAACTATAAATTATCAATTTTTATTTTATTTTTTGTTATATTAACTAATTTTTTAGTAAATTCGTCTTCAAGCCCTTTTTTAAGTTCTATTTTGAATTTTACAACATCAAAATAGTTTTCTTCAACAATTTTTCCAAAAGTCTGTGAAATATCTTTAACTTTCTGTATCTCGGAATAATCAAACTCCAAAGTTACATATGACTTTTCAAAAACTTCTAAAATTCCGCATGAATTTATAACTTCATTTGCAGTATCGCTGTAAGCTTTTACAAGTCCGCCGTATCCTAATTTAACACCTCCAAAATACCTTGTAACGACAATTATAATATTTTGGAGATTTTTTAATTCGATAACTTTGTAAATTGGTTTACCTGCACTTCCTTGTGGTTCAAAATCATCATCGTACTTTATTGCAAAGTTGTTTTCAATATCTACTCGATATGCAGAAACGTTATGTGTTGCATCACTATGAATTGCTTTAATTTCATTTATAAACTCTTTTGCTTCCATTTCACTTTTTACAGGTTTTCCATAACCGATAAAGAGAGAACCTTTAAAGGCCAGTTCAACTTTTGAAAAAGATTTAAGCGTTTTGTAGGAATTTTCGTCCAAAATACCACTCAAAAATAAAAATTTATAAATATTTCGTACCAGATTAAATGTTTATTTTTTTAAATACAGTTCCTTCTTTTGGGTTATCCTCAATCTGGTAGCCTAAATCCTTTAAACCATCTCTTATTTTATCGGACATTTCGTAATTCTTTTGAAACCTCAAATCCGACCTTAATCCAATTAAAAATTTAACAAATTCTTCTTCATTTGATTCAGATGATTCTTTAAAGTAATCTTCAAATAATCCAAATATTTCTCCAACTGTTTTGAAGAAATCAAGTGCTTTTAAGAGCAAACCTTCACTTTGGACCTCTGTTAAACTTAAATATTTATTAACTCCATTAGAAACTTCAAAAACTGCTTTTAAAGCTTCAACAGTATTGAAATCTGAATTCATTGCATCATAAAAATTACTTTTTGAATTTTTTAAAATATCATAGAGTAAAAATTCATTTTTTCCCCACGTTCTTGATTTTTCGGATTTTTCAAGGGAAATTCTTATATTTTCAATTACATTGTATATCTTTTCAAGATTATTTTTAACGTGATTCATTGATTCAGCAGTATAATCAATCGGGCTTCGGTAATGCCTTTGAATGAAGAAAAACCTTAAAATTTCAGGATTGTACTCTTTTGAAATATTGCCAATAGTTACAAAATTGCCCAATGATTTGCTCATTTTTTCCCCGTTAACCATTACAAAGCCGGTATGCAACCAGTAATTAACCCAATCTTTTCCAGAATATGCAACGCTCTGTGCAATTTCATTTTCATGGTGGGGAAACGATAAATCTCGTCCACCGCCGTGTATGTCAAACTGCTCTCCAAGGTATTTTGAACTCATTGCAGAGCATTCAATATGCCAACCCGGCCTTCCTTCTCCAAAAGGACTTTTAAAGCAGGGTTCGCCCGGTTTTGCAGTTTTCCAGAGTGCAAAGTCTTCAGGGTTTTTCTTGTCTTCAGAAGTTTCAATTCTAACTCCCGAAAATAAATCTTCTAAAGTGATATTGCTCAATTTTCCATAATTTTCGAATTTTTTAACTTCAAAATAAACCCCATTTTCAGTTTTATACGCAAAACCTTTTTCAATTAACTTTTCAATAAACGATATGATTTCAGGGATGTGTTCAGTAACTTTCGGGTAAATATCCGCAGGTTTTACCTTTAATGTAGCCATGTCGTTTAAAAATACGTTTATAAATTGTTCAGAAATTTCTTCTGGATTTTTTCCTTTTTCTTGTGATCTTTTAATGATTTTATCGTCAATATCTGTAAAATTTATAACGAGGTTTACGGTATAGCCGATATGTTCAAGGTATCTACGAATTATATCAAACGAAACGTAAGTTCTTCCGTGGCCTAAATGTGTGTTATCATAGACTGTTGGGCCACAAACGTACATTTTAACTTCTTTTTTGTTTAATGTTTTAAATTCTTCTTCTTTTCTCGTGAGCGTGTTGTAAACTTTTAGCATATTATCCCATTATTTCCATATTTTCTATTTTTCCCTGCCAGTTGGTGGTTTCATCTTTAAATTTATCTGAAACTCCTTCTTTTTTAAGAATTCCACGAGCTGCAAGTATTCCTGTTGCGCAGGAATTTGTAATGTCTCTTGAAAGACCTGCACCATCTCCTGCGGCAAAAATATCGGAAATGTTTGTTTCCAAATCACAATTTACTTTTGTTTTCATTGCATAGTACTTAATTTCCGGCGCATATAATAATGTATGGTCGTTAGAAACTCCGGGAATTACTTTATCTAATTTTTCAAGCCCTTCGATTATATTTGTGACAATCCTGTGCGGGAGTGCCATTGCAATGTCTCCGGGAGTAACCTGTTTTAGTGTCGGGTCAAAGCTGCTTTTTTTTAGTCTCTCCCATGTGCTTCTTCTTCCCCGTTTTAAGTCCCCAAGCCTCTGTAAAATTGGTTTTCCACCTCCAAGTGTTGTTGTAAGTTTTGCGATACTTTTTCCATAGCTTGTTGTATTTTCCACAGGCTCAGTAAGTTCAATTCTTGTTAAAAATGAAAAATTCGTGTTTTCACTTTTTTTGTCTGCCATCGAATGCCCATTTACTCCAATGGTGTCCCCATAATTTTCTTCGACTACATATCCATACGGGTTTGTACAGAACGTTCTAACGAAATCATCGTATGTATCGGTGTAAATATGAAATTTGGGGTCATGATTTATTTCTGTAATCGATTCCATGATTATTGATGGAACTTCAACCCTTACTCCAACATCAATTGGCCCGTGATTTGCTTTTAAACCTATTTTTTCTGAAATTTTTAAAAACCACTCTGCACTGCCTCTTCCCGGTGCAACGATTATATATTTGGTATTGATTGTTTCTTTTTTTCCAGAAATGTATACATATACCTTATTTATTTCAAATTCTAAAACCTCGGTGTTCAATAAAAAAGTAACACCCTGATTTTGCAGTGTATTTTTAATATTTGCAATTAATTCTTTCGTATGGTCTGAGCCGATATGTCTTTGAATGATTGGAATAAATCTAACCCCGTTCTGTGCGGAATGTCTTTGAAGGTCTTTTATCTTTTCAAATGACCCTTTGAATAGTTTTTTTGGGCCACCGTGAGTCAGAAAGATGTTATCAACTTCAAAAATAAGCTGCCAGGCATAATTTTCGTCACCTGTTATTTCGGATAAGTTTCCCCCAATATCAGGCCTTAAATTCAGGGTTCCGTCACTTAAACCGCCTGCACCACCTACTCCGTACAGTATTTGGCATGGTTCACACTTTATACATTTTTTAAGAGTGTCTGCAGCGCAATATCTATCTAAAACGTCTTTTCCCCGGTCAATTACAATAGTTTTTAATTTGCTATGTTTTGATAATTCGTATGCTGCAAAAAGCCCTGCCGGACCTGCTCCAATAATAACAACGTCAAAATAATTCGTAATGTTTTCCATAAAACTACCTTTGAATTATTTTTTAAAGTACCGTATAAATTTATGATTTTTAGAAGTTTTATAAGTTTTTAAAAGAATATTTTAAATGGAAATATTTATATATTAAAAACAATCAAAATTAAGCTGGAATGGGGCTGATAGCTCAGACTGGGAGAGTGCCGCATTGGCTATGCGGAAGCCGCGGGTTCAAATCCCGCTCAGTCCATCTAATCTATTTTTAAAATGTTTAATTTTAATAAAACTCGTTTTTTAAAAGTTTAAAATTTAAAAACAGTTGAATAATTTTTCAAAAAAGCTTTTTTAAATAAAAATAAATTAATTAAATTAACTAAAAAAGATTAAATTACGTTTAAATTACTTTCAAGGTTTCTTCGAACTCTATCTTTTATCCAAAGTGAAATTCTATCCCTATCAACACTGTACATTTCCATTTTTGGAATAATTACTCTTGAAACATTGATTTCAGTTTTATTTAGTTCAACTGTTATGATTTTATCAAAACCGAACTGAGTTAGGGTAGATTTTACAGTTTCAATATCTTTTTTAAGGTTTAATTTAGCGTTATTTGGCATGTCTTCAATATTTATTTCATTTTTGAATGTATACCACTTTTTATGCGCTCGTTTCATCCTGTCGTAATTTATTTTTCGTACAACATCCCCCCGATTCGTGTCTTCCCGTGCCCCGTGAATTTGTGTAGCTCTGCTCTGTGCAACTTCTGTTAATGCTCTTAAAACAGCAATTTCAGGGTGCAAATGGCATCCAACGCCCATGCATAACAGTGCAGGGTCTTTTAAAACATCATCATCAGAAATTGCAGCAACTGTAGGAATTCCAACTTCGCTTGTCAAATCCTTTAGGATAATGTTTATTTTTGCTTTTTTAAATTTTTCAAGAAGTTCAAAAATTAGCGGATTTTTCGCATTTTCAACGTTTACTTTTCTGTATGTGTTTTTTGAAAGTTCTGAGATACTCCAGGCGTCTCTTTCGATTACTTCGAGCATCGCGTGGAAAACTGCTTCTTCTTCAGAGTTTCCAGATGCAAGACCGTTGGTATTACTTCTAAATAGTTTTTTTCCATCATGGGGGTGAACGACGCTGTTGATTGGAACATAACAGGTTTTTCCGCTGATAATATCTTTTCCAGCTACCCAATCTATTCCATCCGTATCCATGTATTCTGCACTTTTTCCGCCAGGTAAAATTAAGTCATCCAGGTTTACCGGGTTTTCAGGCTCTTTTGTAAGTTCAAGTTTTAAATTTTCGTCAAATTCTGCAGAATACCTTTCAATTGCTTCCATTGTGGATGAAACTTTTGCTTGAATTTCAGTAGCGCCCTTTCCAGCATATACGCTGATTGCACCGTTCTTTGCAGATGGCCTGATCGAAGAAAAAACAGGAATTCCGATTCTATCAAGTCCATCGATTCTTGCAGTTCTCGTAACGCCAATTTCTTTTATTATCGGTTCTATCTTTTCAAAGGTTTCTTCGGGGGTGCAGATTCGATATGCTGCAAGAGTGTAATTAATATCGTCTTCCATGTTATCACTTTAATAAATACGATTAAATTGATTTGATTTCCGTTTTTAAAATTTTTACAACATCATCTTTTGTTTTATCTGGTATAAGTACTGTTTTTTGTGATGAGGTAGTTCCTGAATTTATCAATACTTCACTTTTAAAAATTTCTTTTAAAAATTTTATAATTGCCTTGTTTGCCTTGCCTTCAATTGGCTGTTCTTTAATTCTTATTTCTATTCGTTTACGCCATTCGTTAATTTTTCCAATTTCATTTTTTTTAGCGTTTGTAGTAACTTCAATATCAATTAAAATTCCTTTTTCTGATTCTTTGACCATTTTCCCAATCAAAATACCACCGTCTTAAATAATATTCGAATTTCTATTAAAAATACTAAGGTATTATACAAGAGTATAAGATATGATATCGATTACCAATAAATATATTATATATAAACCAAAGTATCCTCGAGGTGTTAAGGATGATGAAAGCTGAAGAGTTGAACAAAGGTTTTGTAAACAAAATCATTGAAGCTGGAACCCCTGTTCCGGGAGAAAAAGAAGTAGCTTCATTAAAATCATGCTACCAATGCGGTACATGTACAGGAAGCTGCCCAAGCGGTAGAAGAACTGCATACAGAACAAGAAAAGTAATAAGACAAGCATTACTCGGTATAGACAGTGTTTTAGACAGTGATGACATCTGGAAATGTACAACCTGCTATACTTGCTACGAAAGATGCCCAAGAGACGTTAAAGTAACTGAAATCATTAAAACAATCAGGAACTTAGCTGCTCAAAAAGGAAACATGGCAACCCCCCACAAAATGACAGCAGTATACGTTTTAAAAGCTGGTCACGCAGTACCTGCAAACGACGATACAGCAAAATTAAGAAAATCAATCGGTCTTGCTGAAAAAGCACCAATTGCACAGTTCAGCCAAAAAGACATGGATGAAATCAGAACTCTTGCTAAAAACTTAAAATTCGATGAGTTAATCGGATTTGACTGGAAAACAATGGGTTTAAAACAATAATTTACGAGTTTCATAATTTAAGATAGGTGATATTGATGAAATACGCGTTTTTCCTTGGATGTATTATGCCAAACAGGTACGCTGGTGTTGAATCAGCTACAAGAACAGTAATGGAAAAATTAGGTGTGGAATTAGTTGACATGCCTGGTGCATCCTGCTGTCCAGCTCCAGGGGTATTTGGTTCATTCGACCAAAAGACCTGGTTAACATTAGCTGCAAGAAACTTAGTAATTGCAGAAGAAATGGGAACTGACATAGTTACCGTATGTAACGGTTGCTACGGTTCATTATTCGAAGCTGCACACATGTTACACGAAAACAAAGATGCTTTGGCAATGGTAAACGAACAGCTCAAAGAAATCGGAAAAGAATACAAAGGAACTGTTCACGTAAGACACTTCGCTGAATTAATCTACAAAGATATTGGTGTAGACAAAATCAGAGAAAACGTTGTAAAACCATTAAGTGTAAACATCGGAGTTCACTACGGATGCCACTTCTTAAAACCAACTGCAGCGAAAGGTCTCGGTGGTGCTGAACACCCAACAATGCTCGACGAACTCGTTGAAGCAACAGGTGCTAAATCAGTAGACTACAAAGACAAAATGATGTGCTGTGGTGCAGGTGGCGGTGTAAGAGCTAAAGAATTAGACCTTGCATTAAGCATGACACAAGAAAAAATCGAAAACATGTTAGCAGTAGGTGCTGATGCTACAGTTAACGTATGTCCATTCTGTCAGTTACAATTCGACAGGGGACAAATCGAAATTAAAGAAAAATTAGGTAAGGAATACGGATTCCCTGTTGTACACTTATCACAGCTTTTAGGTCTTGCAATGGGAATGCAGCCAAAAGAAGTAGCTTTGGACGTAAACTTTATTTCTCCAGAACCATTACTCCAAAAATTAGGATACTAAATTTCTTTTTCTTTTTTTAAAATAATATATTAAAAATATTATAAAAATTTAAGAAAACATCGGCTGTTCGTCTGATTCAGTCGTTTTCGATGCATTTAAAAGAGTATAACTTATTTTATTTTTGTCAACCGTTTTTATTATTTTTTCAGCCATTTTTCCAGTAATTATTGCAATAACGTTACAACCCCGGTTGCACGCAGAAACAATTCCCTCAGATACTGCAAATCTGATATCTGGATGGATTCCAAGTTTATTTACTATAACTGTTCCCACAGTTCCGGCAGTTGCAATTACTGCATCGGGATAGTCTTCAAAAACGTTTTTTATGATATTGTAGTCCACGTTTCTCGATCCACCCATTACTTCAGATGGTATTTTTAAAACAATGACTTTTCCATTTTGAACTTCAATATGGCCCTGAATTTCGTGTATTGCAACGTCCTCTCCTGAATTTCCGCCATAAAATACTTTTGCAGTTGCATCTGATTCGATATTTTTTGAAACGTAGATAATTCCCTTTTTCATGTATACTCCAACAGTTTCTCCAGGAATTATATCTTCAATAGCAATTGCTGGCCATACATCCTTGTAGCGGTATAAATTTTGATTTACATCGTTTAAATAATTTTTAAAATCTGAAATCCAGGTTTTTAGTGAAGCCATACCTTTTTCAGTTATTACGTATTCTCCTCTTCCCCTATTTTTAATCTGTTCATCTTTTATCAGATTTCGCATGTGTTCAGAAACACCTTGAACGGTTATTCCAAGAATGTCTGCAATTTCTTTCTGTTTTATATGGGGCTGTCTTCTAACAACTTCTGAGAGTATTTGAAATTCTGTAATATTCCTTTTTTTCATAAATACACCATAAATCCATTATCAAAATAACTTTAATAACTATATGAAATCGGCTACTATATATACTTTTGATGTTACTTTTAAAAAATTAACTTTATTTATATTTTGAAAATCAAGTTTTAAAAAATGAAGTTTAAAAATAGTATAATTTAATATAGTAATATAATAAAATTTTAGTTTTAAATTGAAATTTAGTGAAAATCTAAAGTTGTTATTATGCAATATAATTAAGATAAATGGGGTATGCGTGTAGCTACCTCTTTAACTTGCCTATTGATAGGCCTAAAAGCACATATCGGGTCTTTAAGTATATACTTATATTTTTAGTGGGAATTTAGAATTATAAAATTCAATTGGTGGGTTTTTTTAGCATTTGGTAGATATTATATAAATATTGGTGAGACGATAAATGTATTAATGGTGATTTTTTTATGACAATGGATATATTGCTTGTAAACGATGATGGGATTTATTCAAATGGCCTTTTAGCACTTAAAAATGTAATAACTGAAGAATTTGATGCAAATGTTACTGTTGTTGCACCCACTAATCAGCAGAGCGGTATTGGAAGAGCAATAAGTTTGTTTGAGCCGCTAAGAATTACTAAAACAAAACTTTCCGACTGTTCTGAAGGCTACGCAATATCTGGAACACCTACCGATTGTGTAGTTCTTGGAATTTACCAGGTTTTAAAGAAAGTTCCAGATTATATAATTTCAGGAATAAATATCGGTGAAAATCTTGGAACCGAAATTACAACATCGGGAACGCTTGGAGCCGCATTCGAAGGTGCACATCACGGTGCAAAATCACTTGCATGTTCGCTTCAAGTTACAACGGATCACTTAAAATTTAAAGAAGGCGAAAGTCCTATCGATTTTATGACTGCTGCAAGGGTTGTTAGAAACGTGTTTAAGAAGTTTGTTGACGATGAATTCCCGTGTGACGTGATAAATATAAATGTTCCGGACAATGCTACGGAAAATACTCCTGTAGAGATTACAAGACTCGCTAAAAAAATGTATTCGATGCACGTTGAAGAAAGAACCGACCCAAGAAGCAGGAATTACTACTGGCTTGATGGATATCCTGTGATGGATGAAGAAGAAGGAACTGATGTATATGCTGTTCGGAATAAAAGAAACGTATCAGTAACTCCCCTTACATTAGACAATACTTCTAAAAATATTGATGAATTTAGGGAAAAATATGAAAAAAAGTTTTATATTTAAATAGTTTAGATGCGAATAAGTTATTTACTTAATTATTTTTTAAATTTTGGTCGTGAGATAGATGTGGAAAAAACTGGGCAACTTAAAGAAATTTTACGTAAAAACCAGCAAAAAAGGGACTAATAAGATGGCTTTACTTATTGATGGACCAAACATGTTAAGAAAAGAATTCAATGTTGATCTCGATAAAGTAAGGGATGCATTAGAACAGTTTGGCGATATTGTTGTTGGTAGGGTTTATTTAAACCAATACGCGTCAGATAAATTAATTGAAGCCATTGCAAATCAGGGATTTGAGCCAAGAATCTCTGCAGGAGATGTCGATGTTGAAATGGCTGTTGAAGGAACTGAATTGATATTTAATAAAAATATTGATACAATTGTCTACATGACGAGAGATGCAGATTTTTTACCTGCAATTCGAAAAGCCAAAGAACGCGGAAAACAGATTATTGTTGTTGGAGCAGAACCTGGGTTTAGTACTGCAATTCAAAATATTGCAGACCACGTGATAAGGGTAGAGGAAGACTTCGAACTTGATAAAGAAAAATTAGAACAGAAAAAAAGAGATAGGGAACAGAGTATTTCAGCTTCAGCAAATGAAGAACCTGCAGTTGAAGTAGAAGTTCAAAAAAGTAATTCTGAGCATAAAAAAAGTAGCGCTGATTCATTTAAAGATGGGATAAGCAACAGCATAAACTGGTTAAAAAAATAAATTAAAACCAAACCTAAAAATAAATTCTTTTTTTATCAAAAAATATCAAAAATGTCAGTTTATTTATAATTCTGCAGAACTTCCTTTTTTCATAAATTTTGAAAATGCAATCGTTCCAATTGGACCGCATACTAATAGTAACAGTGCTACAGTTTCTACATATGCAATTGAGTATATTTCTGCCAAAATTACTAAAAATGTAGCAATTATTACAGCCATCAGGCCTTCTCCGATAAGTACGTTTGAAGTTTCTTTTCTAAATGCTAATTTTAACGCAGAAAACGCACCAAACACTAATGAAATCATGGTGAAGTACAATACATATTCGTTCATAAAACCACCTGAATTACGCTGATAGGAATTTGTAGGCCCATATTACAAAGATAACCGCACCAATAAACATTGAGAACCAAACCCATATATTTACTAAGAAGAGTATCTTATAAATTTTTTCGCTTTTTTCCGGATCATTCATAAGTTTCTTTAATGGGTCTCTTCCATAATATTTTTTCTTTTTTAGCATTTTATCACTAATTAAGGCCTACTCTAAACAAGTACTGTGTTGTAGTTGGTAGTTTTCGTCTAACTTCCCTTAATTCGGGTTTGTAAATATAAAGGACATTTTCTTCGCTAAAAAGGCTGACCTTTTTTCCTAAAATTTTTGATATCAACTTCACTTCTTCGATTCCTTCTATTTTTACAGTTCCTGAATCGTAACTTGAATCAACTTCTAATATTATTGGAAGACGTATATCGCCAGATATATTTTCTTTTATGAATTCGAGTTCTTTTTTCTTAATTCTATGCCTTTGCCCGTTTACTATTAAATGCGGTTTATCTTCTTTTAAAAGTTCGTTTAATGTTTTTCTTTTAAAATTGGATTTTAAATTGTGCAGAAATTTATAAATCGAGCCAACGTCCTGCGTTTGCTGATTTCCCAAATCTCTGATTTGCGAAATTTCTTTATCCATTGTTTCACGTAAATTTTATCGAAAAGTTAAAAAAAGTTAGTATTAATGGTATTTAATTATTCAGCATGAAGTACTACAATGGTTCCAATGAGTTCTCCTTCTTTAATTGTTCCTTCTTTTACTGCAACAAAGATTGCGTATTCGAGACATCGTTCATGTTCGAAAGGAACGGGAGTTTCTTCTCCTAAAGATACCATGTTACCTAATTTATGCTGAATGTATGCGGAAGGCATTAAAACTGTTTTTTTAGGCAAGCAAATTTTGTTAATATTCACTGCTTTAATTTCGCCTGCTTTAATTTCAACAGTTTCTGCTGCAAAAACTGGAACTTTTTGACCGACTATTTCTAGTTTAGCCCCTTCCTGTTTTTTGCCTTCAATTTTATCTTCAATTTCCTTAATTTTTCCAGTAATTCTGAACATAAAACCACCAACGATGTTGAATTATGCTTCTTCAGCTTCTTTAGCGTCCATTCTCGCTTTAATGATTTTCAATCTGAAGAAGTTTTCCCTCTCCATCTCTTCAAGTCGCATAGCGATGTATTTTTTGGTTGCGTTCATTTTTGGAATTACAACATATTCAAGAGCGTTAACTCTTCTTTTTGTTGTGATAATTTCCTGAGCGAGTAATTTTATCGAAGTTTCGATTTCTGCAAGTTCTGTAATAAGTTCTAAAGCTTCTTCGAAGTTCTTTGCAGCTTCATCCAATTTTGAGGAAACTCCGTAAGGGCTGTAACCTCTGTTTGAAATGTCTCTTTTTACGTTTGAAATTTCAAATACTGGAACATCGATACCCATGATGTTTCTCATGTCCACATCTAGGTCGATGTTATCATTTTTAGCTGCAAATGAAGCTTCTTTGACTGATAAAGTACCCATTACTGCTTGAGCCATTATCAAGTCTTTGTATGCTTTTGAAAGAGCATCATTTACTTTATCTCTTATTCCAGAAGCTTGATCAAGGATCTCAAAAAACTCCATCATAAGGGCATCTCTTTTTTGTTTCAAGAGTTTGTGCCCTTTTTGTGCGAGTTTAATTTTTCCTTTCAACTTTAGAAGTTCCATTCTTGTAGGGTTTACGTCTGCCATTGCTATCCCCCTAGTTTAATAAAATGGGAATAATTCAGCTTCTGAATTATTTTTTAGGTAAGTATTTTTCAATTAATTCATCGGAAACTCTCTTGAGTTCTTCTCTAGGTAATATTGTTAATAAATCCCAGACGTAATCAAGTGTTTCTTCGATGCTTCTGTCTTCATCTACTCCTTGAGTAACGATACTGTTTTCGAAAGCATCAGCGAATTTCAAGAATGATCTGTCTCTTTCGGTTAATGCTTCTTCCCCAACAACCGCTACAAGGTCTCTTAAACCTCTACCTTCAGCGTATGCAGCGTATGCTTGGCTGATAACTTTTGAGTGGTCGTCTCTTGTTTTTCCAGCACCTTGTCCGTTACCTGCAAGCCTTGAAAGTGATGGCAAGATGTCAACAGGAGGGTAGATACCTTTTCTGTTTAATTCTCTTGAAAGCACAATCTGTCCTTCGGTAATGTAACCTGTAAGGTCAGGAATTGGGTGTGTAATATCGTCATCAGGCATTGTAAGAATTGGAATCTGTGTTACTGTTCCTTCTCTACCTTTAACTCTTCCTGCTCTTTCGTAGAGGCAAGCTAAGTCAGTGTACATGTAACCTGGGTAACCTCTTCTTCCAGGTACCTCATTTCTTGCAGCTGCAATTTCTCTTAATGCTTCACAGTAATTTGTAAGGTCAGTTAAGATAACGAGAACGTGCATTCCTTTTTCGTATGCAAGGTACTCTGCAGTTGTGAGTGCAATTCTTGGTGTAAGAATTCTTTCAATTGCAGGGTCGTCTGCTAAGTTAATGAAAACAACAGCTTTTTCCAAAGCACCAGTTTTCTTAAATTCATCCATGAAGTAGTTTGATTCTTCACCAGTGATACCCATTGCAGCAAATACTACCGCAAACTGTTCACCTTCTCCTCTTACCTTAGCTTGTCTTGCAATTTGTGTAGCAAGCTTGTTGTGTGGTAAACCGGATCCTGAGAAGATCGGGATTTTTTGTCCTCTAACGAGTGTGTTTGTACCATCGATTGTTGAGATACCAGTTTGAACGAACGCGTTTGGCGGGTTTCTTGAAACTGGGTTCAATGGGTAACCGTTGATATCTAATTTTTTCTCAGCGATGATTTCTGGTCCGCCATCGAGTGGTTTTCCTGCACCGTTGAAGATTCTACCGAGCATATCATATGATACACCGATTTTTGCAGTATCTCCTGTGAATCTTACTTTTGTTTCACTGGTGTTTAATTCTGAAGTTCCTTCGAATACCTGAACAACAGCGATGTCTTCTCTAGCTTCTAAAACTTGCCCGGTTCTTTTGTCTCCGTTTGGAGTTGTAATATCTACAATTTCACCGTAAGCAATTCCTTCGATTCCATCAATAACCATTAAAGGACCAGCAATTCTGGAGACGGATGTGTATTCTATGGTTTTTTGCATAGCGTCCATGATAACCCTCCTTACATTTTAAAATTAAATTAGGTTATTTGATTAAAGCACCTAATTCGGATTCCATTTTGTTAATGATTTCAGGTACTTTCGTGTTTATGAATTCTTCATCAGTCATGTATTTCATTCTTGCAATGTCTCCTTTTACAGTAACTGCGGAAATACCTGCTGGGTCAGCACCTTTAGCAACTGCATCTAAACCTTTCTTGTAGAAAGTCATGATAACTTTTAACATGTTGTACTGTTTTTTTGGTGAACAGTAGCTGTCTACTTCGTGGTATGCATCTTGCTGTAAGAAGTCTTCTCTTAACATTCTTGCAATTTCCAAGATAACTCTTTCTCTGTCCGGAAGTGCATCTGGACCAACGAGCTGAACGATTTCTTGGAGTTCTGCTTCTTTCTGGAGTAAGCTCATTGCTTCATCTCTTAATGATCTCCAGTCTGCTGCGGTGTTTTGTTGCCACCAGCCAGCGATGTCGTCAATATAGAGTGAGTAACTTGTTAACCAGTTGATTGCAGGGAAGTGTCTTCTTCTTGCAAGGTTTGCATCTAATGCCCAGAACACCTTAACGATTCTTAATGTGTTTGATGTAACTGGTTCTGAGAAGTCACCACCGGGTGGTGAAACTGCACCTACAATACATACGAATCCTTGTTTGCTTTCTGAACCTAAACATTCAACTCGTCCTGCTCTTTCGTAGAACTGAGCAAGTTTTGATGAAAGGTATGCAGGGTATCCTTCTTCCCCAGGCATTTCTTCAAGTCTACCTGAGATCTCCCTCATTGCTTCTGCCCATCTTGATGTTGAGTCAGCAGTTAAGAGAACACCGAGTCCTTGGTCTCTGAAGTATTCTGCAATTGTAATTCCAGTGTATACTGAAGCTTCTCTTGCAGCTACCGGCATGTTTGATGTGTTTGCAATTAATACGGTCCTGTCCATTAATTTGTTTCCTGTTTTGATATCATCTAAGTGTGGGAACTCTTCGATAACTTCTGTCATCTCGTTACCTCTTTCTCCACAACCGATGTATACCACAACATCCACGTCAGACCATTTAGCAAGCTGGTGTTGTGTAACAGTTTTTCCACTTCCGAATGGACCTGGAATTGCTGAAGCACCACCTTTTGCAAGTCCGAAGAATGTATCTTCAACTCTTTGACCGGTAATTAATGGAATTACTGGAGCTTGTTTTCCTTTTGATGGTCTTGGCTTTCTTACAGGCCATTTTTGCATCATCATGATTTCTTTTTCGCCTTCAGCGGTTTCAACAACTGCAACTGTTTCTTCAACAGTGAAGCTGCCTGCTTTGATTTCTTTGATTTTACCGCTAACTCCAAAAGGAATCATGATTTTGTGAACGATTGACGCAGTTTCTTGAACTGTACCGATAACGTCCCCAGTTATAACTTCATCTCCAACTGCTGCAGTTGGTTCAAAGTTCCATTTAATTTCTCTTGAGATTGATGGAACGCTTACTCCTCTTGGGATGTAAATTGAATCTGTAGCATTTTCGATTTCGTTTAAAGGTCTTTGAATACCATCGTACATTGCTTTTAACATACCAGGGCCGAGTTCTACTGATAATGGAGCACCAGTTCCTGTAACTCCTTCTCCTGGTTTGATACCAGCGGTTTCTTCATAAACCTGAATGATTGCTTCGTCCTCAGTTAACTGAATGATTTCCCCGGTTAAACCTTCGTTTCCTACTTTAACCACTTCGAACATCTGGGAACCTTTCATGCCTTCGGCAACAACAACCGGACCGGATATTTTGATAATTTTACCGACGACCATATTTTCACCTCAGAATTACTTAATGTCAACACCAACAGCGTTTCTTACTAATACTTTCACAGGATCATTTTCTCTGACAATAGGACCGTTTTTATCAGGTATTTCTACAACAATTTTTTTTACATTTGAAATAGAATCTCTGATTTGTTCACCGATTCTCTCGGTAGTAATAATCAATCCTATTTCAGAATTGTTGTTTAATTCTTCTATTGCCTTTGCAGCTTGTTCAGGGGATTTAACTTCGTAGACATCTGTAAGTCCAGCAAGTCTGAACCCAACTACTACATCAGGATCTCCAACTACACCGATTCTCATAATATCACTTTACAATCGTTTTTAGGATACCAGTATCTCCCTGATTTCACTTGCAGACAGGCCTTCGATTTTACCTTTAATGATAATTTTCAAATTTCTTATCTCAAGTTCTTTCGAGGTAATGAGTCCAATTATCGGGCCTATTCCAAATGGCTGTCTGAGTGATAATTTTTTACCCATTTTAACCAAGTAACTGTCAAGAGCTTTTTCAAATACGTAAACTGATTTAGCTTTTTCAAATTCTTCGAGGTTTTCAGTCATTATTGTGGCATATTTTGTGCCTTCAAGTGAGCTGATAACTCCTTCGATTGATTCTACATCAGCGAGCTCTTTTAACTTCCAAGAAGCAAGTTCGTATCCTTTGCTTGTTGTGTAATTTGAAATAACTTCGGATGATAATCCATCAGCTTTTCCTTTAAGGATGATTTTCAAGTTTTCAATGTCAATCATTGTTCCGATAAATTCTTTGAACAAGTCTTTTTCGGTACCATCAACACTCACGTTTTTCCAGAGGTTTTCAAGGATTAATTTATCAAGTGACATCTCAAGGGTAGTTAATTTGCCATTTTGATCGTATTGTGTTAATCCTTCTGAAAGTACACTTGAATAACCAGTTCCTTCTAAAGCACTTACAATTTCTTCAATTGCTTTAGTTTCACTTAATTCTCTTAATTTGCTTTCAGGAATTGTTCCAAGTGGAATCAATAATTTGAAAGTTTCTTCAGCATCCAAACCAACATATTTTGCTCTAAGGAGTGTTTTAATGTTTTTAACATCAAATTTCTTTTCAAGCAATTTTAATATTTTCCTTGCTCCATCTGGAGAGATATTTGCAAGTGTTTGGTAAACGTGTGCTAAATGAATATCTAATGCCTTTTCAACAACGACAGGGTCTTCATTTTGTCCTAAAACTTCGGATAAGTATGGCCCGTAGTCGGTATCTTCCAAGAATCCGATTAACTCAGTAGTTCCTGCAGATTCGATTAATTCGTTTATTTTGTGGTCTTTTAATAATCTTGACTCCATACTTCTTACTCTTGCATTAACGTAAGCAAATGGAGCAGTTTCTGACAAGTATCTTATCAGGAAGATCATGATAACCAAGAATATAGCGATTCCTGCAAGTACAAATAAAGTCATGAATACGTCAGTAGGCATTCCTGCTAATTCCATTAACTGTGTTAAAGCATCTACCATCTAAATCACCTTAGAACAACATTTCAGCAATTTTAGCTCTGACTGAATCTAAATTCCTTTCAAATGTTGCTTCGAGGCTGTTGTCAGATACTTTTGTGTGATCTGCAGTTTTTATAATGCAACCGCCAATGATCGATTTAGCTTCGCCTTTTTTCAATACTGTGACTTTTTTGAGTTTATCTTCCATTTCTTTTTCGATAGCCCAAAGTGCTGAGTCATCTACTATTTCAAAGTCTTTTTTGTTGAGTAATAATTCTAATTCCCCACCGCCTACTGAGTAAACGCCGGAACTTATCAATTTCAACAAAATGCCTTTGTATTCTTCTTTTTGAGGTAATTTTGCTAAATCTTCCTCTAATTTTTCGAGAGTCAACTGGATTGTTTTTTCTCTTTCTTCGAGCAATTTTTTCTTTGCGGAGAGTCTTGCTTCAGCTAAAATTCTATTTTTAGTCATTTCAGCATCTTTTTCTCCTTTTTTAGCTATTGTTTGCTCTTTTTTCGAAGCTTCTTCCTTAGCTTCTGTTAATATTGCTTCTTTTTCATTAAGAGCTTCAGCCAAAATTTTTTCGGCATTTTTATTTGCATCTTCTACGATTTTGGATGTTATCTTTTCCGCTCCCATCGTAACACCTTCGGAATTGGATTTAAAGTATTTAGAAACCCTGAGTTTCGTTATATTTTAATTAAAACATGATACCGAGCATGATCAAGATTGCTATCAATAAACCGAAGATAGCGAAAGTTTCCGGCATAACTGCTAAAACTAAACCTTTACCCATTGCATCTGGATCTCTAGCTGTAGCTCCAATTGCACCTGCAGCTGTGATACCTTGACCGATACCTGAAAGACCAGCGAAACCAACAGCTAAACCAGCACCGAGTGCAGCAATTGTTGTAACTCCTGGGCTTGCAAATACCCCAACTAAAAGAAGGATTGCAACTAATAAACCGTAAATTGCCTGAGTTTCTGGAAGAACGGAGAAAACCATTGCTTTACCGAAAATTCCATCATCTTCAGCAACAGCACCTAAACCAGCAGCTGAAGCGATACCTTGACCGATTGCTGATAAACCAGCTAAACCAGTACCGATACCTGCAGCAAGCATTGCCCATTCAGGAGCGCTTTTGAATACGAATAAGATTAAGATTGCGACAAGGAAACCATAGAGACCTTGGGTTTGTGGTAATGCCTGGAACACAATTGCAGTACCGAATTTGTTTGGGTCTTCTGCAACGACACCAGCACCGCTAGCACCTGTGATACCAGCACCGATACCTGAACCGAGACCAGCGATACCTACTGCTAAACCAGCACCTATAGCTCCGAGTAATAATGGGTTTTCAAATACCATCATAAGCACCTCGTTTCGAATCATTCATGTTAGATTATTTTTCCTTTTTTTAATTAGTTTGAAGTGTATTCTCTTTTAGCTTTGAATGGGGAGAATCTCTTTCCTCCACCTTCATAGTATTGGCCAAAGAACTCTACGTAATGTAGCCTCAATGAGTGGATGAATGAACCAAGACCATTCATAACAAAGTTGAATGCGTGACCAAATACGAGCATTACTATCGCAATTAAAATACCGATTACTGGAACTGCATCTCCTAATAATTTAGCCATAATGTTTACAGCCATTGCAAGACCACCTGTAGCCAAACATAAAGCTAAAAGCCTTGCGTAAGAGAGAACGTTACCTAAAAATCCTGTAATATCCATTGCACCGAGTAAAGCATCGAGAATGCCGCCATTCATGAATCCTTTAATCATACATAATGCGATTACTGCGATTACTGCACCGCCTGCAATCATCATGTTTCCGGTTACTACTGTAGCAACTATTGCAAGTATCAATAATATCCACATACCTTGATTCAAGAATGCATCTAAAACTGATCCTTTTGACAATGATTCCTTAAGACCAACTGTTAATCCAATGAATAGGTGAATAATACCTGCTACAATTGAGAATAACAAGATTGCCATAGGTCCATTGTTTACATCAATTCCACCAAGACTGAGTAATGGTTTTGCTGCACTGATGTATGTGCTTTCACCAAGCGGGTTTACAAGCGCAAATCCTGTAGTGTATATGTCCATTCCGAGGAACTGGTACATGAAGTCACCAAGGTAGCCACCTGTTAATATTCCAAAGAATACTGTTGAAAGACCTGAGAGTGTTAAGATATATCCCAAGTTGTATGCACCACTGCTCACTTTACCCATTCTTTTCCAGAGTACAAGACCAGCCAAGGTTAACAATAAACCGTAAACCGCATCAGTAAGCATAATACCGTAGAATATTAAAAATCCAGGCATTATCATCATTGTAGGGTCGATTTCGTTGTATTTTGGCGGTGCGTACATTTCTGTAAGCATTTCGAATGGTTTTACAGCTTTTGCATTGTCGAGCATAACTGGTATTTTTTCAACTGGTTCGTCAGGCTCTGAAACTTCAACAACTGCGTATCCTTCTGAAGCGCTTTCGATGATTTCCTGAACCTTTTTAACATGTTTCTTAGGAGTCCAAGCTTCAATGAGGTGAGTCCTTTCGGTTTTACCTGTCATTGAGTATGCTTCAGCCCTTTCTTTTTCAATTTCAAGAACTTCATGCAAAACTAAGACTTCTTCAGTCCATTTTTTGGAAAGTGCGTTCAATTTTTCTAAAATAGCTTTTGTTTCGTTTTCGATACCTAAAAGTTCTTTTTCAGTATCATTGAAAATCTCTGATGGGGTTCCTTCAACATTTGCGATGTCGAGTCTTTCAAAACCAGACTTTCTAAGTTCTGCACTTATAACGTCTGCATATTGTTTCAATGTAGCGACAATTACTGGAATTTTTTGTTCCTTTTCGCTTTTATTTACAGGAGTTCCTTTTACAATTTCAACGTATCCTTCAGTAGCTTCTTCAAGTGAAGATTCTAATTCTGATATGTTTTCTTGTGAAATGAGTCCAGAAACGATATTTGTGTAAGGTCCTTCCCCGAGGAATTTCAAATCAATATCAAAACCAGATAAATATTTAACATTGTCTTTTAACATTTCAAGAATAGTTTTTCTATTTTCAAGTTCGGCCAGCTTTTTAGCGGGTTCTGAGATTTCTCCTTCAACGCTCTCAAGAACGCTTTCTACATTGGAGATAATTTCTTCAGAGGATGAAAATGAAAGTTTCTTCTTTGCCGGTACTTTTGGATTAAGTACGCCTGAAAGTCCTGCTTTTTCTCCTACACTGACACTTGAAAATAAGTCTAATATTCTACTTACTTTAATTGTCAATGAAGCAACATTTCTACCATACTCGGCTGATGGAGCTGGCATCATAAGCGCGTTCCATTCAGGGTCTTCGAGTTTCGTAGATAAGTCGTATAACTCCACTAGCCCGCTTTCATGGAGTTGTCTAATGACAGGATCCACTTTTTCATCCAAGATGACCGCTCTAATTTTGTTCATTCTTGCGGGTCTCAATAAAACCACCTTTCAAGTTTTCACAACGGGAAATTAGAATTCTATTACATCATCTAATCTGATGTTTAATATTTTGACTTTAGCAAGGTTTGCCATTTCAGCAATTGCTTTGTCTTCTTTAGCCATTATTTCTTCAGCTTTTTCTTTAGCTTCTTTTTCGTATTTAGAAACTAATTCTTTCGCAGATGCTTCTGCGGTAGCTTCAGCGTCAGAAATTATATTCTTACCTTCTTCTATTGCGGCAAGCTTTATTTCTTCTGCTTTTTTCTTAGCTTCTTCTATCGCATTCACAGCATTATTTTCTGCATGCTTTATTTCCCTAATGGTATCTATAGCACTCACAGAATAACCTCCTTTGAAGAATAATTAGTATATCCCGTAGAATACATATATATATTTTATTACTTCCGAGATTTTTAATTAGCGATTTATTTTACTGTTTAAAATCACTACTTGCAATATTTTAAAGCAGTCATGATAAATATACTAAGGTTATTTATGCCATTTTGGTTTTTCGAAGATTTTAATATAAAAATCTTATTATTTGAATATCTAAGATAATTGATATACTTTTCGAAATGATTTTAAAATTAATGATAAAAATGGGGTTATAAGACTATTTTATAGGTATAAAAGTTATAAAAATAATTTTACAAATTCGATAGGGTGTTGGATAATTTTTGCGGTTTCTTCAACCGAATAACCTTCTTTTAAATATTTTTTAGCAATAACTGCCATTGATTCGCCAATTTCAATAATATGATTATCAGGATCGTAAATCCTGACTACTCGCTGCTGCCAGTCATGTTTTTTTGGCGGGTGTACGTAATTAATACCCTCAAAACTCTCTAAATGCTTAATAAAACTATCAAAATCATCTTCTTCGAAATAAAGTTCAAAATTGTGCGATTTGTTTACAACTGTATTTTTATCTATTCCAATAATTTCTGGGAAGTTGAGCTGAATTGCAAACCCTCCGCTGAAAGATACATTCCAACCAAGATCGAGAATGATTTTTTGACCGAGAACTTCTTCATAAAATTTTTTTGAGATTTCAAGGTTTTTGACTGAAAGTAAAGGGCAGACAAATTTCATACAACTCACCAAAATATTATTTATGATATGGTTCCCCATTAATAATTCTAAAACACCGGTAAACCTGTTCTAAAAGAATTACCCTCATTAATTGGTGCGGAAACGTCATTTTTGAAAAAGACAGTTTAAAATCCGAAAGTTCTGAAATATTTTTGGATAATCCGAGAGAACCGCCAATAATAAACGTTATATCACTTTTTCCAGAAATTGAAAGTTCGTTTATTTTTTTTGCAAAATTTTCAGAAGTTAGTTCATTTCCTAAAATTTCAAGGGTTATTAAAAATGCGTCTTTTTTTAAATATTTTAAGATTCTCTCAGATTCCTTTTCGAGTATTTTTGATTTTTCAACATCGCTTGGATTTTCCGGAGTTTTTTCATCGGCAACTTCGATTATATCGAGTTTTGAGTACCTTGAAATTCTTTTCGAATATTCGATAATTGCGTCACTTAGGTATTTTTCTTTTATTTTTCCAACAGAAATAATCGTTATATTCATAATTTCCACTTAAAGTTTTAAATTTTTATCAAAATTAAAAAAAGAATATGAATTTGAAATATTTAAAAAATAGGAATTTATTGTTTGATGAATTTTTTTGCAACATCCATAATATTTTCAGAAATTACAAATTTGGTGTTGTCTTTTAATGTGCTTGAAGTTACATCAAGAGCTTTGTAAAGCTGAGCTTCATTTTTAAAGTATGTCTGAGCGGATTCTGCAACGATCTGGATCGCTTTCGCCTGACCTTCTGCTTCAATTTTCATACTTTCTGCACTACCCTGAGCTTTCAGGATTTTACTCTGTTTTTCACCTTCTGCTTCTAAGATAGCAGCTCTTTTTAACCTTTCAGCTTTCATCTGCTGGGTCATTGCATTTTTAATGTCAGTTGGTGGTTCAATTTCCCTTAATTCAACCTTTTCAACTTTTACACCCCATGCATCCGTATCCCTATCGAGTGTTTCTAAAAGCTGTGAGTTGATGTATTCTCTTTTATTTAATGCATCATCGAGTTCAAGGCTACCAATTATTGCCCTGAGTGAAGTCTGCGCAAGGTTTATAATTGCGTACTGGAAGTTTTGAACCTCTAATATTGCCCTGTTTACATCCATTACCCTGTAGTAGATAACTGCATCGATTCTAACTCCTGCATTATCCCTTGTAATCATTTCTTGTGGCGGAACATCGATTACCTTGGTTCTTACATCGACTTTTATCGGTACATCGATGAAAGGAATTATAAAGTTAACTCCAGGATTTAACTTGCCTCTAACTTTTCCAAGCCTAAATATAAGTCCAAGTTCGTACTGGTTTACGATTATAACTGATTTTATGATTAATACAAGTACAAATATGCCAAGTAGTAAACTAAACCAAAAATCCATAAATCTCCCTCTAATTTTTTAATTACTTTTCGGAATATAATCGTCAGGTACCTCTTCAACAAGCAATGATACTCCTTCAATTCCGGTTACGATTACTTTTGAACCTTTTTTTATCGATTTTTCAGATTTGGCCTGCCATTTCTCCCCGTGTATTATGACATGGCTGTAGTTATTTTCATCGATATCATCAACAAGGTCTCCGAGGTCGCCAATTAAATTTTCAGCACCGATTTTCACGTTTAAACCGGTTTTGTAAACAAATCTTTTCATTATGTACGCAGTAAGTAAACCTGCGATTATGGCCGATGGAAGTGCCCACTGTGGCGCATAAAGTAAAAATATGCCATAAATAAGCACTGCAACACCAGCTACTGGGAAGTTAAGTCCTGGAAGGAATGCTTCAAGGAGAATTAACCCCATACCGATTATAATCGTTATATAGCCCAATTCCATGATACACCTTTAAGATTAAATTATTTTATCAGTAGTGTACTAAATAATCTATTTGACAAGAACAATATATAGTTATTGCATAATATCTGGAATTTTATCGATAACAGCGTTTAAAATTTCATCAAATACTTGATTTATCGTCTTTGAGGTGGTATCTATTACAATGAATCCATGTTCGGGCATGAACTTTTCATTATCTGAATTCATAAGGTTGTAATAACCTTCCTTTATTTTTCTTTGAATATCTATTTTTTCAAATATCTCCTTTTCTCTTGACTCCATTCTAAGCAATGCCTCATTTAAATCTACATCGAGTAAAATTACAAGGTCGGGAGTTTTTGCATAATCATTAATTCCATAAATAAACTCTTTTGGAATTCCCTGGGACATTTGGTATATGATTGAAGAATAAACGTATCTGTCAGATACTACGTGAGATTTTTTCAAATATTCTTCAATTTCTGACACGTGTTCAACCCTGTCTGCTGCAAAAAGGAGTGCGAGGGTTTCTTTCTGGCACTTTGAACCAGCTAAAATTTCACGGATTGCTTTTCCAATTTTTCCATCAGTTGGTTCGAATGTAAATACAGCGTTTAATTTTTCGGCAAGTAGTTTGGCTTGCGTGGTTTTTCCACAGCCGTCAATTCCTTCAAAAACGATAAATTTGTGCATTTTATTACCATTTATCTTTAATCAGTGTTTTTGTCTTAATTTGTTATAGTATATTAACTTTAATTTCATTATTTCTTCTTTAATACTCCATGTACCGTAATTGTCCAATTTTTCAAGTTTGGGCATGATATTTTCAATGATTTTCGGGTCCTTTTGACCGAATTTTTTTAAGGTAAGGAGCGTTTTTAAAATTACTGATTCATCCCCGTCATTTAAAAGGCTGATAATTTTTGGAATTGCGGGTTTTATTAATTCAGGGTCAATATCTGCTAAAATTCCCAATGCTGCATTTTTAACTTTCCAGTGCGGATCATCTAATTTTTCCGTTACAACGTCCAAATATCCATAATGCCCTTCATCAATGAAATCTTTAATTGAATGAAGTGCTTCTACTTTTACAGTCCAGTCATCGCTTTCGAGCAGGTTTTCAATGCGCCTGATT
Organism: Methanococcus mangrovi; assembly: GCF_054506835.1. NCBI lineage: Archaea > Methanobacteriati > Methanobacteriota > Methanococci > Methanococcales > Methanococcaceae > Methanococcus > Methanococcus mangrovi. Next base: position 908,813 of record NZ_CP197114.1, on the reverse strand, counting down.
CTATCTTGTACAGGCATGTTACTTGATGGCTGAACAGTACGTCCGAGTTTGTCCAAAATATTCCTCGATAATTTTGAAACTACGGGGTTTGAGTCTTCATTACCCTCAAGACACCAGCTTATAATTTCATATTGATAATAGTCAGATTTTGGATGTGTTAACAGGTTTTCAAGTATTTTATAAGCGTAAGCTCTTCTATACCAGAATTCGTCATTTTTGAATTTAGAAACAATTGTCATCAAATTTTCGATATTTTCAATACCTTTATCTCGAATACTGAGGACATAAAATGCTTCGTTGATTTCAGATTCTTCATTTTTTATAATGTCTATTAATTCGTTATTTGTTTTGTAAAGATAGTTTATCGAAGTTTCCATATCAATGTTTGGACCTTTATAATTGATTTTTTCAAGTAACTTTCCGGCACGTTCCCTTACGTTGAATGTTCTATCAAACAGTGCACTGCTGATTAATTCGATTAAAAAATTCTCGATAAATGCAGGGTTTATTAAAACCATTTTTTCAAGCATCGAAATTCCTGATAATTTAACTTTCCAGTTATTTTCTTTCAAATGCATTTTTACGAGTAGTTCTGCTGAATTTTGGCATTTTTCTGTCGTGTCTGCCATATATTCATTTAATTTTTCAAAAATTTCTTTTGAAGTCATATCAATATCGAGTTTGTAAAGAATGCATGCTATATCGCACCCATAAGTTTGGTACTCCCTGCAGAGGTCAATAAGTTTTAAAACAACTTTTTCATTACTGAGGTTTTGTTTTAAAAGATATTTTAAGATTCCTGTTGATGAATAAGGTGTTGATTTTAGATATTTTTCAAAAGTATCTATTGTAATGTCTTTTCTGTCAATAGTTATATCAAAATCATATTTTAATACCTGTTTTGAAATATCGGAAACAATTTTTGTCGAGTCGTTTAGTGCAATATATATTAAGTATCCGGCAATTTTTGAGAATTCTTCATCGTGACCTTCAGTGTTCCTTAACGATTTTAAGAGATTTCTAAGGAATAATACGTAATTTAACCTTGCAAATGCGCTCGGGTCGTTTATATTTATGAGTGGTTTTAAATGTTCATCAAATGCTTTTAAAATTTGAAATGGATCGTTACCCTGATATAGCATTGTTCTGATAATCCAGAGCCCCTGTGAACGAACTATCCAGTACTTATCGTCCATGGATTTTATTATCAGTTCAATAAAACTGTCTAACTGGCCAGGATTGTTTTTAACTAAATTTCCAACGTCATTTAACAGAGTAATTTTATAAAGCCACGGTTTAGGGTCCCAAGAGCGTACAATTTCATCAATGTTATCCTGTAATAGAGCAATTGAGTTTTCATCGATATTTTCGGATAGATAAGGGTAGTTTTCAGGATTACTTAGTTCATTTAAGAATTTTAGGTTTACATCATCCGAAATATCGGACATCATAAGTCTATCAATAATTGAAAGATACGTGGTTACATATCGGCTATTAAAGCAGGATAAAATCTGTTCAGAACTTCGGGAATCCATTAGTTGAATTGCAACTGCACGAATTAATGGGTTTGGATGATTTAAAAATTCCAAATTTGTTAATTTTTCCCCTATAATATAAAATCCAACCAGTGCAGAAAAAGTTGATAACCAGTCCTGTTTTCCATGTATACTTTTATTGGCCTCGTTTATCAGTATATTTCTTAAATAAGGCTTAGTTTTTGAAAGTAATCCTATTGTATAAAACATTTTAGCTTTTACAAACCTGTCTGTATTTGGGGAAGTAAATAATTTTAATAAGTCTTCCATAATTTCGTTGTTTACATTTTCGGGATTTTCTTCGATTAACTGTATTCCAACAAGTTTCATGACCCGGTCAGGGCTGTTTATCAATTTTATAATGTGGCTTTGAGGATAAGTGATATTAGGCTCGATGTGTAGGTATACTTTATTTATTGTATCGACAATTTCTTCGATTGTTTCATCATCATCTGATTCCAACAGTATCCATGAAAATATGCCTATTTTAAGATTATTTTTGTTAACCAGTGATTCGATTAATTCGGGTAGCAGTGAATCTATTAATTCCGGATCAATAGGTGCCATTTTCCATATATTTACAATAGCCCTTAATTTTTCATGATGGTGGTTTGAATGCATGTTTTTTGAAAGCAATGTGCTGTATACGGTAGTTGCATATTGAAGTAACGGTGTATTCAAAAGTTCGTTTGAAATTTCCTTGACTGCATTGTTTCCGTGAGTCGAAAGCATTAAAAGGTGAGGTATTGTTTTGTAAGTTAATTTTGGGTGCTGATTTACAAGATTACTTATGGCCCAAAGAATTCGTGCTTGCATCACCGTTTTTGGAGATTCAAGTTCGATAAGTAGATTTTTAAGTACGTACTCTGCATCGTCCTGTGTTTCATAAGTGATATTTCCAAGTTTATTTACAGCATCTAATTTTGTATACCAGCTTTCATTTTTAAGGTCTGATACGATTCGATTAATGTTCATGATTTTCCCATTTTCCCAAGTTATCTAAAATTCTAAAATCGGTAACTATATATTCCAAGTATATTTTTCATAATTATATACAAACAAATATAAAAATGGATGTTCAACATTATTAATGGTTATTATGTAAGTTAGGTTTTAGGAAACTTCTAAAAAATTCACCGGTGTAGTTTATGAATATCGACAAATTAAAACAAAAAATATTATCAAAAATATCAGAAAAAGAGCTCGAAAAAAAAGTAAATGAAAAAATTGAAGAAAATTCGGGACTTCTTGGTGAAGAAAGTGCAGTAATGTTGGTTGCACAGGAACTCGGGATAGAGATAACTTACGGGGATGATGAGGAAGAATACGACTTTACAATTAAGGATATTGCCGATGGGCAGAAGAATGTTGAAGTCACCGGAAAAATTATCGAAATTTCGCCTGCTAAGGATTTTAACCGAAAAGACGGCACTACTGGAAAACTTGCATCGATTACAATTGGGGACAATACTGGAATTACAAGACTTACACTTTGGAACGACAAAACTGACCTTATTGAAGGGTTAAAAAAAGGGGATGTTGTAAAAATTGAGAATGCATTTAGCAGGAAATGGAACGACAAGGTTGAATTAAATAGCGGCTCAGAGCTTTCAGTTGAAAAACTTAAAAAATACGATGAATCAAGATACCCTATTTTAAAAGAGAATTATAAGATTTCAGAACTAATGCCAAATTTATCTGGGACTATTAACGCGGAAGTTGTTGCAGCATACCCAAAAAAAGAATTCAGCAGAAAAGATGGTACAAAAGGCCAGTTAAAATCTTTGTTTTTAAAAGATGACACTGGAAGTATAAGGGGAACTCTCTGGAACGAACTTGCAGATTTTGAGGTTAAAAAAGGAGATATTGCAGAAGTAAGCGGGTATGTAAAACAGGGATATTCAGGACTTGAAATTTCAGTTGACAGCATCGGAATACTTAAAGAAACAATTAAAGAAGAAAAACCTGTTGAAAAATTGAGTATTTCTGAACTTATTAACTTTGATGGAGAATATGTAACAATCTCTGGAAATGTTGCTAATATCTCCGGTTCAAGAGAAGTTCAGTTTAGTGATAGAACTGCAGAAGTTCAGGATATGTATTTAAACGATGGAACTGGAATGGTAAAAATTGCATTTTGGGGCACAAACAGAAATATTCTCGATGATTTAAAAGAAGGGGATTATTTAAACGTTTCAAACTGTAAATTAAGAACTTATGTTGATAATTCTGGCGAAAAAAGGGCTGATTTAACTTACAACTATATGTCAGGACTTAAAAAAGATGAAAGCGCGAGCGAAAAAGTAGTTGAAAAAGTAACTGCTATTGGCGATATTTTAAGTGGGAGTGCAGATAATTCCGATATAACAGTTATTGGAATGGTTACAAATGCATATCCTGTAAACGAGTTTTCGAGAAGTAACGGTGGAACTGGAAAAGTTAGAAACATCCAATTAGACGACAGCACTGGAAGCATAAGGATGGCTCTTTGGGATAGCGATGCAGAAATCGAGATTTCAGAAGGGGATGTTGTAAAATTAATACATGGATTTGCTAAAGAAAGCGGCGAATACATGGATATATCAACTGGAAGGTTTGGAAGAATCGAAGTAAATCCTGAAGGAATTTCGATAAGCTCTCCAAGAAAATACATTGCAGACCTTGAAGAAGGCATTTCAACTGAAATTAGTGGAACCATTGTGGATTTCCGAAAGCAGGATGTAATCCTTAAGTTATGTCCGAACTGTAGGAAAAGGCTGAATTTAGTAAACAACAAGTATATATGTGAAGTTTGTGGGGAAGTCGAGCCAAACGAACTTTTAGTTTCAACTCTTGCAGTAGATGACGGAACTGGCGTTATTAACTGCAGATTTTATGGAAACAACGTTGAAAAAGTAACTGGACTTTCAAAAGACAAGTTAGAAGAAATGAAATTGGATGCACTTTCAAAAGTACTTGGAAAAGATGTTTTAGTCTATGGAACACCTTCCTTTAGAAATGATGACTTAGAATTTTCAGTAAAAAGAGTTAATTTTGTGGACCCGTCAAAAGAATTGGGCATTTTAAAACAACTCTAACTTTTTTTTATTTTTTGAATTTTGGATAACCTATATATATTTTAATTTAGATAATCTATAGGGCGCATAACTCAAGTGTTTGTATTTTTATTCATTTTAACAGTAAAGAATGGTGGTTTAATGAAAAACAAGGTTGTTGTAGTAACTGGGGTACCTGGAGTTGGCGGTACGACGGTAACACAAAAAGCAATGGATAAATTATCAGAAGAAGGCTTAAACTACAAAATGGTTAACTTTGGAAGTGCAATGTTTGACGTTGCAAATGAAGAAGGAATCGCTTCAGACAGAGACCAGATGAGAAAATTAGACCCTGAAACACAAAAAAGAATCCAGAAAATGGCAGGAAGAAAAATTGCTGAAATGGCAAAAGAGTTCCCTGTTGCAGTGGATACACACAGTACTGTAAAAACCCCTAAGGGATACTTACCAGGACTTCCAGCTTGGGTTTTAACCGAATTAAATCCTGACATTATAATTGTTGTTGAAACAGATGGCGATGAAATCTTGATGAGAAGATTAAGTGACGAATCAAGAAAAAGAGACCTTGAAACAACTGCAAGTATCGAAGAACACCAGTTCATGAACCGAGCTGCAGCAATGAGTTACGGTGTTTTAACAGGTGCAACTGTAAAAATCGTTAAAAATAAAAATGGTCTTGTTGACAACGCAGTTGAAGAATTAATTTCAGTTTTAAGATAATCTATTTATATTTTAACTCTTTTAATTGTTTTAACATTTATTATAATAAAGGGGAAAAAACATGTTTGAATCTATTTATTCTGCATTTTACAATGCACTGGATGCGATTTTTTTACCTATGGTACAAACAATGGATCCTGCAATTTTTATATTTGTAACTGCTCTTTTAGTATCGTTTATTATTAATTTAGCGACCAAAGTATTGGTAAATCAAGACAGGATGGCAGAATTGAAAAACGAGCTTCAAGAATTTCAGGTAAAAGCAAAAAAAGCGTCAAAAGACCCTGAATTGATGGCAGAACTTCAAAAAGAACAGCAAAAAATGATGACAATGCAGATGGAAATGATGAAAATGAGTTTTAAACCTATGATTTATACATGGGTTCCAATCATCATCATATTTGCTTACTTAAGACACGTATATGACTTTGGCGGAATTTACCACACGATACAGCCTGCATGGGATGGAATTATAGTTCAGCTTCCAGTAATTATTTCAAAAGTACTCTTTATTGGAATATGGCACTGGATTGGTGGAATATTCTACCACGGTGGATTTGGGGTAGTTTCAAGCACCGCTCTTGGATGGCTTGGATGGTATATTTTGTGTTCAATGGGCACCTCAATGGTCCTTAGAAAGTTAATGGGCATTAAATAATTAAATAAAAAAATAAGAAGAAAATTCTTTTTTTTAAAATAACTTTTTTTAAATTTTTAATTTTTTTTAGAGATTTGTTTTCAAATTTAAAAATATGTTAAATTAAAATAAATTAAAAAAGTATGAAAATCATATATAAAATTCAAAAATATGAATTTAGATAATGTAGTCAACGATAAAATAAAATATAACGCTAATTTCATCCATTTCTTTAAATTTAAAATCGGGAATACTATTTTCAGTTGGATTGTAGCAATCATCACTTAAATTTTTAAACAAAACTTCAACTTTTATGTTTTCTGGAAGATTTTCTTTGAAGTATTTACTTTTTGAGATAATTTCTTCAACGACTGATTCAACGTCCATTGCACTGAATTTTCCGCCATTTTCAGGAATGTAAGTAATTTTTGTTTTTAACTTTTCTTTAGTTTCAAAAGTCATCCAAAAATCTCCAAATTCTGTTTTTGGAATTCTGTAGTCTTTTACTTCAAAACTTCTTTGAATCGTATTTTTCATGAAAACCAACTTCAATTATATTTTTACTTAATTTTATCTTTAATTCAAGAATTAATATGCCTTATGATTTGAATTTAAAAAATTAAAAATTATTTTAGTTTTATTTCGCTCTCTCCTGGAGGAAGGGCACGTAAAATATCTTCGTCATCAACTTCAAAGTCACTAAATTCTTTCAAAAGCTCTTTTACAAGGTCGCTCTTTTTCAATTTTCCGGGTTTTAATAATATCCATTTTTCAAAGGTTTCTTTTGCAACTGATTCTGTAGCAGTGGTTAATCTTAATTTTCCATCGTAATTTAACACACCAATTCCAAGTTCAAGCGCAGCACTTCTTATGAAGTTTCTTTTTCCGCGAATTACAAAAGCTCCTTTTTTTAGGTATTCTCCACTTTCAGCAGTTTTTGAAATCTGGTCGGGTCTAATCCAGTATACATCTGCACTTCCAACTCCAAGTTTCCAAGCTCTTGAGTGAGATGCTGCAAATTTTGCAACTTCAAAGAGTATATTTTCATCAGGTATTTCTTCAGAGCCTTCCGTTCTAATTATTGTAAATGGTGCTCCTTCCATAAGTGTGTGGAATACTATATCGTTTTTTTCAACGTATCGTTTTATCAGCATTTCATTTGTAGTCGCATCTTTTCCTGCAACAATTAAATATCCGCCAATAACGGTCCATTTTAATTTTTCATACCATTTTAGTACTTTTCTTTCCTTTTTCTTAATATTTTCTTCTTTTTCTTTAAATATTTCTGAATCGAGCCTTTCTTTTTCTTTCAATTCTGCAAGCTTTTTCTCAGAAATTTTTAAAGCTTCAATTACACCCTGAACTTTATTTTTAAATTTCTTTGATTTTTGGTAAACAATGTCTGCATTTTCAAAAGCATTTTTTCTTAAATCTACAGGTACATTATCCTCAATAAGCCCGTTTCCATAGTCCGCAGATAGTTTTAAAGTTAATTCCGCATTTTTTTCGTTCACGTTTATTATTTTACTTAAAACAGGGTGCGTTTTATTTTCTTTAATTACGTTTTTAATGCTGTTCCAGTCCATTTTTTCTCTTGCATCTTTAATTGTGCTTACAATTTCATCTACGAGAGCATAGTTTGCATATATCAAATCTCCACGCTTATGGTTTGAACTGGATTGTTTTTCGTATTTTTCTTTAGTTTCAAGCTGGCTGTTTAATATACGTTCCTGTTTTTTCACGAGTTTTTGTAATTTTGATTCGGCCTGCTTAATCTCTTTTTTCATGATAAATCTTGAGAAATATTCATCAAGTGCAGTTAAAAAACTTTCATAATGTTTGATTTCATTTTCTTTTAGATTTTCATGGGATTTTAAATCAATCGGGTCGATGTTTACAAATTCTCCATTTTTAATTGTGGATTTTGGTTTTATTTCATTAAATACTCTGTTAAAAAATGTTTTCGAGGCTTCAAAAAGTTTTTCAATTTCTTCAGTTTTTGGATTTTTCAAATTTTTATCAATTCCAGAAATCAGACAGATTTCTTCTGAATATGTTCCTGCAAGCCCGAAAATCCTTGAAATTATTCTTACAACTTCAGTATCTTTGTTTTCTTCTTTTTGAAATTCTTCTGAAAATAACTCTTTTGCAAGGGTGTATTCCAAATTTTTCGGGTCAAGGTCTTTTTGAGGTGGGAATTTGTAAATTTCTTTTGGAACGATTTTTCTTGTACTCCACCTTTCAATTTTTAACGGCAGGATAATTTTATCTTCATCATCAAGAAGAATCGCGTTTCCATCCCCGAATAATTCGATAATTAATTTATACTTCAATTCATTCCATTCAAAATTGAAAATTACGATTCTATCAAAGTTGTGCTGGCTAACACTCGTTATTTTAATGTTTTTCAGGTGTTTTCTAAGAAGCATTACAAAAGAATGGGGAGTTCTTGGTTTTTCTCTTTCGTATTCTGTAATGGTTATGTATTTGTATTTTCCAAGACCTATTGCAATTTCTCTTGAACCAATTTCAGGCATATGTACTTTTAAAATTAATTCCTTTCCATCCTGATTGTTTACTAAAAAGGCTTTGTCTAATTTTCCGTTAATTACTTTTTGAAGTTCAGATACTGCAATACTAATATCAACGTTCGTCATCTCTGTTTTCATAAAATATCTCTTCCAAATTTTCAAAATTTTAAATTTTAGAGTTTAAATTTAAGATTTTTTTAAAGATTAATATGTAATTTTTATATATGGGCTGCTATTTCAATATCTGCGTGATTTTGAGATTTATATGGTTTATATATAAAATACTTATTAAATATTGTGTAATAATTCCGGTTTACTATTTTTGATTGTTTAAACTTTAGTTTAAAAATAATTAAGAACTAAATCTATTGAATGTGTTAAAAAACTTAAATAGAAACTTAAATTGAATGACTTAAAACATTTCAAAAACCATTAACTGTGGATTTGGTGTTTAACGAAATTATAACCTAAACATGGCCATTTTAAAGTTTTTGATAACTGTGAATTGTTATTGTATCTTTTAAACGCAGGGGAGTTTTTAATTGATTTAATCCAATTTATGTTTTTATTAATAATCTCAAAAATATGAATTTGATAGATATGCTGTTTTTCGAAAAAACTTCAGTTGATATGCCGTATTTAACGATTTTTAGTTTATTTTATACTTAAGTCCCCGATAAATATATATAATGTTGTTATCATACTTTTAACGTTATACACAATCAGAATAGTAACAATATGGGGTGAATTATGTTAAAAAAATGTTTATTGGCATTACTACTGCTTTTTGCAGTTTCAGGCGTTAGTGCTGAAACATATTATTTAAATGAAGGCAATTTTTCAAATACTACTTTGGTAGACATATCTGGCGTAGATTATGCGTATGTCATAATTAACAGTCCTGGGGAATACATATTAAACTGTAGTCCCATTTACGATGGAGACTACCATACAGCAATATTTGTAAATGCTACTGAAAATGTGGTTATCAACGGAAACGGGAATGAAATACCGTCATGTACTCCGGATAATAACATTTTCTCGATTTATGTTAAAGATTCTACAAATGTAACAATTGAAAATTTGAATATTCTTACAAATAACGGAACAGGTATAAAGTACGAAAACTCTAATCATGGAAAAATTTCAAACTGCCAAATTCATGTATCAAATTATGCAATATACCTCTCAAATTCAAACTACTGTGAAGTCTTAAATAACCGTTTATCAGGTTATATGTCAACATTTGCCTTTTGGAACTCTAATTACGATACCATAATTAACAACGATGTTTCCATTTCAGGCGGATATGGTATGACCATACTGAATTCTAATTATAACAATATCTCAAACTCAACTGTAAAAACGTCACCTGCGGCAGTATTTGTTAGTCCAGGTATCAATCTTGGCAACTCAAATAACAACACTTTTGACAATATTAATTCAACCGTAAACAGCACCGCGTTTGTATTTGAAAATTCAAATAATAACGTGATTAAAAGTTCTGTTTTAACGGTAACGAGTTCGAAAGCTATAGAATTTTCTGGAAGCAGCACGGGGAATAACGTCTATTGTTCGGATTTAACAGCAGGGAGTATGCCTGTAATAAAATATTCTTCAGGTTTAGTATCCAATTACCTTTATGCAAATAATATACGCGGGGGACTTTACGATGGCGACCCAGTATTATCATTTACTTCACCATACGAAATGAATTATAATTATCTCGGTACAGAATATAAAAACTACCTTGGAAACTACTGGTATGATTACAACGAAACAGAACTTGGTGCAACAAACGTAAACGGTATCTGGGACGTTCCATATGCGGTAACTGCAACTATTAACGATTCTTATCCTCTTGCAGGAATCGTTGGGGTAGACATAATAAATATCTGTCAAAGTACTGGAAATGAAACTGGCGGTGAAGGGGACGAAGAACCTTTAGACGATGGATTAATCCATTTAACACAGGCTGATTTCAACAACGAAACGGGATACACAATAACTAAATCAGGTTACTACGTTTTAGACGAAAATATAACCAATATATCTTACGGAATATGGATTAATTCAAGCAATGTTACCGTTGATGGTAGAGGATTTAGTCTTATCGGAGATTACATGTTTTATCTAACGCCTCCGGGAGTTACGCCTTCCACAGGAATAGTGATTTCTCAAATTGATGCTGAAAATGAATCTTTAGAAAATATTACAATTAAAAATACTGCATTAACAGGTTGGTGTTTAGGTATAGGTACGGCTATGGAAAAACGTGTGAAAAATGGATGTTCTGAAATTAATGTTTCCGGATGCAATTTTTCAAGAAATACTCTGGGCTGTATGCTGCAGTTAACTCAAGATGTGAATGTTACGCGTTGTAATTTTGAATTTGGATCGGTTGGAGTATATATTAATGGTCAGGATGCTGCAGTTTCCGGATGCAATTTTTCATGTAACATATATGGGGCAGAAATTTACGGTCAAAATAATACCGTTTCAAACTGTATATTTACAGAAACAAAAATAGAAGGTAGTACGGGAGTGCGGATTGGAATGCTCGTTAATGGAAAATATATTACAGTTTCCGGATGCAATTTTTCAGGCGTATCTGACTACTTTGGGGGTGAAACGTGTATTGGAATTAATGTGGAGTACTTACAAAATGGAATAATAACCGGCTGTAACTTTAACGGTATTGGTACTGGAATTTCTAATCCTGATTATGGGTTTGAAAATTCCACGATCACGTACAACGAATTTAACAATACTTTCAGAGGTTTAGATATCATAGGTAAAAACAACTGGATTTATTTAAATAATTTTGAAAACAATCTCGAAAACATGGGACCTTATTCAGCATTTAGAAATTACTTCCATTCACCTGTCTTAACTTACGAATACAATGGAAAAACCTACACTGGAAGGCTTGGAAATTACTACGGTAAAGAACTTGGAACATCCTATGCAGGAATATTTGATAAACCTTATGGATTAATTCCAATGATTAGTTAAGGTGGTGGTAAAAGCATGAAAAAATTTTTGATTTTAGCAATAATTGCATTGAGTATGCTTGTTTCAGTATCGGGGATATATATCCCTGAATATCCCGAATACAACATGACAATAAACGAGTCTTATACTCTTTCAGAAGATATGCTGCTTTCTACGAATGGGATATGGATAAATGAAAGCAACGTGGTTTTAGATGGTAATAATTACCAGTTAACATGCAATAATTCTGGAGGATACCTCACTGGAATATATGTTAGTCCAAAATATGGTTACATTATAGAAAATATCACCATAAAAAATTTTAAAATTAAAAACTGGCATAACGGAATAGAAGTATCTAATGCGAGAAATATAACAATTATAAACTGTGAATTTGAAAATAACGAGCGGTTTTTAGAATCATATTCTTGGGAGCAGTATTTTTATTTAAATACTATTCACAATGGACAGATTGCATATTGCGATAAGCCTTTAGCGTCACCAAAGTTAGTTTACACTTATAATGGAAATGAATACACTTACAGGCTTGGAAATTACTACGAAGGATATACCGGAGTAGAAACTGAAGATGAAGGAGTTTATAATGGGGCATATGATATATTAACTGGTGGAGAAGTATCTGAAGTCATAGCATGTGACCCTTATCCATTGATTAAGACTCCTGAAAATTATCACGTAAATAAAGAATTTTATCCTGATGCGGACCCGGAAATGCCTTGGGCATATCCTATACTTACAGATATTTTTGCTTTAGAAAGCGGATTTGAAAATTATAATATTGTAGATGCTCTTGTAGTAACCTCTCCGAAAAGGTCGTCTGGTGGCGGTGGAAGCAGCTACGATTCGGATGTTGCTGACGATATTAAATCAAAAATAATCAAAAACTTTATTTCTGGTGCAACTGTAGTTTATGGAAGCGATATTGATAAAAATTACTCTAAAAAATTAAGAGAAAGAGTATATGAATACAATATGACTTACGCTTACTTTGGGGATATTATAATTGTTGGCGGTCCAAGCGTAAACCCGCTTGCTAAAAAATACAACGACCAGTTTGAAATTCCAATTTCAAATGAGGTTCCTGGGGAAAACCGGGGGATTATACAAGTATTAAATGTTCAGGACAACTCCGGAAATGTTGTAAAAAGCTACACTATAGTATACATTGCAGGAAGTGACAGAGTTGGAACTCTTGCGGCTCTTGAATACTTTAAAACTTTAGATGAATTACCTGAAAGTCCAATCACCGTTAAATGGACTGAAGATGGACCAGTTTTGGTATAATAACTACTTGAAAACAATATTTTCTTTTTTTAATTTTTTAACGTATTTTTAAGTTTCAAATGCATTTTCGCGTTTAAAAATTGGATAACTTTTATAATGTAAATAACAATTACATTTTTTCGTGTTTAATTATATATATTTAAAAGCCATGAATATATGTTATTGCATGATATAAGACTTAAGAACTTAAAATAGAAACACAAGGCGAGGCAGATTATGGACGTTGAAAATTTGATAATAACGACCTTAAAAGACAAGGTAAAAGAATTAACCGGAAATGAAATGGATATAAGACTTGACGAACCGCCTGCAATAAACATGGGAGATTACTCGACAAATATTTCATTTAGATTGGCAAAAGACCTGAAAAAAGCTCCAAAAATGATTGCAGAAGATATTGCAAATTCATTAAATATTTCAGGAATTGAAAAAATCGAAGCTGTAAATGGATACATCAATTTTTTCATGAATTATTCAGATTTTTCAAAAGAAACAGTTTCAAAAATATCTGCTGAAAAAGAAAACTTTGGAAAACTCGAAAAAAGAGACGAAAAAGTAATTTTAGAGCACACTTCCGCAAATCCAAACGGTCCATTTCATATCGGCCACGGAAGAAATATGGTTATTGGAGACAGCCTAAAAAGAATATTGATTGCATCTGGATACGATGTAGAAACACAATACTACGTAAATGACATGGGTAGACAAGAAGCAATCGTTGTTTTTGGAAATGAAAGATTTGAACTCGATAAATCCAAAAAAGCAGACCATGCAATTGGTGAAGTTTACGTTGAAACAAACAAATTGCTCGCTGAAAATGAAGAACTCGAACAGGAAATCTTAAATTTAATGAAAAATTATGAAGAAGCCTGTGAAGCAGGAATTGAAAACGAATTAACTGAAAAATTTAAAAATGCAGTTGATTATTCCTTAGGTGGATTCAAAGAAACACTCTCAATATTGAATATCTACCACGATAAATTTGTCTGGGAAAGCGAATTTGTAAAAAGCGGAATGGTAAGGGAAGTAATAAAAAGATTAATGGATACTGGAAAAGTTGTTGAAGATGAAGTTTTCAGACTCGACCTTTCAGAGTATGGGGTTGAAAAAAAGCTTGTTTTAGCAAGATTAAATGGAACAAGTCTTTATTCAACGAGAGATATTGCATACCACATTAATAAAATGGAAAACTGCGATTTTGCAGTGAATTTGCTCGGTGCAGATCACAAATTAACAGCGGTAATGGTTAACAAGACTTTAGCGCTTTTAGGGTACAATGAAGCAGAAGTTGTATTTTACGAATTTATCTCTCTTCCAGAAGGCTCAATGAGTACAAGAAGAGGCAGATTCATTAGTATGGACGAACTCTTTGAAGAAGCAAAATTAAGGGCTGCTGAAGAAGTTAGAAAAAGAGGCGTTGCAGAAAGCGAAGAAGAAATTGAAGAAATCGCGAAAAAAATTGCAGTTGGTGCTGTAAGGTACAATATTGTTAGAATTGCGCCAGAAAAACCGATGGTATTCAGATGGGATGAAGCACTCGATTTTGAAAAAGTTGGATGTCCAGTTATTCAATATGCTCACGCAAGATGTTCGAGAATTTTGGAAAATGTTGAAAATATTTCCAATGATAATTTGTTTGCATACGAAATGAATGAAAATGAGAAAACAATTGTGAAAATGCTTTCAAAATTACCAAAAATAGTTGAAAAAGCAGCAGAAGTTAGAAAACCACAGATTGTCGCAAACTATGTGCTTGATGTTGCACAAGGATTCAATAAATTCTACGCAAACTGTCCGGTTTTAAAAGAAGAAAATCAAATAATTAAAAATTCAAGACTTAAAATTGTAAAAACTACAAAAACAGTTTTGGAAAATACAATGGACCTTTTAGGTATCGAAATGCCTGGAAAGATGTAAAATTTAACCTTACCTTTTTTCGATTTTTATTTTTAAATTCAAAATTGTTGTATTAATATTTATATTAAATAAAATAGATATTAAATTCTCATTTTATAATTATTACAAAATTTCAGTGAAAAAATGGACGTTTATGATATTTTATTTTTAAAATGCACCGAATACGAAGTAGTTGTAAACGAAAAACACGTTCCACTCTGGATGTTATCCCAATCAGATGAAGAACGAATAAATTTCGACCTTCCGTGGACGAATTTGCAGGACCTTGCAATATCCCTCTACGAATTAAAAAGGGAACAGCAAAAGTCAAAAGAGCTTTTAAAATGCAATCTCGAAGAAATAATTGTTGGAATTTCTTATTTAAAATCTAAAAAGTCAGGTTCTCTTTTGTCAGATGAATCAATGGCGATAAAAGCTTGCATGGACTATTTATCTGAATTTATAACTGCAAGAATTAATTGTATATACAGATATTATTACCCGATGAAAACGCCATCAAATAAGTCGCTTTTTGATGAAGTAATTCTTAAATTCCCACAGAAAAAAGATATAAAAGCTAAAAACAGGCAGGATTTTGAAGAAATAATTTCAAAACTTAAAAAATACGATTTTAATTTACAAAATTAATTTTGTGATAAAAATGGAATTTGATGAAGAAGTTTTTTTGACCCTTTACGGCGATAAATTAAAAAAATACATGAAAGACCAGATTTCACAAAAAATGGTTAAAAATAACGTTTTTGAATTTGACATAGGCGACTTTTTAAAAGATTATTCAGATTCTTGTGATATAAACGATCTAATTATTGAAAATCCAAAATTGGTCGAAGATCCTCTTTTATATATATTTAAGGACGCCTATATGGAGCTTTTTGGTGAAGATGAGCACGTAAAAAAGGAACTTGAAAAAACACAGATCGCATTTAAAAATCCGATTGGATGCGATAAAAAAATTGATGAAATAACGTCTTCTGAGATGAACAGGCTCGTTAAATTTGAAGGAAACATTATAAAAGCGGCAAAAGTGTGTGCATTATTAAAAAAAGCGTGTTTTGTCTGCCGAGCTTGTGGGGAAGTTTCATATAAAACAGTTCATGACTATTTTGAGCAGCCAAGAAGCTACTGCAAAAATCAAAACTGTAGAAGCGAAATGTCAATTGATTACGATAGTTCCGCTTATGTAAACATTCAGGAACTTGAAATACAGCAGCCAATTGATTTGATGAGAAATCCTGACGATCCTCCAAGAAGTATTCGTGTTTTTTTAGAAAATTCAGATGGGATTTATTCTGGAAGGGTTGACGTTGTTGGAACAGTCATGAAAAAGCTTACACGTCCAAACATGCCTGTTTTTGAAATTTATGCAAAAAGTAACTACGTAAAACTTGGCGAAAATTTCCAGAAAATTGAAGTAAGAGATATTATAAACGACTATGATTTAATAAACACGTTAAATGAACTTGGAAAAAAGGAAAATATAATTGATATTCTTTCAAATTATTTAATTCCGCAAATTAAGGGTTATGAACTTGTAAAAAAATCGATATTTTTACAGCAGGTAAAAGCATGTACTAAATTTTTACCTGATGGTTCCGAACTTAGAAAAGACAGCCACATTTTGTTAATTACCGATCCAGGAATTGGAAAATCTACAATGCTTAGGAAAATTTCAAGGCTTTTCCCACAAAATTCTTATGCGTCAGTAACGACTGCAACAGGTGGTGGACTGACTGCAAACGTTGTAAGGGAAGCTACTGAAATCGGGGACGGCTGGGTTGTAAAGCCTGGGGTCTTTGTTCGTGCAAATGAAGGAACTGCATGCATTGATGAATTAACAGTTGATAAAAATGTCATGAAATATATTTTAGAAGCAATGGAATCCCAGACAATACATGTGAATAAAGGTGGAATTAACGTAAAACTTCCGGCACGTTGTGCAGTTCTTGCGGCATGTAACCCAAAAAGAGGCAGATTTGATAGAAACATGGGCGTAGTTGAACAGATTGGAATTCCAGCTCCTTTGTTAAGTCGTTTTGATTTAATATTCCCGCTAAAAGATTCACCAGATAGGCGAAGGGATGCAGAAATTGCAGAACACATACTCGATACCCACGTTGAAACTGCAACGAAAAATTATTCAAAAGTTCTCGGTTCAATTACGGTTGATGGAATAACTGTTGATGAGAATTTAATTAAAAATTACATAATTTATGCGAGAACTTGCGCGTATTTTGATGAAAATCACTATTTGTATTCCTCCGGGGAAGTTGATGAAAGGAAAATAAAAAGTCCTCCGCTTTCAAAAGATGCTAAAAAATTAATCCGGGACTATTATGTTGACATGAGAAAGCTCGGGGAAGGGGATAATCCAGTTCCGGTTACTGCAAGACAGCTTGAAGCTGCAATAAGGATTTCGGAAATGCACGCAAAAGCAAGGCTTTCAAGGGAAGTTGAAGAAAAAGATGCAAAAATTGCAATTGACATAATTGAAGAGTGTTTAAGGCAGGTTGCATACGACCCAGAAACTGGAAAATTCGATATAGATAAAGGAATGGGCGAAATTCCAAAATCTAAATTAGATAAAATGGATAGAATAGTAGATATTATTCGAGAACTCTCAGTTTTAAGCAGTAGCGGTCTTGCAGATGAGGATGATATTGTAGAAAAAGCTTCAGAATTTCAGATTTCTGAAAAAGAAGTATCAGACTTGCTTTCAAAATTAAAAAAGAGTGCAGATGTATTCAGCCCAAAATATGGTTATTACAGGTTAACGTAATATTAATTCTAAATTATTTATGAATTAGATATAAATTAAATCTTTTTTCATCTTTATTTTTTCATTATTTCCGATATATTTATATAGATAAACGTTGATGTAAAGTACATACCTTCTGGTAGGTATGGTATGATGAGTACAAAAGAAAAAATATTGCAGAATGCAACAAAGCTTTTTCTTACAAAAGGATACAATCAAACGTCTTTAAATGAAATAGCCAAAAAATCAGGCATTACAAAGGGGGGTATTTACCACCATTTTAAAGATAAAGATGAGCTTTTTGTGGAAATGGCAGAATATTTTAAATCAAGAATGTTTTCAGTTTTACATAGAATGGAATCCGAAGAATCTTTAGAAAATTTGATAAAGAATTATTTTGAAAATCTGGAGGCAATGGAAAACGAAATGGCTGATTATCTTGAATTAACCATTAAAGATATTCGAATGTTTTCAGAATTTCAATCCCGATTTATATTAGATGTCATTGAACACGGTCCAAAAGACCTGAATTTATGTATTCACACGAAAGAAATGCATAAAATAATTAAAAGTAAGATAGAACAGGATAAAAAAAATGGTTTTATACGGGATAATCTTGATTCGGATGAACTTTCCTTAGAAATCATGGCAATTTTTGAAGGTTATACTGTATTGAGACGGTCGAGACTAATCGATAATGCGTATGGTTACGGAAACAAAACGATAGATGCCCTGTGGAATCGAATAAAAAAATAAACCCCATAATAATTACAAAAAATATATTTTATGTCGAATAAATACCATCCGGTAGGTATTTTTAAATACTGGTGATTTGATGAAAGCCGAAAAAATCTTAGAAAAAATTGCTGTAGCATCTGAAAGACACCCTTTGAGAGTTGTTGCAGTTGTGGTGGTTCTTACAATCATCATGGCTTTTTTAGCTACCGGTGTTAAGTCTCAAACCGACTATGAAAAGATGGTTCCGCAAGATGATCCCGTAATTGTTGCATTAAACGAAATAAGGGATGAATTTGGTGGTACTGAGACTATAATGTTAGGAGTAAAGTTAGTACCCTCCGATAGCTCTGAAAAAGTAACTGATATCCGGGACCCCCGAGTTTTAGAACTTGTGGACTTTTTGGAACAGGATATTGGAAGTATGGATATGGTAACATCCGTTAGTTCAAAAGCAGATGTTTTAAAAACATATAATAACGGCGTTATCCCAAAAGACATTTCAACGGTAAAGACGATTTATCAAAATTTACCTGAAAGCTATACAGAAAATCTATTCAATGACGATTATTCAATGGTTGTAGTTTATGCAACAACTGATGCAGGAACTGAAGATAAAAAGAAATTGGTTAAGGACATAAATTCAAGACTTGATGAAGCACCAATTCCTCCTGGAGTTGAAGTGATTACGACAGGTACGCCTGCACTAAGTGAATTATTAAAAAGATTAATGGATGAAAGTCAGCTTGTAACCGGACTTGCTTCGCTTTTAGCGATATTTGCGATATTATTGCTGTACTTTAGAAATTTCGTAAAATCTGCACTGCCATTAATACCGGTTATGGTTGCAGTTATATGGGCCGCAGGTGCAATGGCAATATTTGATATTCCAATGGATACTGCAACATCTGTTATGGGTTCCCTTCTTTTGGGGCTTGGTATAGATTATGGTGTTCACCTGTACCACCGGTATGAAGAAGAGCTTGGAGAAGGAAAGACCTTAGATGAAGCCATAAATATTGCAGTAGTAAGTACCGGAAGTGCAGTTTTAGTAACTACGGCAACTACAATGGCAGGTTTTGCTGCATTAACAATTGCGCCATTATCTATGATGGCAAACATGGGTAAAGTCTGTACGTTAGGTATATTCTTCTGTATGGCTGCAGTTATCTGTTTATTACCGCCACTGATTATAATTGAAGAAAGATACACAAGACCATTCCTCAATAAACTTACCTTAAAATTAAAAGGTGAATAAAATGAGTAAATTATCAAAAATAATTTTAGCAATCGGGCTTTTGTCAATTCTTACAACTGCAGTTTCCGCACTTGAAATTGATGAGCCCCAGTATAATCCAAACGTCATACACCCCGGAGATGACGTTGATGTATGGATTAAAGTAGTGAATGATGAAGGTTCAGATAAAATAATCGAAGATTTAAGGATCAGCGTAGAGTCAAATTATCCCTTTGAAGTAAAACAAATAAACCCGACAAAAGGGGTTTATGAAATTTCGCACTTGAATGAAGGGGAAAGTGACAACGCATACTTTAAATTACACATAAATGACGATGCATCGTCAAGAGACTACAGGCTCGATGTAACTGTTTCTTATGACATTGTCGAATACAATGGAGACGAAAGAGAAGTTATCTCAAAATCATACACAAAAGTTTACTACGTACCAGTATATGGTCTTGCAAACTTTGAAATTACTTCAGATGGAGTTACATTAACCCCTGCAAAAACTGAAGATGTTCAGATTAAAGTAATTAACAAAGGAACTGGAACTGCAAAGCAGGCAACCTTAACAATAGGCTCAAACAGTCTTATAAACCCAGTAGATACAACCAAATTATATATTGGAAGTTTAGGCCCTGATGTTGCAAAATTACTTTCGATTAATTTACACGCAAGTGAAGATACAACTGAAGGTTCTTACTTAATTCCTGCAACATTATCATGGATTGATGAAGACGGAACCGAAAACTCAGAAGTAATAAATATCGGCTTCATTGTTGAAGGGGACATTAATTTGGGAATTTCAAATGTAATAACAGACCCAACTGAAATAAAAGCTCAAGAAAATTACGTAAAAATTGACGTTGATATAACAAACAATGGACATGGTGAAGCTAAAAACGTTGAAATTGATTTACTCTCAGAATACCCATTTAAAGACTCATGGAGTAATTCAAACTTCAAAAACCTTGGAATTTTAACTTCGGGTGACACAAAAACTGCAACATTCTATATCGATGTAGACAAAGATGCAGAAGCAAAACACTATTCAATTCCATTAAATATTACCTACATGGACGTATTTGATGAAGAACACACTGAAATCGAGTATATTGATTTATACATTAAACCAAAACCTGTACTCGAAATACTTCCTGAAACCTACACGCTAAAAGCAGGAAAAGAAAACACGATTACATTAAATCTTCAAAATACCGGTTCAGAAAAAGCTGAAAGTGTAAAAATAACAGCAATTAAAAACACTGCTCAACCATTTGACTACACCCAAAAAACAGATTCGATTGGAACACTTGACATCAACGAAACTGGTGAAGGGCAGTTAATAATTGATGTAGATTCTGACGCAGCAGATAAAGAGTATTTAATTACCGTAGAAGTTAGAAACGTTGGAGACTCTGAGGAAGGGGACGATAACGTATATATTTCACAAAAAACTATTCGCGTGAATGTTGAAGGTGGAAGCAACCCAACAGTAGTTTATTTAGTGGTATTGCTGCTTGTCGGTGGTTTAGGATACTACATATACCTTAAAAGAAAAAAAGGGAAAGAAGTAAGTGAATAATCTTTTTTAAATTTTTTTAAATTTCCTATTTTTTCATTTTTAAATGTTTTATCAATTAGGTTTATTTAATTGTAGACTAATTGAATATTAACAAGTATTTTGAAATTTTTTTGAGGACTGGTAATCTTGAACAATAAAGAATACGATATATTAGCCAGAGGATTTATGATATTTTCATTTTTTGCACTAACTTACATGTTATGGCCATTTATCGGGATTATTGCTCTTGCAGTTGCAGTTGCATACATGACAAAACCCCTTTATGACGTTTTAAAACCAAAATTAGGTAGAAGTTATGGTGCAATAGTCTGTCTTCTTGGAATCGTGATTCCATCGTTACTTTTGGTTATCTTAGTTGCAGAGGATGTTATAACATTTCTGCTTTCAGTAGATATTGAATCTGTTATTTCAAAAGTTACTCCAATTTTAAATGATATGGGTTACTTGAGGGTGGATGGCCCAGAAGTTTCAAAACCGGTTTCGGATATTTGGAGTGTTTCAAAGCCATTGCTTGATAGCTTAGCAACGCAAATTTCCGCAATACCTTCAGTATTAATGAAACTCCTGTTTTTGTCCTTCATGACATTTTACTTTTTAAAAGATGGGGATAAATTAAAAGATAGTTTCATGCTTTACGTTCCAAAAGAGAAAAAAGCAAATGCAAATATCTTTGTGAATGAAATACACAAAGCATTAAAAACATTGTTTATCGGAAATGCCGTTACATCAGTAATCGTTGGATTTATCTCGATAATCGGGTACTGGCTTATTGGAATTCCAAACCCTATTACGCTTGGTGCACTCTCAGGAATACTAAATATTTTGCCGGTTGTCGGTGGCTGGACAATATATGTTCCCCTTACGATATACTACCTGTTGACCGGAGAAATTGTTAAAGGAATACTTTTGGGGCTTTTTGGAATCATATTCCTCTCATTAGCACCAGATTTTGCAATAAGACCGCGTGTAATTTCAAAAGATGGAGATTTGCATCCTGCGCTTGTTTTAATTGCATTTTTAATTGGGCCGTTAGTATTTGGAATACCTGGACTTGCCATTGGGCCAATAATTGTAGCAACGGTTTATGCAATCCATAAGGTTAGAAGAATTGTTGAAAATGGGGAAAATTAATTATTTTTTAGCATTTGCTTATTTACTTTTAATTTTTTAAATTAAAAAATGAACTTTAATTTTAAAATATATTTAATTTTTATAAAAAAATTTAAAAAAGTAAGTTTTATTTTAAATTAATAAATTGATTCCATCCATCATAGCTTCAACTGAGGCCATGACAACGTCTCCATGCGCTTTTTTGACTTCTACAACTTCATTTCCTTTTCTTAAATGAACTACTACTTCGATTAAGGCGTCAGTACCTCCCGTCATTGCACGAACACTGTAATCTTCAAGTTCAATGTCAGCAACTCCTGTGAGTGCTTTTTTAACTGCATTTATTGCAGCATCAACTGGACCAAGACCGTATGCAGCTTCTCGAATGTTGTCTTTGATATTGCAGTCGTTTGCAAATTTCAAGTTTATGGATGCAAGAGGGGACACCTTGTTTCCAGACATTACCGTAATTTCTTCGAGAATTACTTTTCTTTCAAGTTCAACTCCCCGAACCTGATTTATAATGGTTTTTAAATCTACATCGCTGATGTATTTTCCAAGGTCGCCAAATGCTTTAATTTTTGAGTAGACTTCTTCAAATTCTTCGTGGCTTAATCCTATATGCATTAATTCAAGTTTATATTTTAAAGCAGCTTTTCCGCTATGTTTTCCAAGTATAATTTTTCTTCTGTTTCCAACTGCTTCTGGATGAATCGGTTCATAAGTTTCGGTACTTTTCATGAGGCCATCCACGTGGATTCCTGCTTCATGGGCGAATGCATTGTCACCAACAAGTGCTTTATTTGCAGGAACTGAAATTTTCATGTATTTTGAAACAATTCTCGAAATTTTGTAAAGTTTTTCAGCGTCAATGTTTGTTTCAATGTTGTAGAGAGATTTTAAACCCATGACTACTTCTTCAAGTGACGCGTTTCCTGCTCTTTCACCGATACCGTTAATTGTAACGTGGCACTGGTCTGCACCCGCACTTATTGCAGAAATCGTGTTTGCAGTGGCCATTCCAAAATCGTTGTGGCAGTGGATTGAAATTGGAATTTTTATCTCGTTTTTCATCGTAGTTATAAGTTCCATTGATTTTACGGGCGTTAAAATACCAACTGTATCACATAAACAGATTCTGTCAGCTTTTAATTCTTCCCCTTTTTTGAAGAGTTCTTTTAAAAATTCAACATCACTTCTTGTTGCATCTTCTGCTGAGAGTTCTACAATTAATCCGTGGTCTTTAGCGTATTCTACAGCATACAGGGCATCTTTTAAGTTTTCTTCACGGCTTTTTCTAAGTTTGTATGTCATGTGGATGTCTGAGGTTGGAACAACAAGGTGGACACTATCTACATTACATGAAAGTGCAGCATCAATGTCTACTGGAAGGGCCCTAACAAAAGAAGATATTTCCGCATTTAAATTCTGGCTTGCAACAAGTTTTATTGCTTCCCTTTCTCCTTTTGAAGTTATTGCACTTCCTGCCTCGATAATATTTACACCAAGTTCATCGAGTTTTATTGCTAATTCGAGTTTTTCACTCGGAGATAGCGAGACTCCCGGAGTTTGTTCCCCGTCTCTCAATGTAGTATCGAATATATTAACCATTTTATCCTCCCGCACCATTAGTTTTAGCATTAGCCAAATTCAAATGATAAGTTTAAATAATATTTCATTGATTAATTGATAAACCATAATTTGAAGTATGGACTATAAGTCAATATATTATAATTTATTATTTAAAAGGTGGTGTTGTTTGGTTACAGTGATGAAATTTGGTGGAACCTCGGTTGGTAATGGCGAAAGGATAAGGAATGTTGCGAAAATCGTCGTAAACAAGACAAATGAAGATAAAGATGTCGTAGTTGTAACCTCTGCAATGACACAAGTTACAAATTCGCTTGTAGAAATCTCTGCTCAGGCGCTTGATGTAAGGGACATTGCAAAAATAAACAATTTTATCGAAGATTTAAGACGAAAACACGAAATTGCAATAGAACAGGCAATTGAGAATAGTGAAATACGGTCGGAAGTTTCAAAAACGATAGAAAGTTCAATAAATGAGTTAGAAAAGGTCCTTGTTGGGGTTTCATACCTTGGAGAACTTACTCCAAAATCAAAAGACTTTATTCTTTCATTTGGTGAAAGGCTTTCAGCTCCGATTTTAAGCGGTGCAATAAGAGATATGGGAAAACACTCCCTTTACCTTGCAGGAAGAGACGCAGGAATTATTACTGATGATACATTCACCTGTGCAAAAGTGTTAAGACTTGAAGTTGCTGAAAAAATCGAACCTTTATTAAAAGATAGATTTATTCCTGTAGTCACTGGTTTTGTTGCTGGAACTGAAGAAGGCCACATTACAACCCTTGGAAGGGGTGGAAGCGACTATTCAGCAGCTTTGGTTGGTCTTGGATTAATGGCAGATATGGTTGAAATCTGGACCGATGTTAGTGGTGTTTTGTCAGCAGACCCAAGAATGGTTAAAAATGTAAAACAGATTCCAAAGATGTCATACATCGAAGCAATGGAACTTGCATACTTTGGTGCGAAAGTTCTCCACCCAAGAACAATGGAGCCAGTAATGGAGAAAAAAATACCGCTTAGAATTAAAAACACGTTTGAACCAGAAAATGATGGAACATTAATTACAGATTCTTCGGAAACGAGTAACGGTGTTATAAAAGCAATTACTACTATCAAAGATGTAATTTTAATTAACATATTTGGTGGCGGAATGGTTGGAGTGAGCGGAACTGCTGCAAGAATCTTCAATGTACTTGGAAAATCAAATGCAAACGTGATTTTGATTACACAAGGTTCATCTGAGACAAATATCTCGATAGTAATTTATGACGGCGAACTTGAAGCTAAAAAGTGTGTCAGGGAATTAAGGTCAGAGTTTGGAGAATGTCACCTTATAAAAGATATAACATTTGACAAAGACGTCTGTGTAGTTTCAGTAGTTGGTTCAGGAATGAAAGGTGCAAAAGGAATTGCAGGAAAATTGTTTGATGCAGTTGCAGAAAGCGGCGCAAACATAAAAATGATTGCACAAGGTTCATCTGAGACAAACATCTCATTTGTAATCAACGAAGATAAGCTCGAATCATGTTTAAAAACGCTTCACAAAACATTTGTTGAAGATGAAGTAAACTTTTAAAAAACTTAAATTTTTTTTAATTAAAAATAAAAAAAAGAGAATTTACTCCTCGTTTTCAGTAAGAGTTTCAGAAAATT
This sequence comes from Methanococcus mangrovi, assembly GCF_054506835.1. Classification (NCBI taxonomy): domain Archaea; kingdom Methanobacteriati; phylum Methanobacteriota; class Methanococci; order Methanococcales; family Methanococcaceae; genus Methanococcus; species Methanococcus mangrovi. The sequence continues at coordinate 883,450 of NZ_CP197114.1, read as the reverse complement.
CTTCGGCAATTATTTCTTTTTTGCCACTGTTTAATGCTTTAGATTGTCTTTTTTCTCTATCAATACTCATCTGTTTTTTTACAGAATCAAGCGCGTCTTTTAATACTTCTATGAAGTCCCATCTCTGTTTTTCGGCGATTAATTCCATTTCTTCGCCATCCCAGTCTATTCTTTTAGTTGATGAAAGTTTTGGTTTTCCTTCTGCAACGTAAAGTTTTCTTGGAGTTTTTACGTAGGTTTTTACACTGTAATTTGGAACTCCACCTTTATCTCTTTCTTTTTTAACAGCTAATTTAATCCAGTGGATTTTTTTCGAGTAAATGGCAATTTTTTTAATTTCGTTAAATAATATCCTTTCTGCAAGTTCTCTCTGATCTTCGTCGAAATCACCTTGAATTTCAACTTCAACCATTGATTCAGCTCTTAAATCTCTTATGTATTTTAAAATGTCAAGTCTTGTAACGATACCTCTTAATATATCGTTTTTAAATATTGGAATTCCCCTAATATCTTGTTGTTCGAGTATTTCTGCTACATCAGCAACTGAATCATCGATATTTGCTGTGATAAGTGGTTTATTTACTATCATCGATACAGGCTGTGCCATTCTTGGTACTTTGTCGCCAGTAAGTTCTCCAACTGTCATTTTGGTTTTTGGTTTGAAGACTTTTTTAACTATGTCGTCTTCCGTAACCATTCCAATTGGTTTTCCTGCCGTATCGAGTACTATCAGTCTTCCGATGTTGTATTTCATCATCAAACTTCTTGCTTTACCGATACTTTCATCGATATCAATCGTGACGGGGCTTTTCGTCATTATTTTATCGATTTTAACGTCTTTCAAAAGCTCTGACTTTGATGCGCACTTCATGACGTCGTAATCAGTAATTATCCCAATTAGTTCGTCATTTTCATTTATAACTGGAGCTACTCTTTGACCACTGTTAATCATTTCAAAAGCGGCATCAATTACTTGTGTATTCATTCTTACGCAGAATGGCTTAAACATCAAGTCTTCAACCTGCTGGTGTACAGAGTTTCCAAGTAGCAAATCATGCATTGTCACGAGATAGATTTCTTTATCTTTCTCGACGATTAAATTATGGAACTTTTTATTTTCCATTACACCAACAGCTTTTGATATTGGTGTATCTGGATTTACCGTGACAACGTCTTTTGTGGCTATGTCAATTACTTGCTCTTTCAAGACCTTCACCCCTTTTCGAGTCCATGGTATTTATTATGATTTTGAGATTTTATATGGTTTCCGATATGATTTTAAAAAAGCAGTACAATTCTCCGTTTTAACGGGTTAAGAAGAGTATTTAGATATTCATGGAATTAAATATTTAAGTTAAATTTGTATGTTAAACATAAATTCCGATTTTTTTTAGGGGTTAAAAGAACTATTAATATCTTTCAAGTTCATTTGCAATAACGTTTAAGATTTCGTTTGTAAGCATGTTGACTTTTTCAGTTCTTTCTGAAACTTCAACTACTTTTTTCCTCAATCTTTCAGCATCGCACTGTTCGATGTCTCTTGCTTTTAATGTTTTTCTTTTATCTTTTTCAGCATTTTCTTCAGCAATTTTTGTGGTTGTTACGACCATTTCCTGTAAAATTTCAACCAATGCAGCAACGGATTCAGCTGATACGTTCATGTCGGTATTTTCTTTCATAATTCTTTTAATGGTTCCTTTTGGTATCATAATAAGACCTCTTATATTATCTTTAGAATTATATAGAATTTAAATTATTTAAACCTATTATAAACAGTAAATCAAAAATGGGAAAATAACACAAAAGTATATTTAAAAAAAATAAATTAAATTAATTTTTCATCGCCAAGTGGCACGATATTTTTCTGTTCGTATTCCATATACTCAATCCACTGTTTTTTACACTCACAGTCGAGATCTAATTTTTCAATTTTTTGAGTGATGGTAAATTCGTTGAAAATGTCTTTTATTTTATCGTTACAGGTGCAATCAATAGCATTGTGGGCACCTCTTTTCGAAGAAACTCCAGCAGTGTCGCACATTACAAGTGCATCAGGGTTTTTAGACTTTACTTCTTTTAAAATTTCTAAAATACTCCATAAAAATGGCGGCCTGTACTGATTTTTTTTCCAGAGAGTTTCAATTAACGTTCCTTTATGAATTGATGCAGGACAGAAAGAAATTCTGCTGCAGCCCATTTCAATACATTTGTTCGCAGTATCTATCGCGTCACTAATTGCTTCTTTTTCAGAAATAAATGGCGGTTTTATCAAAATATATGATTTTATACCAACATCGTATTTTTTTGCAACAGAAAACGCATTTTCAATTGCTTTTGTTGGAACACCTTTATGGATTGCGACATTTCTTATTTTTTCATTTAAACTTTCGATTCCCACACCAATTTCAATATTGCAGGAAAGAATGTTTTTTATCGATTCCATGTTTTCAGGGGTTACAAATTCAGCTCTCGATTCAATTGCAACTTCTTTTGCACCCATTTCTTCGATTCTTTTAAATATGTATTCTCTCGTTTCAATTGGGATTTCAAAGGTATCCAAAAAACTGCCTGACGTGAAAAGTTTTATTGACCTGTTTTTATTGAGTTGGTCTTTATACTTCTCAACTGAATAATCGAACTGGTTTTTCAGGTTTTCTGAAGTAATTTCCGATGGAGATGCATCCATTAGGTAGCTACACATCGTACAGCCGCCGCTTTCATATGCCCATTTACAGCCTTTTGTTCTTAAAATTATTGTAAAACTTTTTCCATATGTTTTATCACGAAAAACATCGTCTTGAATCCACACTGCAATTGGATAGTCTGGATTTCTTTCTTTTCGTTTTTTAAGATGTTTTTCACGGATATTTTTTAAATAATCAGTCATTGACATAATATCTCCTCAAAATAAGAAAATAAACTAATAAAAAATTTAAAATAAAATAATTAGGTTTTAAATTAATTTTCAAGTTCATTCAATGAATAAACTCCAAGTTCTCCAGATTTAATTGCTTCAATAGCTTTAATTGCAGCGTATGCTCCTTGCAATGTGGTCATGCACGGAATGTTCAATTCAACTGCAGCCCTTCTGATGTAGTATCCGTCAGTTTTAGCTTTATCGCCTGAAGAAGTGTTTATTAATAAATCAATCTCTCCTTTCTGCATTAAATCAAGAACGCTGTTTTGCATGCTTTCTGAAATTTTACTGACTTCTCTTACGGGAATGTCAAATAATCGGAGTTCTCTTGCAGTTCCTCTTGTAGCAACGATTTCAAAGCCTAAATCGTGGTATTTTTTGGCGATTTTTGTAATGTTGTCTTTATCTCTGTTTCTTACACTGATAAATACAGTTCCGGAAGTTGGAAGTTCCATGTTTGCAGAAAGCTGGGACTTGTAAAATGCCTTTCCAAAGTCTTGGTCAATTCCGATTGCTTCACCCGTTGACTTCATTTCTGGGCTCAATACAGGGTCTACTCCTGGAAGTTTTAAGAATGGAAATACTGCTTCTTTTACACTCACGTATTTTGCCTTCGCAAGTCCTGAGTATCCCATTTCTTTTAATTTTTTGCCCATTATCGCATTTGTTGCAATTTTTGCAAGCGGCACACCAACTGATTTACTTACATACGGAATTGTTCTTGAGGCTCTCGGGTTTGCTTCAATAATATACACGATACCGTCTTTTACAGCGTACTGGATGTTTAATAAACCAATTACTCCAAGTTCGAGTGCAAGTTTGGTTGTATGTTCTGCAATTTTTTCAATTACTTCTTTTGAGAGAGTTTGAGGGGGAATTACACAAGCACTATCTCCACTGTGGATTCCAGCTTCTTCAATGTGTTCCATGATTGCGCCAATGAATACGCTTTCTCCATCGCATACTGCATCAACATCAATTTCAACAGCTTCTTCTAAAAATCTATCGATTAAAATCGGGTGATCTGACGAAACTTTAACTGCTTCTCTCATATAGTCTTTTAAATCTTCGGTGTTGTAGACTATCTGCATTGCACGTCCACCTAAAACGTATGAAGGTCTAACAAGTGCAGGATATCCGATTTTTTCAACAACTTTAAGAGCCTGTTCTTCACTAAATGCTGTTGCGCCGTCTGCCTGAGGTATTTTTAATTTTTCAAGCACGTGTATGAACTGGTCCCTATCTTCTGCAAGGTCGATTGATTGTGGGGAAGTTCCTAAAATATTCACTCCAGAATTGTAGAGTTTCATTGCAAGGTTAATTGCAGTCTGTCCACCAAATTGGACTATAACTCCAAGTAACTGCCCATTTTTATTTTCATTTTCAATTATATTCATTATTTCTTCGTAAACTAAAGGTTCGAAGTATAATTTGTCCGAAGTATCGTAGTCAGTACTTACGGTTTCAGGGTTGTTGTTTACAATTATTGCTTCGATTCCAAGTTCTTTTAGTGCGAAAATTGCGTGAACTGTTGAATAATCAAATTCAACACCTTGGCCTATTCTGATAGGGCCTGAACCTAAAATTATTACTTTTTTCCTATCTGAGGATACGCTTTCGTTCTGTTCTTTATCAAAGTATCTTTCGTATGCAGAGTAGTAATATGGTGTTTTAGCTTCAAATTCTGCTGCACATGTGTCTACCATCTTGTAAACAGGGATTACTTCGAGTCTTTTTCTAAGTTCTCTTATTTCATTTTCAGTTTTTGAAAATATTTTTGAGACTTGAACATCCGAAAATCCTAATGATTTTGCTTTTAAGAGGATTTCTTTTAATTTTTCGTCATCTACTGGAAGTCTTGAGATTACTTCGAGTTCTTTTTTACAGTCGATAATTTTTTTGATTTTTTCAATGAAAAATGGATTTATTCCTGTTCTTTCACAAATTCCATCAACACTCCATCCCTTATCGAGTGCATAAGCAATTACAAAGAGTCTTTCATCTGTAGCATGTTCTAAAATTTCAACAATTTCAGAATTTGAGTATTCTTTGTCTTTTCCATCCGCAATTATCCCAAATCTTCCGATATCTAAACTTCTAACTGCTTTTTGGAGAGCTTCTTCGAGATTCCTTCCAATTGCCATGATTTCTCCGGTAGATTTCATGGAAGTTCCAAGTCGTTTGTCAACAGTTTTGAATTTATCAAACGGCCATCTTGGAATTTTTACAACAACGTAGTCGATTGTTGGTTCAAAACTTGCAGGGGTTTCTTTTGTAACGTCATTTTGTATTTCATCAAGATTCCTTCCAATTGCAATTTTTGCAGCGATTTTTGCAATCGGGTATCCTGTTGCTTTACTTGCAAGTGCAGAGCTTCTTGAAACTCTCGGGTTTACTTCAATTACCACGTAATCAGTCATTTCAGGGTTTACTGCAAACTGAACGTTACAGCCACCTTCGATTTTCAAGTGTCTGATAATTTGTAATGAAGCATCTCTTAATTTTTGGTGGAATTCATCGCTTAATGTCTGAGAAGGTGCGGTTACGATACTCTCTCCAGTGTGTATACCCATTGGATCGATATTTTCCATGTTACATACTACAATACATGTATCTTTTTTATCTCTCATTACCTCGTATTCGTATTCTTTCCATCCTAAAAGGCTCTGGTCGATTAAAACCTGTCTGATCATTGAGTATTTTAATCCTTTTTTCGTAATTTCAATTAATTCTTCTTCGTTAGTTGCAATTCCACCGCCCGTTCCTCCAAGGGTGAATGCAGGTCTCACAATTGCAGGGTATCCAAGTTCTTCAGTAGCTTTAATTGCTTCTTCAACACTATGAACAGCTGCAGATTTTGCGATAGGCTGGTTAATTTCTTCCATTGCTTTATTGAATAAATCTCTATCTTCTGAAGTTTCAATTACGCTTTCAGTTGAACCCAAAAGTTCAACGCCGTGTTTTTCCAAGATTCCGCGTTTTGAAAGCTCCATTGCAAGATTTAAACCGGTCTGACCACCCATTGTTGGGAGAATTGCATCAGGCTGTTCTTTTTCAATAATTTTTTCCAATATTTTTGGGGTCAATGGTTCCAAATAGACCTTGTCCGCAATATTTGTATCGGTTTGAATGGTTGCAGGGTTTGAATTTACTAAAATTGTATAAATACCCTCTTCCTTTAAAGATTTACAAGCTTGTGAGCCAGAAAAGTCAAACTCCGCTGCTTGTCCGATAACAATGGGGCCCGAACCCAAAATCATTACCTTTTTTATATCCTCTCTTTTCAAAATTCCACCTTAGGATACGTTTTCCATATAATATGGTATTCTCGTTTTTAAACTCTATGATAATATAAAATTCAAATTGTCAAAGTATATCAAAAGACCAATATTTAAATTATCCGCTCAAACCAATTTCAAATGTTTTGAATCGATTAAAAATGAAGTTTTGTAATATTCTAAAAAATAGAATTTATGTAAATACATTATCCATTTAGTTGCGATTTAGTTTGATTGTAATTTTGAAGATATTATGCTATTTTATAGTTTTTTAGCATAAAATATTTGTTATGAAAATGTTATCGTGGAATGTAAATGGTATTCGTGCATGTTTGAAAAATGGCTTCATGGATTTTTTAAAACGTGAAAGTCCAGATGTCATGTGCATACAGGAGACAAAAGTGCAAAGCGGACAGGTTCAGCTTGGGCTTGAAAGGTATTTTCAGTACTGGAACTATGCAGAAAGGAAAGGTTATTCTGGAACTGCAATTTTTACAAAAATAAAGCCAAATGAAGTTATTTATGGAATAAAAAATAGTGAACATGATGGTGAAGGTAGAGTAATTACTCTTGAATTTGATGAATATTATTTAATAAATGTTTATACTCCAAATTCCCAAAGGGGCCTTACAAGATTAGACTACCGGCAAAAATGGGATCAGGACTTTTTAAATTACTTAAAAATACTCGAAAATAAAAAACCCGTAATATTTTGTGGAGACTTAAATGTTGCACACAAAGAAATCGATTTAAAAAATCCAAAAACTAATGTAAAAAATGCAGGTTTTACCACTGAAGAGAGAAACGGGTTTGATAATATTGTAAATTCTGGATTTTTAGATACATTTAGGGAATTTAATAAAGAACCCGATAATTATTCGTGGTGGAGCTACAGGTTCAATGCAAGAGCAAAAAATATAGGCTGGAGAATTGATTACTTCTGTATTTCTGAAAGTTTAATGGGTAACTTAAAAGATGCATTTATAATGCCCGAAATAATGGGCTCAGACCACTGCCCTGTTGGGATTATCTTTGAATAGTTTTTATTTTGAAATATCTTTTTTTATTTTTTAAACGATATTATTTTTAGATTTTATTTTAGATTTATTTTTAATTTTTATAATCGATAAGCTTTTTAAGCGAGACGGCATTACATTTAAGAGAACAATTTGAAAGGATTTAGAAACAGTGATAATTATGAAAGATACTGTAATGGCATATTTACTTGAAAATTCGATTAAATTCAAAGGAAAACCAAATCCAAAAGCTGCAATGGGTAAAATACTTGGAGAAAACCCCGATTTAAGAAGCAAAGTTAAAGAAGTAAACGAAGTTATTTCAGAAGTTTTAAAAGAAATTGAAACAATGTCTCTTGAAGAACAGCAGGCAAAATTAGACGAACTTGCTCCAGAAGGGCTTGGTCAAAAAACGGAACGAAAAAGAAAGGAAATTGAATTGAAAAACGTTAAAGGAAATGTGGTAATGAGATTTGCACCAAATCCTTCAGGACCTCTCCATATTGGACATGCAAGAGCATCTGTATTAAACGACTTTTTCACAAAAAAATACAACGGAAAACTTGTTTTAAGGCTTGAAGATACTGATGCTAAAAGAGTTCTTCCAGAAGCTTACGAAATGATTCAGGAAGATTTAAAATGGCTTGGAGTAAAAGTTGACGAAGTAATCGTACAATCAGAAAGGCTTGAAATTTACTACGAATACGGTAGAAAATTAATTGAAATGGGACACGCTTATGTCTGTGACTGTGATGCTGAAGAATTTAGAAATTTAAGGGAACAGGGAATCCCTTGTAAGTGTAGGGACACAACTCCAGAAGAAAATATTGCATTATGGGAAAAAATGCTTTCAGGAGACATTGAAAATGTTGCAGTACGATTAAAAACAGATATTGCACACAAAAACCCATCAATCAGAGATTTTCCAATATTTAGAATTGAAAGAACCCCTCACCCAAAAAACGGAACGAAATATCATGTATATCCATTAATGAATCTTTCAGTAACTGTTGATGACCATTTACTCGGTATGACTCACGTTTTAAGGGGAAAAGACCACATTGTAAACACCGAAAAACAGGAATATATTTACAACTATTTCGGATGGGAAATTCCAGAATATATTCACTACGGAATTTTAAAAATAGAAGGGCCAGTTTTAAGTACTTCAAAAATGCATGCAGGAATTTTAAGCGGCGAATACTCCGGTTGGGATGATGCAAGACTTGGAACATTGAGGGCACTTCAGAAAAGAGGAATAAGGCCAGAAGCACTCTATAAATTAATGGTTGAAATTGGAATAAAACAGGCGGATGTTAGATTTGCGTGGGAAAACCTCTATGCTGCAAACAAAGACATAATCGATAAAGATGCGAGAAGATTCTTCTTTGTAGAAAGTCCTAAAAAAGTAGTAATTTCTGGTGCGGAGAATAGAAAAATTAATCTTAGAATGCACCCTGACAGAAGTGAACTTGGAAATAGGGAATTATTATTTGATGGCGAAATATACGTTTCAGATGATCTTGAAGCTGGAAAAATGTACCGGTTAATGGAATTATTCAATATTGTTGTTGAAAGAGTAGAAAATGATATTATTTATGCAAAATACGACAGTGATGATCTTGCAGTTGCAAAAAGCAACAAAGCAAGTATTATTCACTGGATACCTGTAAAAGACAGCATTCCTGTAACTGTTATCGACGAAAATGCAGAAAATATTGAAGGATTTGCAGAAAAAGACTTTGCAGTTGTAAAAGAAGATGATTTTGTCCAGTTTGAAAGATTTGGATTTGTAAGAATTGACGAAAAAGTAGACAATAAGTATACCTGCTACCTAACTCATAAATAAATTTACAACTTTTTTAGATTTTTATTTATTTTTAAAATTTACGAGTTTTTATAACAAATTTATAATTAGTTTAAAGATGATAAACAAAATTTAAAGAAAAGGGATTCCAAATGGAAAGTCAAAAAAAGATTTTAAAACTAACAATTGATTCAAAAATTGCTGGAAACAAGTTAATCGATGTTTTAAAGGACGATTTTGAACTTTCCAATAAAATGATAAATAAATATGATAAAGAAAAGAAAATTTTTGTAAATTCTAAAAATATTTCCTTAAAATCAAAATTAAAAGAAAGCGAAACCGTTTCTGTTGAAATTGATTGTGGAATCAACAATATTACTCCTGAAAATTTGCCCTTAAACGTAATTTACGAAGATGACGATTTATTAATTGTCAATAAACCAAAAAACATGGTTGTCCACCCTACTAAAAATGTATTATCAAAAACACTTGCAAATGCAATTTCAAATCACCAGAAAATAAATAATCAAAACTACAAAATAAGATTTGCAAACCGTCTTGATATGGATACTACCGGACTTTTAATCGTTGCAAAAAATTCTTATTCTCATCAACAGCTTGCAAAACAGATGGATGAAGGAATTTTAGAAAAAATATATATCGCGGTAGTAAACGGCCATCTGGATTTAAAGGAAGGAATTATTGAAGATTCAATCGATTTAAATGATGATGGCATAAAAAGAGAGTTATCTAATTTTGGAAAAATTTCTAAAACTAAATACAAAGTAATCGAAGAACTCAAAAATGCATCAGTTCTTGAAATAAACTTACTTACTGGTAGAACTCACCAGATACGAGTTCATTTATCAAGCACTGGAAATTATATAATTGGAGATACCCTTTATGGGGGAAATTCTAATTTAATTGACAGGCAAGCTCTTCATTCGTATATTTTAAGATTTATTCATCCAATCACAAAAGAAAAAATAGAAGTTATATCAAAACTGCCAGATGATATGGAAAACCTCATAAAAAACTTGAAAGACTAAAAATCGTGTGTTGTGGGAAAAATGGTACTTTTAAAAAATGGAAAAATCGTGTCAGACGATAAAATAACCGAATCTGATATTTTAATTGAAGATGGGATTATTCAGAAAATCGAAAAAAATATTGATTATTCTGGTGAAATAATTGATTTAAAAGGAAATTATGTTTTTCCAGGGTTGATTGACGCACACGTTCATTTTCGTTGGGGAAATCCCGAAAAGGAAGATTTTGTGTCGGGAAGTGAAGCTGCAATTGCCGGGGGAATCGTTTATGCAATAGATATGCCAAATAACACGCCTCCTGTGACTACAAAAGAAATATTTTACAAAAAAATGAAAGAAGGAAATGAAAAAAGCAAGATAAACCTGTATTACGCTTATGGGGTTACTGAAAACAACTATTTAGAAAATGTTGAAGAAGCGAAATTTTATAAAATATTCATGGTAAAGTCAGTTGGCGACCTTTTTATAAGCGATTACTCAAAATTAAGAGAAATTCTTGACCAAAATAAGATTTTTGCAATTCACGCAGAACACAAAAATATAATTTCAGAAAATTCCAAAAAATACGAATTAAATAGTTTCGAAAATCACTGTAAAATTAGATGTCGAGAAAGCGAGATCGAAGCAGTTATAAAAGTTTTGGAAATTTTAGAAAAAATCGATAAAGAAAGTAAAAATAAACCTCACGTTCATTTTTGCCATATTTCCGTTAAAGAAGCACTTGATTTAATAAAAAATGCCAAAAAAACTTTTAAAAATGTAAAAGTTACTGTTGAAGTGTCTCCCCACCACCTATTCTTAAATTCAAAAATGGCCGAAGATTTGAAAGGATGTGGAAAATTTAACCCCCCATTAAGAGAAAAAGAAGATAATCAGGCGCTATTAAATGGAATTATCGATGGAACTGTTGATGTTGTTGCAACTGACCACGCACCCCATTTAATTGATGAAAAATTAAATGTGGTCGAAAACTGCCCTTCAGGAATTCCTGGAATCGAAACACTTGTTCCATTGATAATGAATTTAGTAAATGAAGGAAAAATTTCAATTTTTGATGCATACAGAGTTTTATCAAAAAATCCTTCAGAAATTTTCAAGATAAATAATAAAATTGAAGTTGGAAATAGTGCGAATATGACTGTTGTCGATATGGACAAAGAATACAACATATCTGCTAAAGATTTTAAATCAAAGGCTAAATTTACTCCGTTTGAAGGAAAAACTGTCAAAGGAAAGCCTTTTGCAACATTGGTTAATGGGAAGATATATATATTATAATCTTTCTAAAAGATATTATAATATATAATCTATAATGGTGGTAAAAAATGACGTATCGGTTGGAACAGTCGGAAATAAAAGTCGAATCATTCTGTAAATTAAGTTCATTTGAAAGTGTTGTTTTATTCCAGTGGTGGCAGTAATCACTGTGTAATTTGTTAGTGGACGCTATAGTCTGTTTAATTAGTATTTTGCAGTTGTTATCAAGAATTTAAAGATATCAGTATAGTTAATATCAATATATCTAACAATACGGATTAATATAAAAATTCTAAGTATCGACTACACGGTTCATCAATTTAATCAAAGTTTAAATTTTAGGGGACAATCATGACCATAAATTTTAAAAAACAGGCAAATGCCATAAAAAATTTCAACAAAAATCCAATAATTGCAGAAATCAAAGTTCATTCTCCAAAATATGGCGATTTGTTGAAAGGAAGATCTGAAATGGATATTTTAAGAATATATGAAGAAGCTGGAGCAGTTGGAATTTCATATATTACGGACAAACAGCATTTTAACGGAAACTTTGATATGTTTAGAAAAATCTGCGAAAACACAGAACTTCCGGTTTTAAGAAAAGATTTTCTAACAACAAAAGACGAAATCGAAAAAACAGCAAGTGCTGGGGGAAGCACAGTTTTGATAATTGCAAGATTGTTGAAAGAAAAAACAGCAGAATTTGTAGATTTTGCACTTGAATGCGGGCTTGATACGCTTGTTGAAGTTCATAACACAAAAGAAATTGAAATTGCTAAAAATACGAATACAACAATGATTGGAATAAACAACAGGGATATTTCAAAATTGGAACTCGATGATGGAACTGTCTCATTAACTGAAAAACTTGCAGATTTAATTCCAAAAGACAGGATTCTTGTCAGTGAAAGTGGAATTGCTAATTTAACCGATTTGAAAATTGCATTAAAATATGCAGATGCTGCACTAATTGGAACATCATTCATGACAGCCGAAAACCAAAAAGAGTTCGTAAAAAGTTTTGTTGAGGGAAAATAATGTTAAACAAAATAATTGAACGTGAAAACTTATCATTTGAAGAATCATATGAATTATTCAATATGCTTTTGAATGAAAGTGAAATGAGAATAGCAGCTTATTTGGTAGCATTGCAGACAAAAGGAGTTACTGCTGATGAAATTGCAGGATTCGCAAAAGCAATGAGGGATAATGCAGTAAAAATTGACCTTGGAGAAGTTACCGACACTTGCGGAACTGGTGGAGATGGCTCAAAAACAATAAACGTGAGCACCGCAGTTTCGATAATTCTTTCATGTTTTACAAAAGTTGCAAAACACGGAAACGTTTCAATTACTTCAAAGAGCGGTTCAGCAAACGTTTATGAAGCTTTGGGATGTAAAATTCCAGAAACTCCAAATGATGCGAAAGTTTCAATGGATAAGACGAATTTTGCATTTTTATTCGCTCCAAAATACCACCCTGCGCTTAAAAGGATAATGCCTGTAAGAAACGAATTGAAAATAAAAACAATATTTAACATTTTAGGGCCGTTAGCAAACCCTGCAAACCCGAAATACCAGATACTCGGAGTAAATTCCCCAGAACTTTCTGAAAAAGTAGCAATTGCGTTATCAAAAGTTGGCGGCGTTAAAAAAGCACTTGTGGTATATGGTAATGGACTTGATGAGTTAAATCCAAATGGAGCTTCAAAGATAACTGAATATGATGGAAAATTTGACACTTACGAAGTAACGCCAAAAGACTTTGGATTGGACTTTGCAAAAATAATTCCTTGTGAAAGCCCGGACGAAAGTGCAAAAAGATTAATCGATGTATTTTCTGGAAAAATCAATGAAGACAGGAATTTTATACTTATGAATGCGGCAGCTGCACTTTATGCATCAGAAATCGCTTCTGACTTTTTAGATGGCGTAGAAATTGCAAAAAATGCAATTGATTCAGGAAAAGTCCTTAAAAAGCTCGAGGAGATAAGAAATGTATAAGTTGGATTACGTAAACCCGTTAAAACTCTACGGGGTTTTACGGGAAGAAGGAAAATATCCAGTAATGCTTGAATCAAGGGCTAAAGGGCAAATTAATGCAAGATACACATACATTTCTTCAAATCCCGAATACATGCTCAGAATCGGGAATAAAACCAAAATGGATAACGAAACAATTTCAAAAGAAAGTAATCCATTCAAAGCATTAAAAGAAAACTTTAAAATTACTCAAAAAGGCGACAGATTTACCGGAGGATATGTCGGATACGTTGCATATGACTGTATTCATAACTACATCGGCGGAAAAATTGAGGAACCTTCTGTATTTGGATATTACGACCACATGTATGTTTACGACCACGAAACAAATAATTTTTACTATCATTCTGAAACGAATAATCCTGAAGAATTAAGAAATGCTGAAACAACTGTTGAAAAAGCAAAAAATTTTAAAATTGAAGAAGAAGATGGTGGAATTGAAGTTTTAGGGTGTGACGCAGATCTCGATGATTATGTAAAAATGGTTGAAAAAACTAAAGAATACATTTATTCAGGAGACGCTTTTCAGGTTGTTCCTTCAAGAGAATATCGCTTGAAAAATGAATTTTCTGCATTTCAACTTTACAGAAATCTTAGAAACGTAAATCCAAGCCCTTACATGTTTTTACTTGAATTTGACAAGGACGTTGTTGGAGCTTCTCCAGAAACAATGGCTTCAGTTCAAAACAATATCTTAAAAGTAAACCCGATTGCAGGAACTGCCCCAATTGGAAAAACTGAAAGTGAAACTCAAAAATTGGCAGAAGCACTTTTAAAAGATGAAAAAGAGCGAGCAGAACACATGATGCTTGTAGACCTTGCAAGAAACGATGTTAGAAAAGTTTCAAAATCTGGAAGCATTGTACTTGAAAGATTTTTTGATGTTGTAAGGTACAGCCATGTTCAGCATATCGAAAGTGAAGTGCTTGGAACATTAAAAGATAATTCAACAATATTTGATGCAATAGAAGCTGCATTCCCGGCAGGAACATTAACCGGAGCTCCAAAATTTAGGGCAATGGAAATTATTGACGAAGTTGAAAAATCAAGAAGAAAAATTTACGGCGGAGCTGTCGGTTATTTCTCAAACAGTGGCAATGCGGACCTTGCAATCGGAATTAGAATGGCAGAAATTGACAGCGTTTGTCGAGTAAGGGCAGGCGGAGGAGTTGTTGCTGACTCGATACCTGAAAATGAATACTACGAAACAGAGCGGAAAATGGCCGCAATGATGAAAGCATTAGGTGTTCGAAATGATAGTGATAATAGATAATAAAGATTCGTTTGTATGGAATTTGGCAGACTATGCATCGATTTATGATTCTGTAAAAGTTGTTCCAAACACGATTTCAATTTCTGAGTTGAAAAAATTAAATCCTGATGGAATAATTATTTCACCTGGTCCCGGGGCTCCAGAAAATAAAAGAGACGTCGAAAACTGTCCTGAAATTATAAAAACTATGGATGTACCAGTTCTTGGAGTATGTCTTGGCCACCAGACGATTGCACACATATTTGGTGGAAAAGTTGGAAGAATTCCTCCGGTTCATGGAAAATCGAGTTCTGTAACGCATGATTCAAAAGGAATCTTTAAAAATGTGAAAAATCCATTCACTGCCGGAAGATATCATTCTCTGTCAGTTTTAGAAGTTCCAGAAAATTTCACAGTTACTGCAACAACTGAAGACGGAACCGTCATGGGAATAAGGCACAATGATATGCCAATCGAAGGAGTTCAATTCCATCCTGAAAGTGTATTAACAGAATTTGAAGAAAAAGAAGGGCTAAAAATTATTGAAAATTTTGTAAATTTTGCAAAAAATTATAAATCTTCAAAAAAGGAAATTTAAGTGAAAAATCATGTTCATAAAAATTTGTGGAATAAAAACTCCAGAAGAACTCGAAATTGTTGAAAATTACGGCAACGCTACAGGGATAATTTTGGAATGTTCTTCAAAAAGAAGAATTGGCCTTGAAACAGCAAAAAATCTTGTAAATTTAGCAAATATTCCAGTATTTGCAGTTTCAACAACGTCTGACGTTTCAGTATGGAAAAATATTATTGAATTGACTGGTACAAATTATTTACAGATGCATTCAGATATCGACCAAAAAGCAATAGATTTCATAAAAAATGAGTACGGATGTTTTATAATGAAATCGTTTAAAGTTCCTGAAACAAGCAAATCACCTGAAAGTGATGCTGAAAAAATTATTTCAGAAATTGAAACTTATGAAGTTGATAGAATTTTATTGGATACTGGAAAAGGATGTGGACAAACTCACGACCACAGGATAAGTCAGATAATTGCAAAAAAGTTTGATATCGTTCTTGCAGGTGGCCTTGATCCAGATAATGTGTTGAAAATTGTAAAAACTGTAAAACCGTTTGGAGTTGACGTTTCAAGCGGAGTCGAGAATAATAATTCAAAGGATGAAGAATTGATAAAAAGATTTTGTGAAAATGTAAACTCGGTGAAATTATGAAGTGTGAAGGATACTTTGGAGAATTTGGTGGGCAGTTTATCCCTGAAGTTTTGATGCCTGCAATTGACGAGCTCAAAGAAGCATATTTTGAATTGAAAGACGACGAAGACTTTCAAAATGAACTTTCTTACTATTTAAAAAATTATGCAGGGCGTGAAACACCGCTCTACTATGCTGAAAATTTGACCAAAAAGCTTGGCGGTGCAAAAATCTACTTAAAAAGAGAAGATTTACTTCACGGTGGAGCTCACAAAACGAACAATACACTTGGTCAGGCATTACTTGCTAAAAAAATGGGTAAAACAAGAATAATTGCAGAAACAGGTGCAGGACAGCACGGTGTTGGAACTTCAATGGCAGGCGCTTTGTTTGGACTTGAAACTGAAATTTTCATGGGAAGGCTCGATACAGAAAGACAGCAACCAAACGTATTTAGAATGAAACTTCTTGGAGCAAAAGTTACACCTGTCGATACAGGTTCAAAAGTTTTAAAAGATGCGGTAAACGAAGCAATGAGAAACTGGACTGCAACATTTGAAAATACACACTATCTAATCGGAACTGTTATGGGGCCACACCCATTCCCAACAATTGTAAGGGATTTTCAGTCAGTAATTGGAAAAGAAGTTAAAAAACAAATCATGGAACAGGAAGGAAGACTTCCAGACCACTTAGTTGCATGTATTGGTGGTGGAAGCAACGCGCTTGGTTTATTCCATGCATTTATTCAAGATAAAGACGTTAGAATGGTTGGAATCGAAGCTGCAGGAAAAGGACTTAACACAAGTCTTCACGGAGCATCCATTTCAAAAGGAAAGAAAGGGGTTCTTCACGGAATGCTTTCATACTTTTTACAGGATGAAGATGGGCAGATTGAAGAAGCATACAGTATTTCAGCAGGACTTGATTACCCTGGAATCGGCCCAGAACACGCATACCTTTACGAATCGAAACGGGCAGAATATGCATCAGCAACCGATGAACAGGCATTAAACGCATTTATGGAACTTACAAGAAGTGAAGGTATAATTCCAGCTTTGGAATCATCACACGCGGTAGCTTATGCGATTGAAAATGCAGGAAACATGGATAAAGATGAAATAATGGTCATAAACCTTTCAGGAAGGGGCGACAAGGATTTAAACACCGTAATCGACATCATGCAAAAAAGAGGGATGTAAATGAGTAAGCCAGTTTTAGTCAGTTTTTTAGTTTCGGGAGACCCAAATCCCGATGCAACATTGAAATTTATGAAAACACTCGATAAATATTCGGGAGTAATCGAACTTGGAATTCCATTCAGCGACCCTGTTGCAGACGGTCCAACAATTCAGGCAGCAGATGTAAGGGCACTTTCAAACGGATTTAAAATTGCAAAATCTTTTGAAGTGTTGAAAGAATTCAGAAAAGAGTCAGATACTCCTGTAATTTTGATGACTTACTATAATCCTGTATATAACCGGGGAATCGAGAACTTTGTAATTAGTGCAAAAGAAGCAGGTGCAAATGGACTTGTTATTGTTGATTTGCCACTTCAAGAAGCAACGGAATATCGAGAAATCTGTAAAAAACATGAAATGGGAACGGTATTTCTTGCAGCACCAAACACTCCAGAAGAACGTTTAAAAATATCTGATGAAGCAAGCACTGAATTTTTGTACCTTATTTCAACCTTTGGAATAACCGGTGCAAGAGATACCTTCGAACAGATGACATTTGATTTTATCAAGAGGGCAAGAACAACCTGTAAAGGAAAAATCTGCGTTGGATTTGGAATTTCAAAAGGAAGTCATGCAGAAAGTTTAATTGAGCAAGGCGCTGATGGAGTAATTGTTGGAAGTGCGTTTGTAGATATTATTAAAAATTACGGTGATTCAGAAGAAGCACTTGTTAAATTAGAAGAACTTGCAAAAGAATTAAGTGAAGGAATAGAAAAAGGATACGAAAAAAGAAAATAACTAAAAAATTAATTGAAAAATTAAAAGAACTTATCAAGGGTAACCTGCCTTTGATTGCTCTTTAAAATCTTACTTTTTGTTTCATAGTCCTTCATTGGAACATCAAGGTATTTTTTTATTTCTTCAAGTGCCGATTTTAAGTTATTAAATTTACCAAGTCTATTTTCCATTGCAAGTTTTACGCCGGTCCTAATCTGCCAGACTCCAACTGGCGCGTAGTATTCTGGCGTAATTTCTCTAAATACGAGAATTTTTGCCTGTTTTTTTCTTTTTTTAAGATATTCTAAAATGCTGAGTCGGCCTGCATAAAATGCACCGGTTATTTCATCAGCGTATCCTTTCATTCCAGTAATGTCTTCAAAGTCCCCCAAAATCTGGTAATTTTCACCACTGAAGAGTGATCCTTTAAGCCAAACTTCAAGCATCTCAAATGCGTACATGTCAGGAATTAACAGCACCGCATATCTATTCCCGAGGAAATTTTTATAATAAACTTCATAATCGTTGATTTGGTTATTTTCTAATATTTTTTTCTTTACGTGCTTTCCAAGCAAATCCTGAGCAGCAGTTATGCTCCATTTTGTTGGAACGAGTTTTTTATTTATTCCAAGAAGTCCAGTTGAAAGAAGTTTTATTATGTAGTATTCATCAAAACCTGAATCGTAAAGTGAAATCATCCCTTCATTAGCTTTTAATTCATCATTTACAATATAATCTGATTTTCGAGGGATTTTCGGGTTTTCTGCAAGTCTGAATTTTAACATGCTTTCTCTTGGACCGACCGGGGGTGTAAATCCACCAGTTATCAATTCAAGTTTTGGAGCTTTTTTAAGTTCAATTTCGCTGTCAACGGGTTTATTTGCCATTGCAAGTTCTTGAATATTATTTAAGAAATTTGAATTTTTATTCACTTGTACATTCGCATTGGTTTCGCCCATAACAAGCATTGAACGGTATTCCATGATTTCAGGAATCGAAATATTATCCCACCGACTTGGATCGTCCATAAAAGAAGTATCTCCTTCTACGGGTGGGACCATTGGCCCGATTCTGACATTCGGGTATCCAAATTCTCCAACAAAAACGGAAGGGGGAGACGCTCCAAAAATTTCCTTTTTATTTATTTTAGATTCAACAGATTTTGCAACCCTAAATTTTTCAAGTATCGGGCAGCGGGGCCTTCCACAAAGCAGTTTTCTACCCTTACAAAGAGCGCATGTTTTTGACCGGAAAAGTTCCATAAAATCCCTTTGAAATTTTTAAATTACAACTTTCAAATTTATCCATAATTTGGCCTTTTTTTATAAATAATCTTTATGCATTCACTTAATTTAAACTTTTTTTAGATTTTTCGTAAACTTTGAAAGATTTAGATGTATTTGGTTGGTTTTACAAAGATATATAAGTTAATGTGACTAAATGTATAGTCTTAACTTCAAAAAATAGGGCGATTCTGATGAATATAATTTATATCTTAATAGCAGGCTTGATAGTTGGCTATTTATTCAAGAGTAAATTTGAAAAAATCGATTTATCAAAACCAACGAACTTAGCACTCCTTCTTTTGATATTTTTCATGGGTGTTGAAGCTGGAAAAGTCGATTTAGATGCATTTTCAACATTTGTGGTCTCGATGGAATTTTCAGTTATTGTAATGGTTGTAAGCCTAATTACTGCCGTATTTTTGGGGGGTAGATTCAAGTGAATTTTACAGTTTTAGTTTTAATCGCCCTAATTTTGGGATTTATCGTTGGAAGAATGGTTGGAATAGATTTTGGAAATATGTACGAGATAATGCTCTACATCCAGATTTTGTTAATCGGAATCGACCTTGGAAAAAGCAGTGGGCTTAGAGGCGTTAAAAAAGTTGGAAAATTTGGAATATTACTTCCGTTATTTACGATTATCGGGTCATTAATTGGCGGAATAATTGCATCAATTGTTTTAAATATTCCTGTAAAATATGCACTCGCAATTGCATCAGGTATGGGCTGGTACAGTCTTTGTGGGCCAATTTTAGCAAAATATTCTGCAATTTATGGAGTAATGGGATTTTTGGTAAATCTTGCAAGAGAAGTTTTGACAATTATCGGGTATTCATTTGTAATAAAAAAGTTTCCAAAAGATATGGCAATCACGCTTGGTGGTGGAACTACGATGGATTCAACACTTCCAATAATTGTTAAATTTGGCGGAAAAGACATAATGATTCTTTCATTTGTCCACGGATTTATATTAACACTTTTAATTCCATTTATAACGCCGTTTATACTAATGCTCCCGCTATAATAATTCTATTATTTATTTTTTTAAATAGTATTTCATGCATCATAATCAAATTAAACTGCTTTTTAAAAATTAAAAAAGATATTTAGATTATGTTTGTGGTATTGTACTTATTTCCAGACTCTTTGAGGTCTATATTATCGATAATTTCTAAATCTGTGCCGTAACTTGAAATTTTATTTCCATGGATGTCGCAGTTTTCTGAGTTGTAAACACCCATTCCAAGCCACAAAGCATCTACAATGTTATTTGCAGTTATTTTAGCGTTTGTGGCTGAAGATATCAACATGCCTTGATAAGCATTTATAATGTTATTTGAAGTTACTTTTGGATTTACGGCATTATATAGATATATGCCTTGAGTATTATTTATTACGTTATTTGAAGTTATTTTGACATCTGTGGAACCTCCTGGAAACGCAATTCCAAAATATGAACTAATAACTTCATTATTTACTACTTCGACGTTTGTTACCGGCATTGTAGTTGGTGCAAACGAAGGGGATACATATAGAGGATATGTGCATTCACAAATGCTATTTTGTTCTATCATGATATTTTCGCATCCACCATATATTCCAATACCATCTTCATCACTGTTTGGAATGTTATTTTTAAATATGGTACTGTCTGACACGCCCATAAAGCATATCCCTGATGCAAGTCCACTAATATTCATATCTTTAATCATGAGCCCAGAAACGTATAGTGCTCGCACCCCACAATCTTCTGTAAAACCGTTATGGATGTAGTCTCCTTCAATATAATGCCCATTCCCATCAAGTGTTACGTTATCTGCAAGTATTTCTATTACTGGTCCATTCAAACCAGATGCAGATACATTTAATAGATATTTCCCAGAGTCAGTTATGGCGTACGGTAATGAATTTATGTATACCGTATTTGTTCCAGGGTCTCCCCCTGTTGCAGCGTATGTAATTGACATGCTCACAAATACTGCGAGAGCCAAGGCTATCAGTGATTTATAACCAATCTTAGTCATTTTTAATTCACCCCCGTGTTTACAATTAGTTTTATTCTTTTATTATTATTTAAAATTAATCAAAAAACGTTTATAACGCTTTAATACCGTAATAACTAATTTATAATATTATTTATTAAAAAATAACTATTATAAAACGTATTTGCGGAGTATAATGTTTTAAATGTAAATTTATCAAATGACTAAATTTTAACAAAAAATAGTTTAAAAAAGTCTTTCTTTTTAAGGTATGGTAAAATGAGTTTTTATTCCACAGGGGTGTCTGTTGGAATGACTAAGATAAACTCATTTACCCACACATACCCACCACTGACTGTAATTTTCAGAGGCATATTGTATTTTGTTGGTCATGATATATACAATTTAACACGATAAAATTACAATTTTAAATTTTCAAAAAAGCTTATTTTCGTTTAAAAATTGGAAAAAGAGAAAAATATTTAATTTATTATTCTGTAATTTCATTTCCACTTATGTCATTATAGTCCCCGAAATCGTCAATGTCTTCTGCTTCGTTTCCATGTACTTTGTTGTAATCGGATCTCCAGTCAATTTTGATTTCTTCATTAATATCGTTTGCAATTATTTTGTTGCAGTCCGATTTTTCAAGGTATATTCCTTTCCATTTGACGTCCAAGACATTGTTAACTATTTTATTGTTTTCAGACCTGTATAATTTTATTCCCATTCCACATTTTGATATGTCATTTTGCAAGATCATACATTCTGAAGCTTTATAAAGGGATATTCCAGCTTCTGTAATTTTATATCCATAACAGCAGCAGCAAGAGTCACCTTCTATCTGCAAATCTTTTACAGTTACACCAGAGCATCGATATAGTAATACACCATAGTCGTCCCAACATTTGGGTTTAAGAGTGTACCCATTTCCATCTAATGTGACATTATCTGAGAATATTTTAATGGTTCCAGACATATTTTCAGTTAAAACATAATGTCCTGGTTCACATATGTATCGACAGCTAGAGTCATTTAGGTATATTGTATTTGTACCCTTTTCTCCACCTGTTGCAGCATATGCACAGGACATACTCACAAATACTGCTAGAGCCAAGGCTATCAGTGGCTTATATCCGACCTTAGTCATTTTTAATTCACCCCCGTGTTTACAATTAGTTTTATTCTTTTATTACTATTTAAAATTAATCAAAAAACGTTTATAACGCTTTAATAATATAATAACTAAATTATATCGTTATTACTTAAAAAATAAAAGTTAAAATGATTTAAAAATATAAAATAATGGTTTTAAAGGTAAATTGTTGGGAAAATGCATAATAAGATAGTTTTTTAATTTTAAAATTTATTTAACATTAAAATCTAAAACAACGGTTTTAAGTAATTTTAATGGTAAATAATTGTTTAAATTTTAAAAGGAGGTCATATTATCAAAAATTAGATATAGTATTTTAAAAATATTATTTTTTAGGGGTTTTGAATGGGGCTGAGTGTGCAACTATGTGGTGGTAAAATCCCTAATTTTTGCAGGATATCCTAATGAAAAACACCTGTTGACACAGCTACTTTGAAGGGCAAAATGAAGCAACGCTTTTTCGGTAAAAGTCGGAACAACAGTTATATGGGTTTAAAAAGATGGTAATACATACTGTAAAATCAAAATTGTAATTAATCTAAAAATTTATAGAATAATTTTCAATATCGCTGCTACTACCCGGCTTTATTTTTAATTTCAATAGCATTTCACTCTTACTGAGTATATTTATTAAGATATTGGGGGGTAAAATCATGGATAAAAAGTTTTTCGAATGCAAAGTTTGCGGGGACATTCATCAGGGTGAAAAAGCTCCAAATCCCTGTCCAACTTGTGGATCGAAAGATTCTCAAAATGAAATTAAAGGATATTCAATTGTAAAAAAATTTAGTGAATGCAAAGTCTGTCAAGATTTTCACTGGGGTGAAAAAGCTCCAAATCCCTGTCCAACATGCATGACTAAAGATTCCTACGTTGAAATTACAAAAGAAGAGCTTCCAGAAAAACTTGGAATGTAATACCTGTTATTTTTAAATTTTTTTAATTTTCAAACTCAACGTAAATTTTTAGTAAGTTTTATATACGTTAATGTTAACAATATCTAACACTAAGTTAGAAATAAGTAACATAATGTTTGAAATAACTAACAGTAATTTTGGTGATATCAAATGTTTGGAAAACCAGAATGGTTTGAGAGAAGAAAATATGGTGGCTGGGGACTTCATCCAAGAACATGGCAGGGCTGGCTTTATATCGTAGTAATGGTTCTACCGTATATACTATTTCAATCGCTGCCGTATTGGGACGAAACAACAAGAACTTACGTTACAGTAGCTTGGGTTTTATTTTTATTGCTCGATGTAGGACACATCATGGTTAATCTTGATAAAGATGAGCGAGAATATAAAATAGAAGCAATATCTGAAAGAAATGCTGCATGGGCAATGGTTTTACTTTTGGTTGCAGGAATAATGTATCAATCGATTATAAGTGCCATGAACCAAAGTTTTTACGTCGACTGGTTTTTAGTTGCAGCTTTATTTGGCGGAATGATTGTAAAAACGATTTCAAATTATTATCTTGAAAAATCTGAGATTTAGGTGGCAAACATGGAAAGTAAGTACAAAAATGGGCTTAGAATCGGATTTTTAATAATGCTTTTTGGAATATTTATTGAATACCTGTTTGAGTTTCACAGTTTAATAACTGCAATTTTGATAAATGCAGGAGTTATTTTAATAATTTATAATTTATATTACCACATAAAATACCGCGAAGTTCCATCAAAAGACGAAAGAATACGAAAAATTGCAAATGCAGGACTTGCCTATTCATGGGTTTTGACCTTTTTAATAATGAATCTGATATTTTGGGTAGATTACTTCAAATGGCTTGAAATAACAGTTCAACAGGTAATTGGACTAATTTATTTTGTAATGATAATTAGCGCGTTATTATTTCAGCAGTACTTTAAAAGACAGGGCGATGTTGAATGAAAACAAGGATAAAGGAATATCGGGCAAAGTACGACATGACACAAGAAGAACTTGGAAAACTTGTAGGGGTTAGAAGAGAAACCATAAGTTTTCTTGAAAAAGGAAAATATAATCCTTCCTTAAAACTTGCCCATTCAATATCAAAAGTGCTAAATGCATCGATAGATGAGCTGTTTATTTTTGAAGAAGACGAATAAAAATAATTAAAAAAAGTTTATCGAAAAACTGTTAAAATAAAAAGAAAGGCATCAGCAGATCATAAAATTGGCTCATCACAAGGTCAGCCGGGGATAACATCATCATTTGCCTTAATTTTTTAGAGGTATTGTCCTAAAATTCCACTAACTTCATTTTGAAGTTCTTTTTCATCAATTGGTTCCATTTCAATGTATGAGTTTGCAATAATGTAAAACGGCATTTCGTTCTTTTCAATTGTTGATATATATATGTATTCCTCGCCAGATTTTATGATTGTTTTTTCAACATTTCCCATAATTTTGTTTAATGTCTGGTAAATACCACTGTACTGGCCTGCAACTTCCTCAGGGTCTTTTAATGTGGAAATAATTGTTAAACCTTCTTCGTTAACAACTGTAACATCCAATAAATCGTGTGAAAGAGCAATTTCTAAAAGGTCGTATGTGTCAGATGCTTTTTCCGGATTTTTTGCAATCGCATGACTTTTTAATTTTTGAAGTCCCTCGATTACTTCAATTTCAAGCAGTTCTTTTTCTTCCTGCTGGACATGCTTTTTGTTTTTTTTCATTTTAACTAACGTATAGTATGAACCAAAAAATCCTGCACCAAGTGAAACAGTAAACAAACTTAAATTTTCCATTTTTAGACCCCTTTTGGATAGTTTATCGTTTATTTTAATTTTTGAAGTCCTTTTATTACTTCATCTTTTAGTTCTTCACGTTCTTTAGCTTTTTCTTTCTTCTTTTTTTGCAATATATATCTCAAAATCGAGAAAGAACCGATAAAACCTATTCCAACAGATATTGCGAACAGGTAGATGTTATTCATAAAAGCCCTCTGTTAAATTATGGGTATTACTATGCTATCAAGGTTATTTAATCGTTTTTATTTGTACTTGCTGTATGATGTTGTGAATTTTTCAACATTAATATTTAAAAATTCAATTTTAATGTCGTTTAAGGTTAACATGTCAGAAATGTCTTTCTTGAGTTTATCGGTATTCAAATTTCCTTTTATAAATCCAAGCATTTTTTTAGGAACTACAACAATCGAACACTTGCAGCTGTAGCCATCATCTTCAACTATTGATAAATGAACTTCAAATTCGGAAATATCCGTTACATTTTCTAAATATTCATTGATTCCATTTTTAACATTTTCTTTTATTTTGTCAAGGTTTGTTTTTTTCTCATCAGAATGTTTGACTTTTATTTTATTAAGTTCTTCTTTAAGGTCTATTTCATACCTGTTGTTTGAATTTTTCTGCTCTAATTTTTTATTATTTACAGTAATATCTGAAATTATGTCAATCACGTAGGAATCAAAGATATTTTCAACGTCTTTTTTAATTATTTTTGGATCTACAGCAAAGTTTACGCCGTAGCCTCCGTCAGATGTTGTATTAATTAAACATTTAGCAATAAATTCGCCTTCATCGTTACAATCCATTGAAAGTTCTGTGTTATATTCTAAAACGTTAGTAGTGCTTAAGTAATCGTTTATTTTTTCTAAAAGTTCGTTTTCTATCGCACTTATCTCAGTTTTTGATGGTTCAAAGACATTTTCAAGGAGGTTTTCAATCATATCTTCAGTAGGGGTTCTTATACCCAATTTTTTCATCAGTTCTTCTCTTGAAATATCTTCTTCAACTTTGACCGGATTTTCCTCTTTATAATATTCGTCTTCATCTTCATCTTCATAATCTTCTTCAATAATTTCATATATTTTTTCTATTTTTGAAGCGTATTTCGGAGTTTCTGGTTCTTTTTTTTCAATCTGTGCAGGTTTTGCAGATTTATTGGAAAGAACTGAATTGGGGTATTCTTCAATAAAGTAATCCTGTTTTGATTTGTTGTATTCGTAGATGTCTATTGCAATGCCGTCCCCTTCATCAATCATGTTTTTAAACATTTCAAAAGCGCTGTTTCCAAATGTTAATTTATTTTCTGCTTGGTAAGCCGCAGCAACTGGTAACTGTCCTTCATATGCAACGTAACATCTTAAATAATTTCCATTGACTTTTTTAAATACTTCTAAAAGGGCATATTTTCCGAGATATTTTTCAAAATCGCCTGAAATTCCAAGTTTTAGTGGTTTGCCTTCAGGGATAGAAATTCGTGAGTTGTTTGAAATAATCGCTTTCTTTTTTTCAACAACACTTTTTTTAACAGTTTCATTAGTAAAAAAGAGTTTTTCATTTGAATTTTCCATTACTGATAACATGGAATCAGTATATTCGAATACATCAACAATTGCACCAAGTTCTGCCATTTTCATGGCGTTTGAAACGGCACTGTTTCCGAAAAATTCGCCTTCGTAATCAGAATACCCGCCAATAATTTTTTTATCTTTCAAAAAAAGATGGCTTTCTTTAAATCGCCCATTGAGTTTTAACGAGAGTCGAATATGTCCTAAAAAATTATTTGGGAGTTCATCAAAAAGTTCTTTATAATTTGATCCCATTTTCACGAATTTTCCTTCTATAATTTCCATATTACCCCTTTTTAATTCTTTTAGATATATTCGAAGCGATAAGGCCTGCAAAAACGCCTGCTCCAAAGCCGTTATCGATGTTCACAACAACGAGTCCAGGACTGCACGAATGAAGCATTGTAAGCAGTGGAGTCATTTTATAACCATATCCAACAGAAGTAGGAACTCCAATTACGGGAATATCAACGAGAGATGAGATTACTGATGGAAGTGCTCCTTCCATTCCAGCAACAGCAATAATACAGCATACATCTTCTTCAATCATGTTTTTAACAGGATTAAATAGCCTGTGAATCCCTGCAATCCCAACGTCATAATTTTTTATTACTTCACAGCCCATCAGTTTTGCAGATTCGACAGCTTCTTCCGCTACGGGAATATCAGATGTTCCCGCTGCAAGTATCCCGATTTTTTCAGTTTTTTTAATTTCAAATTCGGGTTTTTTTAGAATTGCAGTTTTTCCAAGTTCGTTTATTTCTAAAATAAGTTCGGGTTCGTCTTTAAAATATGTCTTAAGCTCTTTGGTATCATTTACGCGAGTTGCAAGGGCAATATTATTTTTTAAAGTTAATTCTTTTAGTATTTTAGCAACATCTTCACAGCGCTTCCCTTCGGCGTAAATAACTTCTGGAATACCTGTTCTGAGCTTTCTATTGGTATCAAGCTTACAAAAACCTTCTATTTCATCGAAATAGTTTAATTTTAATTTTTTTTCGGTTTCTTCCAAACTTAAACTTCCGGTTTTAAATTTTTCGAGGATTTCTCTCATAATGTCATCTGCAATCTAAATGCTATCTCAGTTATGTTACGTTGTAATATATATCCTTTTAATCTCTAATTTTTGGACAATATTATTATCAAACTCTCTGCCAGGAAATATCATTTTCATCGAAAAATTCGATGTATTTTCTTTTATCTTCCCCGTACAATCCTTTCCAGTCAATGGCTACAAAATCAAAATCCTGTTTTGAGATTAGCTGGTTTATCATATTTTCAGATAATTTTGCATGTTTTGGAGTTAAATATCCGACATAATATTCTTCTCTTAATGCAAGTTTTGTAAATTTTGGAGAATAGTGTCCTCCTCCTATTCCAATTATTTTTTCTTTTTTTTCGTATTCTGAAGTTTTTAGGGAAATTAAAGTGTCGATTAGTGAGTTGGTAATAATTTCTGCCGCATCATCAATCTGCCACTGTTCTTCACTGCTTCCAATTTCAACAAATGCTGATGGAGCTTTTAAATCTGTTGGTCCGTGGTGTACTACTTCAAAACTTACTTCAAACCCTAATTCTTTGTATTCTTCCATTTCATTGTATTTATTCATATTTTGAAGCATTAATGTATTGAATATCGGGTTACACGGGGAAATTTCTTCAGGGTTTCCGCCGTGGGAATTATCTTCTGTTAAATTTCCAGGAGTATGTACCGTTAAGGTCGGTTTTTTACTTTCGCTCGCATGTTTTGATAAAAATATGTACATTTCAGAATCTGGAAAATCCAAATGTTCTGCATGACTTGATTTTTTTTCAATTTCAAATACGCTGTAACCGTAATTTTGAACATGTTTTTTAAGGTTCTGGCTTGCAGGGTCGGTTTTTGAAGAAATTAATAAGCATTCCATTTTAATCGCCTAAATTCATCTTTAATCTGCCAATTTTTTTTATTTTAAAATTGCAAACTTCAATATTTATAGTTTCTTTATTTTATCAATTATTTGTACAAAAAATATTCATATAGAAAGATGCTCTAAAAGATGCCAATTGAAAATATAAAATTAATTTAAAATGATTATTATGTTAGAATTTTAAAAAACGGATATGCATACTTTATATATACTCCGTATCCAATAGTTAAAACGACATATTATTTAATTCACAAATTTAAATTATGAATTTGTAAATTGCGATTTTTATTTTTAATTCTACATTTGTAATAATTACATGAACTGTGGTGATTTAATGGCTGAAGATACTAACGTGGTTGTCGAAGAAAGCTTATTTGACGAATTTAAAGAACACTCAATTTCAGAGTTTTTTAGAAAAAACAAGCATATGCTCGGTTACAGTGGTAGATTAAGAAGTACGACTACGATTGTACACGAACTTGTAACAAACAGCCTTGACGCGTGTGAAGAATCTGAAATTCTCCCTGAAATATTGGTTGAAATTAAAAAAATAGGTTCTGAAACATTTGGAGTTAATATTGAGGATAACGGTCCAGGTATTCCTCCAGAATTTGTTCCAAAGGTATTTGGTAAAATGCTTGCAGGGTCAAAATTACACAGGCTGGTTCAATCAAGAGGCCAGCAGGGTATCGGTGCTGCGGGTGTTTTATTATTTGCGCAGATGACGACAGGAAAGCCATTAAAAATCACAACTTCAACAGGAAACGGTACTATCCACGAGATGGAAATTAAAATGAGTATCGAGAAAAACGAAGGGGATGTAGTTTCACACAAAACCAGAGAAGGATTCTGGAGAGGAACGAGAGTTGAAGGTGAATTTAAGGACGTTACATACAACAGGAGAGAGCAGGGGCCATTTGAATATTTACGAAGAATCAGCCTTTCAGCTCCACATGCTAAAATTACATTGCAGGACCCGGAAGAAACAACCGTTTTTGAGAGAACTGTAAACGATATTCCAGAAAGACCTGAAGTAATGAAACCACACCCATACGGTTTAACAACTGATGAGTTACTCCACATTTCAAGAATAACCGATTCTTCAAGAGTTTCAAGCATGTTAAATAGTGAACTCTCGAGAGTTACTATGAAAAGAATTAAAGAACTTGAAGAATACGTTTTAAGAGATACGCTTCTTGAAAACTACCGTGCAAGTGTATTTTGGGATACAATTGTGGGCTGTTATTTAAACTTTGATTTCACGAAGTACTTTGACATATATGGCAGTTATTTTGATAAAAAAGAAATCGAAGATGTAAAAATGCTCATAAATGGCCTTCCTGAGGGGTTAAGTGAGTTAAAAACGTACTGCATGAAGTACCTTGTAACGCAGTATCTTGTTCAAAAATTGGGCGATGAAGAATTAAAAGAAATTAAAAACCACTTCAAGAAAAAACCTGAAAATTTCATGGAATACATGGAGAAAAAATACTTAAATGCTTCATTACTCGATGAATTCAGGAGAAAATTGAAAAACATTACTAAATCTCCTGAAGAATTTGTAAAATCACTCGTAGACCTTGCAATGGTCTCTGACGCTGAACTTGAAAAATACAGAAAATCAATCAGGGACCTTTTGAAAAAAAATCCAAAAGAAATGACATGGAAAGATTCAGAAGTTATTGTAAATGTTTTACAGGATATGGACTTCATGGCACCTTCAACAGTTGGTTTAAGGCCTATTGGTGAAGAAAACATTGAAAAATCGCTCGACACTCTTGAACCAGAATTTTTGAAAACACTGACAAGAAAACCTAAAACTTACAAAGGGGGAATTCCTTTTGCAGTAGAAGTAGGTCTTGCATACGGTGGAGAAGCTGGAAGAAGTGGTGAAGAATCTAAAAAAATGGAAATCATGAGATTTTCAAACCACGTGCCATTATTATTTGATACATCAGGTTGTGGTTTAACAAACGCTGTTAAAAGTGTTAACTGGAGAAGATACGGTCTTAGAAATGATGAAGATGCACCGGTAACAGTATTTGTAAACCTTATTTCAACGCACATTCCATATACTTCAGCAGGAAAACAGGCAATTGCATCCAGTAATGAAGAAAACGAGGAAATTTTCAACGAAATAAGGCAGTCATTAATGATCTGTGCAAGGGACCTTGAACACCACATCTCAAAAATTAGACGAGAAAAAGAAGAAGAGCAGAAGAAAAAATATGTTATGAAGTACGCGGTAATCTTTGCAGAAGGGCTTGCAAGCATTACTGGAAGGCCAAAAGAAGAAATCGAAGCAAACGTAGCTAATTTGCTCAGATAATTTTACTTTTTTTTAAATTATTTTTATTTTAAGAATGTTTTTTAAAAAATTTTAAGAATTTATAAACTTCATTTAAAAAATTAATTATATTCGTTTTTTCATAAGTTAATAAAACGATTTTGGGGGATGTCATGTTATCAAAAGGGGCAGTTATCGACAAATTGCGGTCCTACAAACCATGTGAAAATTGTAATGGGCCAGTTTCTAAAACAATCCCAATATCAGATTTAAATCTCGATGGAAGAAAAAGAAAATGCGATTGTGGACATTCGCAGTTAGATGACGTAATGCTTGATGTGTTAAATTTGATTGTAGAGTTTGATGAACTTTCAAATAACGTGTCAAGTGCGACACTGCGGGATGCTGGAACCCCTTTGATAGAAATTGGATATCCTTTAAAATACCTGCCCGTTGTGTCTAACGATGAATTAATTGTTATGAACGATTTATCAAAAGCTTGCGCAAAGGAAATATTAAAAATACCTGAAGTTAAAGGAGTTATCTCAAATAATTCGAAAAATACGGGACTTAATCGCGCAGATGATTCGGGAGATGTAAATTCTCTCATTGCAGGAAACGATTTTCGATGCGATATTTTTGTTTTAAAATCCGTTATGGACTGTGTTGTTATATGTAAAAACCAGTCGAAAGTTCATATCGAATTTCCAAGGCCATTTAATCCAAAGATTGCAAAAATTGATAGATTAAATCTTAACGGAAAGGTTGTGATTGATGGTTTCTGCGGTTCAGGCACGTTAGGACTTATAGCACTAAAAAAAGGTGCGAAAAAGGTTATATTTTCAGACATAAACCCACATGCATTAAACGATGTTATATATAACTTGAAGCTAAACTTTTCAGAAGAAGTGTTTGAAAGAATTGAAATTGTCAATTTGGACTTTTTAAATCTTGATGTTACAGGAGACGTCTGTTTTGTAGATTTATTTCCACACATGAACAGAGAACCTTTTTTAAATAAAGCAAAAACAATTTCTAAACAAGTAGTACTTATTTAAACGTGAAATGATGAGACAGTCTAAAAAATTAGGCCAGTGTTTTTTAAAAGATAAAAATTTTGTCAAAAAAGCAATTAATCGTGCAGAAATAACTAATAACGATATAGTTTTAGAAGTCGGGCTTGGAGAAGGGGCTTTAACAAAAGAACTTGCTAAAGTCGCAAAAAAAGTTTATGTAATCGAACTTGATGAACGGTTAAAACCTTTTGCAGATGAAATAACCTCTGAATTTGAAAATGTTGAAATTATCTGGTCAGACGCTTTAAAAGTTGATTTAAAAAATCTTGGATTTAATAAAATCGTTGCAAATCTGCCTTACCAAATTTCTTCGCCAATAACATTTAAATTTTTAGAAGAAGATTTCGAAACGGCAGTTTTAATGTACCAGTACGAATTTGCAAAAAGAATGGCTGGAAAACCGGATACCAAAGAATACAGCAGGTTAAGTGTTGCAGTTCAGTATAATGCAGATGTTGAATTTATCTGCAAAGTTCCGCCAAGTGCATTTTCCCCAAAACCTGACGTAAATTCTGCAATTGTAAAATTAACAAAACGAGAACCAAAATATCAGGTTAATGACGAAAAATTTTTCAAAAAAGTTTTAAAAGCAATATTCCAGCACAGGAACAGAACAATTAAACGAGCATTGATTGATTCAAGTCATGAAATTGAAATTGAGCGAGATAATTTAAAAGAAATTTTAGAAAAAATTGAAAATAAGTTTGATTTTACAGAACGGGTGTTTAAAACTCCGCCTGAAAAAATTGGGTATTTGAGCAATTTGTTGTATGATGAAATAGTAAATTTGGAGTAATATCATGAAAATCACAGTACTTTATTCCGGAAACTACGGTGAACGAGTATTGAACACGATTTTAGAAAAATTTGCCCGAAATATTGTTTCAATTCATGAATTTCCCGAAAATTTACCGGAATATATCGATGATGTAACTGAATACATTCCAGAAAATCTAAAAGAATCTGATTTGATTATTTCAGTCGGTCTTTTTGGAGATATTAATTTAGTGGTATGTGATATCGCTAAAAAAATAAATGCAAAATCAATAATTATTGAATCACACAGTCCAAAACAGCTCACAAAAGGTATAAAATCTGAGATTTCGAATAGTTTAAATGGGGTAAACATTGTATTTCCAAAACCGTTCTGCTCTTTAAAACCTGTTGGGGATACCTACATCGATGAATTTTCAAAATATTTTGGAGCTCCAGAAATAGAAATTATCGGTGAAAATAGCGTTAAATCTGTAACGGTAAAACGAAATGCACCGTGCGGTTCAACAAAATATGTTGCAGAAAATTTAACTGGATATCTTTTAAATGAAGTTGAATTTGAATCCGGAAATAAACTCCATAATTACCCATGTCTTGCATCTATGGATATTGATAATGAAATTGGGGATACGATACTCCACCTTGCAGGGTATAAAATAAAAGAAGCTGTTAAAAAATCTTTGAAATTTTCAAATAAGATTTTAAAAGTGAATGATAATTGCAAGGGATTTGAATGCGGGTTTAAATGCTACAAAATATGTCCTGTTGTTAAACTGGGCGAAAATGCAGTAGAAATTGAAAAAACACGTGCAAATATAAATTACATTTATTGCGGCTACTGCATGAAGTGTCTAAACGCGTGTCCGTTTAACGCTATCGAAGTTGTAGATTTCAAAAAATAATTATTAAAAATATTTATTAAATTAACATTCCTATTTTTAAGTAATTTTCACCATTATCTCTAATATCTGACCTTTATATATTATTCTTAGAATTTTAAGCCATTTAATGCTAAACTATATATATTTTAAAATGTCATTATAAATCATGACAATTCGGTGATGGTCATGATTCATAAAAAAATGGATAAAAAACTTGATGACGATTTTTGGAAGACTAAAAATCTTTCATTAACCATTGGTGAAATTTCCAAAGGCAAGCCAAAACAAGAATTGGACGAACCTATGGGACCTACGCCAAAACCAAGTGTTACGGATTTGAGATCTTGGGATTTCAAGCTATTGAAAAGATACCCTCCTTTTTATGCACCGTTCTGTGATATGTGCTGTTTATGTACCTACGGAAAGTGTGATTTACTTGGTAAAAAAGGCGCTTGTGGAATTGACGCAGAAGCTCAGCAAGCAAGAACCGTCCTTTTAGCATCGTGCATCGGGACTGCGGCTCACGCAGGACACGGAAGACACATGCTCCACCACGTAATTAAACAAAAAGGAAAGGATTTCCCAATAAATATGGGTAAAAATATTGAAATAGAAGCTCCAATAATCAGAACTATTATTGGTAAAAAACCGATTACAGTTTCAGACTTGGATGAATCTTTATCTTACGTCGAAGAACAGTTATCGCATCTTCTTTCAGCATGCCATACAGGTCAGGAAGGAAACGCTCTTGATTTTGAATCAAAAGCACTTCATGCAGGAATGATGGACGACCTTGCAAGAGAGGTTGCAGATATTACACAAATTGTTGCATATGACATGCCAAGAGGAGATGGTGACGAACCACTTGTAGAACTGGGTCTTGGAACCGTCGATAAAGATAAACCAGTAGTACTCTGTATCGGTCACAACGTAGCACCTGGTGCAGAAATACTCGATTATATCGAAGATAACGATCTTTATGATGACGTTGAAGTTTGTGGTATTTGTTGTACTGCAATAGATATAACCAGATACAACCAAGCTGCAAAAGTTATCGGTCCACTGTCAAAACAGATGAAATTCATCAGGAGTGGTGTTTCAGATGTTATCGTAGTTGATGAACAGTGTGTCAGAACAGATGTTTTGGAAGAAGCTAAGCGAAATGGTGCAGTGGTTATTGCAACGACTGACAAAATGTGTCTTGGACTTTCAGATATGACAAAAGAAGACCCTGAATTAATCATTAACGAACTTGTTACTGGTAAAATCGATGGCGCACTTATACTTGAGCCTAAAAAGGTAGGAAAAGTTGCAGTGGAAGTTGCTAAAAAAATTGCAAAAAGAAGAGAATCTTTAAAATGTCTTCCAGATATTTCTGAAATTCCTGAAATTGCAAAAGAATGTACAGAATGCGGTTGGTGTGTTCGAGTCTGCCCAAACAACAGGCCAATAATGGATGCAGTAACTGCAGCAGCTAAGGGGGACCTTACAAAACTTGCAAATCTCTACGAATACGATATGTGCTACACCTGCGGACGATGTGAAGAAGAGTGTGAGAGAAACTTGCCACTAGTTTCATTCATCACAAAAGCTGGAGACCACTTTGTAAAAAACCAGAAATTCAAAATGAGGGCAGGAAGAGGTCCAGTTCAAGATGTTGAAATTAGAAAAGTAGGTGGCCCTATCGTTTTAGGGGATATTCCTGGCGTAGTTGCATTTGTTGGATGTTCCAACTTCCCAAACGGCGGAATAGAAATCGCTAAAATGGCAGAAGAACTCCTAAAAAGAAGGTACATAGTTGTAGCAACAGGATGTTCTGCAATGTCAATTGGAGAATATGTTGACGAAGATGGACTGACACTCTATGAAAAATATGAAGGAATTTTTGATGCGAGTGGACTTGCAAATATTGGTTCATGTGTTTCAAATGCCCATATTTCAGGAGCGTGCATCAAAATTGCAAATATCTTTGCTAAAAAGCCACTTTCTGGAAACTTCGAAGAAGTTGCAGATTACATCTTAAACAGGGTTGGTGCTTGTGGTGTAGCTTGGGGTGCATTTTCCCAAAAAGCAGCTGCAATTGCTTCAGGATTTAACCGATGGGGAGTTCCCGCAGTACTTGGGCCACACAGTTCAAAATACAGAAGGCTCTATCTTGGAAGAATCGATAAAGAAGATATGTGGGACATCAACGATTTAAGAACTGGCGAAACAGTTAAAGGCGAGCCTGCTCCAGAGCATCTGCTTTATGCGGCAGAAACTATGGAAGAAGCACTTGTAAGCACTGTAAAAATGTGTATAAGGCCAAATGATACGCCTAAAGGAAGACAGTTAAAGCTTTCAAATTACATAGATTTATACAAAAAATACTTTGGCGAATTACCACCTGACTTAGAATTATTTGTAAGAAACGAAAGAGATATTCCAATTACCCACAAAAAAGAGGTAATGGATGACTTAAAAAGCAAAAACTGGACTCCAAGGGAAGCTCCAAAAGAACCCTCATTACTTGAGAGGAAATAGGGTGAAAATATGGATGGAGATAGAACTACCCCCTGGCAACCAACCGTAATTGCGGGTCCAAAACATGGAATGCTTGTAACTCCTGCAATTGCAAAAATGATGCTAAAAAAGGCTAAAAATCCTCTCTTCGTGATAGGATCGCTTATTCGGGAAGACGAAGAATTAATAACACTATGTAAAAACATTGTGGATGTTTGGGATTTACCTGTGGTGGCTACTGGAAATATTTACAAGATATTGACTGAAAAAGGCATAAAATCTAAAAGATATGGTACAATAGAGATTGTAAATCTGTTAAAAGACCCCGAATGGAAAGGAATAGCTGGTGAGGGGCAATATGACCTTGTATTATTTATCGGGATTACATACTACCTTGCATCACAAGGCCTTTCCTCACTTAAACATTTTGCGCCACATTTGAAAACAGTGACACTTTGTAAATACTTTCATTCAAATGCGGATGCATCATTTCCCAATATGTCTGATTCCGAATGGACAAAATATTTAGAAAAAATGTCAAAAATTTAAGGGAGATACTCATGTTTGGAGACATACCTGTTGAAATAAGTCCGATGTATGAAGGAGAAAGAATAAGGGCAGCAAACATGTTCGTAGAACTTGCGGGGCCCAAATCAGTTGGTGCAGAGCTAGTTTTAGTTTCTGACAATGTGGAAGATGGAAAAGTTGAAGTTATCGGTCCAGAGCTTAAAGACATGGAAGAAGGAAAAATCTACCCATTTGGTATATTAATGGAAGTTTCTGGAGAAAAACTTGAAAAAGACCTTGAAGGAGTAATTGAAAGAAGAATGCACGAAATCTGCAACTATGTTCAAGGTTTCATGCACTTAAACCAAAGGGACAAAATCTGGTGTAGAATAAGTAAAGATTCCCATTCAAAAGGCTTTGAATTGAAACATCTTGGACAGGCTCTTTCGACACTCTTTAAAGACGAATTCCCAATTATTGAAGCAATTTCAATCACGATATTTACTGAAGAAGAAAAAGTAAAAGAATTCGTTGAAAAAGCAGTTTCAGAATACCAAGCACGGGATAGTAAAGCACGGGATTTGAGTGAAGAAGACGTTGATGTATTTTATGGATGCATCATGTGTCAATCATTTGCTCCAACTCACGTCTGTATAATCACGCCTGATAGACCAGCGTTATGTGGTGGAATTAACTGGTTTGACTGTAGAGCTGCTGCAAAAATTGATCCAGAAGGGCCAATATTTGAAGTTCCAAAAGGAGACCTGTTAGACCCAGTTACGGGAGAATATACTGCATTAAATGCAACTGTTGCAGATAAATCGCAGAGTACGTTTGACAAAGTATATTTACACAGTATTTTTGGACACCCGCACACGTCATGCGGTTGCTTTGAAGCTGTAGCATTTTACATTCCAGAAGTAGATGGAATTGGAATTGTTCACAGGGATTTCAAGGGAGACACACCGATGGGAATTCCATTCTCTGCAATGGCAGGACAGTGTTCCGGTGGAAAACAGGTTGAAGGATTTGCAGGTCTTTGTGTCGAGTACATGAGATCACCAAAATTCTTACAAGCTGATGGCGGATACGAAAGAATCGTCTGGCTTCCAAAAGAAATCAAGGAAAAAGTTCTCGAATCAATTCCTGAAGAATTAAGGGACAAAATTGCAACTGAAGAAGATGTTTCAAGCATTCACAATCTAAAAAAATTCCTGACAGAAAAAGATCACCCTGTTCTCAAAAGAATTGCTGAATTAGAAGCACCTGTTGAAGAACAAGTGGAAGAAGTTGAGTCAAAACCTGCAGGAGAACTCGTTCAATTTGCACAGATTCCTGAAATGGCAATTCCTACATCTGGCGGAATTAAAATTATACTTAAAAATGCGAAAATTTACGCTGAAAAAATTATCATAAAAAAGAAATAGGCTGTTAAAAATGATTATCGCAGTTACTGGAAAAGGCGGAGTTGGAAAAACTCTTCTTTCATCTTTAATAATTAGGAATCTTACTAAAAGTGGAAAAAACATCTTGGCGATAGATGCGGATCCGGATTCCAATCTCCCTGAAGCTCTTGGAGTGGAAGTGACAAAAACCGTTGGAGATGCAAGGGAGGAGTTGAAAAAAGAAGTTAAATCTGGAAATACATCTCCAGAAATGGATATGTGGAATAGTTTAGACTATAAAATCATGGAATCAATTATAGAAACGCCAGAATTTGACCTTCTTGTAATGGGCCGGCCTGAAGGAAGTGGCTGTTACTGTGCTGTAAATAACATGCTCAGAAAAATCATTGAAACGGTTTCTTCAAATTATGATATTGTAGTAATCGATACAGAAGCAGGACTCGAACATTTGAGCAGAAGAACTACTCAAAATGTTGATACCTTACTTGTAGTTACTGATTCATCAAAAAGAGGAATTTTAACTGCTAACAGAATAAAAGAGCTTGCAAAAGAATTAGATATCAGCTTTAAAAATTTATACCTTGTGTTAAACCGGATAAAACCAGAAAACGAAGAAAATGTTCGTGAAAAAGTTAAGGACTTTGGTTTAGACATTATTGGAATAATATACGACGACGAAATTACAGCAGGTTATGATATGGAAGGAAAACCATTATTTGAGCTTCCAGATGATTCAGAGACTGTAATTTCCGTTTCAAAAATCGTTGAAAAAATATTATGATAATTGGATGTGAAATCATGGATACGATGTCACAGATTCTAAAATTACTCGAAAAAACCGATTCGATCGAAATAAACGAGTTTAGAATGGATGTAGATGAGTTGGAACTTACCATAATGCCTACACTACAAAATGTCGTTCAAAAAGTTGTTGAAAAACAAATTGAAGCTAAAAAAGAATTCGAAAGTCAGATTGAATTTAAATACCCTGTAAAAGACTACGCTGGAAAAGTAAACGAAGTTAAACTCGGCGGAAAAAACAGAAAAACCGTTAAACTTGGTGGACAGACCAGTCTTTACAGATTTGAAGAACCTCAACCAAATGCACCAACTGTTACTTTCGATGTATTTGATATTCCAATGAATGGGCTTCCAAGACCAATCAAAGAAAACTTTGAAGATGTAATGCACAGCCCTGGAGAATGGGCACAAAAAGCCGTTAAAGAATTTGGCGCAGATATGATTACACTTCACTTGATCGGAACTGACCCAAAAGTTAAAGATAAATCATTAAAAGATGCAGCAAAAGATTTAGAAGAAGTTTTGCAGGCAGTAAAAGTTCCTTTAGTAATTGGTGGTTCAGGTAATCCTAAAAAAGACCCGCTTGTTCTTGAAATGGCTGCAGAAGTTGCAGATGGTGAAAGATGTCTTTTGGCTTCAGCAAACCTTGATTTGGATTACCAAAAAATTGCACAGGCTGCAGTTAAACACGACCATGCAGTACTTTCATGGGCAATTTCCGATATAAACATGCAGAAAGTATTGAACAAAGCACTCATGAAGGAGGGTTTAACCCATAACGATATTGTAATGGATCCAACAACATGTGCTCTTGGTTATGGTATCGAGTTTTCAATTGACGTAATGACAAGAACAAGACTTTCTGCTTTGAAAGGAGAAGAAATTTTACAGATGCCGATGTCTTCTGGAACCACTAATGCATGGGGTTCAAGAGAAGCTTGGATGAAAAAAGACGAATGGGGACCTACAAAGTACAGAGGACCTATTTGGGAAGTTGTCACAGGTCTTACAATGATGCTCTGTGGAGTTGACATATTCATGATGTTGCACCCACTTTCAGTTAAAACCTTGAAAGAAATCGGAACAACACTCACTTACGAATACAAATCAAAAGAATCCCAGGATATTTCCGACTGGATAAATAAATTCTAAGGGGGTTTTAAAAGTGAAAGTTACAGCAATGGATATTTACAAATTACTTCCTAAGACAAACTGTGGAAAATGTGGCGAAGCATCATGTATGGCATTCGCAGCTAAACTCTCCCAAAAGGAAGCAGAACTTTCAGCCTGTCCACAACTTAAAGGTGCTGACTTTGAAAAATTAGCAAACATGCTCGCTCCAGCAGTAAAAGAAATTAAGATTGGAACTGGTGACAAAGCAGTAACAATTGGTGGAGACGAAGTATTATACCGATACGAACTTACATACTACAACCCAACAGCAATTGCAGTTGATTTAAGCGACGATATGGATGACGCAGAATTTGATCAGAAATTGGTGAAAATCAAAAACTTGGAATTTGAAAGAACCGGTGAAATTCTTAAATTGGATGCAGTAGCTTTGAGAAATAAATCAGGGGATTCTGAAAAATTCAAAAAAGCTGCAGAAAAATTAAAAGATTCAGGAATTCCAGTAATTCTCTGTTCATTCGACCCAAAATCAATGGAAGCTGCACTTGATGTAATTGGATCAAAAAGACCTTTAATTTATGCAGCAACCGAAAACAATATCGATGAAATGTCAGAATTAGCATTAAAACACAACTGTCCGATTTCATTATTCGTTCAGAACGATCTTGAAAAAATGAAGCAACTTTCAAGAAAATTGAGAGAATCTGGTGTTAAAGATATAGTTTTAGACCCTGGAACTTACATTGGTGAAGCAATCGGGGACACGATGGACAACTTCATCATGATAAGAAGACTGGCAGTTGAAGAAAAAGACGACGATTTCAGATTCCCAATTTTGGCAGTTCCTGCAGTTTGCTGGATAAATCCAGAAGAAGACGAAATATTAACAAAAATGAAAGAAGCAACAACTGCGGCAGCACTCATGAACAGATATGCTGATGTTATGATATTACACGGTGTAGATATCTGGGAAATGATGCCAGTTTTAACCTTGAGACAGAGTTTGTACACTGACCCAAGAAAACCGCAGTCTGTTGAAGCAAAAATCTACGAATTTGGAACAGTTGACGAAAATTCACCTGTAATCATGACTACAAACTTTGCATTAACATACTATACGGTTGCAGGAGATTTGAAGTCTGGAAAAGTAAACTGCTATTTACTTGTACTTGATACTGGTGGAAGAGCAGTTGATGTGTCCGTTGCAGGTGGACAGTTTAATGGAAAAGCAGCAGCTGAGCTCATGAAAGAAACAGGAATTGAAAAATTAGTTAACCACAAAAAATTAATCATCCCCGGACTTGCAGCATCCGTATCTGGAGATATAGAAGACCAATCAGGATGGGAAGTTATTGTTGGTACAAGAGATTCCTCGGAAGTCCCTGCTTTCTTAGCAAAGATATGGTGATTTCATGAAATCATTAATGGTAATTGACGCAAGAAAATGTACAGAATGTAACGACTGTATCGAAGCATGCAAAAAACAGCACGGGGTTGCAAGAGCTATTAAAACTCAATCAATCCCCATGTTTTGTTTACAGTGCCATCCTGACAAAGCGCCATGTAAACAGGTCTGTCCGGTAAATGCTATCGAAGAATTGGATGGTGCACTTGTAGTTGACGAAGAATCCTGTATTTTATGCAGGCTTTGCATGATTGCATGTCCTATTGGAGCACTTACAATAAATAAAGATAATAAATCGGTTCAAAAATGTACGCTTTGCATGGAAACAGATTTGATGCTTCCAGCAT
The DNA here is from genome assembly GCF_054506835.1 of Methanococcus mangrovi. NCBI lineage: Archaea > Methanobacteriati > Methanobacteriota > Methanococci > Methanococcales > Methanococcaceae > Methanococcus > Methanococcus mangrovi. The sequence continues at coordinate 841,905 of NZ_CP197114.1, read as the reverse complement.
GTGTCGAAGCATGTAAAAGCAATGTTTTGAAGTTATTCTCTGTAGAGGATTTAGAAGAACTCAAAAGAGAAAAATCACACATGGACGTTGTTATCGAGTCCTTAAAAATGTACAAAGATGAATAACGTCCTTTTTTTAATTTTATTGGATTTTAAATTAATTAATAATTTATAAAAGTATTTTAAACAATAAGCAGATAAGATTAATTAAAAATAACAGAGGCGATATTTATGTGTGAATCAACAGTTTATTTGGACGATGGTACTGTAGTAATGGCTGATGTTATGAAAATAGTCGTAAATGGTAACAATTTAGAACTTTACGATATATTAAACAATAAAAAAGAAATCAAGGCTAAATTCAATGCTTTGGATTTGGAAGGGCATAAAATAATTGTTACAGAATTATAATTTTTTAATTTTTAAGATTCATTATTTTTTCTGAAATTTTTCTAATTTCGTTCTGTGCTTTTGAATTTTTATAACTAACAAGAGGTTCTCTTTTCATATCTGCAACAGAAACTTCTGGGTCATAAGGAATGCATCCGAGTATTTCAAGGCCGATTCTATTTAAATTTTCACTTGCAAAACTTTTTTCAGTTTCATTTGAAATTTTATTTAAAACACAGACGATTTTTTTAATTCCAATTTCTTCTGCAAGTTTTTTAATTCTTTCAACGGTTTCCATAGATTTTGAGCTTGCTTCTGAAACAATAATCATTACATCGACAGCTTCTGCGGTTTTTCTGCCCAAATGTTCGATTCCAGCTTCCATATCTAAAATTACAACTTCATCTTTTTTCAAAATTAAATTTCTGATAAGTGCTTTTAAAAGAACTGATGCAGGACAGACACAGCCAGTTCCTCCTTTTTCAACAGTTCCCATGACCATTATTTTTAAATTCCCTTTTTCATCGTAATTTACTGACACTTTTTCTGGAATGTCACCTGTTTTAGGATTTATTTTAAAAACTTCTCCAAAAGATGAACCCTGCTCAGCACCGGTTCTTTCTTTTATCAAATCTTTCATTTTTGAAATCGGGGTTATTTTCTCAGTTATTCCAAGACTTGATGCTAAATTCATGTCCGGGTCTGCATCTATTGCATAAACTTTGTATTTTTCTGATAGGATACAGGCTAAAGTTCCAGAAAATGTTGTTTTTCCAACTCCCCCTTTTCCAGTAATTGCAATCTTCATTTACTCACCTGATTTCTTTTTTAAGGCTTTTTCAAATGCGTCGTGATGAAATTGAGCAGCTTTATATCTTCCACTTTCTTCATCCGAAAAAAGTCTAATTCTTCCCGCCCTACAAGGATAGTGCTGTATTCTAAGCCCTGCTTTTGTTGAAATATCTGAAATATTTTGTCCAATCAAATCTTTAGCAACAAAGTTTGTACCGCCACATGGAGAGCCCCTTATAACTTTTATTTCTGTTGCAATGTTATTTTCAACTTTAATTTCAACTTCAGGTTTTCCAAATTTCGACACGAATTCATCAAATATTTCGTTTCCATTTTCAACGAGCTCGCACATGATGTCAGGACATATCACGTTTTTAAAAGATTCAAGCTGGTTTTTTAATCCTTTTCCTTTCCAAGCCCCAACTATTGTGAATCTAACACATTTGCGAACCTGTTCGATAAGGTCGATTGTAATGTCTGGATTTAGTATGTATGTAATCAAAATGTCAGCAGATTTTATTTTTGCAAGCTGTTCGTTTGGAAATTCTGTAAAATCGTCAATAGACTCTGGTTTTGGAATATTTAAGATAAGATATTCACATTCAAATTCTTTTTTAATCGTATCGTACGCTCTTTCCCCAAAAGGCCCGTCAGAAACTACAACAACTCTCATTTTTTCACAATTTTGTTTTAAATCAATTATATTTTACTAATTATATACTTATTCCGGAATATGATTATTAAAAATATTAATTAATTGCGACATATTTTGATAGTTAATGACTAATTTGGAGCATATGTGCGAAAAAATAAGAGATAAATAGTATATTGATACAATAGTCATGAGATGCATTATTCAAATAGCTATTAAAAATATTAATGAGGTAACTACATGAATTCAAAATATGCTATTTTATTGGTTGGACTTGTGGCACTCACCGTAATGTTTAGCGGTTGTACATCCAGTTCAAGTGCTGCAGAGCCTGGAGATATAGAAGTATTAACAGTATACAGTTGTGGTGGACCTACTGAAGCTTTAGCTGATGTAAACGCAGAATTTGAGAAAGAATACAATTGTGAAATTAGATTTACAGGAGCAGCTGCTGGAAAATTGAGGAAAGCTTTAGAAGACGGCGCTTATGCTGACGTATTTTTACCAAGATCTGTTACTCACTCCGAAGTTTTAGCAAATGCAGGATTAATGAATCCAGATTACAAAGTTTACCAGTTTACAGACTGGGTTATCATAACTCCAAGTGGGAACCCTAAAAACGTTTCAACAATTGAAGATTTATTAAATGAAGATGTTAAAGTTTACACAAACTCAAAATCATCAATACCTGCTTTAAAAGCAATGGCTCCAGAAGCAGAATCAATCAACGCAATCTATGAAAAAAGCGCAAAAGATTACGATTGCTACAGAAAAATGTTAAGCGATGTTGCTTCAGGAAATGCAGACGCTGCTCTTGTTGAAAGAAGATGTACTACTTTAACAGGTATTGCTGGAAATATTGAAGTTATTGACCTTCCAAGAGAAACAATGACTCCACAAATCGGAATATTTACTGTCGGTGTTATGAACTATACAGAACACGCTGAACTTGCATACAAATATCAAGAATTTGTACTTACTGATAAAGCACAGGCTATTCTTGCAGATCACGGATTTATTCCTGTAAATTCAGAACAAGGGCAGGAATTGTACAATAATTACTATCCAGAATATCTTTCATTAAATAACTAATTTTATTATTTTTTTATTTTTAATTTATTTTTAATTTACACAGGTGGTAATTTGACAGAAAAGAAATTTGAACTTAAATCTAAACTCAAAAAAACTACTTTTTTTAATATTGTAAAATATGGATTTTTTTTAGTTGCAATTCCATCAGTATTTCTTGTTATATTCCGATGCCCTTACACAATTCCTTTTTTAGTATGTGATTTATGTCCAGTTATAGACTGCCCTTCAAAAAATTACAGGCGTTTAATCTTTGGAGCACTTCTTGGTTATGTTGCAATTACAAGAGTTGATTTTTGTGGGAAGTTATGCCCCCTTGGAACTTTAAATGATATACTTTATAAAATAAAAATGAAAATTTCTAAAAAACCTGTAAAGTTATCATTAGAAATGAAAATAATACTCGATTTACTCAAATGGACTGTATTTTTGTTTGTAATTATTGCGATAATCAATGGAAATCCTCGATTTTATGTACCAATCCATGCAGGGGAACTTTTGGACTCAATCAGGCTTTCATTGCTCGCAGGCGGAAACTCATACTATGCAAGGCTTTTACTCGTTCTTGGTGCAATCGTTTTGGGTGTCATTATTCCGAGATTTTGGTGTAGGTATGTCTGTCCATATGGGACCACGATTCAACTCACGAAAAAAGGAATAAGAACAGTAAAAGAACACACCTGTACAAAATGTGGAAAGCATGATACAAACTGATGCAATTTTTATATCAATTGAACATTCTTTCAATTTTTTCGCAAATGCGTTTCCATACATACTTTTTGGATTTTTAATATCTGCTTATATGAAAGTAAAATTAAAAGGAAATTTAAGGCAGAAATTTGTTCATATTTTGGATAACTCAAAAAAGTCGATAGTAGTTGCATCGTTAATCGGGGCAGTACTACCCCTGTGTTCTGCAAGCGGAGTTCCTGTTGCAAATGTAATGAATTCTAAAGGAACAAATCTTGGAATTACAATGTCTTTTATAGTTTCTGCTTCATCAATAACCCCGCTTGGGGTAATGCTTACATATTCTCTTTTAGGGTGGGAAATAGCGTTAATGCAGATTTTAGCATCAATGATTTTAGCCTGTTTTATCGGAATCTTATTTTATAACTATAAAATACCGTTTTATTTTGAAGAAAATAACATAAAACCGGATGATACATATTTAAAAGTACTTTTCAAGCAGATGGCGAACTTAATGCCCGCAATAATGATTGGTTTTTTAATTTCCGGGTTTATGATGTCTTTTATTCCAAAAGACATAATATTATATGCTCTTTCAAATAACCTCATGATGTATTTTTACGCATCCGTTGCAAGAATATTTATATTTTTATGCCCGAACGCGATGATTCCCCTAATCAGTTCAGTGGCGGTTAATGGGGTTCCAAGAGGTCTTATTTTATCATTTTTAATTTCAGCCCCTTCAATAGGCCTTCCAATGATTTTAGCAATGTTAAAGGTCTACGGCAAAAAAATTGCGTTAATTTATGTTTTTGGAATAATAATCTTAAGCGGGCTAATTGGAATTGTAATAGATATCATATTATGACCTCTAAGTCCCGATTAATCGAAAAAACTATATACTCCTTTGACATACTATTGAATAATTATGGGGGTGAATATTATGCAAAAGATTAGATTATTTTCCGGGATTTTAGCTATTGTTTTAGTGTTAATGTCTTTTTGTGCGTGTATTAATTCAAATTACAGCTCTGATGATAAAGACCAGAGAGAAGAGGTTTTAAACGCATTTAATTCCATTATAACAAATTCCGGTGGAAAGATTTTAGAAATAAATAATTCGGAAAACACGTGGTCGGAAATAAGTGTTAGCGTAAATAAAGACTTTATCGGCTCGGTAACATTAAATACGAACTGGAATACAGACTGCTATGGTAAATGTATTGTTGAATCGATTAAAAATTCGGGAATACTTTCGGATAACTCGGTAATCGTGGTAAATTATTATTTAAATGATGAACTCGTTTCAATGTATTCTTCAGAAGACGGCTCAAAAGTATACTACAAATTTGAATAATTTCTTTTTTAAATTCGTTAAAATAAATTTTAAAAATAGCAGCAAAAAATAATTAAAAATAAAAATAGTTTTTTAAATTATTCCCAATTTTTAGCTTCTTTGAGTACATTTTCTACAATTTCAGGGGCTAAACCAATGTATGTTTTATAATCAAACATTTTATCAATTTCTTCAACTGAAACGTATTTCATGACTTCAGGTTCTTCCAAAAGTACTTCTTTTAAGTGTCTTCCTTCATCATGAGCTTTCATTGCACATTTTCTAACGGTTTCGTGGCCTGTTTGTCTGCCCATTCCGCTGTTTGCCAAAAACATCATTACTCTTTCAGCCATGATGAGCCCTTTTGTCATTTCAAGGTTTCTGTTAACATTTTCAAGATTTACACTTAATTTTCTCATTCCTTTTATTGAAAGATTTATTATGTGGTCTAAAAGTACGCATGACTCTGGGAAAAGACATCTTTCTGAAGATGAGTTTGTTAAATCTCTTTCTTCCCAAAGCGGAATGTTATCAAATTCTGCAAGTGCATTTGCTTTTACAATTCTTGAAAGCCCGCAAATCTGTTCAAAAGTAATTGGATTTCTTTTGTGCGGCATTGTGGATGATCCGGTCTGTTTTGAAGCATCAAACTCTTCTTCTAATTCTTTAATTTCACTTCTTTGCATGCTTCTTACGGTAATTCCAATTTTATTTAAAGTTTGTGCAATTAATGCTAAAACAGCCATGAATTCGCCATGTCTGTCTCTTTGAACGACCTGGTTTGAAATTAAAACGGGATCGAGTTCTAAAATTTCTCCAACTCGATTATGAACTAAAATTCCGTTTTCACCAATTGCCGCCATTGTACCAACTGCACCAGTAATCATTGAAACACAGAGTCTTTTTTTAGAGCTTTCGAGTCTTTCAATATGTCTTTGAATTTCTACTGCCCAAAGTGCAAATTTCATTCCGTAAGTAGTTGGAACTGCATGCTGTCCGTGTGTTCTTCCAATACAAACCGTGTTTTTGTGTTCTTCTGCTTTTTTTAAGAGTTCTCCTCTCAAAGTTTTTAATTTTTCCTCTAAAACTTCAAAAGCATCCTTAAATTGAAGGGACTGTGCAGTATCAATAATATCATTTGAAGTGGAACCAAAGTGAATGTATTCTCCAGCATTTCCTTCGCACTGTTCAGCAAAAGCTTTTACAACTGAAACTACGTCGTGCCTTGTTGCCATTTCAATTTCTTTTACTCTTTCAAGTTTTACGAATTCGGTTGATTTTTTTCTGTTTATTTCTTCTGCAGCTTCTTTTGGAATCATTCCAAGTTCAGATTCTGCTAAAGCAAGTGCTGCTTCAACTTCAAGCATTTTTTGAAGTTTTGTTTCTTCTTCCCATACTTTTTTCATTTCAGGAGTTCCGTATCTAAAATCGATAGGGTGAATTGCCATATAATCACCTTTTATAAAAAAATTATTTTCTGTTTCGTTCTATTTCGTATATTTTCTTCACATCATCTAATGTATTAATGTCATTTATAGATTTGTCTTCCCTTATCTCAACGACTCTTGGAAAACGTAATGCATAACCCATTTCGTATTTTTCAGAGGTTTGAATTTCTTCATACGTTACTTCAAGCACTATTTTAGGTTCTAATATTACTTCTTCGCCCAAATCTTCAATTTTTATTTCATTGACAATTTTTGTGAGTCTTTCAAGATCATCTTCGGTAAGTCCAGTTCCAACGTTTCCAATAACGTGTAAATTGCCTTCATCATCTTTTACTGAAAGTTCATATGAGCCGTACCAATCTTTTCTTTTTCCCATTCCAATTTTTGCACGAGTTACAACAACATCAAGATTTTCTAATGTTGGTTTAACTTTATACATTGTTTTAACACGGCTTCCCGGAGTATATAGTGCATCAGGGTTTTTAATCATGATTCCTTCATGTCCAATACTCAAACTCCAGTTAAAAAATTCTTTTACCTGTTTTGGATTATCACTATTTAATTTAAACGACGAAAATAGCATTTTGTTTGAAAAAATCTCTTTTTCGATTTTTTCTATTTCAGTATCCCAGTTATTAGTTCCAAATAAATTTTCTAAAATTTCCCGCCTATTTTTTAACGGCGTATCAATTAAGCCCTTTTTATAATATAACACATCGAAAAAGTATATCCTTAAAGCTATTTTTTCTGCCATTTTATCTATATCGTATTTTCGCCTGAACCTTCTTAAAATATCCTGAAATGGTCTTGGCTTTCCATTTGAAAGGTCCATTGCAACGCATTCCCCTTCTAAAATAATCTCGTCAATATCGATTTTTTTAATCTCTTCAACGAGTTCGGGAACCGAATTTGTAATATCTTCAAGCCTTCTGCTGTATACTTTTACATTGCCATTTGATTTATGCACCTGAACTCTTGCACCGTCGTATTTAGTTTCAAACTGGGGCATTTTCGTTTCAATCATTGCATCTTCAATCGACGGAGTCAACTGCGCAAGCATTGGTTTTATTGGCCTGAATACTTTTAACTGCAATTCAGAATCGCTTTCAATTTCAGTTCCAGAAATTAATTTTTCGCCAAGTAACCCAATATCGTTTGTTACAGCATATGTTTTTTCGATATTTTCCTTGTTAACATTAAAATAGTTTGAAAATCCGGCTAAAATTGTTGGAATATTCATCCCAATTCTCATGTCTTCTAAAATAAGTCTTGAAATGTATCTTGATTCAACAGGATTTGATAAAATCAGCAGATTTGAAATTATCCTTATTTTTTTCTTTTGAGAAGAATTTCCTTCAATATTAGAGAGTTTTTTTAACGTTGAGTATACTTCTTCAAGCGTTAGTGGCTGGCTGAATAGTGAAACCTGTTTTATATTCGAACTTAAAGTTTCAACAGCAATTCCAATATCTCCAGTTTCTTTAATTTTTGCTTTTAAATCTTTTTCAGAAATTCCAGTTGTTTTTACTGCTTCGAGCAATAAATTTGGACCAATCCCAATCTCTTTATTTTCAAATTCCGCAAAAACCCTTCCAATCGTGATTTGGGATACTTGTTTTAAATTTTCGGGCTTTCCATTATTTTTGATAAAATCGATTAATTCAACGAAGTAGTCCGTTTTTTCAAGTCTTTTTGTAGTTTTTTCAATTTTATCAAGAATTTTACAAAAATCACTAAAAAGCATTATTACACCTTAAAAAATAAAAAAGTAAATTATTTTAAATAATATTTAGATTTATCAAGATTTTCTTAAATTTCTGCTGTATTTTATTTTAACCTTCTTTTAACAGTTTCAGAGTGGTTAAAAAGACCTTCAGCTTCTGCAAGGGTGGTTACAATATTTCCAATTTCCATTAATCCTTCTTTTGTTAATTCCTGAACTGTTGGCTTTTTGATAAATGTTTCAACGCTGAGTCCTGAATACATTTTTGCACACGCGGAAGTTGGAAGAACGTGGTTTGTACCACTTGCATAGTCTCCAACAGGAACTGGCGCATAGTTTCCTAAGAAGATACTTCCCGCATTTTCAATTGAATTTAACACTTCTCTTGGATTTTTCGTCATTATTTCCAAGTGTTCAGGAGCATATCTGTTTGAAAATTCAATGCATTCATCAATTGAACCACTAACAATTGCGGAATTTAAAATAGATTTTTCAATAATTTCCATTCTTTTAGCAGTTTTCATTTCCATTAAAATTCTTTCTTTAATTTTTGCTGCTTTTTCATCCGAAGTAACTGTAATTACACATGATGCATTTGGGTCGTGTTCAGCTTGGGCTAAAAAGTCCATTGCAACGTATTCTTCATTTGAGGATTCGTCACACATAATAAGAACTTCTGAAGGTCCTGCTGGAAAATCAATCGAAACTTCACCGTAAACTAATTTTTTAGCTGCAGTTACAAAGATATTTCCTGGTCCAACGATAATATCGACTTTTGGAACAGATTCGGTACCGTATGCAAGTGCCCCAATTGCCTGTGCTCCGCCGATTTTATATATTTCGTCAGCTTTTGCAATATCTGATGCAACAAGTGTTGCAGGATTTCCTTCTGTTCCGTTTGGAGGAGATGTTACAACAACTTTTTTGACACCTGCAACTTTTGCAGGGGTTACAGTCATTAAAACCGTAGATGGATAAAATGCACGTCCTCCAGGAACGTAACATCCAGCTTTTTCAACAGGTCTGATAATCTGTCCTGCTTTAATTCCGTCTTTTTCAACTTCCCATTCACTTAAATTTTTAAATTGAATTTCATGAAATTCTTTAATATTCCTATAAGCTTTTTCAATGGATTCAACTACCTTTGAATCGATTTTTTCATACGCTTTATCAATTTCTTCGGAAGTTACCTTGAAATTATCAATGTCTACACCGTCAAATTTTTTAGTGTATTCTTTTAAGGCAGTATCCCCGTTTTTTTGAACATGTTCTAAAATTTCGCTTACTGTTGGTAAAATTCCCGAAATGTTTGTTTTGTTCCTGTTTAATATTATATCAAGTTCTGTTTCGTTTAATTCTGATATTTTTTTGACTATCATGTTTTACACCAAACTCCATGTATTCTAATACTATAGAACCTCGATAAGGGCAATTTTTTCACAAACTCTTTCAATTAGGTTTCCGTGAAGGTTAATATTGAAAACTTCCCTTATTTTTTTCTCTTTTTCTTCTGTTAATTCGAGAACACTGTCATCAAGGTATCCATTTACAGCGTTTTTTATTTGCTCAAACGTTTTTTCATCTTCGCATACAACGCAGATGTTTCCACCTTTAGCGCCGAGTGATTTTATCGCATTTGAAATCTGTTTCTGCCCTGATGCACGAAGTAGTATTTCCATCCAGATATTTTTTGAGAGCTTTTGTTTTGTTTTTGCCTGATATATGCTGTGCAAAACATGTGTTTTTGTAGCTATCAGGTCTGCATTCAGTATCTGAAAGTTAAGACCCATTTTAAAGAGTTCATCAGGAACGTCTGCATCTCTAATGCCTTTTATTATCATATTTCCGCCTTAGTTTACGTTAAACGTTTAAAACCAGTTTTAACTGTTGTAATCATACAAATCATAACACGTATTTAATATACCTTGATATTTCCTTTTATAAGTATTTATTTTAAAAATTTATTCAATAAATTACTATCTAGAAGTTTTTAGCAAATTTCGGCAAAATATCAAATTTTATATATAAAATTAAACTTAATTCATGTTAATTCAATATATCCTGTGTATGTATTCATAAAAATTAAAAGGGGAAAATTATGAAAGTTATATTAGTTGGAGCAGGACCTGGCGATGAAGGTTTAATCACATTAAAAGGAGTAGACGCAATAAAAAATGCAGACGTAATTGTTTATGATGATTTAATCGGGGAAAAACTTTTAAAATATGCGAAAACCGATTCTGAACTTATTTATGTTGGGAAACGAAAGGGAAAACACTCCTACAAACAAGAAGAAATAAATGAGATTTTAGTCAATAAAGCAAAGGAAAATAAAAATGTGGTAAGGCTTAAAGGTGGCGACTCTTTTGTATTTGGGAGAGGCGGTGAAGAAGTCCTTGCTTTAAAAGAAGAAGGAATCGAATACGAAATGGTTCCGGGAATTACTTCTTCAATTTCAGTTCCAGAAATTTTTGGAATTCCCGTAACGCATAGGAAAGTTGCAACATCTTTTACGGTTGTAACTGGTCACGAAGCAGGAGACAAGAGTGAAAATGAAATGCAAGTGAAATTAAGCGAATTAAATGCAGACACAATTGTAATTTTGATGGGAATTACAACCCTTGAAAAACACGTAATGGAACTCTTGAAAAACCCAAAAAGAAATGAAAATACGCCAGTTGCAATTTTAATGGATGGGACAAGAGAAAATCAAAGAATGGTTAAAGGAACGTTGTCGAATATTGTTGAAAAGGCAAAATTGGAGAAAGTTTCACCTCCCGGAATTATTGTTGTAGGCAACGTTATCGATGTACTTTAAGAATGTAATAAAAACATATAAAAAGTAATACGTGTATAGTGCATGATATTAGCACAACTGGTGAGAACTTGAACGAAGACTACCAAAAAACAATTGATTTTCACGGTCACGAATGTCCTGGAGTTGCAATTGGATACAGGGTTTCAAAATATGTACTCGACCACTACGAAAGGTCTGAAGATGAGCAGCTCGTTGCAATAGTAGAGAATAACTCCTGTAGTGTTGATGGAATACAGCAGATGCTTGGATGCACGTTTGGAAAAGGAAATTTGAAATTTAAGGATAACGGAAAGCACGTTTACACATTCTACTCAAGAGACAACAGCAAAGCGCTTAGAATTTACTTAAAATACAATCTTTCTGAAAAAGTTGGAACATTTAATAAAAAGTTCAATGAAGGAACTTTAACTGAAGAAGAACAAAAACAGATGTTTGAAAGAAGAAAAGAAGCTATAAAACATCTTTTGGAAGCTTCTGAAGAAGAACTATTCGATGTAAAATGGGTAGAAATTGAAGAACCTAAAAAAGCAAGGCTTTACCCTTCAATTGTTTGTGAAAACTGTGGGGAAACCTTCATGGAAATTAAAGGTAGAACTATTGATGGTAAAATTGTCTGTAAAGAATGTTTCCAAAAATTAGTTCATTAATTAAAAATCATTAATCATTTTTCTTTTTAATCAAATTAAAATTTAAAAATTGATAAAAAAACCTTATAATACAAAATACCTTAAATAAACATATATTAAGATTAAAACAACAATAAACATCGGGAATACATAAATTACAAGAATTCTGTTTTCAACGATTTTTAACATTTTCTTTTTTGAAAGTAACTTCTTGTTCATGTGTTGGATAAATTCAGAGCGTGATTGTGAAGTTTCTCTCGGGTCCTTGATTTTTTTGTTAATTTCTTCTTTAATGTCATCAATTTCGCTTTTTATTTGAAAATATTCTGAAATAGTTCCCATACCTATCCCCCCTATGTGTTAATAAAATATTGTTATCTAAATATTAATAGTTTTTAGTCGGGTTAAAAAAGGATAACTATTATATAACAAAGATTTTCAAAAAATAAAAAATTTGCAGTTATTCGCTATTTAAATACTCATAGATGAATGCAGCAGATATTGCACCAAGAATTGGACCTATAATATATATCGGGAAGTAATACCAGAGATTTAGCCCGTAAATGCTGTCTATTAAATATGGTCCAAATGTTCTCGCAGGGTTTAATGAGGCGCCTGCAATATTTCCAGTTGTAGTAATTATTGCACCAACTGTCAAACCAATTACAAGTCCTGCAAAACCATCCGGAGCTCTTTTATCAACTGCAACACCCATTATAACGAACATTAAAAGAAATGTTCCGATAAATTCCGCGAGTATTGCCTGAAAATAGCTTATTCCTGCAAATGGTGCGGTAGCTCCAAGTCCCCCAATCGCTACAGAATCAATTCCAATGCATGCAAAGAATAGTAAAGAACCAATTCCGGCACCGATCAACTGGGCTATAATGTATGGAATTACCTCTTTTGTTGGGAATTTTTTAACTGCCCAGAGTCCGACAGTTACTGCTGGGTTGATATGTGCCCCAGAAATTCTTCCCATGGAGTATATTACTGCCGCAATTGCAAGTGCAAATGAAAATCCAATTGCAAACCAGTCCCCAAGTCCCCCAAGTAGTCCAATTCCTGCAGTTCCCGTGTTATTTGCAATCATCAGGGTCATTGCAGCAGCACCCGGACCAAAAAATACTAAAATTCCGGTTCCAAGGCATTCTGCAATTAATCTTTTAATCATGCTCATTTTTTACCCTCCAAAAGTGCATTATAACAGGGCAAGCATAGCATTCTTGGAATGGTCTTTTTTAATTTTGTAGCTGGAAAAGGGTATCCTCCTTCCCACTGTTCGATTTCTTCGCGTACAACGTGGTCCATACAGACCCCCATTCCACAGACGATACAGGATGCTACTGCATCGGTATCTTTTCCTTCTAATTTACAGAGGTAACACTTCATTTTTTCCCTCCTTTAAAAATAAAGAAGATAGTTAGACCGCCTCTCTATACTGGCAGTACTGGTGTCTGAAATCTACTAAACAAGCTGTTGCACAGTCTTTACAAACTCTTGCAGGTGCTCCAGGTGTTTCTTTATGCAGTGCAATAATGTTTGTCATCATTGTTGCAGTTACAGGTTCACTTGTTAAGAGGCATGGGTAGTCTGAAAGCCTCATGAGTGCTGAAAATCTAACTGTTATTGCACATGCTGGATATGCGTACCTTTGCGGGTTCATGATGACCTGATTTTTAAAAATAGGGTCAAGGTCTACTTTGAAACTTCCTACTTTTGGTGTTATTGGGTCATTACTTCCATTTTTAACTCTTCGAGCTTTATCTATTAGTTTCCAGCCCCTGTAAATCATATCCATGAAGTCGTGGTTGTGCAGTTCTGCAGCGGCCCCCCTTGTTGGGTATAACTGTACGTAGTTGTGGAACCTTTTAGTAAGTAAATCTACAACTGTTGGTGCATTAAATCCATCTAATTCAAGAATGCATTCAGTTGCAGCTGCAGTTGACCCTGTTGCAAGAGACAGTACTTCATATTCATTTTTGAAATTTTTTATGTTGGAACGTAACGTACTGTCCATTACATTTGAAACAGCTTCGATTACTGCCATTATAACGTCGTCTTTACACATGTTAAATGTTGACTGGGCCACGTGGTGTGCAATATCTCCAACACAGTATGCCGGAACCGTTACAATATTTCCGTAGTGTACTTCGGATTCCATGGCTTCAACTACCGCACTTTCCATTTTCTTTTTATATTCAGCCATATATTTTCTAACATCAAAGCTTTCATGGCCAAAATCGTCCATAAGTTTTGCTTGAGCGGCAATAGGCTCATCGTAAATGAATTTTATCATTTCAATTTCTTCTTTTACCGCTTCATTTAATGATTTTCCAGCTTCAACTGCGTTTGCAAATTTTTCCCCAAACCCATATGATGTGTTCATTCCCCACGATTTTGAGGCTAAAATTGCCTGTTTGTGTGCAATCGGGATGTCTAAATTTTTAAGAATCCTGTTTACGATGTTACTCGTACTTCCAGGAATTAATGCGAAATCTACAACACAGGTGGGCCCGTAAAAACCACCGTATCTTCTAAGAACTTCTTTTCCAATAAGTGCTTCTGATTTTTCAATTGTTTGAATAAATTTTTCAACGCTTTTTCTAAATTCTGGGTCTTCTTTGTACAGTATTTCAAGTATTGCCGGAGTTTGATAGTGTTCAACGAATGGATCGTCTTCAGGCCTTACGGTTTTTGTAAGCTCTGATAAAATATCAAAGTGTGCATTAATTGAATCCTTGTGCAGTCTAATTACTGAAGGATCCTGATTTCCAACTGCTTCCATTCTGTTTGCAACATCTACGTACCCCTTAGCATGTTTAATCTTAAATTCATGCCCCCTTTTTTCTTTAATTATGTCTACGTCCGCCCATTGTGCGGCCATTGCTTCATCAACCATTTTTGAGTATATTTCTTCCATATCATATCCCCCGTATTGATTGGATACCTAAATGGCTTAAGCGTTAAACAAAGGTCTTAATATAATTCAGAGACCCCGTGCTTAATTATTAGCCAATATAAAAATATGAAAATAGACTATTATATGTTTTTTCAAAATAAATAAAAAAGTTCTTAATTTTACGTAATTTTTAAATCCCGGCTTATTTTGGATGTATGGGTATACATTAAAAATACCAGTAAAATATATATACTATCGCGGTAGTGTAATATTAAGACACTACAATAAACAACATTCAATATCTATACTCAATAGTTATTTGGTAGTTATTCAATCACGGTTTAACGTTTATCAAAACCCAAACTTAAGTGAATTTACACGGGTGGTAATTTGGTAGTCTGTCAAAAAGAATTTACAAATTTATACTTTAAGCACACTTACCCGCAGTACTGGAACCGTATAATCGAAAAATATGGTTTAAAACCGGTGAATACAAATGAATTTACGCAACTGTCTCCCCACAGGTTTATCGGAAGTTTAGGAGATTTTATATCAAAAAACATCACAACTGGCCCATGTCTTTTAACGCATCAGGAAATTAAAAATTTAAATTATAATACTTCAAAAGAAGACGTTTTAAAAATGCTCATGAGGCACCCGACACTTGAAGACTACGTTTCAATAGCTGTTGAAACCAATAAAGAGTTTAAAACAAATATTATAATTGAAACTTACGAATACGCAAAATTAATAGAATATAAAACGAAAATCAGTTTTGAAGATGCGCTGAGTCTTACAAAATTGGCAGCTGAAAATCTTGTGCGCTACTACGATAAAAAATTGAATAATAAACACGTAAATTACCATTTAACCCATCAAAAGTCTGAAGATGCATGTTTGAGAGAACTATCTTTGGAATTTAAAACGTATTTTTTAAATAATGCGAATTTATCAAAAAAAGCAAAAGAAATTATCGAAAAAAATCCTGAAGAAAGTACGTGGCTTAGAATTAAGGCATCATTTCTTCCAGAATTTATAAAAAAAGATGAATCCACAATAATTGAACCTGCTTCAAGTATTGAAGGAATGATTCACGCATCAATTCTTTCAAATTCGTCTGCAATTGTTACAAGAAGCCCTCAAACTCTGAATAATAAGCCCGTAATGAATGAAGGACTTGAAAATGAAATTATCTATTTAAATAATGATATTTCAGAAGAATTGAAAAAATTAAACCTTCCAAAAACTAAAAAAACGCAGTACGGCTGTCCTGCATACAATATCTACGCGTTTTTAGATACCGAAGATATATCTAAAATCGAGATGAATTGTAACGATGAAAACGTTGAAGGTTGTATTTTAAATTTAAAAGAAATATTAGAATCATTCAAACCATAAATTGCTTTAAAGACGATATTTGATAATTTATACTATTTTATATATTTTTAAAGACAGAGTATTATTTAGAACAGCAGGTGGTTTGATGGTATACGATTTAATCATTATCGGGGGCGGACCAGCAGGTTTGACCGCAGGAATTTATGCTATGAGGGCAAAACTTAGTACTCTATGTCTTGAAAAAGAAAATGAAGGCGGAAAAATTGCAGAAGCAGGAGTTGTTGAAAATTATCCCGGTTTTGAATCGATAAAAGGTTTTGAACTTGCACAGAAATTTTCAGAACACGCAAAACACTTTGAACTTCCGGTAATCCACGAAGAAGTTGAAAAGATAGACACGTCATCAAAACCATATAAAGTTATTACAAAAAATGAAGAATACGAAGCAAAATCAATAGTGATTGCATCTGGAAGTCGATACAAAAAATTGGGGTTAAATGAAGATGATTACACTGGAAAAGGGGTTTGTTACTGCGTGATGTGTGATGCTTTTTTCTTTTTAAATAAAGAAGTAATCGTTCTAGGAAGGGGAACGTCTGCGATAATGGCGGCGTACAATTTGAAAGATATTGCCAAAAAAATAACGATAGTTACAGACAGGTCTGAATTAAAGGCAGTTGAAAAGATAATGGAAGAAAGAATGAATTTAATGAACAATCTTGAAGTGGTGTATAATGCAGAGCCAGTTGAGATTGTTGGGGACGAAAAAGCAGAAGGAGTTAAAGTTTCGATAAACGGAAAAGAAGAGATAATTTCTGCTGATGGAATATTCATAAGCTTTGGATACGTTCCAAATACTGAATTTTTAGAAAAAAGCGATATAAAACTCGATAAAAGAAAATTCATAGAAATTGACAAAAACTGCAAAACAAGTGTGGATGGAATATATGCCTGTGGAGATGTTACTGGTGGAATTTTACAGGTTTCAAAAGCAATTGGTGAAGGGGTAACGGCATTTACCGGTGCTTTAGGCAGTATTCAAAAATAAAACTGGAGACGTGTTTTTATGAAACATTTCTTAAATTTTTTAGTTGTAATACTTTTAATCGGGGTAACTGGCTGTATTTCTACTGGAGAAACAGTTTCAGATTTAAATGGTGAAACGACAATGATTGAATTTTATTCTACAAACTGCCCTGCATGCAAAGAACTGTCACCATATTTAGATGAACTCGAAGATGAAGGATATGTTATCGATAGAATAGATGTAAATAATAACGGTCAGATGGCTATGAATTATGGAATAAACCTTGTTCCAACAGTAGTTTTTATAAAAGATGGAGAAGAAGTTGATCGGGTAATTGGAAATCAGCCTGAAGTAATAAAATCAAAAGCAGAAGAGTATTTGAAATAATATTTAAATTCGTGATTTTATGGATCTTTTTTTAATCTTTTTGGCAGGAATTTCGACAGCACTTGGGCCATGTATTGTAACGGTTCTCCCATTTGTTTTAGCTTATACGTTTGGAATATCTAATTCAAGATTTGAAGGATTTTTGGTATCATTTAGTTTTATGATTGGTTTTTCAATCGTTTTCAGCACGCTTGGAGTTTTATCTTCAGCATTTGGCATTTTTTTAAATTTAACATTGTTAAAATACGTTGCAGGAATGTTTGCAATAATTCTTGGAGTTTTGGTTTTATTTAATAAAAATTTTACATTTAGAAAAGAGGGTGTTTTTCAGAAATTTTCAAAAAAATTATCAAATATGAACGATATACCAATACATATCAAAATTTTAAATTCGATAGCTCTTGGAATAGTTTACGGGTTTGGTGCAAATATCTGTGCAGATCCAATTTTGGCAGGAATTTTAACGTTTGTAGCCTCAAAAGCAGACGTTTATTATGGATTTTTTGCACTTTTAGTATACTCATTAGGGTATGGCATTCCGATAATATTTTTGAGTACGCTTGGTGCAGAAAGTAAAAATATAGTTGAAAAAATAGTAAAAAAGAATTTTGTAACTTATATTTCGGGAATTATTTTGATAATTCTTGGGTTATTTTTAATTTTCAATGTTTAAATTATTTTGTTGCGGTTTTCTTTGTAGTTGTTTTTTTAGCCGCAGTTTTGGTAGTTTTGGCTGCTTTTTTAGCGGTTTTCGTTGCTGTCTTTTTTGGAGCTTCTTTTTTAGCGGTTTTTGGTTTTGTTTCTTCCTTTTTTTCCGCCTTAGGTTCTTTGGAATTATCGTCTTTTTTCTTTTCTATTTTTTCGGTGTGTCTACATTTTGGATAATTGCTGCACCCGATAAATTCCCCGTATCTGCCCTTTCTTTTAAATAAGTCGCTTCCACATTTAGGGCATTTTCCAACGATTTCTTTTTCATTGGATTCCCCGTTTAATTTTTCAGTATATTTACATTTTGGATAATTTTCACAGCCTCTGAAAACCCCGTAAGGACCTTTTTTAATTAAAAGCTTGCTACCACATTTTGGACATATTTTTTCTTCTTTTTCAGCTTTTTCGATTTCTTTTTTATCTTCTTCTGAAATTCTTGTGGTACAATCGGGATTTACACAAATTTTTACCCTATCAAGTCCAATTACTGGATTATGGCAGGTTTCACAGACTTCGTTTAGCACTTTGATTCTTCCTTTTTGTGGGAGTGGGAATGTAACTTCACAGTCCGGATAGTTACTGCATCCGACGAATCTTTTTTTACCTTTTGTGCGGATAATAATCATATCTCCGCCACATTTGCATTTTCCAATTATCTGTAAGGACCTGTTTGTTGAATCGAGATTATCGACAAGTTCATTTCCGATTTCCTTTTCTTTTAATCGGAATTCCCCAAGAATTTTTGTAAGTTTGTTCTGGGTTTCTTTTATGACATCTTCCTTTTTGATTTTTTTATCCTGAATGAGTTCTAATTTATCTTCAAGGTCTCTTGTAAGTGTTTCTTCAACAATTTCCGGACAGTATTTTTTCAGGGTTTCAGTAACCCCAATTCCAAGGTCAGTGACTGTCAAAGAGCCATCCTCAATTACGTAACCTCGTTTAGTTAGTTTTTCGAGAATATCCGCCCTTGTAGCTTTAGTTCCAAGCTTTCTTTTTTCAAGTTCCTTGATAATTGAAGCCATCGTGTATCTTTTTGGAGGCTTCGTCTCTTTTGCTTCGAAGTTAATTTTATTTACATTTATTACATCTTTTTCCTTTAATTCAGGAAGTTCCACTTCATCGAATTTCGTGTAGTGGTATATTTCGTGCCATCCTTCTTTGACGGTTCTCGAACCGCTTAATTTGAATGTTTCGCCGTTTATGTCAAGATTGATTTTTGAATATTCCCTTTCAGCATTATCCCAGTAAAGTGCTATAGTCCTTCTTGCAATGAGTTCGTACAATTTTAACTCATCATCAGGAAGATGTTCTTTTGGAACGTCTACTGCGTGTACTGCAGGGTGTGCAGGGTCGTCATTTTTACCAGAAATTGGTTTTCTGTTTTCACTTAAAATTTTTTCAATATATGGCCTGTAATTTTTATTCTTTGAAAGATTTTTCAAGATTTCATCCATGTACGCCTTATCATCAGGAAGTTTTTGGGAACTTGTTCTTGGATATGAACAGTATCCTTTTTCATATAACTTTTGAGCAATTTCCTGCGTTTTTTTAGGTGAAAATCTAAACATATTGTGTGCTTCCCTTTGAAGCGTACCTAAATCGAAAGGCACATTTGGAGGGATGCTTTTCATTGTCTTTTTAACGTCTGTTACAGTTGCATGCTTTTGATCTTTTACTTTTTCAAAAGCTTTATTAGCTTGTTCTTCATCCCAGAATTTTTCGAGCTCATGAATTGCGATTAATTCATTATCTAAAAGCGCTTCAAGTACCCAGTATGGTGTTGGAACGAAATTTTTAATTTCCATTTCTTTATCCACTAAAAAAGCAAGTGCTGGACCCTGAACTCTACCCGTACTTAGGGTTTTCCATCGTTTAACGGAACTTACGGCCTGCATAAGCGCTCTTGAAACGTTTATACCAAAATACCAGTCGATTTTGTGCCTACTATCTCCTGCATCAACAAGTCCAAAATCAATTTCATTTGGCGTTTCATAAGCTTTTACAATTTCTTTCTTTGTTAAACTTGAAAATCTTAATCTGTGAGCGTTTTTTTGACCGCACGAGAAATTTAATGCGTGGTAACCAATTAATTCTCCTTCAATATCCCAGTCCGTTGCAACGTAAAATTTGTTAGCTTCTTTTGAAACTTTTTTTAATGCATCGATGTATTTTTGAATGTATTTTTTTTCATCGAGGGTTGACGCTGGAACCCAATCTATATCATAGACGGGATAGTCTCCAAATTTGGTTTTATTTTTTTCTTGAAGTGTGTATAAGTGACCTACCGCAGAAGCTACGATTATGTTTTCCCCATTTCTTTCTAACTCGTAGTAAGGTACGGCATTGTGGGATTTTTTCTTTGGTTTTCCAAGTGCTTCTGCAATTTTTTTTGCAACGTTTGGTTTCTCACAGATAATTAGTCCAGTCATGTTTTTCACGTTTTAAATTAATAATAAAATAATTGAAAAAAGCAGTTTAAATAATTTCTTTTAATAGTAATGGAATATCTGAAATTCTTTTTGCAACGTGGGCACCCGCGTTTTCAAGTGCTTCCATTTTACTTTTTGCAGTTCCGACTCCTTTTTCGATAATGGCTCCCGCGTGGCCCATTCTTTTTCCTTCGGGTGCGGATTGTCCTGCAATGTATGATATTACTGGTTTTTTCATTTTTGAAATCATTTTTTCAGCAGCATCTTCTTCAGCATTTCCACCGATTTCTCCAACCATTACAACTGCATCAGTTTCGCTGTCTTTTTCAAACATTTCTAAAACTTCAATGTATCTTAAACCAGTTACGGGGTCCCCACCAATTCCAACGCAAGTTGATTGGCCGTAATTTGACAAAGTGAGTTGGCTTGCAATTTCGTAAGTTAATGTACCACTTCTTGATACCATTCCAATGTTTCCTTCTTTTAAGATACTCATCGGGATAATTCCAAGTTTTCCTACCTTTGGAGATGCTAATCCTGGAGTATTTGGTCCAATTATATTTACGCCGTGTTTTTTTCCGTATGCCACAATATCCATTGAATCCTGAATCGGGATGTGTTCAGTAATAATTGTAACGAGGTCAACTCCTGCATCTATTGCTTCGTATGCTGCATCTTTTACAAATGGTGCAGGTATGAATATTAAAGACGCGTTTGCATCGTATTTTTCAACAGTTTCTAAAACAGTATCATAAACAGGAACTCCGTAGACCTCTTGGCCTGCTTTTCCGGGAGTTACGCCTGCTACAATTTTGGTATTGCATTCAAGCATGTTTTTTGTGTGGAATCTGCCCTGATTTCCAGTAATCCCCTGAACAATTGCTCTTGTGTTTTCGTCTAAAAGAATCAATATTTCACCTCATTACATGAAACAATGAATAAACAATGCGTATAAAAAATCCGTAATATCCAAATATTACACTATAATATATAAAGATTCAGCTTTTAAATAAAATTTGAAAAACAGGTCTGAAAATAATTATGCTAAAAAATAAATTGGGGGATTTATTTAAAAAATTTAAAAGGATTATAAATATGAATTTTAAATGTTTTCTAAATTGGATAGTATTCACACTAAAATTGCCAGTATATCACAACAGAGTAATATTCTGACTTGTATTACAAATATTTGATTATTGTATAAATACTTAGCTCTGATTGGGGAATATTCAATCGTAAAATAAAAAATACATATAAATAAGCGGCTACATTTTTTCGTATAATATAATTTATTTTACCATTACGAATTCGAGTTGTTGTTTTAAAAATATCAACAATATCAAAAATATATTATTTTTTTAAAGTATTAACAAAAATATATAAATGTTTAGAGTATATTCCATGTTAATAGTATATGGGTAACAATGGTAGCAATTATTGGGTTTTTATGACGCCAATAACGTTGTATGATGACAGTTACCCCCGCTGACCGAATTCGTGATGTTCATGAGTTTGGGATGACGACATCAGCACTATCTGACACAGCTACCATTTATTAATTAAATTTGATTAAACTGTTTTTAAAAATTATAACTGTATTTTAACTGATTCTGTGATAAAATGTTGTATGTTGTTGGTATCGGTCCCGGAAACGAGGAATATTTTACAAAAGAAGCTGAAAATGCGCTAAATTCTGTTGATTTAATTGTATGCTACACAGGATACAAAAAATATATTGAAAGGTTTGATACAGAAATTTACGTAAGTGGCATGACTAAAGAAGTTGAACGGGTTGAATACGCCCTAAAAGAAGCTGAAAATAAAGACGTGGCACTTGTTTCAAACGGGGATGCTACAATATATGGTCTTGCATCACTTGCTTATGAATTGAATGAGAAAAATTTACACAACGTTAAAGTAAACGTCGTAAGCGGACTTACATCTGCAAGCGTCTGTTCATCAATACTTGGTGCACCATTAAACCACGATTTTGCAGTTGTTAGTTTGAGCGACCTTTTAACGCCCTTAGAAACTATTTTAAAAAGAATAAATTGCGCAATAGATAGCGACATGGTTCTTGCAATTTATAATCCTCTTGGTAAAAAAAGAAAAGAACCGTTCTTAAAAACTGTTGAAATAATCTCGAAATATTCCAAAGACAAAAATGTTGACTACATAATTGGGATTGTTAAAAATGCAGGAAGAAATGATTCTGAATATAAAATAACGACAATAAATAATCTTGTTGATAATTTAGATGAATTTATGCAATACATTGATATGAGTACAACCCTTGTTGTTGGAAACAGCAATACAAAAATTATCGACGGCATGATGATTACTCCAAGAGGGTATATGTCAAAATACGAGTAAATTTGAAGTAAAATGCCAAAAAATTATATATATTAGGAAACGATATTATTCGAAAGCCTTTTTTCAGGACTATATACTTTATATAGCATTTGAGATAATTGCTATATAATTCTAAACACTACAAGCTTAAAATGGTGATATTATGGCAGGAACGAAACCAGGAGATTTAGGTGGAATTAAAGTAGGTCAGTACATCGTTATTGACGGTATTGCATGTAAAGTTATGGATTACGCGCACTCAAAACCCGGAAAACACGGCGGTGCAAAAGTAAGATTAGTTGCAGTCGGTATTTTTGAACCAGTTAAAAAAGAATACGTAGGACCTGCAGGTTCAAGAATTGATATTCCACTTATCGACAAAAGAAAAGGACAGGTTTTAGCTATTATGGGCGACCACGCTCAAATCATGGACTTGGAAACCTATGAAACATTGGAAATCCCAATGCCTGATGATGTTGAAGGTATCGCAAGCGGTGTAGAAATAGAATACTTCGAAGCAATGGACAGATACAAAATCACAAGAGTTATCGGTAAATAATTCTCTTGATTAAATATTTTTTAAATATCCATGTTTTTTGAAAATAGTTATTTTTAAAATTAAAGAGTATTTATGGTTTTTTTACATCAACAATACTGTATAGATTATTAAAAAAAGTAAAACTGTATAATCAATTGCTTTTAATGAATTTAGCGCTTTTTCAATTGTTATTTCCCCTTTTCCAAGTTTATAATAACCAATTTTTTCAAGTTCTATATTTAACGAATTTGCAAGCGTTGCCATGGTGTATCCGGAATTTGGGGAGGGGGTGTTATTTCCTTCTTTAAAGTACCCATAAAGTGCAGATTTTACATTTCCACCATAAAATGGTGCAGTTATTATTAAAAGCATTCCTGCAATTCTTGACGGGATAAAATTTAAAATATCATCAAGGTATGCAGCAGTTTTTCCATAATATCGATATTTTTCAGTTTTATAGCCAATCATTGCATCAAACGTGTTAATTGCCCGATATAAAAAAGCCCCCGGAAGTCCAAAAATTGCAGCATAAATTAGCGGTGCAATGATACTGTCAGTAATATTTTCAGAAGCACTTTCAATTGAGGCGGATAAAATATGTTTTTCATCCAATTCACTCGTGTTTCTACTTACAATACACTGGACTGACTTTTTTGCACTTTCAAGGTCGTTATTTACAATACATCTTATCGGTACCTTTGAAAATTCAATTAATGATTTGTGCCCGATAGAAAACGAAAGAATTATTGAATAAAGAGAAATTTTGATGTAAGAATTTGAAATCGAGTTTATAAACTGTTCTATTTCAAAAGCCATGAAGAATACAATTGCTAAAACTAAAATAACGTTGAAAAAACCAAAAAGTAAATCCCTGACCTTATTTACTGAATTGGTTGATTTAAAGACATTTTCAAAAAAACTGATTAATTTTCCAATAAATACAACAGGGTGGACTTTTTCTGGTGGTTCTCCAATGTATCTATCAAAAAAATCTGCTAAAATTAAGTAAATTGGATTTATCATTGTTTTTAACCCTTAAAGTTTTCCAAGCGCATTTAAGAAGTTTTTAGTTTTATCTTTTTTGATTTTGCTGTATTTTTCAAACTTTTTAGTATCTATTTTATCATTTAACAGTTCTTTAACATCGTTCATTGCAGCCATTAACTTTAATATCTCTTCAATTTCCGTTTTTTCAAATCCAAACAATTCTACAATATCCCAGTCGTAAAGTAAGTAAATTGAAACCCCACCGAGATTTTTTATTGGTATATCATATTTTGGAAGTTCTTTTTCAAGTAAAAATTTCAAATCAAGTATATTTTTCGAGTCGATGTTTTCTACGGTAAGCCATTTCAAATGCGCAGGTGATGGAGTAACGAGTATCGATGGGAACTGGTTTGAACGGGTTCTTTCGTCAGCAGATTTTTTTAAATAATACGTTAAAAGGTCTTTTGAGAGATTTTTTAACGGAACATCTAATGATATGTTTTCAAAGATTTCTTCTTCCATTTCAAGCGAGTCTTTAAGTTCTTTTAATGGTTTTCCATTTCTATATAATCCTTTTTCTTCTAAATCGATTTTTAAATTCATTTTTTTAAGTTTACTTTCTTCCATTGCACGTACATCGATTATACCGCTTTCGCAAGTGTCGCCTTTAATATCACTGCATATCATGCGGTATTTTTTAACGATACATCTTTCTTCATCGGAAAGGGTTTCTTTTAATTTTTCATCGATTTTTTCAATTATTTCATTCGCATATGCACTTAAATATGCTAAAGAAAGTATTTTTTTGACATACTGGTCATTTAAAAGCTTATTTTTGGAATAGTTTTTTTTAAGTGATGTAATTATCGCATCGCCAAAAGTTTTTTTGATGTACCCTTCGTAATCTTCTTCTTCAATTTTTATTCTTTTAAATTTTCTTTTCCCATTTTCTAAAATAACAAGGGAAAGTGTAATTGAAGTTAAAATACCTTTTCCTTCAGTTTCAAAAGCGTTTAATATCCGTTTATATGCTTTTATAAAAAAAGGAGGTATTTTAGAAAGCATTTCCTTGTATGACCCATCATAAGAAAGGTGGGCAAGTATTTTTTTATTTCCGTCATCTTCTTCGATATTTCCAATGGCGATTTTATGGGATACTATCGCGTATTTTACCCGTTCAAGAGACCCTTTTTTTTCATCGACCATTCTTCTTAAATATGATGAATAATTGATTATTTCGTAAATATCGTCGTCTTCCCCGCCTTTTAAACGGCCGACACCAATATACGGTGTATCAAACCCCTGGAGTTCCATTTTTTCTCTAAAGTTTTCTAAAGTTTTCAAGTTGTTTTCGAGAGTTTCAGATATGGAGTTTACACTATCTTTATTTTTTTCAAAATCTTTTAAATTATCGCCAAAATTTGATAAACAGTCTAAAAAATCATTGCATTCTTTAATCAAGACACTGCTGTCCATATTATCCCGAAATTATTTCCTTTCAATAAACGTGCCTAATCGTATTTCCGCGTTTTCAGGGCATACGTACTTAGGGTAGGTTATAATGTTCTTTAATTTCCCATTAATAATATCCTCGAATAGTATTTGTATGTTTTTATATTTTCTGGTTTTGTACGCGCAAACATTGCACCCTTTAACAAAATAATGTTCGTTATGCGTTATAAAATTTAATACGCCGGGTTCGCTGAATACCGGGGGCCCAATTCTTAATTTTACATCTGGAAATTCATGAACTAAAAATTCCCAAGACAGATAACACGTACTTTCATCTGCAAAATTTTGATACCTTAAATATTCAAAATCATGCTCTTTAACTAATTTGTTGATACTTTTTTGTATTTTTTCCATTTGGGGGTAAATTATGTCCTCAACAACATCTTTTGGTCGTTTAATTTCTAATGTTATTAAATAACCCATTTCCCGTTTGTTTAGGGAATCTACAATTTTTTTATCAAATCCATAAAAAAATTCTTTTGATGGATGTTTCAAAAACTGTTTTGAGTAAAAGATAAATTTGCAGAGATTTTCTTCGTTTAGTGCAGCTGCAACGTTTCTATTTAAATCTACCGGGTCGTACACAATTAATGGATCATTAAATCTTAAAAAGACGTGGTCTTTTTTTAAATCGTAAGTTTCATAAATTTCATCTAAAACGATTGATTTATTGGGTCTCCATGTTCGCGTGTCTGATAAAAGTTTTAAAAATCCGCCATATTTTAATATTAAAAGTTCGCAAAGGTATCCTGAAAATCCCGCAGTTTTTAAGTCAGAGCCATAAATTCCAAGACCTTTTAAAAATTTTTTTAAAAGACGGATATCGTTGGATAAATCTTTATTTTTATATGCATTTATTAAAAATTCGTTATGAAGTGGAGTTCTGTCAACTGCAGAAATTATTTTTTCGCAATTTTCAATTCCGTAGCAGGGGACAATGTCGAGATTAAATTTTTCGATTTCTCCAGAAACATAAGGGTGTTCTGCGTACTCTACCCAAGATTTTCCATTAAAATAATCAATTACTTCTTTTCCTAAACGTAATCCTGATTCTTTTAATGTATCTCTATCGGTTTCTTTTTCAAATCTTAAAAATATGTCAATGTCGTGGTCATCTTTTAGATTTGCATCTCTTGCAGTTGAACCAACCTGAATAATATCAACAACAGGATAATTTGAAATATCTTTAATTTTAGCGATTATTTTATCCGAAAATACCTTTAATTCTTCTTTTTCAGATTCCGTCGGACAGATATCGTTTAAAACTTCGTTTAAAATATCTTTATAATCGTCAGTATTTAATTTTTTCAAAATATCCACCTGAAAATAAAATTTAAAAATAACTATTTAATACATCTAAAAACAGATTAAACCGTGTTTTTTTCGATTTCGCCTTTATATTGAACATCAATCGAGTTTTTAACGTTTTTTAAATTTTGGTATTTCTCAGATTGCATATTTATGTATTTAAAAGCGTTTTCTGCTAATCTTTTTGAGAGATTTTCGGGAATTGAACTGTCTCTTTCAGATAATCCTTCTGCAAGGCATGCAGCAAGTAAAAAAATAGCGGCTCTTTGTTCTGTTTTTAATTTGTGGATATGGTGGGGCTTTACGTCTAGTTCTTCGTATGTTTTCAAATAGACACAATCGCTGCCGTCAGGTATCATTTCTTTGAAGACGTGCACGAAAAATTGGTGGAGTTCCATTAGTTGTTCTTTGTGCATTGGTTCCCCCTTTTAAATTTGTTGTGGATTAAATTAAACCATCATATTATATATAGTTTTCAGAAGTTTCAGATGTACTCTTCTATTTACAATATTAAATATGATAATGTATCTAAAATGTAAAAATCTTACTCATAAATTCTTACTTTATAATTTATATCTTGATTTCCATTGTACGAGTAATTATAATTTCCATTATACAGATACTTATTTATGCAGAAAAACGTACTAAATTTTAAGATTAAAAGATTATTTGATTTAACATTTTACTTTCCATAAGTCATAGGTGATATTTTGATTTTACTTGCACTACCAAACAAGGGGAGAATTTCAAAACCCGTAAACGAAATTTTGGAAAAATCCGGTTTAAAAATAAGTGTACATGGAAGAAGCCTTTTTGCAAAGACTGTTGACCCCGAAATAACAGTAATGTTTGCAAGGGCAAAAGATATCCCCGAATTTGTGCGAGACGGTGTTGCTGATGTTGGAGTTACCGGGTACGATTTAATGCTTGAGAGAGATACTGAAGAAGAACTTGAAATGCTTTTAGACTTTAAGTTTGGAAACGCAAGGCTTGTAATTGCGGCCCCTGAAAATTCAAGTGTAAATTCAATTAACGACGTAAAAGATGGAATGAAGATTGCAACAGAGTTTCCAGGGCTTACAAAAAGATATTTGGAAAAAAAAGGATTGAATTTAGAGATTATTGAATTAAGCGGTGCAACGGAAATTGCTCCATTTATCGGTGTTTCAGATTTAATCTGTGATTTAACCTCAACTGGAACAACGCTTCAATTAAACAGGTTAAAAGAAGTTGAAAATGTAGTTTCATCGACAACAAGGCTTGTTGCAAACAAAAAAAGCATGGAAGACCCGGAAAAATGTGCAAAAATAAATCAGGTTCTTTCAGGAATTAAAAGCGTTCTTTACGCACAGAGCAAAAGATTAATTATGATGAATGCTCCAAAAGACAAAGTTTCAGAAATTACCTCAATAATTCCTGGAATGGGCGGTCCAACTGTTTCAGAAATTCTTTCAAATGATAAAATGCTTGCAATTAATGCAGTAATCGATGAAAATAGGGTATTTGAAACGGTCAGCAATCTTGAAAGACTCGGTGCAAGAGATATTTTGGTTGTTCCAATAGAACGGATACTTTAAAAATATTTTTTTGATTTTGACCCATTATATTTTAGATTAAATCAATATCTCTTAAAAAATCTTTTTATAGTTAAATTTAAAAAGAAAGTAGAGTATATTTATCTAAGTTTAATGAGTTTATTCTCAAAATCTCGTCATGTTAAAATAATTTATTTTTATTATTTGGGTGAATAAAATGAGCGAAGATCTATCAATGAAATGCGGTCTTGAAATTCACGTGCAGGTAGACACAAATTCTAAATTATTCTGCCAGTGCCCTACAAATTACAAAGATGTTGAACCAAACACGAACATCTGCCCTGTATGTATTGGACACCCTGGTGCAAAACCGATGCCTCCAAACAAAAAGGCAATAGATGTTGCAATAATGGTTGCAAAAATGTTGGACTGTGAAATGGTTATTGATAAAGACATCTATTTCCAGAGAAAACACTACAACTACCCTGATTTACCAAGCGGGTATCAAAAAACATCAGTTCCAATCGGGGAACACGGAACGTTTTTGGGCGTTGGAATTACAGAAGTTCACTTGGAAGAAGACCCTGGACAGTACAAACCTGATCTTGGAACTGTTGACTACAACAGGAGTGGAACTCCATTAATTGAAATCGTAACTGATCCAGATATGAAAAGCCCTGAAGAAGCGAGAGAATTTTTAAGACAGTTAATGAGATTATTCAGGTACATTGGCCACTTAAGGGGCGAAGGTACAATGAGGGCTGATACAAACATTTCCATTAAATACAACGGAATTCAGGGAAACAGGGTTGAAGTTAAAAACGTAAATTCTATTAAAGGGGTTTACAAAGTTTTAAAATACGAATTAATCAGGCAGAAAAACGTTCTCAGAAGGGGCGGAGAAATTAAACTTGAAACAAGAGCTTTCATGGAAAGCCAGATGATTACAAAAGGAATGAGAAGCAAAGAAACTGCAGATGATTATAGATACATTCCAGACCCTGATTTACAGCCTATCGTTTTGAGTAATGAATGGGTTAAAAAAGTAGAAGTCCTGATGCCAGAAACTCCAATGAACAAGGAAAAAAGGTTTGTTGAACAGTACAGTATAAAAGAAGACGATGCAAAAGTTTTAGTTTCCGATTTAGAACTTGCAGATGTTTTCGAAAAAGTTGTAGCTGAACTTGGAAATGATACGGATGGAATTTCACTTGCAGTTACATGGATTAGAAATGAATTGAAGAGAGTTTTAGTTTATAACAAATTAGACTTCTTTGAAACAAATTTAAAACCAGAACACATGGTTGAATTAATCAATTCAATTAAAGACAAAACAATCAGCCAGAAAATCGGTAAAACGATTATCGAACAGATGGTTGAACACAAAGGGGAAAAAACTCCAAAAGAATTGATTACAGAAATGGGTTTAACGGTTATTGAAGACACAAGTGAACTCGAAAAAGCCTGTGAAGAAGCTATTAAAAACAGTGAAAAAGCAATTGAAGACTATAAATCTGGAAATCAAAGGGCATTAAACTCAGTCGTTGGTCAGGTAATGAAATTAACACGTGGAAGAGCAGAACCTGCAACTGTAGTTGAAATACTTAAGAAAAAAATTGATGGATAAATTTTATTTTTTTAAATTTTTAAAATAGTAAAAATAAAAGAATTATTTTTTTAATTTCCATTCAATATCTAATAATTCGCTGTATTTTTCAAGAACTCTTTTTATATATTCTTCGAAATTTCCGTTTTCAAATTCTTTTGCCCATTTTTCGTTTTCAAATTCAGATGCGCCCGCAATTATTAATTCTTTTACCCTTTCACTTTCCATTTTTGGATAGCCAAGATTTGAATCGTACTTTGCAATTTTTTTGAATAATTCCATGGATTCTTTGGTTATATCAATGTCACTTACTTCTTTTACGAGATTTTCAAGTATTGGTAGTATCCATTTCCTGTGGAATCTGCATATTCCAAGATTTTCAAGCGTAATTTCATCGATTGAATTTTTAACACTTAATTCTGCAAGTTCTTCAGGCTCTAAAAACACCCCGCACTGGTAGTGTGTTAAATATTTACCTTGAATTAAGTAAGGCATGAAATTTCCAATTGCCCAGTACATTGTCGGTGAAATTTGGCCCTGTTCTCCAAAAGAATCGTAAACTCCAAAATCTTCGAATTTTTTATCTTTAATCCTGTCTTTATATTTTTCATCAAGTACTTTTCCGGCCCGCCTGTTTCCAAGTTTACAGAGTTTTCCAAAGTCATTAGTTTGAAAGGCAATAATTTCTGCAAGTTTGACAGCTTGCTCTGCATTATGCTGTGAATTTTTTAAAATATCTTCATCATCTTCAAAATTTGAAATATCAAATACTGGTTTTTCAATTCCAACTTCTTCTGGTTTTAACATTCCATTGTCAAGAAGCTCAAATACCCACGAGCATAAATTTCCAAATTCAATCGCATCAAATCCAAGCTTATCTATTGTATGAACTACCATGTCTGCTGCATAAATATCAAATACGCCAATACACGGGCCATTTGCTTCATATGGCTCGTAATCTACGTGGAGACCATGTCTGTATTTTTTGCAGACAACAGGACATGGTTCTCCACAGTTTGTCCAGTTTTTAGTTTCAATAGCTTCTTTATCAAATCTACTTACGAAATATTCAAGTATTTTTTTATGCAATTTCATTCTTCTATTTTTATCAATAAAAGGCATTCTCCAGTTAAATACTGGTGTTAATTCCATTGTAACGTGGTAGTTATTTCCAAATGTTCCGCCTGTTTTTTTCTCTTCACTGTACCTATATTTTTCAGTATGTTCAAGAACAACTTTTGTGTATGGCTTATTGTAGTGTTCTTCAACAATTGGTTTAATATTTTTTTCAGGAGTTTTTTTACCGAAAAATACAACACCTAAAATATTATGGGCCTGACAGAGTACTGAACCTCCACCACCCCTTGCAGCCCAGTCTTCGGAGCCTTCAACGATTTTTCCATTTCTTATCGTTTGTGAATAAATTCCACCCATATTTGTAGTTTTTGAGGCAGGCCCTACTAAAAACGCCCTGTAATTTTTTTCTTTGAATAACTCGATGATTTTATCGTTAAATTCATAGATGTCAGTTATTTCTTCTGTAAACGGAATAAATTCTATTTTTAATTTATCCTCTTCTCCGTTAATTACAATAATGCTTGGAACACTGCATCTTCCAGTAATTGCAACGTTTTGAACTCCTGTATCTTTAAAGGTATATCCTGCACCACCCATTGCAGAAAAGTGAAATCCATCCCATAGGGGGGATCGAAATGAAAAAATTAACCTATGTCCCCCAATAACAGGTAAAACTCCTTTTCCAAAACAGAAAAGATTTTTTTCGTCATAAGCGTCATATTTCCATGTTTCATGTTTGCTGTGTAAATTAATTCCAAATGAAATAGGAAATTCGGATTCTATAATTTCTTCGTAATTTTGTCTTGTTACATCAATCAAAATGTTCATATATAACACCATGACACATTAATAAATACCATAATAGTTGGGGTTTGAACCTATTTGTTTTTATTTGTTTTGATAGCGGGGATTTTATGAAAGAAAATGAGTATCGATTTCTAATGCGAATTTTTGTTTTAATTTCATTTTTGGCCGTTTTATTTATTGCCTTACCTTTTTTAGATACTATCGCGTTTGCATGCGCGTTTGCATACATGACGGAGCCTTTTTTTAACGCAATAAAAAAATATACTGGAAGAACAATTGGAGCGATACTATGTATATTAATGGTAACAGTTCCTGCAATAGTACTTGTATTTTTAATATTAACTGATATTTTTGAATTTTTAAACAGCTTAGATTATGCAGGGTTTGTAGATAATACAGTACAGTTTATAAATTACATGGGATTGCAAAATATTGCAAAAGATGACTTAACTTCGATACTTGGCGAAATATGGAACTTTTTAAAACCAACTGTAAATCGGATGGCAGGTCAAATTTACGGGCTCCCGTTATTATTCATAAAAGGGTTAGTAACCGTATTTTTAACGTATTATTTTTTAAAAGACGGCTATAAATTTAAAGATGCGGTAATGCCCCATGTTCCTGAAATTTATCATGTTCAAACCGAACTTTTTATTCGAAAACTCCACGAATCTTACAGAAATCTTTTTGTTGTAAATGCATTAACATCATTTACTGTTGGATTAATTTCAATTGCAGGTTTCTGGGCAATAGGGCTTCCAAACCCAGTTACTCTTGGAGCACTTAGCGGAATTTTAACATTACTTCCAATTGTTGGCGGTTGGACGATATACATGCCTTTATCACTTTATTACATCGCAGTTGGAATGTATTCAAAAGCAATTTTACTTTTTGGTTTTGGAGTAATTTTCTTATCTCTTGCACCTGATTTTGCAATACGTCCAAGACTCGTAAATCACGAAAGCGATATTCACCCGGCACTTGCACTTGTCGCGTTTTTGATGGGCCCGCTTGCACTCGGAGTTACGGGTTTTGCATTAGGTCCTTTGATAATGGGTACATTTGACGCAATATTCAGGGTTAAAAATGGAAAAGATAGTATTATAAACCTAAAATAGATAGTAACTACAAAGTGATATAATGGAAAAGAAAATAGCAGTAACTGCAGGTACCTTCGATTTGTTACACCCTGGACACTTCAATACGCTTAAATTTGCAAAAAAACACGCAGATGAACTCGTTGTAATTATTGCACGGGATGAAACAGTAAAAAAAATTAAAGGAAGAAGTCCTGTAATTCCAGAAGAACAGCGAAAGATAATGATAGAAGCACTTAAACCTGTAGATCGTGCAGTTTTAGGTAGTTTAACTAATAAACTTGAACCAATTTTAGAAATAAAACCTGATGTTATAGTTTTAGGTCCTGACCAGACAACTTACCAGATAAATGAATTAAAATCACAGCTCGCGAAACATTTTTTATATCCTGAGATATTAAAAGTTGAAGAATATGTAAAATGCCCATTTCACAGTTCTTATGATATTTTAAAAGAAATTGTTAGAAGATGGTGCTGTAAAGAATTAAAAGTATAACTTTTGTGTTTACCATGGAAATTTTTTTAGTCTACTTACTCTTAGCAGGCCTGGGTTGCATTGTGGGGCTCTTAATGGGGTCCCTCGGTCTTGGTGGCGGTTTTATAATGGTTCCAACGCTAATTTACGTATTTCAAAGTCTTGGAATTCCAAAAGACCACGTTGTCGGGATGGCGGTTGGAACGAGCCTTGCTGTTATTTTTATAACTTCACTAAACAGCACGTACTCCCATTTAAAATTTGGAAATATCATCTGGAAGTATTCGCTACTTTTGGGAATTTCGGGAATTTTAGGGACTTTTGCAGGTGTCAGGGTTGTTACAAATTATATAAGTGGGGATATTCACAGGATATTATTTGGGCTTATTTTGATAGTTCTTTCTTTAAATATGGTATTTAACAAGCATAATCCGGTTAAAACAACACCTGAAAAAAAAGTAAACTACGTTCCTGTGATAGTAGTTGGATTTTTAATAGGCGTTTTGTCGAGCATGTTTGGAATTGGCGGTGGAACAATTGCAATTCCTCTTTTAACAATATTTTTAAAAACCCCGATGAAAAAAAGTATAGGAACATCTCTTGGAATGATGGCAATTATCTCTTTGAGCGGTTTTTTGGGGTATGTTTTTAGCCCTGTAGATGTTGCAGATAGCTATAAATATTTAAACTTCATAGGATATGTTTCGCTATCTTCGGCGGTATCAATAGGTGTTATGAGCATTATTTTTTCGAAATATGGTGCTAAAATCTCAAATAATCTTAATTCGGAAGTTTTAAAGAAATTTTTTGGAATTTTACTTCTGTTTGTTGGAATAACCATGATAATTTAAATTAAATCAGATTATTTAATTAACGGTGATATTTTGAAGACTATTTTAGGAAAAATTCATTTAAAGTGGTGTAAAAACTGTAATCTACCAGTACTTGACACAAAATGTGCAATTTGTGATTCTGACACGGTTGAAGTTAAGGTAACGCCTCCTGGGGATGCAAGACCTGCATTTAAAGGCGATTTAGATTTAATAAATAAAACAATTAAATCACAGTTTGGAATAGAAGAAAATCTCTTCAAAAATAAAATGGTTCTTGTAAACAAAGCTCCCGGAATTGAATATTTTCAGGAAATTATAGTTGATGGGATAATTTTTGGAATTTTAAATTTCAACGAGAAAAAACACGAATGGAAAATAATCCCGACAATTGAAGGTGCAAGAAGACTTATCTGTGCAGGATGCAAGAAAAAGTTACTTGTAGTAAAAGAAGACGTTCCAAAATTTATATTAAACAAAGGCGCGTCTGTTTTAAGACCTGGAGTTGCATATGCATCCAAAGATATTGAAATAGATGATGATGTAATTATTTTAATCGAAAAACCAGACTCAAACATGGATTTTAATGAACTGGATGTTTTGGGTGTTGGCCGAGCCAGAATGAACTTTGAAGAAATTGTAACTTCTGAAAAGGGGATGGTTGCAAAGGTAAGGAAATCTGAAACACCAAAAAATTCTGAAGTTTTGCATGAAGTTGGCGAATTTGATGAAGCAATCGAAAAAATGATTGAAGCAAATAAAAATGCCATGCAAAAGGTTGAAAGTAATTCTATCGGATTTATGAGAAATACCGTTGTAAAAATTGGAAGACCTGCGTCAGTTGCTTATTCTGGTGGAAAAGATAGCCTTGCAGTACTTCTTCTCGCACTTGAAGCATTTAAGAATTCTGAAAACCCCGTGGAGTTTGATGTTTTATTTAACGATACCGGAATTGAATTTAATGAAACTTTAGAAAATGTCGAAAAAATTGCTGATCTATACGATATTGAAATTTTAAAAACTAATTCTGGAGAATTCTGGGAAAAATTAGAAGAATATGGGCCCCCTGGAAGAGATAATCGATGGTGCAGTGAAGTTTGTAAGGTGTCACCTCTTGGAAAGCTTATCGATGAAAAATATGAAAAAGGATGTCTTTCCTTCGTAGGGCTTAGAAAATACGAGTCAATAAACCGTTCAAAAAAACCAAGAATTTGGAACAGTCCAACGATTAAAAAACAAATGTTATCAGCACCGATATTGAACTGGACTGCAATGCACGTCTGGATATATATCTTAAAACATAAAGCTCCGTACAATGTATTATACGAACAGTGTTTTGACAGGGTAGGCTGTTTTATGTGTCCTGCAATGGAAATTGGAGAAATCGAGTTAGTAAAAATGGGTTATCCAGAACTCTGGGCAAAATGGGAAGATTTTCTAAAAAGCCACGCTAAAACTCATGGAAAAGACGAAACATGGGTAAAAGGCGGTTGGAGATGGACTAACAAAACAAGGTCAAAAAACCAGGAAACAGATGAGCCGATAAATGAAAACTGGCTTGGATAAATTTCGAACGTGTGCATATATTAATGAGTTCTTATAATATTCTTATAAAACAAAAGGTGATATATTGCCAAAGATGTTACTGCTCCCAAAATTAACAATGTCTCTTGGTGGGTACATCAGGGAAACTGTTGAAATTTACGAGGAAGATGGTGTAAAAGAATTCCCGCACAGGAATGTCGTAGTTGGAAATCCAACAAATGAACCAGTAAAAATAGATGTTCCGGCATACGATGAAGATTGGGTAAAAAGACACCAGGACCTTGGGTTAATAGTAGTTCCAGTGGAAATGGACCAGGATTTTGTTGGAATATTTAAAATGGTTGAAGAAAAGGTTAAAAAAGCAAATTTATAAATTATGTGTTACGGGTGAAAACGTGATTAAGGGAGTGCTTTTTGACCTTGACGATACGCTTTACAATTCTTCGAGTTTTGCAAGCCGTGCACGAAAAGAAGCTTTAAGGGCCATGATTGATGCAGGTTTGAATTCTACGGAAGAAGATGCTTTAAAAATACTAAATAAGATTATCGAACAAAGGGGCTCAAATTACGGGGGGCACTTTAACGACCTTGTAAAAGCAGTTACTGGAACTTATGACCCGAAAATAATTACAATGGGAATTATCACCTACCATAACGTTAAATTTGCCTTACTTAGACCTTATTCTGATACAATAAAGACATTAATGGATTTACGGAGCATGGGTTTAAGTTTAGGAATATTAACAGATGGAATTACCATAAAACAGTGGGAAAAATTAATAAGGCTTGGAATTCACCCGTTTTTTGATGAAGTTATAACCTCTGAAGAATACGGGCTTGGAAAACCAAATATCGAATTTTTTAATTACGGACTTAAAAAAATTAATTTAAAACCTGAAGAAGTAGTTTATGTTGGGGACAGGGCCGATAAAGACATGGTTCCTGCAAAAAATGTGGGAATGACTACAGTTAGGATATTACAGGGAAAATATTCTGATATTTCCGATGATATAAGCGATTACACTATAAAAAACATTTCTGAACTTTCAAAAATAATTAAACCACTTATTTAATTTTTTTACGGGATAACATGATTGACGAATTAAAAGGATTAGTACTTTTTATGACCCGAATTCCTATTGGTATGTCAAAAAGCGGTTTTGAGGATATTGCAAGGTATTTCATGTTCATGCCGCTTGTTGGAACGTTGATTTCACTTTTTGGAGTTTTTACTGCATGTTTATTGAATTATGTGGGAATTACTTCTGGAAATATAATTGGAACCGCTGTTTTATTTACGCTTTTATATATACAGGGATTTCACCACCTTGACGGTCTTGCAGACTACGGGGATGCGTGGATGGTAACTGGAAATGCGAGAAAAAAACTTGAAGTCATGAAAGATGTTTACATGGGAATCGGCGGTTTTGTCTTTGTATTTTTTGTTGAGCTGCTTTCTTTATTTTCATACGCGTATCTCTTTGAAACAAGCGAATTTACAGTATTTTTAAAATACATTATAATAATTGAGACCTGTTCAAGACTCGGGCTTTTGTCATGTGCTTGCTGTGGAATTCCTGCGAACGAGGGAACTGGCAGGTATTTTGCTAAAACATCAAACGAATCGCACCTTTTAACGGGTTTAATATTTGCGCTTGGAGTTTCAATAGTTCTTCAAATCCCAAAAATAGGAGTTTTATGTTCAATTTTAGCGGTATTTTTGGGAATGTTTATCGCGTGGAAATGCAACAATAAATTAGGCTGTGTAACAGGTGATATTTTTGGAGCAACTGCTGAAATATCGAGAATGGTATTTTTAATCGTAATTATTGCAGTTACCCCGTATATTTCACATATTTTGTAAATTAAAAAAAGTTAAAATTAAAAGCAAAATAGAAATTAAAATTAAGTAATTATTTAAAAATTAAACTCGTCTAAATTATCTAAATACATCTTCTTCTTTTTTCCTGATTAATTCTTTTCCAGTTCCCCCACTAAATGGGACAGGCGCATTTCTAATAATTACTAATGGAATTCCTTCGTTAGACTGGCCCATTACGGCAGATGCAGCAGCTGCAAGTTCATCTGCAATTCCAACTTCGGTTGTTTTTAATTCCCTTCCAAATAAATCTTTTTCTCCTTTTCTATCCCAAAGCCCACAAACTCCGCTAACTCCAATTGCAACACCGCAAGAACCTTTTCTAAATGGTCTACCCATGCTGTCATTAATAATTACTCCAACTTTTTTTCCAGTAATTTTTTCAATTCCATTTCTAATTTCTTCTGCACTCTTATCTGGATTTTTTGGAAGCGGTTTTATTCCTTTTGAAGTATTACTTTCATCAACTCCACTGTTTGCACAGACAAATCCGTGTTTAGTTTCGGTTACTATAAAGTTTGGCCCTACTTTGACAATTTCGTTTGATTCATCCAAAATTACCTGTACGACCTCTGGTTCTTTTCCAAGTTTTTTAGATAGTTCAACAGCTTTGTCTGACGGCTTTACCGTATCTTTTGAAATGACATTTTTTTCACTTTTTGAAACAACGGTTTCTGCAAGAACTACTACATCATTGTTTTCAAGAGGGTATTTTGAAATAAGTTCTGCTAAAGTATAATCTTCGTTTCCATTGATTAATGGAATTTCAAGGCCAATTACTTCCATTTTTACTCTTTCTTTTATCATGTTTTCACACAATTTAAATTTTTGAAATAATGCTTTTTTTCATTAATTCTACATCTGGTTTTATTCCAGTCCATATCTCAAATGAAACTGCTCCCTGATATATGAGCATTCCAAGGCCATTTATAGTTTCTGCACCGTACTTTTCTGCTTCTTTTAAAAATATCGGTTCAATGGGATTATATATCAAATCCATTACAACAGCATCTTTTTTGATATTTTTTAAGGAAATAATGGGTTTTACATCAATATTTGGATACATTCCAACAGGGGTTGTATTTATAATTATGTCAAAATTTTTTATATCAACATCAAGGTTCCCGTAGTTTATTGAATTTTCCTTTTCTAATTTTTGGGAAAGTTCTTTTGCGAGAACTTCTGCTTTTTCAACGTGCCTGTTTACAATTGTTAAATTATTTTCTTTCGCAAGTTCAAAAGAAACAGCTCTTGAGGCACCTCCTGAGCCTATGATTAAAATGTTTTTATTGATTAAAATACCGGTTTTTTCTTCGAGTGCTTTCTTTGCACCAATTCCGTCAGTGTTATATCCAATTGCTATTCCGTTTTCAATTTTTACGGTATTAACTGCACCGATAGCTTCTGCATCAGGGTCAATTTCATCGAGGTACCTCATGATATTTAATTTATGGGGAATTGTAACGTTAAAACCTGCAATTTGAAGTGCTTTTGCACCTGCAACTACATCTTTTAGGTTTTCTTCTAAAACGTCAAATGCGAGATATTCATAATTTATTTTGAGGTCATTAATTGCCGCATTGTGCATTATTGGTGAAAATGAATGTTCTACCGGGTGTCCAATAAGTCCGAGTAGTTTTGTTTTGGAATCTATCACGATTATCCCTTTAAATCGTATTCTTTTTTTAAAATATTAACAAATGTATCAAATGCCTTTTCTATTCCACTTTCCTGTCTTTTTGTTATGTTTTCCCCTTTTATCAGGTCTCCATAAATATCAGACGAAAAAACATAAGTATTGTAATCTGTTAAAATACATACTGCACCATTTCCAACACCTGCAGTACTCGAAATTGCGATATTACAGTTTAATTTATTTTTAAGTGCTTTTGCGACCATTTTAGCTACCAAAATGTCATTTTCCTGATTGTATGCTTTTGAATATTTAAAAACATAGTCGGGTTCTGGAAGTTTAACATCTAAAATTGATTCAATTCCTGTTTTTGATGGTAAAAACATCGAAGCCATTACAAAAACGTTCCCGTGAATTATATCGTAATTTGAATCTTTTTCGAATTCTTTATATCCACAGGCCATTTTATGTATTTTAATTCCAATTTTTCCATGGGTAAAGCATTCTGCAGTAGCAACCGAAATCATAATAATCATTCTGTTATTTTTATAACTGTTAAACTTTAAAAAATTTAAAAAATAATAATTCGTTTATTGAAACGATAATTTCGAAAAAACATCTTATTTTAACCTATCCAATATATTATGAACAAGAATTATGCAGTGGTCCGCATGTAATTCTAGGGGTGATAGCGATATTCTTTCTGCGCCAATTTCTTCTAAGAAATTTTCATCTTCGTCACCAATTCCGATGTGGTCACCAAGCACGAATAATACATCTTCATCGTCCTTAAATTCAAAATTTTCAAGCGGTTTTCCGTTTAAATGGAGGTAGAAAATTCTTTTTCCTTCATTTTTCTTTTCTAAAATAATATCTCTAAATTCACGTTTAGAAGAATATATCCCAGAAGTACTTTCTTTCCATAACTCAGTCGCATCTTTTTCAAGTGCTTTTTGGATAAAAAGTGCAATACTTCTCTCATCGGGACTTACTCGTTTTAATTCACTTCCAACGAATTTCAGTGCAACAGGGGGGTTTGGAGAGCCATAATTAACGCTGTAAAATTCAGTGTCTCGTCTGATATCATGCGAAAGGAAAAATGCGCTGTTTACACAGCGACATAATAAATCCAATCTTCCAGAACTTCCAGGAAGGTCTTTTAAGTTAATTTCACCATTTGTTACGGCTTTGTTAGCTTTAATTATAAATTCTTTCAAAATTTCACCTTAATTAAGGTCTAAAACATCGAAAGTATTGTAAATACCTTCATTCTTTTCAGCAACAAATTTAATTGCAAGGATTACTCCGGAGATAAATGACTGTCTGCTGCTTGCTTTGTGGGCTAATTCAAGTCTTTCCCCATCTGCTGCAAATATTACAGTATGGTCCCCGACAACATCGCCGCCCCTTAATGCGTGGATGCAGATTTCTTCTTTTGTTCTTTCGCCAGTAATTCCTTCTCTTCCGTAGATTAAGTTGGAATCTCTGTTTAAGTTGTTCTGAATAATTTCAGCAGCTCTTAATGCGGTTCCACTTGGTGCATCTTTTTTGAATTTGTGGTGCATTTCAACAATTTCAATATCGTAACTTCCGAGTTTTTGTGCGAGGAGTTCGAGTGTTTTAAAGAATATATTTACACCGACAGCGTAGTTTTGTGAGATGGTTGCAGCAACTTTATTTTCAGAAATTGC
Organism: Methanococcus mangrovi; assembly: GCF_054506835.1. NCBI lineage: Archaea > Methanobacteriati > Methanobacteriota > Methanococci > Methanococcales > Methanococcaceae > Methanococcus > Methanococcus mangrovi. The sequence goes on along the minus strand of NZ_CP197114.1, from coordinate 800,679 downwards.
TTTTTCCATTTCAGCTCTTTGTTCAGGGGTAAATCCAGTAGTTCCAATAACTAAATTTACTCCAAGTTTGCTTGCTGTTTTTGCGGTTTGAACGCAAGGTGCTGCTGCAGTAAAATCAACCAATACCTCTGCACCAGATTCTTTTAATACAGCTTCAAGTTCGTCTGAAGTGCTTAATACTACACCAATTTTTCCAAGGCCCGTTAATTCCCCGATGTCTTGACCTTTTTTAGGGTGGTTTGGAATATCAATTGCTGCAACTACTTCTAATCCATCGGTTTCAGTAATTGTTTTTATAATTCCGCTTCCCATTCTACCGAGTGCTCCCGTAACTGCTACTTTAACCATATTTCCACCTGAAAGTTCGTTTTTTCTTAATGAGGAATTTATTTGATTTATCGGTTTACTATTTGAATTTGGTAATATATCCATTTTATTATTTATTGATTTAGAGTAATTGTTCTTTTTTTACTGTTGTTACTGTTTTTTTATTTTTTTCCGCTCTCGTTTTTATTGGAATTCTTGTAACGGAATTGCATTCAAGACAGGTAATTACAACGTGGGGGTAATTTTTTGCTTTTGTCCTGACCCTTGCATTTTTGCCGTAAATTAAAAAAGAACCGCAATTTTTACAAATTCTCCTTTTCCATTCTTTTGGGTAAGGCATTCTCATTCTCATTGCAATTTTTTTGCTTAAAAGTACATAATTTTTTGAACGATCTGTTTTTCCAGCATTTGATTCTTCTTCAGCTAAGTTCATCAGTACATCAATTCGTTCTTCTGCAATTCTCTTTGACTTTTCCAAAAATTTCTTTTTTAGTTTCATGTTTTTCCCTTTAAGTTTATAACAACAAAATCAAATAGAAATCTGATAAAATTATATAAAAAGAATTGTAGAGAATAGAATTCTTACTAAAATTTATATTGTATAATACAGAATATGATTTGCTAAAGAATTTGCTAAAGATTTTTTTAACTATGGTGAAACAGTGAGTAAAGTTAAAGACATGAGTCTTGCTCCAAGTGGGCACCTAAAAATGGAATGGGCAAAAAAACACATGCCCGTTCTTTGTCGAATAAGGGAAGATTTTAAAAAAGATAAACCATTTAACGGAATTACAATTGGAATGGCACTTCACTTAGAAGCTAAAACCGCGATTTTAGCAGAAACACTCATGGAAGGCGGCGCAAAAATTGTAATTACCGGATGTAATCCCCTCTCAACACAGGACGATGTTGCAGCAGCATGCGTAGAAAAAGGAATGGAAGTTTACGCATGGCGTGGAGAAACCAACGAGGAATACTACGAAAATTTAAACAAAGTTCTCGATTCAAACCCCGATATCATAATTGACGATGGTGCAGATTTAATTTTTTTAATACACACCAAAAGAACTGAATTAATCGGAAAAATAATGGGCGGTTGTGAAGAAACTACGACCGGAATTATTAGATTAAAAGCAATGGCTGAAGAAGGTGCATTAAAATTCCCGGTTGTAAATGTAAACGATGCTTACACAAAACACATGTTTGACAACAGATACGGGACCGGCCAAAGTGCAATGGATGGAATTATTAGAACTACAAATTTACTTATTGCTGGAAAAAACATTGTAATCGGTGGATACGGCTGGTGCGGTAGAGGTGTAGCTTCAAGAGCTGCAGGCCACGGTGCAAACGTAATCATTGCAGAAGTAAATCCAATTCGCGCATTAGAAGCTAAAATGGATGGATATACAGTATTAAAAATGGAAGAAGCTGCAAAAATTGGAGATATTTTTGTAACTACTACTGGTTGTAAAGACATCTTAAGAATGGAACACTTTTTATTGATGAAAGATGGTGCTGTTTTATCAAATGCAGGACATTTTGACAATGAAATCAATAAAAACGATTTAAAAGAACTCTCAAAATCTGTAAGAGAAGTTAGATTTAACATTGAAGAATACGATCTTGGAAACAAAAAAATATATTTACTTGGTGAAGGAAGACTCGTAAACCTTGCATGCGCTGACGGACACCCCTGTGAGGTAATGGATATGAGTTTTGCAAATCAAGCATTGAGTGCGAAATTCATTAAAGATAATAACGGAAAACTTGAAAATGAAGTATATAATATTCCATATGAACAAGATTTAAAAATTGCACTTTTAAAATTACATTCAATGGGTGCAGATATCGATGAACTCTCCCCTGAACAGAGAAAGTACTTAAGCGACTGGAAAGAAGGAACTTAAATTTTTTAATTTAACTTTTTTAGTGATTGTTATGGAAAAACCAGTTATGTGTAAAATAATTGATGTATTGGATGAAAGTCCAACAGTGAAAACTTTTTTACTCGATAAAGAGTTTGATTTTAAACCAGGACAGTTTGCAATGGTGTGGATTCCAGAAATTGATGAAAAACCTTTCGGGTTTTCAAGTAAAAATTCAATAAGCGTTGCAAAGGTAGGTAGATTCACTGAAAAAATTCATTCTTTAAAAAAAGGAGACCTTTTGGGAATAAGGGGCCCTTATGGAAATAATTTTGAGTGCATAGGAAGTAAAATTCTTGCAGTTGCAGGCGGAATTGGAAGTGCCCCCGTTATTTCAGCAGTTGAAGAGTTTTCTAAAATGAATGTTGAAGTTACATCTATTATTGGTGGAAGAACTAAAGACGAACTTTTATTTTTAGATAGATTTGAAAAGTGCGGAAGAACTTTTGCGTGCACCGATGACTGTAGCTTTGGGTTCGGTGGATTTACAACTGAAAAAATGTTAAAATTACTTTCAAAAGAAAAATTTGACATGATAATTGCTTGTGGCCCAGAAATAATGATGAAAAAAGTTGTAGAAATTGCAGAAAACAACGATATTCCGATTCAGGTTTCACTTGAAAGATATATGAAATGCGGGATTGGGATTTGCGGCCAGTGTGCTGTTGACGATGAAGGACTCTGCATCTGTAAGGATGGGCCAGTATTTTGGAATGATAAACTTAAGTTTGTAAGTGAATTTGGAAAATACAAAAGAGATGCAAGCGGCGCTATTTTATAACTAAATAAATTATTTATTTAAACTATATATATTAAGAAATACTGATATAATTAAAAATTACTTTTTTTAAAGAAGAATAAATGTGAGTAAATTATGTGTTCAATAAGTGGAATAGTTGCAAAGGACGAAGAGGGCTCGGGGAGTCGTAGTCTGTTGGATAATATCCAAAAACATGTTATAAACATGATGAAAATACTAAAACATCGGGGTCCGGATTATTCTGGAATGATGTTTGATGATGAAGTTCTCTATTTTGAAAATTTTGACGATGTTGTTCCTAACACCGAAACAATTTCGCGAATGGCAATGGGCCACAACAGGCTTGCTATCGTTGGTACCGCAGTTCAACCAATACCAAATGATGATGAATCCATATGGATTATCTGTAATGGTGAAATTTATAATCACATTGAATTAAGGGATGAATTGTCAGTAGAACACGAATTTAAAACAGATACAGATTCAGAAGCAATTATTCACGCTTACGAAGACGAACTTATCGATGTTTTAGATGGAGATTACGCTTACGCAATTTACGATAAAGAAAAAAATATCATTGAATTAAGAAGAGATTTAATTGGTGTAAAACCACTCTATTTCATAGACACGGATGAATATTTTGCATTCGCATCTGAAAAAAAGGCTCTTTATTATTTATTAATGGAAATTAATGGTATGGACTACAAGAGTGCTTTTAATTATGATGATATATTAAGACTTAATCCTAATTCAAGGCTTATTTATGAATTAGATGAAAATTCATGGTATATTGAAGAAGACCTTGAAAAAGTAAATTCAAATTATTTCGAAGAAAATGATTATGAATTATGCAAAAATGAACTTGAAACTACAATTCTTGATTCAGTTTTAAAACGAGTGAAAGGGCTTGAAAAGGTTGGAATTATATACTCCGGTGGTGTTGACAGCACGCTTGTTTCAAAACTTGCATCTGAAAACTGTGACGTTACACTTTATTCAGTGGGCTCTGAAAATTCTGAAGATTTAATTTATGCAGAACGGGCTGCAAAAGATATGGGGCTTAACTTTAGAAAAAAAATAATTTCAGAAGATGAATTTGAAGAATATGTTGTAAAAGTTGCAAAAGCAATAGATGAACTCGATGTAATGAAGTTGAGTGTTGGAATCCCTATATATGCTGCTTCTGAAATGGCAAAAGAAGACGGGATAAAAGTGGTACTTTCAGGCCAAGGTGCAGATGAATTATTTGCGGGATACAATAGATACCAGAGAATCCTAAATGAAAAAGGAGAAGAAGGCCTAAAAAACTCGATAATTTCAGATGTTTTTGATATCTATAAAATCAATCTTGAACGGGATGACCACTGCACGATGGCAAACGGTGTTGAATTAAGGGTTCCATTCTTAGACAAGTTTGTAATTGATGTTGGCTTATCAATTCCAGTTGAATATAAAATTGAAGAACCGAGAAAAAAGATATTACGAGATATCGCTTCAAAATATGTTCCAGATTATATTGCACAACGGCCAAAAAAAGCTGCGCAGTATGGTAGTGGAAGCGAGAAAATGGTTTATGCAGTTGCAAGAAAACACGGGTACTCCAAAAAAGAAATAAACAAATTTTTTGAAGAGTATTTGTTCGAAAAAATAAAATTTTAAGCTTTTTTTTTATTTAATTTTTAATTGATAATTAAATGTCAATTTCTCCTTCAAAGACGGTTGTTGCAGGACCAGTCATGTATATGTGATTATCTTTTTCATTCCATTCAATTATTAAATCTCCACCGAGAAGTTTGATTGTTGCTTTTCTACCAACGTATCCTTTTAAAACAGATGCAACTAAAACTGCACAAGCGCCTGTTCCACATGCAAGTGTTTCACCAGCACCTCTTTCCCAAACTCTCATTTTAACAGTATTTTTATCAATTAATTCAACAAATTCGACGTTTGTTTTTCGTGGGAATTTTTCGTGGATCTCAAATAGTGGGCCGATTTTTTCAAGCGGAAATTCATTTACATTTTCAATATATGTTATTGCGTGAGGGTTTCCCATTGAAACACATGTGAAATTGTAGCAGTAATCTTTTGCAGTGATTTCTTCATCAATTACAGGATGTTTTTCACTTAAAACAGGAATGGTTTCCGCTTTTAAGATTGGTTCACCCATATCAACTTTTACCAAAACCACTTTGTCATTTTCAATTGTCATTTCAAGAACTTTTATTCCCGCAAGCGTTTCGATAGTTATTGTTGATTTATCAGTCATTTTTTTATCATAAACGAACTTTCCAACACACCTAATTGCATTACCGCACATTTCAGCTTCTGAACCATCGGAATTAAACATTCTCATTTTAAAATCTGCTTTATCTGACGGGAGAATTAATACAAGACCGTCTGACCCGATTCCAAAGTGTCTGTCGCTTACAAATCTTGAGATTTCGTTTGGATTTTCGATTTTTTGTGAGATTGCATCGACGTAGATATAATCGTTGCCTAAACCATGCATTTTTGTAAATTTCATTAAAACCACCATACAATATGGGTAATTATTTAAAAATAGTAAAAGAAGTAATTAAGCTTTAGCATTTATCTTTGATTCATCAATAACAACAACATCCCTGATTGCAGTTACTGTCCTGTATGGAACGAAAGTATAATTTTCTGATGAAGGGGAAATTGGGCTTTGTTCTGAAGGTTCAATATTTAATGAAATTATTCTGCCTGTTTTTTCATCAATTACAATATCATCAACTGTACCAATGATGCTGCCCAAGCTGCCTACAATAGATCTGCCATTTAATGATTTGAAAGATAATTTCATTCAACCACCTTATTAATGAGAGTTTCGACCAGTTTTTTATCGGAAAGGGTATTTACATTTACAATAGTATCTTTAATAACATGGAGAATTTCGGTCTGTTCCCCATACTTTGGAGTTAATATGTTGATACCTAACGGTATGTATCCACCCATATCAATTGAGGGCGTTCCAACATAGTCATCCAGTTTTGTGACTACGCAAAAGGACTCTATGCGATTACAAGAATTGTTAACAATTAGATACTCCTTTATTATACTATTAATAACTTTCGACTTAATTGTGGGGATATCACTCGATAAAATTAAAAATGGTTCTTTAAAAAATTCCATACATTCATTTAGGTCATCGACATAATCTGTTCCAGATGTACAAATTATATTTATCTTTTGATTATAATTTTGGTCTGGACAATATTTTTTTTCCAAATATTCTTTTGTTTCAGGGGTATGATTTGATACTGCGACATATATTTTTTCTATTTTGGAATTTAAAAGTGAGTCAATAACATAATCGATCATGGGTTTTCCACAGATGTCTAAAATTGGTTTTTCCACATTTTCTTTTAGCCGCGTTCCTTTTCCGCCAGCCATAATTAGTGCATCCATTTTTTCACGCTAACATGATTAGTATGATTTATATAACTCCAAAAACATATTTAAATGTGTCATTATCAATTCGGGGGATAATTATGGAATATGTTTCTAAAAAAGAAATAAAGTATAAAGAACCTCTCGTAATTACTGGTTTTCCAGGCATTGGCCTCGTTGGAAGCATTGCTTCGTATCATCTTTTAAAAAACTTAAAATTGGAATATGTGGGATATATTGAAGATTCAAAGCTTCCAGAAATAATGATTGTTGAAGAGGGAATCGCATACCCTCCAGTTCGAGTATATGCTCGCGATGATTTGGTAGTATTTTTTTCAGATGTAATGATTCCTCCTGAATTAGTATATTCCATGTCAAACATGATTTCAGACCATTTAAAAAAAATAAATCCAAAAATGGTTATAACATTGGAAGGATTTGCATCGATGGCACCTGAAAAGTCATTCTGGGTTTCATCGTCTGAAGAAATCTTAAATTCTGTTTTAGATGAAGAAATTCCTGCATTGCAGCTTGGGATGGTTGGGGGAATTCCGGGAGCACTTATGAAATGCTGTAATGATAGAGATATTCCATCTGCATGTTTAATTACTGAAACGGTCGGATTAAGGCCTGACCCACGAGGAGCATCTAAAATAATTGAAAACATAAATAGAAAATACAATTTAGATGTAGACACCGAAGAACTGATAAAAGAAGCTGAAAGTATCGAAGAAAAAATGAAAAGCCTCGCAAAAGAACATGCAAAATTAATGTCAAAGCCAAAAACTGAAAATCCAATGTATATGTAAAATTAAAAAAGTGATATCATGAAAGCATTAGCTTTGACGGGTGTGGGACCTTATGCAATTTCTGAAATTGTAAAAAACCACGTAAAAACATTGAACCTGAAAAATATATGTAATTTGTTGGTACTTGAGTCTTCAAATGTGGGAGATTTTTTATTTATTACAAATGTTTCAAAAGAAGACGTAATTTCTGGAACTGACGGGTTAATTGTTCAGGTAAAGAAAATATCCATTTTTAACCAAAGCGGATATTCAAAGAGCTGTGATGAAATAGAGGGTGTGGTCGGTAAAGTTCAGGTAGAACTTTTAGGTTATGCATCTTGTTCAAATGTGGTTGAAACAGGATTGATGGACCCATCAGTCGTAGTTATAAAGGCAAGGTCAGTATATGAAATGTAATAAAGAATAATCTAAATATGCATAGAATAAAAATAAAAATGCGGTGAAAAAAATGCCTGTAATCACAATAGAAGCGGGATTTACAAATAAAGAACAGAAAGAAAAGTTAATTAAAGAATTTACAAAATCTGCAAGCGAAATAATTGGACTGCCCAAGGAAAAATTTGTAGTACTTATAAAAGAAAATTCTGACGAAAATATCGGTGTTGGGGGAATTTCCCTTTCTGAACTTAAATCTAAAAAATAACCGATAAGCATTTATTCTATTTTTACATTAAACTTCTTTGATTTTTAACAAGTTGTTATTGAAGAGGCGATTTTTTTGAAGATACTTGGAATAAGCGGTTCACCAAGGAAAAACGGGAATACCACCAATCTCGTAAAAGAAGCGTTAAAAGCTGCCGAAATGGAAGGTTTTGAAACGGAATTTATTTCACTTTCTGGTCTTGAGTTAAACCCATGTATTGCCTGTGATATGTGCAAAAAAGACGAAGGATGCATCATTGTAGATGATATGGAAGAAATTTTAGAAAAAATCGAAGAAGCCGATGGAATAATTGTCGGATCTCCAGTCTACTTTGGAGGAGTTTCTGCACAGACTAAAATGTTAATTGATAGGTCAAGGCCACTTAGATCAGGCTTTAAATTAAAATATAAAGTTGGTGCTGCAATTTCCGTTGGTGCTTCAAGAAATGGGGGCCAGGAAACTACAATAAGACAGATTCACGACTTTTTTTTGATACATTCGATGATTGTAGTTGGGGATAGCGAACCTAGCGCACACTACGGTGGAACGGGTCAAGGAAAATCTCCCGAAGATACAAAAGAAGATAAACATGGACTCGAAACTTCAAAAAATACTGGAAAAAGAGTAGCTGAAGTTTTGAAAAAAATGAAATTATAATAAATTTGATACAATGACTTTAACGTTATAATTAATTCATAATTTATTTTTCAACTGATTTTAGGGGGATTTTATGGATATAGCAGAAACCCTGGAAATAAAAAAGTATTTACTCGAAAATGAACTTCAAATTTACCCAACTCAGGATGTTCCTGAAGATTTTCCAAATATCGTCTGGGAAGGAAATGATTGGAAAGAATTTTTAAAGATTGCAATTTTTGAAAAAGCATCGATGATTTTTTTAAAAGAAGAAATTTTTAAAGACGCGCATATAACTTCAAATATAATTCCAACAACGGATTCTGATGAAAGAATCGTTGAATTTAACAATAAAATAAGGTCTTTCGAAAAATATATTGGAAAACTTGCAATATTTACAATGTACTGGATAAAAGATGACGTAATGTATTCGTTTACGCAGAGCTCAAAATGGGCTGAAGATTTCTTGAGCGTTTCAGTACTTCTTGAAAATACGGAAGATAGGGAAGTTTTAGGAATGTAATCATTAAAATTATTTTTTTATTTAAATTACGGTGCATGCAGACCAAATAACAGTCCTAAACTGTAGCCACAGTATGCTACAAGTAAAAACCTCGGAATTCTTCCAAGAAGTGTTCCTGCACCAAATGAAACGAGATTCATTTTAAATATTCCTGCAAGCCATGCAAATACCTTGTACGGAATTGGGGTAAATCCTGCAATTGCAACGCCCCAAACTCCAAATTTTTCGAAAAACGCTTTTCCCCTTGTAAAATTTTTTTCTTTAAATATTTTCAAAAATGCATTTGTTCCAAGTTTTTCCCCAAGAAAATAACCTGCATATCCGCCAGTAAGCGAGCCAAAAGAAGCTACGAGGGCACATGTTACTGAATCTAATCCGAAAGCTGCTGCGCCGATAATAAATATGTCTGGAAGAACAGGCTGGATAACTGCTTCTGTAAATGCAATTAAAAATATTCCAAGATATCCATAGTTAAGTACAATATATTCTGCAAATTGGTAAATATCCATAATACACCTTTAGTTTATCCTTTAACGAGTGCTCGCAGTATGTCGGTCTGAGAAATAACTCCAACTGCATTTTTTTGTTCATCAATTACTAAAAGACCGGATACGTCTGCATGAAGCATCATCTGTGCGGCATGTGTTACATCTGCATTTTCATTTATGGTTAGTATTTCTTTTGTTGAAACGTCCTTTAAAGTTATGTCTATTAATTCAAAAACCCCTTTTTCAAAGAATAAATGTGCCAAGTCCCTGTAGGTTATGACACCGTCGATATTTTCATCTATTCTTACAAAAACCCTTTTAACACCCTTATGGTTCATTACTTTGAATGCTTCAAAAAGACTTTTTTCACTGTCAATAGTAAAAATCGTCGGATTCATTAACTCTTTTACTTTCATAAACGTCCCCTCACTTTTTCGATAGATTAATATATCAATTAAAATAAAGAAATGTATAATTGTGACACATCCGCTTTAATTATGAACAAGCGTGAAAAGTCATATTTTTTATTATTTTAAATTCAGTGAATTATTTTGAATTCACACTATATAATGGAACTCATAGATTATATTCTTTGGTGGTGCAATGAGTAAATTAGTACTAACAATGCCCTGCAACACGTTTACACTTGAAAACATAATGTGCTGCGTGTTTGGATTAAAAGCATTTGATGTTGCAGTCTATTTCGAAATTTTAAAGTGCAGGCCTGCAAAAATAAATGAAATTGCAGATGCCCTAAATCGGGAAAGGAGTACAATCCAGAGGTCTGCTCAAAATTTAATGAATGCGGGTCTTATTCTTAGAAAACAGATTAATATCAAAGAAGGTGGTTATTACTATAATTATGAGGCCGTTCCTTTTCCAGATGTTAAAGAAAAGATTAAAAAAAGCATGAATGATTGGAGCCGCGAAGTCTGCAAATGGGTAGATGAAATAGAAGAAAAAGATGCAGACGAATTGATAAATAATATTATTTAACTGATTTAAACTAATTTTAAGTGTTTTTAGAGTAGTTACGTGAAAACATGAAGATAACATTTTTTGGAACCGGGGCTGCAATACCCACGAAATACCGTGCACATCCTTCAATTGCTCTCAAATTTGATGGAGAAATATTTTTGTTTGATTGTGGTGAAAATACACAAAGACAAATTATTTTTACCGATGTATCTCCTATGAAAATTAATAATATATTTATTTCGCACTTGCACGGCGACCATATCTTAGGAATTCCTGGACTTTTGCAATCAATCGCATTTCAGGGAAGAAAAAAACCATTAAATATATTTGGACCGGCTGAAACCGCAAAAATGGTTGAAAACATATTGAATGTGGGCTATCATTCAATTGACTACCCGATAAATATTTATGAAATATCTTCTAAAACACCTGAAAAAATCGTTTCAACGGATAATTATGAAGTATTCAGTTATCCTGTGGTCCATTCAGTTCCTACACTTGCATACGTATTTAAACAGGTCAAAAAACCAAGACTTGATTTAGAAAAAGTGAATAACTTAGGACTTGAGATAGGCCCAGATTTAAAAAGATTAAAAGATGGATTTAACGTTGAAATGAACGGGAAAATAATTACTCTTGAAGATGTGACACTTCCCCCGAAAAAAGGAATTTGTGTTGGATACAGTGGGGACACTGTTCCGTTACCTGAATTTGCACAATTTCTAAAGGAATTAAAGTGCGACACGTTAATCCATGAAGCTACATTTGATAAAACAATGGAAAAAAATGCAAGAGAAACGCTCCATTCAACAGCAACCGATGCACTAACTATTGCAAAACTTTCAGGAGTAAATACTGTGATATTGACACACATATCTGCAAGGTACGATGATTTAACGGCGTTTGAAAATGAAATAGTGGAATTTAAAGCAGAAAATCCTGGGTTGCATGTTTTAATTGCGGAAGATTTGATGGAATATTCATTAAAGGGAAAATAGGTGAGAAAAAAATGACTGAATATTTTGATTATGCGGGAGTTGAAAATACAGAAAATACCTTAAAATGTGCAATAGAACGGGCAAAACTCGGAATTTCCGATATTGTTGTTGCGTCGTCTTATGGTGAAACCGCAAAAATGCTTCTCGATTTGATTGAAAAAGAAAATTTAAATGTAAATATAGTTGTCGTAACCTATCACCAGGGATTTTCTGGACCTGATAGTGTATCGATGCCTGAAAATGTGAAAGAAGACCTTGAAAAACGGGGTGCGAAAGTATTTAATGGAACTCACGCTTTAAGCGGTGTTGAAAGAGGAATTTCCAAAAGATTTGGTGGGTACGGTCCAGTAGAGGTCATTGCACAGACTTTGAAAACATTCGGACAGGGTGTTAAAGTATGCTATGAAATAACAGTAATGGCAGCTGATGCAGGGCTTGTTTCAACAAAAAAAGAAATTATTGCAATTGGTGGAAGCAGCAGGGGTGCTGATTCTGCAGTAGTAATTCTGCCATCAAACATGAACACGTTTTTTGACATTGAATTAAGAGAATTAATATGCATGCCAAGAAATAAGAAAAAGCATGAATAGTTGAAAATACATGTTATATGTAATGAATATTGAAATTCCCCAAAAGGTGATAAAATCGAAAAGGAAATAAAATTAACAAGCATGGTAACATTACACGGATGAGCTTGTAAACTTCCAGACACCGAACTTGAAACTTTAGTTAAAGGAATAATTTCTGAAGATGATTTAAAGCATGCAAAAGTGGGCCTTGGAGACGATGCTGCAGTTGTTATCAAAAATGGCATGGCGATTGTAAAAACTATTGACGTTTTCACACCGATTGTGGATGACCCGTACATTCAGGGAAGGATTGCGGCATGTAATTCTACAAGTGATGTATACGCAATGGGGATTTCTGAAGTTATTGGTGGGCTTGTATTCCTTGGAATTCCGCCAGAACTTCCAGTAAGCGTTGCGAAAAAAATGCTTCAAGGTTTTCAGGATTTTTGCCGGGAAAATGATACAACGATTATTGGCGGACACACAATTTTAAATCCATGGCCTTTGATTGGTGGCGCAATTACTGGAGTTGGAAAAGAAGAGGATATTCTTACAAAAGCAGGATGTAAAAATGGCGATGTATTAATTCTTACAAAACCTCTTGGAAGCCAGAGTGCAATGGCACTATCAAGAGTTACCGAGGAATTTGAAGATTTAATAGACATTCCAAAAGAAGAGCAAAAGTATATCCTTGAAAAAACTATTGAACTGATGACAACGTCCAATAGAACAGCACTTTTACATTTAAGAGAACTTGAAAATGAATTAGGCGAAAAAATCGCGAATGCTATGACTGATGTTACCGGATTTGGTATTTTAGGTCACAGTCAAGAAATGGCTGAGCAGAGTAATGTCGAAATTGAAATAACCTGCCTTCCAGTAATAAGGGGAACTCCAGAACTAGCTTCACTGTTTGGACACGCTCTTTGCAGTGGAAAGGGTGCTGAAACTGCAGGTGGTCTTTTGATCTCCACAAAACCAGAATATAGGGATAAATTAATTCAGAAATTTAAAGAAAACAATGTTTACGCCTTTGAAGTTGGAAAAATAATAAATAATGGTGTTGGAATATCTAAATTATCCGAAAATGTTAAGATTTTAGAAATATAATGATAATCCGAACCTGAATTCAGGAGGATTATTCATTAACATCTGTTTTAAAAATATGTTTGCATTTTGGGCAAATTACCTTTTTCCCCACAGAATTAAATTCTTTTTCGCATTTTGGACATTTTGTTTTATCTGTTTTTAACGTATCGAGATTTATTATCGTGTACTTGCTGAGTTCATTTTTAAAGTCCATGGTCATCCCCTAAGCAATAATATTTATATCTAAAATTATAATGATTTATATAAGCTTTATGTTAGTTTAAAAGTTACAGGGAAAAAATGGGTTTAAAATCTTTAGCATTTAAAAATCGGGGTCAGTTGTCACTTGAACTGAGCGTTCTTGTAATGGCAATTGCAATGGTTGCGGTATTTGCAAGTTATATTTACATAAAAAGTACTGTAGAATCTGCAATTAAAATAAACGAGACTGCAAATGGTACTGTTGGAATATATAACAGTGCAGTAGATAAAATGACTGAATCAGTTGGAAATTTAAGTAATAACTAAATGGTGAAACTTTGAAAGAGCTAAATGGAAGAATTATTTCAAAAGGCGTCGTTGAAGGGGAAGCAATTGTTTCAAAATCATCTATTTCATTTCTTGGTGGCGTAAATGAGGAAGGAATTGTAACGGATAAGGAAAATGAACTTTTTGGAAAAAGCATTGCAAATAAGATATTTGTATTTCCAACTGGAAAAGGAAGTACTGTTGGTTCTTACGTAATTTACGGGCTTGCTAAAAGAGGGCTTTTAAAAGGAATGGTAAATTTGGAATCTGAACCTATTGTCGCAACTGGTGCAATTCTTGGAAAAATCCCACTCGTGGATAAAGTTAATATAGATGAAATTAAAGATGGCGATATAGTAGTAGTTGATGGAAACACGGGAACTGTTAAAATAAAAGAACAGTAAAATAAAATTACACTTTTCTACTATTTTGAATTATTATTCATATTTTAAACGTTGTGAGATGAGACTATGAGAAAATCGAGAGACGCGAACCCATTTAAAGAAATGCCTAGCATTTTATATCCTGATGAATTGATGGACAAGGCATACAATAGATCGGAAAAAATTGCAGGAGAACTTAGGACAACTACGAGAGGATTAAGTGTCCCAAAATCAAGAATAATCGAAGATAACAAAATCAGGACCACTACATCGGTTATTTCAGACAATCTTTTAAAAATTGTAGAAAAAACTCCTTCAATAGACAATTTGGATCCATTTTACAGGGAAATTCTCGAAATCATGGTTGGAAGCGATGAATTTAAAAAATCGCTTGCAGCAGTTCAGTGGGCTTCTGAAATCGTGAAAAAATTGGGAACCCAGTATTCAAGAAAAGTTAAAAAAGCACAGAGCCCGCAAGCTACATCAATTATTAGAAAAGAGTTTATCGGAAGGGTTTCATCAGTTTTAAAACAGATTTATCCAAATATGGCGTTTTTAGGCGTTGCAAGAAACAAACTTAAAAACATTCCAACAGTGAAAAATTTGCCTTCGGTTGTTATTGCAGGGTACCCAAATGTTGGAAAATCAACCCTTCTTAGAACACTAACTGATGCAGAACCAGAAGTAAATTCTTACCCATTTACAACAAAAGGATTGAATATTGGATATACCGAAGAAGGAATCCAGATAATCGATACTCCTGGTGTTTTAGATAGGCCAATTTACGAAAGAAACGATATCGAACTTCACGCGGTAGTTGCAATAAATTATCTTTCAGATATGATATTATTTGTAATTGATCCAACCGAATTCTGTGGATTTACGATAGAAGAACAGTTCAATTTACTTGAAGAAGTTAGAAAAACATTCAACGCTCCAATTTTAGTTGCGCTAACCAAAATGGATGTTGATGAAATAGAAGGTTTAGAAGCCCTTGAAGAAAACCTTGGAGAATACGAAGTAATGAAAGTGTCATCTCTTAAAAAAGAAGGTATTGTCGATTTAAGAGAAAGAATTTTAGATATGCTTGATGAATTAGGTTTAATGGAACTTTTAGAAGAATAAACTTTTCATCTATTCTTTTTTATTTTTTCACATTTTTGATAGGTTGTAGCTTTTAAATCCACCTACCAGTCTTTTTACTTTAAATCCAAGCAGTTTTAATATTGTTGCAATTGATTGGCTTCTCATTCCGCCTCTTGCACAAAATACAACTAAAATTTTATCAGAATTTAATTTTAAAGATTCTAAAACTATTCTTTTTATTCCTTCTTGAATTATAAGCCCTGCTTTAGAAATTGCAACGTCTTTTCCCTCGTTTTTATAGAGTTTTCCGATAGTTTCGTATTCTTCTGTTAAGAAAAGTGGAATATTTATTGCAGTGGGAATAGTCTTTTCAAAAAATTCCCTTGGCGATCTTGCATCAATAAGTATCACGTCTTCGAGATTTAATTTAAAAAACTGGTCAATTGTGATAACATCATCTGAAAGCTCATTTCCAAGTGATTCGAGGTACTTTTTAATATTTACTGGTTCAAAATAAAACATTTCGCCAGAAAATTCCAAAACAGTTGGTTTTAAGATATTTTTAGAACTTTCAGAAACAAATGATGCGATATTTCCAGTTAATTTCCCAGAAACAATTTTTCCATTCTTTAAAATTACTTTTTCTCCGGTTTTTAACCGTATTACTAAAATAACATCGTTTTTAAATGTAATGAGTCTTGAAAGAACGTTTTCATCCATATTTTCACGTTAAATTTTAATTCCGTGGTTTTCCAAAATTTCGTCTATATATTTTGATATTTTTTCCGTGGAGTTTAAAATATCCTCATTATTTATCACTAAATCGTGGTTTACCTTTCCAATATGTCGTAAATAGTGTTCGCTGTATAATCCTTCTTCAATTAACATTGCAGCGTTATAATAATCTTCTTTTTTTAGTAAATCAATTATTTTATCTATCGATTGAAGTTTTTCAGCTTTTAAAAATATGGTTTTCAAATCAACAAATTTATCAATTAAAATTTCTTTTTCAGCCTCGTTTTTTGGAAGGTACCAGTTTAAAAGTCTTTTAATCTGGCATTCATAAGGGCAGTTTACAACGATATTGTAATTATAACATTTTAAATCAGAAAATGGCTCTGGAATTACTACTTTGTTTTTTCCGCCAATTTTTTTTCCTTCAAATTCGACAATACAGTACCCCGTACTTTCTGCAATTTTTTTCTGCTTTTCAAGGCATGCATCAAACTGTTCCTGGGTACTCGGGGATAACTCGTATAAATCGCCTAAGATACTTCCCTTGTTGTTTGCACAACTCTCAATATCCACGACTGAGTACTTTTTCTTTAATTCGTTTAAAATTTCGGTTTTTCCACAACCGGTTTTTCCAAAAAGTCCAAAAATAATCATTATTACACCAAAAATATACACAGATACAGTAGTGAAAACATATTAAAAAACTTAATGGATATTCATTCAGATTTAACTAAAATTTATTATAACGACGTTTTAAAAAGGTTAATAAATTTAAAAACAAATATTTTCTTTTTTTTCAATTTTAAAGCCAAATTATCCGGAAAATATTTTTAAAACGTTATTTTTCAAAAATTAGTCTCAAAAATCGTCGTTAAAAATATAAATTATAAAAATCATAAGTTTAACGATTATATTTACATTAATCTTCAAATTTCGGGGTGAATAATGATAAAAAAATGTTTCTTATGTTTGCTACTGCTAGTTGCAGTAGGGAGCGTTAATGCGGCAGATTATTATATAACTCAGAGTAATTTTACTCCAGAGTTTACTATTAGTCATTCGGGATACTATTATCTGGATGAATCAATTACGAGTACAGCTGGAATAGTGATTAATTCTGATAATGTAACGTTGGATGGTCAAGGTTATTCATTAAATGTTACAGGGGATTGTGCAATAGCATCTTTAACAAATGTAAACATTACGATTAAAAATTTTAACATAACTATAAACGGATCCGGGGAAATTTACGGTATCAGTTTTGGTGAGTTGGCAGTTATAAATACCACTATCGAAGATAACGTAATCGATCTTTATTCTAATAATTTCGTTGCTAAAGGTATCATTGCCCCCACATTCGTGGATAGTGTCATATCAGGAAATGATATTACATCAGCAGGGGCTTATAATACTTTTGGTATCGGGACTTATGAGATGATAAATACTACTCTCGAAGATAACGTATTCGATCTTTATTCTATTAATTCAGGTGCTTACGGTATCTGGTGTGACTACAGATTTATAGATTGTAATTTATTGAGGAATAACATTACGGCAGAGGGATATTCGGCAGCTTACGATATTTCTACATCAAGTATTACAAATACAATAATCGAAGACAACACTTTCGACGTTGATGCAGGTGAGGATTATGCTTGTATCGATGCAAACAATTTTTTCAATTCAACAATATTTAACAATAGCATATGTAGCCTCTACCTCAACGGAGATGATAACACAATCTCCTCAAATAATGTAATCGAATACCTGGAAGTTTATGGGCTTAATTGCGAAATTTCCTCAAATACTGTAGGGGATTACATAGCAGTTGATGGAAATAATTTAGAAATTTCTTCAAATAATGTAACTGATCTAGAAGCTCACGGGGACCATAACGAAATTTCTTCAAATAATGTAACGGTTTGCCTAGATGTTTATGGATACTACAATACCATATACAATAACACGGCAGAATACATAGATATTTACTATGATAATAACGAAATTTCCTCAAATAATGTAGAGACCGAATTATATGTTGAGGGGGACTTCAACACAATTTCTTCAAACAATGTAGACCTGGAATCAGTTTCAAGTGAAGATTATATATCTGTTTATGGTGTGAATAACACAATCTCCTCAAATACTGTAGACTATGAGATATATGTTTTAGGGAACTACACTACCATATCCAATAACACAGTAGGATATGGGATATTAGTTGATGATGGAATTTACAACACAATCTCCGAAAACACAGTAAATGATTTTATAGAAGTTTATGGAGATAATAACGAAATTTCTTCAAATAATATGACTGATGCGTACATGGAAGTTTATGGAAATAATTCTGAAATTTCTTCAAACAATGTATATACCATATATGTTGAAGGAAACAATGATACAATTTCCGAAAACATAGTTGGGGATTATATTGAAGTTTACGGAAACCGTACGACAGTATTTGACAACAATGTTGGAACGTATATTTGCATAGGTGCCGAGGGCGGGGAGTCTGAAGACACCGTGTCTTATGATTATAACACAATTTCCGAAAACATAGTAGGAGAGTCCATAGAAGTTTATGGAAACAATTCTGAAATTTCCTCAAACACGGTATATGATATATATTTAGACGGAAACAACAACACAATCTCCGAAAACACAGTAGACTATGATATAGATGTTGAAGGGGACTACAACTTAATATCTTACAACAATGTAACGGGAACTGATACTGATGGTGATTCAATATCGTCTTATGGGGATTATAACACAATTTCTTCAAACATTGTTGTAGAAAATATTTATTCCAGTGGTTTGTATAATACAATCTCCTCAAACACGGTAACAGATTCAACAGACGATTACGGTGGAATTGATTTTGATGGTGGGGAAGATGCGGCTTATGCAACGGTATTCAATAACACAATCACAGGGTATTACGGTATTGGTTTAGATAATGGTGATGAAAGCTATTCAAATATTTCATATAACACAGTATACGCATCAATATATCCAATATATATCTCAAAAGACGTTACCGGGTGTAATATTTACCTAAATAACTTTATTTATACTAATGAACCAGAAGACATTTCAGAGTTAAATTTCGAAGGTACCGAAAATAATAGTTTTGTAAGTCCTTTTAAAATCGGATATAAATACAACGGAAATAGTTACAGTAATTATCTTGGAAATTACTGGTCTGATTACGATGGAATTGATGCGGATGGAAACGGAATTGGGGATACTCCTTACTTATTTGGTTGTAATTATGAGTATGAGTATTTAGAAAACGATACTGCACCATTAATGGGCATGTGGGGAGTTAACATTACAGCTTACACTGCACCAACCACGACTACAACCACATCATCAAGAAGTGGTGGCGGTGGAAGCAGCTATGATTCAGATATTGCTGACGACATCGAATCAAAAGTAATTAAAGCTTTCGTTTCAAGTGCATCAGTGCTCTACGGAAACGAAATTGACAGTGGATACGCTTCAAAATTAAGGGAAAGAACCACAAATGCAACCGGATTCACCATTTACGGAAACGTAATTATTATTGGTGGACCTGAAGCAAATTCATTTGCTAAAGAATACAACGACCAGTTTGAAATTCCAATTTCAAACGATAATCCTGGGGAAAACAAAGGGGTTATTCAAATATTAAAAGTTCGAGCCGACGAGGGAAGTGTAATTCACAGTTACACTGTAGTTTACATTGCAGGTTCTGATAGACTTGGAACACAAGCTGCATTAGAATACTTTAAAACTTTGGACGAACTTCCAACTAACCAAATAACTGTAGAATGGACTGAAAATGGTCCAGTTTTAGTTGAATAACTATTTAAAAATAATATTTTCTTTTTTCTTTTGATTTTTTGAAGATTTAAAAAAATAGTAAGATTATTTTAAAAAAATTTAAAAAATTTAGGTTGTGTATTCTGAATTTATTCTAACATATTCATATCCTAAATCGCATCCAAATGCCGTGTTTTCAAAGCTTCCCTTTTTTAAATCCACGATTATTTTGATTTTATCTTCTTTCATTATTTCTTCTGCAAGCTTTAATTCAGGAGTTCCGCAGTCTGCAATCTGTTCCCCTGCTTTAACTAAAAATGCCTGTTTTTCTGAAGAAATATCACTTATAATAATATCAAAGTTAGCCATGTCCATTTCAGCACCGCTGTATCCAACCGCTGCTGCAATTCTTCCCCAGTTTGGATCGGCACCAAAAACAGCAGTTTTTAAAAGGAGTGATCTAACAATAGACATTGAAGCTTTTTTTGCATCCTCTTTTGTTTCTGCACTATAGACTGTTGCTTCAATTAATTTTTTAGCACCTTCTCCGTCTGAAACAATCATTTTTGCAAGTTCTTTTGAAACATAAGCTAATGCGCCATCAAATTCAGTTTTGCAGTCAGTATATTTTACACCACTTTGAGCATTTGCTAAAACATATACTGTATCGTTTGTACTCATGTCTCCATCGACAACTGAATTGTTAAAGCTTTCATCAGTCGCTTTTTGAAGGGAATCAGTTAAATCTTCTTTTGATATTTCAATATCTGTTGTAATAAATCCAAGCATTGTTGCGTGAAGCATGTTTGGTGCAATCATCCCTGCACCTTTTGCAATTCCGCCAATTCTAACTTTTTTTCCATTTACATCAAATTCTACTGCAACGGTTTTTGGGAATGCATCAGTAGTCATTATCGCTTTTGATGCGTTTTCGTTGCTGTTTTCTAAATTCATATTTTCAAATGCTCTTTCGACTTCGACTGTTATAATATCCATTGGCATTCTTCTACCGATTACTCCCGTTGAAGCTGAAAGTACTTGATTTTCTGGAATTTTTAATAAATCAGCTGCTTTTTTTACAAGTGCCTTAGCATCGTCCATTCCGCCTTTTGTAAAGCAGTTTGCATTTCCACTGTTTGCAACGATTGCCCTGAATACATTATTATTTACTAAAGTATCCTTTGAAAGAGCAACAGGATGTGCAAAAACTTTATTTGTTGTAAATACTCCTGCTGCAACTGCATCTGTTTCTGAATATATTAACGCAGCACCGTATTTTCTATCCTTGTGCCCGTTTGCTTTAAAACCCTTTGGAGCTACGACCCCCCCATCCACAACCACGAAATTTTCGGCCATGTTTCATCATCTCTTGCGAATTTAATTTAACTCTGGAAATTATTTTATTTTAAGTATAAAAAGATTTATTCAAAATAATATTTAAAACTAAAATTATTAAATTTTAACTATTATTTTTAATTTTTTTAAGCTTACTAAATGTAATTATCCAAATTAATACAAATACCGCAAATGACGATGAAAGAGTTGCAATTGCACCGCCAATTATGCCCATATCGGGAATTAACCTGTAATTTAATACTGCATTTAACAAAATGCCTAAAAATAAAACATATACTGGAATTTTTGCGTATCCAAGACCCTGAAGGGATGATGCACATATTGTATATGTACTCATGAATACTGCGGACACAGAAAGTATCTTTAAAGAATTAACTGCTTCAGGCACTGTTATTCCAAAAAAAAGGTTCAAAAGTTCTTCTGAGAATAAAAATATTATCAATAATGCAGGTAAAACTATTGAAATGTTTAAAATTGTTGCTTTTTTAAAATATGAAATATCTTTTGATTTTGAAATTCTTGGAATCAGTACAATTGCTATTGCAGATGCGAACAAGAAAAGAAGCCTTGAAAGTAACGATGCGTATCCGTAAACACCATTATCATAAGCTCCGAGCATCGAAAGTATGAAAATACCATCGAGATCATTTATAAGCCTATAGGATGCAGTCGTAAGTGCGATTGGAATTGAATAATATATTACTTTTTTAACAGATTCTTTCTCTTTTATCGGTGAAAATATATTTTTTAAAATATTTGAAAAGGAATATTCAAGATTTGATTTTGATAATAGATAAATTCCAAAAATTCCGCCGATTAAAAATGAAACTGAAATCGATAGAATTCCACCAACTACGCCAAATAAATAGCTCAAAATTACTAAAAAAACAACTTTTGAAGTATTTTCTAAAATCCATGTTTTTGATAAATTCTTTATTTTTAAATTTCCCTGTAATACGCCCCTGCTCCACGAAATAACTACTGAAAATGGTAATGCAAGTGCGACAGCGTAAAAATAAACATTTGGTAAATTAGAATAGTTTCCACCAAGCAAATATTTTAAAAATACTGTAAAAATTCCGCCAAATATTGAAAAAATAAACATTGCTTTTAAAATATCGTATATCCAGGTGTTTTCTTTAAAGTCATCACCAGAAATAAATTTTGCCATTGCAGGAGGGATTCCTGAACAAAAAATAATAACCAACGTATCTAAAATCGGCATTAACCCTTTAATTATGCCAAAACCCTCAGTTCCAAGAATAAACGGTATTAAAAAATAAAAAAGATATGCTGCAAATTTGGAATACATGTTTGAAAATATCATGTATGCGCTGTCTTTTACAATTCCATCTTTTTTTAAGTTTTTAATCATGAAATCACAAACAAAATAAACTAAAAGAGATATATTTAAGAATTATTCAAATTCAATGGTTGCTGGTGGTTTATCAGTTATATCAAGAACCACTCTTGTAACGTTTGGAATTTCAGAAGTAATTCTCTTGCTTATTTTTTTAATCAAATCGTATGGAATTTCTGGTGTGTGTGCAGTCATTGCATCAAGTGATTTTACAAATCTAAGTGCAACAACCCAGTTGTAGTCCCTAATGTCTCCTTTAACACCAGTTGCTTTTGTGTCAAGCACTGCTGCAAAGTACTGCCAGAGTTCGTTTTTAAGTTCAGTTTTTTCAATTTCTTCTGAAACAATGAAGTTTGCTTCTTTACAGATTGCTAATTTTTCATCTGTAATTTCGCCCAAAATTCTAACTGCAAGTCCAGGTCCTGGGAAAGGCTGTCTGTGTGCAATCTGGTCAGGAAGTCCAAGTGCTTCTGCTAAAAGTCTAACTTCATCTTTGTAGAGTTCTCTTAAAGGTTCAACAACATCTAAAACCATTCCACCAGGTAACGCAATGTTGTGGTGTGTTTTAATCTGTCCTTCACTTTCAATCCAGTCTGGTGCAATTGTTCCTTGAACGAGTACTTCTTCACCCTGTTCTTCTGCAACTTTTTCAAATACTTCGATAAAAAGTCTTCCAATAATCTTTCTTTTTTCTTCAGGGTCAGTTACTCCTTTAAGTTCCTTTAAAAATATGTCGCTTGCTTCAACAATTTTTAAATTGAGCCCCATCTGTTCTTTAAAAATTTTCCAGATTTCTTCAGACTCGTTTTTTCTCATCAATCCCGTATCTACGTAAACTGCAAGTAATCTATCTCCAATAGCCTTATCTGCAAGAACTGCAGCAACTGCGCTGTCAACCCCACCGCTCAATGCAATGATTGTTTTTCTATTATTAATCTGTCTTCTTATTTCTTCGATAGATTCTTCTATAAATGGTTCTGTCTTAAACATTGATTTTCCTCCAGTTAATTATTTATTTTTCAATCGAAGCTTTTACCAATCCATAGAATAATGGGTGAGGTTTGTTTGGTCTTGATTTAAATTCGGGATGCGCTTGTGTTGCAATAAAATACTTGTGATTTTCAAGTTCTATAAATTCTGCAAGTTTTCCATCAGGTGACATTCCTGAAATTATTAATCCGTTTTTCGTTAAAATTTCGTGATATTCCGGATTTACTTCGTATCGGTGTCTGTGTCTTTCAGATACATTTATTGAACCGTATAATTTACTTGCAAGCGAGTTTTCTGTTAAAATTGCAGGGTATGCACCAAGTCTCATGGTTCCCCCTTTTTCAGTTATTTCACGCTGTTCAGGAATGTAATCAATCACTGGATTTTCGGTTTCTTCGTCAAATTCAGTTGAATTTGCTTTTAATCCGCATACATTTCTTGCAAATTCAATAACTGCACACTGCATTCCAAGACATATTCCTAAAAATGGAACGTTATTTTCTCTCGCGTATCTTACTGCATTTATTTTTCCATCAATTCCACGGTCACCAAATCCACCTGGAACTAAAATACCGTCGAGTTTTTCATCTTCAACAAGTTTATCGAGGACTTCTTTGTAATTTTTATTTTCGAGTTCTTCTGCATTAACCCAGTTAATGTTTACTTTGGTATCGTTTTTAGCACCAGCGTGGCCCAAAGCTTCCATAATACTCATATAAGCATCTTTTAATTCAACGTACTTTCCAACGACTCCAATTGTAACTTCATTCATTGGATTAATGATTCTGTCAACAATAGCTCGCCATTCTGAAAGATCGGGTGTTGAATCTTTTAAATTAAGTTTTTCAGTAACTAATTTTCCAAGCCCTTCTTTTTCAAGATTTAGCGGAACTTCATAAATTGTTCGTGCATCTTTACATTCGATTACCGCTTCTTTTTCGACATCGCAAAAGAGTGCCAGTTTTTCCCTTATTTTTTCACTTACTGGAATTTCTGATCTGCATACCAAAATATCTGGTTGAATTCCAATTCCTTTTAATTCTTTTACTGAGTGCTGTGTTGGTTTTGTTTTTAATTCACCTGCACTTCTAATATATGGAAGAAGTGAAACGTGAACATAAAGCACATTTTCCTTTCCAACGTCTTTTTTAAATTGTCGAATTGCTTCTAAAAAAGGTAAGCTTTCGATATCTCCGACAGTTCCACCAATTTCGATAATTGTGATATCAGAGTCTTTTCCGAGTGCTTTGATTCTATCTTTTATCTCGTTTGTAATGTGCGGGATTACTTGAACCGTTTTTCCAAGGTAGTCTCCTCTTCTTTCCTTTGAAAGAACGCTCCAGTAAATTTTGCCCGTTGTAATATTGTTGTCAGCTTTTAATCCAATATCTACAAATCTTTCGTAATTTCCAAGGTCAAGATCGGTTTCTCCACCATCATCGGTCACGAAAACTTCACCATGTTCAAATGGAGACATCGTACCTGCATCAATTTGTAAATAGGGGTCGATTTTAATCATATTTACATTTAAACCCCTTGCTTTTAGAAGTCTTCCAAGAGATGATGAGGTTATTCCCTTTCCTAACGAAGACACCACACCGCCTGTAACAAATATATATTTCATCAGAATCCCTCGATAAATAGTAAAAATCAAAATAATAATTTTAGAACTATTATTCAATCAAATATAAATGTTTCCCGATTTTAAAAAACCAGAGTTTTAGAATAACTAATAAATTCATGTATGTTTTAAGGGTATATGTAGTTTATCAGATATTATGGGGTCATACATGATAGAACTTAAAATAGATTCAGAAATTGTTTTAAAAGAAATAGAATTGTTCGATGCAGAAGATATTTTTAAATTAATTGATTCAGATCGAGAAAATCTTCGAACATGGCTTTCATTTATAGATTCAACAAAAGAAGTATCCGATACAAAAGATTTTATACATTCAATACTCTTTCTTCCAGAAGAAATTCGAGATTTTGTTGCAGTTATTATTTATAAAGGCCAAAAAATTGGATTAATCGGGTTTAAGCTAACTGATTTTGTAAATAAAAAAACAGAACTTGGATACTGGATTTCAAAAGAATTTGAAAACAAAGGAATCGTAACTAAATCGGTAGTAAAAATGATAGATTATGCATTTAATACATTAGAATTAAACAGGATACAGATAAAATGTGGAATCGGAAATGAAAAAAGTTCAAAAATTCCAAAAAAGCTAAATTTTAAATTTGAAGGAATCGAAAGAAGTGCAGAACTATTGAATGGAAAATTTATCGATGCAGAAGTTTACAGCATTTTAAAAGATGAATGGACTTTTAAAAATTAAAAAAGAAAAAGAAATAATCAAAAATTTTAATCTTTTTTTATGTGGTTCATCAGAACGCCTTTTTTGTAGCAGAGGTATAAAATCCCTGTATCGTACCTTGCATCGTGAAATCCAACGTCGCTACAACCATACACTTTTTTTGTAAAATCAAGTCCTTCATTTGGGCACTGTTCTAAAAATTCCATTAATTCAACTAATTTTGGTCTTTTATACCTTTTCTGACCCGGAAGTTTACAGATTGGAGTAAAATGAAACATCGTGCAGAACTTATCTTTTGGAATATATTCTGGACCGAGTCTTTCAAACTCTGCTTTTAAAAATCGAATATCAAATGAGATATTGTGTCCGATTATTACTGAATCTTCAAGGTCTTCTCTAACTTCATCGACAGTGTCTTCAAAAGTCATTCCATTTGATAATTCGTCAAGTATATCCATAGTTAATCCATGAACTTTTGCAGCACTTCTTGACATGTGGTCTACTGAGTAATATTGATTAAAAACTTTTTTTAAGTTTAAATCTTCGTCAGTTACCAAATAAGAGAGCTGTGCAATTTGCCCTGGGTGAAGGCCTGTTGTTTCAGTATCTAAAAAAACATACATCTTTAACACGTTTTAATTTTAAATTTTTAATAATATTTCAGGATAACTCAACTATATATACCAGAGATTATTTAAGCTTTAATCTAACTAATGAACTGAAATGTTTTTAATAATTATGCAATGATGAGTGCCGACTTCACTGAGGACGTGTCCGATGAAGACAACGGGGACAGCTGAGCATAACTTTTTTTAAAATTTGTAATATATGTTTATTGACTTTTAAATTAATAATTAAGGAGAGTTTGCTGGCCGTATTTCATCCCAAGGTCTCCAAGTATTTTCTTACCGATTTTTTCGCCAAAAATTTCAATAACTTTTTCAGGGTTGTTGTTTATTTCGATTTTAGATTTGATTCCTGCATTGTAAAGCTTTCTTGACCTTGCACGACCGATATTTCTTACTTTTAAAAGTTCGATCAATTCTTCTTTTGCACCGTATTCAATTCTTAATTCCATTTCAAAAAGTGCTTTATATATTTCGTTGCTATCTAAACTAATCAGTTTTGCAATCTCTTTTGTTGAATAAATCATCCATTTGGCCTGTTCAACTTTGTATCTTAAAATTCCAGGTTCAACACCATACTTTTCTAAAATTCTCTCTTCGGGTATTTCACTTACCCAGTCACAGAACATCTTTGAATTTTTAAAAGCTTCGATATTTTCTATTGAATAATCTTTTATTCCAAGTTTATCCATTTCAATTATCAAATCAAGTTCTTCATTTGGCCTGATTCTTAAAAGTGGTCTCATTTCGTTAGTTTTTGAAATTAAATAGAAAAGATACTGGTCGATATTTGATTTATCCAATAACGTGCATTTTTTCTTCAAGTCTTTTAATTCTTCAATTATAATTTCAGAACTCATAGGGTCAATGTAGAGTTCAGAAATTCTTTTTCCAAGCTTAGTTGATTTAAATTCTACTTTTAAATCCTGATTTGCAAGATTAATTGAAGTTTCTTTCGAATCTAACACTAAATTGTTTGAAGAATCAAGGGAAAGTTCAACTACCTTGTTTTCTGATTTTTTTTCTGAATTTACTTCTAAAAATTTATTTTTTTCTAAAAATTCCACAACTTCAGATACGTTTAATAAAACCGCGCCAATGTTTCCAAATTGGTAC
The DNA here is from genome assembly GCF_054506835.1 of Methanococcus mangrovi. Taxonomy (NCBI): domain Archaea; kingdom Methanobacteriati; phylum Methanobacteriota; class Methanococci; order Methanococcales; family Methanococcaceae; genus Methanococcus; species Methanococcus mangrovi. Next base: position 773,212 of record NZ_CP197114.1, on the reverse strand, counting down.
GCGTAAAATGTGTTTTTCATGAAATTAACGAGGTTTTGACCGTTTTTAATTTCACCGGTAGAAATTAAACCAAGGATATGAATTCTCAAAACTTTCTGGTTTGCTAGCTTTGAGTAGATATTTTCAACGCTTCCCGTGAGTATTTCATAAGCTTTTTCAGCATCATTTTCATTTTTAATGTAAATTATTCCTTCACCGTAAGGGTCTAAACCCGGTCTTCCAGCTCTACCAATACACTGTTGAATTTCCATTCTTGGAATATCTACAAGGCCGTTTTGAGAATATCTTTTAGTATCCCGAACAATTGCTCTTCTGCATGGTAAATTAAGCCCTGCCGAAAGTGTTGGGGTACAGCAAATTACCTTTATAAGCCGGTTTCTAAATCCATCTTCAACGATTTTTCTGTGCTGGTAGGTAAGCCCTGCATGGTGAAATGCTACCCCTTTTTTAATGCATTCTGCAAGTGTTTTACATGTTTCAGTTGGGGTGTCTAAAATTGATAAAATTTCATCACTTAATTTATTCAATTCGTACTGTTCATTTCTTGTTAAATATTTAATTAAGTTATGTTTTTTTGCTTCGCCAACTGCATTTCTTTTAGAATTACAAAATATCAGGCAAGAACCTTTTTTTTCAACACTATCAACTATTAAATCAGTTATATTATTTTTAGAAACCTGTTTAATCTTTTCTGCAGGACTTTTTACAAACTCAAGTTCATTTTCAAAGTAAATTCCTTTTTTTAATTCAACTGGCCTCCATTCATCGACAATCAATTCTGCATTTAACCAGTTTGAAAGTTCTTCAGGATTCCCAATGGTTGCAGAAAGACCGACAATCTGGGCATTTAAATTCTTTAATTTTGTTAATATTACTTCAAGGGTTCCGCCCCTTTCGTTGTCGCCGATTAAATGGATTTCATCGATTACTGCTAAGGATACTTCACTTATCCATTCAACTTCATGTCTCATCAGCGAATCGAGCTTTTCTGAAGTAGTTATAATTATATGAAACTTTGAAAGGTTTTCTTTTGTATCAAAGTCACCAATTGATAATCCTACTTTTATCCCGTATTTTTCGTATTTTTCCCTAAATTCATCAAATTTTTCATTTGCAAGCGCTTTTAATGGAACAATAAATAATCCTTTTTTCCCCGTTAAATTTTTATTTTCATCTAAAATATGATTTAATAAAGCCATTTCTCCAATAAGCGTTTTTCCACTTGCAGTTGGAATACATATTAAAAAATTCTTTGATTTATCAAAAAGCCCTTCATCAATAACTTTTTTTTGTGGCGGTCTTAATTTTGTAATTTTGTTTTCTTTAAGTATGTCTAACACGTGCATTTTTCCAACATTTCTTAAACTTATTAATCTTTTTAAATTTCATTCTTTTCTTAATTATAATTAGTTATTGTATTCGTATTGCCTATATACGTAATAATAAGCAAATAATATTATTACATGTTAATAAAATATCACAAGATATATATACTCTAAATATCAACTATTTATCTGTAATAAATATATTAAAAAATTATTACTTGGAAATAGGTGAAGTCATGCACATTCCAGATGGATTTATCCCATTATGGGAAAGCGGGATATTCTGGGTAATTTCCTTGATATTCCTGAGCATGTCCTTAAGATGGGCATCAAAAGAAATGAACGAAAAGACAGTTCCGCTATTTACTGCACTTGCAGCAGGTATTTTTGCAATTCAGGCAATGAACATGCCAATACCTTGGGGAACCAGTGGACACATGGTTGGTGCAGCATTAACTGCGATAGTATTTGATAGCCCTTGGGCTGCTGTATTAATGTTAGCTCTTGTTTTAATTGTTCAAGGATTATTCTTTGCAGATGGCGGTTTAATCGTCATGGGTACAAATATCTTCAACATGGGGATTGTTGGAGGATTTGCAGGATACTACATCTTCAAAGCATTGAAAAAGACAAACTTCTACGTGGCAGTATTTACTGCAGGATGGGCAGCAACATTTTTAGCCTCATTAGTTTGTGCTGCAGAACTTGCAATTGCAGGAACTTTCCCAATTGACCTTGGACTTCAATTTATGGGTATTTACCATGCAGTTATTGGAATTATTGAAGGTTTAATTACTGCAATAGTAGTAGGCTACCTTGCATCAGCTCGACCAGACCTTGTAAAGAGCGTAAAAAAGGTGGTTTCAAATGAATAAAAACAACTCGATATTAGTTGCAGGATTAATTGTTGCGTTATTAATTGGAATCGCAGCTCCATTTTTGGCTTCGGGAAACCCCGATGGATTGGAAAGTGCAGCAGAAAAAATTGTTAATGCAGATGTTTTAAATGCAAATTTGGAAGAAGCAGGACTTGAAGAAGAAGGAACAGTGGCTCCATCACCAATGCCCGATTATGCAATTCCAGGAATGGACAAAATTGGGGAAATTGCAGCATTAATCATCGGTATTTTAGTAGTTACATTACTTTCATTTGGTGTTGGTTCACTTCTTAAAAAATCAACTTCAGAAAACTAAAATATTTTCTATTTTTTTTTACTTTTTTTGATTTTAATGTGTTTGAATTGCATCTAACGCTAATTTTTTATATAATTTACACTAAATGAGTTCTTTTAAATTGAAAGGTGTAATTTATGATAAAGCATGTTGTAATGTGGAAATTAAAAGATAATTTAGGCAAAGAAGAAAAATTTGAAAATGCAAAAATTATTAAAGACGATTTAGAAAGTTTAAGAAAACTTGTTCCTGAAATAAAACGTATTGAAGTCGGGATAAATTCAGAAAAATTTGAAAATAACTACGATGTAGTTTTAATAGCTGAATTTGACAGTTTTGAAGATTTGGATATCTATCAAAAGAATCCAGAACACGTAAAAGTCGCAGAATTTGTAAAATCCGTTGCAAAACTTAGAACTGCAGTTGATTTTGAATTTTAATTTTCTATTTTATTAATATTATTTAGTATTTCCAAAGCATATGAAAGAGTTTTTATACATTAAGAACTATTTTAAATTAATAATACTACATAATCATTTAACGAATAATGTAATAATTAAAATTCAAAAAATTTACGGCAGGTTAAATCTTTGCACGGGTCAATTCACAGTTTGGAACGAGATGCATTTGTTGAAAGTCCGCTTCATAAAATAGATGCGAGGGTTAAATTAATATTTGTTTTCTCCGTAGTTTTGACTGCAACAATTTTTAACAATGTTTATTTAATGATTTTAATGGAAATTTACATGTTATTTGTAATGCTCTTTTCAAAAATTCCTATTTCAAATTTACTGAAAAGAATCGTAATGATACTGCCATTTGGTGGATTCATCGCATTATTTCAACCATTTATACGGGGAGAATCAATAATATTTTATTTAGGAATGCTTCCAGTATATTGTGAAGGTTTAGACTTTGGAATTTCATTATTTTTAAAGTTCTTAGTATCTGTAACTTCCGTGGTGTTATTGTCCTCAACAACGCCCATGTATGAGGTAATAAATGCTGGAAAAAGACTAGGACTTCCGAGTATTATGTCTACGCTTCTTGGAATGATGATTAGATACTTGTTCGTGATGTTTGATGTCTTAGAATCTACTCTAAAGGCCCAAAAATCAAGAGCAATTAACCGGAAAAATTTAAGTTATAAACAGCTTTTAAATGCATTTGGGTCTTTAATTGGCCTTGTTTTCTTAAAATCGTATGAACAGGGCGAAAGAACCTATTTAGGAATGCTTTCAAGAGGATATTCAAAAGACTCTTGTATTAAAACACTCAGCCAAAAAATTGGATTTAACGACGTTTTGTTTTTATCTACAACTACGTTAGTTTTATCCATCGGGATTGTTTCTTTTAAATTTTAGGGATAATTATACTAATTTTTAACCATTTTTAAAATTTGTATTATGCCTCTACCCTGAGAACATAATACTCAATTTAAGGGCATATTTTAATAATTAAGAATGTATTTATTAATAAATAAAAAGTTAAATAAATATAAACCTTCAAAAGTATTACTATAGAAATTTAAAAAGGCGTAATATGGGACTGTTGTCAATTTTCGAATCTAAGGAACCAAAAAAGCTGCTTGAAAAGGGTATCGACCTTTATAATAAAGGTAAATATCAAAAAGCCATAGAATATTTTAATAAAACCATTGGTGTAGCTTCAGAAAATCCTGATGCATGGTATTTTAAAGGAAATGCATACCAAATGCTCCACAAATCAAAACTTGCTCAGGATTCATATGAAAAAGCACTATCACTGCGTCCAGATGATGTAGAAATAATAAAAAGTTACACCATGCTTTTAAACTCATTAGAACTATTTAATGAATCGTTTGAGATTTTAAAAAACGTTTCTAAATCTGATGATAAGCTTGTTGAACTTTTAGGTGATGCATACCTTAAAACAGGTAAATTTGAGGAAGCACTTTTAGAATACAATAAAATTTTAGAAAAAAATCCAAAACACAAAGAAGTCCTTGCAAAAAAAGGAACTGCACTTGTGGGACTTAGAAAATTTGATGAAGCCCTTGAAATTTATGAAAAAGTCTTAAAAATAAGTCCCTATGACACAGAAGTGTGGAAAAATATCGGAAATGCATTTTATACTGTTAAAAGATACGAAAAAGCAATGCAATTTTACGATATGTACTTATCCGAACACAAAAACGATTTTGAAGTAACCCTTTCGAAAGGGGATGCTTTAAGAAAACTTGGAAAAACTAACGAAGCACTTGGCTTATATACAGAAATCCTTGAAAAACATATAAATAGCCACGAACCTTGGTGTAGAGTCGGGCTTTTATATTACGATAATAAAGAATATGAAACAGCTCTTTATTATTTCGAACTTGCAAATGAAAGAAATCCACTGAATCCATCAATACTCGTAAAACTTGGTAAAACTTACGTTAAATTGAAAAATTATAATAAAGGACTCGAATTTATGGAAAAAGCATTAGATAAGGATAACGGGTATGCAAAAGCTTGGTGTTACAAGGGATATATTTTAGATATTTTGGAAAGGCACTATGAAGCAATAGACTGCTACAAAAAAGCAATAACAATAAATAAAAATGTTTCAGACTTTTGGATGCAGCTTTCTAAAGTTTACAAGACCATTGGAAAAGAAGAATATTCAAAAGAAGCATACGAAAACGCAGTAAAACTCGAGCATTCAAAACTATCTTAAAAATAGGGCTGAAAATTCAAGTTTTTAACAGAACAATAATTTTCTTTTTTTAAAAGTAATTTTTAATTAAAAAATGTTAAAAATATAATATTATTTGTATTATTTGTAGGGGAAATTTTTTATAAGTTCATTCATTTCTTCTTTGTTGATATATTCTTTATTTCCCATTTTAAGAACTTTTTCTGAAGTTACCCGTCCAAAAGGAGTTACCGGACACCGGTTTTTAATTGCAATTTCTAAAATATTTGGGACTTCTTCTTCAGGAACACTTACTAAATACGTTCCAAGGTATCTTGTAGCTCTTGGATATGGAAGTCCGGTTATTTCAACACCATGTTGAGCTTTCAAAAGCATTTCTAAAATGTTACAGAGCCAGCCCCCTCTTGAAGCATCTTTACAGGCGTGAACTTCAATATCACTTTCTAAAATTTTTAAAAAGGTATCGAATTTATTCTTCGCTTTTTGAATTCTCTCTCCGATTTCTCCTTCTACGGCGTGTCCAAGCATTAACATTACATCCCCATCTTTTGAACCAGAATCTCGAACAAAATTATCTGAAACAAGTTCTCCAAAAACAACAACACTCATACAGGATTTCAATGACTCGATTGTTTGCGTGTTTCCGCCAATTATTGGAATATCAAGGCCAAGTGACTGTTTTTTTAATCCATCTATTGCAATTTCAATTTCTTCTTCATTTGCAGCCTGAATTGCATCCATCGCATAAAGCGGTTTTGCACCCATTGCAACGATATCACAGGTAGTGTGGATAAGTGCGGTTTTTGAGCCTAATATTAAAGGATATGGGCCTTCCATGTTGTAGACTGATTTTTCAACAACTACCCCATCATCTCCTGCCCTAATTCCGCTTAATAAACCAGGGACTTTTAAATCCATGTTCCAAAGTTCTTTTCTTGGATAATTGTTTTCCATCATGTGTTCTATTGCATAGTTAATTTCATACTCGATATTTTCCATGTTCTCACTTAAAATTATATAAATCATGCAAATTAATAAATTAAAAAGAATTTCTACTTATCAGTAAATATAGTTTCAAAATATGGGTTGTTTTTATATAAACATTCCTTTTAAAATATCAAGTCAATGTTTAGTTAAGTTAATAATATTATTTCAAGTTTGATTGTAAAATCGGAAAAAGGTGCATCATGGTAAAATTTAATAAAAATGAACTTGAACTTGTAAAATTGGTTTTGAAAAGAGCGGAATCAATTTCAAAAGACGTTGATCCTGAACTTTTTATTTATTCTGAAGATATGTATATTGGAAGAAACGATTCGTGCAGAACCGCACTTTATGCTCTTGAAAATGAAGAATTTTTAGAAGATTTTGGAGAAGAAGAGCTTGAAGAAATAATCTGGGATGAATTAAGGTTATATGAAGATTATTTATTCACTGAACACAATGAGCTCTTATCTAAAGCTGATGAATCATTAAAATTTGAACAAAACGAAATTAACGAAAAAATTGCGGAAGTTAAAAAATTAATTAAAAAGATAAGGCCTTATGATGAATAAATAAAAAAAATTTAACATATGTATTTTAAAATATTTTCAAAGTATTTTTAAAATTTATTTAGTTTTGCACAGTATTTTTATATATTTAAGGCATATTGTATCTCTACATAAATTAGATAATAAGGTGCGAATTTTTTGGTGGTTTTATGAGAAACACTCCCAAAATTTGTGTAATTAATGGGGACGGTATTGGAAACGAAGTAGTTCCAGAAACAGTGCGAGTTTTAAATGAAATTTCTGACTTTGAATTCATTCAAACACACGCAGGCTACGAATGTTTTAAAAGATGCGGAGATGCAATACCTGAAAACACAATCAATATTGCAAAAGAATCTGATTCTATTCTTTTTGGGTCAGTTACTACCCCAAAACCAACAGAATTAAAAAATAAACCATATAGAAGTCCAATATTAACTTTAAGAAAAGAACTTGACCTTTATGCAAATATTAGGCCAACATATAACTTTGATAATCTTGATTTTGTTATAATTCGAGAAAATACCGAAGGACTCTATGTAAAAAAAGAATATTACGACGAAAAAAACGAAGTTGCAATTGCTGAGAGAATTATTTCTAAATTTGGAAGTTCAAGAATTGTAAAATTCGCTTTTGATTATGCGGTTCAGAATAACAGGAAAAAAGTGTCGTGTATTCACAAAGCAAACGTTTTAAGAATTACCGATGGATTATTCTTAGAAGTTTTTGAAGAGATATCTAAACATTACGAAAAATTAGGGATAAAATCTGATGATTATTTAATTGATGCAACAGCGATGTATTTGATTAGAAATCCGCAGATGTTTGATGTTATGGTTACAACTAATTTATTTGGAGATATTTTATCTGATGAAGCTGCGGGACTTATTGGCGGACTTGGAATGTCTCCTTCGGCAAATATTGGCGATAAAAACGGATTATTCGAGCCAGTTCATGGTTCTGCACCAGATATTGCTGGAAAAGGAATTTCAAATCCTATTGCAACAATATTAAGTTCTGCAATGATGCTCGACTATTTGAAAATGAATGAAGAAGCACAGTACATAAGAAATGCAGTTAAAAAAACGGTTGAATGTAATTATTTAACTCCAGACCTTGGGGGAAACCTGAAAACTTTTGAAGTTACAGACAAAATCATTGAATCAATAAAATCTCAAATGGTTCAGTGAGCATACTAAAATTTAAAAACTATTAAGTAAACACATTATCTGTAAATTGATTCGGTGATTTTCATGAGATTTGAACTTGACGGGAGAATAATATTCAGCAAAGATGTCGAAGAAGAGACACAAAAGGATATTATCGAAGTTTTAGAAAACAGGGATATTTTCTTAAAAGGTGTTCCGGAAGGTAAAGAAAATGAAGCTTCAAGAATTGAAGGGTATTGCTTTGATGGAAAAGATTTAAAGCTTAAGATGACTTCAGGAACATACACGAGAGCACACGAAGGCATCGTGAGATTAAAAAAACCAATCATGGAAAAAGTTGGAAGGAAACACCAGATTGGTATCAGGGATGTTGCAATCGATAAATACGTTGTAACAATTACTGCAGAGCCTTCAAAAGTTAGCGAATTGAAAGGATTAAAAGTTCCAGAATGTGAAGTTGAATTAGAAGGCGAAAAAATCAACATCGTCTTTGAAAATTTAGGCGATGGAGAATTAAAACGAAATATAATTGATAGAGCTATTAAATTCGTTAAAAATGAACTCGATAAACAAGAACGGGATTTGACTTTTGAAGTATGTAAAATTGCACCTGGAACAATTGTTTCAGACTACAAAGCAAAAAGAGAAATTGCATTTGATACAGACCCAACAGACTTAGCAGAACCCTACGGATGGGTAAAAAAATTCCCTGGAAGAGGTCAGTGGTTTTACACAGCCCCAATGGCAAAATTATTCAGGGCATTTGAAAGTTTGATTGTTGAAGAATGTATTGAAAAAATAGGATTTGATGAATGCTTATTCCCAAAATTAATTCCATTAGACATAATGTATAAAATGAGATATTTAGAAGGGCTTCCAGAAGGAATGTACTATGTATGTCCTCCAAAAAGGGAACCTGAAATGTTTCAGGATTTTGTAAATGAAATGATGATTAAAAAAGAGATTCCAATTGAAAAATTGAAAACTTTGTTAAGGGACCCTGCATACGTTTTAGCACCTGCACAGTGCGAACCATTCTACACATTCTTTGACCACGAATTAGTTGATGTAGATAATCCTTCAAAATTCTTTGATAAAAGCGGCTGGACTTACAGGTGGGAAGGCGGTGGAGCTAAAGGTCTTGACAGGGTAAACGAGTTTTTAAGGGGAGAATGTGTATGGATGGGTACCCCCGAATTTGTAGAAAAAACAAGGGACGATACCTTAAAATACGCTGAAAATTTAGCAGAAAAATTAGATTTAGAATACTGGACCGAAGTTGGAGATGACCCATTCTATCTTGAAGGCAGAAAATCAGAAGATAGGGGAATTGAATTCCCAGATGTTCCAAAATACGAAATGAGACTCTGGTTACCACATGTTAAAGAAGAAAGAAAGGGTGTTGCAGTAACTTCAGCAAATATCCACGGAACACACTTTGTAGAAGGATTTGGAATTAAAGATTACAAAGATAGAAAAGTATGGACAGGATGTACAGGTTACGGGTTAACAAGATGGGTAGTTGGATTTTTAGCACAGTATGGCTACAACTGTGAAGACTGGCCTGAAATGATTCAGAAAAAAGTTGGAAAAATGCCTGAAATCCCTAAACTAATAACTTGGCCATAATCCAAATATCCATTAAATCTTTTTTTACTCGATATTATCGACTTTTTAGACTATTAACGTACAAAAAATAGTTTTTTTAAGGAGTAATATTTTATACAATAATATACACAGTACAATATGTCACTGGGGGGTGAATATTGTGGATTTAAACTACGTGATAAATACAGCTCTTGGCTGCTACGACACGATATTTATATCATTGGCAGTCGTTGGAATCTCTGTATGGAGTACTTTTTGGTTTTGGGCCGCTACATCTGAGGCATAACTTAAATTACTTTTTTTGGGCCCTTTTTTTAAGTTTTTGTATAACTTTATAGTACGGTTCGTGGGGCACGTGTAAGAACTTCTCACGAATATGTTTTACAGAGTTTGAAATTCCGATTATGTGTATATTTATTGGCTTTTTTTTGTGTTCATTGGTTAAACTAAGCGAACTTCTTAAATTATCAACTTCTTCTCTTGAAATTCTAAGGATTCCGTATGGGTGGTTATAATCAATTAACCACGGGTTCGTCTTTGAACAGCCCAAAACCCCAGAATAATTCATTAAAGCATTTCTAACAATTGCAATTACTTCTTTTTGAAGTAGTTCATCTTCAAAAATAATTTCAAGTGCAACGTACCGTTTTTTCTCCCTTAATGTTGGAGGCAGTGTTTTTAACATCGTGTATTTCTCCTATATATACTAAAATAAAAATAATAAACGCAATATTTATAATAATTAGGCCAGTTATAAAAACTTGGTGATTACCGTGTTGAAAAATCATGCTTTAAGAATATTAGAAGAATCACTCGATTATGATGTTGGTTTTGGGGACTTAACAACAGAATTAATGATTCCAAAAAATCAGGAATCAGAAGCAGTTTTTGTTGCCAAGGAAGAATCTATAATCTGCGGAATTGATTTTGTAATTGAATTTATGGAAAAAAACGGATTAACCTGTACCCAATTGGTAAATGAAGGGGACAAAGTTATTGGACCTTTTTTAAAAGTTAGGGGAAACACAAAAACAATAATAACAATTGAACGGACTGCTTTAAACTTTTTAATGCATTTATCTGGAATTTCAACTAAAACTAACAGAATAATTAACGAAGTAAGAGAAATTAATAAAACTGTAAAAATTGCAGCAACGAGAAAAACACACCCCCTTCTTTCGATGATTGAAAAGTATGCCATATTTGTTGGTGGTGGAGATACTCACAGATTCAGGCTTGATGACATGGTAATGATTAAAGATAACCACATTCAAGCAGTTGGAATTGAAGAATGCTTTAAAAGAGTAGAAAAATTAAGCTTTTCTAAAAAAATTGAAGTAGAAGTGGACACTCTCGACCAGTTGAAAAAAGTAATTGAATATAAGCCTGATATAATACTTCTTGATAATTTTGAATTTAAAAATATAGAAACTGCACTAAATATCGTTTCAGAATTTGAACAGAAAACTGGATTTAAGCCTAAAATTGAACTCAGCGGCGGAATAAATGAAAATAACGTTAAAAACTATGCGAAATATAATGTAGACGTTATTTCAATGGGTTCATTAATTCATTCGGCCACTTCTGTTGATATCGGACTTGATTTACTTTAAACTACTTTAATTTGGGGATTTAAATGATAACAAGAAATGAAGCATTGGATTTTTTAAAATCAAATTCAATAAACTCCATTTTGGAAAAATTAGAACAAATTAATACACAAAATTCTTCTAAAACTATTACTTTTTCAAAAAATGCATTTATTCCTGTTTGTAACTGGTGTAGAAACGTCTGTGGATACTGTACATTTAGGGCTGAAAACTTTAAATTACTAAAAATGGACGAAATGAAGGAAATTTTAATTAAAGCAGATGCTTTTGGATGCAGGGAAGCACTTTTTACTTTTGGAGAAAATGTTGATGAAAACGAGAAAGTAAAAGAAGAATTGAAAAAAATGGGATATTCTGGAATTTTAGAATATCTTTATGAAATAAGTGCGTGGTGCCTTGAAAACACGAACCTTTTACCACACACTAACTGTGGTATTTTATCTTACGATGAACTCAAATACTTAAGGGAAGTAAACGCTTCAATGGGTTTGATGCTTGAAAATTCGAGTGAACGATTATGCGGGACTATTGCACATGAAAAGAGTCCTGGAAAAGACCCTAAATTAAGAATTGAAATGATCGAAAATGCTGGAAAATTAAAAATTCCATTTACTACCGGAATATTAATTGGAATTGGAGAAACACTTGAAGAACGGGTTAACTCCATATTTGAGATTAAACGAATTCATGAAAAGTATGGACACATTCAGGAAGTAATTGTTCAAAATTTTAGATTAAAACCCGGAATTCCGATGGAAAATTGCAAAGAACCAAGCCCTATCGAAATGTTTAAAATGATAATTCTTTCAAAATTAATTTTAACCGATATTTCAATTCAGGTTCCACCAAATTTAAATCGGGAAACCGGACAGCTATTTTTAATGGCGGGAATTGATGACTGGGGAGGAGTTTCCCCATTAACAAAAGACTTTGTAAACCCCGAAGCTCCATGGCCTGATATTGAAGAATTGAACAGTTTTTCAAAAGAGCTTGGATTTAAGTTAAAAGAAAGGCTTCCAGTTTATGAAAAATATATTACAGAAGAATGGTTAAATAAAAAAATTTTAGAAAAAATTAAAAAATAATTTATTTTTTTAAATCATTGCAATTAAAGCATTTGCAGCTTCCGTTGTAGCGCTTCTGTCACCACCAGCAACAACTAATACATCGTATCCGTTTGCTGCATCAGAAACTACTGCTAAAGTTGCAAGGGATTCACCATCAATTGTAATTAAACCTGCACTTGTTAATTCTTTAGTTACTGAATTTACAACTGGTCCTCCAATCAATATTAATGGATTTTCTGAAGATTCCATTGAAGTTTCAGTGTCCAATTTAACTACTGGAGCATTTACAGTTACAGATTTTTCATTTTCAGTAGATATTTCGTTTGCGATAATTTCCGCATTTAAGACATTTACTTTCTGGTTTTCAATTATACTAACTTCTTTTTCTTCGTTCATTTCAAAGAATACACTCAATTTATCGTCTTCATCCTCATCATCGAAGGTAAATGTTCCATAATTTGCAATACTTATTTCATCGCCAGAACTGATATCTTCTAAATCATCTCCGACATATTTTAAAGCAAGTCCGACTTTTTTCTGCCCGTATTCAAAGCTTTTAAAATCATCGGTGTACTCCAATGTATTTCCAACTTTTAAAATTCCGTAAGTTTCCCAGTCTGGAATATATTCTTCCCCGAGATATAAACACTTCATGTTATCAACAATTACAAGTTCTGCGTAACCATAATCAGAACCCACATTTTGCCATGCGCTGTTAATTCTTACTCCAATTCCATTTGAACACATGTTTAATTTTGGGCTGTCAAATACTTCAGTTATAACTTTACCATCTTTTAATAGCTGAGCTTGCACCTTACATGTATCATCTTCGTCTGCCAAACTTTGAATAATACTTAAAATTTTAACTTCATATCCGTTGCCAAGTGTATATGATTCACCTTCTTTAATTACTCCATCGTAAACTTCTTTTCCGAGAGCAAATGAATCTTTATCAGCACTCATGCCGATAATAACCCATTCTTCACCCATAAATGGAATTCTTTTTCCGGGGCAAAGTGTTGTTATGTTGTCAAAGGAAGAAGCATCATCAGCAAAGGAAAGAACTGCGTAAGTTAACCCCTCTTTATTTATATTCCATTCATTACTGTCATTTGTCAATCTTGCAAATAAAAATTCATAAGCATCGTCATCACTGTTAAACCAGTCTGAGGGGTCAGTATCATCAACTGAGGATAATGTTGATAGTTTACCAAGTGACTTTGCCCCATTATCTGCATCAAGACCTGTTGAATCGTCATAATATGAATTATCTGCTAAAGCGTCAGCACAATCACCGTCTGCACAGGCAATGAAAAGTCCATTTCCATTTGAAGTAAAGTTAATGGAATCGTCACCTGCATCATCATTTAAAAGGTCGAAATCATCAGAACTTGCGGATGCACTGACGGATAACGTTGCAGAAGAAGTTCCCTCGTTTTCTAAAAAAGATAATGATCCAATTTTTGCTGCAATATTTGCAGCAGATACAACGTCTGAAGCTACTGAATTTGAACCAACAATAATATCAACATTTGAATTATCGGTCGAAACAATATCTGAAACAAAAGAATCTACATCCCCAACTTTTTCTACTGCAAAAGCACTTGAACAAAATGTTGAACCGAGCATCAAGCCACCCAAACCGATGCTAATTATTTTTTTAATACTAATTGCCATTTATTCACCTGTTTTTTAATAGTTTTTTAAAAATAGTCATAATTAATATGTCTATTCTGATTAAATGTAATACTTATGAATAATATTTAAATTTTATGATTTATTTAATAAATTTTTAAAAATAAATCATATTTTTTGGTCATAAATACTTCATGAAATAGAGTTAAATTCTTTCATCAGTTTTCACCTTTAGCATATGGTAATTATATTATGTTACTTTTTTAATAAAATAGTAATTAATATACTTTAACATATTATATAGTTTTTTAGGGTTGCCAATATTTTGGAAAATGATTATGGTGTAACATATTTATACGGCATATCGTAATATATATTGAGTAAATAATCATACTTATTGTAAACGGGGGTTGATACTATCGAAATAGACTGGGCAGAATACTACCGGAAAAACCATGCAAAAACGCAATTTAAGTCTGAAAAGGAATCAAAAAACTTTTGGGATTCTTTTTCAAAAAATTACGCTAAAAATGTTTTAAATAAAAATGAAAGAATTGAAAAAAATGTTGAATATTTTAAAAATGCTTTTGATATTAATAAAAATACGTCTATTTTAGAAATTGGGCCAGGACCTGGAACTTACACGATACCCCTTTCAAAAGAGGTTGGAGAAATCACGGTTGTAGAACAGTCTACTGGAATGATTGATATTTTAAAAAATAGGATGAAAGAAGAAGAAATTGACAATATAAATATTATAAACAAAAGATGGGATGATTTTAAATTAGATTGTAGTTTTAAACCCGATATCGTCTTTTCATCATATTCCCTCGGGGTAGATGATATGGAAAGTGCCCTTAAAAAAATGAATAACTATGCAGAAAAATACTGCTGTATTTTGACATTTGGGACCCGCCAGGCCTGGAGGGAAATTTACCAAAAGATTGGTCAGGTCATTTTGAAAAATGACCCCGAAAGAAAAGAATACGGCTTAACATACATTTTAATATACAATATTCTTTACCAGCTTGGAATATACGCAGATGTTAAAATAACCGAAAAACCATTTTTACAGACTTTTGAAACACTTGATGAAGCTGTCAATCATTATTTAGATAGATTTAAGGCCCGTGGAGAACTTAAACTAATTGATGATGATTATTTAAAAATAAAAGAGATATTATCTCAAGAATTAACTAAAACAGAAGATTCTTGGAGATTTGAAAAAAATTCAAAAGAAGCGATGGTTTTGTGGAAAAAGGAACATGATATTTAACATTATTCAAAAGTGTTAAAAATCTAAATTAATTACAATTTTGGAGTTTTAATTTTTTTAAATGTTTTATGAGTTTTTTCAATTCTAAAACTTCTTTAATATTTCCTTCAGAGCGGAATATTTTAATCATTGTTTTAACCTGGAAAATTGCGTCGTCGTATCGTTTTAATGTTGCATACATTGCTCCTAAATTATAAATTGCACCCCAGTAATTTGGATCAATTTCAATTGCTTTTTTGTAGTGTTCTTCTGCTTCGAGATATTTTTCAGATTTTGCCAAAAGCGTTGCAAGATTGTTGTGAGCTTTTGAATTTGAAACATCCAATTCAACCGCTTTTCTAAATTCAAATTCTGCTTCAGCATATTTTTCAAGATATTCTAAAAGGCACCCGTAATTGTTATGTGTTTCGGAATGATTTGGGTTCAAAGCTATTGCTTTTTTGTATTCTGCTTCAGCAGCTGTAAAATCGCCTGATTCATAAAGCGTGTTTGCAAAATTTAAAACTTCAGTAAATCCGGTATCGGTTATTTTATTGTCCTGTTTTTCAATTATTTCGTTTTCATCAGCTCCATCCAATAATTCTTCAAGAGTTTCTAAGTCTTCTTCATTTTTATCTTCGATTTCTTCAACAGACTCTTCTAAATTATTTTCAAAATCTTCAATTACTTCTTCAATTTCGGGAATTATTTCAAAGCTTTCTTCAATTTCTGGTTCTTCGATCTCACTTTCAAGTTCTTTTAAATTATCTTCTTCGATATTTTTTTCTAAAAAAGATTCTAAATTTTCTTCCTTGTTAATTTCGATATTTTCCTCAATATTTTCAAAACTATCTTCTAAAACCGGTTCTTTTATAATATCGGGTTCTATTTCATTAGATTCAATATTTTCGTCTAAATCTTTCTCAGTACTAATTATTTCTTCTACTGGCATTTCAACATCTATTTCTTCAACAGACTCTTCTTCAATTCCTGATCCAATTTCTCCTTCTAAAATAAGGTCTTCAAGCTCTTCAGGTTCGAGACTTACGTATTTTTGGGAGTCTTCTGGTTCTTTTGATTCTTCCGAAACAGAATTTGAAAATATGTCTGGTACTAATTCATCAATTCGGGTATCTTTATATGAAACCGATTTAGGTTCCATGTCTGACAATTTCATGTTTGAAAGCGAATTAAAGTTATTTAATGCATCTACAAAATCAGGTATTATTTTCACGGCTTTTTTGTAGCATCTCATGGCTTCGTCATATTTTCCAAAATTAAAATAAATATTTCCCATGTTAAATGAAATCAAAGATTCTAAAAAATCAGTGCCTTTATTTTCCATTTTTTTAAGTTTTTCAAGGTCCTCGTTCACTTTTTTTGAAAGCGTATAATTATCTTCAAAGTCAGACTGGTGAATCGAAATCTGATTTTTTATACTTTTATCAATTAATTTCAAAGAAATTATCTGTTTATCGGAATTAAATGCAGTTTTTGCTTCGCTTAACATCTGCTCGTTAGGATACATCGAACTAAACAAAAATATAATATATTTACTTGTTTTCAGTGCCGTATTGATTTTTGAAAGCGTATTTTCACGAGTATCCAAGTTTATTAAAAAACACTCTCTTTCAAAACCCCTTTCAAGCGTTTTTTTAATCTGTTTTGAATATTCAATCCCGTCAGTATCGTAGAAAACTACTGCATTGTTATAATCTGCCATAAAAATCCCTCGATAATTACAATTAAAATAAATTAAACTTTAAATAATTTAAAACTTTCTCTGAATTTTTAAAAAAAAGAAAAAAGAATTAATAAGTAAAAGTTTCGACTTCTTTAAATAATGCGCCGACTCTTGCACCGAGTTCCTTTGAAAGTTCAACATCATCGGTAGTACAGAATATAAATCCTTCATTTGATTTTACCCGTTTTATTGTGCCTTGTTCTTCTACAAGTTCACATCTTAAGTTTAAAATTCCTTCTTCCGTGTCATAAACTGCAAAAGCTCCAAAAGGTGCCTGACATCCGCCACCATATTCTTTTAAAGCCCATCTCTCAGCAGTAGCTTCTATATATGTCTTTTTATCACAAATTTTTTCTAAAATCTGGTTTATTTTCGCATCAGTTTTTCTTGAAGCAACACCAATCACGCCTTGAGCAGGTGCTGGCAATATTTCAAGTTTTTTGTAATTAAATTCGGATAAATCAATACCTTGCCGTATAAGCCCTGCTTTTGCCATTATGATTGTATCGTATTCTCCATTTCTTAATTTATCAATTCTTGTTGCAACATTTCCCCTTAAAAGCTTAGGCGTTAGGTTTGGATGTGTAAACTGTAAAAAGGAAGTTCTTCTAATGCTCGAAGTTCCGACATTTAATTCATCATGTTCGATATCAAAATTACTATCTTTTCTCCAGATTATAATATCATCAGGACTTTCCCGTTTTGGAGTTGCAGTAATCTGTAATTCTTCACTCCAGAGTGTTGGAACGTCTTTTAAGCTGTGCACCGCAATATCAATTTCGTTTTCGAGCATTTTGTTGTCGAGTTCTTTTGTAAAAACGCCAATTCCTAAGTCTGCAAGTTTTTTGTTCTGGTCTTTATCTCCAGTAGTTTTAACAATAATTATTTCTGTTTCAACACCTAATTCATTTAAAAGACCTGCAATATATTCAGTTTGGACCATTGCAAGCTTGCTCCCTCTTGTTCCGATTCTTACCTTCAAAATTTCACCGCTAAATAACTAAAATATAATAAAAATGTTAAAATCAAAATTGAATTTTAAGTTTTTAAGTTTATTATTATTTTCGAGCATTTTATTCTTATTACTTTTGTTCTACCTAATTTTTTAAAGTTATTCCCCTCTCAAAGTATCAACAGGGTTTAATTTTGCACCGCTTCTTGCAGGGAAGTAGCCGCTTAAAATTCCAACTACAAATGAGAATATTAAAACTCCCATAATTAATTCCCATGAAATCCACGCTTTTATAATGCCGTAACCTGCAGCTGCTGCAATGTATTCAACAGCTTTCGCAATTAGTATTCCGATAATGGTCCCAATAAGTCCGCCAAAAAGGCCTAAAAATCCGGCTTCAACAACAAATATTGAAAGAATTGTCGTGTTTTCTGCACCAAGTGCTTTTAATATTCCAATATCTTTTCTTCTTTCAAGTATACTCATGTGCATCGTGTTTGAGATCCCTACAGCTCCAACGAGTAATGAAATTCCTGCAACACCGACTAAAAATACTGTTAAAACACTAAAAATACTGTTAATCGATTCTGCAAGCTGTTCTGCAGTTAAAACTGAAAAGTTTTCATCCCCTCTTGAATCTTCCACTTCTTTTTGAATATCTTCTGAAACTCGAATTACATCCTCACCAGACTTTACGGCCACAATCATCCTGTTATATTCGTCACCAATATCGAAAAGTGCCTGGCCTACATCTTTTGATAAAATAGCTGAATTTTCGGTTGCAGGATTTCCTGTTTCTTCGAGTATTCCAATAACTTTGTATTTTGTACCATTTATCGTTATTTTATCCCCAATATCTATTTCATTGTCAAAAGAATTAGTTGCAAGTCCATATCCAATCATGCAGGAATATTTATCAGTATCTTCAATCCAGCGTCCTTTGTATGGCTCATAACCCCACGTTGTTGAGTATACGTAAGTAAATTTTGAAGGTTCAACTACGAGAATGTTTCCATAAATAGATTGATCCCGATATTCAAGTTCGTAACTGCCAAGCCACACAGCAACAACTTCATCAACTCCCCTGACACTTTTTACGGCATCAACATCGTTATCATTGAACGTTTTGGAAACTGCCGGACCTCCAAAATTTTGTGAAGGAATAACCGAAATAATATTTGCGCCAATAGTCGTAATTTCGCCGGTTATGTAATTTTGAACACCATACCCGAGAGAAATCAAACTGACTATTGCTAAAATACCGATAACAACGCCAATTATTGTTAAAAAACTTTGCGTCTTTTTTTGGGTTATGTTTCGCCCTGCAAAACTTACGACATCGGTTAGCTTCATGAAGATATCCCCTGACTTAAAATCAAGCTTAAGAAAATATATTATTTGTTTACAACATTTATAGGATTTCCTTCGATAAATGACTTTACATTGTTTACGGTTACATTCATTAATCTTTCTCTCGCGCCAATAGATGCCCAAGCAACGTGTGGTGTTATAATTGTATTTTTAGCGTTAATTAAAGGATTATCTTCTTTTGGAGGTTCGGTTGAAAGTACATCAAGACCTGCTCCAGCAATTTTTCCAACATTTAATGCATTAGAAAGTGCTTTTTCATTAACAAGTCCGCCCCTTCCAGTATTTATTAAAAATACAGATTTTTTCATTAAATTAAGTGTTTTTTCATTGATAATTTCTGTTGTTTCTTCATTTAATGGGCAGTGTAGTGTTAAAAAATCGGAATTTTTAAAAATTTCTTCTTTTGATACAAATTTAACATTCAAAGGTGTGTTTGAAACAGTCCTCGTGTTTACAAGTACATTCATTCCAAAAGCATTTCCAATTTCTGCAACTTTTTTTCCAATTGCTCCAAATCCAATTATTCCAAGAGTTTTATCTGCAAGTTCAATTAAAGGAAATTTCCTGTATGAAAAGTCTTTCGAATTTACCCAAGTACCAGATTTTACGCTGTCAGAATATTTAGAAACATTTTGGCAGTGTTCAAGAATAAATGAAAACACAAGTTGTGCTACTGAATCGGTTGAATATGCTGGAACATTTGTTACAATTACACCAAGTTCCTGTGCTAAATTGGTATCTACAACATTGTAGCCAGTTGCAGTAACTCCAACATATTTTATGTTTTTACATTTTTCAAAGACCTCTTTTCCAATGATTACTTTGTTTGTAATGACGATTTCGGAGTCTGAAATTCTTTCAATTACTTCTGATTCAGGTGTTCTATCATAAATGGTGAGTTCACCGAGTTTTTTTAAATCTTCCCACGATAAATCCCCTGAATTCATGGTGTATCCATCAAGTACAACTATTTTCATGAAAAATCACTTTTTTAGCGTTATTTTAAATTATTCTCCGATATCTTCATTCCATAATTTAAGATTATTTTTTATAAATTCTTCCATCATCTTTACGCATCTTTCGTCATTTAAAACTTCAACAGAAACCCCATTTTTTATTAAAAGGTCTTCTGCACCTAAAAAAGTTCTGTTTTCCCCGATGATTACTTTTTTAATTTTATAAAGCAAAACTGCGCCACTGCACATAATGCATGGAGAAAGTGTCGTGTAAAGTTCGCAATTTTTATAAA
This sequence comes from Methanococcus mangrovi, assembly GCF_054506835.1. Classification (NCBI taxonomy): domain Archaea; kingdom Methanobacteriati; phylum Methanobacteriota; class Methanococci; order Methanococcales; family Methanococcaceae; genus Methanococcus; species Methanococcus mangrovi. The sequence goes on along the minus strand of NZ_CP197114.1, from coordinate 752,846 downwards.
TATCGGAAGTTAGCCTTCCTGCATTTTCAAGCGCATTCATCTCGGCATGTAAAATCGCGCTGTTATTTTGAACCCGTTTGTTATGTCCTCGACCAATAATCTTATTTTTATAAACCAAAACCGCACCAATTGGAATTCCGCCTTCCTTAAGTCCCAATTTCGCTTCTTTTATTGCTTCATCCATAAAATCAGTCAATTTTCCACCATCACTCCAAAATTATCTAAAAAAAATTCTTTTAAAAACAATATTTATAATTTCTGAAAAAATAACTTTAAAAATTATTTTTCGGGTTCTTTTCAATTTTCAATAATGTTAAATAGTTATTAAATTTATAATATTACTCCGACAATAAAATTACGTTTACTCGGTGGTTATTATTGGATTTATTGAAGATATGGGCCGAAAAACGCTTGGGGAAATAATTATCGCGGTAATGTTTTTCTTAGTACTTCCAATATCTGGACTGGCCCTTGTATTTGGACACGTAATCATAGGCATTTTAGGTTTAGTAGTTTGCATGATTTTACTGCATTTTGGTACTGAATTAAAACGGCGAAAATAAAAAAAATTCTTTTAATTTCCCAAAAAATTCGTTATTTTTTTCTAAATTTTAAAGAAAATTATTTTTTTAAATTTTTTTCAAAAAACCTTATATTTACTAAATTCATAGTTTTGAGACAATGTTTGAATAACCACTTTAATTCACTTAAAATTTAAAAAATCTCTGGTGTTTAAAATGAAATCAGAAAACTATTCAAAAAATGACATTGAAAAATGGGATAAAGAATACGTTTGGCACCCTTTTACCCAGATGAAAGAGTACCGGGAAGGAAAACCAATTTTAATTGAAAATGGGGAAGGAATATATCTAATTGATGTAAATGGCAAAAAATACATGGATGCAGTTTCATCAGTATGGTGTAACTTCTTTGGACACTCTGAAAAACGAATAGCTGATGCAATTTCAAAACAAGCACTAAAAATTGGACATTCTACACAACTTGGTTGCGGAAACGTTCCGTCAGCAGTTTTAGCAAAAAGATACGTTGAGTTTTCACCAAAACAATTTACAAAAGTATTTTTTTCAGAAGATGGTGCAGAAGCTGTTGAGATTGCCGTAAAAATGGCATTTGAATACTGCAAATTAAAAGGATTTACAAATAAAACAAAATTTGTATCAGTTAAAGAAGGATACCACGGGGACACAGTTGGTGCAATGAGTGTCGGAGGCAGTGAACTTTTCCATGGTTGTTTTAAACCGCTTTTGTTTAATGGGTATCACGCAAGTACTCCGTACTGCTACAGGTGCAAATACTGCAATTTCAAAGACACTGATGAAAGAAATAGATTAGGATGCGAAATGAAATGCCTGAAAGAAATGGAAAATTTAATTAAATCCAAAAAAGACGAGATATTTTGCGTAATTTTAGAAGCCGGAGTCATGGGCTCAGCTGGAATGATTCCATACCCGAAAGGATACATCGAAGGTGTTGCAAAAATCTGTAAAGAACTTGATATTATATTAATACTCGATGAAATCGCGACGTTTGGAAGGCTTGGAAGAGCATTTTATTCAGATATGTATGAATTGAAAGAATTAGAAAAACCCGACATTATTTGCCTTGGAAAAGGAATTACCGGTGGATATTTACCACTTGCGCTGACCCTTGCAACCGATGAAATATATAATGCATTTTTAGGAAGTTTTGAAGAATGTAAACAGCTCTTTCACGGCCACACGTATGCGGGAAACCAGATAATATGTGCAGCAGCAATTGAAACTACCAATATTTTGGAAGAAACAAATATTTGCGAAGAAATAAGGCCGAATATCAAATTATTACATGAAAAGCTTGATGAATTAAAAGAGTTCCCCTGTGTTGGAGATATTCGAAAATCAGGGTACATGATTGGAATTGAAATTGTAAAAGACAAAGAAACGAAAGAACCATATGATTACGGGTACAAAGCAGGATACAAAGTCGCCGATAGACTTCTCGAAAAAGGAGTGTATATCCGTCCAATTGGAAATACATTGATATTCGTACTTCCGTTAATAATTAAACCAGAAGAAATTGAAATACTCGTAAAAAAAGTTAATGAATCCATTTCTGAACTTTTAAACGAAAAAATACTCTAAAAAATAAATTTTTTTATCTTTATTTATTTTTAAAATTTTAATTTACAGTTTCTTTAAAAACTTTTTTCAAGAGCGGTGGAGTTATGACTATCGAAAATGTAACAAATATAAGCGTTGCAGCGATGAATTTTGAAACATCTTCTTTTAAAATTACTCCTGCAGAAACCGCGATCATTAAATTTATCAGCGCTATTTCTGCTCTCGGAACTGATGCAGAAGCCATCTGTATCGATTTTTTGAAGTTCCACCTGCCCATTAATCTTGCTCCAAGCCCCCATGCAATAAACTTACTCAAAACCCCGACGATTATAAAAACTACCGCAAGGATCAGTGCCTCGTGATTTAAGAACGCCGTTAAATTTAGCCTTGCGCCCGTGTATATAAAGAATAATGGAATTAAAAATGAATTTCCAATTGATTTTATTTCTTTTGCAAGCGTTTTTCCTTCAGATGTTTTTGAAAGAATTAATCCAGCCATAAATGCGCCTTCAATTGCAACTTCAAACCAGCGCTCCGATAAAAACGAAAACAAAAACATCAGTGCAATTGTAAACGAAAGAACTGTTTTTTCGATATGAAATTTTTCTGCAAATTTTAGATATTTTTTAATTAATTTCCACCCAAGGTACCCCGTAATTATAAAAAAGACCGTGATTTCAGAGATGAGTCCGAGAAGGCCTCCTGACCCGACTGCAAGTATTAAAAGAATAAGCCCTAAAAAGTCATCTAAAATACTCGCACTAATTGCAGCAGCCCCTACATCAGTTTTTAAAACTTTTAAATCCATTAAAAGCCTTGCAGTAATTCCAATACTCGTTGCTGTAAGAATTACTCCCCCGACAAAAGATTCTTTAGCAGGGTACCCAAAATACGACAAAGATAGATACCCAAAAATTAGTGGAAAGAGCGCACCAAGAACTGCTGAAAATATCGCGATGTTTTCTGTTTTTTTAATCCTGTTTACATCTATTTCAAGCCCGCTTAAAAATAATAAAAACATGATTCCAACAGTGGACAAAAAGTCAAAAATATCGTTTTCGTGAAGTGTCAGGTGGTTTGGATCAACTATTCCAAAAAATAAAAGATTTCCAAATAGTATTCCAACAAGTATTTCCCCAAACACGCTTGGAAAACCAAACCGCCACATTATTTCGTTTCCAATTTTTCCAAATATGAGGCATGCCCCAACAGTAAACAGTACCCACGAAATATCCACGAAAACACCTAAAAGCAGAGGTCAAGAAATTTATTTATTAATATTCTAAGGCTTACTTCTCCAATAAGTTTATTTTTATCATCAACTACCGCTAAAAGCTGTAAATTGTAGTTTTTCATCTTTTCAAGTGCTTTTAAAACCGTTTCATTGGAATTTATTGTAATTGCACTTCTCTCCATTACTTCGCTTGCAATTTCAGCTCCGCCCTGTATCGACATTAAAACCGTTCGAGTAGTTCCTATAAATGTAGAATGTTTTTCAGGAGGCATTATAAAGTTAATAACGTCTAAATACCGGATTACTCCAATAAGTTTTCCATCTTCTTTACAGTTTATAACCCAGACGTGGTGACGGGTTCTAAGTATCTCTAAAACATCCTTAATTGAAGAATTATTGCATAATACGGGTAGAGTATCCATTGTTGGAATAATATCTTTCAATTTCATTGAATGGTACTTTGCAATTGCCTTTTCAAGTTCGTTCATAAAAACCCCCGAAAAATAAGTTTGGTATAATTATATTTTTGAAAATAATTAAACTTTTCATTTCTGTTTTTTAAATTTTTTTAAAATGGGTGTTCTGCTTTAAAAAATGTAAAATTAACTTTTTAAACTCTTTTTGGCCTAAAAAAAGAATTTCAAGTTTTAAAAAAATAAACGAGTTTACCAATAAATGGTAAAACAATATAGAACCACTATTTAGTAAGGATTATTGTATATCTAAGATTAGAATTGTTTTTGAAAAATCGCATAATAACTAAAATTTGATAGGTAATGGGTAATTTAGGCGGTTAAAAATTCCTTTAAAGCTTCTTTTAATGTATTTTCTGTCATAACAACTTTCATGCCTTTTCCTTCAAGTACGGATTTAGGGTGATCCCCCATTCTGCTACAAAAGATTGCACCACAGTCTTTTAAGAGTTCAAGTGCATAGTTCCACCTGTCGGTGTGGTCTTTTATATGTTTGGTTGGGTTTTCCCTAAATTCCATGAATTCTGCTACATTGTCTTTTATTTCAAAAATAAGAAAATGTGTGGCAGCACCAAAGTGCATGTTGACGTTTACGCCATCAGTTGATGCAATGGCTACTCTCAAAGTCTCCATGGTCTACCTCTGTATCTTCAGTTAATGCCCATCCAAACTCGTCAAAGTACCTGTCGAGTATGGTGTTGGTTATGGTATCTACAAGTCTAATTCCTGCAGTATATCCTAAAGAAGTTATTCTTTGAGCTCCAACTCTATCATAGATTGGGAAACCCATTCGAATTAATGGAATATTTTCGGCACCTGCAATTCTTGAACCGTATGAATTTCCAATGAGGAGATCCACTTTTGATTTTTTAATTTCTTGGTGGAGATCGTAGAGGTCTCCTGGAGCTAAGATTACTGGTTTATGTTTGCTATCTTTAGTTACTGCTTCGATGTCTTCAACGAAAGTTTTACTTTCGCTTCCAGTACAGACTATTGAAGGAATCATTCCAAGTTCCAAGACAAATCTCGTAAATCCAACTACGACATCGGGGTCGCCGTAGATTGCAACTTTTCTTCCAAAATTATGTTGGTGGGCGTCTATCATGGCATCTATTAATTTTCCACGTTCTCGTGTTATATGTTCAGGTATCTCTTTATTGGTAAGTTTACAAAGTTCATTAATGAATTCATCAGTACTTTGAAGACCTACTGGAAGATAAGGTGAGACTGATTCTATTCCATAAGCTTCATGGAGGAATTTGGCGGCGGAATTTGCATGCTTACAGAGTGAAATCGTTGCAAATGAATTTGCAGTATCTCTAATCTCATCCACAGTAGTTCCCGCATTTGGTGTGAATGAAACATCTCCTTCGAAAGGGGCGTCCATAGATTCCGAAGTATCGGTTAGAATTATTGATTCTATATCCATTTCACGTAACAACTTTTTGATTTCTGCAATGTCTCCAGGGGAAACCATTCCAGTAATTACGTTTAACTTGAAATTAGGCTTTGTGGGAGTTGCTAAATGTTCAACCAATGCTTTGACTGTTGAATCGTATCCTTCTACGTGCGTATGTTTATAGCTTGGGGTTGATATCGGGACTATTTCAGGCAAATCATCATTTTGTGCCTTGAATAACCGGATGATCCCTTCAACATCGTCACCAATAGTTTCACTAAGACAGCTTGTAGTTACACCAATTATTTCAGGGTTGTAAATTTTGCTCGCGTTTCTAATCGCATGTTTTAAATTTTCTCCACCACCGAGTACAGCATTTGCTTCACTCATTGATGTAGATGACACACTTACAGGTTCTTTGAAATGACGTCCAAGTTGGAATCTCATGTACGTGCTGCATCCGTGCGAACCGTGTATTAAAGGCATTGAATTCTTTACACCCATTAATGCAAATATTGCACCCATTGGTTGGCATATTTTACATGGATTTATTACAGCAAATTTTTTTTCAGTCATAATATTCCTCTATACTCATTTTCTTGAAAGTTTCCAAACCGGTGTCATAATTGCGGTATGCACAACTCTTGCAAAATTTATGAAGCCCTGAAAACCTGAGAATGCAGTTATCCTGTCGTGATTGAAATCACAGTGTGGAACTCCACATTTCAGGGAAATATATTTCTCTTTGGCTCCAGAAATTAATATATCAGGTTTATATTGTTTGAGAAGCTCTGCAAGTTCCATTGAGCTCGCATCGTCTACAATTAATGTACCTTCACAGACGTGCTCCCTGATTTTTTGGTAATCTTCTGGTTTTCCGTTTTGGGTACCACTCATGATAATTTCCATATCGAGTTCACCAAATGCGCTTACCAGTGCCCAAGATTTGTGGGCTCCAGAATATATCGCAACGGTACTTCCAGCCAGATCTTTTTTATATTCAGAAATTTCATCTCGAAGATTTTTAACTTCTGATTTTATAAGTTCTTCGGTTCTTTTAATCATTTCTTCGTCACCGAAAAATTCTGCAACCGCCCTTAAGGACTTCGTAGTTTCTTCGATTCCAAAGAAATTCACTTTAATGTTTGGTATTCCGTATTTCTCTTCCATTCTGCTTGCTAAGTAGTTAGATGATTTTTGGCACTGAACTATATTTAATTTAGACCTGTGTGCACTTGCAACCTTTTTGACTGTTGCGTCTCCAGTAATTGCAGTGTGTACTTTTACACCCATTTTTTCATATAATGGAATAATTCCCCAGAGGTCTCCTGCAACATTGAATTCTCCAATTATATTAATACTGTACGGGTGCTCTTCTTCTGGCTCTTCTGTGCCAATTAAGTAGTCAATCATTGCGTCACATGCAAGTTTATGGCCTGCAGTTTTATTAAAGCTTTTGAACCCTTCTGACTGTACCGGAATAACTCTGCAACCAGTTGCTTCTTGTGCTTGTCTACAAACTGCTTTAATATCATCTCCAATCAAGCCCACTACGCATGTGGAATAAACAAATATTGCACCAGGATGGTAAAGCTTATTTATTTCCAAAATGGATTCATAGAGCTTTTTTTCTCCACCAAAGACAATATCTGATTCCTGCAAATCAGTTGAGAATCCGTTTTTGTAAAGTTTATCTCCTGTAGATTTACTTCCACGAATATCCCAAGTGCATGCTGCGCAGCCTATTGGACCGTGTACGAGGTGTACTGCATCAGTTATAGGCATTAGAACAACTCTTGCTCCCCCGTATACGCAGGATCTCTGGGTAATCATTCCAGGGGTCGAGTTCTTGTCACACGTAGGAATTGAATTATCTTTTCCCGAAACACACGATTGTGATTCTCGGGCTTTTAATGCTTCAATTGATTTTAATTTTTCGAAAATGGAGTTTGGGATTTTGACTTCTATGTCAAAATCGTCACCGTTATTTCCATTTTGCATTTTCCGGTTTTCTGTATCAAGGTTCAAAACCATAGTATTCCTCTTTAATGGGGCTTACTGTTGGAGTTTCCAGTCTTGAGTTTCGTAGTATTTATCGAGGATTGTGTTTGTAATTCCATCGACAAGGTTCAAAGCACCATTGTATCCAATGATTGGTCTTCTTTGAGTTCCTACTCTATCATATACTGGGTATCCTACTCTGTAGAGTGGTATACCGAGGTCTTTTGCCATCAATCTACCATCTGAGTTACCAATAATTAAATCTACTGGATTTTCTTTTAAGTAAACATCTACTGCTCTTAAATCTTGTCCAAAGAGTGCATCGATGTCTCCATCTGATTCTTTAGCTACTTTTTTCATGTCGTCAAGGAAGTACTCGTTTTTAACACCGGTACATACCATTGAAGGAATCATTCCAAGTTCTGTTACAAATCTTGCAAGTCCTGCAGTTAATGACGGGTCACCATATATTGCTACTTTTCTTCCGAATAAGTATCTTGATGCAACGTCAGCTATTGCGTCAATCACGATACCTCTTTCGTCAAGTATTTCTTCAGTAACATCGTTTCCAGTGAATTTTTTAACTGTTCTTATAAAGCTGTCAGTGTTTTGAACACCAATTGGTGCTGCACTCACTTTTGAAGGCATATTGTATTTTTTCTCCAGTGATTTAGCTGCAGTATCTGCATAGCTTGCAAGTGAAATTGTACCAAGTGAATTTGCACAGTCTTGAATCTCTGCAAGATGTGTCCCACCTTTTTGGTAGTATGGGTTTTTATCTGCAGCTGAAGGTCTGAGTGGTGAATCAAATGGATCAGATGTATCGGTAAGTAAAATACCTTCAACTCCCATAAGTGAAAGCATGTGTTTTACTTCCCTGATGTCTCCAGGGTTTACAATTCCTGGAATGATGTTTAATTTTCCATTTTCTTCATCTTTTGGTTCAGCTAAGGTATCAACAATTGATCTTATTGCATTGTCGTATCCTTTGTAGTGGTGCTCAACGAAACTTGGGGTGTTAATCTGAACAATTTTGATTTTGTTAGCAGCTTCTTCACCCATTTTTTTAGCAATTTCTGCTTTAGCTATTTTAATGAAACCAGCAACGTCATCTCCGATGATTTCACTTGAACAGGTTGTTACAACACCCATTACTTCTGGTTTAAATCTTGCAGCTAAGTTTCCGAGACCTGAAATCAGGTTTTTTCTTCCTCCGAATACTGCTGCATCCTCGTGAAGTGAAGTTACTGCAATATCTGCAGGTTCTCTAAAGTGTCTTGCAAATCCGTATCTTACGAATGTTGAACATCCCTGTGATCCGTGAACTAAAGGCATTCCCTTATAGATTCCAGATACTGCGTACATTGCACCTAAAGGCTGGCATGTTACGAGCGGGTTGATTACCGCAGTTCTTTCTTTTTTGATTACGTTTAACTCACTCATTTGAATCACCTGGCTCTTCGTCTTCAAATTCCATTAGTCTCCAAGCTGGGTTGTATATTGCTGTGTACATATCTTTTGCAAGATTTACGAATCCTTCAAATCCGATGTATGGACCGTTTTCGTAAGAGTGTATCATTACTGAAGGTACTCCTAATTTGTGGAAGAAGTATTTCTCTTTGATACCCCCAAGAACTATTTCTGGTTGGAATTTTTCCACAATTTCTTCCATTTCAAGGGTGTTCGGGTCGTCAATGATAATTGTACCATCTTTTGCCCTTTCTTGCATTTTTTCGTATCCATCTTCGTGTTCGAAAAGACCTGAAAGTGCTACTACATCCATTCCTAAGAATTGTTCTATTGGTTTGGATAAGTGCCAGCTTTTTGGACCTCCTGCTGAAATCCAGATTTTTTTACCCTGTAATTTTGATTTATAAAAATCAAGTTCAGGCTGAATTTTTTCCATTTCTGATTTAATAACAGCTTCGGCTTCGGCTTCTTTTCCAAAGAATTTACCTACTGTTCTTAAGTTTTCAGCACAGTATTCTGGACCGAAGAAATCCACTTTAAGGTATGGAACACCATATTTTTCTTCAATCAATTTTGCTACATATGTTGCAGACCTTTGACATCTTACAAGGCTTAATTTTGCTTTGTGCATCCAGCAGAGCTCACCGTGGGTTGCATCCCCAGTAAATTTACTGAGAACTCTAATGCCCATAGCATCGAAGTATTTTTCAAGAACCCAGTAGTCACCATCAATGTTGTACTCACCAATCAAGTTGATGTCGTAGTCGGTTAATTCAAATGGTGGTTCTTTTGTTCCAACCAATTTTTCAAATATCGTGTAGTTTCCTACGTGGTGTCCTTTTGATTGTGTTGGTCCTGCAAATCCTGGAGCGTTGAATGCTACAACATCTTTTCCAAGTTCTGCTTGCATTTCTTTACATACTGCATCTAAGTCGTCTCCAATAAGACCTGTTGTACATGTTGCGTAAACGTAGATTGCATTTACGAATGGGTACTCTTTTGAAGCTTCCCTAATTACTTTTTTAAGTTTGTTCATTCCACCAAACACAACATCGGATTCAGTTAAGTCAGTTCCGACAACGTGTTTGAGGTTGAAGTTTTCTACGGGAAATACGCTTCCATCAGGCATTTCTGGTCTTGTTGGGTATCTTTTTGTTGTACCATTTCCGTATGCGGTACATCCTATTGGCGAGTGTACTACGTGAAGTACATCCTTCAATGCACCAGTAATCACACCTTTTACTCCTGCAAAAGCACATCCTCTTTCAGTCATACTTCCAGGGATTGTGGTTGTGTTACATTTTTGGCAGTGCGTTTTTTCTTTTGAATCTTTGATGTAAACGTGTTGTTCTCTTTCAGGGATATCTTTATCTACATCCAATAAACAGAATGGCATGTTCGCTCTCCTAAAAAATTTTTAAGGGTAGTATATAGAGGGGTATTTATTTGGGGTCTAAAGTTAATTATAATGCAGATTCTCCTCGTTCAGAGGTTCTAACTGTGATTATATCATCAATTGGGCAAACGAAAATTTTTCCGTCACCAAATTGACCGGATTTATTAACTTTCATAATTGCTTCAACTACGAGGCTTGCATCTTCATCAGGAACAATTAATGTCATCATTGTTTTTGGGATGTATCTCATGTCCCCTGGCTGGTGTAACAATTCTTTATTGTCAACTTCAAAGCCAAGTTCTCCAACAATTGCTTTTTGTTTTCCTCTTCCAAGAACCCTGTTTGCAGTCATTGCTGGAAATCCAAGGCCTTCAAGGACAGTTTTTGTTTGAGCCATTTTGCTTGGCCGAATTATTGCGATTATCTCTTTCATATAATCACCTTATAATCCGCATGTTCTTGTTCTAACTGTGTAAGCTTCTTCTACAGGGGAAACGAATATCTTACCGTCACCGAAATTTCCAGTGTATGCAGTCTTTGTAACTATTTCAACAACATTTTCTGCTGCGTCGTCTTCAACTACAATCATGAGCATTGTTTTTGGAAGTTCGTCGTAGTAAATCTGGTCAATTTTAATTCCTTTCTGTTTTCCTCTTCCGATAACATCCATTTTTGTTAAAGCTACGCATCCGGATTCAGCGAGTGCATCTACAACTGCTTCAGCTTTACTTGGTCTGACTACTGCTCTAATCATTTTCATTTTTTGCCCTCTTAAAATTTAAAGTAATTAATTTAATGTAATTAATCTAAGAAACCGTATTTTGAAGTTAATTCTTCTAATTCGTCCATTGTCATTGGGGTTGGAATTACAAGGTTTTTGTTTTCAATGATTTTTCTTGCAAGTTCTTTGTATTCCATTGCTTGGTTGCATTCTGGGTCGAAGTCAACAACAGCTTTTTTCTGGAATTCTGCTTTTTGAACGATGTTGTCTCTTGGAACGAAGTGGATTAATTGTGTTCCAATTTTGTCACAAAATTCTTGTAATAATTCAAGTTCACCATCTACGTTTCTACTGTTACAGATGATTCCTCCAAGTCTTACACCGCTTTGTTGTGCATATTTAACCATTCCTTTACAGATGTTGTTTGCAGCGTAAAGAGCCATCATTTCTCCTGATGCTACAACGTATATTTCGTCTGCTTTACCATCTCTTACAGGCATTGCGAATCCACCGCACACAACGTCCCCTAAAACATCGAAGAATACGAAGTCAAGGTTGTCTTCGTAAACGCCTTGTTGTTCCATGAGTGTAATTGCAGTGATAACACCTCTACCTGCACAGCCTACTCCTGGCTCAGGTCCTCCTGATTCTACACATCTTACGCCACAGAATCCTGTTTCGATAACTTTGTCAGGAGTACATTCTTCTTCTCCTCTTTCTCTTAATGTATCCATCATTGTTACTTGCTGTTTACCGTGCAAGATTAACCTTGTACTGTCTGCTTTTGGGTCACAGCCGTGAATAAATACTTTTTTGTCGTGGAAGTAAGCCATTGCAGCTACTGTGTTTTGTGTGGTGGTTGATTTTCCAATTCCACCTTTTCCGTAAATTGCGATTTTTCTTACCATGTTTTAGGCCTCACTATATTGTTTTACTTCGGAAAATTAATTCCTTATTTTAGTTATTATACGGAAGCTTCTTTCCGGTGAACTATCCTATACTGTGATTCAATATATATAGTTTTCGGTCCCATCAAGAAAAATACCGCTACTCATACGATAAAAATTAAAAAAAAGCCCTGTAATCATTTTAAATTAACTTTTAAGAAAAAAAGTAATTAATACTAATTAATAATCAAAAATTCAGGGCTAAATACATATAATATACATTAAGTAAAATATATCAATTTTAAAAATCAAACAATATATTATTGAAATTTTAATTGGGGGATTTAAAAATGGTTTTCAAAATTCCAGAGATGAAACGCGAAGAATACGATTTACTAATCAAAAATAACCATATTTCAAGAATTGCATTTTTAGGTGTAAAATACCCATACATCGCACCGTTCCTGTACGTTTTCGATGAAAATACAATTTACTTTCTTTCAACAAAATATGGTCGCAAAATTGAACTTTTGAAAAATAACCCGCATGTATCTATTGAAATTGAAAAATTTTCAGATGACATGTCCTGCTATAAATTTATAACACTTCAAGGAAAAATCGTTCCAGAATATAACATCAGCAAAAAAGAAAAAATCAGAAAACTTTTTGTAAATTTGATTATCTCAAAAAATCTATCAAATGTTGTTTTAGAAGCACTCGGTCAAAACCCGGATGACCCGTTAGAAAGTCTGATTACTGCTGACAACACGTATGTTTGGAAATTAACTGATGTAGACGATATAGTTGCACTAAAAAATAGTAATGAGTGAAATATACTCACGTATGAGATATGTGATGTAACTACCATGGTGAATTTAATGTATTACTGTGCATTATGTAAAATAAAAGCATGCAAATCAGGCATATTTGAAGAAATGCCAAAAAAATGTCCAAATTCTGCTGAAATCATCGAAAAAAGTAAAAAATTATATCTTGATGAAGAAAATAAAAAAATTGCATATAATTCCGCGCTTGTTGAATCTGAAGGTTACTGTAAGCTTACAAGAATTGAAGAAACCATACTCTTTGCGAAAAAAATGAACTATAAAAAATTGGGCATTGCATTTTGTACCGGACTTTCAAAAGAAGCAGGTATTTTACAGAACATATTTCTCAACCATGATTTTGAGGTTGAATCGGTTGTTTGTAAAGCAGGAAGTATCCCAAAAGAATTCATAAAAATAACCGAAAATGAAAAAGTTCACAAATGTAAATTCGAAGCCATGTGTAACCCTATCGGCCAGGCATTATTTTTAAATGAAGAAAAAACGGATTTTAATATAATATTAGGTTTGTGTGTGGGGCATGATTCCTTGTTCATAAAATATTCAAAAGCGCCGGTAACGGTGATTGGTGTTAAAGATAGGGTTTTAGGCCACAATCCTCTTGCTGCAATATATACTGCAGATAGTTACTATCGAGAAAAACTGTTTTAAAATAAATAATAAAGAATAAAAATAAAAAATAAACTTTTTTAAAAATTTATGATTACTTAATTCGTCCATTATTTTATTTTAAAACTGCTATTTTTTAGATTATATATTACAGTTGTAAAAAACATTGATAGAATAATCAGTATTACTACTTTTGAGGAAAATAAAAACATTAAAAGGAACGAAACCGATAAAAATACTGCAAATCCCTTTTCCATTACCTTTTCGAAAACTTTTATCGATGCAACTGCCGCCATTATTATATTCATAATTAAAAATGCGTTTACCGCTGCAATTATTTCAGTAAGCGAGATTAAATTGAAATATACTGCAAAAAGCGTTAAAAAGTTTGTAAAAACCATTAATAATATCCCTGAAAGCGGAGCGTTTGTGTTTGACCGATATTTAAATATTTCTGGAAATACTCCTGCTTTAGCCTGAGCATATACTAATCTTGACGCTCCACCAATTAACATTAAAAAACTGCACAAACAGAGTCCTGTTATTGTAATTGACAAAATTATACTTGAATAGTGTCCAAATAACGGGTATAATATTAATGAAAGTCCTGAAATTGGGTTTAAATTTCCAAGTTTTTCAACATCTAAAACTTGCAGTGCTCCCGAAACTATCAGGTAAACTACCGACATTGCAATTACACTTAAGAGCGCTGCCTTTGGAATTGTTTTTTCTGGGTTTTCAACTTCGAGACTGTAATTTCCAAGGATTTCCCACCCGATAATTGACCAAAACATTATCAAAAACGAGTAACCTATATCAATAGTAGTTATTCCCGTTTCAGTAAACAGCGCATCTTTTCGATAGAATAAAATTGTAAAAAGCCCGCCAATTACAAGTATTGTAGAAATTACAGTTGAAATTATCATCGAAATCTTACCAACGGATGAAATATTTCTTGAAAGAATTATTCCGCCAATAAGCATTAACACTGCCGAATAAAATTCTGCACTAACCGCGTAATTTGAAAATAATACTGAAAGGTACTCTCCTGCAACCATTATCACAACTAATGGGCCCATCGCTAATGCAATAAGCAAATAATAAGCATTTAAGTCTTTATACAATTTTCCAAAAGAATGACCAACAACTTCTGTTAAACCAGAATCTCCTGGAAACTTTACACATAATTTACTTGCAAAATACGCAAAAATCCCGCCTATCACCATCATGATTATCCATGCAAATATGGAGTAGTCTTTTAAAATGTCGTAAACTATAGGGGGTATGATAACAATCCCTGATCCAAGTATCGGCCCAACAATAAGTCCGCTTAATGTATAAGGCCCTAATTTTTTAGAACTCATAAATATTCCTTTAATCATTACGTTTTTCATTTGAATTCATTTATTTTAATTATTTACTCGAAAGTGCTAATTGAATCCCAATTGCACCAAATATACCTGCTTTAGCCAAATTGATATATTTTCCAAATTTCTGGCTGTTTAATATTTTTTCTCCAAAAATGCTTGAAAAAACAGCAACTGCCGAAAAAATTAAAATTGCCTGCAATATGAATATAACTCCCAAAATTACCATCTGAATCGAGACACTTCCAGAATCTGGATTTACAAACTGAGGAAGGAATGCAAGGAAAAATAAAGAAACTTTCGGGTTTAACAAATTCATAAATATTCCTTTTTTATAAAGCGCCCTGTTTTCAGATTTAACTATCGATTCAGTTAATAATACGTTTTTATCAAACAATGCTGTAACTGCAAGGTACAATAAATACAAAGCTCCGAGATATTTTACAATAGTAAATGCTAACGCGGAATTATAAATTATTGCTGAAATTCCAAGTGCTGCGGCAGTTGTGTGAACTATAAGTCCAGTACAAAGTCCAAGCGCAGTTGAAATTCCTGCCCACTTGCCTTGAGAAATGCTCTGGATTGTTACAAATATTATGTCTGGCCCTGGAAGAATCGTCAGTGCTGCCGATGCAATTACAAAATAAAAAACTTGTGTAGATTCGATCATGAAAACACCAAAATTTTTTAGGTATCTAATTATGTATTCATAATATTTAACCCCTACGGCCAAATTTTAACGTATTTCGATTAATCAATCTTTTAAAATAGATTTACCGTCCAAATAAACATTTATAAGACCGAATATATAATTTAATATATAAAATCTTTTTAAATAAAAAAAATGGCTACTATTAAATTTAGCGCGGAAGATAGCATGGTTTTTAAAAAAATCGGGGCAGTTTTAGTTATATTAATGATATTTACTGGATTTTCAGTGTATACTTCAAAAAAAATTTCAGAAGAAATTTCACCATCAAAACCTGTACTCTTTGAAATTCAGGGAAATAGTGCCGTAATGGTTGGAATAATAAACGAAAACATAGTTTACGAAGTAGAAAATCTTGTAAATAATCACCCGGATGTCAAAACTATCGTGATGTTAAATGTTCCAGGTTCCGTAAACAGCTACGCGAATTTAAAGGCTGCGAGAATCGTTCGGGCAAATAATATCAGCACCATCGTTCCAAAAAACGGATATATTGCGTCAGGCGGTACTGTTTTCTTCTGTGCAGGAGTAAATAGGACAATCGAAGAAGGTGCAAAGGTTGGCGTTCATTCGTGGAAAAGTGAATCTGTAACAGATGCTTCAAAACTACCGAAAAACAGCCCACTTCATAAACCCTATATCGATTATTTTAACGAAATGGGAATTTCAGATGAATTTTACTGGTTCATGATCAGTTCAGCACCATCTTTTGGAATATACTATCTAAATGACTATGAATTAAAAAAATACGGCCTTGTCACAGGTTAAATGAATCAAAATAAAAAAAAGAAATACATTTTAAAAATTTTTAAGTCCTGAAGTTTTTATTTTTACAATTTTTAAAAAACCAATTAATGTTATTGCCCCGATAGCCCCGAATTTGGAAATTTCAATTATTAAGTCACTCCCAAAATATGTCGAAAGGGCACCAGCAATCAAAATGTTGTATTCCGTGAAAATATCGGGATTGAGTATCTTAAAAATAAAGTAAAACATTGCAACAATCATTATTGGAGCAGTTACAATCAACGCAACACACTCCCTGATTTTGGGGCCCGCGTAGTTCATAAAACCACCTTTAGCTGTATGTTTTAATATCTAATTATAACAATATATATAATTTGCCCATTTTTAGGCCCGAAATTTGACTTTATCATTTGAAATGTTTAAAAAAATGGTGCTTAAAAGGTAATTTTTAATTGGCTTAATTGTATTTTAGTTTTTTAAAAAACAGTCTCATTTAACAAATTAATCTTGGCTGGAGTTATCGTTTTTATTATTTATCTTTTTTTGAAAAAATTGCTGTTGCGATTTCTTCTAATTTATCAGTAAACCGAGAGAATGAAAAACCCGCTAAAAACGACAGTGAACAGTAGAACATGATACTTTCAGAGCTATTATTGTTTGAAGACGAAATTACAAGTAAACCTCCGATTATAAAAAAATAAACAAAACTACCGGTTACAAAACTTATCAAAGGCCTGAATAAATACCACCATGTAAAATCAAGCGAAAATTTGTTCTGAATTATTGCCTGATAAAATCCCCTTATAGAATATATGGTACCGCCAAGTCCGCCAGAACAGCCCGTATATATAATGTATCTTATCAATTCATCCCCAAATCCAACAACATATACGTATAATGGTAATAACCCAAGTAAAATCAACATAAAACCGAGATAAATCCCTAAAACATTTATCTTAGACTCCTGATCCATAAACCTCACCTAAACAACAATTTATTAAAAAAGGTATATAAGTTTTTTTTAATTTTTAATAAATATTTAAATCAAAAAATTAATATTCCATGCAATCAAAATAGTTTTAGATAGTTTCAAAAAGGGATTTTATGAATTTTAAACAAAATATACAGGATATTTCCAGATTTTTAATTTATACAAATAATGCAGTGTTTATTGTAGTTTCATACATTATTTTCAAGATATATACAATAATAATTAAAGATAAGTACAAAATAGAGAAAATAGAAAACTATTTATGGTTAATATGGTTTTTAAGCTCGTTTTTGATAACATTTTTCTTTGTATATTTTGAGATATTACACAATCTGAACTTTGAGGGTTTAACAAATTTTAACTTAAAATTCTTTTTAAATGCAGTTATTCCAATTTTAGCACTGCTATTTGGAAATATTAAAGGTGGGCTGCTTGAAAAATGGAACAGGTTGTCAAAATAGAAATTTTGGATAAAAAATTAAAAAAGAATAATATTTAAGTTAATCAATCCCTGCTTCTTAGCTTTGATAACAACTTTAAAATTTCAATGTAAAGCCATATTAAAGTTACCATCAGTCCAAACGCGCCGTACCATTCCATGTATTTTGGAGCACCGTATTTTTCGCCCTGTTCGATAAAATCAAAATCCAAAACAAGGTTCAATGCAGCGATTATTACCACAAATACGCTGAATAATATCCCGACAGGCCCACTTCCAAAAATTAGTGGGATAGATATTCCAAAAAACCCAATAATCATGGAAATGATATATACAAGCGCAATTCCGCCTGTTGCAGCAACTACTCCCAATTTAAAGTTTTCAGTTGCTTGGATTAATTTTGACTTGTATGCAAATAAAAGGCTTAATAAAACACCAAATGTGGCTATAACAGCTTGAAAAACAATTCCTGGATACATAGTTTCAAAAAATCCAGAAATAAAACCCAAAAACAGTCCTTCAAGTACACAGTACACAGGAACTGTTACTGGCGACCACTCTTTTTTAAATATCGTTACAAGCGCCACTATAAAACCAAGAATCGGGGCTACTATCATTAAAATACCTGAATAAGGGCCAAAAAACAACACGTCCCATGAAAAATAGGCACAGATGGAAACTATCCCAAGTGAAATTATTGTTTTATTTACGGTTCCATTTACGGTCATCTGGTTTTGCCCGTAGTAGTCAAATCCCGTAAAGGTATCGTTTGAAAGAGTAGGGTTACTTGTTCTCATATTTACCGCCAAAATATGGTTATTATCTATATATTTTTTTATATTTTAGTTTCTTAAAATTTATATAATTTTCAATACTTTTCTTAAAAAGATTAATTTCAATTAAAACTTTTTAAAATTATTTTTTTCTTCCATCTAAATAATTTAATAAATAATTCACGTTTAAACTTTTGTTAACAACTTTAAAATTAGTGTTTTTATGTTTTTAACCAAGCTTTAACTCGTTTTTCAGAGTTTTATAGAGTTTCTGCATTGAAAAGTAACTTCCAATAATTATAATTGGTTTATAGCCTGTTACATATATTTTTATTTGGGTTGAAAATAATGCCGCAATAAATATCAAAACTGTCATTATGGCATGATAAGCCCTTAAATCAAGAATCGTGTAATATAGTGAATAACTTATCTCTTTTGAAACCATTAAAAGCAGACTCGAAGAGATATACCACAAAAATCCGATTAAAAGCACGAGATAGTTTGCACGAGTATCTATTTCAATAGCAGATACATCGTCGATTTTTGCAGAAATATCTTGAAAAAAGGTTTTTACCCGAAATAAAGTTTCATAAACACTAATTTTTGTAAATCCCTGTTTGTAATCCATTTTAAACCACTTTTAAAATTATCACTTAAGATATGTTAAGATATGTTAAAAAAAGAATTTAAAAATTTCTTATTATTAAGTTTATTTTAAGTTTAATTTTCACTTGCTTTTATTTCGTCTTATTTTATTTTTATTTTCTGCATAACTAATACTCATCTGTTTTTAGTTTTGAAATAAAGTAATTAGTGTACGCCCTGTACGAATAAATGGACACATAAAATGCAACTATCGAAAATATGGCGAATGCAAGTATAAATATAATTAAAAGTACTGGTGTTGTTGTAAAAAGCATTCTTGGACCTGCAAAACCACCAATATTAAAAATTAATACTAATGCAAGCACTACTAAAATCGTTGGGATTATAACTAATAATACCGAAACTATCGAAATCACTAAGAATGCTCCTACATATTCAAGAGACATTATTTTAAAAATTTTTGGAACGTCAAAAAATGCTCCAAAATTCCCCATTTTTATGTAATTTACCGCAGAAAGAGGAATATACAGTGAAATAATTAACTGAATTAACATCAAAATTATAATTACTGCCGTTTCACCATTTCCAATGTACTGTATAACGTTTTGTAAAATTGATTCAAAAACTGCAATTACGGAAATTCCTAAGGTGAATACAAATCCGCTTTTAAACATGGTCCAATAACTATTCCATTCTGGAAGTTCTACTGATTTTTCAAGTGATAATTTAATCATTCTTACAATGTAACCATTCAGGGTTATAAGTAAAACTGTTCCTGTTAATGATGTTAAAAGGGCAATTAACCCGAATAACAGCGAATTTGCCGGACTAAAAAACGGTGCATTCATGCCGATAAATGGATACAGCGCTAAATATATTCCAAAAATAAGTAAAAAAATACTTATTCCGTAAAATATCCCTCCTTTTAACAGCTTTGAAAAATCCGAAAAACCATATTTTAACGGTTCTGAAATATAATTTTCAAAAAACATAAAATCCCACCATTTGTTTAATAGATAATATTCATTTAAAAAAATATAAAAAAATAAGTATTCAAGGCACTATTTCTTTGAGAGTTGTCTAACTTAAGCACATAATGAAGAATTCTTGATAAATCAAGACAGTCTATTAGTTTAAAATTTTTCTTATATAATTATTAGGTAAAATGTTCGGAAAATGTAAAATAAAGTTTACATCGGCAACGAAAATAAAAAAAGATTATTTAATTAATATCAAAATAATATGGTTAAGAAATACATTTTGTGGCTGCAGCCATTTTTTTCAGGGTAAACTATAAGTCATGAATACTCATGTTCAAATTAAAAATATATAAAATTTAAAATATAAACTAAGATTTTAATTTTCAAAACAATTTTTATGTTTAAAATTTTTATAATTATTAATAAAAAAACAAAAAACTGGAAAAATATGGATACAAGAGATTTAATAATTGAAAAATCAAGAGATATATTTTTTAAACGGGGTTATAATGAAACCACCCTTTCAGAAATTGCAAAAGAATGCAAGATTTCAAAAGGGGGCCTTTACCACCATTTTGAAAAAAAAGAAGACCTGTATAAAGAAGTCATAATATCGATACTTAAAGAAAATGAAAAAATAGTTTTGTTATGCATTGAAGAAGATGCAAGTTTTGAAGAATCACTTTTCAAATTCGTTGAACAGATGGTTATGTTGAGGAGCAGGTGTTTTAATTACAGTGAAGTAACCACAAACATGGCATATTCAGGACCGCTTTCCGATGCCATACGAAGATTTCCTGAACTTCAAAACGTCAATAATAATATATATAATAACATTATAGAACAATTAGTGAATAGAATCATTTTGGCACAAAAAATGGGAGAAATCAGGCAAAATCTGGACCCTTACTCGATTGCAATTCATTTCTGTTCGATATTTGAAGGATTGCCTTTATTATCGTATTATATGGATAAAAAGTTTGAAGAAATAACGAAAATATTATTTAGCTCATTTTGGGACCTCATAAAAGCATGATTTATTTTTTATAAACTACAACCGGCCAGGTAACCGGTAATATTGATGTAATTCCTCGGTGAAAAGTTATGGACAACATTTTTGAATTCGGGTTTTCCGTATTTACTGACAACGCAAATACTTCATTACTTAGATACCTCTCAAAATACGAAAAAGCTGAGAAAAGAGGTTTTGAAAACATCACTCCACGGGATGCAATGGAAATTGGATTTGAAACGATGTTCATAGCACAGGTTTTTGGAAAAGAGCTTTCGAAAATGGAACTTGAGGGTCCTGAAAAACTTGCATTAGATATTGTATTAAACTACAAACACAGGAAACTTGTTGAGCCGATTGAACAAAACTACATGATGTTTACAATCTGGAGAAACGAGGCTGGTTTCTTAAGATACGCCCTTGAAGAAATCAAAAATCAACCCATAGAGTTTGAAGAAGGTTTTGAAAAAGCAGACTGTTATATGGTTCCATCAGTTAGCGTTCTTCCATATTTAAAAAATATATTTTTAAAAATTGCAGATAATAATAAATTATTTTAAAACCGTTATTTTCAAATTTCATTTAATTTAAGTTTCCTATTTTTCCAATCAGGCATTAATTCAGTCAAATAATTGTAAAAATCCTTGCTGTGATTTGGATATTTTAAATGGGCAAGTTCATGAAACACAACATATTCAATACATTCTTTTGGCTTTTCGATTAATCTTTCGTTTAAGATAATTTTATTTTTGTGAAAACTACAAGAACCCCATCTTTTTTTCATCCGTCTAACTGCAAATTCAGGCATGTTTTCAGTAACTACCTTGTAACTATTTTTAAAAATTTCAAAAAGTTCAATTTCTGCACGTTTTCTGTAAAATTTTTCAATCATACGTTTCTTTTTTTCAAAATCATTCATTTCTGAAACATACAATTTTAATTCAGTTTCAGATACGCATACCCATTCTTTTTTTGAATAATTAACTTTTAAAACGTATTCGTCTCCAAGATACCTGAATATTTCGCCGTCAACGTAACTTTTTTCAGCGATTTTTAAATTTAGAGACTCGAAACTTTCCAAATGTTTTCTTATCCAGTTTTCCTTTTTTTTGATAAATGAATTGATATATTCGTCAGAAACATGTGGCGGTACCTTTAAAACAATTGAACAGTCAGGATTTACAACCAAGTACATATTTTTGATTTTTTTACGGATTATTTTAACATTTTCTATCATAATGCTGGCCATTTAATTTAAAATAACTTATTTTTTAGATTTTCTAAGTTTTATCTGAAGTATAATTCCAATTGCCAAAAATACAATTCCTAAATCTTTTAAAATTGTATAAAGTATACCTAATTCTCCCATTTGTGATTTTAAAAATATTCCTAAGATTATTGCAGATAAAAAGAATATAAATGCCGTTAAATATGATTTAAATGGAGTGAATTTCAAAATATCGCCTCATTTTACGAATAATATATTTCATTTGGGAGTTTATAAAAATCTTTTGAAATTATAATTTAATATAGGAATTATTTTTAATTTAGATTTATGATTTGTTTTAAAAATAAATTTGCGTGAAAAAAATGTCTAAAATCTATGCCGTTAGAAAAGGGCGAAAAACTGGACTATTTAAAACATGGGCCGAATGTGAGAATCAGGTTAAAGGATTTTCTGGAGCTGAATTTAAAAGTTTTACATCTGAAAAAGATGCAAAAATATATTTAAATCAAAAAACAGGACAAAATCAAAATATTTTGGATTCGAACGAATTTAAAAAAGATGTAATGTATGCATGGGTTGATGGAAGTTTTAATTTAAGAAATCACGAATATGGAGCAGGCGCTTTAATAATCTTCAACGGAATTGAAAAAGAAATTAATGCTAAGGGAAATGATAAAGAATTATCAGAAATGAGAAACGTTGCAGGCGAAATTTTAGCATCAGAACTTGCAATGGAATACGCAATTTCTAAAAATGTTAAAAATTTAGTAATATATCACGATTACCTTGGAATTGAAAAGTGGTGTAATGGAGAATGGAAAACAAACAAGTCCGGAACTATCGAATATCGAAAAAAATGTGAAAATTATTTAAAAAAATTAAATATTGAATTTGTAAAAGTTAAGGCCCATTCGGGAGATAAAAATAACGAAATTGCAGATAAATTGGCAAAAGAGTCGTTACGTTAAAAAATTAATTATTGAGTAGTATTGCGATTTAAAAAAATAGCTCATTGTCAAAATTCAAAAAAGAATATATTAACCAGGTAGAAAATATAATATTGTTTTAAAAGGTGGTAACTCAATGAACGTAACAACACAAAATAAATTTGAAGACATGGAGATTGAAAAAACTCTTGGTTTAGTTCGGGGAAGCACGATACGAACTAAAAATATTGGTTATGATCTAATAGCCTCGTTAAGAACTATTGTCGGTGGCGAAATTCCCGAATATACTAAAATGATGGATGAATCTCGTGAAGAGGCGCTAAAAAGAATGTATCGAGAAGCACAAAGGCTTGGTGCCGATGCAGTCGTTGGAGTCCGGTTTGAAACATCGTCGATACTTGCAGGTTCAGCGGAATTTTTATGCTATGGAACCGCCGTAAAACTTAAAAATAATATTCAAATGAATTTTAAATAAAATTATAAAAAGGTCCCAAATGATTATTAATCACGATAAATCATTTTATTTTCCATTTTTATTAAAAAAACGACGAATTTTACCAAAAAATTGGAAAAATGGTTTTATCAGCAGATTTAATTTCAAAATTAGAATTTTTTGGAATAACTACAAATTCTAAAAAAGAATATATCCTGTTATTCCATAGATAATAATTAAATTTAATTTAAATTGGAGCATGAAATATGATTAAAATAGCTATTTCAAAAATTAAGGTAGATGAATTCGATAGTTTTGATGAAAATATTCTTTTTGAAATGCCGTTCAAAAGAAAAATCAGGGTTTCGAATGTTAGAACTTCCCAATCCGGAAAAACATACTTTTTTGTGAAAACTGACGATTTTCAAGAATTTAAAATTTACACGGATAAATTAAGTGAAAAATTTGAATTTATATTTAGAAAAGCTGACGGATTTGTAACTGACGGATACGATGTGCTAAAATATGTAACTTTTGAAACTCAAAAACCTAAAAAGAGTATAAATAATAATGAAAATATGTTAAATCAAAAAAGTTTGCTTGTTAAAATACCCCTGTGGCTTGCAAACGAAAATAAACTATATTTTGGAGAAAAAATTGGAAAATTTTTATATATAAAATTTGAATATGTTAATGAAACCGAAAAAGGCATGTGTTTATATTCAAAAGAATTAAATAAAAATGTATGGCTTCCAAAAAGCATGATCTCTTATGAAATTGAATAATTTAAATAAAAAACGTGCATAAGTATATCTACTCCAACTAAATGCAGTTTTAAGAGATATAATTAAGGTGTTATCTTGAGCAGCAGATTTGAAGAACTTTTTGAAAAATTTGAAAAACCTGGATACATGGATTTTGAAAAGGCTGTTGTGGAATTAGGTAAAAATGAAAACATGTGTGGGGGCAACAGGGTAAAAAGTTCAAAATATTTTATTTTAGATAAATATTCTGTTGAAAAGTACCCGCTGAAGTGCTTCTATATTGTTGCATTAGGAATTGCAAATAATGAAGATTTTGAAGAACTTTACAAAAAAATTGGAAAATCAATTTCCGGCCCGGTATTAATTGATGAATTTGAACTGTATGGTATAATGAATGAAAAATCTAAAAAAGAAGACATTCGATTTAAAATAATTATTGAATAAAATAAAAAAGAAAAGTTATTTCATTTCATCTTCTGAAAGGCCCTGTATATTGTTTATCAACGGGTCAATCGTATCCCATATTTTTGAACATGGCACTAAAAATGATTTATCTGTTACAATCACGTAAAGCTTTGAACTTTCCTTATCCCAGGTGGCCTGTAATTTAATACTAAACTTTTTTGGGTCAATTACCCAAGGATTGTTTCCCGTAACAGATATTCCATGCTCTTTTAGTTCTTCAATCATCAAATCAACTTTTTGTTGATTAATATTTGAATATTCATGCTTACCGCACTTACCCTCTCCCATAGTATCCCCCGTTTAACTAAAAAAATTTTTAATAAGTACAATTACTTAAAAATTTTTATGATTTTGGTATACTAAACTTAATTTTTTTAAATTATAAATATGTTGCCAATTAAATTATTAATTACCATTAAAAATTAAATTTTTGCAAGATGTCAATACAAATGTTGCTAAAAGAAGGGCTTTTGAGAAGATTCCCACCGCACTTGTGAGTTTAACCCCCCAAAATAAAAAATTATATATACATTATGTAACAATTATTAATTAACTTTTTAATAAAAATGTAATTAATATTACTTAACTTTATTTTAAAAGGGGATTTTTGTGGATGAAGTTGCAGTTAGGCAGGACATATTAAAATACCTGTATGAAAAAGAAGATTTTGTAAAAGGGAAGGATTTGATGGCGATTTCGGGACTTGAAAAAAACGATTTGAAATATCTCGTTCATTTTCTTGAAATAAAGGGGTACCTGATAGTGAAAAGTTCATCTTACGGCATGAGTTATTACACAAAAATAACAGAAAAGGGAAAAGAAATTATCCGGGAAATTTTAGATAAACGAGAAGAAAATGAGTTAAAACAAAAAAATAGCCACAAAAAATATCCAAAAATAAAATCCAGAAAATTAAGATGCCCTTACAAATAAATTAAGTTTAAAAAGTTCATCTAAACGAATATTTTAAAGTAATCTTTAATACAAATACAGAAAACTTAAATAGTATAAAGCTCACATCTAATAATATCTCAGAATACTCTGGGATGTTTTAAAATGCCTATCCATTGCCGTAACATTTGGAAAATTGGATAAATCATAGTTATCGTAAAAAAAGATTATAGCCACAAATCTTTTAACATTTTTGACCTCACCTATTTTCTTATATTTTTAAATTAAAAACAGTTTAAAAATGAATTTTATAAAAAAATTTAAAAAATAAAATTATTAATTAAATCAATTCTGCTACTTTTTTTGATATTCTTTTTAATATTTCACGGTCTGCAAGTACATTTTTAGGCGGGTCTATTACTTTTCTAAGTTCTAATGGAACTCCATCCATCCTGTAAGCAGTTCCTGTATCTTCAACACCTGCAATTGTTGGTGGGAGAATTATATTTGCAAGAACTGAAGTTGGAGTTTCGTGAGGGTCTATGCAGATTAATGGGATTTGTGACATTCGTTTAACTGCATTTTGCGGGAAATGTGCTCCGGGGTCTGACGCAATATTTAGCATTGCATCTGCTTCTCCCCTAAGTAAACTATCCGTTACACTCGTGTCCCCGGGATTAAATTCTGGAAATCCTCTTGAATAGTCCACGCATAGTGGAAATCCACTGATCCATGTACATACCTGATTGAAACCATTTACGTTGTAGTGGCCCCTCATTGGAATCAGCGTAAATTTAGTACGTGCATTTAAGTCAATTACAAGTTCAATTGCAGTATCGATATTTCTATGCTTTCCTTTAGTATGTGTAACACCCATTGCAAAGAAAAGTTCCCCAAACTGCGCGTTTTTCAGTATTTCAACAGTTTCATATATCGTTTCTTTAGGAATTCCTGCAACGCTTTCTGATTGGAGTTCAAAACCTTTTAAAACAGACCTTATCGCACTTATCAGTTCATAATCTTTATGTGGGTCAATTTTTAAATGGATATCTGCTAATTTTGCAGTGGCTGTATCCCTTGGATCAACTACAATTAAAGTTCTATCGTTTCTCCCGCGACCCCTGAAAAAGCCTCTTGGGAAAACTCCGTATCTACTCATGTGTCTTGGATGCGCGTGCATCGGGTTTGAACCCCAGTAAATTACAACATCTGCCCTGTTTTTAACTTCTCCAAGCGTACATATCGGGTAACCCACATCCTGAAGTGCCCAAACGCTTGGACCGTGGCATACTTCGGCAGTGTTGCTTACAATCCCCCTTATTTTTTCAGCCAACTTCATACCTTCAATATGTGCATGACATTCGGTTGCAGAAAATCCATAAATAAGAGGTTTTTTGGCATTTATTAAAATTTCAGCAGTTTTTTCTATTGCAGTATCAAAGTCGATTTTTTTAAAATCATCTTTTTTATTTTCCCGGTAAAGCGGTTCGGTATATCTTACCGCACCTTTTCGGTGTGTAAACTTGCTGTGGCCAATTCTACATGCATTTCTTGTCTTTACAATATGTCCTGATTCGACAAAACATTCAATGTCATCACAAAGAGTTCCGCAGAAGGGACACACTACATTTTTTATAACATCCATTATTTCACCCTAAAAAATCACCCAATTTAAAAAAATAAAAAAGAAATTAGTAAGAATCTTTAAACGCGCCTTCAATTTGTCCGTATATCTGGCTTGTTTTAAAGTGAGACTGTTCAAGTGCACCACTTGGACATCCTGCCGCACATGTTCCACAACCTTTGCATAAAGCTGAAAGAACTTCTGCTACAATTTTACCGTCTTTTTCAACGAATCTTGGAGCACCGTATGGACACTGCTGTACACAGATACCGCATGCACCACAGACATTTTCATCGATTGTTACAACGATAGGTTCAACCTGAACTTCCCCTTTTGCCAAAGGAATTGCAGCTCTTGATGCAGCTGCTGAACCTTGTGCAACTGATGCAGGAATATCTTTTGGACCCTGACATGCACCTGCTAAATAGATACCATCTGTTGCAGTATCAACAGGTTTTAATTTAGGGTGTGCTTCCATGAAGAACCTGTCAGCAGACCTTGAAACACCGAGCAATTTTTGCACTTCATCAGCAGTTGATGTTGGAACCATACCTACTGAAAGAACAACTAAATCATATTCGTTTTCAAAGATTTCACCTAAAAGGGTATCTTCGGACCTGATTATTGGATTGTCTCCGTCCGGATTATCCAAAACTTGTGCAGGTCTTCCACGGATAAATTTAATTCCGTATTGTTTCGAACTTCTTTCGTAGAATTCTTCGTATCCTTTACCAAATGCCCTGATATCCATGTAATAAATGTCAATATCTGTTTCAGGAGCTTTTTCTTTAATTAACTGCGAATTTTTCATTGCATACATACAGCATACATTTGAACAGTATTTTTTACCGATTTTTGCATCTCTTGAACCAACGCACTGGATAAATGCAATTCTTTTTGGTTTATGGCCATCACTTGGTCTTAATACTTTACCCATCGTTGGACCAGATGCGTTGATCATTCTTTCAAGTTCCATTGAAGTTATAACATTTGGAATTGTTCCATACCCGTATTCTTCTTTTTCAGTTGGGTCATATGGATCATATCCAATTGCAGAAATGATTGTACCGACTTCTGCTTCGATAATTTCTGGTTTTTGACCGTAATCAATTGCCTGAGGTCCACATACTTTTGCACATAAACCGCAATCGATACAACTTTCTTTGTCAATTGTGTACTTTGCAGGAACTGCCTGTGGGAACGGTTTATAAATTGCCTTTCTCATTCCAATTCCCATATCAAATTCGTTTGGAACGGATATAGGACATACTTCCTCACATGAACCGCATCCAGTACATTTTTCTTCAGATAAGTATCTTGGTTTTTTCTCGATTTTTACCTTGAAGTTTCCAATATATCCTTTTACATCTTTTACTTCCGAATAGGAGTAAAGTTTAATATTTGGGTGTTTTGCAACATCAACCATTTTTGGAGCTAAAATACAAATTGAACAGTCATTTGTTGGAAATACTTTATCAAGCTGGGCCATTCTACCCCCAACTGATGGTGTTTTTTCAACAATAATTGTTTCGTATCCTGCATCCCCAAGGTCAAGTGCTGCCTGAATTCCTGCAACTCCTGCTCCGATAACGAGTGCTCTTCTTGTAACTGGAACGTTTAAGTAATCTAAAGGTTCAAGCTGTCTTGCTTTTGCAACAGCCATTCTTACAAGGTCATTTGCTTTTTCAGTTGCTTTTTCTTTTTCTTTCATGTGCACCCATGAACAGTGTTCACGAATATTTGCAAATTCAAACAAAAATGGGTTTAAACCTGCTTCTTCAACACATCGTCTAAATGTAGGTTCGTGAAGTCTTGGAGAGCATGCTGCAACAATTACTCTGTTTAATCCAAGTTCTTTGATGTCCTTTTTAATGAGTTCTTGTCCGGGGTCTGCACACATGTACTTGTAATCTCTTGCAATCACAACATTTTCGAGTCCTTCTGCAGTTCTTGCGACATTTTCACAATCAACTACACCGCCAATGTTTACACCGCAGTGGCAGACATAAACTCCTATTTTTGGTTCTTCCATAATATCACCAATATCTGGCTTGAACTGTTAGTCCAAATACATATTTTAATATCATTATTACTTTTTCTAATAGCTACATCTATTAAAAATTATTTTAAAGACAGTGCGTTCTTTTTAGCTTTATCACAAGCTTCAATACATTTCAAACACATTACACAGAAACCTTCGAGAGGTTTTTCTGGTTTTCCAGTTAATTTGAGCATGTCGTATGGACACGTTTCAATACATTTTCCACAGGAATTACATAAATTAGGACTGAATTCGATTCTTTCGTATTCTTTTCCATTGTGGGTGATTTTACCAATTCTAAGTGCATTATTTGGACAGCTTTGAACACATGCACCACACCGGATACACATTTTAAATTCATTCTGTTTTTCAGTTTTTTTCCTGCTTGGCATTTCAAGTCCTTTTGGATTCACAACAGTTATTGCATTATTTGGACATTTTATGGCACAAGGTCCGCAGTATGCACATTTTTCTTCATCCCAAACTATACCCTCATCAGTTACAGGTTTTGGAGGGGCATATTCTACTACCAAGTCTATTGCGTCAACAGGACATGCAGCCTTACATAATCCACATGCTGGACATCCTTTTGGAGGTACTGCAATCATATCATTTAGAACAATTAAATCTCTTGGACATTTATCTGTACAGTCTCCACATCCAATACATAAATCGCTGTCTACACTAAATTTGACAATATTTTTATCTCTTTTTGGTGATTTTTTGCCTGCAACAAAGATAGCGTTCCATGGACATGTTTGTGCACAGATACTGCAATATATACAGGAATTTTTGTCAACTACTGCTTTTTTGTCATCTATTGAAATTGCACCAACAGGACATTCGGATATACATACTCCACAGCCGACACAGTCATCAGTTACTGCAATAGGTTCTTTTGGTAAAGTAATGTTTCTCTTAGCAGGTTCAACTACTCCGTCCATTCCAACGTAATCATCAGGACATGCGTCAATACATTTCATACAGCCTACACAGAAGCCTTTTAATTTACCATTTTCTATTTTGAGGTTATTTGGACAGACTTTAACACATTCTCCACATAAATCACATTTTGTAGGGAAATATTCAATCTGCTTAATAGTTTTGCCATTTAATTCAATTTCTCTTAAATTTAAAGCATCGTTTGGACATGCTTTGACACAATTTCCACAAAGTTGACATACTTTAAAGGGATTTAATTTTAAAGCTTCTGTAGGGCAGCTATTTTCACAAGCTTTACACATATAACAGTCTTCAGTGTTTATCTTGATCATGATATCCCCCTATAATGTTTTAATTAGTTTTCCGCCCTTAATTACATCCATTGAAAGCATTCTTTCTTTTCCGTCAATTGTGTGCGTTGCACATGAAAGGCAAGGGTCGTATGCTCTGATTACCATTTCCATGTGGTTTAAAACATGTGGTTTTGCATCTTCGGGTGTTTTTATGTATTTTTCAGCAACTTTTTGAACTCCAATGTCCATTGCAGGGTTGTTTTGAACGGTTGCAACTACTAAGTTTGCATCTGTAATAATTCCCCTATCATCAGTTTTGAAGTGGTGTACCAATGTTCCCCTTGGAGCTTCAAGACATCCAACACCTTCTCCAACGATATCAGTTGGTTCTACCCTTATGTCAGTTCCAACAATTGTATCGTCTTCTAAGAATTTTCTTATGAGTTCTGCACTTGAAACAAGTTCGATTAATCTTGCGTAGTGGAAAAGCATCGGGTGGTGTGCAGGTTTTCCAAAAGTTTTTACAAACTCTTCGTAGTATTTTTGAGCAATAGGCGTAGGCATTCTATCGCACACGTTTAATCTTGAAAGTGTATTTACCCGGTAAACTCCGTCAACTGGACCTTTTTCAGTGAGGTACGGGAATTTAAGGTATGAATATGGCCTTACTCCTTCTGACATGTAGTTTAAGTATTCTGAAGGGTCGTATTCATATTCAATTTTTCCTTCTGGGTTTACTACCCTAATTTTTCCTTCATAAATATCCTGTGCACCATTATTTACCATTCCCATGTGGTAGGATTCAAAATAACCAAGTTCAAGGAGGTCTTGTTCTTTTAATCCATCTATCAGTTGTTTTCCAACACCCAATGTTCTTTCTGCAGTTTCTACAAGATTTTCTGACATTTTTAAAAGTTCGTCTCTTTCTTCTTCAGTTAATGGTTTTGATTGACCCCCAACAACTGCAGTTACCGGGTGAATTGCTCTTCCACCAACTTTTTGAATAATTGTTTGACCAATTTTTCTCATTGATATTGCATCTTTTACAACATCCATGTTTTCAGCAGCAACGCCCAAAACATTTCTTTTGAGTGCATCATCAGTCATTGGAAACATTAAATCAGGAGATGCAAGCATTCCAAAGTGAAGCGCGTGGCTGTGAACATTTGAAGCCTGTTGCATTAAATTTCTAAGCATGTCTGCAGTTTTTGGGATTTTTACACCAAATACATTATCAACTGCTTTTGCACTTGCCAAATTGTGTGAAACCTGGCAAATTCCACAAATTCTTGGAGTAAATACAGGAGCATCTTCGATATATCTTCCTTCCAAGAATTTTTCAAAACCTCTAACTTCAACAACGTGGAAATTAACTTTATCGAGTTTTCCGCTATCGTCAAAGGAAAGTGTAACCTTACCGTGTCCTTCGACTCTGGTAACAGGTTCTATCGACAATTTTGTCATTATATCACCGTATTTAGTATCTTACCTTTTGTTATTTATCGGAATTAATGCACTTGGGAGCGTAAATTTGTAAAAACTACCCACTTTATCAAGTATCTGTTTAGGAAGTTCGTGTGGGTCCATTGTTCTGTCATCACCGATTTTATAATCTGATGAAATTGCAGAAACCATTTTAGCACCCTGATCTACTACTTTATCAGTAGGTCCATAACATCCAGTACATGGAACTCCCGCTGTTGGGCATATTGCACCACATGAAGCTCTTGTAGCAATTCCCATGCAGAGGTATCCTTGTTCAAGGAGACATTTTTTAGGGTCAGGCGTTCCCTGATAATTTCTTTTAATTGAGTCTATCGAGACACCCTCCTTACTTTTTTCCCTTGGGCATACTTCACACATGTTTTTAGTTGTTAATTCTGGGGTTTTACCTTCTAAAAGTGACGTAAGAACTCCTGCAATTAATTCTGGTTTTGGAGGGCATCCTGGAAGGATATAATCTACATCAATTACCGCAGAAAGAGGCATTACTCTTGAAGTTAATTCTGGAACTTCTTCACTTGGAATAATTCCTTCTTCGTTTTTCGTTGAAAATGTAGTTTTGTAAGCTTTTTCTAAAAGAGCTTCATTAGCATGTAAATTGCCCATTCCTGGAACACCACCATAAACTGCGCATGTTCCAAATGCAATTACAATTTTTGCTTTTTTTCTCATTTCCTGTGCAGTGTGAAGGTTTTCCTCATTTCTGATACCACCTTCAATTAATGCAACGTCAATATCATCTGGAATTTCCTTAACATCCATTAAAACAGGGCTGTGTACTAACTCTACCTGTTCGAGAACTTTCAATAAATCTTCATGTAAATCTACAAGACTTATGTGACATCCGGAACAGCATGCAAGCCATGTTGTAGCTATTTTTACCATAAAACCACCTTAATAGTTATTTAAGATTTTCATTCAAGGTGCACGGACCTAAAGCTTTTATTCTGTCGTATATTTCGTTCATTTTAGTCTGGAATTTCTCACCTTCTGAAGCTGAAATCCATTCGTGAAGAACTCTTTCCCTACCAATTCCAAGTTCGTCAAGCATATCGTAGAGCATCATGACTCTTCTTTGCCATTTGTAATTTCCAGCATCGTAGTGGCAGTCTCCAAGGTGGCATCCACCAATAAAAACACCATCTGCGCCTTCTTTAAAAGCTTTTAATATAAACGATGGTTCAATCCTTCCCGAACACATCACTCTTATAATTCTTATACTTGGAGGGTACTGCATCCTACCAACTCCAGCCGTATCTGCACCACCATAGGTACACCAGTTGCAACAAAAGCCGACAATCTTTGGCTCCCATTCTTCAGACAAAATTTCACCTCAATTGTTATTAGATATTCGGTAACCTAATACCTACAATAGTTAATCTAATTGATGTGAGTATGACAATTATTAATATATAAATTAGATAATTTGATAGCAAATAAAAAACTATATATATTAATAAAAATTTCTAATTTATACCCGTTAAATAATATAAAAATACTATTTAATAATATTATATAGGATATTTTATAAAAAAGTAGTAATAATTATTTAAAAAGTCGTTTTTTGTTTTAACATAAAACCCTTTTTATTTAATACGATTAACAATTTTTTTTAATATCTATCTTCTTATATAATGTAGGTAATGAATTATCAAATACCTAATATTAAAGATAGGTGATCTGATGGGTAAGACGGTAGAGATAAATCCTACAACAAGACACGAAGGGCATACCAAACTGGTCTTGAAAGTGGATGATGATGGAATTGTTGAAAAAGGTAACTATTTAAGCGTTACCCCGGTTAGAGGTTTTGAAAAATTCTTAGTTGGCAAAATGGCCGAATTTGCACCTATTGCAGTTTCAAGATTCTGTGGAATCTGCCCAATTGCACACGCTACATCTTCAGTGGAAGCAATTGAAGATGCATGTGGAATTACACCTCCAAAAGACGGATTATTATTAAGAGAATTAACGGGTCTTGGAAATAAAATGCACTCCCACCCATTACACGAATTTTTAATTGCTCCAGACTTTATACCTGAAGCTGATAGGGTTGAATACATCAAAAGAATCCAAGAAATGAGAAAAACCGGCCAATATATTGTAGATACTGTTGGTGGAGAAGCAATCCACGCTCCAAATATCAAAGTTGGCGGTATGTTAAAAAACATTACTGAAAATGCAGCTTCAAAAATGTACTACAAATGTAGAGAATACGAAAAATTAGCAAAAGAACATCTTGAATATTTAATTCCGATTTTTGAAAGTAATATGCTTGTAGATGGAACAGAAATTCCTGAAAAATTAGGCTACCACGATTTTGGATATATTGCAACTGATCCTACATATGGAAACAGGGAAAAAATTGACCAGAGCAAAGTTGTTGAATATACTCCATACGACGTTTATGAACAAGATGTTGCAGTACAAGCATGTACTACCATTCCAACATACAACGGAAGATTAATGGAAGTTGGTCCAAGAGCAAGATTTGCAAAATTCCACGATTTTAAAGAAAAAGGCGCTATGGCAATCCACATTGCAAGAGCTTATGAAAATATCGTGCACGTGAAAAAAGCGATGGAAATTCTCGATGAATTAGATGTTAACGGAAAAACAAGATCAACAGAACCAATCCTTGGGGATGGTGAAAAAGTAGGACTTGGTGTTCACGAAGCTGCAAGAGGACACAACACCCACCAAGCTGCAATTGATGCAAAAGGAAGAATCACATACTATAACGCAATTGTTGCTACAACTTGGAATATCCCATTAATTGGAAAAGCTGTAGAAGGAACGCACTACAAATTTGCAGAACACGTTGTAAGGGCATACGACCCATGTGTTTCATGTGCAACTCACGTAATTGCAATGGACTACGATAATAAAATTGTTGACAGAAAAATAATACAATAACTGGTGAATCATGCCTGAATATTTAGAAAAAGAAGTTTTAATCCTTGGATGCGGAAATATTCTGTTTGGAGACGATGGATTTGGATACACGGTAGTAAATAGATTAAATGAATTAAAAGAAAAATATCCAATTCTTAATTCCGACAAAATACAGATTATAGATGCAGGAACTGGAGCTTCTCACTTTATACTTTCTTTAATTGATGAAAAAACCCCATTAAAAAAAATAATAATTGCTGATGTTATCGATTATGGATTGCCTCCTGGAGAATTAAAAAAATTATATTCAAAAGACCTTCCAGATATCGATAAATATCACATAGATGCCCATGACATGCCCCTTGCAGGGATGTTAAAAGATATTGAAGACGATTACGGCGTAAAAATTGTAGTTATTGGATGCCAGCAAAAAAATGTGCCTGCACCAGACATTCTTCTCGAACTTTCCGATGAAGTAAATGCTGCGGTAGATGGCGCTGTTTCATTAATAATCGATGAATTAAAAGAATAACGGTGATATAGTGGTAAGAGTTGCCCATATACACATGAGTGGTTGTACAGGATGCTTAATCTCCCTTGCAGACACTTATGAAAAGCTATTAGATATATTAGGAGCTGTTGAATTAGTTTATGCTTTAACACTCGCAGACGAAAAGACAGAAATTACTGAAACCGATGATAAAATATTAATTGAAAGAAAAATTCCAGAAAATATCGACATTGCACTCGTTGAAGGAAGTGTCTGTTTAGATGACCACCACTCAGTAGACGACATCTTAACTACAAGAAAAAATTCAAAAATTGTTGTAGCACTTGGTGCCTGTGCAGCATCTGGTGGTGTTACCAGATTTGCAAGAGGAGGTCAGATGTCACAGCCTGCACATTCCTCTTTTGTTCCAATTGGTGATGTAATTAAAGTAGATTTAGCACTTCCAGGCTGTCCACCTTCAACAGAATCAATCGTGAACTTAATTATGGCTGCATTAAATGGCGACATGGACTATTTAGAACCATTTGCAGAAATCGCAAAATACGGAAAAGATGCATGTGGATGCGATGTAATTAAAAACGTTATAGACATGTCACTTTGTATGGGTTGCGGAACTTGCGCTGCAGCATGTCAGGTTCGAGCAATAGAAATGATCGAAGGAAAACCAAACATAATGAGCGAATTTTGTATAAAATGTGGTCTTTGTGGAGCCCAGTGCCCAAGAGTTAGATTCCCACAATTAGTTCAAAAAATCGAATAATTAAGTTTAGAGGTGTAATTATGGACCCTTTTGGAACATATAAGACAGCTATATCTGCAAGAGCCACGGATAAAGCAATCCTTAAAAAATCACAGGATGGTGGAATAGTTTCTGCTTCCTACATATATGGTTTAGAAAACGGCCTTTTAGATGGAGTAATTGTTGCAAATACTGAAAAAGGATTTAAAGCATCCCCTAAAATTGCTACAACTCCTGAAGAAGTACTTAAAGCTGCAGGAACCAAATATACCGTTTCCCCAAACGTATCAGTATTAAAAGATGCTGTAAGGGAATACGCACTTGAAAAAGTTGGAATCGTTGGAACTCCATGTCAGGTTCGAGCAATTCGAAAATTAATGAAATACCCGATGGGTTTTAGACACACTGACTCAAAAATTGCACTTGTAATGGGAATATTCTGTATGGAAAACTTCTCTTACGAAGGAATGAAAGCAATTGTTGAACAGTACGCTGGAATTAGAATGGGAGACGTTTTAAAAACAGATATTGGAAAAGGTAAATTCTGGGTTTACTCAAAATCTGGCGATGTAAAAGCAGTTCCTTTGAAAGACACACACATGTACGAACAAAAATCATGCCACGTATGTATGGACTACACGGCAGAACTTGCAGACATTTCAACCGGTTCAGTCGGAAGCCCAGATGGATGGAGCACAATATTTGTTAGAACTGCAAAAGGAGAAGAATACATCAACAAAATGATTGAAGCTGGAGCAATTGAAACAAAACCAATTGAAGACACAAAACCAGGACTTGAATTAGTACAAAAACTTGCACTCCAGAAAAAAGAGAAAAACGATAAAGAAATCGTTCACAGAAAAGAATTGGGACTTCCGGTTCCATACTAACTTTTTCTTTCTTTTTTAAATATTTAATTTTGTTTTCAGATTATTTTTAAAAAAATTTTACAAAATTGGTTACAAATGGGTACCAATTTACGTTATACCGGTATGTCACCCCTTAGTTTAATTATCCCCTCGTTTACTAAAAAAACTCAAAATTCGTTAAATAATTTGACTTATAGTTCAAAAGTTTTCAAAAGTTTTTTTATTTCCAAAAAAATACTGCTTTTTTAAGTCGATACAAGTTTTTAATATGGCCAGTTCATCGACAATTAAAAAAATTAGGATATTTCCATAAATATAAATTAAAATATCGTAAAATACTTGCTAATACTATAAAATAACCTGCAACACTCACCAGTATATATTTTATTCGATATTTTGTTATATATTTCACAGTCGGGTAATGCATAACGAAATATTATCGCTGCGTTGATAAGTTAAACCCATATTCACGTAATTTCATAAAAAAAGAAAAAATTCAAATGTTAATGAATAGCACTTAATTACTACGTGTTTTTATCATAGTACTTTAGATAACTGGACCATGGATGACCTGATTTTGATGTAATCTCCGATTAAAAAGTTATCAACTTCATTTTTATTTATCGACACGTTTATAGTACCGGATCCAACATCAACTATGAGTTCACTTGGATCGTCCATTCTTCCAACAATTTCTCCGTAAAACGTGGGGCAATCCAGTAAATATTTATTTCCAGAATACATTTTTTTAACTACTATCTTTTTTTCTTTATTATCCTGCTTAACGAGGTTATCTCCCGAAAAATGCTGACTTATATGAAAATCAAGTTCCAATATTTTACTTTTCATTTCGTTATCGCAAAGTAGATGTATATCCTGTATTTCGAACCGTTCCCCGGTTTCAGCTTCCACAATTATGAATTGTTCAAAAAGATGCCCACGGTCATCCCTAAATGATTCAATTTCTATTAGTTTTGCTGGAAATTTAGCATTATTCATTTAATGTCGCCCCTAACTTGTTTTTTAGTTGTTCTGCTTCTGTATTTTTTATTGGGTAAGCTGTTGTGATTGATCCATAATCGGTGACCGCCACTTTTAGGGATTTTTTATCATTAACTTTCATAATATATACGACCTCATCCCCTAAATCATAACAGTCTCCTTTTTCTACTGTTTCCATTATGAGATCTTTGCAGTTATTCAAGTCTGAATATTTATCCCCAAATGCATCTGCATATTGATTCTTCGCCGTATCCAAATGCTTTTCGACGATATGATTCCAACCCCATTTTGAAGTTCCTTCGGCAAGCCATACTGTATTTTCCCCCCTATTGACGGATTTAAGGATATTCTGCCCACCGAGAACTGCACGAATATAGTTGTTTGAATAACCCAGTTTTTTTAACTTAAATGCCTCTTCAACCGCCCGAACTCCAATCCCGCCACCTGTAGCAATGGGGGCTGCAAGACATATTCCATCAGCTGCAAGAGCTGCAACATTCCAAAATGTGATGCCTTCATGCATTAGTATGGCTACATCCATTGCAATAAACGCAATATCCAACGCACTCTCGACATAATGACCACTAGGGTCCGTATACTTCACAGGATTATTTAATGTATAAGAATACCTGTTAAGTGCTTGCGGGTTGTATGGATCAGGCAATATCGTGTCAGGCTGGATAAATATCCTGTATTCTGGTGAGTAGTACCTTGCACCATAATACATGAGCCCGGTGTCAGCATCATTTTCCTGTCCCGTGAACCCGTACTTTTCACTTCCACCGGACTGTACCTGTCGCTCCTTAGCGTATTCGCATGATTTTAATCTAAAGCGGTTTAGACATATTTTCGCCTACCGTTTAGAGTCTGCTGTAATCATTTCGAAAGTGTTAAGTTATGGGGGTGAAAGAATTAGTAAGTATTATCAAGCAGGATCGTTGTTAGTTACTGGTAATAACGTTAGAACTGACATTTATTGAAATTGTTTGTAGGGGCAAAATCATTTAGTTTACCTTTTTTTAGTTATTCTCTTTTCAGGATAACAGTTCTATTTAGTTGGCCCATATC
The DNA here is from genome assembly GCF_054506835.1 of Methanococcus mangrovi. NCBI lineage: Archaea > Methanobacteriati > Methanobacteriota > Methanococci > Methanococcales > Methanococcaceae > Methanococcus > Methanococcus mangrovi. Next base: position 713,852 of record NZ_CP197114.1, on the reverse strand, counting down.
TTAGAGATATTGACCGTTTTACTTTTGTGTCGAGTTTTTTGATTAATCCTGATTTAAAACAGCATTTTACAACCATTTGTGTAATGAATCGTGAAAGTATATACCATATAATAGTTACCAGTATTCCAACTACGATTAACTGGATATCTGTGGGTGCACCAGTAACGATTCCCATTTTTGCGAATAATGTTGATATACCCCAAAAAACACATACAAATGAAATAACCCATAGAATTATTATGCCTGCCAAAATACTGAATATAATATTATCAGATTTGGAATCGCCATAATTCGAAAGAAAGTCAAATGCCCCATATAGTAATTTCCTGAGTGTATATGCTGACAATAATATAACTAAAATAGTGATTAAATTCATACTTAACCTCCACATAATAAATATAAAAAGGGAACATCATTCCCATTTAATCCGTATTGTCTTTTTTCTTATCCGAATTACCGCTTTCAGAAGCAATTATGACATCTACAAGCGATTTTGTAGTTTCTTCTCCAACAGCGTTCAATACGATATTTGAATTCTGATTATAATTATCCGTTTTTACATTATCATTTGCGTACTTTGTAGTGCTGGTATCAATTTTCACTCCTCGAAATAAGGCGCTAACAAAAACGTCTTTTCCACTTTCCACCCCTATTTCTGCAAAGTCAAATTCAGAATCACCAACCCCATAACTATATTCCATAGTCTCTTGGCAAACGTTTGTAGTTACAGCACCAACTCCCTCAGATATTGCAAGGGCTTCTAACGTACCCTCCACCGCAAATGCCCCAACTGCCGCACCTGCTACCATACATCCAACAGCAACACTTACTGAGGTAACTGCACCCACTGCAAAAGCTTCAGTTATGGAAACTTGACCTGTTTCCGTATATTGAACATATGTCGAAATAATGGCTGCAGCAGCTCCTGCAACCAGTGCAGGGATAACGATTTGTGCAACGTGACCACTAGGATCAGTATACTTCACAGGATTATTCAAAGTGTATGCGTACCTGTTCAGCGCTTGTGGGTTGTATGGATCGGGCAACATCGTGTCAGGCTGGATAAATATCCTGTATTCTGGTGAGTAGTACCTTGCACCGTAGTACATGAGCCCGGTATTCGCATCATTTTCTTTTCCAGTAAATCCGTACTTTTCACTTCCACCAGACTGTACCTGCCCATATGGGAAATATTCAGTACGTTCAACTTCGTTTCCATTTTCATTTACAAGGAGGTTTGTACTTCCCAAGTGATCTGGTAAATACCAGTCTGTACCGTTAACAGACTGTTTTGCAACACGTTCGTCATCTCTAAAGAAGTATGTAGTTACAGTTCCATTTTCGATTTCGAAGTACTTGTTAATGTAGTACGTTAGTTCTCCGGCAGAATTTTCTTTTTTACATCTGTCTTTTTAATTAATCCCTTTTTAAGACCGTAATTTACAGCCTGCTTACTTGCAAATACTGAAAATAAATACGTTGCTATATTTGGAGGAATAAATATACATAGTATCTTAACTTCAGGAATTTGGCTTTGAAATACTTCAAAAGTTGAAAGTCCTTTGCCCAAAAATGCAACAAATACAAACCATAAAATGGCGTAAAATATGAGTATGAAAGACTGCGTTATATCTATAAATTTATTATTCTGAGAATTTTCATAACCTGAAAAATCATTAGCCATATTGCTACATACTTTTCTAAATGACAATAGTAGTATCACTAACACCATAATAGCTATTATATTCATAATATGTCGCCCCATAGTTATAATATAAGAAGGGAATATTATTCCCTTTAAATATTATCATTGTTTTTTTTATCTGAATCATCGTCGTTAGAATCACTAATGGCATTGATAATGACTTTTGCAGTTGTTTGTATAGTTACTTCTTTTCCCATATCTAACGCCTGATTATAAGTATCCGTTTTTACATTATCTTTAGTATTTACGTATTTTGTAGTGCCTGCATCAATTTTCACGCCCTTGCAGAATAAGCTAACAAATACGTCTTTTCCACTTTCCACCCCTATTTCTGTAAGGTCGAATTCAGAATCACCAACTCCATAACTATATTCTATAGTCTCTTGGCAAACGTTTGTAGTTACAGCACCAACTCCCTCAGATATTGCAAGGGCTTCTAAAGTACCCTCTACCGCAAATGCCCCAACTGCCGCACCTGCTACCATACATCCAACAGCAACACTTACTGAGGTAACTGCACCCACTGCAAAAGCTTCAGAATATGAAACCTGACTGAAATCCCCCTCTGCATTATACACCTGTGTACCAATCGATATTAAGGTTGCGAGAGCTCCGGCAGTTAATGCGGCGGCAACTATTTGCACAACATGCCCATCAGGATCCGTATACTTCACAGGATTATTTAATGTATAAGAATACCTGTTCAACGCCTGCGGGTTGTATAAACTAGGCAACATCGTGTCAGGCTGGATAAATATCCTGTATTCTGGTGAATAGTACCTTGCACCATAATACATGAGCCCAGTATTCGCATCATTTTCCTGCCCGGTAAACCCGTACTTTTCATTTCCACCAGACTGTACCTGCCCATATGGGAAGTATTCAGTACGTTCGACCTCGCTTCCGTTTTCATTTACGAGGAGGTTTGTACTTCCCAAGTGATCTGGTAAATACCAGTCTGTACCGTTAACGGACTGTTTTGCAACACGTTCGTCATCTCTAAAGAAGTATGTAGTTACAGTTCCATTTTCGATTTCGAAGTATTTGTTAATGTAGTACGTTAGTTCTCCGGCGGAATTTTCTTTTTTGATTCTTCTACCTTCTGAATCGTACCAGTATTTTTCAACCAGTGAATTATTGTCTTTGTATCTTACTTCACGTATCTGGTTTGCATCGTTATAGATATATGTAAACTCTCCGTCTTCAATTAAGTTTCCATTAGAATCGTACGTTAAATTATCTCCATTATATGTTGTAGGTGCGTGGAACGGAGTTTCAGAATATCCATAAGCGGATATTGTTGTAAGTTTATAGCTGCGATGCATGCCAAAAAAAGATAAGTATTATTTGAGTATATTCAATCTATTTCCGTTTGTAATTATTCCTTTTTTCAAACCGTAATCAACTACGGCATTTTTAGCTTTTATTGTGGTATATCGACATATCACGGTAGATGCCAGTATAATAACTGCACTTTGAAGTTTTACATATTCAACAGGAACTGCTGGAAGTAGAATTTTTAAGTAAAATAACGAATAAAGGGGTAGTATCAAAGATAAACTTGTTATCGTGCATAATATCACTGTAATCAATAAACGAACTGCAAATTTTTCATAACGTACCATAGCAACTTCATAAACATTATAACATGTTTTTAAGAGTATTATTATTGCAATTACAAATACGGTGTCAGAAATTAACTTAATCATAATTTACCTCTGCGCCATTTTGAAATATAATTTAAAAAGGGGTATCCTTTTTAAATCATTTTTAGTTATTATAAACTTTAATCACCCCAACTAAATTACATATATATGTCAGAGATATAGAATTTAAAAATGTTTTTATATTTTTTAAAAAAAATTTTAAATTAATGAATCGTAATATTTTCATTAATTTTGCTTAAATATCTTATTTTTTCATAACTCGTATTAGTAATCTCGGTAATCGTCTGTGGCGGCCCTTTTAATATTTCTTTCTTTTTTAAAGTATCAAACGATACAGGATTAGATAAATGAAAGTGCATATTAAATATCATCACAGTTGCTGGTTTTTTAGCTATCTCTTTAATCTCTTTTTCAGAATAAACCGTTTTATTTCCAACAGTGTTTATAATTTCCTCAGGACTTGTTAAATCTTTTTTAAATTCATCTAACACACCTAACGAAGTAATTTCCCTGTAATCATCTGATCTATAAAATAGTAAAATATCTCCTTTTTTAAGATTTTTCACGCGTGAATTCGTGATATATGCTTTTTTGATAGTGTCCCCCTTAATTACAGAATCTCCAAAATATTCATCAAGAGTCATTGAATTTCTTTTTTTATAATCCGTAAAGAGTTTTTCGTGGTGTTCAGGTTTTATCGGGACAATAATTTTTTTAACACGTGTTCCATCGTAGTACAAGGGATAATATTTTTTAAAAATTTCATCATAGCTACAAAACATTAGCTGGCGGTTATCAGGCTTTAAATCTTTGAAATATACATTTTCGCCATGTTTATTCTGACCTATATTAAAAAAGCCATATTCATTTATCAAATTTATCAAATTATCGTATTTATCGCAGACAAAATGGTTCAAATACATTTCATCAATTGAATTATCAACACAGTAATCTATCGCTTTTTTTAAGAGTATTTCATCTAAATTGTAGCTTTGGTTGTCAAACTGTAAAATATGTATTTTAAATCGCCTTTTTTTAGGTAGCGGCGGCTCAGTATCGATAATATCAAAATCATCATCAGAAAATATTAAAACCGCACCAATCTGCTCATCTTTTAAGTAGCACCAACAGTTCATTCCCTCTATCGCACTTTTGGAATACCATTCGTTAAATTCAGGATAGTCTTTACGAGCTGAATCATATATTGGGTCATTTACATCGAGTTTATATATTGGGAGAAATTTAATTTGAGGGACGTTATGTCTTTTTTTGATTGAATAAAACTCTTTAAAAAATTCTAACGCTTCATCGATTGATAAAACCCGGTCTTTGATGTTTAACTGAACTGCTTTTTTGTGAAGGTTTGCATCTTCAGTTAAAAGGTAGTTTACAGCGTTTTTATAAACAGAATATAAAAGATGGCTGTTAAGTTCATTATTCTGATTTTTTTGCGCAATAATTGAATTAAATGTTAAATCCTGCAGGTATAATGGCGGATTTTCTAAAATATCGTACGAAATTAATTTTAAAAAAGATTGATGTATTTCACTTTTATCGTTTGTTGTGCCTTCAATAGATAGTGGATGTATTAAAACAGCAGCTTTTTTATCAAACAACTTGAATAATTCATTTAATATTGTTGAACTCTCAAAATCATCTTTTTCATGAATAAAGATGTCTGTATCTAACAGTATCCTCAAAAGTATCCCCCGTAAAAAGAAATCATAGTACAATATAAACTTTTTAAAATATTAATTTTTTGATATGAATTTTAAGTTAAAATTAAAAAAATTAAAAAAGTTTATTTAATGTTTATTTTTCCATTCTTCAAGAGGTATTGAATATTTGTCTTCTAGTTCTTTTCTGTAAAGTGTATTGTACGTACAGAATGGAATTATTCGATTATCGGGTAGTGCATAGTGTATCAAACAGCGCTGGACTCGCCTGCTATCAAAATTGTACGGGTCCATAAAATGCATGCAGCTTGTCAAAATCGTGTTGAAGTGGAATTTTGAAAGAGCTGACCGGTCTCCTTTTAGTATTTTTACCAATGTTTCTTTAAATTTCACGTCTGAGGGGACTTTTTTGGAATCTATTAATCTTGGAAGCTCTTTTGATATTTTTAAAATTACTTTTCCTTTTTCTAAGTGGCTCAATTCACCGTTTTTACCAAGATATTCATTAAATGTACTATCAAGCAGTTCCCTAAATCCTTTTACATCGAAAAATCTTGTAATTGGCAGTATTTTGCCATTTTCAATGAACAAGTACGTTGCAACCCCGCAGTGGGGATGGGAACTTAATTTTATTACGGGCTGATTTTCCCAGATTTCAGCAGATATTGAAAACGGTACTACAAAAGGTATCGGGTAGAAATCTTCTTTTGAAATTTCTCCAAAAGTCTGTTCTTCCGCATAATGGACAAAATCTGGAATAGTTATCCTCTGTTCTAACCTTTTAGTTTCATCAATTCTTCCCGTAAATGATACAGGCTGAAAATTTACATTTCTTACAACGTTCCGGTGTTCGACTGCAAATCTAAGTATATCACCAATCTGGTCATGATTTACACCTTTTAAAAGGGTTGGAACAAGGGAAACACTGTTAAAATCCGCTTTTTCACAATTTTCTATAACTTTTAATTTTAATGGAAGGAGATTTCTATTTCGTGCTGCTAAATATGGCTTTTCGGTTACCCCATCAAACTGCAGGTAAATTGTTGATAGGCCGGATTCTTTTAATTTTTTAATATATTCAATATTTTTAAGTTTTATCCCGTTAGTAGCTACCTGTACGTGTACAAATCCAAGTTCTTTCGCCATTTTTATTATTTCAGGTAAATCATCCCGAACTGTCGGTTCCCCTCCTGCAAACTGTATTGCGGGGCATGGAATATCTTCATTTCTTAAATTAACCATCATCTTTCTTATTTCTTCAAGAGATGGCTCGTACACCATTTTTGTCCTGTTCGCGTTTGCAAAGCATACAGGGCAGTTTAAATTACACCTGTTTGTTACATCGATGTTTGCAAGTATTGTTGTAGATTTGTGATTGCCACATAAACCGCAATCAAAAGGACATCCGTTTTTAAACTCGACATTTGTATTTTTCATCCCATTTCCGAGATAGTCGTATTCAAGATATTTTTTATACGATTCAACATCGTTCCAGTAAATATCCCTAAATTTTCCATGATTAGGACATTCTTTTTCAATTAAAATCCTGTTTTCATCTTCAAATACTTCTGCGTCTATTTTTTCAAGACATACTGGACATAATGATATAGTTTTCAAGAATATCCCTCCATATTCGAAAAAATAATGGTAATAAGTTATTTAGGGGATACTATTTAAAAAAATGCTTTTTATCAATTTAATATTAAAATGTCCAAACCTGCGTGTTAATATTGCTTAGTTATGTATGCAGTGGTCATATACATTTTGAAAAAATAAGACAATATCTGTAAAATAATAATGAGAATACCAATTTAAATTTTAAAAAAGCTAAATTTGAAAATTTGTTGATTTAAAAGATATAATTAAAAAAATTTAAATTTTTTTGATTGTGATGGGTGATAAAAGTTATTACAGTTAAATTATCGTTCGGCCATGTGCGAACAAAATCCGCGTTTTTATATTTTTAAAATTCAAGCTAATTATAAAGCAGATATGCTTTTGAGGTGAACTATGAAATTTAAAACATGTAGTATAATTGCAATTTTAGCAATTATTTTATGTATAACTGCTGCAAGTTTTGTAATTTTCCAGAAAAATTCAGAACAGAACAACAATGTAGCAGACGATTCTAAATATGGATCGGAACTGATTTTTGGAATCATAAACTCCGTTGAAGTTATAAATGGGGAGTACAGGCTGACAATAACTAATAACAATGGTGAATACATTGTAAATGTGCCTGAAAATGTGGATATCAATTTCCCAAACCTCTGTGATAGCACCAATATCTCTGCCGGAGGGTTGGTTGAAATTAACTATTCTGGCATCATGACAAAGTCCATTCCACCAATCTTAACTGCATCATCGGTAATTTACTACCCTCCGGAATTTGTAACTTCTGGAACAGTTACTGAAATTAGCGAAGTAAATGGGTATAAAAGATTTTTAGTTGAAGGAAAAAACAGTCTCTGCTATGTAACTGTTACTAACGATACGTTGGTTTCGGGAGACTTAAAAAATGTTTCAATAAATTCTACTGTGACATACAGCTCAGTAATTCAGCTTATGAGTTATCCGGGACAGTGCGCTGCAATTCATTTTATAATAAATTAAAACTAAAACTTAATTTATAATTTTAAGTTATAGTATAATCCTCATAGAATATGCGTACTTAAGCAGTAACACTCCAAACACGAATATTATATAAATACCCATCCTATTTTTCAATCCTTGCAATCTATGTGCTCGTTCTAATATTACAACTGAGCAAGCTGCAAACATTAAAAATGCAAGCCCTGTTAAAAAATCAGTTCAAATATACGAAAAAATAGCAATAGCGTATATCATTCTTGCACATTTTTCTATATTTTGAATATAATATCCATTTTATTTTCAGTCATAACCTACCACATTATAAGAATATACTATAAAATCATTTCAAACCAGTTCAAACGGCCAAATCTTCAATAAAACACTTTTTTCATCGAAATATTCAAAATTTACTTCTTCTAAAAATTTATCCGTTTTCGGATAAACCAAGGCCATTTTCACATGTTTTTTGCAATTATTTTCATAAATTTTAGCGTACGAAAGCAGCTGATACATATCCCCTTGAGAAATTCCATAATTTGGCGAATTTATGTCAATTATTTTCCATTTTGCATCTATTAAATAGATTGTTTCATCTTTTTCTGCATAAAGATCAGGTTTTAGTTTAAACATTTTTTTAAGATCTTCTTTTACAAGGAAAAATCTTGAATCTTGTGCTTTTACATAACTGAATTTCCCAGATTTTTTAAGTTTATATGTTAAATAACTCTCAAATATCTTTTCCATTGGATAAAGTAGTGCAAATGCGACATTTGAACCTTTGAAATTAATAAAACTTTCATTTTTCAAAAATACCCTGCACCAAAGAAGTATATTTTCATAATCTACCATTAATCTTCCAGATTTACAAGCGTTAAAATCTTTTTCAATGTTTTTAGATTCGGAAATTTCATCAAAAACAAAACTGTATTCGGAAATATTTTTTAAATTTTTTCCTGATTTTGATCTTTTCGAAAGTTCTTTTAGGGTAGATTTTATGATTCTGTTTTCAGGCATATCTTTTATAAATTCGTCAAATTCAACAAAAAATCTCTCTTTATGGATTAAATTATGTTTAATATGCTTTTTGAATTTCAATTTTCCCTTTAAAACCGTCAAATTCTTTTGTGTTTCAATGTAATCTGATTTTAAACCCCGTTTAATCAAAACCGAAAGTTCGTCTAAAAACATGGTTATAAATATTTCATTTATCGGCATTCTGTCTGTTTTCAAGTTTGAAAGATCAAATTTCTTAAAGGGGGAATCTTTCAATGTTTTTAGCATTTTTAAAAAGAGTTTTCTCGTATCGCTAACGCTCAAATCTTTACTTTTACCGTAAATTTTTGGTAAAATTTCAATAGTTATTCCATTTTTCATCTGGATTATTCCAACGTAGTTTTTAGCCTGTAAAACTTCCCCGTAATTCTTTTTGTAAGCAATAGTTAAAAATTCATCCGTATTTTTATCTTTATTCTGCAAAATAAAGGTTTTTAAATCATTAAATAGCGATTCTTTCAATGAAATATAATTATCATACTGTCTATTTTCATTTCCTTTTACGATAATTCCAAATTCTGTGAGGGTAAACTGATTATTCATCGATAATCAGTCCTTAAATCGAAAATCAATATTTTCATAAATCTTTTTAAACGTTTCAGGAGTTATATTTCCAATACAAAGATCTGGATTTATTCTGTAAGTTACCAAATCTTCATATTCTTCATGATCAAAGCCAATCACTGAATTTTCTTTGAATTTTTTACTTTGAATAAATCTAACTGGAATATCTTCGTAATTTTCGGTTTCTTCCATTTTATTCAATTGTCTGAAGTGATCCCCTAATACAATCTGTATTTTTTCGTAATTATCGTAAAAATACTCCTGTAAAAGCGGAATTATTTTATTTTTAAAGATTTGGCAAAGTATTTTAAACTGTTCTTCTTCATTTTCAATATTTTTTAAAGGCAGGAAATATGCATGGCCGATTTCGTGATCTCTATCGTATAAAAATTCAACTCTTTCGTTCAATTTTTCAAGCATCTGTTTTAAATTTATTCCTTTTACAATAATTCCATCGAGTAATTTTGGATCCGGCATTAATTCTTCAAAATGGAACCTTCTTCTAAGTGCAGTGTCCATCAAAGCAATTGACCTGTCCGCAGTATTCATTGTACCTAATAAATAGAGGTTTTTTGGAACTCCAAAAGACTCTTTGGAATAAGGAAGAGTTGTTGTTATCTGATTTTTGGTTCCAAGCCTTTTATCATCTTCAATCAATGTAATTAATTCACCAAATATTTTAGAAATGTTTCCACGGTTTATTTCATCTATTATCAGGACGTAATTTCTTTCGTTTAATCTATTTTCGTTTGGTTTTGAATTGTTAGAAATGAGGTCTTTAAGATTTTCAAGAATTAAATCTTCTTTTGAAAATTTATATATTGATTTTTGTGAAAAATTCTTTTCTTTTAGGATTTGTGAAACAGGAACTGGTTCATCAGCTACCCAAAGCCATTTTACCTTTCTAAACTGATAGTATCTTATCTCAGGATCCTTACGGTATTCGTAATCGCCAATAATTTGACATATTGCTTTAAATTTACGGTTTCCATGGGTAATTACTACAATATCTCCTTTTTTCATTGCATTAATAAATCTATCAACAGCAGTTGATCCAAAAGAAGCATATTGCGGATATTTTGCATCGTGTAATTTCTTTATTGCATCTGATGAGGTATTTTTGCTAAAATCAATATCTTCTCCCCAACCTAATGCAATAACTTCATTTTCAAGGCAGTATCTAAAAATAGGGTCTGCATCGATGGATACATCACCCAAAGAAAGTTTGAATACATCTGACTTGGTTTCATCAAAGTTATAACCTGTAACCACGTTAGATTTCGTTGTTTTTGCTTTTAAACACAATGTTTTAAAAATTCCATCTTCTATTTGGTATTCAATAGAGTTATTATCTAAATTTTCCAAAACGGGTTTAATCCCTTCGATAAAATCTTCATAAGAATACGATTGGTGAAATGTTATAAATTCAACCTGGCCTTTATCTTTTAATTCTTCGTATCTTTTTACTAAATCTTCTCTTGACTTATTTGAAATGTCTCCATCGATTATTTCAACCGCTTTTTCAATTATAGAATACGTTTTTCCAGTTCCAGGAGGGCCGTAAAATATTGTGTTTAACGGTAATTTTTTATTTTCTGATTTAATAATTTGTTCAGGTTCTTCCACGCCAGTATTCTCATTTTTACCCGATTTATTAAACCTACTTTCTAAAATTTCAGAATATTCAAAAATGTCCATGTTTTCAGGCTTTTCTTTTAATGCATAATCGTGGATTTCATAAGTTGATTTATTTTTAGGGCTTATATCTATTGAACTTGCTAATTTTTCCCTTGAACATATTGGAAGTATCTTAATATTGTTCCGATTTTGGTATAAAAACGCAATTTTCCATTTTACAGATTCCCCAAAATCAATTGAATCGATTTCATCAAATTTTCCTTCTCTTGATTTTTCGATTATATCTACAACTATACTTTTGACTTTTTGAAAGGCTTCTTCTTCAGTTTTTCCGTATTTTTTGTACCAGCCGTATTTTTCAGAATACATGCGTTGTATATCGTTACTTTTTGGTTCTAAATTACTTCTTCGAAATATTCCAAATTTAAATGCCGAGCCTCCCCAAACACTTCCGAGGTCCTCAGTTTTTGATTCAATCCAGTAATAAAAATAGTCAGTAGATTCAGAAGTTAAATTTGCGTAATGTTCTAAGTCCATGTTTTTTACTTTTTCAACAGGCCATCTTTGAAGAAATTCATCCCATAATTGATATTTTCCTTTAATGTCCATAATCTCCCTCATCCAAATTAAAAACCAATATAAAGGGTATTTTTCATAATATATGTCGTTTTTGATATGGGTTTTATTTTAAAATTGATTTATGGACATTTTATATTTTAAAAATTTCTAAAAAAAATAGTATTTAAAAAAATTTAAATTAATGTATTCAGTCAATATTCCATTTTTCTTTCAATTGAACAAGCGAACCGTCATGTTCCATTTCAAGAAGTGCGTTATCAATCGATTTTTTTAGTTCAGGATTGTTTTTATTAATTGCGATTGCAACATAGATAATATCAAATTTATCCCCTACAATCTTTAATTCCGAACTGTATTTTTGGATTAAATACTTTGAAGTAATTTCATCAGTCACTTCAGAATCAATTTTATCAGATAACAAATTATCATGTATGTCTTTTTGGTTTTCATAACTTACAATATTAAAATCCATGGATTTTGAAAGCGATTTTAACCATTCTTCTTCTATTGAATCTTTTAAAACACCTATGGTCTTACCTTCGAGGCATTTAATTCCCATACATGTGCTGCCTGACTTAACAAGTATTGTTGAGTAGGTATACGCATAAGGCCTTGAAAAATCCATTTCGAGCTGCCTTTTTGGAGTTTTACCAATATACCCGATCCCGCAGTCGACGTTATTTTCAGAAACCGCACCAAGCACTCCTGAAAATGAGTATATTACAAATTCAGGTTTTAAATCAAGTCTTTTTGATATTTCATATATTAACTCCACTTCAAAACCTTTTAAATTACCATCTTCAATGTATGAAGTTGGTGCAAGGTCGCTACATACGCCAACAGTCAAAACCCGGTTCTCAGGTCCTGCATTTCTATCAATACAGCCTGAAAAAATTATCAAAAATATCGTTGAGATTATTAGAATTTTTGGATTAAACATTTTAATTTCCCCTTTGCCTGATTTTTTGAATTAATCCGAATTAACATACATAAGGGGTATTAAATTTAATTTTCTAAATGAATCAAACCGAAAATGACTATGCTAACAAATTACAGGATAAAAATTTAAGTTTTTTTAAAAATTCAAAAGATTATATTTTAAAAACGAAAATAATGTACAATATATTTAAAAATTTAAATTTTCGTTGATTTTACGTGTTTAAAATTTAAAAATGATAAAAATATGAAAATGACTACGGATTGTTTTTTCAGCGCGTTTAACTTGAAAAAAGCTTTGTTTCAGTAAAGATTGCCTAAAAAAAGTAACCTGTACATATTATCGAATGATTAATTCTTTTCCAAGCGCATTTATAATTTTTATTAAAACGTCTGACCTCATTTTATAGTTATCATCGGTGTATATCCTGTGAACCATTTTTCTTGAAATTTTTGACTTTCTATAAAATGCATATTGTGAATCGTCGCCTATTAAATATCGGATTGCGGGAAGTAAATCTTCACTTTTAGACAGAATCATCTCGGAATTATTGTTATTTTTATCAGACTTGTTTTTAAAACGTGCAATATTCTTCTGGTGCATTGATAAACCCCTTTTTTAATTAACAGAGGATATTTGTAACCTCCTATATTTATTGTTTAGTTGGGGTTAATTCAATCTAAATATTATTAAGGGTACGGATTTTTTTAATATTGGTTTAACTTCTTGAAATTTTAAAATAAAGAATTAGTCTTCCAAACACAAGTTAATTTTAATTAAGGTCTTAAAAAAAAGTTTTTATGTTGAAAACTAAAACTCTAAAAATCTGAAACTTGTGGAGGGGTTAAATGACAAAAAATATGACTTTTGCAAACACTATTGATGAATTACCTGGTCTTGATGCACTTGGTTCTGGTTACGATATTTTTGGCGAATATGCAAACCCAAAAAGTGTAAAATCAAGACTTTTTGACCTTGGAACCCAAAAAGAAATTATTGTGGAGGGAAAAAGATTCCTCATTCCAAATGTTGTCCGTTACACTGAGGTAATGCAGGGTATTTTTGATTCCACTTTTGGAAAAACACTTAAAGAATATTCCGAAAGACTGAAAACAAGCGTTGGTGTTAGCGGAAACTACGGATTTTTCCAAGGCTCAATTGATGCTTCTTTTGACAAATCAACACTTCAAAGGTCAGAATATGAATATTCTACGGTAAATGACGAAGTTAAAAAATGGATAATTGCACTACCCTCCAAAACAGACTTGAAAACCAAGTCATTATTAGATTCCGAATTCAACAGGGATTTAAATGGAAAAATGAATCCCGAAGCCCTTTTTGAAAAATATGGTGCATACTACCTACAAGAAATTGTAGTAGGGGCTCGCTGTGCATATAACTCATCAGTAAATAAAAAAACGCTTAATCAAGATATTAACGTTGAAATAACTGCTAAAATGTCTTATAAAAGCTTTGTAAATTCAATTTCTGCAAGTGAAAAAACACAGTACGAACAACATATAAAGCAGTTTGATTCAAATTCTACGACCAAAACAGAAGTTCTTGGTGGAAAACCAGAATATGGGCACTACATTAACCAGTCTGGAAATTATGACAAATGGATTGAATCAATAATTGATTACCCAGTATTTTCAGGTTTTACGGATAACAGCCTCGTTCCAATATGGGAATTATGCAGTCGTGTAACTCGAAAAAATGAATTAAAGCAGGCATTTTCCGCATATGCCGAGAAAAAAACAGTTCACTACAGCCAATACTGTATAACCAACCTTTCAGTAATTGAATCTGACAGGGGCGGTGCTGCACCACCATATGGATTTAAAAAAGTCGATATGGATTTAAATAAAGGAGCAGGTGGAAAATACATATATCTCTGTTACAAAGAAGGTCTTGATACCACGACCCCAATTACCGATATCATTGTACTTAATGGTAAAAACGCAAACGCGCCAAATGGATACACCAAAATAAACGTGGATTTAAACCATAAAGCTGGTGGAAAATACATTTATTTTGCATATTCAAGACGAAAAGATAAAAACCCGATAAGAAGCGTGATAGTTATCAACGGTAAAAACGCAAACGCACCTTACGGGTATGAAAAAATTGATTACGATTTAAATAAAGGAGCTGGCGGAGATTATCTCTATTTATGCTATTCAAGGTATTTTTAAAAAATATCTTTCTTTTTTATTTAACAAAACTATTTTATTTTTACTGAAATTCCAGACATAATAAAATACGCTTCATCAAAAATTTTTGCAATACACTGATTGATTAAACCATTCCCATTTATAAATTTACACGCCATTTTTACTTCTTAGACTATTTTCAAGTCCAATTTCCCTTAAAACAATTGTATAGGTATTATCTGTTTTTAATAATTGATTAATTCATTTATTCGATCATGTTCGAAGGGGTCAGGATATCAATTTTACGGTATGTTCGCATACGTCTTTGAATATTTCAACAAAATCCAGTAAAATAACATATTCTTTCTTTTTTAGATTAATTTCTCAATTTTTAAAGTAAATTCAACAAAACTTTTAAAAAATTACCGTATTATCAATAATAATATATAGTATCTGGTAATATACAGTACTTAAAACAATTTTGTGGTACTGATGGATGTCCAATTTAAAAAAGGGGTTTTAGAGCTCTGTGTACTCACATTGCTTGATAAAAGGGATTATTACGGGTACGAGCTGATAAATGAAATTTCAAAAAGTATCTCGATATCTGAAGGTACCATATATCCATTATTAAGGAGGTTAAAGGCTGACGGACTTTTAACCACGTATTTAATGGAATCAAGTAGTGGGCCGCCACGAAAATATTATAAAATTACTGAAAGGGGCAGGGAAATTAGAGAAATTCAGGCTGAAGAATGGATAGAATTTTCAAAAAAGGTAAATAAGTTGATTAATTCCGGTGTTAAAGATGAATAAAGAAGAATATTTATATAAACTGTCTGAAACATTAAAAAGCATTCCAGAATCGGAAAAACAAGACATACTCTATGATTATAATGAATATTTCGAAAATGGAGCTCTTGAAGGAAGAAGCGAGGAAGAAATATCTAAATCATTAGGTAATCCAGAACAGGTTTTAGAATCTTTTGATTTTGAAAAACCTAAAAATGTATTTTTAAAAAAAATCGTAGCATGTAGTGCACTTGTAATGTTCAATATATTATTTATTATTGGGCCGTTAGCCTGCGTATTGCTGTTTCTATTAATCCTGTTTACAGGAAGCGTTGCAGTTACAGTTGCCGGTTCCATGATGGTTCTTGAACCTGTATTTCAATTGGTAGTCCCCCACTATTTCATCTTTGAACCATTTGTAAAACTACTAATTCCGCAGTTTGAAGTAATTCCTGCATCAAGCATTGTTTACGCACTTGTTGGAATGATAACTGCCGTATCTGGAATCGCTACAATGGTATTATCAGTATACATTACAAAATTATTCCATAATGGGGTACTCTGGTATTTAAAATTAAATTTAGACATTGTAAATGGATAATTAACTCAAAATACCTCTTAAAACTTTTTTAATTATTTTTTAGTGATTTAACTTTTCTATTTTTTAAAAATTTTTTTGACTATTGTTGGTAGTTAATTATTTATACTACTGTTTAATACACAGTACTGTTTACTAATTAATAATTTTTGTGAAAACCATGGAAACGATAATATCACTTAAAAATGTCTGGAAAATCTATCCAATGGGCGATTTTGAAGTTCAGGCGCTGAAAAATGTTTCATTGGATATTGAAAAAGGTGATTTCGTTGCAATCGTTGGTGCTTCAGGTTCTGGAAAGTCAACAATGATGAATATGGTCGGTTGTCTTGATATTCCAACAAAAGGAACTGTCATATTAAAATCAAACGATATTTCAAAACTCAGTGAATCTAAACTATCCAAACTGCGTGGTGAATCGATTGGATTTATATTTCAACAGTATAACCTGATTCCAAGCATGACTGCACTCGAAAATGTAATGCTGCCACTACAATTTCAAGAAGTTAATGATAGTGAGGCCAAAAAAAGAGCTGAAGCTGTTTTAAAACTTGTTGGATTGTCAGACCGGATAAATAACAGGCCTTCACAGCTTTCTGGAGGTCAGCAGCAAAGGGTTTCTATCGCAAGAGCTCTTGCATGTAAACCGGAGATTATTTTGGCCGATGAACCAACAGGAGCTCTTGATAGTAAAACTGGAAAAGAAGTCATTGCAATCCTTCAAAAGCTCTGGAAAGAAAACAAAAATACCATCATCATGATTACACACGACATGAATCTTGCAAAAGCTGCAAACACGGTTGTAGAATTAAAAGACGGGACTATCGTAAATATCGAAAAAAATAAAGAAATAATCGAGTATTAGGGAAATTATGAATATTAAAATCGTTGATCGAACCAGACTACCATTTTTGATGAGATTTATCTACATAATATTTATCATCAACATTTTACTGGCAGTTTATTCGATTTTTGATGGTAAATTACTGTTTGGAACATTACTACTCCAGGGAATATTTTCAAAAATTGTTGGAGGATTGCTATGTATTCTTTGGGCAGTAATTTTGCTTGGAATTAGTGACAGAAAGTTGTACGCACTTGAATTAGTTGTAAGCTGGATGTTTTTTCAGGGGCTACTGAACTTTTCGATAATTATTCAGATGGTTTATGAAATGAAATACCCGTTAAATGAAGTAATTTATAGTTTAATCGATAATTATCACGTATTGTATAGTTTAAACAGCTCTGCAGAAATACTTTATGCACTAACCTTCTTAAAATACGTATTTCTTCTGATTTTTAATATTTGCGTAATATTTTACTTTGAAAAAAATAAAAAACTGTTTAAATTCTAATGGTGAGTAAATGAGCTTTAAAAAAATAATAATATCCCTAATAACACTTTTAATGTTACTTTCAGTAGCAATAGCACCAGTTTACGCAGAAACATCAATTTCAGACATTTCGTTAGTTTCTATTAATCTTGTAAATCAGGACCCGACTCCCGCAGTTGGCGGAGACATTTTTGAAGTTAGAATCGGCGTTAAAAATGAAGGCGGAAAATCTGCTGGAGAATACATATTAGAAATTGATCCTTCATACCCATTCCAAAAAGTTGCCGGTGAGGAGTTATCCAAAGAAATTGGCTTTTTAGATAAATACCAAGACGATGATAAAGAAGTAATTATTACAGCATTTAAATTACGTGTAAATGAAGAAGTAACCTCTGGAAACTATCCTTTAAAAGTATTACTTTATAAAAAAGGAGATTTAACTAAAACAGGTTATAAAACCGAATTAACAATAGATGTTGGAAATAAAGAAAATGCAGAAGTTATGCTCAGCACCTCAGAATTAAACCCTGGAGAAAACTCCAAACTCACGTTTACCATAAAAAATGCAGGTTCTGCGCCATTAAAAGATTTAACATTTTCGTGGGATACACCAGAAAATAAAATACTGCCACTTGGTTCTGGAAATACAAGATTTGTAAAATATATTGGTGTAAACCAGGCTGTAAATTTAGATTACGATGTTATGGCAGGTTCAGACATAGAACCAGGATTATACAAGATAAATATGTACTTAAACTACGAGGATACAATCAACAGCTCTGAAAAAAATGTTATCCAGGATGCAGGTATTCACATTTTAGAAAAGGCGGATTTTGAAATAGCATTTTCAGAAAATTTAGGCAGTTCTTATACGTTTTCAATAATGAACGTTGGAAACAGTGATACAAAATCTGTATCGATGTATATCCCAAAACAAGACGGCTGGACTATAATTGGGTCAAATAATGCAATAATTGGAAATTTGGATGCTGGAGATTATACCTATGCAAGTTTTAACCTCTTACCAGACAGTTCAAACCAGTCTGAAATTCCAATTAAAGTTGAAGCATACTACACGTCAAATGAAGGAAATAGAAAAATAGTAGAAAAAGAAATCCTTGTTTCGAACTCAAATGTAGCATTTACATACCTTACCCAGTCTGATTCCGGAAACGGCGGATTTACAGGATATTTAATAATGGCAGGAATAGTTATAATTGCAATATTAATTTTAGGTATATTCATAATCCGTAAAATTCTCAAAAAAATCAAATCTACTAAAAAAGAATAAGAGGGACTGAGTTATGAAACCCTCAAAAATTTTTAAACTTGCCTTTAATATGGTAAAGGGGAGTAAATTAAGGAGCTGGATTACTATTATCGGCGTAGTGGTTGCGGTTGCATCGGTAATTACGATAATCTCGGCAGGAGAATTAATGGAAAAGCAAGTAACACATGAACTTGAAAAACTTGGTGGAGATGTAATTTCCGTATACGCGATAACGACTGAAACAAGCAGCAAAACACCAGAACTAACAAAAACGGATGTACTTGTAATCAAAGGGATACCTTCGGTTGAATACGTTGACAAACGAGTAACTACTTATTCAAAGATTTCTTATGGGGATAAAGAATCGTATTCGCAGATAACTGGAGTTGATCCAGCAGTCTGGCCAAAAATAACACAAGAAAAAGTTGAAATTGGAAGAATGCTACAGCCCGGCGATAAAAATGTTGTTGTAATCAGTAATTACCTTGCAAATGAAGAATTTAACCGTAAAATAAATATCAACCAGATTATAAAAATTGGAAATAAATCATTCAGAGTCATTGGAATACTTGATAACGATTCAAATGGACTTGCAAGTTTATTTTCTGGAGGAATTTACGCCCCATTAGACTCTGTCTACGACATTGAACAGGATTCAGACTACAGCGTGCCCAAAGAACGTGGAACGTATGACAGCTTGCAAATTAAATTAAAAGAAAACGTAGATACCGATGCAGCAGTTCAGGATATTGAACAGAAACTGAGAACTTCAAGACACGTTACTGAAAAAAATCAAGATTTCTACATATCTTCTGCAAAATCATTTATTGAAAGTTCCCAATCCATTATTGGTGGAATAACCCTGTTTCTATCATTTATTGCAGGAATTTCCCTGATAGTTGGAGCATTTGGAATTTCAAATACCATGTTCACGGCAGTTTTAGAAAAAACAAAAGAGATAGGTATCATGAAAGCAATCGGGGCAAAAAACGAGGATATATTATTACTGTTCCTGTTTAATTCTGGACTTATTGGCCTTGCAGGAGGATTTTTAGGCCTTTTAATAGGAGTTTTGATTACACAGGTTATTACCTATGTAATAGCACTGAGGTTTGGAACACCTTTTGAATTGTATGTGAGTATCAGGGCAGTTGTCGTTGCATTGGTCGTTTCAATAGGTGCGGGCATTTTAGCAGGCGCAGTTCCTGCATACAACGCGTCAAAACTAAAACCTGTTGATGCCCTTAGAAGTGAATAAATATTAATAATAAAATCGTAAAAAAGTAATTAAACAAAAAGATGAAAGTACCATGAAAATATTTAAAATCCTTTCATTTCCGTTTTTTGGTTTTAAAATGAGAGTAAACGAAATTTATACAAACTACATAAAAGATCCTGCCCTGGATGTTTTTTCAAATCCAAAAAACTTAATTTTTGGAAGTACGGTGCATTTTTTAAGTTCTATTTTCATATTATTCAGCTTTCTTAGTTTGTTTGCTTTTTTTGTTATCCTCGGAAGCACAATAACCTCAGAATCAAACTTTTTAATTGATATTTTTAAAAATAACTTAAATTTAACAACTGATGTACTTTTAATTATATCTGGGGCAGTTTTTGGATTTTTCTTTATTTTTAGCATTTTATTGACATTTTTAATTAACGGCTACTGGCTTAAAACCATAAAATATACGATAAATGGTCAAAATATACCTGACTGGACGGGTGTTTTAGAGTTACTAAAATACGGCGTTATTTACACGATTGGACTTTTTATACTTGGAATAATTTTTCAAAGTCCTTTTTACATGATATTACTTGCGCAAATCGTTCTAAATTTACCTGATTTGGGCATTCTTTCGAATTTATCATATGTTTGCTCGTTTCTCTCGTGGGTTTATATACCGCTTGGAACATTGAATTACATTGAAAAAAATAAATTTTTAGCGCTTTTTAACGTTAAAAAGTCTTTTAAACGGTATTCTAAAGAATATATTAATTATTTAGTCGCTTCATTTCTTTTAATAGGTATATACAGTGTATTTGAATTATTGATAAGTTACCTCATTGAATTAGTTATTGATAAAGTTGTAGCAAATCCAAATTTAATAACTGACCCGAATTTTTTGAGTTGGCAGATATTTTGGATTCCTGCGCTTTATATAAATTCGTTTGTATGTTTTACAATTTTTTTATGGCTTTCAAGAGGTATTGGGACATATTATAATATTTCAACAGGTCGAAACGACCCATTAACAAAATAAAAATAAATGTATTTAATCGGATTGAACTCAAAATTATATGTATAAATTATTATCCGAAATATTTTAAAATAACAATTTCTAAAAATTTTTTATAAACTATCGATTTTAAAATTAAAAAAATAATCATACAGTACTCTTTTGAAGAATAGTATCTATTATATACCTAAAAGCACCTACTTATGAAACAGTTTGAATGGAAACATGGTGAAATTTATGAAAAATGTTACAATAGGGCTATTTGGAGACTTTGAAGATGCCGGGAAAAACATCGCAAAAAAAGGAACGTCTACTGACATTACACTCTACAATTACAAAAATGGTGACGATTCTTCAGTATTTGTCGAGCCTACACGGTACCCTGAAAAAATCCAGCCTTTAATTTATACAATAAATATGCTTGACTATGCACTTGTCTTTATTGACGAAATAAAACCTGAAATCGGGGAAACACTTTTAACTCTCGACATGTTTGGCGTAAGTCGTGGATTTTTTGTAGTTGGCGAATACGTTGATGTTGAACAGTTAAAGGGAATTATTGCAAATACTTCGATGAAAAACTTCGAAATTTTAGAAAAAGACTATATCCAGATTAGAGAAAAAATGGTTTTGCTTCCAGAAGTTGAAAAAAGCAAGGAATTTGTAAAGGTGCCAATAGATCACTTTTTTTCAGTAAGAAGTGTTGGAACAGTAATCCTTGGAAAAGTAGACAAAGGAACAGTTTCAATACATGATAATTTAAGGATATACCCGACAAACAATAAAGCAATGGTAAAAAGTATTCAAGTACATGATAGAGACGTAAAAGAAGCTGGGATAAATTCAAGAGTTGGCCTTTCATTAAAAGGAGTCAGCGTCGAAGATTTAGATAGAGGTATGATTCTTTCAAACGGTGAATTAAACGTTTCTGATGTAATTGAACTTGAAATGAGATGGAATCCATACATGAATAAAGAAGTTGCAGCTGGCGAAAGTTACCAGATAATTACCGGTCTTCAAACCATAAGCTGTAAAATTGAAGAAAAAGATGGAAACAAACTAAAATTAAAATTATTAAAACCAGTTGCTTTTGAAAAGGGAGACACTTTCGTGATGTTGGATGGAAGTGCAAAAGTTAGAGTCATTGGTGTTTCAAAAATTAAATAAAATTAAAATTAATAAAAAAAATTAAAAATTTCTTTTTTTAAAATTTTAAAAAAATAATTTTAGGTTCCGATTCTTACAGGTTCAGAAAGGTCCTTTATCAATCGAATAACCGAATATGCTGCAAGTGCAGATGTTTTTGGATTGTCTCTACAAGGGTTATTTTCTACACACGTTTTTATAGTTCCAATTGAGCCTTTAACCAAAATTTCGTGCCTGTTTACAACTGCATTTGGGTCTGCAATAATTTTTACTTTTGCAGGGTACCTCGATGCAAGGGATAAAACGACTGAAACGTTGATGTTTTGCGGAAATTTTGAAATTGCTTCAAAAACAGTTCCTTCAAAAACTACTCTTGGCTCTTTTATTTCATCGGTGTTTACCCCCTGTTCTTCAAGCGCACTCTTTAAGCCGTGAACAGGTTTTGTTGTAGTCAGGGTAACTTCTGAAATTTTACCGAGAGACCCGGATTTTACAGCATCTATTCCTGCAACTGCGCCTGAGGGTATGTATATTTTTTTCCCAAGTTTTTCTGCAAGTTTATACAGCTTTATAAATAAATCTTTATCTACAAATGCACCTACACTCATCACTATAACATCTTTATTGTTATTAAGTGATTTTATAACCGTATCTTCGACAGCAGTTACTGAAGCACATTCTACAATTAAATCAAGGTCTTTTGAAACCAGTTCATCGAGAGATTTACAAAAATCAGCTCCGGTTTCCTTCGCGAGTTTTTCCGCCTTTTCCAAATTTCCATCGTAAAAAGCCAGAACTGTTGCTTTGTTAAGTCTATCCGACATCAAAGCCTTGGTGATTAGTGAAGCAATTGCTCCACATCCCACTAAACCTATTTTCAACATCTTAATCTCGACTTGGTTAATTAATTAAAATCTGCCCGTGATTGGAGGCTTTATTAAAATAATATTTCCTATTGCAGAAATTAAATTAAATGGCAATACTACTTTTTTCGTAGGATCATCGATATTTTCGCTTAAGCATCCGCTTGAAACATCTGTAATAACAATACCGCTTATTGCAGCCTTATCAGTATCAACCATGGCGTCGTAAACTTTACCAACGTATATAGCATCCGTAGTGTATATTTTTTTGTTCAACAAGTCACTAATTTTAATTGCCATACTACTCCTCCCGTTAAATTCTTTCAATAATATGAACAAGGTAATATAAAATATTTGTTAATCGTTAATATTTTTAATATACTTCATTTATATGTTTTATTAATTATTCTCAAGGATACTATACTATAACTGTTGAATATATTTTAATTTTATTTCAAAAAACAGCAAAAAATAGTTTTAAAAACATTTAAAATAGAACTGCTAATTAGCAATTTTAAACATGTAGTTACGAATAAGATTGTTTAATAACTTAAATTTAACACCTTACAAAATGCAAAAATTAATGTAATTATTTAACCAAATCTTGATTAATTAAATCCGCATCTAAAACATTGATCCCGTTGTTGAAATATTCATAATTTAAAATAAGTACAACGTGTTCAACAAGCTCCTTTTTTTCAGCAGACAAAATTTTTTCAAGGTCTTTTTTTACCCTTTCATTATCCAATTCTGGAAGCAGTTTTTCTGCCATGTTAATCGAATCTATTCCAGATAATGTCTTTTTTAAAGCTTCTGGAACAATTTCCGACATGTAATTGTAGTTTTTACTTTCCAAATAGCCTATATTTCTAAGAATTACTTCGTTTTCGCCTACGCTTCCCCCGTATTTTATCATATACGCCACCCCAAATCTAACATTATTCAGTAATTAAATTTTATAAAAAGAAGTATATATATGTTTTATCAACTAATATAGTCCTCAAAACGCTATAAAAAAACGCAGATTCTATTTTACAATACAGAAAGGCACGTTATGAAGCAGGTTGCAAAATTAGAAAACGAAAATCTCAATAAACTTATATTGCGATACGTAATTCCCTCAATTGCAGGCACAATCATTATTGGAATATACAGCATAATTGACGGGATATTTATTGGAAGAACCGTTGGAGCCGAAGGCCTTGCAGGTATAACACTCGCTTTTCCAGTTTTAATTGCAATTGGGTCTATTGGAATTATGATTGGAGCTGGAGCTTCTGCAATAATTTCAATAAGTCTTGGAAAAAAAGATTACGACCTATCCTCAAACATATTAAAAACTGCAATAAGCTACATTATATTAATAAGTTTTATAATTACGATTTTAGGACTGTTGATTATCGACCCCGTTATTTCAAACTTATCACTTACGGGTAACTTAAAAACATATGTTACAGACTATTCAAAAATAATAATTATCGGAGCAATTGCACAAATTTCTGCAATATCTTTTGACCCACTGCTTAGAAACGATGGTTTTCCAAAAAAAGCAATGATTATACTGGTATTGATGTCTGTATCGAATATTATACTCGACTACTTCTTGATAGTGTTATTCAATCTTGGTGTTTTTGGTGCTGCCGCTGCAACAGTGCTTGCACAAACTATCGGGACCATATTTTATTTAAAACACTTTTTAAGTGGTAAATCAAACGTAAAAATTGGAAAAATCAATCCATTTTCAGAATTTTCGATCATAGAACGAATTGTAAAAACCGGATTTTCACCGTTTATCATGGAACTTGCATTTGGAATAATGATGGTTGTGCATAATATCCAGTTTATAAGGTATGGAAGCTCAATAGATATTTCTGCATACGGTATTGTACTATATATTACGTCATTTTTATACATGATTTATTTAGGGATTTCAGAAGGCGTTCAGCCTTTGATAAGCTATAATTACGGAGCTAAAAAATTTGAAAGGGTTTTTAAAATATTAAAAAAAGCAGTATTTGCAAATACTCTAATCGGCATTTTTTCATTTTTATTCATCTTAAAATTCCCTGAAATCTTGATAAATATTTTCAGCCCCTATGATGCAGAGTTAATAAAAACTACCACAACAGGGCTTGAAATACACAACTTCGCAATTTTAATCATGGGCGTATCGATGGTACTTATAATGTATTTTTTAGCAACAGAACAGCCCAGAATTGCGGGTTTTCTATCCCTTGGAAGGACATTGATATTTATACTCCCTGCAATTCTCATATTTCCAATATACCTTGGAATTAATGGAATATGGTTTGCAACAGTATTTTCAGAGTACCTTGGCTTTATT
This sequence comes from Methanococcus mangrovi, assembly GCF_054506835.1. Lineage (NCBI taxonomy): Archaea > Methanobacteriati > Methanobacteriota > Methanococci > Methanococcales > Methanococcaceae > Methanococcus > Methanococcus mangrovi. Next base: position 688,704 of record NZ_CP197114.1, on the reverse strand, counting down.
TTTACAATTTACTTCGTGATCAAAGAATTTAAAAAGATAAAAAGAATAATTTAGGATTTTAAATTAAAATCTAATAAATTAAAAGTTAACAGCGATTTATCTAAATAGTATAAATAATAAAAGTAATATTTCTTAAAAACTACTGATTTTAAAATTTTAAAATTAAAACGGTTAAAATATGGTCCAATTAACCCTCGAAAGTGCATTTACAGATACTCTTACGGTTTCAGAATTGAATTCTTACGTAAAAACTACCTTAGAAGAAGATTTTTTATTAAAAAGAGCATCAATAAAAGGAGAAATCTCAAACTGTACGATACATAAATCAGGGCATGTTTATTTCACTTTAAAAGATGAACATAGTGCAATTGACTGCGTAATGTTTAAACCCTACGCGAAAAACTTAAATTTCAGCCCGGCTGAAGGAATGGGCGTAATCCTAAAAGGAAAAGTTTCTTTATACGAAAAAACTGGAAAATACCAGTTTTACTGTAATTTTATGGAAAAAGATGGAATTGGAGATTTATTTGTAAAATTTGAAAAATTGAAAGAAAAACTCGAAAGTGAAGGATTGTTTAGTGAAGAATGTAAACAAAAAATTCCAAAATATGCTAAAAACATCGGAATAATCACTTCTCCAACAGGGGCTGCTATCAGGGACATTATTAAAGTTACAAGAAATAGAAACAGTTCTGTTAATTTAATTATTTACCCTGCGGTAGTTCAGGGCGAATCTGCTGCAAAAACAGTTATTGAAGGGATTTCTGAACTGAATAAACTTGAAAAAATTGATTTAATAATTATTGCTCGTGGTGGAGGTTCAATGGAAGATTTATGGTGCTTTAACGATGAATCGCTTGCAAGGGCAGTTTTTAATTCAAAAAAACCAGTGGTTACTGGAATCGGACATGAAACTGACTTTACGATTTCCGATTTTGTAAGTGATTTAAGGGCTGCAACACCATCAAATGCCGCGGAACTTACCGTTTACAATGAATACGAACTAAAATCAACGATAATTAACTTCGAAAAAATATTGAATCATAAGATAAGAAATAAAATTGAAAATATGTCTTATGAAATAGACCTTCTTTACTCAAAAATTGAAAAAAACAGCCCCCTATCAAAAATTGAAAAACAGAAACTCCATATTGATAAAATCATGACACAGGTACATCATGAAATTAAAAATAAGATTTCATACGAATTAAAGCGCTTTGAAAAGTCGTATTCACTTTTAAATGCATACAATCCATTAAATGTATTAAATAAAGGATACAGCATCATACAGGATAAAAATGAAAAAATTATGAGCTCCAAAAATTCGTTTAAAACGGAAAATGATGTAAAAATTACGTTAAAAGATGGGACCGTTGATGCACATATTACTTTGAAAGAATAAAAACTGATAAAGGTGATATTTATGGATAATTATGAAGAATTAATTGAAAAACTTGAAAATATCGTAAATTCGATGGAAAATGACGAACTATCCCTTGAAGAAGCGATGAAAAACTACGAAGAAGGGATAAAATTAAGTAACAAATTATACAAAATATTGAATGAAGCCGAAGGAAAGGTAAAACTTCTTTCAAAAAATGGCGAAATTGATTTTAACGATGAATAAGGGGATTTTATGTACTATTTATCAATGATTATCGTAATTTTAGCAAGTATATTATACCATATCTGCCAAAAATCAATTTCAAACAGTGCAAACCCGTATGTTTCACTTTTAATTACATATCTCGTTTCAATAGTCTCTACAGCTGTTATCATCATGGTTTTGAACGGAAAAATCAATATTATTGAATCTGTAAAAAATCTAAACTGGGCAAGCTACGTACTCGGAATTTCCATTGTATTTTTAGAACTTGGATTTTTACTTGTTTACCGTACAGGCTGGAATGTAAGCGTTGCAGCACTTACTGCATATGTTGCAGTTGCAGTTTTATTAATTCCAACAGGAATACTTTTATTTAAAGAAAATATCAGTTTTTTAAAAGTTTTAGGGATTTCTTTTTGTGTCTTGGGACTAATTTTAATCAATAAATAATTCAAAGTCGGATTAATTTTACACATAAAATCAATAAATTATCCGATTTTCGTACCGTTTTTATTTTATACACCGTTACTTATATTTTTATAAAAATCTTAATCCAAATTATTCCAAATGATAGTTATGAAAGATATCATCATAAAAGGCGCAAGAGAACACAATTTAAAAAATATCTCGCTAACACTCCCAAGAAATAATTTAATAGTTGTAACTGGGGTATCTGGCTCTGGAAAATCCACGATAGCATTTGATACAATTTACGCAGAAGGTCAGAGAAGATACGTTGAATCACTTTCAGCATACGCAAGGCAGTTTTTAGGGCTTATGAATAAGCCTGATGTCGACAGTATTGAAGGATTATCCCCTGCAATTGCAATACAGCAGAAAACAACGAGTAAAAACCCAAGAAGTACTGTTGGAACAGTTACTGAAATTTATGACTACTTAAGACTGCTTTACGCAAGAATTGGAATTCCATACTGTCCTGAACACAATATCAAAATAGAATCACAGAGTCCTGAAAAAATAGCTGAAAAAATTGAAGAAGAATTTTCCGAAACTGTAACGATATTGTCCCCTATTGTTAGACAGAAAAAAGGAACCTATCAAAAACTCTTTAAAGACTTGAATTCTGAAGGTTTTGCAAGAATTCGTGTAAATGGCGAAATTTACAGAACTGATGACGAAATAACACTTGAAAGATACAAAAAACATGATATTGAAATTGTTATTGATAGATTAACTCCAAAAGACGACCACTCAAGGCTTGTTGAAGCCTGTGAAAGGGCACTTGAACGTTCAGGCGGACTTTTGATTGTAACCGGCAATATAAATAACAAAGAAGTTGAAAAAATTTATTCTTCAAATTTAGCATGTCCAATTTGTGGTATTTCTTTTGAAGAACTTCAACCAAGAATGTTTTCGTTTAACAGTCCATTTGGTGCATGCGAATACTGTAGCGGTCTTGGAATAAAAATGGAGTTTGATGCGGACTTAATAATTCCTGATAAAAATAAATGTATCGCAGATGGCGCAGTTGCGCTTTATAGAAACTTCCTTGATGGATACAGGTCACAACATTTGGCTGCAGTTGCAAATCACTTTGGATTTACGGTTTTAACGCCGATAAAAGACCTTTCAAAAGAACAGTTTGACATATTGATGTATGGAAGTCCTGAAAAAATTCATTTTAAAGTATCAAACGGCAGTGGAGATACCGAATGGAGCCAGAATAAACCATGGGAAGGACTTATCCCACAATCAATCAGGCTTTACAATGAAACTAAGTCAGAATACCGGAGAAAAGAACTTGAAAAGTTCATGAAAGTCAGTTTGTGTCCAAAATGTGGCGGAAAGCGTTTAAAAGATAAAGCCCTTGCTGTGAAAATAGAAGACAAATCTATCATTGACATAACCGACCTTTCAATTTCAAAAGCGGAAGAATTCTTTAATAATTTAAAATTAACCGATAAAGAATATGAAATTGCAAAACAGGTCATAAAAGAAATAAAATCAAGATTAAAATTCTTAAATGACGTTGGTTTGGGATATTTAACACTTTCAAGACGTTCTGGAACACTTTCAGGTGGAGAAGCTCAGAGAATCAGGCTTGCAACACAGATTGGTTCAAACTTAACTGGTGTTTTGTACGTACTTGATGAACCATCAATTGGACTTCACCAGCGAGATAATCAAAAATTAATCGAAACACTCCATAAATTAAGAAATTTAGATAATACTCTCGTTGTTGTTGAACATGACGAAGATACAATTTTAAATGCGGATTATGTCGTAGATATGGGGCCAGGTGCTGGAGTTCATGGCGGAGATGTTGTTGCGGTTGGAACACCAGCAGAAATTTCAAAAAATAAGGATTCTTTAACCGGAAAATACCTCTCAGGAGAATTAAAAATCGAAATACCAAAAAATAGAAAAAAAAGCGATAAATTCTTAAAACTTTCAAACTGCAGACAGAACAATTTAAAAGAGGTATCTGTTGAAATTCCAACCGGAGTATTTAATGTGATTACAGGAGTTTCTGGAAGCGGAAAATCCACTTTAATTTATGAAAATTTATATCCTGCATTGAAAGAAAAAATAAAATCCGAAGAAAGTGTTGAAGAACTTGATTTTGAAGATCAGCTTTACGAAAACACTAAAGAAAAATGCAACCTCGAAATTGATTCGGAAATCGATAAAGTTGTTGTAATCGACCAGAGCCCGATTGGAAGAACCCCAAGATCAAATCCTGCAACTTACACAAAAGTATTTGATAAAATCAGACAGGTTTTTGCAGAAACCAAAGAAGCAAAGGTAAAAGGATATGGCCCAGGAAGATTCTCGTTTAACGTCAAAGGAGGTCGCTGTGAAAACTGTCAGGGTGATGGAGTTATAAAAATAGAAATGAATTTCTTACCTGATGTTTTTGTGGAATGTGAAGAGTGTAAAGGTGCCAGATACAATAAAGAAACTCTTGAAGTAAAATACAAAGAAAAATCAATTTCTGACGTTTTAGATATGAGCGTTGAAGAAGCAAGAGAACACTTTAAAAATATTCCGCAGATTTCGACAAAATTAGAAACCCTTTGTGATGTTGGACTTGGATACATCAAACTAGGTCAGAGTTCCACAACCCTTTCAGGTGGAGAAGCTCAGAGAATTAAATTAACAAGGGAATTATCAAAAAGAGCGACAGGAAACACCATATATCTACTTGATGAACCAACAACGGGACTTCACTTCCACGATGTTAAAAAATTAATCGATGTTTTAAATAGCCTCGTTGAAAAAGGAAACACCGTAGTTGTAATCGAACATAACCTCGATGTAATAAAATGTGCTGACCACATAATCGACCTTGGACCTGAAGGTGGGGAATTTGGTGGCGAAATAATTGCAACAGGAACTCCCGAAGAAATTGCAAAATGTAAATTAAGCCATACTGGAAAATTCTTAAAAAATATTCTTTCCAAAAATTAAAGATAATATGATAAATATTTCAGATATTCCAAAAAATCCGGGCTGTTATATTTATAAAAACGAATCCGGAACTGTAATTTATGTTGGGAAAGCCAAAAACTTGAAAAAAAGAGTTAGTAGCTACTTTAATAAAAAAAATCACGACCCTAAAACCGAACAACTCGTAAAATCAATTTACGACATGGAATTTATCGTAACAGATAATGAAGTCGAAGCTTTGATTTTAGAAAGTACTTTAATCAAAAAATACAGTCCCAAATACAATATTGACTTAAAAGACTCTAAAAATTACGCATATATCTACATTAGCGAAGAAGATTTCCCAAGAATCGGAATATCGAGGAATAAATCCGAAAAAGGAAAATTTTACGGGCCATTTACTTCTGCAAAGGAAAGAGATTATGTTTTGGACGTTTTAAAAAAAACATTTAAAATCAGGTCATGCAAAAACATGCACAAACGCCCCTGCCTGAGAAATCATATAAAAAACTGCACTGCACCATGTAGTGGAGATATAACTTCTAAAACTTATTTAAATCAGATTAAAAAAGCAGAACACGTTTTAAAAGGGCATATTGATTCGTTGATTGATGAACTTAAAATTGAAATGGATAAAAAATCAAAAAATCTGCAGTTTGAAGAAGCTTTATTGATTAGAGAAGAAATAAATGCAATTGAACGGTTAAAAATCCGCCAAAATGTTAAAAGAGATGTAAAATACAATGAAGACGTAATCAGCATTCTTGAAAAAGACGAGAAAATCCATATAATGGTTTTTAACGTATTGAAAGGAACTCTGTTTGATAGAAAATACTTTGAATTTGATTACACAGAAAATTTCTTTGAAGAGTTTTTAATCCAATATTATTTGGAAAACGAAGTTCCTTCAGAGATTATACTTTCAGAGCCACCCAAAAATATCGAAGAAGAGCATTATGATTATAATTCTGATGCACTCTTAGAATATTTATCTCAAAAGAAAGGCTCAAAAGTTGTTTTTAAAATTCCTAAACAAGGCGAGAAAAAACAGCTTTTAGACCTTGCTATAAAAAATCTTGAAATTTATGTTAATGGAAATGAAATAAAAGTTGAAAGCTTAAAAAACAAATTAATGCTTGATAAACACCCAAATGTAATAGAGTGCTTTGATATATCGCATCTTTCTGGAACTTCCACTGTTGCCTCAATGGTTCAGTTTAGAAATGGAAAACCTGACAAAAAAAATTACCGTAAATTTAAAATAAAAACAGTTTCGGGAATAGATGACTTCAAATCGATTTCTGAAGTAGTATTTAGGCGATACAGTAAATTAATCGAAGAAAATTTGGAACTGCCTGATTTAATAATTATTGATGGTGGAAAAGGCCAGCTTTCATCAGCATTTAAAGAACTTCAAAAATTAAAACTTAAAATTCCGCTAATTTCGATTGCAAAACGTGAAGAAGAAATTTACGCTCCGGGAATCGAAAATCCACTTCCAATAAAGAAAAATGAAAAAGCATCCCTATTTATTCAAGAAATTCGTGATGAAGCACACAGATTTGCAATAAATTATAATCGATTACTTAGGAAAAAGGAATTGATAAAATGAGTTCTCTAAATTTCAAATTAAAAGCAGATTTTGAACCAAAAGGGTCCCAGCCAGAAGCAATTGCAGAGCTTGTAAATGGGCTTGAAAAAAATCCAGAAAAAAGTAAGCAGACATTGCTTGGTGTTACAGGTTCTGGAAAAACTTTTACTATTGCAAACGTGATTGAAAAAGTTCAAAAACCAACATTGGTAATTGCACACAATAAAACACTTGCAGCACAGCTTTATAATGAGTTTAAAGAATTCTTTCCTGAAAATCGAGTAGAATACTTTGTTTCATATTATGATTACTACCAGCCTGAATCATATATTCCTCAAAAAGATCAATATATTGAAAAGGATGCACAAATCAACCCGAAAATTGAACAGATGCGTCTTCGTGCAACTTCTGCAATTCTTTCGAGAAGGGACGTAATAATTGTGGCATCGGTTTCCTGCATATATGGTCTTGGAAATCCTGAACTCTTTAAAGAAATGGGTTTTGAACTTAAAATTGGAGAAAAAATCAAAAGATCAGACATTATTGAAAAATTAGTAGATATTCAATACGAAAGAAACGATATGGAGTTAGTTCCAGGAAGATTCAGGGTAAAAGGCGATACATTAGATATTATTCCAGGATATCAGGACGATATTTTAAGAGTTGAAATGTTCGGGGATGAAATAGATAGAATTTATGAATTGGATCCAAAAAACATGTCCAAAAAACATGAATTAGATTCATTTTATATGTTCCCTGCAAAACACTTCGTAATTCCTGAAGAAGATAAAAAAAATGCAATTAACTCCATTTTAAAGGAACTCGATGAATGGCTTCCACATTTAGACATGCTAAAATCCCACAGGTTAAAGCAGAAAACTCTTTATGACATAGAAATGATTGAAGAAACTGGAAGCTGTAAGGGAATTGAAAATTATTCAAGGCATTTTGAAAATAGAAAAGAAGGAGAGCCTGCATACTGCCTTTTAGATTATTTTCCGGAAGATTTTTTAATTGTAATTGACGAAAGCCACCAGACACTCCCACAAATTCGAGGGATGTATAAAGGAGATAGGTCAAGAAAACAGTCTTTGATTGATTATGGATTCAGATTGCCAAGTGCATATGACAACCGCCCCCTTAGATTTGAAGAATTTAAAAAATACATGAATAATGTAATTTTTGTGTCAGCAACTCCTGGAGAATACGAATTAGATAATTCTAATCAGGTTGTAGAACAGATTATCCGACCAACTGGACTTTTGGACCCCGAAGTTGAAATAAGACCAATTGAAAATCAGGTTGAAGATATAATAAAAGAAACTGAAAAAATGGTCGAAAAAGGAGAAAGGGTATTAATTACAACCCTTACAAAACGTCTTGCAGAGGAATTAACAGAATATTTAGCAAAAAGAAATGTTAAAGCAAGATACCTGCATTCTGACATAGATACAATCGAAAGAACAGAAATTATTCGAAATTTAAGGCTTGGAAAATTTGACTGCCTCGTTGGAATAAATTTGTTGAGGGAAGGATTAGATATTCCCGAAGTCGGGTTCGTTGGAATACTCGATGCTGACAAGGAAGGGTTTTTGAGAAACGATAAAAGCTTGATTCAGACAATTGGCCGTGCTGCAAGAAATGCAAACTCAAAAGTTGTGCTTTATGCCGACAAAATGACCGATTCAATTAAAAAAGCAGTTTCTGAGACAGAAAGAAGAAGAAAACTTCAAAAAGAATACAATGAAAAGCACAATATCACGCCAAAAACTATTGTAAAACCAATAAGGGAAAAAGTAGTCGATATTTCTGATGTAAAACATATTCCTGTAACAGATATTCCAAATGTCATTATAGAGCTTGAAGCTGAAATGTATGAAGCCGCAGAAGCGCTCGAATTTGAAAAAGCAATCAAAATAAGGGATACAATTGCAAAACTTAAGAAAAAAATTAAATAATTATACTTATTTTATTAGAAAATACAAAATTTAAGAGTTTTATTTTAAAACATACTCGGTAATTAATATTCCAACTATCAATAAAGAAGATATTAATCCAAGATAAGTTTCCAATTCTGGAACCAATTCTATCCAGTACGGAATTATATCACAAAACGGATTATATAAAATCTTTAAGATTACAGAAACACCAAATATTACCAGTAAAACACTAAATATGCTGTATGAAATATCTTTTTTAAAATATCCCCTTAAAACGTCATCTAATCCCATACTACCCCTTTAAAATTACTTTAACATGGCGATAATAAGCCATCATAAATATATTTTTTAAAAAACAATATATATACTTATATGGTTAAATACAGAACATAATGTTAAAATTTAACTATTGATATAGATACATTAAAGAAGATATTAAACGGGGCATTTAAACGTTTAGTAATTATCCTGGTATATGGGGTTAGTTATGGAAGAATCGGAAAAAATTAAGGAAAAATACGGGATTAAAGATATTAAAGAACAGGGCCTTTTAGAACATTTTTTTGAACTTGCACTCTGGAATTCCCGCTTTATTGTAACACTTGCAGTTATTTTTGGAACGCTTGGGTCAATTACACTGTTTTTAGCAGGTTCTGTTGAAATATTTCACACGATTATCGGGTATTTTTCAGACCCTATGAACAGCGAACAGCACAATCAGATATTAATTGGCGTTATTGGCGCAGTTGACCTGTATTTAATTGGGGTCGTACTGTTAATATTCAGTTTTGGTATATATGAATTATTTATCTCAAAAATAGACATTGCAAGAGCTGACGGGGAGGTTTCAAACATTTTGGAAATTTATACCCTTGATGAATTAAAAAGCAAAATTATTAAAGTTATAATCATGGTCTTAATTGTCAGCTTCTTTCAGAGAGTTTTATCGATGCACTTTGAAACGTCCCTTGACATGATTTACATGGCAATATCAATATTTGCAATATCCATAGGGGTTTATTATTTACAAAAACAAAAAATGTAAAATCATAACACTCTGATTTTTTTTAAATTATAGAGTATTTTAATATACCTGCTAAATTCGCCATCAATATATTCATTAAATAACTCGTGCCTGTGTATCGGGGCCCGTTCAACATTTAACTCGAAATAATAGTGATTTTTCAATTCTAAAATGTTCATATCCAGACAATTTTTGCAGTAAATATTGTATAAAATATTATTTTTCAGGTAATTAAAATAATTCAGGGCGTATGTATTGGATTTTGGTATTTCAAAACTCGAATACCGGTTATTGTATAAAAACATCATTTTTTCTGCAATTAACATTTCCTGAGCGATTACTTCAAGTATTTTTGGAATTTTTGGAATTATTTCAGCGTTATCCCTAATACATTTCTCAAAATCAGTATAGTTTTCGATTAAATACATGTAATGGCGATATTCGTGGTCGTATTCATCCAAAATATCCCTCGATAATAAAGTACTCATGATTTTTTTGAAAATGGAATTTCTACCAGAATAATAATTAATCTTAAAAAATTCTGTTTTTGTTATAATATTAAAAGTTTTTGAATAGGCCATAAAACCGCATAATGTAATGTACAAAATACTAAAAAAATAGTTGAAAAATCAAAGTTAAATCAGCATTTTATTGCTTCATCCGGGCCCCCAAGCTTTTTTGGGTGCGGAGCTTTTAAAACAAAAAATTCGAGTACTTTAGAATTTTCATTTTTAATTAACATTTTTGTATTGAATGGAATACTTAAGATAGTTCCTTTTTCATAAATTACAGGGTTTTGGGCTTCAAGCGTGATTTCCATTTCCCCGTCAATGATTACTAAATTTACATTCGAATTTGAGATGTGCTTTGGCATGAAATCCCCTTTTGGAAGTACCACGTGTCTTATCTGGATATCTTCAGTATTTACAAGCATTTCCACTAACTTTTTGTCAGATTTATTAAAATTGTGAATTTCTTCGATCATGAATACCACCCGATTATTTTTTAGAATCTCCAAATTTTAAAATTTTAAAACCCGTACATCATTCCACCAATTTTCCATCGAGTGAAATAACTTTTTTAGTGATATTTACATTTAAACCACTTAATGCACGAGTTACTAATGAATAAAGTCCGCTACAGCATGGAACAGTCATTATTGCAACCTTTACATTTTTAATATCATTTTTTTCAACAATCTGCCTTATTTTTAGCTGATAATCTTTGGTATCATCGAGTTTTGGGCATGCTATTGCGAGAACCTTTCCTTTCAACAAGTTCGAATGAAAATCAGGATAAGCAAAAGGAACGCAATCTGCTGCAATAATTAAGTCCGCGTTTTTAAAGTAAGATGAGTTTGGATTTACAAGATGAAGTTGAACAGGCCAGTTTAAAAGTTCTGATTCTGTTTCTTTATTTTGAAGCATTTCTGATCTTTGTTCAGATCGGTTGAAGCTTTTTGCAACAGAACCTGAACACGTTTTCCCATGGCCCGCACAGCCTAACGTAGATTCTGGCGTAATTTTCAGCGCATCTACGGGGCAAACATCAAGGCATGCTCCAAGACCATCACAGTTGATTTCACGTGTTTTATCAACTTTTACTTTCCCGGTTTTTTCATCTGAAATAATTATGCTTTCTTCGCAAGCCAAAATACAGCGTCCACACTCTTTATATCCCAGACACTTTTCACTGTCAATTTCAATTTTAAATTTTGTCATTGAAATCACCTGAAAACGAATTAAAATCTTTTTAACTTCTTAAAATTAATTTAAAAATTGTATCAATGAGATTTTTAAAAATTAAAGGTATATGCAAATTTTAGGAAGATTATTTTCCTAAAAACATCTTTATGTCGTCTTCGACATTGCTTATTCCGCCAAGCTCGAATTTATCAATTAACACATTTGCAACATTTGGCGAAAGGAATTCTGGAAGTGTTGGTCCTACGTGAATGTTTTTAATTCCAAGGTACAAAAGTGCCAATAAAACTGCCACCGCCTTTTGTTCGTACCATGCAACGTTAAATGCGATTGGCAGCTTGTTTATGTCGTCAAGCTCGAATACTTCTTTTAATTTTAAAGCAATTACAGCTAAAGAATAGCAGTCGTTACACTGCCCTGCATCGAGAACTCTCGGAATTCCGCCAATGTCCCCAAGATTCAATTTGTTGTATCGATATTTTGCACACCCTGCTGTTAAAATCACGGTATCTTTTGGAAGATTTTTTGCAAATTCCGTGTAGTATTCTCTATCTCTATTTCTACCATCGCATCCTGCCATTACAAAGAATTTTTTTATTGCTCCAGATTTTACTGCATCAACAACCTTATCAGCAAGAGCGAGTACCTGATTATGTGCAAAACCACCAACTATTTTCCCTGTTTCAATTTCTACGGGTGAAGCACATGTTTTAGCCTGTTCAATTACTTTTGAAAAGTCTTTTTTTCCATTAACTGTTGGAATATATTTAATTCCCGGATATCCGACAACGCCAGTTGTATAAATTCTGTCAATATAGGCGTCTGCTGGAGGCACGATACAGTTTGTAGTCATTAAAATTGGTCCATTGAATGATTCAAACTCTGTTTTTTGTTTATGCCACGAACCCCCGTAATTTCCTGCAAAATGTTCGTATTTTTTAAATGCTGGATAATAGTGTGCAGGAAGCATTTCACTATGGGTATACACATCAACACCAGTTCCTTTTGTCTGTTCTAAAAGCTCTTCCATATCTTTTAAATCATGTCCACTTATCAATATTCCGGGATTTTTCCTAACTCCGATATCTACCTCAGTTATTTCAGGGTTGCCATATTTTCCAGTGTTTGCTTTATCAAGAAGCGCCATCGTATCTACTGCATATTTTCCAGTTTCAAGAACCAGCGCAGTCAATTCATCTGCCGTTTTTGAATCATCTGAAATATCAATTAAAGCTTTTTTAATAAATTTGTGAATTTCTTCGCTGTTTTCGCCAAGAACCATCGCGTGGTGCAAATATGCAGCAACTCCTTTTAATCCATAAAGAGTGGTAAGTCTTAACGATCTTACGTCCTCATTTTCTGTAGCCTGCAGTGAAACTTCTTTTGAATTTGCTTTTTCTAAAATTTCTAAATCTGTTTTTGCATTCCACGTTGCAAAATCGGGTAATTGCCCACAAGTTCCGCTACATTTTGATTTCAAACTGTCTCTTAATTTTAAACCTTCTTTTATTTTTTCAATTATATATTTATCATCAAAATTCGTATTTGTAACCGACATGAATAGTGAATCTATGATATATCTATCAACAGCCTCGTTAGTTACCCCTATCTTTTCTGAAACATACGAAATACCTTTTATTGTATAAATTAGAAGGTCTTGAAGATTAGCTACATTGTCCTTTTTTCCGCAAACCCCAACTTTAACACACCCAGTTCCATTAACTGTTTCCTGACATTGATTACAAAACATTTTTGTTGGTCGTTCCATAAAATACACCTTTTTTACATTTCTTTAAACTCTGAACCTAAAAATCTAATTATGTTACCATTGATTGATTTTAAAGGATTTTTATAGTTTAAATTTAATTCAGAATATTTTAATTGGGTTTTAGAATTACTTAACGAGTAATAATGTGTTATTTAGGATATAAATAAATTTTTGACCGTTTTTTTGTATGGTGTGATATAATTATTATTACTAATAAATAATTTAGTAATACTAAACACGAGTGATAATAACTAAAAAAGACTAATTAAAAATAATGATTTTTAATAGAAGAATAGTTAAAAAATAATAATATTATCGTAGATTTTTCCGTTTATATTTTGTATTTTCTGATAAAATTCAGATACAATATCAGATTCGCCTTCAATTACAAAAATTTCGAGTTTTTTGTTCTTTTCGCATGCAGTCTTTACGTAAGACTGGTTCATTGATTTAATTATATTCTCGTATTCGAAATAAATATGGCTCATTTCTTCCATTGTATCTTTTGAAGGACTGTAAACAACCGTAATCATTCCATTTACGGTTTTTCCAGAAGTTAACGCGTTGTTTTCGATTACGTACTTTCTTACCGCATCGCGAATTAGTTCACTCCTGCTCGAATAATTTTTAGATTCCACAATAGAATCTAATTCAGAAAGTAAGAATTTTGGAAAGGAAAGACTTATCCTTTCTACATTAACCATCATTTCACCAGATAAGTAAATAATAACATTTGAAAATAGTTATTTTGGCATTAACAAATACCAGGCTTTGTCTCCATTTTCTTGGTATCTAACAGCCATAAATTCAGTCTTAGATTGTTTTGACATTTCGTGAGTGAATGTTATAAACGGACATTTTTGTTCCGTAACTTCTACCCTCATTTCTTTTAATATCGAGTAGAGCCGCTTAAAATAAGTAATTGTATCGTCCTTATCCGGATAAATTGCATCATAAACATTTTTGGTTATGAATACCGGTTCATTAAAACCCCTTCTTTTCGCATAGCGAGAAACATTTATTACTTGTGCACCGGGTTTTATTATTGATTCAATATCTTCTAACTCTTCCGGCATTTCATAAGTACCCCTCATCAAAAATCCCCTCCAAAGAAGTAAAGTAATATATGGGATACCCTTGCATTTAAATATATCGGTAAATGAAATCTGCTCTTTTTCTAAAACGTGAGAATTATTAGGAATATTAATGGCATTTACGGCTAATTTTTACCCATTTGTGGCAAATTAACCCATCAAATGTTTTAAACTATTTTTTACCAAACTTTTTAAAAAATTTCTAAAACCCAAAAAAAGTACTGGCTAACAAGTGATTTATAGGTTAAATGATATTATAGAATCTGAAATTTCAAAGAATTATCCTGTTTTAAACCAAAGCTCTCAAAAAAGTATTTAATGAAAGACAGCCATATTCTATAAATTAAATCCGGAACTGAAAAACATGGTATCCCAAGACGATATACTCTACGAATTTTACAATAACGATGGAATCCTTTCTACCGAAGAATTAAAAGAATTATCTGGAATTTCAAAAGAGGAAAGTATTAGAAGTATTTCAAAATCTATGAACTCTTTGATTCAAAAAAAATTAATTGGAAAGGTAAAAGGACCAAAAAACAGCACGATTTATTTTTTGACTAACCCATACTATTTCCTGTGCGATGATAACGAAAGGCTAAAACACGAAAAAATACACTGTTTAAATGTCATAAAAAAAGTCATGGAACACCACGATGAATGCAAAATTTTTGAAAAACACGACATGCTCGTATTAAAATTTAATGCAACATACCAGATTCGAAACCACCTCAAATTAATAAAATCAATTATCGAAATGTTTGGAAACTGCTTAAAATACATATTACACGACAATTATATCCTTGTAACTGGAAAAACCCATCTCGAAATTGACATGTTTAATATAAACCATTTTTTAAAAGAAGAAAAAGAATTAAACTTTAAAAATGCAATAAAATAATATAAAATAGAAATTAACTTAAAACAGTTTAATTAAATGCAGTAAATCTCTTCTGCATCTAAAACTTCAGTATTGTGGTCTTTTAATACGTCAATTCCTTTTTGAATATCCTCAGTTCTTAAAACTGCTAATGCTTTATCGTTCATTGAAAATGCATATACATAATCAATGCTTATATTTTCTTTTGAAAGTATATCGAGAGTTTTTGAGAGTGCTCCAATTTTATTTGGAATACAGATACATATAACATCGGTTAAACTGACTGAAAACCGATTTTCTTTTAAAATTTTCAATGCAAGATCGGGATTTGAGACAACCATTCTTAAAATTCCGTAATCGGATGTATCTGCAATACTGAGTGCTGAAATATTTATTCCTGATTTTTCGAGTAATTCTGTTACTTCATTTAATCTTCCGGATTTATTTTCTAAAAATACGGATAATTGTTTAATAATCATTTTAACCCTCCATTAAAATTTTCTTTTATCGATTACCCTTTTAGATTTTCCTTCGGTTCTTTCGATAGTTTTTGGTTCTACAAGTTTAATTTTAACACTTATTCCAAGAGTGCTTTCGATTTTATGCTTGATTTTTTTACTTAACTGTTCAAGCATGCTGATTTTGTCTGAGAAGAACTGGTCTTCAACTTCCACCCAAACTTCGAGTACATCCAAATTATTTATTCTATCCACTATTAATAAGTAGTGCGGTTTTGTTTCGCTCATTTCTAAAAGAACGCTTTCTATTTGTGATGGGAAAACATTAACTCCTCTTATAATTAACATATCGTCGCTTCTTCCAGTACACTTGTTCATTCTAACAAGAGTTCTTCCACATTTACATTTTTCATAGTTTAATGAAGTTAAATCTCTTGTCCTGTACCTTAAAAGGGGCATCCCTTCTTTTGTAATTGTGGTAAATACTAACTCCCCTTCACTTCCAGCAGGGAGTGGTTGTAGGGTATCTGGATCAATAATTTCTGGAACAAAGTGGTCTTCATTTACGTGTAATCCGTCTTGGTATTCACAATCACACGCTACACCGGGACCCATTACTTCACTAAGCCCGTATATATCCATTGCTTTTATTCCCAGTTTCTTTTCTATCTCTTTTCTCATACTCGGAGTCCATGGTTCCGCACCAAAGATTCCAACCCTTAAACTGATGTCTTCCGCAGTCATTCCTGCATCTTCAATTGCTTCTGCTAAATAAAGAGCGTATGATGGAGTACATGCAAGAACTGTCGTTTTAAAATCAGCCATCAATTGAACCTGTTTTTGCGTATTTCCGCCAGAAATTGGAATTACAGTTGCACCTAATTTTTCACTTCCATAGTGCAGCCCAAGTCCACCGGTAAAAAGGCCGTATCCATATGCAATCTGGATAAAATCATCTCGAGAAGCTCCCGCACAGTTTAATGCCCTTGCAACAACTTCAGACCACATTGCAATGTCTCTTCTAGTATAGCCTACAACAACGGGCTTTCCAGTGGTTCCGGATGACGCGTGAACTCTCACAATTTCGCTCATTGGAACTGAAAATATTCCAAAAGGATAATTATCTCTTAAGTCCTGTTTTGTTGTAAAGGGTAATTTTGAAAGATCGTCAATGCTTTGAATATCTTCGGGGTAAACACCCATACTTTGCATTTTTTTCCTGTAAAAAGGAACATTGTGGTAAACCCGGTTAACAGTTTCGGAGAGTCTTTTGCTTTGAAGCTCCCTCATACTTTCCCGGTCCATGCATTCGATAGTTTCATTCCAAATCATGATATCCCTTCTATTTTAAATTGTAACCCATTTCAAAAGCTTTCAAATTTAATTCTAAAAATTTTTCAGGAACAGTATCTTTTATAGCTTTTATCCATTCTTCTTTTTTAATGTTGCTATTTTGTGCGAGAACCCCAATTAACGCAACATTAACTGCTTTTATCGTTCCTGCATTTTTTGCAAGTGATAGTGCATCTACAGGAATATATCCAATATTTAATTCTTCAAGTTTTTCACTTAAATCAGAAGGATATTTCATATCTCCTGTTATAACCGGCATTGGATCTATTCTTTGAGTATTTACTACCAATTTTCCATTTTCTTTTAAGTAATCTACGTATCTTGCACCTTCGAGCATTTCAAAAGCCAAAACAATATCTGCAGTTCCTTTTTCAACTACGGGAGAGTAAACTTTGTCGCCAAATTTAACATATGCAACGACGCTACCGCCTCTTTGAGACATTCCATGAACTTCTGAAACTTTAACGTCTTTTCCGAGATTTTGTGCAAGTGTTCCTAAAATTTTGGAAGTTAGAACTGCACCCTGCCCACCAACTGCTGCGATGACTATATTCATTATTTTACCACCTCAACTATTGCTGAAAACTTACATAAATCCTTACAAAGTCCACATCCAACGCATAACGAATCGTTTATCTTTGCAACTTTTCCATCAAATGAAATTGCTGGACATCCTGCTTTTAAACATAATTTGCAGCCAGTACAGAGTTCAGGATTTATTGTATAATCTTTAAAGTCAAATTTAACGCCTTTTATCAAAACACATGGCCTTTTTGTAATGATTAAAGAAGGTTCTTCTGCATTTACTTCTTCTTTTATCGTTTCTTCGAGTGCTTTTAAATCATATGCATCAACTACCCGAATTCTTTTTATTCCAATAGACTTTCCAAGGGCTTCAAAATCAATTTGGGAAGTACGTTCTCCAGAAAGCGTTCTTCCTGTTGAAGGGTTTTCCTGGTGTCCAGTCATTGCAGTAATTGAATTATCTAAAATTATTACAGTGCTGTGGCCTTTATTGTATACAATATCAATTAAACCAGTAACTCCCGAATGCCAGAATGTTGAGTCCCCTATAACTGCAACGGATTTTTTAGCAAAATCTTTTCCTCTTGCCATTTCAAATCCGTGTGCCATTCCAATACTTGCACCCATACAGATTGTAGTATCAATTGCATTTAAAGGCTCAAAGCCTCCAAGCGTGTAGCATCCAATGTCTCCAGCAACGTGAAGTTTTAATTTTTTTAACACGTAAAATGGGCCCCTGTGATGACATCCGGGACATAAAACTGGGGGCCTCTGTGGTAAATTTTCAAATTTGGCAATAACTTCTTTTGATTCATTTAAAAGCGCATTTCTAATTATTTCACTGCTTAATTCCCCAATAACTGGGAAAATTTCTTTTCCGATTACGTTTAAACCCATTGATTTAATTTTCTGCTCAAAAATAGGTTCCAATTCCTCAAAAACATAAACTTTGTCGCAAGTTTTTACAAATTCTTTAATTTTTTCTTCAGGAAGTGGGTAGCTTATTCCAAATTTTAAAAAAGATGCATCGGGAATCACTTCTTTTGCGTAATTATACGAAACTCCGCTTGTAATAATCCCGATTTTTTTATTATTGTACTCAATTTTGTTTACATCGGAAATATCTGAGAAATTAGATAATTCTTTTAACCTTTCTTCGATTATTACTCTTCTTTTCCTTGCATTTGCTGGCGCTGAAATATATTTCGAAGGGTTTTGATCGTACGGCTTTAATTTGATATTTTCCCGTTCTCCCAATTCAACCAGACTTTGTGAGTGGGATACTCTCGTGCTGAGTCTTAAAATTACTGGAGTATCAAATTTTTCGCTGATTTCAAGTCCCAATTTTACAAAGTCTTTACATTCCTGACTGTCTGAAGGTTCCAATACGGGTATTTTTGCAAAAATTCCATAATACCTTGTATCTTGTTCATTTTGGGAACTGTGCATGCTAGGATCATCTGCAACAACTATCAAAAGTCCTGCATTGATTCCAGTATATGCTACAGTCATTAATGGATCTGCTGCAACGTTTAACCCGACGTGTTTCATTGAAACTATTGTTCTAGCGCCTGCAATTGCTGAACCAATACCCACTTCAAGGGCAACTTTTTCATTTACCGACCATTCCGAATTAATTTCGGAATATTTTGAAATATATTCGGTAATTTCAGTACTCGGAGTTCCAGGATACGCTGTTGCCACAATAACTCCTGCTTCGTAAGCTCCTCTCGCCACTGACTCGTTTCCAAGCATTAATTTTTTCATGGTAAGCCTCTCAAGATGAATATTGATAAACTATTTTGAAAAAAATAGTTTTGATAATTTTTTGAAAAATAAAATTATAACGCAAGTTGACTGGTCAATAACCTCAAACCTTTTCCGGTTTGAATATGAAAAGACTGTTATTTATGTATATTGTACTTGATTAAAATAAAAAAGTTAGAACTTTAAAACCCACTACATTAAAACGTTTGAAAAAAAGAAATTCTGGATAAATATCCAGTTAATTTAAATATAAACCCCTATTTCTTAAATTTACCCTTTCCTATATGTAAGCAATTGATGAAAGTATCCCTAAATTTTGGGACAATTATTTATTTTTGATTTAATCAATATATATCAATTATTACTTGATTTTTTTAGATATTTTTATATCGAAAAATTAAAATAACGTGTGAAAATACTCCGGTTTTTAATTCTTTATACTTAAATCCATTTTTTGCGCCTGAAAAACATTAACATCGAAATTAAAATAAGTGCCATTAAACCAAGAGCATAAAAATATCCAAAAGGCCAGTTCAATTCAGGCATATTCACAAAATTCATCCCATAAAGCCCGGCAACAAATGAAAGCGGGATAAATATCGTTGAAATTATCGTGAGTACCTTCATAATCTCGTTCATATTGTTGCTCATCACAGACAGGTGTATTTCTGCAATATTCGAAGTATTATCCTTTAAAACATCAATTGTTTCGATTAAATGAACCGTGTGGTCGTAAAGATCGTGAATGTATATTAAATTGCTTTTTTCAATAAATTCATATTCATCCCTGCTAAATTTATGAAATATTTCTTTAAATGGCCCAATATTCTTCCTTAAAGCTACTAAAACCTGCCTAATTTGTTTTACACGTACTATTTCTTCATTTTCCATATCTGAAAACAGTTTTGAATCGTATTTTTCAATTTCATCCTCGATAGGCGAAATTATTCCAAAATAATGGTCAATTATTGAATCAAGTACTGTGTAAAACAGGTAATCCATGCCCTTTTCACGAATAGACCCGCCTTTGTTTGAAACTCTCTTAATCAAACTTTCAATAATTTTTATATCTTGCTCAAAAAATGTAATTAAAATATTGTTTTTTAAGATTATGCTGATCTGTTCTGACTCAAGATGTACAGTATCACTTTTTTGGTGGATTATCCTCGTTACAAGATACTTGTATTTTTCGTAAACTTCAAATTTTGTTCTCTGACTGGTATTTAATATATCTTCAAGGGTTAATTTGTGCAGTTCGTATCGTTTACCAATCGACATCAGTTCTTCGGCACTCGGTATTCCAGAATATATAACCCAGTTTACGCATGAATCATTAGGAATTATCTCGTCAATACTTTTTACATGTTTTTTTGAAAAATTATCCCCTTTATAACTAATGAATATTATTTCAGGCTCTTTTAACTCCATTTCACCAGTATATACCAAATCTCCTGGGGGAAGTCCTGCTTTTATTGAATATTTATTTCCAATTTTCCTCATAATCCCACCTCATGCTGAAAACTCGTTTAAAACACTTACAGACCTGCCTGATTTTTTATGCCGCTTGTATACTTTCAAAAGTTCGTGTGCTCCTAAAAATATAAATGAAGCAAGTAACACGTAAGCCCAGTCAATAACTCCCATCGGTGCAAAACCAATCATTTTGTTTATTGGCGAAACGTATATCGCGGTAAGAGTAAATACTATTGAAATCAGTATCGAATAAATCATATTCATATTTGTAAAGAGTGTTCTACTAAATAACGTTCCATAGGCGTATCTTCGTGAAAGAATGTTCATAAACTGACAGAACGCAATCGTAGCGTAGCTTATTGTAGTTGCAAGAGGATATAATTCACTGATTTGGGTTAATTCAATATTATTTCTAAATATAAATGCGCCAAAATTCAAAAATGCTAAAAAACCCATTAAAAACCCGAAAAATAAGATTTCCGAGATTGCATTACGATTTAAAACGTGTTCCTCTTTTCGTCTTGGGGGCGCATTCATTATATCTTTTGATGCAGGGTCAAACGTTAACGCGGTTAATGGCAAAATCTCTGCAAGAAGATCGATTGCAAGTATTTGAATCGTTAATATGGGCATAGGCCACCCTAAATAAGTAACAGCAAGTAAACCAATTAAAACAATCGTTAATTCCCCACCGTTACTCGTAAGAGATGCGATAATTGTTTTTGTGAGATTATTATAAATGGTACGCCCTTCACGAATTGCATAAACCAATGTTGCAAAACTGTCATCAAGCAAAATAAGCTCTGATGCTTCTTTTGATACATCAGTTCCAATTTTACCCATTGCAACCCCAATATGTGCACTTTTAAGAGCTGGAGCGTCATTTACACCATCGCCAGTTACTGCAACGATTTGCCCCTGTTCTTTTAGTGTTTTTACAATTCTAAGTTTATTTTCAGGCGAGGTTCTCGAAAATATCAGTGCATCATTTTCAGACATGTTTTGTTTTAATTCATTATCCTGCATTGAATCGAGTTCTTTTCCAGTTATAACTTTTACTTCTCGCCCACCATCTGCTAAAAATATCTGTTTTCCAACGGCTTGTGCAGTTATTGCATGATCTCCCGTCATGATATACGTTTTTATGTGTGCTTCGTGTGCTTTTTTTATTGCATCTTTCACACCGTCTTTTGGAGGGTCACTCATGGCCATTAAACCTAAAAAAACCATTTCTTTTTCAGTATTTTCAACTCGATATTCTGAAGTATTATTTTCCAATTCCCGATATGCAAATGCAAGAACCCTCATTGCTTTTTTTGAATATTCAATATTTAACTCGTTTAACATTTCAATGTCTTCTTTTTTTAATTCAACAATTTTTCCATCTTTATAAATATATTTACTAACCGATATAACGCTGTCAAGTGCTCCTTTCATCATCAACAGCTTTTTATCACTAAAAAGCCGAACTGAACTCATCCTCTTTCTAACAGAGTCAAAACTAAACTCTTGAATTTTTGGATATATTTCATCCTCGTCTAAAGGCATTATATTTAATTTTCTTGCAACCGTTATCAAAGCTGCCTCTGTCGGGTCACCAATTGGGTACCAGCCGTAGTGATTCTCATCGGGCTCGTGAATTTCTGCATTTGAGGCCATTGTAGCCGCATTGAAAATTAATTTGATGTTTGAAAGCCTTGTTTTATCTAATTCGTTTCCAAAATTATCCAAAATTGTACCATTTGGTTCATATCCTACACCCGTTACTTCATACTCGTTTCCATCAAACCAGACGTTTTTAACGGTTATTTCATTTTTAGTTAATGTTCCAGTCTTATCTGTTGTAATCACGTTTGTTGAACCGAGTGTTTCAACTGCCGAGAGCTTTTTTATTACTGCGTTTTTCTTTGCAAGTTTAGAAACCCCGTTTGCAAGGGCAACCGTAATCTGCATTGGAAGGGCTTGTGGAACTATCGCAACTGCAATTCCAAGACCGTAAATTAAACCAAATTTTAATCCCAAACCCTGACTTAAACTTATTAAAAAAAGTATCGAAGCGATAACTATTGCAAAAATCGTTATTCTGTTTGCAATATTACCCAGTTCAACCTGTAAAGGTGATTTTGCAAGTTTTTCTTCCCTTGTAAGGTTTGCAATTCTTCCAAGTTCAGTATTCATCCCCGTTGCCACAACAATTCCTTTGGCATTTCCTGTTGCAATGTTTGTTCCAAGATAAACCATGTTTGTACGGTCAGCAACCCCAACTTCTGAATTAATTGTTTCAGTATCTTTTT
Source organism: Methanococcus mangrovi (assembly GCF_054506835.1). NCBI lineage: Archaea > Methanobacteriati > Methanobacteriota > Methanococci > Methanococcales > Methanococcaceae > Methanococcus > Methanococcus mangrovi. The sequence goes on along the minus strand of NZ_CP197114.1, from coordinate 665,817 downwards.
CTTGGGGCATTGATTCTCCAGTTAACGAAAAATCGTTTGTACTTAAATTATATGATTCGATCAATCGAATATCTGCAGGTACTTTGTCGCCCTCATCAAGGTGTACAATATCACCTACAACCAGTAACCCTTGCGAAATTTCTTTTAATTCACCATCCCGGTAAACTTTTGATGGAGACTGTATGAGTTTTTTTAAAGAATCCATTATATTTTCAGCTTTATTTTCCTGATAATACCCAATTACTGCATTTATTATCACAATCAATGCCATTATCGTTCCGTCACGATAATTATGAATTAAAAAAGAAACTGCCGCTGCAAAAATTAAAACCGCTGCAAAAACATCTTTAAATTGAAATAAAAATTTTAACCATTTCGGAAGCCTGAGTTCTACATTTAACTCATTTTTTCCATACTTTGCCAGCCTTTTTTCAGCCTCCTCATTTGAAAGTCCAAATTTTTCAGTATTTAATTTTTTAAATACTTCAGATACAGGCATTAAATAATAATCAGCATCTGACATTAATTTCCCCCGGTAAAACAGTCTTGTTAAAATTCGTTAAAATTCTTTTGTATCTACATTTTAATATGTAAAAACAATAATTTAAACGTTTTCAAAACAGTGATTTCTAAAACAGCCTTGCCAAAATTATAAAAAACGAAAAAAGATTTAGAGTTTATTCCATTGAAAATATAAGAGTTACTTCTTGGTCTACCAATCGTAAGTAGTACTGACCAGCACCAGTTCCAGAACTCATCTGGAAGTTAAACTCATCACTACCATCAGGTGCAGTGATTTCAAAGCAATTTGATTCCAAACTTACATTTTCACCATTAATGGTACAGACGTAGTCGGATTTCATTCTTAAAACTATGTTTGAAGCAGTGAAGTTTTTCCACGTTTCGTTTAATGGAACGTACACTTCAGTACCGTTAGCATATGTCATAATTAAATTTGGATGCACGTTGTCTAATGAATATGTTATTACACTATTATCAGTAGTGTTTGTATATGTTGCATTAAATTCGTTGTTAGTTACCGCATCGTTTGGGTTGATGTTGATTATCCCAGTAGTAAGTTTTACTACTGCATTGTTAATTACATCGACATTGAATCCTGAAGCAAATCCGCAGTAAGTAGTATCCTGAGCATCATTAACAGCAGTCGTTTCAAAAGAGCCTTTTGACATCTCTAAAGCCACATATGAACCTGAAACCAATACTGCAAGTATCAGAATAACCATTTCAATAGATAACTGCCCTCTGTTGGACATTATAATCACCGCCTTAAAGACATATAGGGATTAGGGATATGTATTCATTCATGTAATTAAAATATATCTGTTCAATAATATTAATCTTACGTATTAATTATATAAATTAGTTAAAACCTGTGAAATTGGTCTAATTAAAATTTCTAAGAAACTTGAATACTATTAAATAATTCACCAAAAATATCTAAGTATTATATACAGATATTTTTGAAAATGATAAAAACGCCCCCATCGGGATTTGAACCCGAGTCCACGGATCCGCAGTCCGCGAGGATATCCTAACTACCCTATGAGGGCATACTAAACGGTAATTATTGGATTTTTGATTAATCCTTTTTAATATAGTCATAAAAAATATATTAATAGTTTTTGGTTGTTTTAGATAATATTTAAGTTATTTAATCTAAAAAAAGCCTATTTTAAAAAATATTTTTAAGTTAAAACATAAATTTATTCCTTGCATGCTTTTACTATTTCTTTAACTAATTCTTTTTGAATTCTTCCTTCGTTTCTGTCACCCTTGGTGCATGCAGCACCCCTAACACCTACAATGTCGCATCCAATTTCTTTTAACATTGGAATTTCTTCAATTTTAACTGAACCTGCAAGAGCACATTTCATACCGTATTTGTGTGTTTCTTCGACAAATTCTTTTAATAACTCGATGCTCATGTGGTCAAATAAAGTTTTCCCGTCTTTTACTGCAGTGTCAAGCATTGCAACGTCGCATCCTGCGTCTCTTGCAACTTTTGGAATAACTAAGGGGTCAACTGCACCAACCCTATAAGCGTCAGCATATCCTGCAGCCACGACGATTTTGTCTTCTCCAACGTCCTTTACAGCTTTTGTAACATTTTTCATTACATCGAGCGCTTCTTGGTATGACCTTGTACCATAAAGTCCAATTTTTATATAATCCGCACCACTTACTGTTGCCCCCAAAGCTGCAAGCGTAACAGTTCCGGGTTTATATGGAACGTCCCCTATTGCAGCACTCACAAGCATACCTTCTGGCGTTGCTTCTCTAGTTTCTTTAATTACCCATGGAAAGTTTGCACCTAATGAACCTTCAGGCGGGTTTTTAACGTCAATAATATCAGCACCGCCTTCGATTGCTTCGTAGGCTTCAGCAACGTCTTTAGGACTTACAAGAAGTATCACAATTTCACCTAATAATTTCCGCATTTTACCTAAGATTATAAATATGTATTCGTAGTTATTCTATCTGATTTATAATATCCAAAATTATTTAATGTATAAAAATTTAACGATTTGTATAATGTATTAATCTCTTAATTAGTAAAATTTACAAATACCTGTGAATTAACCTACAGGCAAAACATACTATATGTACTGGGTGTTAATATGGAAATTTCCCTTGTAGTAGGGTACATATCCCTTTTATTTATCATTGGATCATTTATAGCTAAACTCGCTGAAAGAATTGGAATTCCAGATATTCCCTTTCTATTGATTACAGGTTTACTTATTGGCTCGGTATTAGGATTGATATCCCCAATTTATGCTCAAACAATTTTTTCTTTTGTTGGAACTATTGGTCTGATAATTCTTTTGCTTGTTGGAGCCTTTGAAATGAGGTGGATTGTTTTAAAAAGAGTTTTAAAAACAGTTTTGAAACTCGACACTATTGGTCTTGTTATTTCTTTAGTTATTTCTGGACTTATCTTTAGTTTTGTATATGCACTACCATTTACAAACCCGATTGGATTTATTTACGGTGCTGTAAACTGCGCGACGGACCCTGCAACTCTTATCCCGATATTTTCAAAATCAGACATTGACCCAAAAATTGCAGTAACTCTCGAAGCAGAGAGTGTATTTAACGATCCTCTCGGCATTGTTGCAACAACGTTAACACTTTCAGCAATAGGACTTAGTAAAAGTGTAAATCCTATTCTTGATTTTGTAATGTTGGCATTTGGAGGCCTCGCTTTAGGCTACGTTGGAGGAAAAATATTTGAATTTGTAGTTTCAAAAGATGAGTTTGGAGACTACATTGCACCACTCGGTGTAGGTGCTGCAATGGCGTTATGGTACTTTGGAGAAGATATTGTTCCACATTTTACGGGATATGGATTAAGTGGTTACATGGCTGTTGCTATCATGGGACTTTATATTGGAAACGTAGTAACTAAAAAACCCAAAAATTCAAAAGACATGCACAAAATGGCAGAATTTTGTACGGACCTTTCATCACTTACTAGAATTTTGATATTCGTATTTTTAGGTGCAAGTATAAGCTTACCGCTTCTGAAAAGCTTTGGAATATATGGCCTTCTTTGTGCAATTGGTTCCGTATTCATTGCAAGGCCAATCGGGGTTTTTATTGCAACCGCAATTCCACCAGTAAGTTCATTAAAGGAAAGAATTTATTTTGCACTTGAAGGTCCAAGAGGAGTAGTTCCTGCCGCACTTGCTGCAATGATATATTCAAACATTATGCACAATCCGGAAATAATTCCACACTCAGTAACAAAATACATGCCTCCTGAAATGATTGCTGGTGCAATCCTTGTTTCTACATTTGTTACGATATTTTTAAGCGTTATTGTAGAAGCTTCTTGGGCATACCCCCTTGCAAACAAACTTTTTAAATAATCCGGTGATTTAATGGAGAAACATGGCGATTACGAGATTAAAAAAATCTGCGTTATAGGATTGGGATACATTGGACTTCCAACAGCTTCAATGCTTGCAAATCATGGATACGAAGTTGTTGGTGTTGATGTCAACGAAAAACGGGTAAACCAGATAAAAAACGTTGAATTAAAAATTGAAGAACCTGGGTTATTAACCCTCGTGAAAGGTGCGATAAACTCAAAAAATCTAAATGTTCAGACTTCTGCAACAGAAGCAGATGCATTCATCATCTGTGTTCCAACTCCTGCACTACCAAATGATGATGGGTCCAAAAGATGTGATTTAACTTATGTATTGAGTGCAGTTGAGGCAATATTGCCATTTTTAAAAGATGGAAACTTAATCGTAGTTGAAAGTACAATTCCACCGGAAACCACCAAAAAAATTTACGAAATGATTGATAAGAAAATATACGTTGCCCACTGTCCAGAAAGAGTTCTTCCCGGAAAAATATTAAAAGAACTTGTTGAAAACGACCGTATCATTGGCGGAATAAACGAAAAATCTGCAGAAATGGCAAAAGAAATTTACAAATCATTTGTAGAAGGAAAAATATATATTACGGATTCAAATACTGCTGAAATGGTAAAATTGATGGAAAATACGTATAGAGACATAAACATAGCACTTGCAAACGAATTTGCAAAGATATGTGATGAAATCGGGGTTAATGTATGGGATGCAATAAAAATTGCAAATAAACACCCGCGTGTTAATATATTAAATCCAGGACCGGGAGTTGGAGGTCACTGTATAAGTATTGACCCGTGGTTTATAGTTGAAAAAACTAATAATGCAAAATTCATACGTGCTGCAAGAGAATTAAACGATAATATGCCTGCATATGTTTGTAAATCTGTTCTTTCCGAATTAAAAAAACAGGGCATTGAAAATCCAAAAATATCGATATTTGGTGCAACATACAAGGGAAATGTGGAAGATACAAGGGAAAGCCCTTCCAAAAATGTTATTAAAATGCTTTTAGAAAATGGAGCAACAGTTTCCACGTTTGACCCCCATGCAGACTGTTTTGAATACCCATTAAGCACTTTAGACGAATGCATTTCCGGCTCAGACTGTATATTGGTTTTAACTGACCACGATATATTTAAAAACTTTAAAAAGGACGATATTGACGAGATATGTCCGAAACTGAAAAACAAAATCGTGTTTGATACAAAAAATATACTCGAACATAATTTATGGAAAAAGGCAGGATTTAAAGTTAAATTGCTTGGTAATGGGGCATGGTGAATAAATGGTAAAAATAGGAATAATTCTTGGAACAAGACCTGAAATAATTAAAATGTCCCCGGTAATCCGGGAACTAAAAAATAAAAATTTTTTTTTAATCCATACAAATCAGCACTATTCTGAAAATATGGATAAAGTCTTTTTTGAAGAATTAAATCTTCCAAAACCAGATTATAATTTGAATATTGGGTCAGGCAGCCACGGGGACCAGACCGGAAGGATGCTGATTGAAATTGAAAAAGTTCTTTTAAAAGAAAGACCTGATTTCGTACTTGTTCAAGGAGACACCAACACTGTTTTAGCCGGAGCTCTTGCTGCATCAAAATTGGGAATAAAAATTGGACATATTGAAGCTGGACTTCGAAGTTTTGATAGAAAAATGCCGGAAGAAACGAACCGGGTTCTTACAGACCATATTTCAGAACTTTTATTAGCACCAACAGAAACTGCTGCAAAAAATATTTTAAATGAAGGAATTTCTATCGAAAAAATACGTGTTGTTGGAAACACAATTGTAGATGCAACCCTCCAAAACTTAAAAATTGCAGAAAAAAATGAAAAAATCAGCAATTTTTTATCCGACATTACAAATGGCGAAAAATATTTTTTATTAACACTTCACAGGGCTGAAAACACAGATAACTTCGAAATTTTATCAAAACTTGTAACTTCGATAAATGAAATATCTAAAAAATATGGAAAAAACATTATTTTTCCAATTCACCCGAGAACATATAAAAAATTGAATGAATTTGGGTTAATTAATGAAATTAAGAATAATCCATTAATAAAAATCATTGAACCTGTTGGGTACCTTGAATTTTTAATTTTTGAAAAAAACGCGGAACTTATAATAACAGACAGCGGTGGGCTTCAGGAAGAAGCGTGTATTTTAAATATCCCTTGTGTAACATTGAGGGAAAACACAGAAAGGCCTGAAACACTTCACGTTAATTCAAATATTTTAGCAGGAAGTGACCCGAGAAACATTTTAAATTCCGTTGAAAAAATGTTAAAATCTAATAAATTATGGGATAATCCATTTGGAAACGGAAACTCCGGAAAAACTATTGTAGATATTGTTTTGGGCGAAAAAAAGTCCTGAATTAAGAATATATTTGCCCATATGGGTATATTTTTATATAATATGTTATTCATTGTATAAGTGATATTTATTTAACATCTATCGGTGAAATTATGGCAGAAGAATGCTCTGGAAATTGCGATAGCTGCGGTTCAAGTTCAAACTGTTCTGATACTAAAAAAATGATGGAACAGCAGAACGCGCAGATTAGAGACAATATGTCAAAAATTAAGTATAAAATAGCTGTTATCAGTGGTAAAGGTGGCGTTGGAAAATCCACAGTTACGGTAAACCTTGCAGCAACTCTTAACATGATGGGCTACAAAGTCGGGGTCCTTGATGGAGATATTCACGGCCCAAATATTCCACAAATGCTTGGAGTAGACCAGGTCCAACCAATGGCTGATGAAAATGGAATATACCCGATATCCTCACCACAAGGCATTAAAACAATGTCTATTGGCTACTTTTTACCTGATAAAAATACCCCTGTTATTTGGAGAGGTCCAAAAGCAAGCGGTGCTATCAGACAGTTTTTAAGCGATGTTTTCTGGGGAGAACTCGACTTTTTATTAATCGACACACCACCAGGATCAGGCGATATCCAGTTAACGACATTACAGTCCATTCCTGATATTGATGGAATTATAATAGTTACCACCCCTGAAGAAGTGTCTGTTTTAGATGCAAGAAAATCAGTATCTACTGCAAACACCCTTGAGATTCCAATAATTGGACTTATCGAAAACATGGGCGGATTTGTATGCCCTGAATGCGATAAAGTTATTGACGTATTTGGAAAAGGCGGTGGAGAAAAAGCTGCAAAAGAATTAAACGTATTTTTCCTTGGAAGAATCCCACTTGACATCAAAGCAAGAGTTGCATCTGACAGGGGAGTTCCAATGGTTACAATGGACTGTAAAGCATCAGAAGAATTTAAAAAAGTTGTTGAAACAGTCCTTGAAAGAATTAAAAAAGAATAACTTAAATTTTTTATTTTTATCCCTGTTTTTAGGTGTATCCATGCTTCCCAATAAAAAAGCACTTGATTTAATTAAAATTTACATGAAAAAAGATTTTACTAAAGAAAATTTAAATGAATTGACAAAAAAACTAATAGATATGGACTTACTTATAAAAACGGAAGATGGAACATTTACGGTTCGTTCAGAAGACCCTGAAGAACTGATGCATTCAAGAGTTGGTGCATTAACCGAAGGAATTGAAAAATTTGCAGTTCCTTCAAAAATTGAAAATATAAAAAATCCAAAAATTTTAGATATTTGTAGCGGCATGGGATACAACGCGGTTTCTGCACTTCATTACAATATCGATTCAGAAATAGATATGGTCGAATACAGTAAAGAAATGCTTTTTTTATCTCTTACACTCGATATTCCGTTAAACGAACACAGAATAGTTAAAGATGCAATTTCTAATTTTTTTGAAGGAAAAATTAATCAAAAAATCAGGATATTTAACGAAGATGCAAGGACTACACTTTTAAGAAAAGATTTAAAAAAATATAACTGTGTATTTCACGATGCTTTTTCACCGGCAAACGACCCGGTATTGTACACTGTTGATTTTTTAAAGCAAATTTATGAAAATATGGCGGATTCAGGCGTTTTAATATCCTACTCTTCATCAATTCCATTTAGAAGTGCGCTTGTCGAGTGTGGATTTGTAATTTCTGAAGGGCCGTCAGTTGGACGAAAAAGGGGGGCGACAATAGCATACAAAAATCCAGACAATCTTCAAAAAAAGGAAATAAAAAGAATTCCAGAAACTGATGAGCGATTAATTGCACTGTCCACGGTAGGAGTTCCATTTTACGATAAAAATTTGAATTTAGATTCTTCTGAAATTATTAAAAATAGGGAAATTGACCGAGAAAATTTGAAAACCTTACTTGGAAATAAATATTATTCGACTACAAAAATTAAAAGCGGAAAAATAGACGAAAAACTTTTGAATATTCAAAAAGAAAGTATAACTTCTTCAGAAATTATTAAAAAAATGAAAGAAATATATTTTGAAAATTAAGTTTTTTAATACTTTGATACTTTAATACTCTTTTGCATAAATTAGGGCTTCATCAATCATATTTTGGGCAATATCCACGTCAGAAATTCTCGAAAGTCCTTCCCACGAAGGGCATGCATTTACTTCAATAATTTTCAATCCATCACTACTTTCAAGCACATCCACACCTGCATAAACGAGTCCAACCGCATCTTTTGCAGCGAGCACGATTTTGCTCAATTCTTCGGTTATTTCGCACTTTTCAGGAACCCCGTTCTGGTGTATGTTTGTAATCCAGTTATCCGATGTCCGGTACATTGCAGAAATTACCTTATCCCCAACTGCAAATGCCCGAATATCTCTATAAACATTGTTTGGATTGTTTACAAATTCCTGCATGTAAATTACGCCGTGATTGCTTTTAAAAGTATTCAAAGCCTTTAATTTAGCAACAGTTGATCTTCCTTTAACTCTTACAAGGCCTTTTCCCTGATTTCCAAAAAGAGGTTTTAAAACAACATCCTCAAACTTATCTGCCGCAATTAACGCTTTATTTACATCTTCTGCAACGATTGTTTTTGGATGGGGAATTTTATGGACTTCCATTAAAAAAGATGTCCGAAACTTATTTCCCGCGTTTTCAATCCCATCCATCGGGTTTATTATCGGGATATAGTTTTCAAGATATTTTAACATGTCAAACCTGTGAAACATCTCGACTCCTTCACCAATGTTTCTAACAAAAGCGCATTTTATATCGAGTATATTTCTATTGTTCTGTTCAAACTTGACGTCTGAGCCAATATATGAAATTATTTTTGAAGGCTGTATAATAACTGGTTCAATGTCATTTTTTTCCATTTTAGACTTCAATTCGTCAGTTACCCAGTCTCGTTCTTCAGAAATTATTCCCATTCTCATATTAACACCATAAACCTTTATTTGTTACAATTAATAAATAATATAAATAATAGCTTAAATTTAAAACTCTGAAAATATTTTTTTAATTTTAACATTTAGTGGCGTTGGGTTGTGAAATGCCTTTACCGTTTCGGCATTTACCCCATTTTCAGTTAAAATCTGGAGTAATTCGTCGTTAAATTCTTTTCCAAAAACTATTGCTGATGCATTTGCATTGTGAGTCATTTTGTATGTTATTATGTAATTAACTGCTGCGTCATTGTGCGCAAAACCAAAAATGTAGTCAACTTCAACCTTACTTTTTAAACCTTCGTCAATTGGTTGAAAACCGATTCCTTTTAAATAATACTTTTCAGGGTCCGCAGATTCGATTAATTTCAGTGCTGCAGGGTTTGCTGAAACGATTATTTCGTGTCCTTTGTTTTTAAGCATATTTAATAAAAACATGAACGAAGGAATCAAAACTGGGGGCTCAGGACATCCTAAAATTATCATTATTCTCAAAAATACCACCAAAGTATATTAAAAGCATATAATTTTATAAGTAAAAGATATTAATATTTTCCGATATTTCAAAAGTTATAATTCTATTTTTTAAAATTTCTTTAAAATTCAAAAATCGTATTTACTACGGTTTTAATATCTTAAAATACGTTTACTTTATATAATATTATAGTAATAGAATATCAGATATATATAACATTATTTAATTATGACCTTAAACCCCCAAATACTAAAATTGGTGCTTTAATGGATGATAAAATCGAAATTTCGAATGTAGAATCTGCAATTTTAGGGTTGCTCCTTGAAAAACCAATGTATGGTTATGAAATTGAAAAAATAATCGAAGAAAGAGAAATGAGGCAGTGGACGGAAATTGCATTTTCTTCAATATACTACGTTTTAAAAAAATTAGAAGAAAAAAAGCTCGTTGAAAGTGAAACCGTAAATAAATGTGGACGAGCTCGAAAAATTTACATTGCAACAGATTTTGGAAAAGAAACAATGCAAAAAAAAGTAAAAGAACTCGTTTCAAATTATGAAAAGTTAATATCAGGTTTTGACCTTGGAATGAGTAACCTCGAAATTTTAACAAAAGAAGAAACGTTGGAATGTTTTGAAAGTTACGTTAACTCAGTTGAAGAAGTGATTAACCGTATAAAAATGGTAAATAGTAAAGTTAAAAAAAATAACCGCCCGGAACATATTATAGCACTATCGGATAGATTTTTAGCACATTTAAACACTGAAAAAGAATTTATTATGGAATTTAAGGAGAAATTTAAAGAGTAATTTAAAATTTGTGATAGTATGGCATATAAAAGTGAATTTTTAGGAACTGAAGACGTTAAAACGCTATTATTTAAACTGTCAATTCCTGCAATGATTGGAATGCTTATAATGGCACTTTATAATGTAGTTGATGGATTTTTTATCGGTAGATGGGTTGGAACTTCAGCATTTACAGGAATATCCTTGATATTTCCATTCCAAATGATAATTTTGGCATTCGGAATTACTTTTGGAATCGGTGGGGCTTCCCTCTTATCAAGAAAACTTGGTGAAGGAGATTTAGACTTTGCAAGAAAAGCTGGAGGAAATGCAATCAGCAGCGTTCTGATTTTATCCATAGTGATAACAATTATTGGAATTATATTCATGGTTCCAATTTTGAACATTCTTGGAACTTCTGCCGATGTATTCCCTTACGCAAAAGACTACTACGAAATAATACTTTACGGAACAGTCTTCAATAGCTACTTAATTGCTGCAAATAACCTTGTTCGTGCAGAGGGAATGGCAAAAGTTGCAATGTTTGCAATGGTTGTCCCTGCAATTATAAACATGATTCTTGATGCACTATTCATTATAGTATTTAATATGGGAATAAAAGGTGCCGCAATTGCAACAGTTTTGTCTCAAATTATCGGTGTAATTTATATTGTAAAACACCAGTTTGGAAAAAATACGAGCATCAAATACGCAATTAATGACTTTATAATTAATTTAAAGATTTTAAAAGAAACATTGTTTATTGGAGCTTCTGAATTTGCAAAACTGATTATGAGCAGCATTCTTTTGATTGTTGGAAATAATCTGCTTGGGATGTATGGTGGAGATATTGCAATTGCAATTTATGGGGTAATAATGAGAATTGGAATGATTACACTTATGCCCGTTTTTGGAATTGTACAGGGGTTCCAGCCGATTGTTGGATATAACTACGGAAAAGGCCAGTTAAATAGGGTCAGCGAATCAATAAAACTCGCGTTAGTTGGAACTACAGGTCTCTGTTTACTTGGATTTATACTTATAATGATATTTCCAGAAAAATTCATCCAGATATTTGTAACTGACCCCGAAGTAATCACACAAGGAGTTTTTGCAACAAGAGCATTTTTCATGTTCTCATTCCTTATCGGGGCTCAGATGGTAATAGGTGGATTATACCAGTCACTTGGTAAAGCAAAACCTGCATTTATGATTTCTTGTGCAAGACAGAGTTTATTCTTACTGCCTACTTTGATAATACTTCCAATATTCTTTGGATTGAATGGAATATGGTTTTCATTCCCAATTGGAGATTTGTTGGGATTCACCCTTGCAAGCGGCATTATCTACAAAGATAGAAAATCATTAAACCTATCTCTTTAAATTCTTAAAAAATTATTTTAAATTTTTATTTTTAAAAAAGTATTTGAAGAAATTTTGAAGTTGAATTTACCAGAACTTCAATTTTGAAAGTATTCCTTTCTTTTCTCCTTTTTCGGTAGTTTGTGATTTCATGTACTGATTTAACGGAACCCTGAGTACGTGAGTTCCATAACACGGCTTTGTATATGGAAAAATTACAAAATCGTCGTCATAACCAACAGGAATTGGGGGCAGTCCAATAAGCATTACTCCATCCAATATTTCATCTCCTGGACTATATTCGCGAATATTTTTGTAATTTTTCTTAATATAATCACTACATTCTTTAAATGAACCTTTTAAGAGAATTTCGTGGTTATAATTATCAATACAAGACATAAAATCACCCAATAGAAAAATTAAAAGTTATTCCATGTATATTGCAGGTTTGTAAGGTATTGCAAATTTCTTTTTGCCCATAATATCTTCACCATTTACAATAACCTCGCAATCAAATTCACTTTCAATAAATGTTTTGGCATTTTCAAGTATTTCTACTTCGCTTATTGCCTTTTTGACACCTATTTTCGTTATTTCATTGATTAATTTCATTACATCTTTTCCGTGTTTCTTGAATTTATCTTCTTTCATCACAAATGGAATAAGTGCTTTTACATTTTTTTCAGCATTTTCATTCATAAATTCAAGGAGATCGTATTTCCAGTCGTCTGCAGTGTATAAATACATTTTTTCAGGGTTAATTTTTGCAACTCCCTTGATATTTCGGATATCTTCCATTACTGATTTGATAAATTCTTCTCCAAGTTCTAAATCTTCATTAATTAATTCTGATTTGATTTTTGGGAATGATTCTTGTGAAATAAATCCTGTGTATCCTAATTTTTCCCAGATTTCTTCACAGAGGTGTGGGGTTACGGGAGAAAGCAATTTCGTCCAGATTTCAACAACTTCTTTTAAAACGCTGTTGTTATCTCCGCCTCTTCTTTTATACCATCTTAAATCGTTAATGAGTTCATAAAACATCAAACCAATTTTTCTTAACTGGAATTCTTCGTATGCAGTTTCTGCACCGTTTATTGAACTATAAGTTTTGTGTAAAAGCCATTTATCAATTAAAGATAATTCTTTTTCAGTTTTTCCTTCTTTCATGACGGATACTGCAAGTTCATACAATTTTATCAAATTATCTCTTGCTTTTTCCATTTCTTTGAATTTAACGTCTGCATCCTGCGGTAGTTCAGCACATGTTGTGATGTAAAACCTTGCAACATCTGCACCGTATTTTTCAGCAACTTCAGAAACCGGTAAAACTGGACCTTTTGATTTTGAGAGCTTTTTACCCTCGATTGTAACGTATCCGTTTATTTCAATTCCTTTTGGCCAATGTTCTCTTCCAAATAGTGCAACGTGGTTGAATATCATGAATGTGAGGTGATTTGGAATTAAATCTTTTGCAGAACATCTCCAGTCAAGCGGATAGTAGTATAAGAATTCTTTTCTCATTTCTTCAATTGTTTCTGTTGGAATTTTTGAATTTTTAGCTATTTCTTCAACATTTCCTTTTCCAAGATAAACGTAATCGAATAATTCTGGAATAAGCTGTTCTGGAGTTAATCCTTCATTTATAAATCTTGCAATTGTGTAATATGCCATGTAAATTGTACTGTCAGACAATGATTCAATAATCCAGTTTTCATCAAATGGTAATATTGTTCCAAGCCCTCTTTTCCTTGCACAGGCTTTGTCCTTCATCCAATCGACTTTGTTGTGGAATTCCTGCCTTATGTTTTCAGGTGCAAAGTTCATGCTGTCAATGCATTCGTGTGCAAGTTTTTTCCAGTTTTCATCAGAATAGTTAATAAACCACTGTCCTTTCACGGTTTTTATAATACACTTTTCACCGCACCTACAAACAACTTTCTGCTCTGAAAACTCGTACATTATTTCTGCAATGTTTGAATTTAGGTAATCTTTTGTTAATTTTTCTTTAATGTCCTTTACAGAAATTCCTGCGTATTCTCCGCAGTTTTCATTTAATTTTCCCTTGTGGAATTCGTCCTTGTAGATTTTACTCGTTGCTTGTTCAAGTAATTCATCATCATTTTGGTCTTTAACACCTAATTTTTCCACAATCTCTTTTGCAGGATATTTATCGTATCCTTCAATTTCGATTAATGGAATAAGACCTACTTCTTCGATTTTTCCAAGGTCCCTTAAAGCAACGTAGTCGTATGGAGCGTGTGCTGGAACACTCATTACGCATCCGGTTCCAATCCCCATTTCAACGAAATCTGCGGGGAGAAGCGGAACTTCTTTTTTAGTAACGGGGTTTTTGATTTTTAAACCAATTAATTCGCTTCCATTAATTTCTTTTAAAATTTCAATTTTTCTATCCTGTTCTTTTAATTTATATGCACACTCTTTTCCGACAATCCAAATTCCGTTGTATTTTAAATCAACGTCTTCGCTATCCAATTTCTGGATTTCATCGTGTACTTCTGCCATTACATAAATTTCATTTGGATTAACCCATGCATTGGTTACACCAAAGACTGTTTCAGGCCTTAAAGTTGCCATTGGCATTATTATTTCGTTTCCGTCAAATTCAGAAGTAAATTTGATTAAGCTGTATTCTACGGTTGTTGATTCTTCACCGTGGAGTAAATCGTGGTCTTCTACAGGGTTTTCACATTTTGGACAGTATCTTACAGGGTGGGAACCTTTTGTAATTTTACCCATTTCTTTTAATTTATAAAACTGCCATTCTATGAATTTACTGAATACTTTATCGTCAGTTTTAAAGTTTCTTCTCCAGTCGAGTGAAAATCCCATTCTTTTAAATGCTTCTGTTGCTTTTTTTGAAAAGCATTCAACTATTGCTTCAGGAGTGTCCAATTTTAAGAGTTCATCCATTGGAATGTTGTGTAAATTGTTGTAAGCCCAAATAATATCTTCTTTTCGTTCTTTAATCTGGTTTGCAAGACCTAAAATCGGAGTTCCGGTAACGTGGAATCCAAAGGTCCAGAGCACGTTTTTATTTTTCATTCTCTGGTATCTTGCAATTGTTTCGGGAATTGTAAATGTTCTTAAGTGTCCTGCATGAAGTACCCCGTTAAGGTAGGGGAATGCAGCAGTTATGAAAAATTTATCCCTTAAATCGTGTTCAGCTTCAAAAATTTTAGCTTCTGTCCATTTTTTCTGCCATTTATCCATTATTTGAATTAAATCAACAGACTTATGACATTCGTTTACATTTACTTCGTTTTGATCCATATTCTCACTCTTTTACCTTAAATCTATCTTCCAATTGTTTATGCAAACATTATGCAAACATCAAAAACATTTTAAAAATAAAAATTAAATTTAATCAAATACTCATCAATTTAGCAATATTTTCACAAATTATATAAATATATTTTATAAATAGTCTGTCATGTTATGTATATGCATTAAATACTTATGTAAGTTATTTTACTGCTTATTTTATATCAAAACCATATAATCTACCAAATTTAAAACACGTCAATTCTGAATGTAATTATTTACGGTGAAAAAAATGGAATTTTCTGAATGGTATAGCGACATATTAGAAAAAGCCGGAATTTACGACTTAAGATACCCTATAAAAGGATGCGGGGTCTATTTACCATACGGTTTTAAAATCAGAAGATATTCTCTTGAAATTTTGAGAAAATTGCTCGATGAAACGGGCCACGATGAAACACTCTTTCCAATGTTAATTCCTGAAAATTTGCTTGCAAAAGAAGGAGAACACATCAAAGGATTTGAAGATGAAGTTTTCTGGGTAACTCATGGTGGAAAAACTCCTTTGGAAGTAAAACTCGCGTTAAGGCCTACTTCTGAAACCACAATGTACTACATGATGAAACAGTGGATTAAAGTACACACTGACCTTCCATTAAAACTTTATCAGGTTGTAAACACATTCAGGTACGAAACAAAGCATACAAGACCATTAATCAGGTTGAGAGAAATAATGAGTTTTAAAGAAGCTCACACCGCTCACGCAACAAGAGAAGAATGTGATGCTCAGATTAAAGAAGCGCTAAATCTTTACGGAAAATTCTTTGATGAAATCGGTGTTCCATACGTAATTTCTAAAAGGCCTGAATGGGATAAATTCCCTGGAGCAGACTACACAATGGCATTTGACACCATATATCCAGATGGAAAAACAATGCAGATTGGAACAGTTCACAATTTAGGGCAAAACTTTGCAAAGACTTTCGAACTTGAATTTGAAACTCCTGATGGCGAAAAAGATTTCGTGTACCAAACATGCTACGGAATTTCTGATAGGGCAATTGCCTCATTGATTTCAGTTCACGGTGACGAAAAAGGACTCGTAATTCCAGTAGATGTTGCACCAATCCAGATTGTTCTTATTCCGTTATTATTCAAAGGAAAAGAGAAAATTGTAATGGACAAAATTAAAGAATTAAACAATACCTTAAAATCAGAATTCAGAGTTCATTTAGACGATAGAGACATTAGACCTGGAAGAAAATACAACGACTGGGAAATAAAAGGGGTTCCATTAAGAATTGAAATTGGACCAAGAGATATTGAAAACGGACACGCATTAATTGTTAGAAGGGATACTGGAGAAAAAATAACAGTTGAATATTCAAATATTTTAGAAGAAGTTGAAAAAATAGTTTCTTCATACAAAAAAGACTTGAAAACACGCGCTGAAGAAAAAATTAAAAGTTTTATCACTGTCGTAGACTTTGAAAGCGATGTAAATGCACTTTCAGAAAAAGTTAAAACTGCACTCATGGAAAATAAAGGAATAATATTAATTCCATTCAATGAATCAATATACAATGAAGAATTTGAAGAACTGATTGATGCATCAGTTTTAGGTCAAACTACATATGATGGAAAAGACTATATTTCAGTTGCTCGAACTTACTAATAATTTCAAAAATTCAAGCCAAATTTCTTTTATTTTTTAAAATCGATGAGTATATAAAGCATTTATTATAAATTGAATTATATTAAGTGGTGATAAGATGATATCCAACAGCGAATACCATAAAGAGTATATGAAAGGAACGACCACCGTAGGATTACTTTGTAAGGATGGCGTCGTTTTAGCTACTGATAAAAGGGCTACTATGGGCAATCTTATCGCGGATAAAGAAGCGAAAAAGTTATATAAGATTGATGACTACATAGCAATGACTATAGCTGGAAGTGTTGGTGATGCTCAGTCACTCATCAGGATTATTTCTGCAGAAGCAAAAATATACAAGATGAGAACTGGAAACAATATGACTCCTCTTTCATGCACTACATTAATAAGTAACGTCTTGCATGGTAACAGACACTACCCTCTTTTAACACAATTAATACTCGGCGGATACGACCTGATTAACGGAGCTAAACTGTTCTCACTCGATCCAGTTGGGGGCATTAATGAAGAATCTTCATTCACTGCCACAGGGTCAGGTTCACCTACTGCTTACGGAGTACTTGAAGCAGAATACCGATCTGATGTCACAATTGACAAAGGATTATTAATTGCTGTAAAAGCCCTTTCATCCGCCATGCAGAGAGATGCATACTCAGGAAATGGTATTTCCTTAGCTCATGTCAATAAAGATGGAGTAAACATATACTCAGACGAAGAAATTGAAAGTTTTTTGAAAAAAATCAGCAAAAAAAGATAAATTAAAAAATATACTACCTTAACATATACTATTGAAAAGTATTCTTTTCAAATTTTTTTTAAGATTTAACACAAATTAATCAATTTTATAGGCGTTTCTAGAATTTAAACAGAGATATTATTAGGAGGGACTATTTTGTCAGCTGAAGATATATTAAACGAGATAAAGGCGCAGGTTATAAACAAAGCCCCTGGAAATGCGGTTATTACTGACGTCGAATTTGAAGGTTCAGAAGTAGTTATCTATGCAAAAAACCCAGAACTTTTTTCAAACAATCTTATCAAAGAATTTGCAAGAGATTTTAGAAAAAGACTTGCAATTCGACCGGATCCATCTGTTTTAGTCGAACCCGATATCGCGAAAGATAAAATTTTAAAAATAGTTCCAGAGGATGCTGAAATTACAAACTGTATTTTCGATGCAAATACTGGTGAAGTAATAATCGAATCTAAAAAACCAGGGTTAGTAATTGGAAAAGAAGGATCAACCCTTGAAGATATTAAAAAAGCAATTCAATGGGCCCCAAAACCAGTTAGAACCCCGCCAATTCCATCAGATACAATTAAAGCCATCAGAGCTACAATGTATCGAGAAAGAGCAGATGTAAAAGATATTTTGAGAAGAATCGGAAGAAGAATCCATAGGGATGTAAAACTCAGGGATGACTGCTGGATTAGAACCTCATTTTTAGGTGGAAGTAGAGAAGTTGGAAGAACTTGCCTTTACCACCAGACTCCAGAAAGCAGAATCCTGGTTGATTGTGGTATTAATATTGCTGTTGAAGACGAAAAAGCATTCCCTCATTTTGATGCACCGGAATTTTCAATTGAAGAAATAGATGCAGTTGTAGTAACACACTCACACCTTGACCACTGCGGATTTATTCCAGGATTATTTAGATACGGTTACGATGGACCTGTTTACTGTACAAAACCAACAAGAGACTTGATGACTCTTTTACAGAAAGATTACGTAGAGATTAGTGAAAAAGAAGGAAAACCAGTTCCATATTCATCAAAAGATATTAAAAACTGTATTAAACACACAATCCCTCTTGATTACGGGGTTACCACAGATATTGCACCTGCAATCAAATTAACACTCCACAACGCAGGACACATTTTAGGTTCAGCAATTGCACACTGTCACGTGGGCGATGGGCTTTATAACGTTGCATATACAGGAGATATTAAATTTGAAGCATCAAGATTATTAGAACCTGCAGTATGCCAGTTCCCACGACTTGAAACATTAATCATTGAATCTACTTACGGAGGATACGACGACGTACTTCCAGAAAGAGATGAAACTGAAAAAGAATTCTTAAGAGTGATTGCTGAAACTATTGCAAGAAAAGGAAAAGCAATAATTCCAGTATTTGGTATTGGAAGAGCTCAGGAATTGATGCTTGTTTTAGAAGAAGGATACAATCAGGGAATTTTCAACGCTCCAGTATATTTAGACGGTATGATCTGGGAAGCAACTGCAATACATACGGCATACCCAGAATATCTCTCTAAAAATATGAGAAACAGAATTTTCCATGAAGGAGATAATCCGTTCCTTTCAGATGTCTTTAAAAAAGTTAAAAATACAAATGACAGAAGAAACATTATCGATAGCGATGAACCAGGAATTATTTTAACAACTTCAGGTATGCTCAGCGGTGGACCGAGTGTTGAATACTTCAAAAACCTCGCAGATAATGAGAAAAACGCAATTGTCTTTGTAGGTTACCAGTCTGAAGGAACTTTGGGTAGAAAAATCCAGAAAGGATTTAAAGAAATCCCATTGATGGGTAAAAACGGAAGAAGTAAAGCGGTTAAAGTAAATCTTTCAGTTCACACCCTTGAAGGATTTTCAGGACACAGTGACAGAAAACAGCTCATAAAATACCTTAGAAAATTAAAACCAATCCCAGACCGTATATTAACCGTTCACGGGGAAGTTTCAAAATGTATCGACCTTGCAAGTACGGCATACAAATTATTTAAGAAAGAAACAAAAGCTCCGATGAATCTCGATTCAATAAGATTAAGATAATTACTATTTTTTATTTTAAGTTTTGAATAATTTGATATACCCCTTTCTTCAAAATTTTATATATAACAAAAGGGGTGGTAAAATGAATTATTTTAAGATATTTGCCATATTTTTGGTCTTGATTGTTCCCATATCTGCAAGCAATGTCGTGCTTGTAAGCGACACGGTTTCAGACTGCGCAAGTGCAAATATCATTCCAACGATTAACGATTCATACGTTGTTATAAACACATCATGGGGAGTTTATGATGACGACGTGCTTGAAAAAATATTAAACGAAAATCCTGAAAACGTAATAATAGTCGGCGGAACTGTTGCAGTTCCTTCTGAATATGATACGCAATTAGAAGATGCAGGAATAACTGTTGAAAGAATATACGGCCTTGACAGGTATCAAACAAATAAAAACGTGCTTTTAAAATTTAAAAATCAAATTCAGGATAGAAATATGTGGATAGTTTATGGGGACGATGATAGGCCAGAATTCTGCAGTGCTGGAAACTACATTGTAGTTCTCTCAAACGGTACTGCATTATCCATCGATGATGACGATTTAGAAGACTTTGATCCAAAAACCGTTACAATCATGGAAACTCCAGTGTTTAATTCAAATAATGTAATGTCGAGACTTCAAAATCAGGGATTTTCTGTAAGTACTCAGGCCATGCCCGAAAGTGTCTTAAATAGAACCGTTTATCGAAAAATGGAACAGTTACAACTCCAAATTGAAACTATGGAACAGCTTGGAATAAATTGTACTCCACTTAGAAATGATTTAAATTCGATAAATAATTCCATAAGAAATCAGAACTTAGAACAAGCTTATGCTGGAGAAATAGTTCTTGAAAGAAATGTATTAAGTTATAAACATTTGAACAGGCAAGTCTACTGGAACGGGCCAAAAAGTACCTCTAATTCCAAAAACGGCTTGGGAAACAACAATTAAATAATTTAATATACCATTAAACAATAATACTCTTTTATTACCTTTAAAACATTTAGAGGGATTCTATGAACATGTTTAAAAAGCTAGTTTTATTAATGGTAGTATTAATGCCAGTTTCGTATGCAAGTGATGTTATTTTAGTAAGCGATAACTTTGCGGACAAACTCGTAGCTCAGACGATTGCTGACGAACTCGATGAATTTGAACTTGTTGAGTCCCCATGGGGAAATTTCAGCAATGATACATTAAATGAAATATTGAATTATACTCCTGAAAATGTAGTAATAATTGGCGGAACGGTTGCAATTCCTGAAAATTATACAACTGCATTGGAAAGCGAAAACATTTCCGTTGAAAGAATCAACGGTTCTGACAGGTTTGAAACAAACAACCTTACAATAAACAGGTTTAAAGACTTATTTGTTAACAAAACAATTTTAATCGTTTATGCTAATGGTACAAACGATACATACGGAAATATCACGAACGTGACATTCGTACTAACTGACGGAAACAAAACATCAGTTAGCGAAGAAGACATGGAAAATATGTCTGACAACATCACGGTTTTAGAAGATGCTGCATACAACTACAGCGGACTTTTATCAAGACTTCAAAACCACGGATTCCAGGTAAGTACTGCTGCAATGCCAGGAAATGTTTTAAAAGCAAAAATTGAAAGAAGAATGAACACAATTCAAACAACTCTTCAAGCTTTAGAACAGAACGGTATTAATACATCAGAACTTGATGCTAAATACGGTGCATTGTGTGATGCATATAACGGCGGAAACTACACTCAAGCTTACGCTCTTGCAATCCAGTTAGACGATGACTTAAAAGCTAATCAGTACAAAACAAACGCCAATGTCAAAGTAAAAACAACCGTTAAAGTAAAAACAAACAACGGTAAACCTTCAGACGATGACTCTGATGATGACGAAGAAGAAACCGAAGATGAAGAAAACAACGAAACTTCAGAATAATCTTTGAAAAATTTCATAATATTTAATATATTTTTTTCAGTTACTTTTTTTAAATCCATTTCACAATATAATTACATTGGTGAAATGATGAACGTGAAATTTATAGTTATAACAATATTATTCATTTCAATTTTAACAGCCCATGCATGGGACGACTGCCCATTTGGAGTTACAAATTCATCCTGTAACTTTCCGGGAGCCTGTGGAAGGTACATAGATACAAATAATAACCAGATATGTGACCATTCAGAGCCAGTTCCTGGAAATTTAAATGATGTTGTTCAGGGAGGTTCTGAAAATGCAAGCTATGATGAATTGGTGGAATTATATGTGCCGATGACGGGAAAAGAACTGAAAACTTACACGATTGAAGAAGTTTGCGAGTATTACCAGATACCTCCGGAATCTTTAAAAGTTAAATTAGGTATTGAGGTAAATAACGATGTTACAATCGACCAGGTTCGTTCAATTTATGGTTTATCCGTTACTGAAATAAAATATGCAATATTTGACTGCATGGTAGAAGAAGACCTTATAAATATCACTGAAAATACTATTTCAGTAGAAAATAAGTCTTTTTCAGAAAGAATAATTGATTTTTTATTTACATGGATTGATTTAAGAAGTTTTTGGTGAATTAAATGAAAATTAGTTTCCAATTATTGAGAAATCTGATTAAAACTTCCTTTTTAGGTTATTTTTTAGTGAATAATAGTTTTTGTCTCTGTATTGTAGGTTTTGTTCAAAGAATTCTTCTAACCTTCAATTTAAACGAGATTACACCACAATTAATTGGATTTTCCACAATTTCAGTTGTTTTTGGGAGGCTTTTTTGTGGATTTATCTGCCCATTTGGAATCATCTTTGAATGGACATACAAATTAAAAATGAAAATAAATAATTCAAAAATACTCCCAAAAGTAAATCCGAAAATTCATGAAAAATTGATTTATTTAAAATATATCCTACTAATAATCGGGTTTTATTTGACTTTTAAATATGCAACTTACGCGATTTGTGGAGTGTGTCCTATTGGATCGTTTGCAAGCCTAAATGGAACGATAATTTCATTTATACTTCTTGGATTATTCTTAATTGGTGGATATTTTATACCGATGTTTTTCTGCAGGTATTTCTGCCCGATTGGAGCACTTCTTGGAATTTTATCCATAAAACCAGTCTTTAAAATAAAGTCCAACGATAAATGTAATACTTGCAGGCTTTGTGAGATGAAATGCCCAATGCAAATTGATATACTTGACAACATGGATGAAAAAGAATGTATCAGGTGTTTCCAGTGTGTAACTGCCTGTAAAAAAGGTGGAATAAAATACGAAAAATAATTTTTACAGTTTACTTTTTTTAATTTCGAAATAAAAAAATAGAAAAAAAATTTAAGATTTTTTAATTTTATCCAATGTATACAAATCTTGCTGCAAAGATGATTGCAAGTAAATATACGATTGGGTGTACTTCTTTTGCACGTCCTGCAATTATTTTGATTAAGGGGTAGAAAATAAACCCTAATTGAAGTCCTGTTGCAATACTGTATGTTAATGGAATTGTAATTAATGCAATAAATGCAGGAACTGATTCTGTAATGTCCTCTAAATCAATTCTTTTTATTGCTGAAATCATTAAAGCTCCAACAATGATTAATGCAGGAGCTGTCGCGTATGCAGGAATT
The DNA here is from genome assembly GCF_054506835.1 of Methanococcus mangrovi. NCBI lineage: Archaea > Methanobacteriati > Methanobacteriota > Methanococci > Methanococcales > Methanococcaceae > Methanococcus > Methanococcus mangrovi. Next base: position 642,585 of record NZ_CP197114.1, on the reverse strand, counting down.
GCTGCAACAAATGGTGAGAAGAATATCGAAAGTAAGAACAATGCAGCAACTACAACTGAAACAAACCCAGTTCTACCACCAACCCCTATACCTGAAGCCGATTCAATATAGCTTGTAACTGTTGAAGTACCAAGAGCGGCCCCAACAGCAGTTGCAACGGAGTCAGACATTAATGCTTTTTCTGCTTTTGGAAGTTTTCCCTCTTTTAAGTATCCTGCCTGTGAACTCAGAGCACTTAAAGTTCCAAGTGTATCAAATAAATCCACGAAGAAGAATGCCAAAATTATATTTAAAAGACCAAAGCTAAGAGCTCCCATAACATCCATCTGCATTAGCGTTGGTGCGAGTGATGGGGGCATTGAAACTAAACCTACGGGAAGTGCTGAAACACCAAGTCCCATTCCAATTATTGCGGTTAGAATAATACCCCAGAGAATTGCACCGGTTACTTTTCTTGCCATCATTGCAGCAGTTGCAAATAAGCCAAATAGTGCTAAGAACGTTGCAGGTGAAAGAACGTTTCCAAGACCTACCAAAGTAGCTTCGTTTGCAACGATAACTCCTGCAGATTTTAAACCAATGAACGCAATAAATAACCCGATACCAACTGCAGTACCGTATTTTAACGCATCAGGTATCGCGTCAAATATCCATGTTCTAATTTTAGTCAATGTTAACAAAATAAATAAAATACCAGAAATAAAAACAGCACCAAGAGCAGTCTGCCAGCTCAAGCCCATACCGATAACTACACCAAATGTAAAGAATGCGTTTAAACCCATTCCTGGCGCGAGTGCAAACGGATATTTAGCATAAACACCCATTATAAACGTACCGAGTGCAGCAGAAATACAAGTTGCAACCATTACTGCTCCAAAATCCATTCCCGCGAGACTTAAAATCGACGGGTTTACAAATATAATGTACGCCATGGTCATAAAAGTTGTAACTCCAGCCATGGTCTCTACTTTGAAGTTTGTGTTGTGTTCTTCAAACCCAAAGTACTTAGCCAAAAAATTTGCCATAACTTCACCCCAATTAATTAATATATAATATAAGCAACTATTATGATATAAAGATTACATTTCAATCATAAAATTTAGAAATTTAGTGATAATGATGTTTAAAAGAGAAGAAATCATTGAAATGGCCAACAAAGACTTTGAAAAAGCATGGATTGAAACTAAAAGTCTTATAAAAGCTAAAAAAATAAACGAAAGCTATCCAAGAATAAAACCAGTTTTTGGAAAAACACACCCTGTAAACGACACTATTGAAAATCTAAGACAGGCTTATTTAAAAATGGGTTTTGAAGAATATATAAATCCAGTAATTGTAGATGAAAAAGATATTTATAAACAGTTTGGCCCAGAAGCAATGGCAGTTTTGGATAGATGCTTTTATTTAGCTGGACTTCCACGACCTGACGTTGGTTTGAGCGATGAAAAAATTTCACAGATTGAAAAACTTGGAATTAAAGTTTCTGAACACAAAGAAAGTTTACAAAAAATACTTCACGGATACAAAAAAGGAACACTTGACGGTGACGATTTAGTCTTAGAAATTTCAAATGCACTTGAAATTTCAAGCGAAATGGGTTTAAAAATTTTAGAAGAAGTATTCCCTGAATTTAAAGATTTAACTGCAGTTTCTTCAAAATTAACTTTGAGAAGCCATATGACCTCAGGATGGTTCCTTACTGTTTCAGACTTAATGAACAAAAAGCCGCTTCCATTTAAACTCTTTTCAATCGATAGATGCTTTAGAAGAGAACAAAAAGAAGATAAAAGCCACTTAATGACATATCACTCTGCATCATGTGCAATTGTTGGCGAAGGCGTGGATATTAACGATGGAAAAGCAATTGCAGAAGGGCTTTTGTCACAGTTTGGATTTACAAACTTCAAATTTATTCCTGATGAAAAGAAAAGTAAATATTATACTCCTGAAACACAGACTGAAGTCTATGCATACCACCCAAAATTAAAAGAATGGCTTGAAGTTGCTACTTTTGGAGTATATTCTCCAGTTGCATTAAGCAAATACGGAATAGATGTTCCAGTCATGAATTTAGGACTTGGTGTTGAAAGACTTGCAATGATTTCTGGAAACTTTGCAGATGTTAGAGAAATGGTATACCCACAGTTTTACGAACACAAACTTGATGACAGAGCTGTCGCTTCAATGGTAAAACTCGATAAAGTTCCAGTAATGGATGAAATTTACGATTTAACAAAAGATTTAATTGATTCATGTGTTAAAAACAAAGATTTAAAATCCCCTTGTGAATTAACCATTGAAAAAACATTTTCTTTTGGAAAAACCAAGAAAAATGTAAAAATAAATATTTTCGAAAAAGAAGAAGGTAAAAACTTACTCGGACCTTCAATTTTAAACGAAATCTACGTTTACGACGGAAATGTAATTGGAATTCCTGAAAGCTTTGATGGAGTAAAAGAAGAATTTAAAGACTTTTTAGAAAAAGGAAAATCAGAAGGTATTCCAACAGGCATTCGATATATCGATGCGCTCTGCTTTAAAATTACTTCAAAATTAGAAGAAGCATTCGTTTCAAACACGTCTGAATTCAAAGTTAAAGTTCCAATTGTCAGAAGTTTAAGCGACATTAACTTAAAAATCGATGATATCGCATTAAAACAGATAATGAGCAAAAATAAAGTAATCGACGTTAGAGGCCCGGTCTTTTTAAATGTCGAAGTAAAAATTGAATAATTAATTTTTTATTTTTTTAATTTTAATTAAATTTTAAAAAATGAATTTATTTTTAAATTTCTGCAATCAATTCTCTTATTGCATCTTCGACGTTTTTAGCTTTTACAACACCTGATGCGAGCAAAACACCGTTTGTTCCAAGTTCAAGCGCAGATTTTACATCTTCTCCTTTTGAAATTCCTGCACCGCACAATATTTCAACGTTTTTGTTAATTTCTCGAACTTCTCGAACAGTTCCAGATACAACTTCAGGATTTGCTTTTGAAACAGGTATTCCGCTTCCAATTAATTCTGGAGGTTCTACTGCAATTGAAGTTGGATTTAACGCAGAAACTGCTTTTGAAACAGGTATATTATTTGTACAGACAACGGTTTTTAATCCAAGTTTATTTGAAATTTCAATACATTTTTCAAGGTCTGCAAGAAGCATTCTTCTTTCAGAGTGGTTTAAAAGAGTTCCGGTAACTCCCGCATCTTTTAATGCATCGGGCAATATGTGACCAGTGCTGCTTCCAGGAGTTACAGCATCCATGTGTTGCGCGTATACCGGGATGTTTACTTCTTCTAAAATCATTCTTAAATCTAAAAATTGAGGTGCTACCCCAATAGTAACTCCAGACTCTTCTGAAACTTTTTCTGCAGCTTTTGCAATTGCTAAACCGCTTTTACCAACGCTTTCCGTGTAAGTTTTGTAATTTATGATTACATTTGGCTTGATAGTACCACCGCCCTTAATTATAATAATCTTTTTAAAAAAATTAATATTTATAGGTAACTTTTTGAAAAAAGGAGAAATTTAGATTTTTATTTCTTTTAATGCTTCTTTTACTTCTGCATCTTCGTGAACGATTTTACAAATTGCACTTGTAATTCCTTTGACATCTTTGTGCTGGAACACATTTCTTCCAGAAGCCACTCCTTTTCCGCCTGCGTGCATTGCATCTTTTACCATCTGCAAGAATTCTTCATCAGTATTTGTTTTAGGGCCGCCTGCAATAACAATTGGAGCAGGGCATCCTTTTACTACTTCCCTGAATGAATCGATATCCCCAGTGTAATTTGTTTTGATAATATCTGCACCAAGTTCTGCACCGAGTCTTGCAGCGTGAGCAACTACTTCAGGGTCTTTTTCATCTTTAATTTTTGGACCTCTTGGGTACATCATTGCAATTAAAGGCATTCCCCAGTGTTCGCAGGTTTCTGAAATTAAACCTAAATCCCTGTACATTTCAAAGTCAGTTTCTGCACCGACGTTTACGTGTAATGAAACTGCATCTGCACCGAGTCTCATTGCATCTTCAACTGTTGTTACGATTACCTTTTTATTTGGGTCAGGTGAAATTGAAGTTCCTGCGGACATGTGTATGATTAACCCGATATCTCTTCCGTATCCCCTGTGGCCGTGTCTTACAAGTCCTTTGTGACCTAAAACTGCGTTTGCTCCACCATCTGCTACTGCGTTTGTTGTGGTTCGCATATCTTTTATACCATCAAGTGGCCCCGATGAAACACCGTGATCCATTGGAATTATTACAGTTTTTTCACTTTTTTTATCGAATATTCTTTCTAATCTGATTAATTTTCCTACATTTTTTATATTGTCAAACATTTTCATAAACAATCACCATTAAAACGTGTATAGAGTCTTCTTTAGAGATATAGTATATAGTATGGAGAATATACTCTTGTCATTAAATTCTTAAAATCTGCAAAACACCGCAATCGTACTTTTTTACGAATACAGTTTCAATTAAACAAACAATTCTCAGCAGTTAATAATACCACTGGTATGAAAAAAACAAACTAAACCCTAATGCGCCACATAATTTATTAACTATACAATTCAAGTTCCTGATGCTACTCTGCGTATGCGTCATTTTTCATCCCTCTTTTTTTGTATTTAATTTTTACTCATGTTTTTATTTTTTTATTTTACAGAAATTCATCTGCCCATATTAATATATATATTTTCCGATTTTGTTCATTCAAAAATAAACAACAAATACGACAGGACAAATATTTTTTTAATTTATACTATCCGGTAAATGTCCACTGGAATATTTACGGACTTTTTCTTGTGGAATTCATAAATTGCAGGAATTCTAAAGTCTGCCTGAAAAATATTCGTGATTTCTCGCCCTTTTTCCTTAACATAATTTATTAAAAAATCCCTCGTTGCAGTATTGTGTATCGTGTAAACTACATCCCCGATTTCAAACGCCTTATCTAAAAAAATCCTGTCAGCATACTTTTTTTGCGACCCGAAAGGTGGATTTTGAATAACTACCTTTTTTAAATTATTAAAATCGGAAAAACTATCTTCAAAATATTTTTTATCGATATTTTTAACATCGGAATTTAAAAAATCGACCTTTAAATCTAACTTTGATTCATTGTTTAAATTTTTTAAATTTTCTTTTGCAGTGTCAATTGTTTCATTATCAATATCAATTCCTACCGCATGTTCTGCACCAAGAACTTTAGCACCGATTATAAGTCTACCACTGCCACATCCAAGGTCAATTACGAAACTGCCTTCAATATCTTCTTTAGCAAACAATAAAAACTCGCTTGCAAGGTTTCCTTCGATAGAATACTGTTCGAGATGTGCTTTTGGTTTTGGATGCGGTTTTAAATTGTCGAGTAATATTTCAAGATGTCTTTTTTTCATTAAAATCCCAAAAAATCTTATAAGAACTGATTAAATTACAAGTATAAAAAAGCATTATTAAAACGTTTAAATCTGCTAAAAGTTAAATAAAAAAATAAGTAATGTAAATTTAAGCTAAAATTATTCTATATCTATTCCGGTTCTCTTAGCTTTTTCTGCCTTTGGAAGGGTTACAATTAACATTCCATTTTCAAATTTAGCAGAAGAGTTTCCTTCTTTAACTGGAGCAGGTAATTTTATTGTTTTATAAATCTCTTCATCTTCTGGAACTTCGGAATAAATTATTTTTTCTGATTCCATTATTGCCATTGGAGCTCTTTTAGCACGCAATTCGAGGGTTTCTCCAACTGCATTGATTACTATGTCGTTTTTATTTACTCCGGGAACCATTGCAATGACCTTAATTGTTTCATCGCCCTCAATTAACGTTACAGGCATAAAACCTTTTCCACTGATTTCTAATCCCATGGAACTCATTTGAAACATTGATTTTCCCATAGGACTTCCAAAACCTTCCATTGGAATACCCATGCCAAAAACCTTAAAGATTTCTGAAAATGGGTCTTTTGGATCTCTACCAAACATTTTTATCACCCCATTTTTAAATTTCTAAATATTGATTACTTTGAAGTTCTATATAAATCTTTTGGTTATTGAAATGTAAAAACAGCGATTAAATGTAAGATATTTAATATAAAAGAGCGTAAAAGTTGTAATGATAATTCCCAATTGCCGAAAGGTGGAAAATAATGTTTGGAAATTTAAAGGAAAAATTAAACAATACTATTTCAAAATTAAGCGATAAAATTTACATTAAAGGAGATGCTAAAACGGTAGAAGAACCCGTTTTAGATGAAACTCCTGAAAAAAGCATTGAAGATAGTAAAGCACTAATTGAAGAGAATGTAGAAAATTTAAATCAATTAGAAACTGAATCTTTTGAAAAAATGGAAAAAATCGGGTTTTTAGACAAATTAACAATTACAAAAAGTATCAAAAAAGTTCTTGGAAAAGATGTAATCTTAACGGAAAGCGACATTGAAGAAATACTTGAAGAAATGGAAATGGAACTTTTTGAAGCGGATGTTTCATTCGAAGTTGTTGGAGAAATTATTGAATCGTTAAAAAACCAGCTTGTTGGACTTAAAATATCTGCAAAAGCCGACCCTGAAGAAATAACTATAAATGCACTTAAAAAATCGATAAAAGAAATTTTATCTCAGGAAAAAATTGATGTTTTTAAACTTATCGATGAAAAAAAAGAGAAAGGAGAACCTGCAATACTACTATTCGTTGGGATAAATGGAACTGGGAAAACAACATCTATCTCTAAATTAGCATATATTTTAAAAGAAAGAGGATATTCTGCAGTAATGGCTGCAGGCGACACATTTAGGGCTGGTGCCATAGAACAGCTTGAAGAACACGGCAAAAATACAGGCATTAAGGTTATAAAACACCAGAAAGGTGCAGACAGCGCTGCAGTTATTTATGATACGATAAGTCATGCAAAAGCAAAAGGAATAAACGTTGTACTTGCTGACACTGCCGGAAGACAGACTACAAACATTAACTTAATGGATGAAATTAAAAAGGTAGTTCGGGTTACAAAACCAGATTTAATCATATTTGTCGGAGATTCGCTTGCAGGAAACGATGCAATATCACAAGCAGAAGAATTTAACAACGCAATTAATATCGATGGTGCAATCCTTACAAAAACAGATGCTGATGCAAAAGGTGGTGCTGCACTTTCGATTGCATATGCAATTGGAAAACCAATTTTATTCATGGGTGTGGGTCAGAGGTATTCTGATCTTCAAGAATTCGATGTTGAATGGATGGTAAAAAAACTCTTTTCAGAGGAAGAAACTAAATTATCGTCTGAAAGGCAGTTTTAATCGGCAGTAACTACAAGTGGTAAGTTATATAAATCTTAATAAACCTAATTTTTTTAACAATTTACCGGTGGTAGCGTGAATAACAAATTACCTTATATAATAACGGCTTTTGGGATATTTATCAATGTTTTAGGCGGATTTATTGCCACATTTTATGAATTACCCATATTCTTAAATCATTTGGGAACGATACTTTGCGGATTATTGCTCGGGCCTGCAGGCGGAGTAATAACGGGTCTTGTTTCAAATTTAATAATTGGTTCTACAGTTAATTCTGTTTACATCCCTTTTACAATTATAAATGTTGTTGTTGGTTTTGTTGCGGGTTACGCTGCAATCAAGCATGATAGGGAGTTTACTTCTGTAATGCTGCACGCTTTTTTAATATCAATTATAGCTTTGTGTCTTGCAATACCTATAGAACTGTTCATATTTGGCGGACCAATTGACCATACACTCATTTCGTATGCCTCAACAATTACGTCAAATACTGGTTTAAATATGGCTGCAGCCACCTACTTTGCAGAATTTCCACTAATGATTGCAGATATTGTTTTATCCGCGATTTGGGCATATGCCATATTGATGTTCCTCCCAAAAAAAGTTTTAGATGCGTTAAATATTAGCAACGAAAATATCTAACCTTCTTTCAATATTTTTTTATCTGTTTTTAATTTTCATAGCTTTAAACGTTTTTCTGGCTAAAATAACATCCAAAACATAAAAACGCTCCAAAAAATATCACATTTGAAATTTTTAAAATATTTTTATCGGGCGATAAATAATTCATAAATAAAACTGAAAATCCAAGGAGTATCATTAATTTACAGACTGCTAAATGCGTTTTTGGGTATTTTATCATGCTTTTGCCGATCTAATTTTTAAAATGTATTTTGTAAAAATTTTCTCCAAATCATTTACTTACTACCAGATATATCAACCATTCTTTTTCATTTTTTGAAACATTTTATATAATATTTTACCCATATTTAATAGGAAAATCTTTTTCAACTGTTATTAATGTTTTGGAGGAAAATAATGAAAAGAATAATTTTAGGTTTCCAGCACGTGCTCGCAATGTTTGGTGCAACTGTAACTGTTCCTCTTGTTGTGGGTTACGCAATCGGGCTTTCACTTTCTGAAATTGCGTTTTTAATTCAAGCAGTATTGCTTGCAATGGGGATTGCAACACTGCTTCAAACTTATGCAGGTTCAAGATTTCCAATTGTTCAAGGCTCAAGTTTTGCATTTATCCCAGGATTAATTGTAATTGGTTCAAGCATGGGTCTTGCTGCAGTTGAAGGTGCTTTAATCGTTGGTGGTGTAATTGAAGCTGCTACCGGTGCACTTGGATTAATTGGAAAATTAAAAAAGCTTTTTTCGCCGATAGTTACCGGTGTTACAATCATGCTCATCGGATTTAGCCTTGCAGATGTTGCAGTTCAGTACTCATTTAACTACTTTGCAGACCCTGCAGGTAGCTCGATATTGATTTCTGCAATTGTTGCAGCAATAACATTTATAACTACAATCCTTGTTTCATTACAAGCTAAAGGAACCCTAAAAGCAATGCCAATCATTGTAGGGGCAGTTGTTGGATATATTGTAAGCATGTTTTTAGGACTCGTGGACTTTTCAATGATGAACCAGCTCTCATGGTTTGCAATACCTAAACTCATGCCGTGGGGAATGCCTGTTTTTGACATTAATGCAATTATAATATTATTATTCGCATTCATGGTCAGTATAATTGAAAGTGTCGGGGATTATCACGCGATTTCAACGATTGCAGATTTAAAAATAGATGATAATAAAATAAACAGGGGTATCGCTTCAGAAGGTTTCTCCTGTACTCTTGCAGGTCTTTTTGGTGCATGCGGTACAACAAGTTACTCTGAAAACATAGGGCTTGTAGCACTTACCAAAGTTTCAAGTGTTCAGGTTGTACAGATCGGTGCTGTAATATTAATACTCCTTTCATTAATTCCAAAATTCTCAGGTCTTTTAGCTTCAATCCCTGCTCCAGTTTTGGGGGGAATTACAACAGCACTTTATGGTATGATAAGTATTACAGGTCTTAAATTAATAAAAGACAAAGTTGAACTAAATGACAGGAACACACTTATATTAGCAAGCGCACTTGTACTCGGTCTTGGTGCTCCACAACTGCCTGCAGAATTCTTGGGTTTGTTTCCAAAAATCATCTCGAGCATTTTAGAATCAGGAATGGCAGTTGGTGCAATAACCGCAATATTAATGGACCAGTTATTAAAAAAATAATTATGAAAGATAAGTTAAGAAATCAAAGGTGGATTATGATAAAAGATGAAAGATGGGAAGGAGTTTACTCTTTTGAAGACTCACCATATTTGATGGAAACACTGACTGATTTAAGAAATGTAAATACTGAAAACATTTCATTTAGAAAAGGACTCGTTAGACTTGGAAGATACATGGGATATGAACTCACAAAAACCATGGAATTCGAAGAAATGCACGTTCAGACACCATTAGAAAAAACTAAAGGAATTTTTCCAAAAGATAGAAAAAATGTGGTAATAATAACAATTTTAAGGGCTGCATTTCCACTAATGGAAGGACTGATTAAAAACTTTGAATCTGCCAAGGTTGGAATTGTATCTGCATCAAGGGGCCACGCACCAGACTTTAATATAGAAATGAACTACATAAAAGTTCCGCAACTTACCCCCGAAGACACGGTTATTATATCTGATCCGATGATTGCAACAGGTTCTACATTGATTCACGTTTTAAAAGAGTTTAAAGATTCAAAACCTAAAAGAATGATGATAGTTGGGGTTCTCGCAGCTCCAGAAGGAATCAACGCCGTAAAAGCAGAATTTCCAGATGTTGAAATATTCGTAACAAAAATCGATGATAAATTAAATAATGATGGCTATATCTTACCCGGACTTGGGGATGCAGGTGATCGAGCATTTGGAGAACCTTTTAAAGTTTCGATGCTTCCTCAAATGCACAATCTCGAATAACATAAATAATTTTCTATTTCTTTTTTTAAGTAATTTATATATAGAGTCTACAAGTAACGTATTAAAATAGACTTTTTGGAGGTATAATTATGGATTTTGGCATACTATCCCTGTTGCCGCCGGTTGTTGCAATTGGATTGGCCTTAATCACGAGAAGAGTTTACATGTCACTATTCTTGGGTATCTTGGCTGGTTCATTATTATATAACAACTGGAATATCGTTGCAACTGCATCACATATTGTAAATACAATCATTGGAAGTGTTGAATTAAGTTCTGTTACAGGAATTTCGGCATTTACTGGTGTTGGAAATCTTTGGAATTTATTAATTTTATTGTTTTTAGTAATGCTTGGTATATTAATTGCATTAATCACGAGAGCAGGCGGGGCTCTTGCATACGGAAACTGGGCATCTACAAAAATTAAATCAAAAGAAGGAGCAAGCCTTTCTACATCATTATTAGGTATTTTGTTATTTATTGATGACTATTTCAACTGTTTAACTGTTGGAACAGTAATGAAACCAATTACTGACAAATTCAAAATTTCAAGAGCAAAACTTGCATACATTATCGATTCAACTGCAGCACCTGTTTGTATATTAATGCCTGTTTCGAGCTGGTTTGCAGCAGTTGTTGGAAATTTAAGTGAATCAGGTGTTGGAACTGGGGCTCTTTCAAATATGAGTCCATCAAGCGTGTTCTTTTCAGCAATACTCTACAATACTTACGCACTTGTCGCATTATTCATGGTTGCGATTATTATATCCCTTAAAAACTTAGATTTCGGTCCAATGAAAGTTCATGAAAGAGTTGCAGAAGAAACTGGCGATTTATTCAATGGCGATGCTGAAACTGCAGCAATCCAGTCAGAAATCGAACCATTGAGCGGTGGAAAAATTTCCTACCTCGTGTTACCATTGGTAGTCCTCATCTTAGCAATAGTCCTTGCATTCATGATTTCAGGCGGTCTTTTTGCAGGCGCGGGAATTATAAACTCGTTCTTAAGTATGGATGCATCATGGGGTCTTTTCTGGGGAGGTTTAGTAACTTTAGTATTTACCGTGCTATACTTTGTAGTATCAAAAGCAATTCCATCAAAAGAAATTGCAGAACTCTTTGTAAAAGGTTCAAAATTAATGATTCCTGCAATTATAATCCTTATCCTTGCATGGTCGCTTGGTTCAGTCATAGGAGACCTTGGAACTGGAACTTACCTTTCAAGTTTAATCCAAAACAACCTGCCTGTTCAAATTTTGCCTGCAATCATATTCCTTTTATCAGGATTTATGGCATTTTCAACAGGTACTTCGTGGGGTACTTTTGGAATCATGCTCCCAATTGCAGTCCCTATGGCTGTTGGACTTGGAATGCCTGAATTTGTCGTTCCATTCGTTGCAGCAGTTCTTGGTGGTGCAATATATGGGGACCACTCATCGCCAATATCCGACACTACAATCATGAGTTCAACTGGAGCGGGTACAAAACACATCGACCACGTTCAAACACAGCTCCCGTACACGACATTAATCGGAATCATGGCATTTTTCGGTTATCTGATTGTGGGATACACGGTAAATTTGGGCTACTGGGTAAGCGGACTCATTAACCTTGCATTTGTGGCTTTAGCAGTCTACCTTGCAGCAAACTTCCTTTCAAAAAAATAATTCAAAATAAAACTTTCTTTTTTAATTTTTATTTTAAAATAAATTATAATTTAAAAAATAGAAATGTGTTAAAAAATTTAAAAAAAGAATTTTTGTAATTATTTAGTTGATTTTTTCTTTTTTTCGATAAATTCAAGCAAATCTACGGTATCGCCAATTTTTTCAAGTTCGGATATACTCATGCTTGTTATTCTTTTATCTTCGTTGGTCTTTTTCTCAAGAACGAGCAAAGAATGACTATTTAAAATTTTAGAAATTTCATCTACAATCATCGCTTTTCTCATTGTCTCTTCATTTTCAGTTTCCTGAATATTTGTAAATATTATATTTTGGTTTTCTGCGTTGTCCCCTTTTAATTCCTCTGCTACTGCGTCAAACGGAGCTTTTGTGGTTTCAAGCAGATTAAATCCCATATCTCCAAGTATATCTATAACACGTATCTTAAAATCTTCCCCTTCTTTTAATATTTTTTCAAAAGCCTCTTCGCGACTTTTTGAAGATTTTAGCCCTTCAATGTAATCTATTATATTAATTCCTTTAATTAATGGAACGTCTAAATACTCTTCTATTTTTATTGCAACTTCTGCGGAAGGGTTTGCTTCATTTTGCTCGTATTTGTATATCGTTTTTCTTGAAACTCTCGATATTTCTGCAAGTTCGCCAACTGAAATTTTTAATTTTTCACGGGTTTCTCTTAAAACTTTCCCATCAATATTTACGAAAAATCCGCCCCTGTTTGCATAAACTACAGGAGGTTCACCAGACAGCTGGTCTTTAAAAGTATTAAATGTAACCGCTTTTATACCATATCTTTCATAAACGGCCCCTTCTTCCATTATCGAGTTTCTTGTACGGGTTCCAATAATTACCGGGACTGCTTGAAGCATTTTTGAGATATTTAAAAGCTCTTCAGACTGTTCAGTACTTAAACTATCAATATTTTTCAAAATCTTTATCAACAATCTTAAATCTGCTTTTTTAGCAATTAAATCAAAGCACGACCTTCCAAAAGGCTTCGATATAACAAAATGGGATTCGTAAAGCAGATCAATGCATTCTGAAAGTAAAACTTCTCTCATAACAATTTTACCAGCGTGGTTTTAAACCATATATTTTGATTTATTCTAAATCTAATCCACAAAGTATTTATTTCTTCTGGAAAACTTATATAGTATACAGTAACATTGACTAATATCGGTGATAACTTGAAAAAAGTAGCTGAAGATAAGGGAATTTCTTTTCAATTAAGACAGTTTAAAGAATCTGTTTTAGAATATGGCTCCAAAAGTATTCTTTACAGTGGTTCAAAAGGAGTATGTCTTCCATTTGCGCTGTTAAATGCATATGCAGTAAGAAATGTTGAAGAACAGTACTTCAGTCCTGATGCAAAATTGGATGAAATTTCAAAACTCAACTTAGGCAGTTTAGGTTATACTTACGATAATTTAAAAGATAATACAAAAATTAATCCAGATATGCTTGTTTTAATGGGTGGACTTGCAATGCCACTCTCTAAAGTTACCACATCTGATGTCAACGACTTGATTGATGATGTAAATCCAAAAAAAGTAGTTGGAATTTGTTTTTCAAGCGTCTTTCAAAAACAGGAATGGGACAAAAATATCAATTTTGACATGATAATAGACAGCCAGTTAGAGCCAGTTACAGTTTATGAAAAATAACACCAAAATAACTAAACAAATATAACTTAAGAAAAACATTTTTATTTTTTAAACACGACTAAACTATAAAATGTAGTTTGAATAATAATATAATAATCAATCCAGTAAGGCGGTGTAGTCCAATGATAAACCCCGAAGCATCTTTACTTAATAACCAGAACTCAATGAAACTTAAATTTAAAAAGCTTTTAATTGATTCTAACAGGCTAATATTATATAGAAATCTTCTTGATGACAAAATAATTGGCTATTTACTAAACATTATAAAAGAACTATCTAAAGATGAACCCGATGAATCAACCGTAGAAAAAAATTACTACGAATTAACCCATGACTTGATTATAATCGCTGAAAATGAAAATCTTAGCGGAAATATCTTAAAAGCATATATAATGAATTCAATTTTAAAAGACGAAAATATATTTGCAATATCCTGTGAAAAACATAACAATGACTTAGAAAGCCTGTATGAACTCGCATTTAAGGATATAAGTGTTTTAAAAAGAATTATGGATATTGATACGAAACATTTGAGAAGTATAATGGATTCAGACGATGAAACCATTGAAAATTATACTCCCACGTTATATAAAGACGAAAGAACCCTTTTTTCAGAGTATCGGGAAGAGCTTTTAAATATCGATTCAGTTCCAGAACTTTTGGATTCAATTATTGGATACTACTACAAAATCGGGTCTGGAGAACTTGTAGACCATATTGCATTTAAATGGAATAACAAAACTGGATTTTCGGGGATTAAATACTGCGATTTAGCCAATATGGAAAACATTGTTGGATACACGTATCAAAAAGAAATTCTTTTAAAAAATACCTCTGCATTTATCGAAGGAAATCCTGCAAATAATATGCTGCTTGTTGGTTCAAGGGGAACTGGAAAATCATCCCTTGTAAAATCCCTTGTAAAAGAATATTATCTTGAGGGTTTAAGGATTATTGAACTTAAAAAAAGCCAGCTTAAAGATTTTGAACTTATGATGGACCATTTAAGAAATAGAAACAAAAAATTCATAGTATTCCTCGATGATTTATCTTTTGAGGATACTGAAACGGAATATAAAGAATTAAAATCAATTTTAGAAGGAAGTCTTGAAAAAAAACCTGAAAATGTAATAATTTATGCAACTTCAAATCGAAGAAATTTAATAAAAGAATCTTGGTCAGAAAGAGATTCAGATATTCATTCAAACGACTCAATAAACGAAAAAATGTCACTTTCTGATAGATTTGGAATTACATTAAGCTTTTATTCACCAACACAGGAAGAATATCTTAACATGGTAAAAAAACTTGCCCTTGAAAACGGAATCAGCCCATGCAAACAGACTGATGTTAAATTTTATTCAATGAACATTGGAAAATTGTCAGAACAGACTGGTCTTATCATGGCGTGGGAAACGCTTCGTGAAGATGCAATAAAATGGGGTATTGCTCAAAACGGCTTTTCTGGAAGGACTGCAAAACAATTTATAGATTATATCATTGGAACTTACAAAAATTAACTAAATCAAGTCTTTTTTAAATTTTTAAAAACTTTTTTATCAATACTACATTTTACATTAAATTTATATATGTAAATAATACTTAACATTATGTATAAGTATGATTACATAATGTAAAATATTATAAACAAAGGTGTTGAAATGGATTTAAAAACATATAAAAAGTATCTTAGAATATTGATTTTAACTGTTGCAATTTTGGTAAGTTTGGCAGTATCTACAGGAAATGGATATCTTGCGGTTTTAATCATTATAATCGGAATTTTTACCAAGATGAACCTTCGAAAAAAACTTGATGAAGTTATAGAAGATGAACTTCTGCATAAAGTCGCTGAAAAGGCGTCATACATTACAATACAAGTTGTATGTTTAATTTTTGCATTATTAAGCGTATTTTTAACTACTTTTGAAAGTTACGTGCCTGAATATGAGTTAATTGGAAACTTACTTGCTTATTCTGCGCTATTTCTTTTATCTGTAAACATGCTGTTTAGATACATTTATAGCAAAAAATATGGACTGATTTAAGGTAATATTCATGAAAAACAAAATTAAAATATTCAGGGCGATGCACAATTTAACCCAAGAAAATCTTGCAAAAAAGTTAAATGTGACACGTCAAACGATTATTGCAATTGAAAGGGAAAAATACGACCCATCCCTTGAATTAGCATTTAAAATTGCTGAATTATTCAACACGAAAATTGAAGAAATATTCATTTATGAATCTAATGACTGAATTTACCTAAAAAAAATCAATTTTTATTTTTTTTTATACTATTTTGTTTTACAAGGTAGGTTTTTCCATTTAAATATTATTTTTTAGGAATACGATTAATTGTACAGTAAAACATTAATTACACACTTTTATAAGTTTTTACTTAAAATTGGCGATTATTATATGATAAATTTAATAATGCTTAAAAAATAAAGATTAATTTGATAGTTGGGGGAAGAATACCTATTTAAATTATAATCATTTATCACGGAGGGGGTGTAAATGATAAAATTCGTAGTGGCAACCATGGCCATATTCTCACTGTTACTGTCGTTACCAGTAGCAGAAAACAGTATTAATTATTCGGAAATGGGAGAACAATATTATCTTGAAAAAGACTATGAAAATTCCATTGAGTGTTTTGATAAAGCGATAGAATTAGAACCTGAAAATACCTGTGCGTTAGAATACCTTGGAAAATATTTCATGGAAGAAAATAAAAATTTAACTAAATCAGAATTTTATTTCAGCAGGTTACTTGAAGTAGAACCTGAAAATGAATACGCTTTGAAAAGTTTAGGGGAAATATACATTACAAATGGTGAATATGAAAAAGCGCTTTATTATTATAACAAATTACTTGAAATTGATAATTCTGTTGGAAAAACGTGGTTTTACAAAGGGATATGTTTAAAAATGCTTGGAAATTACGATGAATCTGTGGAAGCATTTGATAAAGCTACGGGAGACTGTGAATCCCTCGTTTTGACATGGGATAGCCTTGGATACATTTATTATCAAAATGGGGACTATGAAAAAGCGATTGAGTGCTTTAACAAAGCTTTAACATTAAATGGAAATTTCAAATATTCTTTAAACGGTAAAGGGCTTTGTTACGAAAAAAAAGAGCAGTACACTCTCGCAATTGAGTGTTTTGATAATGCAGTGGTTCAGGACGAATTTTACTATGATGCAGTATATAACGAGGGAATATCATACTATAAATTGAAAAATTATTCTAATGCAGTATCTTGCTTTGAAAGAGCTATCGAACTGAACAACTCTTGTGGTTACTGCTATTTTTACAAAGCCGATTCTTTAAAACATCTTGGAAAATATAAAGAAGCAGTTTTAACTTACGAAAAAGCACTGAAACTTGAACCGGAAAATCCAAGTTTTTGGAAGGGAATTGGATTTTCTTATAATTACCTAAATGAATACAATCTTTCGACCCAAGCTTACGAAAAAGCAGTTGAATTGAACCCAAATGATGATTCTTCATGGAGTAATCTTGGATATTTGCAATACAAAACTGAAAATTATAATAAATCGATTTTCTGCTTTGAAAAAGCCCTTAAATTAAATCCTGAAAATAAATACGCTTGGAATGGACTTGGAAATTCTTATTTATTACTTAAAAATTATGAAGAAGCTGTGGTGTGCTATAACCACGCAATTGAATTAGATCCACTATATAACGAACCTAAATTAAGTAAATCTTCAATTTCAAACTAAAAAATTATTTATTTTTTTGATTTTAAATTTTCAAGAAATTTTATCTGTTCAGTAATAAATTCATTGTACGGAGTTTTTATTCCAAATTCTTTTGCAATTGATACAACTGCACCATTTAAAAAATCTATTTCTGTCATATTTCCTTTTGAGATATCTTGAAGCATTGAAGAATGGTGTGCCGCAGTATTTGGAAGCTGAAACTCTTTTAAATATTTTAAATATTCTTCTGGCGTATTCCAAGGTAAAATTACTCCTTTTTTAGAAGTTACTTCAAATATTTCCGATACAATATTTTTAATTATATTCCAAGAATGTTCGTTTGAAAGTTCACCATATGGGACGTTCATAACTGCCCCTAATGGATTTAATGCACAGTTATAAATTGTTTTTGACCATATTGCACCTTGAATATTTTCTGTTTCATTAACAGGTATTTTAGTACTTTTTATTACGTTTACAAAATCACTTACTTCTTTATCAGTTCCATTTGGAAATCTTCCAATAGTCATTGGGCCCCCCTCTACTGAAACGTGCACTTTTGCATCCCCCCTCCACTCAAAACCCGTTATAATAGTTCCGCCAATTACTTTATCAGTATATTCTGAAATTATTTCTTCGTTTCCGACACCATTTTGGATGCTGATAACATTTTTGCCTTTTATAACATCTTTAAATTGCTCGCAGATTGATTTTGTTGCGAGTCCCTTTGAAGATATAATAATGTAGTCAAAATCGCGTTTCAAAACATTTTCAGAAGCTTCAAAGTTAAATATACCTTCCCCCCAAATTCCAGTCATTTTAAAGCCGGATTCACGTATGATTTTTGCATTCCTCTCCCTTGTCACTGCAAATACATTTGCTACTTTCGATAATTTAGCAGCCAGACATAATCCGACAGCACCAGCCCCAATAATTAAAACATTCATTTAAAAACCCTCGTTTTACGTTAAACTAAATTTAATTTAAATATCTGTAAAAATAGTATTAAAAGATTTAGATAGATAGTTAAAAATAAAAAAATATTTTTCTTATTTTAAAACTTCCTGAACTCGCCCAACCTGCCCATCTTCAAGCCTTACCTTTATTCCGTGCGGGTGATAGCTTGAATTCGTAAGAATGTCTTTTACAATTCCTGTAGTTAATTTACCAGTTTTTTGGTCTTTTTTAAGGACTATGTTTACTTTTAATCCCGCCGTTATTTCAGACCTGTTTTTTCCATCCATACAATCACATTATAATTTTATTTTTAATTTATCGCCTTTTTCAGAGATATAAACTCCAAATAGTACCAAAACTGCACCAATTATTGCATAACTATTTGGAATATTTTTTAAAATTAAAGAATCTGCAATCATTGCAACTATGGGTATAAAATAAATCCCGTTAGTTGTAGTGCTTGCTCCTGCAAGTCTTATTGCCATATTCCAAAACAAATACGCTATTGCTGAACAAAAAATTGCAAGATAAAGCAGTGAAAATGCAACAGCCGGATTTATTAACACCGAAAAATCAAACGTACCACTATAACCAAGTTCTACAATCGTAAACGGTATAAATAACAATGCCCCTGTTAACGTCATATCTCTTGTAACGGTTAAATTATCGTATTTTTGCAGTTTTTGAATTACAAACGTGTATAAAACCCAAGTAAAAACTGCACCAAGCATTAATAAGTCCCCAAGAGGATTTAATTCGAGTATAAACTTCCCGTTCAAGATTAAAACTGAAACTCCAAAAAGCCCGATTAAACTTCCAAAATATTTTATTTTACTTGAAAACCGCTTTTCAATTAAGTCTGAAACCATTAAATAGAATATCGGAACCGTTGCTGCAATTAATGAAGCATTGGTTGCAGTAGTGTATTCTAAAGCCACGTTTTCAAATAAAAAATACGAAGTAATCCCTAAAAAACCTGCTAACAATAAATTTAAAAAATCTTTTTTTGAATAACTTGAAAAATTTCTAATCAACACAATTAAAATCAGTGCAGCGATTGCAAAACGTATAAACCCTATTGTAATTGGCGGAATATACACTAAAAGGATTTTTGTCGATACAAAAGAAATTCCCCAAAAAATTACTGTTAAAAACATTAACAAAATACCTAATGATTTGTCGTTCATAAATTCACCAGATAATAAAAGACTAAATAGAATAAACTTTGAAAAAACAGAAAATTTAAGTAAAATTTAAAAAATTAAAAAGAATTATTCTTGTGTTTCAGCAGCAGGTTCTTCTACAGGTGCTTCAACAGGAGCTTCTTCTACAGGTGCTTCAACAGCTTTTCCAAACTCTAAAACTTCTGATTTGAAGATTTCTACTCTTTTTAATGGGAACATTTTTTTACAGTCGCCGTAGATTTTTGAACCTAAGCCACCCATTAACATAGCGTGTACGAATTCAGCAAATGCTGTTTCTTTTGCCATGTCTTTGATGATTTGTTCCATTTTAACTCTAACTTCTGTTTTGTGGTGGTCTCTTGCTCTTACAGCAGTTAAAACTAATGCTTTAACTCTTAATTTGAAACCATCTTTTGTTCTTACATCAACGATTGCGTTGATTTTGCTTCTTCTTCTTCTAACTTGTGATTTCAAGTATTCTCTTGTTGTGTCGTGACCTACAAACTGTGATGTAGCGTTGTTTCCACTTACACCATCAACTTTGAAGTACATTCTTGTCATGTGTTTTGAATGTTCGTTTGTTAAGTCTCTTAAGCTAATTTCTGAAATCCTACCAATCAATGTTGCAGGGTCGTTTGCAGGAGTTTGTCCGATTACGTCTCCACCGAATGATTGTGGTGTGTAAATATCGTACCATACTTTAGATTTCCATGTATCTTTGGCCACTCTTTTTCCTTTAGCGGACCTAGCTTTCATTCTTGCCATTGTTACACCTCATTATAACATATAGTCGGTTAAATCTGTGTAATCTCTAAGTGGTTTTACAGGTTCACCGTATATTCTTTTGATTTTACGGGCTAATTCCCTTGAAAAGTTTCCTTTTTCAGTTTTTATTTGTTTTATTCTAAAGAAGTCTCGTCCTGCACGGTATATCTTCTTTTCTTCGAATACAAAATCTTGCGGAACAAGTATGTTGAAAGAATATGTACTTTCTCTCGAATTTATAGATATGCCAACTTTTTTAGGAACATCTACTGATTTTGCCCATATCATCTTTAAGTCTTGTGCAGCGGATGAGGAAACCCTTCTTGAATCTTCAGTTTCTAATGCAGTAATTTCAACAGATTCACCAAATGCAAGGATTGTATCCTCGATTTTTAAAATTTCATCTGTTGCAATTTGAATTACAGACTGTTCTGATTCGTCGTATCTGCTTATTACTATTTTAATGTCTTTTAATTTGAAATTTTTTTCTATATCGTGTACAGTTCCACATTCCTGACACTTTACAGTAATTTTCAAATGTTTTTTTGAGTCCCTTTCTTTCAATACTTCATGAAGGGTTACTTCATCGCAACCAGGGCATTCGAGATATAATTCTTCCATTTAAACCACATAAATCTTTTTAAGAAGAATTATTTTTTAGTTCTTCTTTGGAACCTGCCTCTTTGTCTTGGTGCAGTGTTCATTTTTACTTTAACATTCATTGCTTTTTCGAGGAAATCGTCGTAGCTGAATGGAGCTTCTTCGCCAATAAGTCCTCTGTTTTTCATGTATTCTCTTGCAATAAGGTAGTACATTAAAGATACTGATTTTCTACCTTTGTTGTTTGTTGGAATAATGAAGTCAATGTGTGCTGTTAAGTGTTCTGTGTCGCACATACCAACAACAGGGATTCCGATTTCGATTGCTTCTTTTAATGCTTGTTTGTCAACTCTTGGGTCGCTCAAAAACAAAACTTCTGGTTCAGCGAATTTTTTAGCTGATGGGTTTGTTAATGTACCTGGAACGAACCTTCCAGCTACCGTGTTTATTCCTGTAACCTGTCCGAATTTTTTCAAAGGACCTACTGAATAAACTCTTCTTGTAACAGCCATGATGTCTTCAGGCTCGTAGTTTGATAAGAATTTAGCAGCAAGCCTTAATCTTTCGTCAGTTTTTCTAACGTCTAAAACATATAATCCGTCAGCTCTTACTCTGTAGATAAATCTTTTCATATCTTCAGTTTTTTGCTGAGTACCGATGTGTATCCCGGACGCCAAATAGGTATCCAAGCTTGTCAATAGATTTTCATCTGACATTTTTCTTCCTCCAAAAAAGTGGTTTCTTGACTTTGTAAAATAAAGCCTTTTACGGTAATTTTTTTTATTTTATTTGTGTTTTAGTCTTTCAAATTCAAAAATTGACTATTAGAAAAATTTAAACAGTATATGAATATGTGATTTAATATATATAGTTTTCCCAAAAGCAGATTCTATGGCCATTAGTTACAACAATTAAAATTACCTTTTTATAATTATTAAAAAAGCTTTAAATAAAGTTACTTCCTTAATTGATAATTCGGATTAAACTTCAAAGGAATTGATGTTCATATAATATGAATTATTCTATAATTAAAATGAATATACTGTTGCATTATCACGGATAGATAACTCTGAATAGGTAACATTGGTGGAACAGATGGACTTTACGCTAATAGCAGGTGTTCTTGGTGGGCTCGCTTTATTCATTTACGGTATGAATTTAATGGGTAACGGGCTTCAAAAAGTCGCGGGAGATGGATTAAAACGACTTATTGAAGTGTTAACTAAAAATAAATATCTCGGTGTATTGGTTGGAACTGTTGTAACGATGTTGATTCAAAGCAGCAGTGCTACAACCGTTATGGTTGTTGGTTTTGTTAATGCATCCTTAATGAACCTTAACCAGGCAATTGGGGTTATTATGGGTGCAAATATCGGTACTACAGTTACTGCACAGCTTGTTGCATTCAAACTGACAGATATTGCACCATTAATTGTTGCATTCGGTGTTATCATGCAGCTTGCATCAAAAAAACGAAAACATTCAGATATTGCAGAAGTTCTGATTGGTTTTGGTATATTATTTATTGGAATGCACACGATGTCAAGCGTGTTAAAGCCACTTGCAGGAGAACCATTCTTTACAGATCTATTAATGAATCTTGAAAATCCAATTCTCGGATTGCTCGTTGGACTTGGAATGACACTTATGATTCAAAGCAGCAGTGCAACAATCGGTCTTTTAATTGCAGTAGCATCAACCGGTGCATTAAGCCTTGCTGTCGCATTTCCAATATTATTTGGTGACAACATCGGAACTTGCGTTACCGCGCTTCTTTCGAGTATCGGTGCAAACAGGACTGCAAAAAGAGCTGCACTCATGCACTTGCTCTTTAACATCATCGGCGCAATGATATTCATGGTTTTAATTTACACAACCCCGCTAATTTCATGGATTCAGAGTTTGAGTGCGGGAAGTATTGAAAGACAGATTGCAAATGCACACACGATATTTAACGTTACAAACACTCTTATAATGCTTCCATTTGCCGGATTTTTCGTTTATGCAGTTGAAAAACTAATTCCGATAAAAGATTATGAAAAAGAATTCATGCCCGTAAAATATCTCGATTCAAGAATTATTGTTGAAATGCCATCTATTGCGGTTGGACTTGGGATAAAAGAAGTTGTAGAAATGGGAAAATTCGTGCGTGAAAACTTAAGACTTGCAAAAGATGCATTTGTAAGCAAAAACATTCACAGCATCAAAGAAGTGCACGAAAAGGAAAAAATAATAGATACAATGGCTCATGAAATCACGAACCACTTAATTGAGCTTTCGAATCAGGAAATTTCAGAAAACCAAAAATTAAAGATTACAAGCCTGATTAGTAACGTTACAAGCCTTGAGAGAATAGGCGACCTTGCAGAAGATATTTCAGAACATGCTGAAAACGTAATTGAAGACAATATTGAATTTACAGATACTGCAGTTGAAGAAATCAACGTCATGTTTGATAAAGTAATGACTGCTTTAGAAACTGCACTCGAAGCTTTTGAGACTGAAGACGAAGTATTAATCGAAAGGGTAACATTCCTTGAAGATGAAGTTGACAATCTTGAAAAAACGTTTAGAAAACAGCACATACAAAGATTAAATGCTAAAGAATGCGCTCCAAGAGCAAGTATTATATTCTTAGATATTATCGGTTACCTTGAAAGAATATCTGACCACGCTGTAAAAATTGCAACAGGCCTTGAAGAAGAGGAATTTGACGCATAAAATTTAATTAATATTTTTAATTATTTAATTTTTTAAAGTTCATTTAAATCTTTACAGATACAGAATTCACAGATTGAAAGTTCATTTGATTGCGCATTTTTTATTGGACAGTAATAGTTTCCGTTTTTTTCAATTATCTGCTTTCCACCAGGAAATCTTGTTGTTAAAGCGTGGAGTGGCCTTTTATTTATAAATATTAAATAATTTATAACAGTTTTTACAAGTTTTTCATAAGAATCTCTTCCAGTTCGTTTAGAACCAATATTACAAAGTCTTAAATCGACTTTTTTCAGCGCTTCTCCATCAATTTCAAAATTTTCGATTTCTTCTTCAGTTTTATTCTTTATTTCCTTCAAAACTTCTGGAAAAAAAGTAAAAAAGTCTTCAAGGTATCCTTTTTTATAGTCTTCAGGTAAATACGCCATATCTTTTTCTAAATAGATTTTTGCATTCATTAAATCAAAAATGCTTACATTGTATGATTCTTCTTTAAGTTTAGAAAAAAATTTTCGGCTGTTCATCCTGTTTCCCAAAAAATGTTGATTTTAAAATAAAATTTATGTTTATTTCCCGTAACATGTGCGCTACATCAACGGGAATTATCCAAAGACGTGCTCTACACCAAAACTTATCAGTGCAACGATTATTCCACCAAGAACCATTTTTAAACCGGCTAATAAAAGATTGTCCCTTGAAAGCTTTCCAATGAATATTCCAAGTCCAAGAAGTATCAGTAAAGTGAGTGCTATTGCCATTATCAGCGCAAACATGGTGTCAAATATAAAAAATGGAATTACAGGAATTACTGCACCGATACAGGTTGATAATCCATCATAAGTTCCACTGTACATTGTTTTATTTATCTTATACTGGTATTCGTGAGTTCCTTTTAAATTTCCATTACCAATTAAAAGGCTTTTTTCTTTTTTCTCCCGTTCTTCTTCGATTATTGCACGTTCTGCGGTTAGTGCTCCAAGTATATTTGATATACCATTTGCAATTCCACCGCCGATTCCTGCTGCAATAATTATCGAGGTTTCCCCACCGCTTGCGCCAATAACTACACCGAGTGTTGAAAGGGAGCCGTCGATTAAACCCCTCACGACATATCTTGTATCAAATTCTCTTTTGAAATTTTTTAAAACTTCCTTAATTTCCACTAAAAATCCCCTTTTGATGTTTAAACATTATTCTAACTTATCATCGGCAACATGCCATATCAAATTATCAAGAATACTGACTTCTACAATATTATCTGCTTTTTTAATTAACTTATCGCAGTCCTTGCTTAAATTAAGGAGGTGCAATTGCTTTCCATGTTGAGTATATTTCTCTGCAACACTATTTATTGCTTCGATTGCAGAATGGTCGTAAACCCTCGATTTGTTAAAGTCGATAACAACATCGATCGGGTCATTTTGGTAATCAAACAGGCTCTTGAATTTCGATGTTGATGCAAAAAACAAAGGGCCGTGAAGCATGTATACTTTTTTGTTCTTCATAGATTTTGTACTTGCCCATATATCTTTTCCCCGATTCCATGCAAAAACAAGTGCTGCCAATATAATTCCCAAAAATACTGCGGTTGCAAGGTTAAATACAACGGTCATGATTGACACGACTGCAATAATTGCTGCGTCAGACCTTGGGATTTTTTTTAATATTCTAAAGCTGGACCATTCAAATGTACCGATTACAACGATAAACATGACTCCAACGAGTGCTGCAAGCGGAATCATTTCAATTATCGGGGCACCCCATACAATAAATATCAATAATAATATTGCAGCGGAAATTCCGGAAAGCCTGCCACGTCCGCCACCTCGAATGTTAATCATGCTTTGTCCAATCATTGCACAGCCACCCATTCCACCAAAAAATCCATTTAAGATGTTTGCAATACCTTGACCGATACATTCCCGATTACTCCTACCACGAGTTTCGGTTAATTCATCAATTAACCTTAAAGTCATCAATGATTCAATTAAACCAACACATGCGGCTAAAAATGAATAAGGAAGAACTGTTTTAAGCGTATCCCAATTTAACGGAACATTTGGCAGGGCAAATGAAGGAACTGAAACTGCGAGCGTCGTTCTTAATGGATCTATCGATTTTATAAAATCAAGTACCGTTAAAACTGTGTATCCTGCATTATTTAAGAAATACGAGATTATGGTTACAGTAATTATTGCTACAAGCGTTGCGGGAACCGCACGGGTGATTTTTGGCAAGTATATCGCAATAATCATTGTAATTGCAATTAAAACAAGCATTATTGAAAGAATCGGCCATGGAAGTAAATTTCCATCTGCACCATAGAACTGCCCGATTTGAGATAAAAATATTATTATTGCAAGCCCATTTACAAATCCAAGCATTACCGGGTGTGGAATAAGTCTCACGAATTTTCCTACCTTCGATATTCCAAAAAATACCTGAATAATTCCCATGAATAATACTGCGATGAATAAATATCCGAGTGCAGACTCCATTCCGCTAGTTTGAACTTTTGAGATTACCAATGGAGCAAAAATAACCGCAACAGCACCAGTAGCGCCACTTATCATTCCGGGTCGTCCACCAATTAATGCGGTTACAATTCCCATGATAAATGCGGCGTAAAGCCCGATTGTAGGATCAATTCCAAGAATAAATGAAAATGCAATTGCTTCTGGAACCAGCGCCAAAGCTACGGTTAATCCTGACAAAACGTCATTTTTTACGCTTCCATTTTTTGGAATTACCAATTCAACTATTTTATTTTTTAAATCTTTAGTTTGATTCGTGTTTATTTTTTCATTCATTTTTAAATACCTTATATTTCATTGATTAAACGAATTTTTCGCTTTAAATTATTTTTTAAGATTTACTATATTTTCTGCAAGTTCGTAATTTACAAAAAAGTCATCGAGTATGTTTTTTAAAGATCCAACTGAATTAGTTTTAATATTCACTTTAATCTTTTCATTATCAAATTTAGTATCAATAATAAGTCCATCGTCTACATCGTCAACTTTTAAGCTGTTTACAATTTCCTTTTTTGAATTGTAAGTCATTTCAAAATCTATTTTCATAAAAATCATTCTTTTAAATTTTTAAAATCGAGCCCTCTTTTTTTAAGCTCTTCGTATATTTCTTCGGAAACTTCCTGGCATTTTAATGCTTCTTCTGCTTCTTCGCGTGTCATGAGGCCATATCTTATCATTGCAGAAACTCTATCATATTCAAAATTAAATCCATGCTTTTTCTTAAATTCGACAAGCGCTGGAGCAAGAATTAAACAGTTTGTCGTGTATCCGCCGAGATCAGGTTTTTCCCAAGGAATTTCTTTTAATATGTTATATCTATCTTCTTCTGTTAATTTGTATGCAACGAGGAGCCTTAACATATTTATTCCTTTTTTCATCTCCCGTATTGCAGTTGTACCAAATGGAAGTTCGTGTCCTGTCACAATTGTGTCGATATTCGTCTGTCTTGCAAACTGCCAGATTTCGTGCATGTTCATGTCAGAACATACTCTGCACGGAGATTCGCCTTTTGAAATGGTTTCCTTGAAGAATTTCGTAAAATCCTTGTTTATTACAAGCCAGTCTACTCCAAAATGCTTTGCAACGTTTTTACAGTTTATAAGTGCTTCTTCTGCTAAATAACCGTTATCAACAGTTACACATAAAGGCCGGATTCTGAGTTCTTTTACAAGCAAATACAGCGCAACAACGCTATCTTTTCCGCCAGAAAATCCTAAAATACAGTTGTATTTATTATTTCTAATTCTGAGTTCATCTAAATATTCCATTACTTCGTTTCTCATTTCTTCGAAGTTTCTAGGAAATTTTAGGGCGTTTAAGCATTCAATGCAGATGTTTTTTCCTTCGTGTTTATACATCGGGCGTGTTTTGCTGTTGTGAAGGCAAATTTCGCAGTTTACCGTGTTTTTTCCTTTAATTTTTTCCATGATATTCAACCAATACTAACTACTTGATTAAATTACTTAAATACATAACTCCAATAAAAATAATTTTACAAAAATTCTTTTTAAATTTTAGAGATTGATTTTTTTATTTTATTCCCGATTAAACCGCAAATGAAATATATCCTTTTTTAAATTTTTAAAAAATCTGCCCAAATCTAATTATTTTAAATTTTAAAAAGAATATCTTTAATTTTTAAGTCTATTTTATAATTTCAACCATTTTTTAGAAAAATACTTTAATATAAAACGTGCAATATTATATACGTTTAAATAGGATATTAAAAAAGCCTAAAAATCTGTGCAGTAACAAAATTATAAGAATATTCCTGCTTTCATTACGAGTTCAACCCGGTGAATACAATGGATTTAAGAAAAAAGATAAGAATTGTAGAAAATTTTCCAATAGAAGGAATAAGCTTTAAAGATGTAACTCCAATTTTAAAAGACCCAAAAGCAATGAAACATACGACAAAAGAGATTACAAAATACCTCGAAGATAAAAATGTCGATGTTATAGTCGGTCCTGAAGCACGCGGTTTTTTATTTGGTGTTCCTGTTGCTCATGAACTTGATATCGGGTTTGTTCCAGTTAGAAAACCGGGAAAATTGCCGTACAAAACTTTTTCAGTTGATTATGCACTTGAATATGGTGCAGACAGCCTTGAAATTCACAGCGATGGAATTGAAAAAGGTCAGAACGTTGCAATAGTTGACGACCTTCTTGCAACAGGCGGAACTGTTTTGGGAGTTTCCAAACTCGTAGAAAAAGTAGGTGGACACATTTCAGCACTTAACTTTGTAATCGAACTCACAGAACTAAAAGGAAGGGATAAATTAAAAGGATACGACATACAGTCGCTTGTTAAATACGATGTATAATGCTTTAATACTAATTATTTTGATTTTGGTGAAGAATATGGTTGAATTATTGGCCCCTGCAAGAGATTTATCGGGCTTGATTACTGCATTCAATAACGGTGCAGATTCAGTGTACTGCGGACTAAAAGAAATGAGTATGCGTGCAACCGCTAAAAATTTCGAGAGAAACGAATTAATCGAAGGCATTAACTTCGCACACGATGCAAATAAGCGAGTATATCTCTGTACAAACACGGTAATTTACGAAGATGATATTTTAAATTTAAATGAAATACTCGAATTTGCTAAATCCGCAGAAGTAGATGCTGTAATTGTAAATGATATTGGAGCAATGGTTACTGCAAAAGAACTCGGACTTGAAGTTCACGTGAGCGTTCAAAACAACATTACAAATTCAAAAACTGCTGAATTCTTTTCAAAATTTGCAAAAAGAGTTGTTTTATCAAGAGAACTTACATTAAATCAGATTAAACAGATTAAAGAAAATTTAAAAGTAAATAAAGTTGATTTAGAGCTCGAAGGATTTATTCACGGGGCGCTCTGTACCGCAATGAGTGGAAGATGCTATTTAAGTTCATATTTATTCAATAGAAATGCAAACTGCGGGGATTGTTTACAACCGTGCAGGAGATCGTGGAAATTGGTAAATGAGCATGCGGATGGAACTCATGAGCTAATCTCTGAAGGAAAATACTTACTTTCACCAAAAGACCTCTGCATGATTGAACACATCCCTGAAATGATTGATGTTTTTGACTGCTTTAAAATTGAAGGGCGTGCTAAAAACGTAGATTACGTGATGCGTGCAACAAAAACGTACAGGGAAGCTATTGATTCAGTAATTGATGGAACTTACGAAGAAAAACTGCCGATATTCAAAAAAGAACTCGATAAAATCTACAATCGAGAATACGATACAGGATTTTATTTCAGAGATATTACTTGTACTCACGATTTGCAGTACGAATTTGAAGGAAATGTCTCCCCGTACAAAAAAATTGAAGTTGGAAAGGTTGTAAATTACTTTAAAAAAGTAGGCGTTGCAGAAATCACAGTTATTGACGATTTAAACGTAGGAAATAGTATTTTAATAATCGGACCAACTACTGGATGCGTTGAAGAAAAAATTGAGTCGATGCAGGTCGAAGGTGAGAACATAAAAACTGCCAAAAAGGGTCAAAATGTTGGAATCAAACTTGAAAATTTAGTAAGGGAAAATGACAAAGTTTACATTCTAAAAGAGGATTAATTTAGTTTTTAAATTAAAATTCCGAAATTAGTACAGTAAATTTTTATATCTAAAAGTATGAATTATGAATATCAATATTATGGTGATCATGATGAAAGAAGATAAGATGTCTAAATTTGCACATATTACAAGCGTACACCCTTGCTACAACGAAAAACTCCACCACAAAATTGGAAGAGTCCATTTGCCCGTTGCACCAAAATGTAATATCGCGTGCAAATTCTGTAAAAGGAGTATCGGAGATGAATCAGTCTGTGAGGATAGGCCAGGTGTTTCACACCACATCATGAAACCCGCAGAGGTAGAAAACTACCTAAACGAATTGCTCGTAAGAAGTCCAAACATCAAAGTTGCAGGAATTGCTGGACCAGGAGACAGCTTGTTCAATGAAGAAACTTTCGAAACTCTTGAAATATTAAAAGAAAAATTCCCTGATTTAGTTAGATGTCTTTCAACTAACGGGCTTTTACTTCCAAAATATGCTGAAAGGTTGGCAGAACTTGGAGTAAAAACTGTAACCGTAACCGTAAATGCGGTAGATCCAAAAATTCAAGCACAGATTGTTGACTGGATATACTACGAAGGAAAAGTTTACCGTGGAGAAGAAGGTGCTGAAATTTTAATCAAAAACCAGATTGAAGGAGTTAAAAAATTGGCAGAATTCGGTGTTGCAGTTAAAATTAACACGGTATTAATCCCTGAAATAAATATGGACCATATTGTAGAAATTGCAAAAACCTTCGAAAAAGATGCGTTCGTTCACAACGTAATTCCTTTAATTCCAATGTACAAAATGGAAAATTTAAGAAAACCAACCTGTGATGAAATAAGCAACATAAGAGATACTGCAGAAGAATACCTCCACCAGTTTAGAGCATGCCAACAGTGTAGAGCTGATGCTGCAGGACTTATCACGGAACACAAACACCTTGGAGAAAAAGGTAAACAGTTAGATATTTACGATTTAAAACACTTCTCACACTAATTTCTTTTTTAAATTTTTAATTTTTTAACCATAAGGTATAAATGATACTTTTTAAAGATAAAAGCTAAGATAAGAAACATGATTTTTAAAGGTGCTATTTATGGAAAATGTGGTAATTACCGTTGTTGGTGTTGATAAACCCGGAATCGTTGCAGCAGTTACAAAAATTCTCGCAGAACACAGTGCAAATATCGTAGATATCAGGCAGACAATCATGGAAGACCTGTTCACAATGATTATGCTTGTTGATATTTCAAAAATAAGTTCAGACTTTTCAGAATTAAACGTTGCCCTTGAAAAGCTTGGATCAGAAATCGGAGTTAAAATAAACGTGCAACACGAAAATATCTTCAAATACATGCACAGAATTTAATTTTTTTAAAAAATACTCTTTTCAATTTGATTATTTTTAAGATATTCAAAACTTTTACCCGTGGTTAACTGCTATTCAATATATAACCTGCAATCCATATTTTATTTCGAGCACCGGTGTAATGACAAACTTAAGTGATTATATGATTCAGCATAAAATTCCAATCGGAAAATTTTCCGTGATAACCCAACTTTCAAAAAAAGCACTTCATTATTACGATAAAAAAGAAATTTTGGTTCCAGAATTAAAAGATATGATAACTGGATACAGGTACTACTCAGTTTCACAGATAAAATCAGGGATTAAAATAAAAACATATTTAGACCTCGGATTCAGCCTTGAAAATATTTTTGAACTGATAACTGCTGAAAAAACTGAAAATAATGAATTAATACATAACTTAATTGAAAATCAAATTAGAATTACCAAAAAAGAAATAAAAAAACTTCAAAAAATCCAAAAAATATTGGAATCTAATAATTCAGAAGAGGTGTTTAACATAACACTGACCGATATTAAAATAAAAGAAATTCCTGAATTAAGAGTCATTAGTTCAAGAAAAACAGGACCTATCAAAGAAACCTGCCATTTGCTCGTGGAAAAATTAATGAAAACAGTTTTTAATCCGGAAAACCAGAAAAATGGAGTAAAAATTACAAGTCCTGTTATGAAGTTATGCCACGACAGCGAATTTGATGAAAACAATTCAGATGTTGAAATGGTACTCCCAATTTCGGGAAAAATTACAGTAAACGTCCCCGAAATTGAAATAAAAACACTTCCAAAATGTAAATGTATTTCTACCGTGTATACGGGTCCATATGAAAATTTAGGAATAGTTTATTCAAAATTGTTTGAATATATGGCTGAAAATAATCTTGTTCAAACACTTCCAGATAGAGAACTTTATATTAACAGTCCACATGAAGTTGAGAGTGAAAACTTAATTACAGAACTTCAAATACCTTTTAAAAAAGAAATTTAAGATTTAAATCTTAATTTTAATTATTTAAATTTTTTAAGCTCTTCTTGAAGTTTTATCGCTTCATCCATCCATTCTTGTTCGATTGGCTTTTCTGATGCAACCATTACTACAGTTTTGTCTCGAATTGTTTTTCTAATTCTCATTCCTTCTGGAAAAACACGGTTCATAAAATCAAGAACCCGATCAACAAAATCTTCCTTTGCATCGTGAATTACCATGTTTGAATCAATTTCTGAATCAGTAACAATTTCAAATCTTGAAGGCTGGTCTATAACATTTATTTTTGCTAAAAGCTCAGGCGCGTAAGTTTCGTCATCAATATTTAATTTAGTTATAGTTTTTCCATTCGATTTCTTTGATTCATCAATTGTTGCAATATCCCTTAATCTTATCAGCTTTGAAGTTGATTTTGGCAAGATTCCAATTATAAAATATGGAATTTCCTGTTTACAAATCATTTTTGTCTTTATGATAGATTTTCCTAAAACGAGGTCTTCAAGAGACGTTTGAATAATTCTTTCGTAAATTGCTTTTCCAGCTTCGTCATTGCATTCAACATCGATATAAGCCATATTACCCCTGAATCTTAAAAATGGATGATTATTTTCTAAAGTAATATATTGCAAAAATAGTATATAAATAAAGTCTTAGCCACCCGAAACAATTGGGACGAGTCTTAAAGTGTCGTTTTCAGATAGAGTTTCATTTTCAGATAAAATCTCGCCATTTCGAACAACAAGATTGTCTTTTAATCCCATTTTTTTGATGAAATCTTTTAGCTTTGCATTTTCCGGCAGTTCAATTTCGGACAATTCTCCAGCATTCTTTATAAAAACTTTCAAAAGAACCACCTGATTTTAAAATAATAAAAAAGTAGTTAAAAATGAAAAATAAATTAATTATTCTTCTTTTTCAAGACCGCACATTTTTCTTAATTTTGCTCCGACTTCCTCGATTTGTAATTCTCCTTCGAGTCTTCTCATTGCTTTTAAGTGTGCATAGCTTACTTGTTTTTCAAGAAGGAATTCTTTTGTAAATCTTCCATCTTGGATTTCTTTTAAGATTTCTTTCATTGCAGCTTTTGAGTCAGCTGTAACAATTCTGCTTCTTCTTGTAAGTCCACCGTATTCTGCAGTGTTACTTACATCGTTCCACATGTTTTTGAATCCTTTTTGGTAGATTAAGTCAACGATTAATTTCAATTCGTGGCATGTTTCAAAGTATGCCATTTCAGGTGCGTATCCTGCTTCAACGAGTGTTTCAAATCCTGCTTTGATTAATTCGGTAACTCCACCGCATAAAACAGCTTGTTCACCGAAAAGGTCAGTTTCTGTTTCTTCTTTGAATGTTGTCTGGATAACTCCAGCTCTTGATAAACCGATTCCTTTTGCCATTGCCGAAACAATGTCAAATGCGTTGTTTGTTGCATCAATTTCGATACAGATTAAACCTGGAACACCGAAACCTTCTTCGTATGTTCTTCTAACCATTTTTCCAGGTGATTTTGGAGCAACTAAAACCACGTTAACTCCTTTTGGTGGAACAATGAATCCATAGTGGATGTTAAAACCATGTGAAAAGCTGAGTGTTTTTCCTTCTTTGAGGTATGGTTTTATTTGGGCATCGTAAACTTCTGCCTGTAATTCATCAGGTATTAATATGTGGATGATGTCAGCTTTTTCAGCAGCTTCTTCGATGGTCATTACTGTATGACCGTCTGCTTTAGCTTTATCCCATGAAGCACCGTTTTTTCTTAAACCAACAACAACGTTTAATCCGCTGTCTTTCATGTTTAAGGACTGTGCTCTACCTTGACTTCCGTAACCTATTACTGCGATTGTCTTTTCTTTTAAAGCATCTAATTTAAAATCTGAGTCATAGAATACCTTCATTGTCTTCACCTCTAATCTCACAATCTTTTATAGTATAATCATATATAATATTAACATCTGATACCGATTTGGATACACAAATGTATTAATTTATTATAATTAACAGTTAAAATCATGATATTTATAATTTCTCTTTTTGACGATTAAAGAACGGAAAACGCTTATTTTTTTAGACGATTAAAACAGGTATAATACGACGATTTTCAAGTTCTATGTAAAAAACGATTAATCCATGCTTATTCATTTTACCGAGATTGAAAGTTGTGCGTGGATTTCCCACCCTAACACCTTGATTACCATTATAAGTCCTGACGGAGCAGGCGAACTTACCAAATGGTATACGCCAAACCCCTCTTACGGGGGTTTGGCTACCACACTTAGGATGGGCTAACGCCCATGAAAAGTATCTTGAGATTTATGATTTTATCGGAATCAAGAATTGCTAACGCAATTCATTCAATTAAGTTTAGATTTTAACACTCAAATAACCGGTTCGATTGCTTTCGCAGGTCGCGACCTGCTCAGACGTTTCTCGAACTGCCAAGATTGATTTTATTTTTTAGAGTGTTGGCAGTCCTCCGGAACGCCACGCAATCTATTAAATTAAAAACGAGTCAAGCCCATGGCTTATATACCCTTTCGGGTATATATCGCCGGGGAGATAATTAGAGCTCAAGGCTATATGATATATGACCCTTCGGGTCTGGATTAACGGGTAGAAAATATAATTTTCTACAATATCGGGTTTTGCCCTTCGGGACGCTTGCGCTCAAAACCCCGTATAGTAGAAAATTCAAAACTACTGAACAAGACCAAAAAGGTCGGACAGAATACTACTCCCTACGGGGTTTAGTTTGCATGCGATTTTATTCCCTTCGGGTAAGGATCAAAAAGATGATATATCCCCAATAAAAAACATTAATTATTCATTTTAGGGGTGTATTTTTTGAAGATAACTGAACTTTTTGATGGAGAATCTAAAGAACTTAGTAAAGAAGAAGTTTTAAAGTCTGTTTTAGAAATTGAAGAATTAATGAATGAAGGAATGACATTTGATGAAGCAGTTGAATTTAAAATAATATTGGAACACCAGCGAGAAGAGATCCGAAAGCATGTTGAAGGTGAAAAGCATGTTTTTAGATAACATAGAACTTATCAAAGACCGAGATATATTAGAAGAGTTAGAAAATAAAGAAACGTGTCAGCTAATACAGTTGAAAATAGACCAAATATTTAGAAATTGGCCCGAATATAAACAAAAAGAGATAGACGAAACTACAGACACGTTAATAAATTACATAACTTTTGTTTTAATTGCATATTCAAATTATTCGTATCAATACGTCAATAAGGTTATAAAATTAGAACTTTCGGAAAGTCTAAATCATAAAAAAGGTTTAGACGGAGAAACTTTAGATATATGGGATTTTATTGAAGTTGCAGCGCATTCTAATGACAATGATTTAGACTTATGCAGAATAAATGTAGATAATTCAAAAGTTTTATTGAATACATATCAAACCCAACTATATTTGAAATACAAAATGAGAAAAAAATTAACCGATGGAATGGAAAAAATAAAAGAACGTAAACTCCCAGACTGTTTAAAACAATTTGTAGACGAAATAAATAGTTTTTTAGATGTTAGGGAAATGTTAAGTGTTAAAAAAGATAAAATAGTAATAAAACCTGTAAATTACTCTGGAGAAATACCTGCAGAGTGGTTTCCCCCATGTATACGGGGGATTTTGGCAGATATTTCTTCAGGGGGATCTCCAACACACTACCCCAGAAGATCACTAGTAGCTTTTTTGTTTGCTGCAAAATTTAACCATAACTTAAGAATGTATATGGACGGAAGAGTAAAAGAAGTCAAAGCATTAGATTTAGCATCCACACAAGAAATAGAATTATTTTTGGACGAAATAATTTCAATATTTAATACTTCTGCAGATTTTAACGCTGAGAGGACAAAATATTATATTAGTAATAATATAGGATACAATTCACCCCGATATGTACATTGTGAGTATTGTAAAAACTGGAAAGATAACGGTCTTGGATACTACTGCCATAAAGATGAAATTTGTGAAAAGCCCTGGGTTAAACATCCCTTAGATTATTTATGTCAAAAAATAAAAGCTGCACAATGGGAAGAAACTTTAACTTCAGATTGTAAGTATCTTGATCGAAATCTCGATGTATGTAATCATATTTTCAATAGGGGTTACGGATGTTTTGGAGATAACTGCAGGAACTATACCCCCATAAAATGATTTTTTAAAAATTAATATATAAGTGTTAAAATGTCCACAAACAGCTTAAAAATTAAAGAAGAAACTGAAAATATTTCAAAAGTTGAAAAATATTTTAAAGATTTTGAATCTTGGACCCAGAATATGATGTTTACGTCCACGATTTTAGAATTTTTAGCAATTTCGTTGTTAGTAGCTTACGTTTTTTCAAAAGTTATTATTGGGGTAGGTTTAGAATATAAATTATTTGAAACAATGCCATTTGATGTTTCATTTTATTTAATTTTGATCGCATTATGGATATTAAATTTTATAAAGTATTCAAAAAATAGCTCTCCAAAACAGTATTTATTGTACTTTTCAGTGTTAATAGCTTGGTTATATTCTACATTGAACATTCATAACATATTAATATCTTATTTTACTTATGCTATTGTATGCTATTTTATTATAATAAATATCAAAAATTTAGCGGAAAGCATCATATCAGGTTTATTTTATTTTGTATTGGCTTTTGGATATGCCATACTTAATATCTACGTTTTTTTAAGGATATTTTTAAAGATACTTATCAAAATCGTAATGTTTCCCTTAAAAGTTTTAGAAACCATATATACAAATTTAACCAAAAAGTCAAAAATGGATTTTTCCATCTTAAAAGTAAGTTTAAAAAATATTTATGATTTAATCCATGGATTAAAAACTAAAACCAATAGATCATTATATGTTACTTTTCTTGTTATAGCACTTTTAATTGCACGTGTAACTGCCCTTTTTATTAATTTATTATCTGTTTCGTCAATAATAGGCGTATTTTACATAATTTTAAATATTTCGTTTACTCTAAAAAATCAGGCATCAAATAGTGCCATTTCTGCGATAGGTAGTTTTACTATATTTTGGGCCATCTCTGAATACAAAGATAAAAAAATTAAACAACGGGTCAAAAATGTATCCAATGGCCTTAAAGGGTCATATGATAACGAAAAAATAAATTATTACATTAAAAAAATAATCTCTGAAAGTTACTTAGACTATATCGAGTATTATGAAATACCCAATAATTTAGATTTAGAATCAGAATCTTTTGACAGTGCAATTGAATATATAAAAGAGTTAATCAAAATTATCCCTCCAAAACCGGAAAACATTGATAAAAAACCATTCTACGAATATGTAATGGAACATTTAGAGGGGGAGGTCTCATTTTATAGATTAGTATCTCACCTACTTTATTTTAACAAAGACATTAAAAAACTACCAAATTATGAGTTAATACTGGGCATCATTATATACATTTTAAAAATAAGTATGGAGATTATAGATATTGGTCTTAATAATAAAAAAGATAGTAAACTATTCAATGACGTTCAGATTTCATTTATTAAAGAATTTTATAATTTATGGGTATATGGATTACTTGAAATAGCTTTTTTAGGAGTATTGTCTTCCCCACATTCAAACATGGATACCTTAGAATTTAAGGATATTTTCACAGAAGGGAACATTACTGAAAAAATAAAAAAGTAGTTAATTAATATCTTCTTCCCCTTCCATTTGAAGGTTTAAACAAGAAATAGGCCAAAACTAATCCGCCAAGAACTACAACAATTGTTAAAGTTCCCCCCGGAACCATTTCTACAAAGTCAGAAATGATTGAACCATCTGCAAAAATAAACCAGCCACTTGAATCATCACTTAATTTATCTCCGGATTCTTCGGCAATATCTCCACTCGTGGTATCTCCAAAGTAATAAGCTTTTGCAGATTCAAGGTAAAAATCACCTGAAAGTTCGTAATTCCTTGCTTCTTCTAATTTATTATTAATATCGTCTACATCTTCGTAATTAATATCATTAAGAGTTTCAATTGCTTTTTCATAAGAATCATATGCTTTTTTTGCAACTCTTTCAACATCGTCCATGTTGAGGTCTTGACCTCTTTCAACATAATTTGAAGCTTGACCTAATTTAGTTTTCAAAGATTCTCCAAGTGAAACAACTTGATTATTTACTTCCTCCTGCTCAAAAACATTTAAACTATCTTTAGAAAGCAAGTCTTGAAGCTCGGTTATTATATCTCCAACAATTGTTACATCATCATTTAATACAACAATTTTAGGCCGCACAATAGACCAGATTGGCAAATCCTTACCGTCATCTCTTTCAACCTCCGCGTAAACAATACCATACGTTGCAAAACCGATTGTATCATCAGTTGCTTCATATCCGGTAAGGGCAGTAATCACGTTAGTACTTGAAAGGTCCCCGAAAGAATCTTTTTGGTCATTGGAAATTTCATAAGTTCCGTCTTTTAAAATCCTAACAGTTACAAGTCTTGCATCATCTGAAATCTGAATATTTGATTTAAATTCTTCCATATAACTTGGATTTGCAAGAATATATAATCTTTCTGCAGGGTGTGAATTTAACACGTGAATTGGAGTAGCCCAGAATCGAGTTATAATATCACTCGTGGACCCCTGAGCAATCATTTCAAATGCTTTATATGTATCTCCATCCTCAGCTTCAAAATCTTTTGTCAAAGCACCTGTAAAATCCCCTAAAGCATATAAACCGGCTTTTTCTGCTTTATATGTCTTGGTAGTGGTATAATGGCAAACTACATCTAAATCGTTATCCCTTTCCTTATGCTCACCTATTTTATCTCCTTCTTCATCGTAAATATCAGCCATAAACCAGTTTTCCATTTCACCATAAACACTACATTCAACTTCAAAAGATGGAGATTCAGAAAGCAGTATATCTTCAATTGAAGGGTCAATGATTGTTCCAGTTGCATAATCTTCTACTTGCGAAGCATAAGGATCAGGCGTTTTTAATAATGTTTTAAATGTTGCGGTATTATCATCAATATATACCCCATTTAAGATATAATCTCCAGTTTCCTCATCATCATACCAATAGGGTATTTCTTTTGTGTAAGACCACCAGGAGTTTCCATCATCCTCACCGCCAACCTGTTTAACGGTTAAAACTACTTTTTTTATGTGAATTCCATTAGGTAATCCATCAAAAGAATTTCTGTAAATTGTAACTTTTACAGGAAATACAGAATATCCACGGATATTATCAGGTCCGTAAAGTTTAACGTCAATATCAGAAGTCGAACCCTCACCATCCATTGAATAATGGACCATGTCTGCATCAATTTCATCAACAAGGTGTTTAATATCTGATTCTGCAACATCATCAACTTCCGTTGTATTTGCTTCCGCACCACCAAGTTTTTCATCTGCGGATTCCTCGGAATTGTCTGACGTTGGAAGAGCAATATCATCTACAGTAAGTAAGTCGTAAAAATAACTTGCACCCTGATAAACTAAGTATGCCGGATAATCAAAAGCTCTAAAGAGCCAATCTGTTACTATATCCCCTGTATCCTCAGCATGAACGGGAACAAAAGACATCAAAAATAAAAGGATTAAAGG
Source organism: Methanococcus mangrovi (assembly GCF_054506835.1). Classification (NCBI taxonomy): domain Archaea; kingdom Methanobacteriati; phylum Methanobacteriota; class Methanococci; order Methanococcales; family Methanococcaceae; genus Methanococcus; species Methanococcus mangrovi. The sequence continues at coordinate 602,916 of NZ_CP197114.1, read as the reverse complement.
TAGAGCAAATTTATTTTTTTGCACGTTTACCACCTTTTTTCAAACTTTTTTTCCTGAATATGAAATATCCACCACCTAAAACCAAAATAACTGCACCAATAACATAAGGATTGGTATATATCGGTCCATCGGTGTAAAATACAGGAATAAATGAACTTCCACCTGAATATATCGTTAAGGTAACCTGATCTTCCATCAACGAAATGCTTGAATCGGTACTCATAACAGTTACTAAAAGGCTGTATGAATCAAAATCAAGTTCTTCATTCAGTTTTGCTTCGGGCCTTACTGTTTTCGTTTCCCCAGGTGCAACTGAAACCCTCGTTGATGTACTGTTTTGTAAAGGATTAACCGAATTTACAGGCGCAATTATAATATCGTAGTACTGTGGAACCGTTAAAGGATTTGTAATTGAAATTGGAATACTTATAGTACTTCCAGCACTTCCTGTAACAGTATTTTCAACTAATGAAATTGGATTTTCAACTGAAATTGGAACAGTAATTGAAAAACTACTTGAAACAAATTTCAAAGAGTAATCTCCGGTTTCATCAATATTGAATTCAAATGTATGCGAATCGTAGCTGTCAAAGTCGTAGTTATCGTTCCACAATGAAACGCCGTCTTTCAAGAGTTCAACAGTAATTACAGTTGATTCTTCCCCTTGCATTTCTGCAACCCTAACAGAATTTAAACCAATCACGTAAGATGAAGGTAGCGTAAGCCTTACAGGAAGCTCATTACAGGTATATGAAATCGTCTGAATTCCCTGATACACGTTCCCATACAAATCGTAACCATTTGCAGTAACTACAAAGTTTTTAGTTCCAAGAGTTGGACCCGTAGCGATTTTTACAGTATATGATTTTGAACTATCAACGTTAATTGAGCCAACTTCATATCTTCCGTTTGAATCTGCTGTAAGAATTGTTCCCACACTATCCCTAACTTCTAAAACTTCCGCACCACTAAACGATACGGTAATTCCATTTGAATTTTTAATTGGTGAAATACTGAAAGGTATTATCTGTTCAGCATAGCAGTACGTGTTTATTTCCCCAACATCGGTTGTAATGGAATACAGGTAGTTTGAAGGAATAAAATTAAGGCTTACACTTACCGGACCATCTATAAATTCAACCGTCTTGGTAATATCCCAGTAACCGCCTTTTTTAAAAGTTAATTCATGAATTCCGGCAGGAAATTGGATTATATCCTCATTATCATACGTACCTAAACATATCTCTCCAGCGTAAACGTCAAATGAATTAACATTTGAGTTCAATTCTAAATCATATCTTGGAGGGGGGCAGTACAATTCTGTAACAGTTGATTTATAACTCGTAGTTTGGGTAACTGAATAGTCGATATAATCAAAAATGGCAAATGAACATTCTAAATTTGCACCACCACCATTATACCAACCTGATTGAATTAAATACTCTAAATCATTCCTTGATGAAATAACACCTTTGTTAAACTCCTCTACCGTGGTTTGTGAAGCATAAGAAAACTGCACCCCGTTCAAAACAACTTTTGACCATGAATAAGTACCGCCCCACAAATGGTTATACGCATAAATATAACCTGCACCAGAGGTATTTATGGAAATTACATCATCAATCAACTTATTTTCGTTACAGGAACCTTGAACTTTAATAACTGTTAAAGGTAATGCCTGTCCGCACTCAAAAGGAGTAAAATCCCCATTAAACGCTAAATCCGAAGTAGTAGAAATAATATTACAAAATCTACCTAAATCATCTTTACTCGCAAAATATATCCTGTAATCAAAAATTCCCGTTAAAACTGGGGCATTTCCACCCCAAACAGTTTGATTTAACTGGTAAACTACAAGTTCAGTAGTCATCGATGTATCAGATAATTCTACCCACCAGTCCGATGTTGCAGAAGTTTCTGGAATTGTAATATTTTCCGTAGCAGCTGAAACAGAGCCAACTACCGAAAGTAGCAATAAAATAAAAAGGAAATAAGATTTTTTCATTTCTTATCACCCTTAAAGTCCTTTAATATTCCATACTCCAAATAAAGAGCCTAAAGTAACGATTACTACAATAAATACAACGAGTGCAACTACAGGATTATCTGAAATTAAGCCCTGTAATTTTGAAACAGCTGAATCGTCATCAAGTGCACTTAAAACGATAATTGTCCGGCCATCTTCGTCATCTTCTGAATCGTCAGCAGTAGTATCATCTTCCGTATCGTCTGAGGTAGTACCATCAGTTGTTTCTTCTGCTACAAGTGTTACGTTAATTTCAATATCTGCAGGAATTGAAACGTTAAATGTCTGGGATGCGTAACCGGTTTTTGAAACGGTTAATTCGTAATCTCCATGAGTTAAGAGTACATTAAATCCATTATCAAATAAACCAATTGATTCATTGTTAGTTACGTCAAATATTGTAACTCCATCTACATTTGAATTCAAAGCAAGTAAATATTCAGTTTCTTCTAATGTTGCGTTTACTTCTGTTTCGTTCAACGGATTAACTGTCAAATTTAAAGTATCGTAAAACTCTTTTACAAGCGAAATGTCGTGGTTTTCGTCAGTAAAATTGATTGTTGCAGTGTTGTTTACCGTAGTTCCAATTAAAGTGCCGTTTTCGTAAATTCCAACGCCATCTACATTTGAGTTGATTACAACATCTGTTGCAAATGCACTTGAAATAAGGGAAATCAAGAACAAAAACAAAACTCCGAAACCTTTTATTGATTTATTTTCCATTTTTAACCACCTAATCCCTTTTAGCTACGATAAAGTAAGTGCAGACCGTAACTAACCAGAGTACTATCCTTAATTCGTATGATGTAATAATTTCCGGGGCAGTGTAGAGGTATCCGAGCAGCAAAAACATGATTGCTGAATAAATAATCCCGAAAATCTCGGTACCAAATACTTTAAATCTTCCAATTCTTTTCTGCGAAATCATGACTGCAAACATCATGACAGTTGATCCAACTCCTGCATAGAAGGAGCTTCCAAATACCAAACTGGTTAAACCAAAAAGTTCTGCTGCACAGACTGAACCTGCAACGGCAGCAAGAAACTCTATTGGCCCAATTGATCCATTCTTTCCAACGTTCATTTTTCAAAACCTCAATATCTTTTGTAATATTTACGTCCATACGAGAAATTTGGACCGCCAAATCCATCGTAACACATAATTAACGCCGATAAGTTAATTGCAGTGTATAAAAACGCTTTAGGGGCCATTCCAATAATGTTAGTTCCTGGTAAAAATGCAAGTAGCATATCACAGGCTGGCTGTGAAAGGGAAAGTAAAACAAGTACAACCCCGATAAATTTACGACCATTTAATCCGGACTGTCCGAGAAGGAGCAGAACAACACAGCATATTGTAATAGATATCCAACCGACAACACTTGCAATAGAATTTATAATTGGCCCGATAACTGGGATAATACTTACAACGTCAATTCCTGCATCTCCCAAAGATAAAGCACAGCCCAAAAGGAACACGAAATCAGAAACTTTTACCACCGAATTCACCTCCGATAACTCGAATTGTTATAATTTGTTTTTTTCCGGTATTTTGGAGTATAACAGGCAACTGTAAGCAGCACAATACCGATAATACAGCTTGTAATCTCCCATGAAAAAGGCGAAAATGCAACCATTTCAGAAACTTTCATTTGAATATACTGGGAAGGAAGCAGTAACGCCCCAAGGAAGGTTAGAATAGTTGTTACGTTTACACTACCCACAAAAAAACCACCTCTAACTTCATAGTAATATTATATCAAAAAAAGAGGTTATAAATGGCCGTAAATAACGAAATAACGAAATATCAAAATAGCGAAATAACGAAATAAGTTAATAAATTATTTTTTAGCTTTTTTCTTGGTTCTTGCTTCTTTAATTCTTTCAAGCCCTTCTAAGAACCTGTGTTTTCTGCCTGAATTTTCAAGAGCTCTCATTTTAGATTCAAGGTCTTCACTTGGGGGATCCGCAAGTAATATTCTTCCATCAAGTTGAATATATCCTGGTTTTAAAATTTGTGCAGGATTAAAAAAGTCTCTAAAATCTTTATCAAGCAAATTATAGTGGGGACAAGACGTAATTACCATTGGAATATTGGTTCTAATCTCCTGCAATAATTTCGCAAATTCTTTATTTTCAGTTGTTGAAAATTCCCTTTTATAAAATTTAGATGCAAAATCATCGAGAATTAAACAATCACAAATACAGATATCTTCAATTTCGTATCCGAAGACAACATCAATTTTGTTGTCAAGCATTTCCTCATAAAGTCCGTACAAATGGGTAGTTTTAAACGAACCCCTTGCACCAAATAGGGCAAAAGAGAAATGGTCATGTTTAGATTTAAATAAATTTAAAAGCTCAGGTATTCTTATAAAATAACTATCAATCATTCTTTTTCACTCAAACGCTTAATTTCCTTAGTTTTTACAAACCTAACCCATTTTTCATTGTCTTTCATGGCCTGCAATATAAATCCTATTTTTGTAGGGTCCCTCATCACGGTTTTTTCTGCTCGAAGCTGCACAAACGTGTCTTTCTCTTCATCAGGGCAGAGGGAATTTAAAAGATTATCAAGTTTTGACATTGACCGTACAGGAATTAAAGGAGAAACCTCTGAATAATCTTTATTCACCTAAATCACCGTCCTTTTCTTTTACTTCTTCCTCTGCTTTTTTCTTTAATTCTTCGAGTTCTTCAAATTCTTCCAATCCCAAAAGCCCCATTTTTTCTACCAGTCTAAATGCGTACTCACTTCTTGCAGGATTTTCTGAAAAGAACCTGTGCATATCGCCTGCATACTTGGTCATCATTGCAACATCTTTTGCTCTACCGTCCTGCAATTTTGAAACCATGATTAAAAGCGTGTAAACCCACTCTTTCATGTCTGTTAAATTGCCCTGTAAGTGTAGCAACCTTAAATCATCAACAGTAAGTAACATTGAAGGTTTTATAATGATATTTCCACTGATACGCCCAAAATATTCTTTTATTCTATCCTGTTTTTTCTCAAAGTATGATAAAATCCTGTTCCAGAAAGTGGATTCATTATACTCTTTTTCATCAAATTTCTTTATTTCATAATCAATTATGTGATAAATTGGTCCTTCATCTTCGATTTTAGTGCAGGAGTGTTCCGCATAATCAAAAGACCTTCCAACGGATTTTGGAAGAGACAGATTGTAATATTTTCCGTCAATCCATTTTACACGATAGGAATTTTCGCTATCATCATTTTTCAGTATCCTAATAAGCTGATTCTTTACCAAATCAAAGTTCCAGTTAAATAGCCTTAAAACTGGGGCATCGTGCAGCCTGAATCCTGCGAAATATCCGAGAAGTATTGGAACTATGTATAGGTAGTTAAAGTACGAGAAAAAATATTTAAAATTCCACAATAAATGCGGAATCGGGATAAATACGTCATATCTTCCTTGAATAATCGCTTTCCATGTAAAACTAAAAAGTCCGTACTTTGCAGTAAATAAAAGGAAGTAAAATACGAGTATATTTACTAAAATTACAGGTACGGCTTCCTGTAAATTTAATTGAAGCATTTTCTTGGTCAGTGTAGTTTTAGTAATATGTACTCCAAGATAAAATAAAATCAAGGCTAAAACTATCTTTTTCCACGCGTGAAAGTCTATATCTTTTTGAGTTGCTATGTAAGGAGTATCGGAGAGCTCTAAATTGATTGTACTTTTCTTAATAACTGCAATATCGTTATCGTTCCAGTATGCAACAAATATTTTTGAGTCTTTGGTTTTTACATTCTCATAAGTGTAAATATTAGTTCCAGGAAGTATCTCGACATTTTTCAAAGTTTCAGAGTAAATATCAAGAAATTTAGCTTTTACAGGAATCTCCCTATTATTCGTAATTTCAATTTTTAAAGTCATATCAGTTTTATTGTAAAAAGTAGACTGGATTATGCAATCATCAAACGTATTTACATTTGAATCAAGAGAATTTGCAGTAATTGAACCGAAATAATCGTAAGCAATATCCTGCATTTGGTTTTCCTCAGCATTTGCAAGAGGAATTAAAAAAAGTAGCAGTAAAAAGATAAACTTTTTCATTTATTATCTCCTTTTTCGTATTTTTGCCATTCAGACTCGTAAATTATATAATCAGCTTCATTTATGCACTCGGAAATTAACCAGTACTTTAATTTTCCTTTTTTAGTTTTTTTAACCTTTAATGAAATCACGTTTACCTTTTGAGTGTAAATTCCAAGCGTAAACGAAACTTCATCTTCAAGACCTGAGAGGTATTTTTCAAAACTTTCACTCTCAATAAAAATTTCAGCCCTTCTTTTAGCTCGGCTTATCTTTTTATCCCCCACATTTCGAAGGTTTGAGTGTTCAAAAATGTGAAATGTGTTATTTTTTATTGCCATCATTATTTCACTCGATGACCTCGACATTCTCGACTTTTAAACCATTTTTGATATTGAGAACAATTGTATCGATTAGTAAATCTTTATCTCCACCATCTATTTCATGAATGGAGCCATCTGAAAAGGTAATTTTAAAAGTATCTGCAAAAAGGTTATTTTCTCTACAAAATTTCATATATTTATACTGCGAGTACCCCCAAACAGCCATAAAAGCGAGGAATCCTGAACCGATAACTGCAGTAATAATATCGCTCCAATATTCTGCCATGAGTGCAGTATTCATAGATGCAAACCTGATTGCTACGATTTCAAAAGCTAACCAAAGAACAAGGAACGCATATTTATTTTTTAAGAAATTGCCCTTTACTGTCATTATTTCCATTGTTTTCACCATCCTAAACAATTTTATCTTTTATCACTATTTCCATAACTCCGCTAACAAAGAACAGCATTATGCAACCAACACTGCCCAATACAAACACGTGAATTATATCCCCAGTAAATCCAACAGTTAATAGCTCCCTAATGATAATATAAAACATATCAAAAGTACAGCAATACACTATAAGGACAGGTAACCCATATTTTCGATAGAAATAAACTCCCGAAAGAGTCATAACGGTTACAGCTTCAAATGGTAGCAATTTAAACCAATAAATGAATAATAAAAAAATCAAATAACAAACAATATCTGATTTAAAATTATTCACTTTTTTCACCCTTTTTTGCAATAATCATTACCTACCCATGTAAAACCTTCAAAATCTTTGTTAAGGTCTATTAATTCGAGTTCATGTGCAATCAATAAAATATTACAGTCCTGGAGCTACATTTCATTGTATGCGTATTCCAAACCACACACATAAGCTTTGAAAACTGCTAAACTATCGGTAGCTATTAATAAATTAGGCTCTTTTCCTTCCACTTTATCATAAGCAGAGTATGAATATCCGTTATAATTAAATTTAAAAATTATTTTATCCGTAGGATGTCTTTGTTTATTAATTCCATCAACCGTTTCGATTAATCCATCGAGTTCACTTGCAACACTTGTTTTATCCATTTAATCACCTTTTTTGGCAATCAGTATTTATTCCAGTTAATTGACCCGTCAAAATCAAAGCAGATTTAAAACCACGCCAAACACATGAAGCAGCCATCCAACGAGGATTTTCTCGATTAGGATTATTCCCCCCAATAGCTAAAATTATAAATTCTTCAGGATGATTTACCTCAAACATTTTTTTAGCTTCTTTCAAATCCATTTAAACCACCGTATAAGTCATATTTTCTAATGAAACATCAATTTCGCCTTTACTTACAAGATAATCTAAAATGTCATCAACATGTTGTCCTTGGAAATCATAACGACTTTTAAGCAAACACTCTCTATCCATTGAATAAAACTCTTTTATTTCAGAATTCGAAACTCCAGGATTCTTTTTTATAAAGTAATATACCAAATCAATATGTTCAGTAGAAGCCGTTCCTGTATATTCTATAAGCCCTAACTCACACGCAACTAACCAATCTATAAATTTTGGCGAAGTAATTTGTCTATATTTATATCTCTTTTTAAGCAGCTCAACAGTTTCATCAAACTTCTTTCGAGAGACATTTTTTAAAATCAAGGGTCTAACCATGTTCATCATTTAAACCACCAACTCCACAGCATTTGCAGTCGTTTTAAGATTATTATAGTTAGTTATTGCTCTGTTAATTTCGTAAACATCAGTTTTAGAGAGTTTTTCTCTTGAAACCTTTTCATAGCCGTCTAAATCAAAATCATAAAGCTGTTCAGGAAATCCGCTATAATTTGAAAATCCAATGACAAGCCCGTTCTGATGTATTTTTATAATATAAATGACATAGCCATTCTTTGAGATGAAATCTCCCTTTCTAAACTTTAATTTCAAGTACACCACCTTGAAAAAGTTAAAAGGATAATTATCGTTAATTATAAGCAATTTACACAAGATTTCTGTCTTAAAATTCGCAGTTTTAAAGCAGATTCTTCTGAAAAGTCTAATTTTTCGAAATTAGTTTTATTCTCTTTTTTTGGAACGTCTTTAAACGCTTTTGATAGTTTTAGAATCATAATTCCACTCCTTCAAGCATTCCAGTTAATATTAAAGCAGATTAAAAACCTCTCCATACACAAGCTGCATGATAATAATCAGGATGACTCTTTCCAATTTTCATAGATTGAGCTTCTTCTGTATGATTAACTTCAAACATTTTTTTAGCTTCTTTTAAGTTCATGATCATTCACCAGCTCGATTTCGTCTTCTTTGTTATCACAACAAATACGGGCATATCCGCCCTTGATTAAGACTTTTACGTAAACTCCATAAATTTTAGTGGTAACACTTTCCGAAATAACTTTAATCTGACCTTTTCTACTGCATCGATTATACAGAGAACAGGGTTTACAAGCACAGTTGACTTTTACTTCGTCTTCGATTTTAAAGCTCATTTTATCAAACTCCAAACGAGTAAATCTTGTAATTCGTATCTATTCCGTGATTTTCAAACACTTCTTTAATTATTGAACCAACATAAAAGTCGATACCTTCAAACTTCTTAACAATCATTTTTTCAATTTTTGAGTTCAATTCTTTCTTTATTTCGGGATTATCAACAATTCGACTTAATTCATCCTGTTTTGCTTCATAAATAGAACAATCGCCAATACAGCCAAAATTATCATTTGTGTAATTTTCAACTACACTTTCCCAATCAATATTTTCAACAAACCCCTTTTCCACAATAATTTCTTCCCAGTCAATATATTCAGAAATCCGTATTACAGGATAGTTTCTAATTAATTTAACCGCTTTACACGTGTTAGGATTTCCAGTACAGCCTTCTTCTGCGTAAGAATTACAATATTTACATTCTGGAACTTCCTTTTCTTTGACAAGGGAATAATCTTGCTCTTCTTCTTGGATTTCGCTAGTTGTTCGAAATTCAGGCATTTTTTTCACCCCTCAACTCTAAATCTATCGGACATTATCATTACATTATGGTAAATTACTGTTTTTTCTTCATTATTTGCGTGAATACAAAGCATTTTACCGTCTTTATTCACAACAGCCATTACATTTTGATTAATTTCATTTCGCTTTTTTAGTTGGTAGATAATTTTTTGAAGTTCTCTGTCAGTTACAGGAAACTTTTTTCTGTCGATTTTTCTCTTTTTGAAATGATTTTTAACCATTTTTCACCAAATATTTTGAGATATAATCTTGTACGGCTTTATCAAGCAAAACAAAAGTACAGTTATCCGCAGACTTCCTATACCAATCATAAAACTGGATAATTCTTTGGGAAATTTCACAGCCTTCTCTTGCTCTCCTGCCAACGTCTTTTCCGTGTTCTTCACTCCATTTTACAATTTCTTCGATTGAATCCATTTTCAACCTCATTTACATAAAATTTGCATATTTCTAAAACATGCATCACTAAAAATCTGATTTAAAACCTCAACAGGAACTCCTTCTTTTATTAACTCAAACTGGAGTTTTTGTTGTTGATCAGTAATTTTTTTGTATTCTTCAATTTTTTCACTCGATTCCATTGAACTTCACTCCTTAATTTTCGTCTAAACCGATTTTTCCTCTGCATTTTTCACATCTCCCAACGATTTAAAACCGATAACTTCAAACTGTTCGTTTCCGATAGAAAATCTCGAATAGTCGTCAATTTTTCCACATTTTTCACAGATGTGCCGATATTGGACAGGATCATAACGCATTAAGGAACCACATTCACAGCGGTAAACGCCCTGGTAAAATAATCTCATTCCCTGTACCGTATCATTCCAACGGTAAACGCCCCTTTTTCCGCCAAGTTCTTTTTCAAGTGGTTCAATCAAATTATTCGCCATTAATCGCTCTCGAAGTCCTTTTGTGTGGAAATCAAAAGTTAATGAATAAGCTTTTCCAAAAAGTATAGTTTTTGCAAGGTCAAGGGAAACGTGCCACCATTCTGCACAGGTTTGAACAACGCTTTCCCCTTTTAACTGCAACGGCTTTAAATTATCAAAATTATAGCCGAAATGTTCATAAGACTGATGTACTCCGTGTATTATTGAGTGATACAGATATTCAGGGTCCCCAACAAGCCACTTTCTGGAAATATCCCCATTCCACGTGAACTCGTGGCGGTTAATCCCTGCCCCTTTTTGGTATCTTTTCCACTGTATCGGGTTTCTTGCACTTGGCGAAGTATAATATTCAGTTTGGGTTAAATCGCCATACACTTTTAAGTGATTCGACTTTCTTTCGTCAGTAATAAACTGGAACTGTAAAGATTCGCAATTTAACCACTCAATGTCAATTTCAGCACTCTGAACAGACACATCTACAAGACTGTAAAGGTCATCTTTGTTACCGAGTTTTCTTGCAATTTCTAAAACATCGATTCCAAAAGCATTTTTCAGGTAGTGAATGTATTCAAACTTGAATTCTTCGATTCTTTCGCAGAACATCCTGCAATAATCTTTTAGTAAAGTTCCTTCACTGTCTTCTTCAACCCATATTGGAAGGACATTATCATCACGGAAAGAATCTTCATAAGGGTCGATTCCTTTTTTCAAGAGGTAAACCCGGTTCATGTTAAAGTAGCCCCTTGCAATGTGGGGACTTTTCATAGATATTGCAATTGATGCAACTTCTTTTCCATCCATGTCTTCCTCAACTGGTTTTCCGCTTCTCATTTCAACAGGTATCTGAAAGTGAAATGTTGCGGTTTTATTTGTTCCGCTCTTTTCGACCATCCTTTTCACAAATTGCGGAAATCTGTGGTTTAAATCTTCATAAATGTCTTTTCTAAAGTGGTTTCCAAGAACCGACCAGAGAATTGGAATCTGTAAAGTTATGTAAACCCTGTCAATCAGGATTCTTCTTTTTGCATTTTCAACGTACTTGTCTGAGAGTGGGCTAAATGTTTCATACATATTCCCCACCGAAAACTTTCTTGATAGTTTCGTCATCAAGACCCAAATCATGACCGTACATCTGAACTGTTGAAAATCCTGCTCCAGTTGATTTTACTTTGATAAGTTCATCGATTGCGTTTCTTTTAGCACCTTCAAGAACTGAATTTCTAAATTTTGTGTTCGTTTCAAACATATTTACTGCATTTTTAAAATCCATGTGGGTTAGAAAAACTTCTTTCGAGTGTTCCCTTGAAGGACAGTTCGCATGACTTTGAACATGAACATATCCGGTTCTTTTTGGGTCAAAAGAATGTATCACTCTTGCAGCATCCTCTTTTACTGAAATGTGAGGATAAGACGTGATAACCGAATAGCCTAAATTTATCATTTCAGGAGTTGGCAGATTATTCAAGTCCATTACAGACATGATTTAAGCCTCCTGCGATTTCTCAACAATAGCATAAGCTTTTTCGATAACTTCTTCTGAAAGTCCTAAATCTTTTACATAGCCTTTTACAGTGTTTTCAGAACTTCCTTTCCTAATCATGCTTACGATTTCCCAGACTTTACCGTTTGCAACACATTTATCAAACATGTCTCCGAATCCTTCTTCGTTTGTATTTTTAGCATTAATTAATTCATTTATTAATGCAATTGGGAGAGCCACAATGTATTTTATTTCTCCAGTCTGTCTGTCTTTGAAATCTTTTACCTGGTCGAGGAATAGTGTTACTTTTCCTTCCTTGTCTTCGTCGTAAACATAATCATTTCCTTCTTTTTTCTGACCTTTTTCAACTGTTAACTGGACGTTTCCTTTGTAAATTTTTCCGTAAAATGTAGCTTTGTCTTCTGTGATTTTAGCCATTTGTATCAACCTTTTTTACGTTATATTTTCCATAGCAGTACATTACTTCGATATTATCCCCTATTTCCAAACCATTCGATTCAGTTTTAAGAGAAAAATACTTTTCTTGACAGTCTTGAACGATAAAATTATGAACCTTAAGTTCATTAACTCCAAGGCATTCTCCAGTCATTGAATAAACTTCTACTCTTTTACTCTCGTTGGGTTGCCGTCCTTTAACGGTATAAACCCGGGGCTTGTATGTCCGCTTAACTTCAGGATACATTTAATCATCCTTGTTTTCACCTTGAATTTTGATTATGACGTTCTTTCCTATCAGGTATTTTGGTAAGGTTACGTGTCCGGTGTTCCCGAAAGGTTTTACCTGTTTTTCGATAGGTTTTTTCTTTTCTTTGGTCATTATCGCCTCTTTTTTATTTTAAAAAATAAAAGATATGGATTTTTCATATGTTCAGATGGGGGGAGTATTTCATTAGTGAGCATTTACTCACTAATTAAAAAATGGATATACTACTATATAAAATTTACTAAGTAACTCACTAATGATAAAAAGTTCACTAACTGATAATATATCTTTAATTACAAATTCATCTCTAATGATAATTTGAGTTGAATTAAATGATAAGTGCGTTAGCTAAGAAAAATTCAAGAGCCGTATTAGAATTACTCGCAAAAAACGAAGATGGACTTCATTTTGGCGATATTAAAAAAGAATTAGGAATAGATGGAAGAGTATTAACCGATACATTAAACGCTTTTTTAGATTTTGGGTTAGTTACAAGAATAATCGAAGACGAATCCAAAAGAATGTCCAGAGTATTCTATAAAATCACGGTCCGTGGTATTGAAGCTCTAAATTTATATAAATACTCAGATGAAATTCAGGCAGGAAAATTTGATGAAAAAAAGCCAGATAATGTAAGTATTAGCCATAACGATAATAAAAATAATCAAGGTTTCCAGATTATAGGGAATAACATTCAAAATTTACACGTAAAAAAGTAATTTGGGTTACAATTAATCTTAGATTTTAATTTTTGAGAGTTTTAAGAGAGTTAGTTAATAACTATATTTAGATTATTTATGTTTTTTGATTGAGGGAAATTTTATTAAAGGTGTGGGAAAATGGACGAATATACTAACTTTTATACAAAACCAAAAAATAAAAAAAGTGACTTAAAAATATTATCTGAAAAACTTGAAGAAATGTTCATATGTTTTTATGATCAATTTGAACTAAGTGTTCATGCTTCAGAAAAAATGCAAAAACTAAATAATTATTATGTAGACCAGAATTTTTTGCTTATTTTAAGATTAAACCGTGTATTATGGGAGATGCCCCAAGTACTAACTTTTAAGGAATATAAGGAAATTCTTGAACTATTTGTAAAAATATTAAAATTTCACAAGGAAACTGCATCAACCTATATTCAAGGAATGTTAAGTTTAAATTCCATGCCCTTAAAATTACCTTTCCTGATAGCAGGCATTCCTCTAATGATTATAGGACATATTTTTATTCAGATTTTTAAAGCTTTATTTCGTACTTTAAATAGAATCGTTATTAAAAAAGAAAATAAAACAGAATTCTACGATTCTGTACTGCTGGGAACCTGTTTTTTAATTATTTTATTTATAAAAATATTAACCGAAGTTTTATCTAAATCTACGCTTATTAAATTTTTTAATAATTTCGAGTATTCTTCATTAACTATCTCTCAAACGGTAGTTGAATTCAATGGGGTGTCAATCAATATTGATATCTTCTGTAAACTTTTAATTTTCTTATTCATATGTTTATCAATATTTGGTTATCTTAAAACTAAAAAGGTGTATGTCGGTCAAAATATAGATAATGGAAGTGCATTATACTTTAATTTCATATCCATCGTCCATTCCATGCTGAGATGGTTACTACTCCCTTTGATATGGTTTTTAATTTTTTCAAAAGAAGCCTTTTTCGAGGTTAAGATTTTGATACTTATATTTGCAGTAAGTTTATTTTATGGAAATTCTATGAATACATATTTAAAACATTTACATTCTTATGATTTTATTTATTATTTCAACAATTGGGCTGAAATTAATTCACAACAAGAAGACCTTGATTCACAACAAGAAGACCTTGATTCACAACAAGAAGACCTTGATTCACAACAAGAAGACCTTGATTCACAACAAGAAGACCTTGATTCACAACAAGAAGACCTTGATTCACAAGAAGTTAGGGCATGTATCATAAGTCAAATTGGACGTGACGAAAAGAAGATGAAAGCATTAGATAATAAAATTGACAGTTTATTTGAAAAGTTTTTATCAATATTGGAGAAATATATCGAACATAAATTAATAACTATATATATGAATTCTACACAACTATACCAAAATATTGTTATATTCATTTCATTTTTTTCAATTTATTATGGAATAACTAATAATTTTAACCTGCTTTCAATGGGCTATATTCTTTTAAGTCTTGTATTTTGGTATTATTCATTAAGTATTTTTTCTTATGGAATTCCCTCGAAAACATCAGATATACTTTTTAAAAATGGAAACAAAACGTTATTTAATGTATATATCCTGTATGAAAATCCTGATGAAGACCATATCGAAATAATTACCAAAAATAACAAAAGACAAAAAATATTTAAAAATTCAATATTGAGCATTACCAAAAATGATATATAGGTTTAAAAGGATATTCTGGTTAACGGTGGTATAATGGATATATTAAATTGGCTCTTTATTATCGCAATGAGCATTATTTTAGCAGTTTTAACACTATATGCTGTATCTATTGGTATCGGTAAATATTTTAAAAAAAGAAACGAAAACAAAGATACAATTGTCCAATAATCAATTTTAATAGTTTTAATTGCCAATATTAACATAATTTTAAAATAACCTTCTTCGATAAATTTTAATAACCATTCTCATCTTAAATTTTAAATTACTCTTTTTAAATTTTTAATAAAATCCACGATTAAACAGTTAAATTATATATACGATTTTTAATAAAAAATAATATGCTATTTTTTTATTTAATGAGGTAAAGTGAGTATACTTAAGGGGGCCTAAAATGGATATAGAAAAAGGTGTTCAACAGTATTTCAAAAGAAACATTTCTTATGTAATGTTTACCGTTTTTTTGACAATATTTGCTCTTTCATTAATGTTAAATCTATGTTATTATACAGGATGTGACATAATACCGTACTGGGTTGATTTAGTTCCTGATTTACAGAGTCTTTTTGGAATATCGATGACAGTTTTAATTTTAGGAATTATTTTTACAGAATATATCATGAAATGAAGACAAATTAAGTATTAATATACATTAAATTACTCTTTTTAGATTTGATTGAAAAAAGAAAGGTTTAGTGATGTATTAATTTTTTTAAGAATACATTTAATTGTATCACAGTATTTGTTAGGCTTTAACGATTTTTTATAGTGTTTACGTGTATTTTCTAATTAATTCATTTCTAAGACCTTTGATATAATCATTATCCGGGTCTATTTTTAGATATTCATCATAACAGTTTATTGCTTCTGAATACTTACCCATTTCTTCATAGATTTCAGCTTTTCCTTTCCAGGAATATGTATCCTCAGGATTAATTATTGAAACCTCATTGTAGCAAGTTAAAGCACCGTTTAAATCTCCCCGATGTCTGTATATATTTGCTTTTGATAACCAAACGCCTACATTTTCAGGGTCATTTTTAAGTGCCAAATTATAACACTCGACTGCATCTTCATATTCATACATTTTTTCAAGTGTTTTTCCCTTACTAATCAATACATCAGTATCATCACCATATAGTTCCAATACTCTATCGTAATATTTTATGGATTCACTGTAATTACCCATTAAATAATAACAGATACCTGTTGAATAAAGTGCAGCTTTATTAGTAGGATCAAGTTCCAATACTTCTGAAAAACAGTTTAAAGCGCCGTTATAGTCCTTGAACTGATTAACAAGTAATACCCCTTTGTTGTATCTGGATTTAATATTTTCCGGCCACAGTTCAATAGATTTATCATAATATATCAGCGCAGTTTCGTATCTACCCTCTTCTTCGTAAGAATGTGCTTTTGAATAACAACTTATAGAATCTAATTCGGGAAATATACATCCTGAACTAATAACTGTTAAAATAATGCATAAAATAACAATTTTTTTCATGACATGACCCCTTAATCCTCGACTAAACCACAAATATCTTATATTTTATTTTATAAATGGATATCCATTCCTTTAATCAGGAGTAATTTTCAGGCTAATTAGCAAATATAAACGAGTGATCGGGTATGAAATTTATATCTAAACTAATAATTTGTACTGCAATAGCGGTTTTGGTAAGTACCTGCGGATGTGCAGGAATCATAGGACCTGACCCAGAAGTAGTATCTGTAACTACTGCAAAAACCCTTGATGGGCTAAATACTGTTGATAAAGTAACGGTACTTTTAGAAAATCATGGTTATGAAGGGGATGTAACCGTAAAAGCGGTTTACAATTCAAATAAAGGCAGAACTTTTTCAGAAAAACAGACAGTTTACATGGATGAAGGAGCTTCTAAATACGTTGTATTTACTTTTGATACAGAATATAGTGAAGAAGGAACCGTATCGGTTACAACAAGCTAAACCTTTTTTATTTTTAATTTTTACGTTTAAACGGTGAATAAAATGGAAGATACCCACAAAATACTCATTGTTTTAGTTGTAATTTTCTCGGTTGTCGGATTTTTTGCACAAAATTCATTTTATGAAACTCCTACCAACGACTCGGAAAAAATTGTACTTCCCTACCCCTCAAACCGTACATATCTTGGCGGTATCGGCGGTGGAATGGAAGAAAGTGGAACTTTCAGGCTCTGGGTAACTTTTAATGATAAATTTAGAAATTTAACTGATAAAGAACAGTCCGAATTTATAAATAAAACTGGAATTTCTTTAAGGAAAGATGCAATTGAAAAGAATCTGATTGAAAATGATACTCCAATATTCATCATCTTTGAAAGCACTTACTATAAAGTTGAAGATGATGAATGGAAAATAGATTATTTTGGAAACTGGAGTTTTGAATAAGTTTTGACTTTCTTTTTTAAAATATACTATTTTTTAAAGTGTTGTTGCACAAAATTTTAAATAAAATATCAACTCGTTTTTCAAAAGAATTAATTCTTTAATTATTTAATTATTTTTACCGTAGAAAATATATAAAGTTTATACGGTAATAACTAAAACCCATAAAAGAAACGTTTGTAGTATAATACTACCTAAAAAATATATATTATAAACGCACCGCTCGAATTCAAAATCAATACAAATATATGGTAGTATTAATATAACTAATATACGTCTTTAGTTAAAATATATTCAAATAAAACTAAAGACCCGATGAAACACGGAAAAAAGGTGGAAAGGTGAAAAAATGAATATAAAAAGGAAAAAATATGAAAAGAAAAATTTCAATAAACGTCGAAGAAACAACTGATGAAAATAACAAAAAAGAAAACCGCAATCGTTCAAGTGTCATCTTGAAGATTTTTTATGTGATATTACTACTTTTAATAAAAACAATTAATTAAATAAAAAAAGCAAATATCTAATGATTCATAAGTCTGGGAAACTTATAGATGAAGATATTTGTTTACGAATATATAAAGATGTTTACAGACTATATATACTCTGATAACACAGTATATATACTACGATACTACGTTAAAATAAAACGCTCTTTTCAACAGTTATTCCAAATTTAAAAAGAAATTTAAAATTTATTTTCCCATAATCCTTAAATACTCTCTTTTCAAGCTCTCTTTATTTTTATGGAGGTAAATAGAAGTTGTTTTTATGTCTTCATGACCTAAAATATCCTGCAGCGTTCTTAAGTCCATTCCTTTATCTACACATAAAGTTGCAAATGTATGTCTCAGTATGTGAGGAGTAATCCGTTTATTAATCTTATTTCCATAAACGTCATTCAAATAATTAATATAATGCGTTATAGAAGATTTTCCGATTGCCTTACCACGCCGATTTAAAAACAAATTCGGTGCTTTTGGTTTTAAAATATCCCTTTCCCGGAGCCATCTTTTTAAATTAATTCCCATTTCTGAATCAAAAAACACGTATCTGTCTTTTCTTCCCTTTCCACCACGTATAAATATTGTCTGTTCATTAAAATCTACATCATTAAGTAGTATATTCTGAAATTCTGAAACCCTTACCCCTGTTTTAATAAAAAACATGGTAAATATATAGAAATTAATATCAATTATACTTCTAATCAATTCTTCTGACTGCCTTTGAGTCAAATAATCCCTTTCTTTTTTATCCGGTTTCAAGGTGTTTAAAAAACTTCTAACTGGATTACCCGTAATATGTCTATGTTTATTGGCCCATTCATAAAACCGATTTAAAGACCTTAAACGGTATATTTTTGTATTTCTCGAAGCTTCATACACTTCAAAAAATTCAATTATATCTTCTATTGTTAAATTTTCAAATGAAACGTCATCTTCATAATAATTTAAAACGATATTCATTGTAGATTTATAATTTACAAGAGTAGTTTCACTCAAACCAGAACAGAACTTTATATATTTATCAACAAGTTCTTTCGATTTCCCATCCAAACTAATCCCTCACCACATATTTTATATCCCCCATCGGCAAAGCTTCATCTCGTGCTCTAAAGTACCTACCCTTTCGCTCAACCATTGCCTTAAATTCAATATTACCCATGATTATTTTTTGTAAAATTTCTTCCTGTTTGACATTGCCTTCAATTCCTGTTTTAATTTTAAAATCTTCGTAAGTCATCCAGATATCGGGATTTTTACTTAAAACTCTAATTAATTTATCATAAACTTCTTTAAATTCTGAATCTGTTGGAGCTTCAAGAAATTTTTCAAATGAATCATCAATTTTTTTCTCAAATCTTTCAAACGAACTTTCAGTGGTAGTCATCACATCTTCCATTTTAGCCAAAATTACATCCATTTTAGTAAGCATTTCATCATTTCGAGTTTTATATAAATGCATAAATTTCATTGAATTTTTTGCAAAACTTGAAAGTGATGTATAACCCAATTCTTTTGCCATATTTTTAAAATCTTCAAGGTCTTTTTCATCATCAAAATTAATGTTCCTTCGTATCAAAAAACCACCCAGTATATAAATAAAAACGTTGTTAATAACTCTATAATTCATTGTATATAATTGATACCATAAGGGTATCAGTTTAAGGGTATAATCATATATAATAATATCTAAAATTAGGCATAATATAGAATAAATTACGGCGAAAAACGAATTTGTGATTTTGGTGATGTTTATGGATACGGGGTCTATTTGGTTAAAAAAGACTCTTTGGAAACTTACAAAATTTTCAGAAGATTATTTTGCAGTATTAGTTATTTTAGGTTCAATTGTAGGTTTTTTTAATCCTCGTATATTTGGGTGGTCACTGCCCCACATTTCCCTGTTTCTTGGAATTATCATGTTTGGAATGGGAATGACACTAAATAAAGATGATTTTAAAACAGTTTTAAAAAGACCAATTGACGTAGTTTTTGGGTCTGTTTTACAGTTTAGTTTAATGCCCCTATTTGCTCTTTTGGTAGTCACATTATTTCATTTACCAACAGAACTTGCAATAGGTGTAATTTTACTTGGTGCGTGTCCGGGAGGTACTGCATCAAACGTGATAACGTACCTTGCAAAAGGAGACGTTGCACTTTCAGTTGCAATTACGACATTTTCAACAGTTATTGCACCGCTAATAACCCCAATAATTGTGCTTTTACTTGCAGGAGCATGGATAGATGTTTCAGCATACTCGATGTTTTTATCAATTGTAAAAATTGTATTAATTCCAGTAATTCTCGGAGTAATTATTAACAATTCTTTTGGAGAAAAAATCGATTCAATAAGGCAGATTTTACCACTTTTATCGGTTGTTGCAATTGTTTTAATTGTTGGTGCGATAATTGGGGTTAATTCAGAAAAAATAGTATCTTCAGGATTTATCGTTTTGCTTGCAGTAATCGTTCACAACGCACTTGGCCTTTTGTTTGGTTATCTCGGAACAAAACTCGTTGGAATGGATGAAAAAAAATCAAGAGCCGTTACAATAGAAGTCGGGGTTCAAAATTCTGGACTTGCTGTAGCACTTGCAACAATTTACTTCAGCCCCCTTGCAGCAGTTCCAGGAGCAATTTTTAGCGTCTGGCACAATATTACAGGGCCAATCTTGGCAAACTACTGGTCCAAACAAGATAAAAAAATAGTCAAAAGAATAATTTGATTTAAAGTATTTAATTTTACAAATTATTTAAAAATTCTTTTAAATCTGAAAAATTTTCTGGCTTTACATATACCCTAAACCAATCATCTTCAAACCCCCAAAAAATTGAGGGTATTTTCTTTTCGTTTAATTTAAAATAACCATAAAATAATCTCGATAGTTTATCCAAAATATCAATTTCCCTAAATTCAGATATTAATTCAATTTTATCGTTTCCATACGGTATTCTAACTTTATAAATCCCCAATTTTTCAGAATTTATATCCTGAAACATTACTGTATCGTAAGTACATAACTTTGAAAAGTACGCATTTATTGTATTCATCGAAATATCGTTTTTTTCACACATCCACTCCTCGTAGACACATATTTTTTTAAATGGGTGGTTTCTCGATACAATATTTTCCCATATCTGGTTTAAGGGTGCTTTTGAATAATAATTTTTAGTTTCGATATCCTCGCCATTCATAAACACCACCCCGAAAATTATACAAAATAATTACAATTAAGAGAATAAAATCATCCAAAAGTTTAAGCATTAAATAATATATCCACTATCCTTTGATATATAGTATTTGGATATTTTAGTCTTTAAAATTAAATTAAAAGATTAATTGAGCATTATATAAAATAAAAAGAAAAAATAGTAGTTAAATTAAATGTAATCATTATGCTTTATTCGATTTTAAGATTTTAGAACCCCTCATAAGTGCAGTGAGTCCTGTTCTTGCGATTTCTTTGATTCCCATTGGCCTGATAAGGTCTAAAAATGCGTTGACTTTTTGTTCGTCCCCGGTAATTTCAACTGTAAGTGTTTCAGTGCTTAAATCGATGATTTTTCCCCTAAATATGTTTGCATACTGGATTACCTGAGATTTGCTGTCTTCAGTTGGCGCATAAACCTTTACAAGACAGAGTTCCCTTTGCACAGACTTGTTACTGTTTAAATCAGTTACTTTTATGACTTCTACAAGTTTATTCAACTGTTTTACAACCTGTTCAAGTACTGTATCGTCCCCCTGAACAACAATTGTCATCCTTGCAACATCCGGGTTTTCAGTACTTCCAACAGTCATACTTGAAATATTAAACCATCTTCTGGTAAATAATCCAGAAATTCTCTGGAGTACACCCGGTTTGTGTAAAACCAAAACTGAAATGATGTGTTTGTGTTCCATGATAATCACCCGATTAGACCTTAGGATTAAGTATTTTTTTCATTTCGCTAAAGCATTGAGCTTTTGGAGTTGGCTCCTGTCTTTCCGGGAATAATATATTTGTCATGTTTCCTCCAGGAGGTACCATGTGCAGTGCTTCTGCCGGGTCGATTAAAATATCAATTAAATATGGTTTTCCACTATTTAATGCAGTTTTAAATGCTTCTTTAATATCTTCAGGTTTTTCTACCCTTAAAGCATCGATTCCATAACTTTCTGCAAGCTTTATAAAATCAGGCGTTTCTCCAAGGTGTACTGCGCACTGTCGCTTTCCATAGTACAAGTTTTGCCACTGGTAAACCATTCCAAGAGTCCTGTTATCAAAAATTACAACTATAACAGGGATTTCGTATTCTGCAATCGTTGCAAGTTCCTGTGAATTCATTAAAAATCCACCGTCCCCGGTTACTGCAATTACGTTTGCATCAGGTCTTGCAAATTTAGCACCAATTGCTGCAGGGAATCCAAAGCCCATTGTACCCTGTCCACCAGATGAAATGAATGATTTTGGAGCACTTGTTTGGAAATAGTGTGCCATCCACATCTGGTTTTGGCCTACATCCGTTGTAAGAACAGTATTTGTTAAATTTGGATCAACTTCTCTAATTGCAGCCATCATTTCTTTGATAACTTTTTGAGGTTTTATTGGTGTATCGTCAAACTCCATTATAGGAAGGGACTTCTTTTGAAGTTTTTTGACATTTTCCATCCATTCTGTTTTATTAGTTAGTTCTTTTTTCATTAAATGAATTAATATATCCTTTAAAACTGCTTTTGCATCTCCCACGATGGGAATATCTACCCCAACATTCTTTCCAATTTCTGCAGGGTCAATATCTATGTGGATTACTTTTGTATTTGGCGCAAAAGTCGAAATGTCTCCCGTAATCCGGTCTGAAAACCTGCATCCTATTGCAATTAAAACATCGCTTTCATAAACAGAATAGTTTGAAGCCTGTGTTCCGTGCATCCCCACCAAACCAAGTGCAAGTGGGTGCTCTTCAGGAAAAGCCCCTTTACCCATTAAAGTAGTACATACTGGGATTTGAGCGTATTCTGACAATTTTATAAGTTCCGGTGTTGCGTTTGCAATCTGAACTCCGCCGCCTGCAATAATAACTGGCCTTTGTGCAAGTTTCATCAGCTCTGCTGCTTTTTTTATCTGTAAAGGGTGTCCAAATTTCGTTGGTTTATACCCCTGAAGGTTAATTTCAGCAGGAATTGGGTATTTTTCTAAATCTAAATCATTATCCTGAACATCTTTTGGTAGATCGACATGAACTGCACCCGGTCTTCCGGTTCTTGCAATTTCGAATGCTTTTCTGAATATTTTTGGAATTTCGCTTGTTTTTTGAATCTGGAAATTGTGCTTAGTAATCTGCATGAAGATTCCAAGTGCATCAATTTCCTGAAATGCATCGTTTCCAATTAATTTTGTTGGAACCTGTCCTGTTAATGCAACTACAGGGGAAGAATCCGCGTGTGCTGTTGCAACTCCCGTAACAAGATTCGTTGCACCTGGGCCCGATGTAGCGACACATACTCCAACATCCCCACTTGCTCTTGCATACCCGTCAGCCGCGTGTGCTGCAGCCTGTTCGTGCCTCGTTAAAATATGTACAAGGTCGCTGTGGTAAAGTGCATCGTAAAAGGGAAGTAATTGG
Organism: Methanococcus mangrovi; assembly: GCF_054506835.1. Lineage (NCBI taxonomy): Archaea > Methanobacteriati > Methanobacteriota > Methanococci > Methanococcales > Methanococcaceae > Methanococcus > Methanococcus mangrovi. The sequence goes on along the minus strand of NZ_CP197114.1, from coordinate 579,474 downwards.
CCCCCAGGATATCCAAAAAGGACTTTTACATTTTCTGCTTCTAAGGCCTTCATCATAGCCTCTGCTCCTTTCATGAGATCACCAAGAATAAGACGTAATAGATTTAAAATTAATTCGTTTCTTTTTATTAACTCAAAATCTTATATAAATATTATGAAAACATAAAATTTGTAAAATTTACCTGTCCGAATTATCTCTCGTCCACCATATATTAAATTAATCAGTGAAATTTATGATTTTAGGTATTTGCGATGGCCACAATTCAAGTGCATCATTAATCGATGAAAAAAAAATCCGCTATGCTGCAAGTGAAGAAAGATTTACAAGAAAAAAGAATTTTAGAGGATACCCTGAAAATTCCATAAATTACGGGCTAAACTCTTTTGTAAATGAAATAGATGAACTATCCCTCATCACTATTGGAGGGCAGTTTAGAAAGGGTGAAAGACTAAAAAAACTTAAATTACTCCAGGAAAAATTAGAAATCCCAATGTATTATTTTAATCATCATTTATGCCACGCTGCAAGCTACAAATTATCAAATTTTAAAGAATGCCTGATATTAACAATAGATGGTGGAGGAGATGGACTTTCGTCAACAGTATCTATTGGAAAAGATTCTAAAATAGAAACTATTGCTCAGAGTGATTTAATTAATTCAGTAGGGGATTTTTACGCGTCAATCACTGAACTGCTTGGGTTTAAACCAATGGAAGACGAAGGAAAAGTTATGAGTCTTTCAAGTTTTGAAACGAATGATTCCACGATTAATCTTGATATTATTGATTATAATGAAAAAACTAAATCTTTTAAGAATTATCTTGGAGTAATTGGCTCTGAATCAACAAAAGCATTGAAAAGAATATTAAATTATTCAAACCCAAATAGGTCCTACGATATTCAAATTTCAACGTTTGCCCAAAGTAAATTAGAAGAGGTTGTTTTAAAACTTTTAAAACAGTTTGTGGAAGAAACGGGAATTGAAAACGTCGTATTTAGCGGCGGAGTTGCACAGAACGTCAAGCTAAATAAAAAAATAATTCATCAGGACTTTGTAAATCAGCTGTATGTTCCCCCATTTACTGGAGATGAGGGTTTAGCAATTGGATCGTCAATTTTAAACAGTAACCACAACTTTGATTTGAAAAATACATATTTGGGTTATGAAATCGATAATTATACTGTTGAAAAAATTGTCGATTTAAAAAATTTTAAAGTTCAGTATCTCGAAGAAAAAGATATTTCAGAGTATGTTGGCCAATTAATTTCAGACAATAAACTTGTATGCGTTTCGAGAGGAAAAATGGAATTTGGACCGCGTGCTCTTGGAAATAGAAGCATTTTAGGACTTCCCACACATGAAAATGCGAAAAAACTTGCAAAAACTCTGAAAAGAAATTCATTTATGCCTTATGCTCCAACAATTCTTGATGAATACTCTGAAATTTATTTAAAAAACAAAACATACAGTCCTTACATGACCATGCTCTTTGATTGTTTTGAATCTAAAAAACAGGATATTGAAGGAACCGTTCATGTTGATGGAACTACGCGAGCTCAGACGTTGAAGAAAGAATTTAATGAAACGTATTATAATATTGTTAATTTTGTAAACGATTCAACAAAAATTCCTGCAGTTTTAAACACCAGTTTCAATTTACATGGTGAACCAATTGTTTGCAGTGAAATTGATGCCATAAACTCGTTTAAATATGTCGGGGATGTGCTTTTACTTGGAAATTATTTGATTGAAAAAATTAATTAGGAGAATGTTTATGATTACGATTGATGGAAGTTATCTCGAAGGTGGGGGACAGATTGTACGAACCGCAGTTTCTCTTTCTGCAATAACTAAAAAACCAGTTAAAATCATCAATATTCGAAAAAATAGAAAAAATCCAGGGTTATCAAACCAGCACATCGCATGTGTAAATGCAGTTTCAAAAATCTGTAATGCAGAAGTTGAAGGTCTTTTAAAAGGCTCTGAAACCTTGGTTTTTTACCCTAAAGAAATTACTGCTAAAAATTTTGAAATAGATATTAAAACTGCAGGAAGCATTTCTCTTGTTATTCAGTCAATACTTCCAATTACACTTGCAATAGACAAACCTGTCGAAATTACACTGATCGGTGGAACTAATGTAGAATTTTCACCGCCAATTGACTATATTAAAAATATAACTTTAAAATTTTTAGAAAATATTGGAATTAATTCGGAATTATCAGTATTAAACCGTGGATTATTCCCTGAAGGTGGAGGAACTGTTAAAATAACGTTGAAGCCTTCAAAAATCATTTCTTATGAATTAATTGAAAATGAAAATATCGATATTAAAGGAATTATTTTTAACCAAAACCTCGATGAAACCATTTCAAAAAGAATAAGAAAATCTGCAAGCGATATATTATTAAATAGCGGTTTTTACCCGGAAATCAGGCTTGAAAAAACGAAAGGGAAAAGTTCTGGAGTTGGAATATTTTTGTTCAGTAATTACGTTGGTTCAGACTGTCTTGGAAAAAAGGGGCTTTTATCCGAAACAGTTGGAAAAATTGCCTCTGAAAATTTAATTGAAGAATTAAATACAAAAATGGCAATAGATTCGCATTTGGCTGACCAGATAATTCCATTTATGCCTTTTTCAGACATTGAAATCGGCGTTTCGAAAATTACAAACCATACCCTGACAAATATTTATGTTGTAGAAAAATTCTTCGACGTTAAATTTAATATCGAAGAATACTCAAAAAACAGTGCAAAAGGATATGTAATATCAACCAAAGGTGTTTAGTTATGTATACATATTTTGAAACTACCGCGGATATTGGAATAATTGCTTTTGGAAAAACTCTTGAAGAATCTTTTGAAAATTCTGCAAGAGGCCTATCAAATATCATGGTTGATATTGAATCAATTGAAAAAGTAGAAAAGCGCTCGTTTAAAGTTATTTCAGAAGACCTTCTTGGGCTGTTATACGACTTCTTAACAGAACTTTTGATACTTCATGATTCTGAACTGTTAATATTTTCAGAATTTGACGTAAAAATCGAGAAAAATGAATGTTACGAATTAAACTGCATTGCTTTTGGAGATACGTACTCAAAAGATAAGTACGAACCAAAAGAAGAAGTAAAAGCAATTACTTATCACAAAATGGAAATAAAAAAGGATGAAAACTGTTGGAAAACAAAGTTTATTGTAGATTTATAACTCAACATTTCATGGACATGTTGTATGCAGTATCTGCCCATGAATCCATGATAAATCTTGCATTTCTCCGACCAGACTTTTTAATTGCCATTTTTCTTAAAGTAAACAGGGTTTCATCCAATTCTTCTTTTGACATCAAAGGAGCTTTTAACAGCATTTCAACTGCTAATTTATCCATTTCAGGTTCTTCTTGAGTTGATTTCATAAAATTACCTCGAAATTGTCTTAATTAATGTACTGTAATATTAATTTTAATAAATTATGATTATAATAATACTAATTTAAAATATATTATTATCATATATATAAATTTCTATAGAAAATAGTATTAATGAACTCCCATATTCGGTTAGATATATATGTATAGAGGTCGATATAGGAATTGTTTTTAACGGCAAGGGTGAAACTATGGAAGTATCAATTATCGGGGCTTCAGGCAAAATCGGAAGTGTTTTATCATTGCTTTTAGCAAAGGAAAGCTATATAAAAAATATTAATTTAATTGCCAGAAATAGTTCCGTGAATAAATTAAAAGGACTTAGAATGGACCTTTATGATGCAATGGCAGCTGCTGGTCAGGACACCAACATCGAAATATGTAATGACGATGATTTATCGTGTACAGGAAACTCAGATGTCACGATAATTACCGCAGGACTTGCAAGAACTGGAGATATGTCTCGAATCGACTTAATGCGTGAAAATGCAAAGATTATAAAAAACTATGCGAAAAAAATTTCAAATGCAGGGGATACGAAAATATTCATGGTTTCAAATCCTGTTGACATGATGACATATAAAGCGTTTATCGAAAGTGGATACGAAAGAAATCAGGTTTTCGGACTTGGAACACACCTTGATTCGATGCGATTTAAAGTAGCTGTTGCGAAATACTTTGAAGTTCACATTGACGATGTTAGGACGAGGATTGTTGGAGAACACGGGGACAGTATGGTTCCATTAATCAGCGCAACTGCGGTTGGTGGAATTCCAATAATAAGACTTCCAAAATACGAAAATTTCCCGTATGACCACATCCTCAAAAAAATCAAAGGTTACGGAAAAGAAATTATAGATTTGAAAAACGGTTCAGAATACGGCCCTGCATCTGCTATTGTGAATATTGTAAGGTGTATCGCACATGACGAAAAACGACTTTTAACCCTTTCTGCATACATTGAAGATGAAATTGAAGGGATTAAAGGAGGTTCCTGTATAGGAGTTCCCGTAAAGGTAGGTAAAGACGGAATTGAAGAAGTAATTCATATGAAAATGAACGATGACGAAATTGAAGGGTTTAAAAAATCATTTGAACTTGTAAAAGGGTACTGTAAAGAGATTGAATCTATTTAATTCATGAGACGATAATGTGGAAGTTTCTGAAAGAATAAAAATCGGAAATAAAATTTCCAAAATCACGATTGTTGCAAATATCGGGCTATCAATCTTAAAAATACTTGCCGGAGTATTTGGAAAGAGTAGTGCTTTAATTGCAGATGGAATGCATTCATTTTCCGATATTTTAACCACTGTTGTTGTGATGCTTGGGTTAAAACTCTCAGAAAAGCCTGCCGATGAATCCCACCCTTACGGACACGAAAGAATAGAACCTGCCCTGACAAAAATTTTAGCCGTAATTTTACTTGCAACTGCGTTGATGATTTTTTACTGCGGTTTAACAACGATTCTCAGTAAAAATTATCAAATTCCAGAAAATATAACCGTAATTGCAGCATTGATTTCTATTTTTGTAAAAGAATGGATGTATAAATACACTGCAAAAGCTGCTAACAAAATTGACAGCTCCGCACTCCTTGCTGATGCTTATCACCATAGATCCGATGCTTTTTCATCGGTAGGAACATTAGTAGGGGTTGTTGGAGCAAAACTTGGATATCCAATACTCGACCCCCTTGCATCAATATTAATTTCATTATTCATTGCAAAAATGGCGTTTGAGATATATTACGATGCATTAAACCAGCTTTTAGACACAGCTGCAGACCCGAAAACCATTGAAGAAATTGAAGAAATAATTCTTTCAGTTGACGGGGTTTTGGGAATAGATGTGTTAAAGACGAGAATTCATTCAAACAAAATCTATGTTGACGTTGAAATTTCAGTTAATAAAGATTTATCATTAATTGAAGCACATAACATTTCAGAAAATGTCCATTCAAAAATTGAAAGTAAATTAAAAAAGGTAAAACACTGTATGGTTCATGTGAACCCTTATTTAAAAGAATAATTTAGCTTAAACTTTCAACAACTTTTTCAAACATCAATTTTGTCGGGTCTTCGAGAGTTATTCCATTATTTCTTTTTCCGATGTTATCCATCACGTGATTTACAATTTCATCTAAATCTCTTGTGTGAATCATTCTTTCTTTGTCTATCAGGTAGTTATCAACACCCAAAAGCTTTTCAGGGTAGCACGAAATCGTTGGAACACCCAAAACTGCCGCTTCACGGTTCATCGTTCCACCAGCACCAATCATTGCATCTGAATAGTAAAGCAAAGATATTGCATCGATTGTTTTTGGAACAATTACGCCCATTGATACGTATTTTTCCCTTTGTTCTTCATCTCTTGGAAATGCAACGATATTACAGTCCATTTGACTCTTTAATTTATCAATTATCATTGGAATAATGTCTTTTTTCCCGTTGCAGTACGAAGAATTAGGTCTTGGTCTCATTATTGCTAAGGGCAGTGATTCATCGATATTTAATTTTTCCTTTATTGATTCATCGATTGAAAATGAAGAATTTAACCTTGAATTAACATTAGAAACTTCACAAGTTCCTGCAAATGAATCGATATCTTTTCCAAAAGAACTCCCGTTTAAGACCAATTTTGTGCCTTCTGGACATATTACGTCGTTTACAAGCGGGATAGTTAACCTGTTCTGTGCACTCGCGTGTTCATTATCTAAAACAAATATTGAATGGATATTCATTCCAAAAGCTACTCTTGGAAGTTCTACAGAGTGTTTTGCAATTGCAATTTTCGGGTCTAACTTCTTTACAATTTTTGTGAGTTCAATTACTCTTTTTGAAGAATTTATAAGCTTTTCTTCTAACGAATCTGCATGATTTCCAACAGAAATATAATCGTAACCATAAATATCTATTAAATCCTCTAAACTTTGAAATTTTCTTGCAGTTATGTAATATTCGATTCCTTCCTTGTTGAATTTGTCAATTAATTGCGAGAAGTAATGAATATGCGGGGAATTTGTTAAATCGATCCATACGTCCATAAAATCACCAATAAATTTCTACTGGATCACTAAAATAATTCTATTTAGTAATGATATTGAATCAAAAAGTTCTTTAATAAAGTAGCACTGTTTTATATATAATTATTGGTATTTGAAATTTATTATCTTTTGTATGGGAGATTATGATTATTGTAGGGATTGATCACGGCACATCGGGAATTACCGCATGTGTGATGGAAAACAAAACTGTAAAATCTATTTTTAAGATGAAAAGAACTGAAATAAACGAAAATTCATTTTTAAAAGAACTTGAAAAATATGTTAATTTAAATGACATCGATCTGATGGGCGTATGCTACTCAATGGGGGACGGAATAGATAAAATAACCGATATAAAAAAAGTTGAAAATAGGGGAGTAATAAACCTTGAAGGAATTGGAAAAAAGATTGGTGGCGGAACGAGAGTTTACGATGAGATAAAATCATCAAATATTCCTGCAGTTGTCATTCCGGGACTTCACAAGGGCGTAAAAAGTATGGATGAAAGATTTAACGCTCTTTTTTCACATATTGCATCTCCAGAAAAAATATCCATCTGCTACAATGCTTACAAAACGTTTGGATTTGAAAATTTCATTCTGTCAGACATTTCCTCAAATACTGTCACACTTTTGATAAAAAATGGAAAAATATTCGGCGGATTTGATGCATGCGTTGGTGCTGTTGGAATATTACACGGACCCCTTGATCTTGAATTAATTAGAAATATCGATGCAAAAAAAATTACTGCAAATGATGCTTTTTCAAAAGCAGGAGTCGTTAAAATTACAGATTCTTACAAAGGCGTTGAAGATACTAAATTTGAAATTATGAATAACTACAAAAAGGATGAAAAATGCACATTGGCAGTTGATTCACTTGTTTTAAGTGTTTCGATGGAAATAAACTCTTTAATGTTTTTAAATCCTGACAAAAACGTGATTCTTGCAGGCTCCATTGGCACTTGGAAAAACCCGAATGTTTCTGAAATGATAAAAGAGAATATCAATAGAAATGTCCTGGTTTTAGATGAAGAAAGTGGTGCAATAGGTAGCGCAATGATTGCAGAGGATATCTTAAATGGTAAAAAGGAAATTCTTGGAATACAGGTTGATTTTTAAATTTTCTAAATTTTTAGACTTTGTACCATAACCATTATATACCACTTTTCGATATATGGTAGTTGCCGCTCTTTTAAAACCATGATGATATGAGTGGGCGCCATCCGGATAAAAAAATTTTTTTAAGTGATGAAGGAGGTCATAATATGGCTGTATATGTTAAATTTGAAATATCACAAGAACTCGAAGAAAAAACTGCAGAAGTAGTTGCTAACGCTGAAAAAATCAAAAAAGGCGCTAACGAAGTTACAAAAGCAGTAGAAAAAGGAATTGCAAAATTAGTTGTAATCGCACAAGATGTACAACCTGAAGAAATCGTTGCACACATTCCAGTAATCTGTGACGAAAAAGGAATTGCATACTCATACAGTTCAACAAAAGAAGCTTTAGGAAAAGCTGCTGGTTTAGAAGTACCTACATCAGCTATTGCAGTTGTTGCTGAAGGAAACGCTGACGAATTAAAAGATTTAGTTGAAAAATTAAATGGATTAAAAGCATAAGTTTAGCAGCTAACAATTAAATAAAATCAGGTGATTTAAATGGCTGATGAGATGGTATACCAGGAAGCAGTAGCTGCTGAAGTTATCCAAGTTAACGGAAGAACAGGAGTTACTGGTGAAATTTTCCAAGTAAGATGCAAAATCTTAGGTGGAAAAGACACAGGCAGAATCTTAACAAGAAACGTGAAAGGACCTGTTAAATTAGGTGACTTCATCATGTTAAGAGAAACCGAAAGAGAAGCAAAACAACTCGGTAAAAGAAGGAAATAATTCCCGCTAGGTGATTACAATGGAATGGAAAACATGTAGCTTTTGTGAAGGCACAATTGAACCTGGATGCGGAAAAAAATACGTTAAAAAAGACGGTTCAGTTATGCACTTCTGTTCATCAAAGTGTGAAAAGAACTTCAAACTCGGAAGAGTTGGAAGAAAATTAAAATGGACTAACACATTTAAAAGAATCAACAGAGGACAATAACTCCTCTAAATCTTTTTTAATATTGGTTTAAAATTAAAATTAGCTTTTTTGAAAAATATTTTAAAAATTTAAAAAAAAGAAATGAATTTTTTTAATTATTCAATTGTTATTTTATAAACTACGGTGTTTGCAGAATTTTCAATTCCTTCCCATGAACGGTAGTAATCAAATTTTAGCTCTACTTCTCCAGATTCAGTTGCATTAAATGTCCATTCATGAACCCCGCCTGCACCAACAATTCCATCTTCTACTTCATCTTGGATATATTCGTCAAACGATAATTCTATTTTATCGTCATCGCTTATAGAATAATTCCACGTGTAGCCAGTTGTAGGGTTTTCATCAAGCGTTATTGTTAAGGTTTCCCCGACATTTATTTTTTCGTCAATGGTTTCTATTTTCGTATCAGTAGAATCTTCCGCTGGTTCGACGTATGGTCCATAATATGGGTATTCATATTTTGGTAGATTAATTTTTTTCACGGTTTCCCAGGTATTTTCATTAATTACGTGTACTTCATAGTTTGAAAACGTGTATAAGTAATCTCCGATATATAAAGACCTCAAAACGCTGTAGTCTTTGAAAACGTCATCTTTAACCATTTTAATTCCGTTTTCTTTAACTTCAAAAGCATATGCGTGGCTTCCTGCAGGAAGTACGAGTATTTCTTTTTCAGAATCCCACAAAAATGCGTGGTGTTCGTAAAGAGCAGTTGACCAGTATTCGTTTAAGGAATATTTTGAAAGTTCTTTTGGATTTTCAAGGTCAGTTATATCAAATAATGAAATTTTTACCATATTCTGGTCATCTTTTCCAATTCCAATTACTTTATTGTTTCCAATTGGGTGTAAATAAGTAGAATATCCTGGAATTTTCAGTTCACCAATTACTTCTGGATTTTCCGGGTCTTTTAAATCAATTACGAGTAATGGATCGGTTTCTTTATATGTTACAATGTAAGCTTTGTCCCCAATAAACCTTGCAGAGTATATTCTTTCTCCTTCTTCAAGGCCCGTCACTTTCCCGATAACATCCATATTTTCATCGAATACGTAGATGTTATTTGTTTGAATATCCCTAAATCTCCAGTCATTTCCAATTGTTGTTGCAATTCTTAAATTTCCTTCGTATTCATCCATTGAAAAGCTGTTTAAAATTGTTCCAGGAACTTTTCCACTTGTTACTTTAAAATCATCGAGACTTATTTTTGCAATACCTGTTCCTTCAAGTTCTTCCCAGTTTTCTTTCAAATAAATTTCATAATCATTTTCAATTTCATTTTCTAAATTATTCATTTCTTCTGAGGATAGTGTTTTTAAATAATCTTCGAGAATTTCAGTCATCTGTACATATTTTGCATTGTCTCCAAAATCAGTATTTGAAAATACCCGATCAAGTTTGTCTGTAACTTCTTTTGGGAAATATTTAGCACTATTTTCCGCCACAAACTTCATCATCAGTTTATCTTCATCATAATCTAATTCATAAGCAAAATAAATACTGTCTTTGGTAACATACACAGTATTGCTGTAGGAACCAACTAATGCAGCCGTGTTTTCAATATCCCCACTTTCAACATCTATCGATGAAACTATGTATGTGGTTTCAAAGTCGTTGTAGATAATATCTGGAATTATCGGGATGTATATATTATCATAATCAATTCTAACGTTATTCCAGATTATAGGCCCATTTATTCCATATTCTTGAACTATCATGTACAGTTTTCCATTGATTAATCTTGAATCAACATATGAACCGTTTAAATCTTTTGCCCATATTAATTCAGGCGCTTTTGGATTTGAAATATTGTAGTTTTTTATTCCATCATAAGTTATTACAATTAAATTATCCCCGTCAAGGTAAAGATTACCGCCATCAGTGATATTTCCAATTATTTGAGCGGTTTCAGGAGGTAATGCATCAATTGTATATGTAACCTGCCCCCAGTAATTACCCCATGTTGGACCTTGCGTTGTATAAAATATAAATTCACCGTTTGTTTTTACAATATCCGCTTCGTCAACCCCTACTACCTGAACATTTGTCTCTGAATATCTCTCTTCCGAATATCCTGAAGCCCTTGAATCACTATCGTAAGCAATCTCGGATGTTACAGCATATTCTTTTACTGCATAATTACTGCCACTAAGATAATATCCTGAACTTGATACCTGTTTTAAAAAATTATTGAAGTTTTCTTCTGAATTTACCGGAACTACCTTAAAATCCCCAGTATAATTTATTTTTAAATCTTCCGGATTATAGGTTAAAAAAACTGCGGAAGTTACGATGAGTAGCCCCAAAATAATGATTATATTGCGATTCATAAAAATCACCGTTTTATCGTCATAATAATACTGTGTTGTAAACACTTAAAAATAGTTTTTAAATCGTTCGGTGAGTTCCGAACATTTTTTTTAAGTAAAATAAAAACGTGAAAAATAAAAAAATAATTAATTAGACCTGTACACGATTTTTGAAATTACGTGATATGCCATAAGTAAACTTATTAAAATCAATCCTGTACCAATCAATAAATTTAAATCAGAACTAACGGCAGTTACGGGTTCTGAAATCCTACAAGTTGCTACATCTGATCCAGCGCTTAACGCCTCACATGTACCATACGTATCTAAATCCGTTGAAAGTAATTTTTTTCCAAGTTTAAGGAACATTATACTGTATAACCCGCTTAAAAATACGATTACAGACATCGGGAACAATATTACCATTTTTTCAATATCATTTCTGATCAAATACTGTCCTTTTTCCGTTAATCCATAGTATACCCATTTTCTACCATCTTCATTCCTTTTTACAAGTTCTCCATCAACCAATATTGATAAATGTTCGTGAACTGTTGATTTGGATAGTTTCAGACTTTTTGAAAGTTCGGTTACAGTATAATTTTTATTTCCGAGTGCTTTTAAAATGGATATTCTTGAGCGCGAGGATAGTGCTTTTAAAAACTTTTTGTTAACTTCAAGGCCTGTCATCATTAATCACTTAATAAAAGTTAAGAAAAAAATAATTAATTTTCTTCTTCAGAGTCTTTTCTCTTTTTCCATCTTCTATATAAAATGTATGCAACAACTGCTAAAACAACAATTACCACGATAAAAGTATAGTTTGTTCCTTCCTGTTTTACCTGGCTGTTAGCAGGGTCAAGTTCAAATTCCTGTGTAATCGTATATTCTTCGTGGTATTCATTAAAGTACGTCAATGTTGCAGTGATATTTGTTTTTGAATCTCCAAAGACCTCTAATTCATATATGCCTGAATCAGAATCGTCTTCTTCTAAATCCCCAATATATCGAATGTAATTATCATTTAATTCAACTGCACCATCAACTTCAAGTACACAGTGTTTTAATTTTGAAGTTCCCCTGTTTGCAAGCGCAATTGTTACTTCCTGACCTCCAGAAATTGGCTGTACACCATCAAGGTATAAAAACGGCTGGTTATCAAAAATTGTACTTTTTACTTTCAAATTTATCGGAATTGATGAGGTATATTCTGCACCGTCTTCCCCAATCCATTCAATATTCGCATTTATCGGGTAAATCCCGTCCTCAGTTGTTGGAACTGCATATGCATCAACAGTTATCAACTTTTGAGTTTGAGGTGATAGTGATTCTAAATAAAATGTTGTCGGACCAACAATATTTAACTCGCTTGTTCCGGCTAAATTTAGCGTTAAATATTTTGCAGTTCCTGTTCCCTGGTTTTTAATATATACTTCAAGCTCTTCTGATTCAGAAGGGTTTATCGGGTTGTTATCGTCTAAATTAATTTCAAATTTAGCTATTCCATATATTGGAACGTAGTATATTTTTGTTAATGTTTTTTCTCTTTCATTTGGCTCTTCCCCAGAGTCATACTCTGTTGCAGTCACGGTAACATCAATTCTGTACTCATCAGAAGGCGCGTTCTCACTCACGTGTATCTTAAAGTATGCAGTATCACTTTCACCCTCGTTAAGGTGTGAAATTTCGGCAACTCCCGTTTCAGGATTTACCTGCTTTATTTCAAACGGATAGTGCGGGCTTATTTCTACGGATATATCCTTTAACTGTTTATCATAGTTGTCGTTAACTACCTTTATCCAGATATTTACATCGTCTCCAGGGTGTATAACGTTTGGATTTGTTTCTCCAAATTCCGAATTATCCACCTCGTACTGCGGATCATCCAAGGATAACGCATAAGAACTTGCTACCAATGCAAATACAAGCAATAATACCCCAGACTTAACTGAAAGTCTCATTATATCACTCTTTTTAATTTTAAGGTCGGTTATTTAACAAAATCATGTTACATATTGTATAAAACATTACATTTTCCCACCAACCAGTTATTTTTACATTTTTTAAATCTTTTTAATTTAAAATTTCCAAGAGCGGTTAAAGTAAATTTATTTTAAATCCGCCTGAAAGGGTTATTTGTAAGATTAACTGTAAAATTCATTGCTCCTCTTTTTTAATAACCTCGGTTTCAACAACTTCGCCATCTTTAACCCGATCAATTTCAAGAATTTCACCATCTTTCATTCGTATAACCTTTGTAGCATATTTTATCATGTAACTATCGTGAGTAACCATTATAATTGTCATTCCTTCGGAATGTAAGTTCTCAAGTATCTCCATTACCTGTTTACCGCTTTTACTGTCAAGATTCCCAGTTGGTTCATCTGCAAACAGCAGCTTTGGATTATTTGAAAGGGACCTTGCAATTGCAACCCTTTGCTGCTGCCCCCCGGAAAGCTGGGATGGTTTATAACTTTCCCGCTCACTAAGTCCAACCATATTTAATAGTTCCTTGGCTCGTTTTTTCCTGAAAGTTTCATCTTTTCCATCCAACGTCATCGGAAGTTCAACATTTCCTAACGCTGTTAAAGTTCCGATTAAATGAAACTGCTGGAATATAAACCCACTAATTTTTCTCCTAAATACTGCACGCTCATTTTCATTCATTTTCGTGGTTTTTTTACCTTTTATGTAAACGTCACCCTTTGAAGGAACGTCTAAAAGACCCAAAATATTCATTAGAGTGGATTTTCCACAACCACTCGGACCCATTATCATTACAAATTCTCCTTCTTCAATTTTTAAATTAACCCCTTTCAAAACGTTGGATTTAGCTTCGCCCACACCATAAGTCTTTATTACATTTTTTGTTTCGATTAATGTCATAATCATTCCCCTCTCAAAGTATCAACAGGGTTTAATTTTGCACCGCTTCTTGCAGGGAAGTAGCCGCTTAAAATTCCAACTACAAATGAAAATATTAGAACTCCAACAATCAATTCCCAAGAAATCCATGCCCTAATCAATCCATATCCTGAAATTGCTGCAATGTATTCGATAGATTTCGCAATTAATATTCCAAGTATCGTTCCAATAATTCCACCGAATAGTCCTAAAAATCCAGCTTCGACAACAAATATTGAAAGTATCGTGTTATTTTCTGCGCCAAGTGCCTTTAAAATTCCAATATCCTTTCTTCTTTCCAATATACTCATGTGCATCGTGTTTGAGATCCCTACAGCTCCAACGAGTAATGAAATTCCTGCAACACCGACTAAGAATATTGTTAAAACACTAAAAATACTGTTAATTGATTCTGCAAGCTGTTCTGAAGTTAAAACTGAGAAATTTTCGTCCCCCCTTGAATCTTCAAGTTCTTTTTCGATTTCGTCTGCAACTTTAGTGACATCTTCGCCATCCCGTATTTTAACCATGAATATATTATACTCATCAGTTACATCAAAAACTTCTGAAGCTGCTTCGTAAGGAATTACAATAGAGTTATCATCATCAGGGTTTCCTAATGGCTCTAAAACGCCCACTACCTTGTATTTTTTGCCATTAATTTCAATTTTATCCCCAAGATCTATTTCCCTACCAAATGTATCTTTTGAAAGACTGTTTCCGATTACACAAGTGTATGTATCACTGTCTTTCATCCATCTACCTTTTTCAAGCTCGTATCCATAAGCTTCAGTGAAAAATATTTGATATATTGACGCTTTTGTTGCAAAAACGCTTGAATAGTATTCCTGATCATTGTACGTTACTAGCGTTCCCCCAAACCAGCCATATAACAAAACATCAACGCCCCTTACATTTTCTACAGCCCTTAAATCCCTATCGTTAAAATTTTTAGACATTGCAATACTTGTAATCTGCTGTGACGGGTATATTGTAATAACGCTGGCTCCCGCTTTGGATATTTCTTCGGTAATATAATTTTGAACCCCGTATCCAAGAGAAATAAGACTTACAATCGCTAAAATCCCTATAACAATACCAATTATCGTTAAAAGACTTTGTGTCTTCTTTTGTGTTATGTTTCTTCCCGCAAAAGAAACTATATCGTTTAGTTTCATTGATTTTCACCGGAGTTACCGACTGAAAGTTGAAAATAGATTATCCAGTTTAGTCATTAATAAACTAAGGGAATATCGTGGTTTATATTCTTTTTGACTTAATTTAAAAACAAAATTATCTAAAAAAATTAAAAAAGGGATTAATATTCTTCGCACTGTTTTTCAAAGTATGCAGTTGGGTGTCCGCATGAAGGACATTCAACTGGCGCAGTTTTGCCTTTTACCAAATATCCGCACTTCTTGCAGGTCCAGTAAATTTCTTCATCTTTTTTGAAGAATGAATCTTTTTCAAGCTGTTCTATTAATTTTTTATACCGTTGTTCGTGGTGCTTTTCAGCTTGAGCAATCGCAAGAAGCCTGTCTGAAATCTCAGTTAATCCTTCTTCTTTTGCAATTTTTGCAAATTCTGGATACATTTCAGTGTGTTCATAATTTTCTCCAGATGCTGCAGCTTTTAAGTTTTCGACTGTAGTTCCATATGCAGTTGGAACTGCTGCCCCGTCAATTATTATTTCAGATTCGTCTTTTTTAAGCGAATTAATTAGTTTAAATAACCATTTAGCATGTTCTCGCTCTTGTTCTGCCGTCATTGTAAATATTTCGGCTATTTTTTCGTAGCCTTCTTTTTGAGCTATTTTTGCATATATGGTGTATCTATTTCGAGCCTGACTCTCCCCTATAAATGCTTTTGAAAGATTTTCTATTGTTTTTTGCAAAGCATTCACCTCTCTTACCATGCGTTAATTTATAAAATTCATTTTATATATTTTTTATAGATTTAAATCATTAAAAAAGAATTAGAGATTTATTTAAAAATAAAAATTAAAAAAGTGTGAGTATTCCTTTAATTATACTTGTATTTGCCACTTCAATGCTTGAAGCCATTGCAATGTCTTTAAACTTTTCTTTAAGACATGGTTCCGCGGATACTGCCTCATTTAAAAGCTTTTGAGTTTCGACTAAATCTGTAGAATCAATATTTTTTGACAGTAAATATACTGCAGATATTGCTGCAACTGACTTTTTATCATCCCTAAGTTCTTTTGAAAGATTTAATAATGCATTTTCAAGATTATCCATATTATACGTTGTTTTTGATAGTTTCCTACTTACTGCATCCCCATCAATTACTTCCGAAGGATAAATTACAACTTTATTATCTTTCTCAAAGTTTTCGAGCCTTCTTTTTGAAGTAAGTGAATCCGAATCTATCAGTTCAATTTTTGAAATTGCTGGAGTTTCCATTTTAGTAGCCACTACTATTTCATTTGTTTCGGGTTTTTCGAAAGATTCAACTTTGCTCATCATTTTTTTGAGCCGGATATCAATTCCACGTACAAAATGCAAAAAAATGCTTTGATTAAATTTATTAATCGTTTTTTCAGTTTTTCCAGAAATTTTGTAGGCTGATTTCACAAATTCTGGAATTTTAATCTTTCCAGAATTGATTTCATTTAAAAATTTATAAATTATCGAAATTTTTTCGTCTTCATCAAGCGGGAGTGTATGGGCATGTAATTTTGAATTTAAAAAATTATCATACCATTTTTCAAAATCGCGTTCTATTAGATTGAATTTGAAAATTACAAACTCCAATACTTCGTTATTTTTACAGTAATTCAAAAATGCAGCGAGTGATTTTATATATGTATCGTAAGATGCGTTTGTTACTTCTTCAGCATAAATTTTAAAGGTTTTATAGGCTTTTTCAATTTCTTCTCGTGTAAATTTTGGATTCTCAAAAGTGTCCATCCCCTTTTCAGACAGTCTTATGGAATATCCGACTATTCCGGGGTTATTTCCCATTTCGATAAAGCCTTTCTGTTTTAAAATATCGATATTTCGATAGAGTTCTGCCCTTTCAAGACTTAATTCTTCTTTAAATATCTCACAAGACAAAAAAGCGTCATTATCCCTACTATTTATCTTATAGAGATGCTTTAAAATGTTTTGTTGAATTTCTTCATCACTAATATTCCCGGCCATAAGCTGCACCCCTGAACTAAGATTAACATTAAAAAAATCAAAACAAGTGTCTATGAAATATATTAATAAAAAATATTTAACCGTTATGATTTAGTTTTTTTAGAAATTCACTACAAAAACTCGATTATTCCAAAATTTTAAAAAAGTTAGACTATTTAATTACTTTAAATTTATTTTGTAGCCGTGTGGACATTTTTCTGGTTTATCTATATATTCATACAATTTTTCTATTGTTTTATCCGACACTGCATGCTCTATTTTACATGCTTCTTCTTGTGCAAACTCTAAATCAAGACCCAAAATTTCAGTCAGGAAATACTCAATAATCCTGTGCTTTCGAATGGTTTCTTTTGCAATTTTTTCGCCTGATTCTTTAAGAGTTATTCCAATATACGGCTGATAGTCTATCAGTTCATCGCCATGTAACTTTTTGGCCATGCTTGTTACCGCAGCGGGCTGAACATTCATTAATTTTGCAAGTTCAGTTGTTTTTACAGGCCGTTTATTCTCTCGTATAAATAAAAATATATTCTCAAGGTAGTCTTCGATGTTTTGGGATACCAACCTAATCACCAAATGAAAAAATATATATAGTTTCAAAATATTATAAAATTTAAGCTAAGTTAAATTATTTAATGTATCTTAATTAATTTGTATATATAATTTTGGTGGTTACATGGAAAATCTTTTACAAAAAGACCCCGGATCATACATGGTTGTAAAGGTTGAGGGGCATTGTAGAAAGTTTTACGAGCTTGGAATTCTTCCAGGTTGTAAAATAACCCTAATATCACAAACTAACCATGGTCCCGTACTTATTAGAGTTGGAAACTCGAAAGTTGCTCTTGGAAGGGGCATGGCAGAATCGATTTTTGTAGAATAATTTAAGAATATTTTTATTTGGAAAAAACATAAGCTAATTTACAAGAAAATATTTAAGTTTACTTAAATTATTTAATCTAACCAAAATATATGGAAAAGATATGAAATTTCGTGTGATATTCATGGAAAATTTAAAAAACGAAAAAAAAGAAGGTATTTTAGAAAAAATTCTTGTTAAAATTTCAAAAAAAATAGTAAAAAACAGCTGTTCATGCTGTAGCGAAAAAAAATACTGTAGAAAAAAATGCAATACTGATTTAAAAACTGGTGAAAATAATGGATGAAAAAAACATTGTCGCACTGCTTGGACAGCCCAATGTTGGAAAAACTACTCTTTTCAACCACTTAACAGGTATGAGCCAGAGAATTGGAAACTGGCCCGGGGTTACCGTTGAAAAAAAGGAAGGATTCTTTAAAAAAAATAGTGAAAGCTACGTTGTAGTCGATTTACCTGGAATATATTCTTTAACATCTGATTCGATAGACCAGAAGATTGCAAGGGACTACATAATTGAAAATAAGCAGGTCACGGTAATAGATGTAATTGATACCCCAAACATTAACAGGAATCTTTATTTAACAGTACAGCTCTTGGAACTTGGAATCAGCCCAATTTTATGCTTGAATTTAATTGATGAAGCAGAAAAATTTGGAATATTTGTAAATGACCAGAAATTAAGTGAAAAATTAGGAATTCCCGTGGTAAGAACGTCTGGAAGACATAAAATCGGGATTGATACTTTAAAAGAAACGCTTTACAATTATAAAACTGTAGAACCCGTAAAAATTACGTATTCGGCTCTTTTAGAAGAAAATATTGAAATAATAGTAAACAAATTGGAAAATGAACATTTTAAAATTAATTCAAAGTACGAAACGTTTCCAAAAAGGTGGATTGCAATATCACTTCTTGAAAAAGACCCTGATGTGGTAGCTGAATTTTCAAAATACCCTGAATTAATAAGATTTATAAACGACTTAAAAATTAAAATAGAACATGAAATAAAACATGATGTTGAAAGCTACATTGTAGAACAGAGATACAAAAAATGCGACGAAATTTTAGCCGGCGTCATGGTAAACAGCGAATTATACGAAGATATTGATACGATTGTGATTCATCCAGTTTACGGGCTTTTGATATTTGGGGTAGTCTTATACACGATGTATAATTTTGTTTTTGGAGTTGGGGACATTTTTGCAAGCATTATTGGCTCCTTTTTTGATGCTTTTGGAAATTACTTAATGAAAATCCTGCCAGAATCAATTTCAGGGATAATCGTTGATGGATTAGTTGCTGGAGTTGGCGGAGTACTTGAATTCTTCCCAATAGTATTCTTAATAATGTTTTCACTATCCCTTCTTGAAGATACCGGCTACTTATCAAGAGTTACTGCACTAACGCACTCGATCATGTCCAAAATGGGATTAAGCGGAAAATCATTTATTCCATTAATTACCGGATTTGGATGCAGCGTTCCAGCATTGATGGGTACAAGATTCATTTCAAGCCATAAAGAAAGATTGATTACCCTTTTAGTAACGCCTCTTGTTCCATGCTCTGCAAGATTTGTAATAATCGGGTTTTTCGCTTCATTCTTTTTCATGGAAAATGCCGCATTATTTACTTTAAGTATTCTTGCAATTACATTTGCACTGCTCTTCATGGTATCGTACATATTGAGCAAATTCATAAAAGGCGAACCGGAAGACTATATTTTTGAATTGCCCCCTTACAGGATTCCTGATTGGGATAATATTATTAAAATGACCTGGGAAAAAAGTAAAGAATTTTTGAAAAAAGCAGGAACTGTTATTGCAGCAGGCTCGCTTTTATTCTACGGGCTTGTAAACTACCCTTCTCCTGACGCAAATTACGCCGCAGTTGTTGGAAAAATACTTGAACATGTGACTTTATACATGGGACTCGACTGGAGAGCCGCAATATCCCTTATCTTTGGAATATTTGCAAAAGAACTTGTTGTTTCAAGCTTTAGTATATTATATCCTGAAAACATTTCAACAGCATTCAGTCCATTAAAAGCTTTTGTCCTGACACTTGTATCAGTTCTGTACATTCCGTGCCTTGCAACCCTTGCTACACTCTACCTTGAAACGAGGAGTTTAAAATGGACTGCTTTTGGAATAGGTTATAATTTAGTACTTGCAACAGTTGTTGGAATAATAACATACAATATTGGAACATTACTTGGATTTTAATCCAAATAATTACTTACTTTTTTAATTTAACCTTTAAAAAAACTTTATATCAAAATTAATCATGTTATATCATATTAAGGAATTTATAGATATAACGATTAGATTAGAAGATAAAGATGATTTTAAAACCGTAGAAAACATAAAGTTACTGATACACAGCTAAAATAACATTTTAATTAATATTTAAAAAGAGTTAAATCATTAAAGGTAGATTAATTAGACTCTACTTTAATAACAACTTTTAATGAATTTTCAACATTTTTACCGCTAATTATCTCATCAACGGATGCTAAATCATTCAATTTTTCTTTTATTGATTCAGAAATTAACTGTACTAATTCAGCAGGTTCTATTGCAGAATAAAGATATGGTTTTTTACCAAGTCCATCCCTATCCATTTTTTTTCGAATCACGTACTCGTCGTTATACATTTCAAATATTGATTCCCGGATGGTTGAAGGGTATATTCCAGTTCCTTTTGCTATTTCTTCTACAGTACTTTGGGGATTCATTCTTAAAAATATGTATATTTTTGCCCGAACTTCACTTGATAAAAGAGAAGATACGTTAGCAATCAATGTTTTTTCGACACTCTCTATAGTTTTACTCATATTGACACCATATATTTTCGTTGGATTTTTGTTTTTTGGATTTGGGTAAATAGTTTTATAAAAATAGTGGCCTTAAAAATACATTATTTTTCAAAATATATAAAGGGGTATTCGATTTTTTATTATTACCCCATATTAAAAAAGTTATTTGATGCAGCCATGATATTTATTTTTCTATCATCACGGAAGTTGATTTAACAAGTACAGTTACTTCATCCCCAACTTTTAAGCTGAGGTCTTTTTCTGCATCTACGGTGATTACTGAAACCATGGTGTTTCCACCACCAATATCCAATACAACCTTCGCAACAACCTGTCCTTCGACTATTTCGAGTATTTTTCCCTTGAATTGATTTCTAATACTCATCTTCATACATCTCCCCTCCTATGAGATTTGTTATGTCCAATAGTTTATTTAAACTTACTAATTTATAAACTTTCCAGTTTATACGTAGATAAACTTTTTATACATGGTTGTACTAATTATGGTGTTATGGTACAGCCATACTTTGGACTTTTCTCCAAATTTTGTTTTCCCTGCGATTTTTTAAAAAATTAAACCTGCAGTGGATGCTGTTTTTTTGAATTAAATTCTATAAACGGCACAAAAATGGCTAATATAATAAATACCCTGAGATGTACCTAAACTTTATATACTTTTAAACAAAATAGATTTTGGAAAACCATTTGGAGGTTATACTATGCCTGCCCCAAGATATAAGTCAGGTTCATCTAAAAAAGTGTACAGAAAAGCACCTGGAAACAGTTCAATCGTGCACTATAGAAGAAAAAAACAATCAAAAGCTGTGTGTGGCGCTTGCGGTGCTTTATTAAATGGAGTACCAAGAGGAAGAGCAGTAGAAATCACAAAATTAGCTAAAACGCAGAAAAGACCAGAAAGAGCATTTGGTGGCAACTTGTGCCCAAAATGTGTTAAAAAAATGATGGTCGCAAAAGCTAGAAACTTCTAAGGTGCTATAATGATAATTACCATTGGAGGATTACCGGGTACAGGGACTACAACGACTTCTAAGTTACTTTCAGAAAAGTACGGGTTAAACCACGTCTGTGCAGGATTTATCTTCAGAGACATGGCAAAAGAAATGAATATGACCCTCCAAGAATTCAGCAGTTATGCAGAAACAAATACTGAAGTTGACAACGAAATTGACAGAAGACAGGTTGAGGCAGCTCAATCAGGGGATTTAATCCTTGAAGGTAGACTTGCAGGATGGATCCTCAAAAAAAGTGACATAAAACCGGATTTAAGCATTTGGCTTAAAGCAGACCCGATGGTAAGATGCATTAGAATCAGCGAACGTGAAAACGAGAACGTTGATTTGGCACTTGAAAAAATGATTTCAAGAGAAGCTAGCGAAAAGAAAAGATACAAAGAAATATATAATATCGAAATTGATGATTTATCAATATACGATATAACAATCGAGTCCTCGAAATGGGACGCCAATGGGGTATTTAATATCATCGAAAGAGCCATAGAAAACTTGAAAGCTTAGATGGTAATAAATCTCTCTGTTTGAAGTATGACATGTGATTGGCGACATTCACATTAACAAAAAATAAGACGAGGTAATAATTATGGCAGCAATTGAAGTAGGAAGAGTTTGCATCAAAACATTAGGAAGAGAAGCAGGAAACACCTGTGTTATCGTTGAAGTATTAGACAAAAACTTTGTAGTTATCGACGGTAGCGTTAAAAGAAGAAGATGCAACTTAAAACACGTTGAACCAACAGACAAAAAAGTTGATTTAGAAAAAGCAGCTTCAACCGAAGAAGTTAAGTTAGCTTTAGATGCAGCAGGCTTATTATAACTCCAAATCAGTGCTAAAATCGCACTTAAATTTCTTTTTTTTAGAATATTTAAAAAAATTTAAAACTGTTTTAATGCACTTGAAAATACAAACAGTGCAAAAGCTATCAAAAGCATTCCTGAAATTTTATTGATTTTATCCACGTGTTTTGAACATTTTTTGGAAAATTTACTTGAAATTACTGTTAAAAAGCCACTCCATAGTAATGAACCGGAAAATACCCCGATAACCAAAATTAAAGACATATAATAATCGGATTGTGGAATTACAAAGCCTGAAAAAAGCAGCGTAAAATATATAATCGTCATCGGGTTTGTTAAAGTTAAAAAAAACGTATTTAAATACGTTATAATTAATTTTTCTTTTTTGACATCCTGAATTAATTCTAAATTTTTTGAAGATTTTAATGACGTTACTCCAAGATAAATTAAAAATATGCCCCCAATAACTTTAAGAAAAAACGCATTTTCAATAAAATAATTGGAAATTACGGTTAAACTGAATGCTGCAATAATCCCGTACATCGCGTCAGCAGTTGCAGCACCAAATCCGGTTGCAAATCCATGCAATTTTCCAAAATTCAGTGTTTTTTGAATACAAAGTATTCCAATTGGACCAATTGGTGCGGCAATTGAAAATCCTAATATTATCCCTGTTAAAAAAGTTTCAAAAATCATGTTTTTTCCTAAAAATTTGAAAAAAGAAGATTATTTTCAAAAAATTTAATCATCTGTTTCGACTAAGTTTCCAGCTTCAGGTCCTGGTTTTACGCTGTAAATACTTGTAATTGTAATAACAATTGCACCTTTTGGGGTCAATCCTGGAATTTTTACTTTGTTTAATTCTTTTGCTTTTTCAAAGTATTCTCCTTCCGTTACAATTTCAGCTTTTCCTTTGTACTGGAATGGGTGTGCTCTGCAGTTTGCAACGTTTATTGCAACTACAGGATTTTCTTTAATGTTATTGAGTGTCTTTTTCATGAAGTTATCTGAAATTACGAGCTTGTCTCCAACAAACTGGTTTGCACCCATTGGAGCAACGTTTGGAACTCCGTCTTTTGAAGAGGTTGCTAAAAATAAAAGACCTGTTATCTCGGTTTTCATTTCTTCTGTTAATTTAACCATTTATATCCCCTGTTCTATTTTTATTTGCATTTTAATTTTTAATCATTACTTATTTAAAAAATTAATCATTACTGTTTTGGTGTTGGAAGGTAAGGTGTTATGAAGTCGATGAAACTTTCGATATTTCTTGTTTGAACATAAACTTTACCAGTTCCGCTGAAGTTGTAGACCAAACCTTCACCGCCAAGAAGAGTTGATTTTAAATTGCCCACTTTTCCCAAATTATAGTTTAAATCCCCCGTAAATGCAACTAAATTTCCGTTATCAACCATGATTGATTCGTTATTTAATTCTATTTCTTCAATTGCACCGTATGAAGATAAAAATACATCTCCTGAACCCTCAATCTTCATCAAAAATAAACCTTTTCCACCGAAAAATGTTTTACCGCCACCAAATTTCGTGTCAATTGCTAAATCTGGTGAAGATGCTAAATAAGCGCCACTGCTTGCATAAAGTACCCCATTGAGCTCGTGGTGGATTATATCTCCAGAATAACCTGGTGCAAGTGCAACTCTTCCTGAACCGCTTAATTTATTCATGAATAAACTTTCTCCAACAACTGCTCTTTTTAAAACACCTAAAACTCCACCTTTAGCAGAAGTTTCGATACTTACACTGTTATCTTTGTAAACCATTGAACCAGTTTCTGTCATTATTTCCTGATTTTTAAGATTCAATTTTAAAAGGGAATATGAAGGCCTGCTCGTTATTTCAAAATCGTATTTTGCCATGATTTCACCAATATAGTTCTTTATATTAATATAAAAACTGTATTTTATATATCTTCGCTTTGATTATTTTTTAAATCTTAATCTGTAGAGTTTTTTAGATAAATTCAATAATAATTCCTTATTTTGAATGTTTGATACCCAATTTTCAGGAATATTTGAAATCCCATAGTAAGCTCCTGCAATTGCCCCATACATACTTCCCATGCTGTCAGTGTCCCCTCCCGCATTTACACAAGAAATCATTCCATCTTTAAAGTTATCCGTTCTTAAAAACGTTGCGATTGCTGAAGGAACACACTCGATTGCAGGAAGGCCAGTATTAAATAAGTCATAAGCTTCATCGGCCGAATTTAACTCATTTATAAGGAGTATTTTTTCTGAAAAGTTGTAAGAAACGTCTTCAATAAATTTTGCACATCTTTTGATGGATTTTTCAGATTTGACGTTGTTTACAGATTCTGCAACAAAAAATGCGATTGAAAGAGCCCCTGCAATAGCTTCATCGTTGTTATGGGTTAATTTTGTAGCACCAATTGTTATTTCTTTTAATTTTTCGTATTCCCCAAAATAAAAAAGTCCTAACGGCCCAACCCTCATTGAAGAACCGCATGTTCTTGAATCGCAACCGTTAGTATTTCCAACAATTAACTGTTCAATCGCTTTTGTACTCGTTGGCCCCATTCCAACTGGATTATTGTTATACCATTTTATAAGTTCTTCAATAAAAATTTCATTATTAAATCCTTTTTCGTCAAAAGAATTCAATATTGCAATTGTTTGGTCAGTATCATCAGTATACTGCCCTGCTTTTAAAATTCCATCGAATTTATTCTTTGGATTAACAAAATTATCGATTTTCCCGTATTTTTCTGCAATTTCTTCTTTTGTAAACCATTCCGTGGGCATGCCGAGTGCATCGCCGATAGAAAGCCCCAAAATGCTCCCCTCAAACTTTTCAAGCATTTTGTCCATAATATCCCTCAAAAGATTTATAATTCAAAATAACAATATTTGAATCATGGTAAAAATAGGTTGCTCATCGCTGTTTTTCTGGGAATATGACATTGAAGAAATCGTGGACATATATTTAGAACTCGGCTTAAAAAATATGGAATTTTTTCCCGAAAATCCGGAATTTTGGAAAAAAAGAAATGATTTAGATTATATAAATAGCGTTAAGTCTGAACTCTCAAAACTTGAAATAACAGTTCATGCGCCATATATCGAGTTAAATTCATCATCTACAAATGAAAATATAAGGCATGTTACGTTGATGGAAACATTTTGGGCAATTGATCTCTCAAAAAAATTCAATGCAAAACTTATTACAATACATGCGGGAAAAAGGCCAACCGCAAGAATCCCAACAGCTGAAGAATACAATAATTTTGATGATTATCTAAAAAAATCAATAGATTATTCATTAAAAAAAGAAATAACAATTTGCCTTGAAAATTCTCCTGAAAAAATAAACAATATCTGCTACAATGTTGAATCGATGAAAAAAACGCTTGATAAATTTAAAAACCTGTACATGACGCTTGATATTGCACACGCCCGTGAAAATTCACTTGATTTTATCAAAAATTTCCATGAAAAAATTAAAAATATGCATATTTCGGGGGTAAATTCAAAAGACCACTACCCATTAAGTGAATCTAAAATAAACTTTGATAAAACTCTAAATTTACTTGTAAACGAATATAATTACAAAGGCGCTTTAAATTTTGAATTAAATGATTTAATATACAAAGAAGCCATTTCAAAAAAAGAAAAAATTGATATTTTAACCAACGAAATTAATTATCTCGAAAAAATAGTGGAATAAAGTAGAACCATAACTAAATTAATGGCCTATCATTTCGTCTTTTTCTTCTTCTGACAATATTTTTACGATTTCATCAGGTTTTCCAGTTTTTATTATTTTTCCGCCCCTTACAAGAGCAGCCCTGTCGCATACATTTAACACGAAATCCATATCGTGGGATACGATAACATATGTTTGGTCAAGTTCGCTTCTTGATTTCTGGATCGATTCTGCAACCTGGTTTCTTGTTATCGGGTCCATTGTACCCGTAGGTTCATCTAAAAGAATCAGGTGAGGTTCACGGATTAACACTTGCGCAAGTGCAACCCTGTGTTTTTCACCGACACTGAGTTCTGAAGGGTATTTTTCAAGCATGCTTTCAGCTTCTTCTTCAGTAAATCCAACAGAAACCAGAGTGTGTTCTGCTTTCATTTTTGCAAATTCACCAGGCATTTCAAGGCCTATTGATTCTGTTAGGTTGTAAAGAATTGTCCTGTGTGGGTAAAGGCTGTATTCCTGGAATAACATTCCGATGTATCTTTTTGCACGTCCCCTGTATAACGGGCCCACTTTAGTCATATCAATCCATTCATCAGCAAGCCTAAACTCGTATTTTCCTTTTGAAGGAGGAATTACTGCTGCAATTATTTTTGAAAGTGTGGTTTTACCTGCACCACTTACACCAACAAGCCCGAAAATTTCTTTTTCGTTTATTGAAAGGTTTATTCCATCAACAGCTTTTACAATACCTCGATCAACTGAAACATAACGTTTTTCAACGTTTTCGATGGTTATAAGTTCATCTTTCACTTCAACTTTTTCAAATTCTTTCATTGAAGTAACGGTTTTCATAAATTCTTGTACAACAGTTTTACTGTCTCCTGAAAGTTTCATTTCCCCTTTGTCAAGCCATATCGCTTTTTGACAGAGTTCTTCGATTACTTCTGGCCAGTGTGAGGTAATAACCATTGCAATATTGTGTTTTATAACTGCCTCAATAAGTGCGTTGTGAACGAATTTTGCAGTTCTTGGATCAAGTGTTCCAGTTGGTTCATCAGCAAGGAAAATAACCGGATTTTTAGCGATCTGTCTTGCAAGAACTACCCTTTGTTTTTCACCACCACTTAAATCCCTTGAAATGTGTGCAACCCTGTGTTCGAGCTTTACCATTTTAATAAGATTCAGTGCCCAATCTGTTGCAGCTTTTCCATCATATCCTGCAGCAGTCAGCGCTTCCATGATGTTTTCTGCAACGGTTTTCTCACCATAAAGTGCAAAAGTTCTCTGAAGCATTATCGCAATTTTTTTCTTTAATGCATAAGTGATTTCATGCTGGTTCCAAAAATCTACGGATTTTGCGACATATTCTTTTCCGCAGTCGCATTTTTTTCCAACATATGAAGGAACTTCAACATTTTCACATTTTGGACAGTACGCAACGTGATATATTACCTGTCCAGATGTAGGTTCGTACCCTTCCATGCCCCTTAACATGTGTAAAAGTACGGATTTTCCAGCACCACTCCTACCTAAAACACCGATAACTTCCCCTTCGTTTAACTCAAAACTCACGTTTTTAAGTACTTCTGTGTCCCCATAACTTTTTGAAACATTCTTTACTTCCAACAGTAACATTAATATCACCTAAGCGAGCCACTTATTCACTATCCCTATTTTTTAATCTTAAACAGTTTGATACGGCGTATCTACAATTTTTACCCCTTTGGCATTCGTTTTCGTGATTACACTCCCTTATTTTGTAATATCCACCACCAATATCAATCATTTTTCCATTTATGATGGCATCTGCAATTTTTTTTCGTGCAGATTTTAATATATTCCAAAATACCCGTCTTGAGATACCCATTTCGTCAGCAGCATCTTCATGAGGGTGGTTTAAATAATCTACGAGCCTTATAGATTCTAATTCCTCAAAAGTAAGTACTTCTGATTCAAGTTCAGACCTCGAAATTCCTGCAGGTTTAAACAACGTAAATTGGGGTTCTTCTGAGATAAGCCGGAGTATTTTTGGTCTTCCTTTTCTAAACTTCATTTAAAATCACTTATTCTGGTGAATTAACCTCCATGCCTAAAACTGGAAGTTCAACTAATGTGTATTTATCATTTTCAAGTTTTTTTCTAATCATTTCTTTTATCTTTCCGAGACATTCAATATTTACGATAGAATTTATCACGACAGTATCCTGCGATAACTCGTTAACTATCTTTACTGCCATTTCCGGTTCTTCTGCAAGCAAAAAACCTTTCCAATCGTCAGGTGACATCCCTTGATATTCTTTTAAATAAAATCCTGAAATTCCTCCCTCTGAAAGTGCATTTATAGCTTTTCCAAGGTTTTGGCTTTCTACAAATAGTTTTAAGAGTACTCTCATGCGATTCCCTCATATAAAATTACTACTTACACATATGTGTGAAACATGGTATATATAGTTTTTTTATAAAGAGCAATTTTAACTAAATATCTCATAAAAAAAGTTTATTAACAGGACTTATTTATTATTTCAAGCCCATTTTGAAGTATTCTAAACCTTAAATTTTCGCCTTCTTTTGCGTGCCTGTGTTTTTCAAGCGTGAGTTTTCGAATAGACTCTGTTTTTTCAATTTTTATTATCGATTTACTCCAGTACTCTAAAAGCCTTCCCCCCGCAGGTTCAATACCATTTAGCGAGTCTTTTACCTGATTTGTAATTAAAATTCCAGAATTTTTCATTCTCGCAACTTTTAGAATATTTGAAATCTGTTTTCCAAGCATCCTGTTTAGTTTGGTATTTTCATTGATGTTGTCGCAGAGTTCTAACCTATATAAAGAAACAATGCCGTCAATTATAATAAGCCCGATATTTTCGAGAAGAAATATCTTTTCAAGAGCTTCAGACTGTTCTTCAAATGTCGATGGCTCGTAAATTATTATATTTTTAAGTAATTCATCGCAATTTTTTCCAGAAAGCTGTTTTATTCTTTCAATTGATAAACTGCCCTCTGTATCGATGTAAACCACATTTTTGCCATTTTCAATTGCTTTTAACATTGCAAGTATGCAGATGTTCGTTTTTCCAACACCGGGGGGCCCGTAAACTTG
The DNA here is from genome assembly GCF_054506835.1 of Methanococcus mangrovi. NCBI lineage: Archaea > Methanobacteriati > Methanobacteriota > Methanococci > Methanococcales > Methanococcaceae > Methanococcus > Methanococcus mangrovi. The sequence continues at coordinate 550,216 of NZ_CP197114.1, read as the reverse complement.
AGTTATCGTCTTTTTCTCGATATTTCCATTTAAAAGTTCTTCAAGCATAAAATCACATTAGAATAATACATTTAATTTATATTTTCAAGGTTAAAATCATATAGTACGATAGGTTTACTTAAATGTCTTCTTGCAGAAGGCGGGACTTCGTAAAATCCTTCTTTTATATCTCGTTTTACTTCGTTCAATTCTATTTCATCATAATTAAGTCTTTTACCACAGACATTGCATTTATAACCGCTTTTTAAACCCTTAGCTTTAAGGGTTCCGCCACAAACGCATAATTTGTTCTTTTCATATATTTTTTGAAGTGTAACTACTTTTAATTTCTCAATGTTTATTTCAAAAGGCTCTTCTCGAACTGTCCCGTAAACTCCAACAAGGTCGCCACAAATTAATTTTCTTACAGTATTTCTAAATTCCTTGGTTGGTTCATAGGCAATACAGTCTATCTTCCCAGTATCATCTTCTATTTTGAATAAAACATGTCCCCCAGTTATTTCTCTTGGCTTTTCAACAACTTTGCCGTAAGAAATAACTCCTGTATCTGGATAGATATCTTTTATTTTAAAAAACCTTAAATGAACGTCAGTTCCCTGATTTGTAATAAATAACTGGCATTTATCAACTTCATCAGATTTTACAGTATTTTTTGCGTTTTCTAAAATTTCTCTTGAAATTCCTCTTATTCCGTAAAGAACAGGGCATGGCGTGTGTGGCGTAATTATCGATTTTTTTCCATCAATATTGTTAAATGTAAATGGAAATGTTTCTAAATCCATTTTTATTATGGAATCGACATCAATTTCTCGTTCAGTCCCCCATTTTTCACTTTTTCGGTAGGATAAGAGTTCGTATGTAAACGGCGGTTTTGAAGCAATTGCACCAAGAGCTCCGATTATTCCATGCCCTTTTTTGTATTTTAGGTATTCTGCACCAATTTCATTCAAAACTTTTTCAGAATCTTCTACTTTCAAAATATCATATAAAACCGAATTATAGTAATTTAAAAGTGTTTTTTGATTCTTTTGATAATTTTCTTCGCTTAAAAAAACAATTCCCGGATTTGTATTTTCACAATCAAAATCGCTGAACTTTTCAACGGTTTGAATTACTAATTTTTTAATGGATTCAATATCCGATTCATTTAATTTTTTTTCATCTTCAATAATTCTTAAACAAACTCCGCCATTTCCACGGGTTTTATATTTAACCATCGGATTCATCCGGATTAACTTTGGAGTGTCCATTTTATAGTTTTTTTCAAGTTCTTCCTGAAGAATAGTTCCAACATAGGTCGTGCAGTATTTTTCCCTGCTGTCTGTATCATCAATTCCAATATACATGGTTACCACTTAAATCTCGGTAAAATTTAAATTTAAAAATTTTTCATCCTTAAAAACATATTTATGTTAACATCGCTATCAACTTATATAAAACTAATTTTTAAATGGAGATTTTATCATGCACCCCCTGTTTATTCAAAATGCGAGAAAAAAAGAAAGTGAAGATATTATTAACCAGTTTCGGAAAGAAAAACAGTTTAAATTTAGAAATAATAAAATAAGACGGAAATTAAGCGAAATGCCGATAAACATTGACAAATTTATTTTGGATATGAAAAGGTTTGACGGAACACTTAAAAAATGCCCTGAAGATTTCATTGTTGAAGAGATAACTCCGGAAGGAACGGTTTTAGAAGTTGGGAAGGACATCGGTTTTGAAGATGTTGAAACTTGGCACGGCTCATTTATCCATTTTACAGTTGAAAAAACGAACTGGAACACGATGGATGCATTAAAACAGATTGTAAAAGCAACAAAAACGAAAAGGAAAAATTTTGGATTTGCAGGAACTAAAGATAAATTTGCAGTAACTACTCAGAGATTTGGGTGTTTTGGACTTAAAAAAGAACAGCTTGAAGATATCAAAATTAAAGATATTATAATTCGAGATGTTCAAAAATCAAATAAAAAACTCAGAATGGGGGATCTCTGGGGAAACAAGTTCACGATAAAAATTAGGGATTTAAATCTTTCAAAAGACGAAATTAAAAGAATTTCAGATTTAAAATTAGATTACGTATTAAATTACTACGGAATACAAAGATTTGGGCTTGTTAGGCCTATTACACACATCGTTGGAAAATTTATCTATGAAAGAGACTTTGAAAGTGCATTTTACACCTACTGCGGAACTCCAATAAGTGAAACCGGCGATTCGCTTGAAGCACGACAGCTCGTTGACATGGGTGAATTTAAAAAAGCTTTAAAATTATTTAATAGAAACCACGACTACGAAAAAAGATTAATTCAGCAGTATTTAAAATACAAAGACTTTAAAATGGCTTTTACTGCATTACCTCCTCAATTAAACAGTATGTTTGTAAATGCATATCAGGCATATTTATTCAATGAAATGATAAATAAAAGATTTGATTACGGATTTGATGCAAAAGAAGGAGATATATTAGAAGACAATACTCCAACAGGAACGTTAATAGGATACGATACTGAATTCAGCAGTGGAATTCAGGGTGAAATTGAAAAAGAAATTGTTGAAAGGGAAAACCTCGATTTGAAGAAATTTAAAATCGAAGACTTCGGAAATTTCTACGGAACAAGAAGAAAATTGATAACTCCGATTTATGACTTTAAAAGCAGCTTTGAAAATGATATTTTTGAACTGAGCTTTAAACTTGAGCGCGGAAATTACGCTACAATCGTCACAAGAGAATTTACCGGAAATTTGAGTTAAATCAAGTATATATAATAAAAAATATAACATTATTTGGCAGTTGATTTCGTGATACTGTCACTAGCAGTTCTACCTATAAGGCGGCCATCTTGAGTATCTGTTGAGAGTCAATGAAAACATGGTTTTCCAAAGGTAGATACATTAATCCTGCTTTTTTAAAAAATTTAAAAAAAGATTTAAACGACTTTTATGATTATTTTATAGTTATTGGTATTATTCGTTAATTTTTTTCAAAATCCACGCCATATTTTGGCCAAGTAGTTCCATTGTATGTAATCCTTCATTATCTTTTTGAACATCCCCAATATCAAGACCCAATCCCAAATTCCAGTAGTCTGAACCAACACTTATCATCTGGTTTATTGAAAAAAAGTGGTTTAATGTATCAAAAACATGGATTCCGCCAGCTCTTCTTACTGACACAACTGCTGCCCCGACTTTTCTTTTTAAAATATCATCGTTTGCCTTTGCTACAAAGCCTGCCCTATCAATCAGTGCTTTCATTTCAGCAGTGACATCTGTAAAATAAGTTGGAGACCCCAAAATTATTCCATCAGCTTCAACCATCTTTTCTATGCAGTTATTTATGATATCGCACTCGATTATGCATTTATTATTCAGTGTTTCAAAACACTTGTAGCATGCAGTGCATCCCCTCAGCTTTCCGCCGGCAATATGCATATGTTCAGTAGAAATTCCTTCTTTTTTTAATTCGTTCAATACTTTATCGATCAAAATAGAGGTATTTCCGTCCCTTCGTGGACTTCCATTAAATGCAACTACTTTCAACATCCCACCCTCAAAAATAATTTCATGTTTGATTTTATGATTTTGAGAAATGATATATTTTTGCATGAAATTAATAAAAAAAGGTTTAAAAAAAGATTTATTGTTTTTCTACTGTTTTTAAGTCATCTTCAAGAGTATCTGAAAATTCCATACTATAAAATTCTCCAGAAGTTGGAAGAACCATATAAAATTCTGGCGTTGTATCAAATGATGCTTCTACTGAATCAATTTCAAAATCAAGAATGTGTCCTCCAGCAGTTCTATCATCAGTTATGAAGTGTAAGTGGTATAAAGGAACATTTAAACCAGACATGAATTCAGGAACCCAGAACCCAACAACAGTTCCAGAAACGTTTTCAAATTCAAATACTGACTGGTTTTTTACAACATCTACTAATTTTTCATAAGGCTTTTCTTGGGATGGAACACTTCTTGTTTTCATTTTTGAGAAAGTCCCAGTTAATTTTACTGCATAAACCATATTTTTCGAAGGGAATTTCGATTCAAAATATGATTCAAACTCTGAAATATTCATTTCATTTAAAAAATACGTTTCATCGTTTTCAAACGAAGTAACTGTTGCAAAAGGTGTTGTTACATTTTCAACCTTGTATGCTACACCGTTCGCCCTAACCTGATAGCATATTCCATCTAAAACAACCATTTCTCCATCGAGTTTGTCAAAAGTACCTATTCCAAAATCCCCGTAAGATACAAGTTCATCTACAGGTACAAATCCGTCATAAATACTTTCCATCAGCGCGTTTATCGTAGATACCTGATATAAAACATCTGAAACCTGTTCTGACTTGATTTCTGAAACAGAACTGTTATCTGTGGAGATGCAACCCGAACATAACACCATTATAACTACTAAAAATTTTACAAATATATTCATATTATTCACCCGTTTTAAATGAAAATACTTATAATTAAAATGTTATAAATAATAAATGATTTGGTTTTAGGGGTACTTTATGAAATGGCTTGAAGAATTGATTGATTTATTGGAATGCCCAAAGTGTAAGGGCGAATTAATGCTTTTTAGCAATAAATTATGCTGTAAAAAATGTAAAAAAGTTTATTTAATTAAAGATAAAATCCCAGTACTTCTTGACGAATAGGTGATTTTATGAGATGTTTCCTTGCTATTGAATTAAAAACTGACTTAAAAGAAAATTTGGAAAACTTAAAAAAACAATTTAACTTAAAAGGCATAAAAACAGTTGAAAAAGAGAATTTACATATAACTGTGAAATTTTTGGGAGATATTGACGATAAAAAACTTGAAGAAATACTTAATTCAGATTTAAAAATTAAAAAAGTTATTTCTGAGATAAAAGGAGTTGGAACATTCCCAAATGAAGAATATATCCGTGTAATATGGGTTGGAACTACAAATTTCGAAGAAACTTTTAAAAATATTGATGAAAAACTCTTTAAATTAGGTTTTAAAAAAGAAAAAAGTTACGATCCACACATTACCCTTGGAAGAGTTAAATTTATCGAAAATGATTCAAAAGAAACCTTGAAAAAATTAATTGAAAAAAATAAACATATTGATTTCGGAAAAATAGAAATAAATTCAGTTTCACTTATGAAAAGTACATTAACTAAAGATGGTCCAGTTTATGAAACCGTTAAACGTTGGGAATAAATTAAAGATACTCAAAAGTGTATAAAATTCCGTCATGCCCAGTTATAATATTCTTTTTCAAAGATACGATTTTTTGGATTGATTTTTTTGAAAGTTCACGATCCATTAAAATCGGGAGGTCCGTACCTTCAAGAATATTCTTTTTGCGGTGAACTGCAGCAGGAGCAACTACGTAATCTTCATAAATCACAGAAATACTATCAAAGGTGTGTCCAGGAGTCCACATTATTTCTATTTCTGGGTCTTTAAAATCATTTATCGAACCATCAGAATACATGACCACTTTGGCATTTCTAAAAAGGTCATTATTTCCAGTATGGTTGTTGTGATTATGCGAATTTATAACATAATTGATATCCTTTAATTTAACGTTTAATTTATTTAAATTTGAAATTATAATCTTTTTTTTATCCTTTGAAGATGTATCAACGATTATTTTATTTTCCGATGTTTCAATGTACGTACAAGAAGAACTCGGGCCCACAAACATGTTATTTTCCTCATTGAGATATGTAATTGAGCCGTTGTAAAGTAGTTTTAACAAGTAATCACTTCCTTAATAATGTAAAAATAATTAAATTTTAAGTTAATAAAGTTATTTTTTTAAACCTCCTCGAAGGGTTGCTGCAACACCGTAATCGAATTCCATCAATTCACGACCATTTAGTATTGTTGTACCGTACGCCAACAATTCATCGTCAGAATTTACAATCAATACTTCTTCAAAGGGCCTTAATTCTGGATCGCAGTCTTTAACGAATTTGGAGTAAACCGATTTTCCAGCTCTTGCAAATTCTTCAACACTGCTGTCAATTACAATTCTATACTTTGGAAACTCGAGTTTTTCATGTAAAAGTTCAGCACCTGATTTTGCAGGAATTAAGAAATTATCATTTGCCCTTAATGTAAACAAAACTTCCTTTTCGAACAAAACATTTCTAATTCTACCCGTATTTTTACTTCTTCTTGCTTTTACTTTTCCCATTAATTCATCGTCGAGTATTTTTGCTCCATACTGGTATTCGAGCATTTTTCCGATTCTGAAAACGTCAGGATTGATTTTATCGCATTCCTTTTTCGTTCCGTAGTGGTTTATGTAGTAATTGTACGTGCTTATATCGAGGATTTTTTCAGCGTGTTTTTCCTTAAATTCGCTTACAAATTCATTGTTGTATTTCTTTTCAAAGTCATACAAATCCGGTACTTCATTTTGAGCTAATGGATACATTGTATCGATATTTAAAGGAACTAATCCAAATACGCTGTCTTTTATAAGTACATCAACGTCGCAAGGAACATTGCTTAAATTTTCGTGGTATGGCTTTGAAGTATTTTCAGAAACTGTTGTTAAGTAGATTTTATCGTACTGGATTCTTTCAAGCCTTTGTTTGTGCCTGTAAATTTCAGGCCTATTCATACTTTCGTATCCGGTGTAGAAAAATCCAGACTTTTTAGAAACTGGGTCGTGTTTTTCAATGAAATCCATGTATTTTGAAATAACTCTCAAACCGTTCAAAAGTTTAGGGTGACTCCTGCATCTTTCTTCAACGAGTTCCCAGAGATTTCCTTCTTTTATTGCATTTTTAATTCTATCAATTTCTTCAAAAGTAACGTAGAGATTGTGTTCTGCAAGTAATCTCGTTTTTTCCTTTTCTTCCATGTTGAAAAGTTGTTTTGGAGTGTATTCACTACATACTTTACAGGTGCAAGGGAAACTTTTCAAATCTTTCATGTCTTCGAGGTGGAGTGTTCCGTCCACTGTTAAATATCTGCCATTTTTAGCGTAAAGAGCATATGCGGCACTATCAAATAAATCACATCCAAGAGCAACTGAAAGTGCAAATAACATCGGGTGTCCGCATCCAAAAAGGTGAACTGGCTTGTTTGTTGGAAGATACATTTTTGAATTTAAAATAACTTCTGCAACTTCCCTGTATCGATAATCTTCCATTAAAGGAACTACTGCACCGATTGGGTAAATATCAAAGTCCATTTTACCCATAACATCAGCACTTTTCTGCCTTAAATCCAAGTACTTTGAACCCTGAATAGTTCCATTTAACGCCAGTTTATAGCCCATTTCTTTTCTTCTTTTAATCGAATCTTCTGCTCGCCTAAAGGTTTCTATTAAGTCGCTTTCAGCTTTTTCTCGTGAAACATCCGGACCAGTTGGGATATCAAGTATTGTTCCAACATCTACACCGATTTTTTCCTGAAAATCGATTATTTCCATTGGGCCAACATTTACATCGCCATAAACACTCAATTGAAATGAACCGCTATCAGTTACAACAACATTTTTAAAATCAATTAAGTCATGAATTCCTTTTGTTTCCGCAATTTCTCTGAGTTCCGGTGTCGTGTAAGTTATATACGAGTTTGTAATTACAACGTCAGCCAGTTTATTTATTAAATCCATTGAAACGGTTTGTTTTTTAGGATTCGGGTGAATTACCGGCATAATTGTTGGAGTTTCAATTTTTTTTCCGTTTATCGTGATTACTCCAAGCCTTCCCATTGCATCACGAGATTTTATTTCAAACATATTTTCCACCATAAATTAAACTTCATAATCTGTAAAAATCGATAATTTTCAATAATAATCCCAAATGTTAAAATAGCAATTAACTATTAGATATATTACTTCATATAAAAAGAGATTCTTATTTAAAATATTTTTGGTTGGCGAGAAAATGTATGAACAGGCTATTGTTATTCGAAATGATCTAAAAATGGGAAAGGGAAAAATGGCAGCTCAAGCCTGTCACGCATCAATTCAGGCGTTTTTACATGCTCAAAAAATAAGTTCATCTGCAGTTAGCGGTTGGATGAATGAAGGGCAAAAAAAAGTTGTGTTAAAAGTAAATTCTGAAAAGGAACTTTTAGAAGTATTTAAAAACGTCAATATTGAAGGACTTCCATGCAGTTTGATAAGAGATGCTGGAAGAACACAGATTGAACCGGGAAGCCTTACTGCTGTTGGAATTGGACCTGAAAAAGAAGAAAAAATTTCAAAAGTTACGAAAGATTTAAAATTACTTTAAAACTTAAATTTACAAGAGTTTTAAATAATTTTAAGCATTATTAATAAATATTTGAAAACGAAATAATAAATTCATACAAAAAATATAACTTCATTAATTCATGCATTATTTAAGAGTTAATTTAATCCGGTGATAATTGTGGCTGTTAAAATAGCAGAACTTACCTGTGGGGCAGAATACAGTGGTGTTCAGGCTGAAATTGAAAAGGCTGCGAAGGAAGTTGGTGGGGAAATTGTATATCCTGAAGTTGATTTAGAATATATCGATAAAGTTAACGATTATTTAGGATTTGAAGTTGCATCAGCCAACTTAAAATTAATGTTTGCAAGAGCTATGTCCATTATTGAAGGAAACACTGATGCAGAAGCAGTTTTTATTTCCACCTGCTTTAGATGCGCTGAAGGGGCCCTTGTAAGAAACGAAGTTAGGAGATTAATACAACAAAACACGGATTTACCTGTTGTCATGTATTCATTTACTGAAAGAACGAAAGCTTCAGAGTTACTTACAAGAATGGAAGCTTTAGTTACAATTGTGGACAAAAAAGCACTCCTTGCAAGGAAAAAGCAGGATGGAATAAGTTTAGGACTTGATAGCGGTTCAACTACAACAAAAGCAGTTATCATGAAAAATAACGAAGTTGTGGGAACTGGCTGGGTTTATACTAAGGACGTTATTGAATCTGCACAGGAAGCACTTGATGCAGCTTTGAAAGAATCCGGAATTAAAATGGAAGATATTGAAACAATTGGAACTACGGGTTATGGTAGACATACGCTTGGAAATCACTTTAAAGCTGATTTAGTACAAGAAGAATTAACTGTTAACTCAAAAGGAGCTGCATTTTTAGCAGGTGCTCAAAAAGGAGAAGCTACAGTAATCGATATTGGTGGAATGGACAATAAAGCAATTTCACTGAATAATGCAATTCCTGACGGTTTTACCATGGGAGGAATCTGTGCTGGAGCAAGCGGTAGGTTCTTTGAAATTACTGCAAGAAGACTTGGAGTTTCAATTCAAGAACTTGGTGACATTGCAGCAACTGGCGACTGGCGAAATGTCATGATGAACAGCTACTGTATCGTATTTGGAATTCAGGATTTAGTAACGGGTCTTGCAGGCGGTGCTACGCCAAATGATGTTGCGGCTGCAGCTGCACACTCTGTTGCAGAACAGATTTACGAACAACAACTCCAGGAAGTTGATGTAAGGGACCCTTTAATTTTAGTTGGTGGAAGCAGTCTTTTGAAAGGAATGGTTCTTGCACTCGAAGAAATACTCGGGAAAAAAATAATAGTTCCAAAATATTCTCAATTTATCGGCGCAGTTGGTGCTGCATTGATTTCTTCAGGATACAGGAACCTTAAAAAATAACTTTTTTTAAGTTTTTAGGTTAATCAGGTGTGTCAATTATGGACAGTAATATCGATGTTGAAATATTATCTATTCTATCGGAGTCATCTTCCCCAGTTGGTGCAAAAATAATTGCAGATGCCCTAAAAGACAGGGGTTACGATATTGGAGAGCGGGCTGTAAGGTACCACTTAAAAGTACTTGATGAAAACAAGCTTACAAAAAAATTAGGATATTCGGGAAGAGAAATTACTGAAAAAGGAATTGAAGAACTTGAAAAAGCAAATATTTCGTTTAGAATAGGTTCTGTATTTTCGCAAGTCATCGAAAAATTATATTTATCAGACTTTCCGTCAAAAGTTCTTATAAATACTGCTAAATTTGAGGGCGATTATAAAAAAATAAAAGAAATGGTTTTAAAATCGTTTGAAGCAGGGTATTCTGTGGGAGATTACTTAAATATTAAAAAAAAGGGAAACAGCATATTTGTAGAAACCCTGTGCAGTATAACGTTTGATAATTTTTTATTAAAAAACGGGATAATTCCAACCCCTGAATACGGTGGAATTGTTAAATTTGAAGACTACGAACCAGTAAATTTTGAAGGGGTAATTGATTTTAGAAGTTCTTCAATCGATCCATTAGTTGCATTTATTATGCAGGGCAAAACAGACGTAACAGGAGTAATTGAAAATGGAGAAGGACTCGTTCCTGCAAATTTTAGAGTAATTCCAAAATCTGGCGAAAAACAATTTGAAAATATCCTTAAAAAAGATATGTTAAATTCTGTTTTAGCATACGGTAGTGAAAACGTACTTGGAATGAATTTAAACCCTGAACAAATCGGAGTAGTCTTAGTTGGGGGATTAACACCGCTATGTATCCCACACGAAGCAGGATATACTGCAGATATCAGTGCAGCAACACAACTTAAAGATATTTCGTCTATGGAGAAAAAAACAAAAGGATTCCTTGAACCAAAGAAAAAGAAAGGAAGATTTAAAGTAACTCCTGTTTTATCCAAGATGCTTTCAAAAATGCAGACCATAAACTATGATATTGAAGATAAAAAAGGCAATGTTGTAGTTAATTCCGCAAAAGTTCCTATCGAATATAAAGAAGAAGCCATAAACTCATTAAAAGAAAGCTACGAAAGTAAACTCGCAATTTCAGACCGATTAAAAGTGGAATACGATAACGAATTCTTAAAAATATATACAATCTGTTCCTTAACTGTTGATGGAGTATTTTTAAAGAATAAAATTCCTGTAATTCCATACTATGGTGGAATTTTAGAAGTTAAAACTGACAAAAAACGATTTATAGAAGCAATTGATTATGAAGGAACTTCTCTTGACCCTCACGAAGTATTTTTCAATAAAAGTGATGGTAAAAACTACATCTTAGCAGGTATTCGAAAAGTTCCGATGTCTGCAGCCGAAAAATTAATTGAAATTAACGAAAAACTTGGTTGGAATTCAATACTTGAAATAGGAAGGCCAAATAACGACATCTGCGGTGTTCGTGTTGAAAAATGCATGTTTGGGATTACTACAATTGGTGGAACAAACCCCTTTGCGTACATGAATAAAAATAACATCCCGGTAGAAATGAAGACCCTTCATAAATCACTGGATTATTCAGAACTAACACATTACGAAGATATTTAAATTTTAATTAAGGAGATAATTATGGGAAAAAAGGACAAAAGATGGGTTCTTCAAAGGAAAAACGACCATTACTATAATTTGGCAAAAAAAAGAAATTACAGATCAAGAGCAACGTATAAATTATTCCAGTTAAATGAAAAATTCAATTTAATAAAGGAAAGAAACGTTGTTGTAGATTTAGGGTGCGCTCCAGGAGGCTGGCTCCAAGCTGCGCGAGATATTGTTGGCGATAAAGGTTTTATCGTTGGAATTGATTTACAAACTGTAAAACCGCTTCCATGTGACAATGTCATTGCAATCAAAGGAGATATGACAAAAGAAGAAATATTAAAACAGGCACGAGACCTATTGCCAGAAAAACCAGATGTTATAATTTGTGACGCTTCTCCAAATATTAGCGGTGTTTGGGATGTAGACCACGCAAGGTCTCTTGAACTTACAACAATGGCGCTCATGACTGCAACTAAAATGTTAAAAAAAGGCGGAAATTTTGTTGTAAAAGTATTTCAGGGCGATTTATTTGAAAAATACGTTCAGCTCGTTTCAGAATACTTTGATAAAGCATTTACAACAAAACCAAAAGCTTCAAGAGACGAAAGTGCAGAAGTATACGTGATTGGAAAACGATTCAATGGCAAAAAATTTGACATGAACTCAAAATCACCAATTGTAAAACTGCTCGATACAAAACCTGTTGAAGAAGAAATTGCAAGCCCAAGTTTAAGAAAAGAAATATCTAAAGAAGATAGTGGACTCATGATCAAAAGAATAAAGGAAATGAGATCCAAAAAAGAATAATTTATTACTTTTTTTAAAATAAAAAAATTAAAATAGATTTTATTTCCAAAGTCTAAGTTCACTTCTTTTGACATCTTGCCTATGTCTTTCTAAAAATTTATACATTTTTGAGTGCGAAGTTCCTCTTAAAAGCATCTCAATTGCATCTTTTGCAATTTTTGCAGTTTCGATTTCTCCAATAATTGAAACGGTTTTTCCGTAAACTGAAATGTGCGTTGAAGTTAATTCTTCAATATATCTTCGAGATTTTCCGCCACTTCCAATAATTCTTCCTTTTAATCTTTGAAGAGCTTTATCGGAATTCCCATACTCTGAAATATCAATTACTTCGAATGCATATTCATCTGAAACCAGTTTTAAAGCTTTTTCAGGATTAAATCCTCTTCCAATAGCTTTTACAATATCTCTTGCTTTCCAGAGTGCCAGCGGGTCTTTTTGATCGTCTGTTGAATAAATATTAACTTCTCCTTCGGAATCTATTTCTAATTCAACTCCAAGCTCACTTTCAAGCTGTTTTCTAACTTCTCCGTGAGTTCCAATAAGGATACCTGTTCTCTCTTTTGGAATCTTCACTACTTCCACATTCTCGTACATAGATTCTCACCAATTACGCATTTAAATTTCGTTAAATATTATACAATTAATACTTAAAAAAAGATTTTGTAAAAATTTTTTTAATATGTTTTTGCCATTTCTTCATCTATTAATGCGAGTTCTTCTCCTGACACAAATTTATAGAACTCTTTGTAGTCAGTTGCAATCCCTTTTCTTTTAAAGAAACTGCAAACGTTTTTAATGTCTCTAATAAGGAGTGTTTTTGAAAGAGGATGTTCTTTAACGACCCCTTGTGAAAAATCAATATATACTGGCTCTTCTTCATGTACTAAAATATTATATTCGGATAAATCCCCGTGAACTAACTGGGCATCCTGATATAATACTTTAATATCTTCTCGTATCATTTCGTAGAATTCAGAATAATCGACTTCAACATCTTTTAATCTTGGAGCTGGAACCCCATCTTCATGAACCATGTCCATTAAAAGTATGTTTTCCCTTTTTAATATTGGTTCTGGCGTGTTTATATAATCTCCCGCTCTTAAAAGGTTCCTAAATTCTTTTTCAACCCATGCAGTTATTACCTGTCGAGTACTGCTTCGTCTAAGGTGAAATCGCGGGTCCCCTTGAATATACTTCCACATTGTTTTAAAATCACACGTAGAAACTCGGTAAACCTTTAATGCGTAGAGTTCGTCCTCTTTATTTGCAGAAAACACGACTGCTTCCTTTCCAGAATTAACAACTCCTGAAATTTCGTCAATGTGCTTTGCTACAAGTAAATTATAAATATTTAAGAGAGTTCGCTGGTCGAAAACTTCATTTTCAGTTTTTAATTCTTCTAAAAATTTCTTTTTTCGTTCAACTATCTTTTTTTGAAACTCCCTATCAAGCTGTTTTTCTTTTTTATCTAAGTCCATCTTAAGGGCTTCTCTCATTTTATCCCTTAATGCATGAAGTCTAAGTATCCTTTTTTACTTAACCAGTCGACCTGTCCTTTTGTGTATCTCCAGATTACGTCGCATTTCTCATCGGACTGTACTTCCCAAGGAGTAACAATTACAACGTCGTCTTCCCTTACCCAGATTTTTCTCTTCAATTTTCCAGGAATTCTGCCCATTCTAAGCTTTCCGTCCATGCATCTTACTCTAACTCTGCTTGCACCGAGCATTTGTTCGATTACACCAAGAACTTCGTTTTCATTTTCTCTTGGGGTCCTTACTCTTGTTGGTTGTTGTGGGGGTGCTTGTTGTCCTCGCATAGTTCTCACCTTTTTTTCGATAATTTTAAAAAATTAGTTAATCGATAGTTTTAAGAAATCAAAAGAAAAACGTAAAACGAAGATTATTCGTTTATTTTAAATCTTTTTATAGTAATGAAGTATTAATCATTTATATACTTAATTATGTATGGTGAGAGTTTGGTAAAATTAATGCTTGCACTTGATGTAATGGATGAAAAAAAGGCAGTTTTGATTGCTAAAGAAACTTCAGAGTACGTTGATTCTATAAAAATAGGATACCCGTTAGTTTTGGCTACCGGATTAAATATAATCGACAAAATAAAAGAAGCCACTAACAAAGAAGTAATCTGTGATTTCAAAGTTGCAGACATTCCTTCAACAAATGAAAAAATTGCTGAATTAACGCTAAATCATGCTGATGGGATAATCTGTCAGGGTTTTGTTGGTTCAGACAGTGTTTCTGCAATTTTAAATGTTGGAAAAGCAAAAAATAAAAAAGTAATAATGGTAACAGAAATGTCTCATCCCGGAGCTACAGAATATTTACAAAACGTAGCTGAGGATATGGCAAAAATGGCCGACAGATTAAAAGTTGATGGAATAGTTGCACCATCAACAAGACCTGAAAGGTTAAAAGAAATCAAATCAATTGTTAAGGATGCTTTTGTAATTTCACCGGGAGTTGGAGCCCAGGGTGGAAATTTAAGCGATGTTTTAAATGTTTTAAGTGAAAATGACTATGTAATTATCGGTAGAGCAATCTACGAAAACGAAAATCCAAAAAATGCTGCAAAACAGTACAAAATGCAGATGTAATTAAAAGTAATAATTATCGCCAACATAAGGTATTTATAATTTTAACTCGAATATATTCACGAAATGAATTTATTAACTTATTTTTAGCTACCAATTAAATATTTTCAGGCGATAGTTATGCTATTTAAATCAAAACGGGGACAGCTCTCAATTGAAATGGTTATACTGGTTCTTGCAGTTTTGCTTTCGGGAACCCTGCTTGCTGCCCACATGACAAAAGACTCAGGTGCAGCAGGTGAAATTAGCCTTGTTAAAAAACAGGTTTTTCAAGGGCCTACAATAGTAAAAACAGCAGTAAACGGTAGTTCAAGCACATCTGGAACTGGCAACCCGGAAGAAAATGATAGCGAAAGTGAAGATGGCTACACAAGAATATACATCGATGCACCAATAAACCCTACGGATTCAGAACAGAACAATAAATTTACCGCGATTGGATATAGTGGAGAAATTTATGAACTAAAAAAAGATGGTTCAGATAAAGGGTTATACATCAATGGAAATCCATATATTATAGCTAAAGGCGAAAGTGAAGAATTTAGTGTAAAAAAAATCATTGTCAGAGTAAAACAACCCTCCCAATCAACAGTACTTATTAATGGTAGCTCGGTAGATAAATCTAACAAAAAATTCACTATTGAATGCAAAGAAATATCCCCAATGACCATGAAAATAAGTAAAGAAAATGGAAATCAATTTTACCTTGAACTCGATGCTACAGGAGTTAAAGTATCTATTGAAGATAATGTAGATGATGAACTTTTAACTGAAAACACGTACACAAATGTAATTATGTATATTGATAACCTGCATATTACAGGAGTTTCAGATATTAAAGCTAAGGATTTAGATGGAAACACAATCTCATCATTTAAAACAAACACGTGGTATAGGGATACGTGGTATGATGCATCAGAACTTGAATTTACGGGAGACCCATCTACAGTGTATACAAAGATATTCAAAATCAAAGAATATGATTATGATGAAGATACTGCATTTACAATACGAGCTTCAGACCTTTTAAGTACAATATATGAAAAAGTACCTTATGAAAAAGCTGATGGGAACATTAAAATTGTTTCAAATATACCTCAAGGAATAAGATTTAAAATAGAAAAAGACCTTTGGGCAACGTACATAACCATCCCCTACGAATGTGATGGCGGATATGGATTTAATACAAATAATGTAAACATTACTTTTGAATAATTTTACCCTTTAAATTTCTTTTTTTAATTAAGTATTTATTCTGAAAAATTCTATTTTTATACATAATAATTTATTTTGTCAATTGGGGCGTGGTATATATGACAAAATTTTCAAAAGGCCAAATTTCAATAGAATTAATACTTTTGATGATGGCAGTTCTTCTTGCAGGTATATTAGTATCATTTCAGATGACAAAATTCACTTTTGAAGGAGACATCATTTCAAATGTTAAAGAAGATGCATTTCAGGTATTTACAATATCAGTGTATGAACCTCCGATATACTATTCGTTAAACTTCACAGACATTAAAATAAGTCCCTCACAGACATTAAATAACGCCTGGCTTGAAATAAACGATACGAGAAACGATACGTACCTTTGGTACTACACTGATGGAATATTCAAAGGTTTTGCAAATACGAGTGACCCTGAAGAAGAGGTTACTGATGAAGACCTGATTTTATTACCTTATGGGGGTTATGCTTCAAGAATAATATTTAGATCAGATACTCCGACTACAATGAACTGGCAGTCTTACGAACTCGACTTTAGTGACATTAAAAAATTTGAGATAATTGCAAACGATGTTGAAAATAAACCGATAAACTACTCGTTGGACCACGGTGACAGCCCAGAAACATCTAATCAGGCGTTTTTAAATATTAAAGCGGATGACGTAACAATAATTGTTACAAAAGCTAACGATAAAAAGTACGAATTAGCAGTAAACGAAACCAGTGGAACTATAGTGCTATTGCCATACGAAAACTAATACAGAAATATATTAAACCCAAATTATTTTTAAAAAATCGTGAAAAAATGAATATCTGGATTCGCGGCGGAACTAGTGACGCAAACAAAATTTCAAAAGAAATTAAACAAAATTTCAAACATTCTTTTTTGATTTTAACAACCACAACCGATTTTGGTGGAGAAATTGCTAAAAATACTGCAGATTTGGTAATTTCGGAAAAAATGAGTTATGATAATTTAAAAAAAACGCTGCTTGATAAGAATATAAATGTTTTTATAGATGCAACACACCCTTTTGCCACGCGCGCAAGTGAAACCGGGATAAAAATCTCAAAAGAATTAAATATTCCATACCTGCGGTATGAAAGACCTGTTGACTTTTTTAAAGATGCTTTTTACGTTGAAACTTTTGAAGAGGCTGCAAAATTAGCTTTAAACATCTCTAAAAAAAATATATTCTACATGTCAGGAATTAAAAATTTAAAAACAGTTTCTGAAATTATCCCCATTGAAAGGCTAATTGTAAGACTCCTTCCAACTTCGGTCCCAGATGCTCTCAAAATAATTCCTTCAAAAAATATTGTTGCAATGCAAGGGATATTTTCAGAAAATTTGAATAAATATCTGATAATAGATTATGATTGTGATGTAATTATTACAAAAGATAGTGGAAAAAGTGGTGGGCTTGATAAAAAGGTCTCTGGTGCAATAACAGCAGGTGCAAAACCAATAATTATCAAACGACCAGAGATGGATTACCCGTTAAAATTTGAAAAAATAGATGAATTGGTAAAATATTTAAAAAATATTTAAAAGTGTTTAACTTATTTCAAATGTTCAATATCTTCGTCATCAGGAATATAATTTAATAAATATCCGCCAGGCCTTAAACCATACAAAAGTGCCCTGTTCATGTAATTCAAAATTAAATTTAATACTTCATCATGTTTTACATCTAAAGACCCAGTATAACAACTTTTTTCAGAAAATTCCGTATTATTATCTTTTCTAACATTTTTTCCGCTGATAATTATAGAATAATCTTCTCCAGAATTTACAAGGGTTCCTATTGCCGGATAAAGCTTGTTTGAAGTAATTACAACAAGTGTATCATTTAAATCATGCAATTTTTCAAGACCTGCATCTAATTTTTCGATATATTCTGATTTTTTAACAGGGTCTTTAATCTTGTACTGCGAAACTTCGGGAACCGTTACATAAATTAAATCATAATTATCTAAATTATTAATTAACGCATTTATTGAATCTTCAAAGTCTTTTGACACGATATAGTCCACTTTCATGAATTTTGAAAGTCCTTTTGCAGCTCCGCATGACGAAATCGACAGCGTTTTTAAACCGTACTTCTCCGAAAATGGCTGTACATCAATATTTTTACCAGGAAACCTTGTTAAAAGGAAATTTATGGGGTACCTTCCTTTCCTCTTTCTCTTGGAATTTATTTCATGGCCATCTAAAATTTTATGGCACCTTAACAAAAACTTATTTAGGGCATCTGCAGTATTTTTTGCACGTTTACATTCTCCAGACGAACTGCAAAGTTCGTAAACTGGCGATATTTTATTTATGTGCCTTCCAGGATAATAAGGGTCAGAATCAGAAATTTTATCAGAAATCCAGCCGTTTTTATCAGTCATTACCAAAACACAGCCGCAATCTGCACAATTTTTTAATTTGAATTCGTAACCTTCAAAATTCGTTGGAATAATTTCCATTAACTGACTTAATTCTTTATCCATTACGTCACAGACGGTTCTGTCCACCACCCTGTGACCGTAATCATCTTCAACAGTTGAAACAAACATACATTCAAGGTATATGGAATTATCATCAAGCTTAATATCTTCCCCAAGTGTCTTTAAAACACTTATTCCCGGAAATTCTTCCAAAGGATACCCTGCCATTATGAATAAATCCATTATAGAAATCATAGGAACGCCCCGTTTATACGGGGCTAACAACCCGCAAGAACCATTCTGAACTAATTTATCAAAATTCGGGGTGGTTGCATATTCAAGTGGTGTTTTGTTATCTAAAATTTCATACGGGTCGTCTAAAAGTCCATCAAAATACAAAATAACAGTTTTCATAAAATACCGCCCATCAACAAAACATTTTTAGTTATTTCAAAATATAATTATATAATGACGCTTATATAAAGTTGAAATGTAAATTTGATTTTGGTATACATTATAAAAAAGAAATATTTAATATTATTTAAAATTTAGTAATATTATACAGTTAGTTTCCTTTCCAGATTCCAACCATCATCATGTGGTCTTTTTCGAAAGGTTCAATATTTATTTCGTTAACAATTTCGAATCCGCCTTCAAGCAATATTTTTTTCTGTCCTTCAAAAATTTCTCTTGGATTTTTAGTAACATCGATACTTCTTGCTTTTATTGAAATCATTGCATATCCATTCTCTTTCAAGAACCATTTTGCATTTTTCACGAGGATTTCTGCCTGATTTGGCTGTGCAACATCTTCAAATATAACATCGACCTTTTCAACGATATTTGAATAGTCTTGAGGCCTGTTTGCATCCCCTAAAATTGGAATTAAATTTTTTCTTTCGTTGCATGAATCGATAAATTCTCTCATGATTCTTGGTGCAAATTCAACTGCATAAACGAGTGAATTTTCTGCAATATCTGCAACGTGTGAAGGAGTAGTTCCAGCAGAAGCTCCAAGGTATAAAACTTTCGTTCCTTTTTGGATTGGCATCTTTTTCAATCCATTTATAATTGCAGCTCCGAGTTTACTCTTGTTTGGATTCCATACTCGATATTCAATATTGTCAGAATATACTAATTTTTCGCCGTAAACTCTTTTTCCAGGAACTAATGATTTTGTAGCAATCCTTTTAAGTCCGTCTCCAAAATCTACTGAATATACGTTGTTAAAAATTTCTTTTACCTTAATTTTTTCCATTTAACTCACCATAGGGATTAATTCTGTGAAGAAGTTTTTCCAATTACTTTTCTTTCAGCTTTAACTTTTTTTGTTGAATCTCTTCTTTTTTCGCCAGATTTTTCCTTTGGAGGCTGATTTCCACTATTTTTTGGTTTTCCACCAAATGGTTTCTTATCGCCTTTTCTGTCATCTCGTTTGTCGTTTTTCCTATCAGGTTTTCCACCAAATGGCTTTCCACCTTTTTTAGAGTCGCTTTTTTTATCGAATGGTTTTCTGTCACCCTGTGACCGTCTATCCTTATCGAAGCCACCTTTTTTATTACCAAAGCTTCTCGTATCAGGTCTTGGTCTTCTTTTCCTCATTGGTTCCGGGAATTTTTCTTTTATTTCAGCTACTTTTTTGTTCATGTCTTCAATTAGCATGTCTGAAATATCGTTTCCAAAAGCATCTGCTCTTATTGCAATTGAAATTTTACAGGAAATCGCTCTTGCTATTTTTCCGTGCAACCACCAAGGGCTTCCCTGAATGAGTGGGTGCTGGAATATAACCCCGTGTTTTGGAGGTAGTGCTTTTTCTCTTAAGTGTGCAAATAATGCTTTTTCTGCACCGATAACTTGTATTGTTGATGCAGGAAGTCTTAAAAGTCTATCAATTCCACCCGCAAGACTTATCAATCTTGCACCAAGTGATGCACCTGCAACTTTCGTTAAATTTGGAGCAATCTCTTTCATCGAAGTCTCCAAATATTCTTGCAGTCTTTCCCTGTAATCATACATGCTCTTTATTTCGTTTGCAAGGTTTTTCATGATTGCCAAATCAGATTCGGATACATCTGCACCCATCGATTCTTTTGCAGCAAGCGAAATAGTTCTTGCAACGTTTGAAGGCATTGTTTTTTTGAGTTTTGTTCGGGTATATTCCTCCCTATCCCCGTATTCAGAAACTAACGCCACATAAATGTCCTGTTTTTTAATTAAATTATCCATTTCTGGGAAATAAAGTGAATACCATTCTCTAAGTCGTTCTGAAAATAAATTCAGGGTTTCATCGAGGTTATCAAGAGCATTTACTGTTTGAACTATCAATTTATCTTTCTGTTCTGATGATTTTTTCATCATCGATTTTGTAAATGCGGTTGCCCAAAGATTCATTTTTGAAACAAAATCATTTTCGTTTTCAAAAACATTGTACTTTTGACCTAATTCGTATAAATTATTTCGAATAAGTTCTCCAGCAGGGTTTTTAAAACCAGTATACTCAAAGCTAACGCTTTCTTCTCCGATTTCCCATTCGTTTTTCAACTCATCGGATATTTCAAAATGCCCTTGTCTCAATTCATACATTATTTTTGGAATATCCTCGTCTTCAAATATTTTGTAATATTTAATATCATCTAAGGAATATTCACCGTTTTTCGAGTTCGCTTCAAGTGCAAATGCTCCAAATGGTGCAAAGGCAATGAATAACATAAAATCACCTAAAAATTTATAAATCCATGAAAAATGTACTCTTAACTTCTAATCAATCTAAAACTATTTAATCATTCGGGTATTTAATATTAATTAAAACCCCGATAAAAAAGATTATAAATAATCGCGATTAAATAACTTTAAACGGATTTTATTGAATATAATGGATATTTTAATTTTATCAACGTGATATAATGCTCGATTTTAACATTGAAGGGTTAATTCCAAAAAATATGGAAAAAAGGGGAGAATTAGTACTTAATGAATATTTAAAAGAAATTGAAGACATATTTAACCATCGAAAAATTCCTGAAAACGGGATTGATGATGAAAAAATAAAGCTTTTTTTAAAATTTCTCTCGATGATGGATACAGATAAAGACCCAAAATCTGTAAGAATTGGGGAAAGAGAAGCAAGAATATATTCTAAAATTCATGAAGAATTATCTTCTGGATTTTGCCACGGCATTGGGAGAAGTGGAAATTTAGTTGATCCGCAACCAAAAGCATCTGGCGCGAGTATCATGTATGCGCTTACAAACAAAATACTTGAAAGCTTTTTTAAAACTTTAGGGCTAAATGTTCACGCAATTGCAACGCCCGTATCAACCGGGATGTCAATATCATTATGTTTGAGTGCTGCAAGAAAAAAATACGGTTCAAACGTTGTAATTTATCCTTATGCGTCACACAAAAGCCCCATAAAAGCTGTATCTTTTGTTGGAATGGATATGAGACTTGTTGAAACCGTTTTAGATGGCGACAGTGTATACGTTCCAGTAGAAGATATTGAAGCTGCGATAAAAAAAGAAATCGAGCTTGGAAATAAACCTTGTGTTTTAAGCACGTTGACGTTTTTCCCGCCAAGAAACAGCGACGATATAACAGAAATTGCAAAAATTTGTGAAATTTATGATATTCCACATATAATTAACGGAGCTTATGCAATTCAAAACAATTATTATCTCGAAAAATTAAAAAAAGCGTTTAAATATCGGGTAAACGCAGTTGTAAGTTCAAGTGACAAAAATCTACTCACCCCAATTGGTGGGGGATTGATATATTCAACAGATGCGGATTTTATAAATGAAATATCTCTTTCATACCCTGGAAGAGCAAGTGCAACACCTGTTGTGAATACATTAGTGTCTCTTTTATCAATTGGTTCTAAAAATTATCTTGAATTGATGAAAAACCAGAAAAACAGCAAAAAATTACTTGATGAACTTTTAAAAGACTGTGCTAAAAAAACTGGCGGAAAATTTTTAGATGTTAAAAGTCCGATTGCTTCATGCATTTCAGTAACTTCAGACCCTGTTGAAATTGCTGCAAAACTCTATAATTTAAGAGTAACTGGCCCAAGAGGAATTAAAAAAACAGACCATTTTGGAAACTGCTACATTGGAACATACCCTTATGACTATATCGTGATGAATGCTGCGATCGGTGTTAAAACTGAAGACATTATAAATTCAATATCCAAACTCGAAAGTATTCTTTTATAAATTTTTTAAGGTGTTTTTATGATAGGTGTTTCTAAGATGTACTCTGAAATTACCGCCCTTTCAGGAATTAAAGACTTTGAAATTGTAAATCCATACAAAAATTCCTATAACTGTGATTACTTAATCATATCAAAAGGGTATTTTGATAGAGTCCACAAATTAAACCCAAATTCTAAAATAATTGAAATAAATTCTGCTACGTTTTTAGATTTAATTGAAAGTCTTGAAAAGTTAAAAAATGAACACATTGGCGATGAATTTTGCATAAACCAATCAATTGAAAATTTGAAAAAACTTGACTCTAAAATAAAAAATGATAATTTTGAATTTATAAAAAATTTTGAATATGGTGTTAGTTCAAATTCAAAATTCATAACAAAAATAATCGACGATTTAGGATTTGAACATAAAAATGAGAGAACAATCCAAATTATTCCCGATTATAATTTAAATGATGATTTGAATTTAAATGACAAGATTATTTTAAAAACTCACAGGTACGATCTCGGTCTTATTGAACGAATTGAAGATAGATATATGTCGATATTAAGTTCGTTAAATGGTATAATCCCCAGAAAAACATTATAAAGTTATATACTATTTCGACTATATTCTTTAGAATAACCGTAATTAAAATATCAAGGTTGTGAGAACATGGCTATAACAATTGCAGTAGCTTCTGGTAAGGGAGGCACTGGAAAGACAACAACCTGTGCTAACTTGGCAGTTGCACTATCCCAATTTGGTAAAGAGGTAACCGTAATTGATGCAGATATTGCAATGGCTAATCTCGAACTTATCATGGGCATTGAAGGGAAACCCGTAACATTGAATGATGTTTTATCAGGAAGTGCTGATATTACAAGTGCGATATATGAAGGGCCAGCAGGCGTAAAAGTGGTTCCAGCAGGAGTTTCACTCGATAGCTTTAAAAAAGCAAGACCTGAGAGACTTCTTGAAATATTAACTAAACTTGATGAACAGAGCGAAGTTTTACTTATCGACTGTCCTGCAGGAATTGGTAAAGAGGCACTTACCGCAATTTCCGCAGCTGAACATTTGTTAGTTGTTGTAAACCCCGAAATATCATCAATATCTGATGCATTGAAAGTTGTATCTATTGCAAACAGGGTAGAAACCAATGTACTTGGTGCAATAATTAACAGAGTTACTGAAGACAGCTCAGAACTAAGTTCAAGGTCTATTGAAACTATTTTAGAAATTCCGATTGTTGGTATTGTACCTGAAGATACAAACGTCAGGAGAAGTTCTGCATTTGGTGTTCCTATTGTTTTAAAACATAATGATTCTCCCGCAGCACAGGCAATCACAGAACTTGCTGCAAAATTGGTGGGTAAAAAGTACATCCCAAAAGAAAAACCAAAAGACTCATTTGTTAAAAAATTCTTTAAAGGAGTATTTGGGGGTAAGAAAAAATGAATCTCGATCCAAGCATACTTACAATTTTGGTTCTTATAAGCATTGTTTTAAACATATTTTTGTTCATGAAACTCGTTGTTCTTAAAAGCGAACTTGAAGACATTAAACATTCGACAAGACTTACAAGCGATGAAGTCAATAAATTAAACGAAAGGCTGAAAAACATTAAGCTCAGATAAGGTGAAACTTATGAAAAAAATATACTACCTATTTTTTTTAAGTTTACTACTTATCCCCGCAATTAATGCTGCCGAACTTGCTCCAGATGCTGTCAGGGTAAATGACAGTGTTTACCTCGTATTTGACTGGACTGCACCAGAAGACATCGAAAACCTTAGTTTAACAATAAATGCAGATGAAAATATTGTTTTTGAAGAATACGAATATAATGTAAGCAACGTTAAAGCAAACGAATCTGTATTTAAAATGTTTAAAGGAACTGCAACTGAGATTGGAAACTACAAAATCAAACTTTTAAAGAGATACTTCCAAAATGGAACTTTAATTGGATCTGTTGAATTCTTTGAACTATCAGTAGTTCCCGATGCAGGCGTAAGGATTGTTGAAAAGATAGTTACTCCTGAAGACTACGAACCTGTTAAAACTTTAGAAACTGAAAATGATACTAAAGAGGAAAGTTCAAATACTTCGGAAAATATCAATATAGTTATTTTAGAAAATGAAAGCTCAAATAAATCCGAAATTGCAGGTGAAAATACACCTTCACCATCAGCAGAAGTTAACAGCGGATTAATTGGTCCTGGCGGTATTTATTATATACTTGGAGGACTTATTTTGGGTATACTACTTGGTGCAGTTATTGCATACGCAAAAGAATAAAAAAACATTCCTTTACTTTTTTAATGTGATAATAATGATGATTGCGGTCATTCCAGCGTATAATGAAGAAAAAAATATCATCCCTGTTTTAAAGGACTTAAGCGACATCAATATTGACGTGATTGTTGTAGATGATGGAAGCACCGATAAAACAAAAACAATAATTAATGAATTTTTGGAAAAAAACGAATTTAAAAACAAAATATTTCCAATTTTCAAAGAAAAAAACGAAGGCAAATCAAAGGCACTTGAAGACGGGACAAAATATGCGATAAAGTTAAATTACAGTGCAATTGTATATCTTGATGGAGATTACCAGCACAAGCCATCTGACATTATACCAATGTACGAAAAAATGAAATCTGAGAATGCAGATGCCGTTTTTGGAATCAGAAAATACAAACACATACCATTCCATAGGCAGTTTTCAAACTTTCTTGCAAGTGTTATAATGTCAATAACTGTTTCGATATTTTCTGGAAATTTCCATATTTTTAGGGATATCCAGTGCGGATTTAGAATAATAAAATCCGAATTTTTAAAAGATGCATATTTTGGCGAGGGATACAGCGTTGAACATTTAATTGCTCTTCAGTTGGCGAAAAAAAATGCAAAAATAACTGAAGAATACGTGACAATTGAATATCACAACAATGCAATTTCTTATATTACGACAAAAAAAATATTGGATGTTGTAAAAGAAGTTGCAAAATACGTGCTATCAAACCGCTAACTCGTTATTTTACTATTTTTCCAGTTATTGACCTTCTACCATAACCTGTTACTTTTATATCCGCAAATTTTCCAATCTCGGCATTTTTTTCAGCAATTCCAATTAAAATCGGGTAGCTTCCAAACTGCCTTCCAAAATAAAGGTCATTTTTCTCTTTAACTTCGACAAATACATTTTTTAATATTGTACCTGTGGGTAGCATTCTTTTTAACATAGGGTTATCTATTTCAGTTCTTATTTTTTCCTTAAACTTCAAAAATAGATTTTTTCGTTTTTTTGCTTTTTCAACATCTTTAACTGTTATATCGGTTCCAAAAAATGGAACTACCTGCCTTATATTTATCCTTCGAATCATATTTCCTGAATCATATATTTCTTTTAAATAATCGTAATTTATCTCAAAAGTGTCATTTGATTCTCCTTTTAATCCAAAAAGCAGATTTATTCCTGGAAGAAGATAAGGCATGCCATTTTCCCCACGTTTTCCACCAATTTCGTTTAAAATATCAACTGCTTTTAAAACATCTTCAGGTTCAGTTAAAAGACAGTTTTTTGAAATAACTTTTTCATCGAAACTTTCAACCCCAAAAGCTGCAACGTTTCCAGGAGTACAGTACTTTACAAGTATTTTTGCAATTTCCCTTCCTTCTTTTTCATGCCTTGCGATAACTGACGGGTTTGCATTGTCGATATGTAAAACATCAGGATTTGAAACTGAAGTTATTCCTTTAAAGAGTTTTTCTACCTCTAAAACGTTTGGTACTGGAACGTCCATACTTTCGGCATCTTTTGCCAGGTATGAAAACATACAGGGCTGCCTTCCGATTCTAAAACATTTAATTCCATTTTCATAGAGATTTCTTACTTCTTCAATTATATCTGTCGAATTTCTAAATTTTGGGGAACCATATCGTCTTGGTTCTGTACAAAAACTACATCCTCCACTAAATGCCCTTGCACAGCCACGATAGGTTTCAATTTCTGCAATGATATTTGGATAATTTGGATGAAGTTTTACAATTTTTGCCCCAATTTTAGCAAACTCATCGAGTTCGGCATAAGTTCTAAGTTTTGTTCCATCCACTTTTTCAAGCGATAAATTATTTTTTAAAAGATCGTGTAAAACTGCATCTAAATCGCCTTCGGAAATCACGTCAAAGAAGTATTTTAAATTTGATTCGTCTTTTATTTTTCCCCCTTCAAGAGATGAACCAAATTTGGTGGCAACTGGTCCACCAAGAATTTTTAAGCCCTTAAAATTATACAAAATCGATACAAATTCTCTCAATGTTGCAGGATTTGCATTTAAGTACTTTCCAGGGGTGTGAAATCCACATATCGCAATTACTGCATCATATCTATTAAAATCGTATCCTTTTTTAAGTTCTTCCCTTAATTTGTCAATTGTAATATAATCGACGTCGTGTTTAAACTTGTAAAGAACTCCTGCAGCATATCGTGGGTACATTCCAATATAGGGCGGAACCCCAAGTCCCGCTGGCTCATCCGTGTATCCGTCAAGAATTAAAAATTTCATAATAATCCCTTTAAAATTTTGAGAGTTGATTTATAATGCATATGTTTAAATTAGATATATAAAAGATGTTTAAAAAATTCTTTTTTAAGTCTTTCAGTCGGTGATGAAAATAACCAGCTCTGAATTAAACTCCTGTTTAATAATGAAGAACCGTATGAGCTCTGAGACTGGATAACTTTTATTTTTTTAATTTTTTAAAAAACAGTTATTTTTATTAACATTAAAAGTTAGAAAATTAAATATATGGGGGTGGGAGCTTTGGTAGATGATATCAAAATCATATATTTAATGATGATAGGATTTACAATATTGGGAGTTGGATTGTCATTTAAATATTATTTAAGCTCTGATTCTGCGGTTAGGTACGTCATGCACGTATTTTACGTCTTTGCACTGATTACCGCCACATACTTACTTGCAAAGTCATCAATGCCTGCAGAACCGTGCGAAGAAGCTTAAATATTCAAGTTGTTTTTAATTTTTTAAATTTTCAATTTTTCTAAATATTTTCAAATAAGTATTTTAAAGCATCTTCTTCCATAAAATGCAGTTTTCCAGGGATTATTACGCAGTGAAGCGGGCTTTTAAAATCATAATTTAAAAGGTCTTTTATTTTCCCGTAGTATAACCCTGGCTTAATACTTCCAGCCCTTGCAACAACCGCTGCATAGGTTTCCCCAGAAATTACATTTTCCTTTCTTTTTTCTTCGATTTTTAAAAGTGCATCCAATCCTTCGTTTGCGGTCATAAATCTTTCTTTATCTGCCTGAATGTCTAAAAGACAGAGTGTGTGGTATCCTAACTTCAAATTGTCTTTTATTACATCATAAGGAGTTTCTGGAAAGTAGTTTGGTTCAGGAAATACTATTGACGTTGTTTTTCCAAATTTATAGAGTTGAAGTCCAGTAATTCCAATTGCAGAATAAATTGATGGGGCATTTATAATTACAACTTCGATTCCTTTTTTTCGAGCTTCAACTGCAATATCCACGTGAGTTGTTGCAACCATCGGGTCTCCGGCAGTTAAAAACATTATATCGTTATCTTTTGCTTCATCAATTAATTTATTCGTTTCATACTCTACTTTTTCCCTATCCAAAACAGTTATTGGTTTTTGAAGAGTTTCCTCTATTTTATCCATTGTCGTTCCAGTAAGAATTGCAGTATAAAATTCAGCGTAAATTTTATCAACTTTTTTTGCAAAGTCGAGAGTTTTTAAGGTAACATCTCTTTCATCGTAAAGTCCAAGTCCTGCCATTACAAGCATGTGTTTCACCCGATTTAATAAATAGAATTAATATTAATAGTACCATATAACTCATAAACTTAATTATAAACTTAAAATCATAACGTGCAATCCCAACTGCTAACGGTGTAATCTGATGGACACTTATTTTTTATTTTTTATTATCTTAACTTCAATTTCTATTGTACCTCAAATCCTGAAAAGATTCAATGTTCCGACAATTACCGCAACAATGCTTGCCGGAATACTTATCGGGCCATTTGGATTGAATTTACTTCAAACAAGTTCCACTCTTGACACTTTCGCATCATTTGGAGTAATATTTTTAATGTTTTTAGCAGGGATGGAAGTTGACAACGAAACACTCAAAGATGAATTTAAAAATTCCCTAATTTTAAGTTTATTTTCAATGTTAATCCCGTCAATCGGGGGATTTCTTATTGGGCAATATTTCGGACTTGATTTTATAGGTTCATTATTGTACGCAGTTATATTTTCCTCACACTCCGTTGGAATAGTCTACGCACTCATGGATGAACTTGGACTTATTAACTCCCGATTTGGAACAACTGTAATCAGCGCATCTGTTGTAATCGACCTTATAAGTTTAATAGTTATTTCTATACTTATCAGAATGGGTGGAATCGGAATAAATGCAGATATTATTCCATTTATAGTCCTTATTGCTGCATACATCATCGCACTTCTCATAATAATTCCATTAATTTCAAAATTGATACTAAATGAGCTTCAGAAATTTCACGTACAAAAAATTCATTTTATTCTTCTGATAATATTAATTTCTGTCATTGTTGGGGAACATATTGGAATTCACCCGATAATTGGTGCATTTATTATCGGAATTGCAGTTTCTGAAGAATTAACAAAAGAAGAACATGATAAAATATTAAATGAAAACCTAAATGCAATTGGTTATGGGATATTCATTCCATTATTTTTCTTAAATTTAGGAATGACTACAGATATCAGCGTAATTTTTAACTTTGACAATTTAAGCATAATATTTGTATCAGTTATAAGTTTAATAGGCCTTAAAATTATTTCAGGATACTTTTCACTCAGAATTTTAAATTATAACAAATTAAAAAGCTTTTGTGGAGGTCTTTTGACTGTTCCATCACTTACTGCATCATTAGTTGGTGCAACACTTGGAAGGGATTTAGGGATACTTCCAGAAAAATTCTTTGTTGCAGTTGTAGTTATTGCACTTTTAACATCAACAGTTGCCCCAATCTACGTTAAAAATCTGGTTTCTACAAATTACGACAAACTAAAATTAAATTAGAATAAAAATCGAAAATAAGGAAAAACATGAAACATGAAGAAACCTTACAGAAGATTTACGACTATTTGTTTGAATTATACGGCCCACAAGGCTGGTGGCCACTTTTAGAAGTAGATGGATGCAATCCTACAAAAACAGGTTCAGTAAATGGGTATCACCCAAATGATTACGAATATCCAAAAACAAAAAACCAGTGCTTTGAAATTTGTATCGGTGCATTTTTAACCCAAAATACTTCCTGGCCGTCTGTTGAAAAATCATTGAAAAATTTAAGAAATTTAATAGAAATAACGCCTGAAAATATAATTAATTTGGATATTGAATTGTTAAAAGAAGCAATTAAACCAAGCGGATACTACAATCAAAAATCGGAACGTTTGAAAGGTTTTTCAAAGTATTTTATCAAATTAAAAAATATCCCTACAAGGGAAGAACTGCTAAAATTAAAGGGGGTTGGCCCGGAAACTGCTGATTCAATGCTTCTTTATGCATTTAAAGTTCCAAGTTTTGTAATTGATGCGTACACCAAAAGAATACTTTTTAATTTAAATTTAATTGAAGATAACGAAAAATACGATAAAATTAAAGAATTATTCGAAGAAAATATTGAAAAAAACCTTGAAATGTATCAAGAATATCATGCCCTTTTGGTTGAACATGCTAAAAACTACTACCGAAAAAAAGAAAATTATTGCAGATGTCCACTTCTAAAAATAATAAAATAATTTATTTATTCAGAAGATTTTACTAAAAGTACTGGACAGTGTGACTTTTTCAAAACTCTCTCTGCAACACTTCCAAGCAAGAGTTTATCAAGTCCCGTTTTTCCGGTTGTGCCCATAACAATTAAATCTGCTTGTTTAGCTTCAGCATAATCAACAATTTCTTTTGAAGGAGTTCCTTCCAAAATTTCGGTCTTTATTTCTACACCCTTTTCTCTCGCAATATCTGTTAACGTTCTAAGCGCAGTGTGACCTTCTTTTTCTAAAACTTCCTTCATGCTTTCCCAAAGTCCTTCAGTTGGAAGTCCTACAAATGGAACTATGTCGATTACATAAACCCCGTAGACTCTTCCACCAGTATCTTTTGCTAATTCTATCGCCTGCTCTGCAGCTTCAATTGATATTTTTGATCCATCTGTGGGCATAATAATTTTTTTGTAAACCATTGGCTTCACCCCGTTCTAATTAATTTAATATTCATTTTTAAAATATATATTACTATTTATTTAAACAGGCCAAACCCGGCAAAATCAGATACTTTGACTGATTTAATATCATTTTACCATTCAACCAATAAACTAATATAGAAACAATATTTAAATAGGTTAAATAAACCTTTATATATCCTGTAGATATTATTTAGGAACGGATGATGATGAAAAGAGGGTTATCTGATTTTTTGGTGATGATATCTTTCATAAGCTGAATCTGTTATTTTTTATTATTACTTGCATTACAAATATAAATTTAAAAAACACAAGTTCATGATGATTATATCAATATTCTGTTAATTATGTTATATTATGTCAAAAAATTCTTATCGATTTTAAACGTTGATTTACCGTAAATCTGAGGGAAATAATGGAAATAAAAGAAGAATATTCAATAGAACTTGAGAAAAAAGTTCAAGAAAAATGGGAAAACGAAAAAACATTCAAATTCTTAGACGATGAAAAAAGACCCCCATACATTATAGATACCCCACCACCATACCCAACTGGTAGAATGCACCTTGGACACGGGCTTAACTGGACGTATATGGACATTATTGCGAGATTTAAAAGAATGAATGGATACGATGTGCTTTTCCCTCAAGGCTGGGACTGCCACGGACTTCCAACAGAAGTTAAAGTTGAAGAATTAAACAATATCACAAAGTCAGACATTGATAGACACGAATTTAGAAGACTCTGCGTAGAATTGACTGATGAAAACGTAGAAAAAATGAGGGGCCAAGTTAAATCCCTTGGAATCTCAATCGATTGGGATAGAGAATACATTACAATGAATCCAGACTACGTTAGAAAATCACAGACTGCATTTTTGAAAATGTACGAAAAAGGGTTAATTTACAGGGGAAAACACCCAGTAAACTGGTGCCCAAGATGTGAAACTGCAATCGCATTTGCAGAAGTAGAATATCAGGAAAGAACTTCCAAATTAAACTACATAAAATTCCCGTATGCACAAAATGCTGAAAAATACCTTGAAATTGCAACATCGAGACCTGAATTAATGGCTGCTTGTGTTGGAATTGTTGTGCATCCCGAAGATGAAAGGTACAGCGATATCATTGGAAAAACCGTTAGAGTTCCATTATTTAATCAAGAAGTTACGGTTTACCCCGATTCCGATGTAGAACAAGAATTTGGTACCGGTGTGGTAATGGTCTGTACATTTGGTGACAAAACAGATGTTACATGGGTAAATAGGCACAAATTGGAAGTTAAAAAAGCAATCAATGAAAAAGGACAATTAACAGAAATCTGCGGAAAATACGCGGGTAAAAAGTCCGATGATGCAAGAAAAGAAATTATTTCTGATTTAATTTCTGAAGATTACATGATAAAACAAGACCCTCTTGAACAGAATGTTGGTTCATGCTGGAGATGTAAAACACCTATCGAAATCATTGTTGGAGACCAGTGGTTTGTAAACGTTACAAAGTTATTAAAAGAAGTAGAAAACGCTGCAAACGAAATATCGTGGGTTCCAGAACACATGAAAGCAAGACTCATGAAATGGATCGAAGACATGGGCTGGGACTGGTGTATTTCAAGACAGAGATTGTTTGCAACCCCAATTCCTGTTTGGTACTGTAAAGAATGTGGAGAAATCATTGTAGCTAAACCTGAAGATTTACCAATAGATCCAACAAAAGAAAGTCCATACACCTGCAAATGCGGAAACTCAAACCTTGTTGCAGAAACTGATGTTTTAGATACCTGGATGGATTCTTCAATTACTCCCTTAGTTATAGCAGGATGGCTTGAAGATGAAGAATTCTTCAAAAAACACTACCCTGTTCAATTGAGACCTCAAGGCCACGATATCATCAGAACCTGGGCATTTTACACGATGGTCAGGTCACTTGCAATTACTGGAAAAAAACCATGGGATGAAATCGTAATTAACGGAATGGTTTTCGGGGAAGATGGCTTTAAAATGAGTAAAAGCAGGGGAAACGTTGTAGAACCTGGAGAAATTACCAAAACTTACGGTGCAGATGCTTTAAGGTTATGGGCCTCAAACAGCACCATTGGAAAAGATGTTCCATTTGCATGGAAAGAAGTTGAATACGGTGGAAGATTTTTGCGAAAAATATGGAATGCATGTAAATTTGCAAAAATGAACATCTCAGATGAAACAATTTCTGAATTAAAATCATTAAAAAGTATTTCAATTGAAAATCCTGTTGATTTATGGATTTTGAGTAAATTAAATAATTTAATTTCAAAAGTTTCCGATGACCTTGGAAATTACAAAATAAATACTGTTGTAGAAATTCAAAAATTCTTATGGCACGAATTCTGCGATAACTACATTGAAATGGTAAAACACAGACTCTACAGTAAAGATGAATCTGAAAGCGCTAAACAGGAAAAATTAATGGCGCAATACACGCTTTACAAGGTAATTACAGAATCTGTAAAATTACTTACGCCATTTACACCGCACTTTGCAGAAATCGTTGGAGAAATCTACGAAATCGATGATTTGCACATATCATGGCCAGTTTCCGATGAAAGTCTGATAAGTTTAGAAAACGAATTTGTCGGAGAAGTTGCGAAAAATACGGTTGCGTCAATTAGAAGATACAAATCAAACAAAGGAATGCCGCTCAACGCAGAATTAAACAAAGTTGAAATGTACGTAAGCGATGAAAAAGATTTTAATGCTCTTTCAAAAGCTTCAGAAGATATTAAAAAATCTTTAAAAATTAAAGAACTTGAAATAGACCTTGGAAAACCGCTCCTGGAACAGAAAATTGCAGAAGTAACCCCAAACAAATCCAAAATCGGTCCAGAATTTAAAAAAGATGCTGGAAAAGTAACTGCATTTATCAAAGAAGCAGATGCTGAAACAATCGAAAAAATCCTTTCAGAAGGAATTGAAACCGAATTTGGTGCTTTAAACAAAGAACACATCAAAGAAGTAAAAAGAGCAATATATAACAAAGGAGAAATTGTTGAAACTGCAGATATCGACAGTTTAATCGATACGATTGCAATAATCCAATAATTTTTCAAATATTCTTTTTTAAAATATTTTAGACATTTATTTTTCCAATTTTTAAAAATTTAAACCAGCACATGCACAATATATGCACCAATTATTCCCCCAAATACCACAATTATCACGTTTAATCGATAATAGGCCAATATTAGAGAAACAACTGCGCCAAATATAGCAGAATACATGTTTCCTGTCGAATAGATTATTCCTGGGAATATTAACGATGCGAGAGCGGCATATGGAATATAGCTAAAAAATGCTCTCCAAAAGTGTGGCAGTTTTGCATCTTTAAAAAGTACAATCGGGAGCATTCTTGGAATGTACGTTACAAGTGCCATGAATATTACTAATAATATCATTTCTTCCCTACTCATCCCCATCACCATGTATAAACTTAGCTCCGATAAATGACGCCAAAATAGTCGTAATTATGATTATCCAACCGGTAGAAATAAATTTAAACAACGGAACCCACGTCAAAACTGAACTGATGAATATTGCGACCATTACAATTTTTAAAACCTTGTTTGAACGCCTTATTGCAGGGATTAAAAGCCCAATAAACATTACATAAAGTGAAATTCCCATGCTGCTCTGTATCTCTTTTGGAATGCTTTCTGCTAAAAAAATTCCGAGGATTGTTCCAAAATTCCATGCAAAAAATGCAGTGAAATTCAGTCCGAATAAAAATTCAGGTCTTAATTTAGGTTCCTCTTTTAATGAAGCCACTGCGAAAGTTTCGTCAGTTACTCCAAAAGAAATTACACTTAAAAATTTTTTAGATTTTGTGTAGTCAATCCTCTGCGAAAGTGAAGACGACATTAAAAAGTGCCTTAAATTTAATATAAACGTGGTTAAAACTATTTCAAAAGACGAAGTCCCTATAGCAATTAAATTGACTCCTACAAACTGGCTTGCACCTGCAAATATGATTAAAGACATTAAAAGTGCAATCTCATAAGGAATTCCCATTGATTTTGCCAAAACCCCAAAAGCAATACCAATCGGAAGATACCCTATGGATATAGGAATTGCATCTTTTATTCCCTCAAAATACAGTTTATTAATTGATAACTGTTTCATGATTTCTCCAAATTTATATTTAGTTTTTTAAATTATTTAAAATTCGGTTTACAAAACTTAAAGATAATTCGAGTAATATGTATGTTCAGTATATAATACTTTTTGTATTGTATATGATACATCGTATAAAAAAATAGAAAAATTTTAAATTTCAAAAACACTTCCAACGTGTCCAAATTTAAATCCTGGCATATAACTTAATTCTTTTGTAGCGTTAAAGCCCGTGCAGTGCATTGGTGAAATTAATCTAAAGTTTTGACTCGCTAAATAATTTTTAACCTGATTTATGTAGGTATCAGATACACTCCCCATGTGAAAACCACCAATAATCCCATGTACATCGTTTAGTGTTTTTGCGTGAGTTATGCAGTTAATTACTCCACTGTGGGTGCAGCCTGAAAGAATTATATCTTTTACCATAATGAACATGTCGTCAATTATGATATCTTCTGTTTTTTTATCATTTTCTATTTTTTCAAAGTCTTCTCGTTCATAATAATTATTTCTTGGAATTGTTCCAGAGATTATTAAATTTTCTGAAATTTTAACTGGTTTTTCTACAAGTTTTAGATTTTTATAATTTTTTAAGAAATCTTTTATGTTTTCATCGATTCCAATGTACCGTTTCCCATGATACCTGTCAACAAACGAAGCCTCGTGAATATAAATTGGAACGTCTAAATTTTCCCTGTATTTTTCAATAAAATAATTAAATCCGTCCGTGTGGTCGTAGTGGCCATGGCTAAAGATTATTGCGTCAAAATTATCATCTTCATTCATCAATTTTAAATTATTTTCAAAAACCAGTGCGCTTTGTCCGCAGTCAAATAAAATTTTAGAATCATCTTCTTTTATAATTGCTGAAAATCCAGACTGTGCTAAAAACTTTCCTTTTGCAGTATTGTCCACGAGTATTTTTATTTCCATGAAAAACCACCTTAATAAATATTTAAATCATCTATTTTTATATATTATAGGAGTAACTGTTTTATATAAAACACATATGGGCACTGGTGAAATTTTGAAAATATCTGGAATCGTAGAACTTTCGACAATTGATTATCCAAAACATGCATCTGCTGTTGTTTTTTTATCCGGATGCAACATGAAATGTGGCTACTGTCAAAATTACGAATATATCACCACAAATGTATCTGAAATGACTGCTGAAGAAGTTTTTAACAGCATGGATTTGATGTTTGCTGAAGCACTTGTAATAAGCGGTGGAGAACCAACCCTTCAACCAGAAGCAGTTTTAGAACTTGCAAAAATTGCAAAAGAAAAAGGTTTTCCAGTAAAACTTGATACCAACGGAACAAACCCGGATTTAGTTGAAAAACTTATTTTAAATAATTTATTAAATTATGTTGCAATAGATGTAAAAGCAGGATTTGAAAATTACGAGAAAATTACAGGATACAAAAAAGAAATCAAAGAAAACA
Organism: Methanococcus mangrovi; assembly: GCF_054506835.1. Lineage (NCBI taxonomy): Archaea > Methanobacteriati > Methanobacteriota > Methanococci > Methanococcales > Methanococcaceae > Methanococcus > Methanococcus mangrovi. Next base: position 513,789 of record NZ_CP197114.1, on the reverse strand, counting down.
TCTTAAAAATAGTAAACACCTGTAAAAACAATAAAATATTTGTAGAATGCAGAACTACATTTATTCCAGAATTAATGGGTAAATCAGATATTGAAGAAATTGCAAAAACTGTTAAAGACTGCGATTTGTACTCTATCCAGCAGTTTGACCAAGAACATTCATACGATAAAGAATTGGCCAAAATAAAACCAATTAGTGAAACTGAATTGATTAATTTAGGAAAAATTGCAAAAAAATACATTGAAAATGTAAAAATTAAAACACTTTCAAGCGAAATTAATGTAAATTAGATATAGAGCGATAAAAATGGATTTAAAGACATGGGATTCTTTTTACAAAAAAATACTTGATGATTTTGGATATGGATTCGAAGAGGACCTAAAAAGTGCGGAAATCCTTGAAGAAATGATTAAAAATTTTAAAAATAATGTTGATTTAACCGAAATTTCCAAAAAAATCTCTGGAAAAGAAGTGTATATCTTTGGTGCAGGTCCCTCTCTTAAAAAACATGTTTTAAAATTAAAAGAAAATATTGATTCGGATATCACAATTATTGCGGCAGATGGAGCTACAAAAGCACTTCTTGAAGAAGATATAGTTCCAGATATTATTGTTTCTGATTTAGATGGGGATATTGATTCAATTTTAGAGAGCAACAATCTTGGTTCAATTGTTGTAGCTCATGCTCATGGAGACAATATCGATAAACTTAAAAAATACATTAAATTACTAAAAAACATTGTTGGAAGTACCCAATTCCCAAAAAAATTTGATTTGCTCGTAAATTATGGAGGGTTTACTGACGGGGATAGGTGTTGTTTTTTAGCAGAAGAATTTGGCGCTAAAAAAATAATACTCTGTGGAATGGACTTTGGAATCTATGTCACGAAATATTCTCGCCCAAACATTGAAAATGACGTCGAACTTGCCGATGAAGTTAAAGTGAAAAAATTAAAATACGCGGAAATGTTTGTAAATTGGCTCACCAACAATGGAAAAAGCCCCATTGAGTTCATGGCCTAAGTTCATTTCTTAGATGTTTTAAAAAACCATAGTTAAGTTTAAATAATATACATTTCAATACTTCTTCTGATAATTCTATTTATTGCTCGTGGAGATACTTATGTCAAATTCTTCGGAAAAAAGACTCGAAGAAATTAGAAAGCGAATTAACGAAATTGATGAACAGTTAATCGAATTGATTGCTGAAAGAACCAGTTTCGCACCTGAAATTGCTGCACTTAAAAAGTCACTTGGAACCTGTGTCTTCGACCCTAAAAGAGAAGATGCAATCTGCGAAAAAACACGTTTGATGTGTGATAAGCACCACATAGAACCCGAAGTGGCCTTAAAAGTTATGAAAATTCTTATGGACTACAATAAAGAAGTCCAAAAAGACAGCATTGAAAGGTAAACTTAGCTAAATATATAAATCATAATTACAGATGTGTAATATAAAATGAAACAAGATATCGAAGTTTCATAAGGTGATACCTTGGGAAGAATAAGACAGACGTTCATCAAAAGAACCGGCGAAGAACTCATCGAGAAATTTGCAGATAAGTTCACAAGCGATTTTGAAGAAAACAAAAAAGCTGTTTCAGAAGTTGCAATGATCTCGACAAAAACCTTGAGAAATAGAATAGCAGGTTACGTTACTGCTAAAGTAAAAAAAATGAACGCATAAGGGTGTAATTATGCAAGGTGTATATCCTGCGATTATTACTCCATTCAAAGACGGTAAAGTAGACTACGACGGACTACGAACCAACATTGACTTTTTAATTGAAAATGGAGTTACTGGAGTTATTCCTGTTGGAACTACTGGTGAATCACCAACATTAACACCATTAGAACACGAAAATGTCATTGAAAAAACTGTTGAATTCGTAGACGGCAGAGTCGAAGTGATTGCAGGTACCGGTTCTAATTCAACTTCGGAAGCACTGGAATTCTCACAATATGCTGAGGATGTCGGCGTGGATGGAGTGTTATTAATAACCCCATACTATAATAAACCAAGTCAAGAAGGCTTGAAAAGGCATTTTGGAGAAATTGCAAATTCCATCAACGTGCCTATTGTTCTATACAACGTTCCTTCACGAACTGCGTTAAACATAGAACCAGAAACCATTAAATACTTATTTGAAGAATACAGTAATATAACAGCCGTAAAAGAAGCTAACCCAAACTTATCCCAAGTTTCTGAGGTACTGGACTCTTGCAACATTGACGTATTATCTGGAAACGATGAGTTGACTTTGCCAATAATGTCCCTTGGTGGAAAAGGTGTTGTCAGCGTTGTTGCAAATATCGCACCAAAAGAATTCGTTCAAATGGTCGATTATGCAAATGCGGGCAAATTTGACAAAGCAAAAGAGATTCACTACAAATTGTTTCCACTAATGAAGTTAATGTTTATCGAGACGAACCCAATACCAATTAAAACTGCGATGAACATGCTTGGAATGCCTTCAGGTGAGTTAAGGTTACCTCTTTGTGAAATGGCAGAAAGCAATAAATTAAAATTGCAAAATGCACTTAACAATCTGGGCCTATTAAAATAATCACAGTTCGTGATATTATGATTAATGTTGAAAAAATTCAAAAACAAGCAGATGAAATCGTTGCTCAGCTTTCAGAAGTTTTAGAAAACTTCGACCTTGAAACTGAGGAAGAGTACCACATTCTCGAAACAAAAAATGTACTCAGAGACAACGATGAAGCTTTACTTGATGAATCATTTAAAATCGACGCATTAAATGTGGCACCTAAAGTAAAAGACGGTTCAATCGTCGTTGAAAAAAGTAAATGGAGCCAGTAATTCTTAAAAAATAAAGATGGAGCGTGAGAATATAAAAAGAAGTTCAAGAAGATGGAAAAAGAAAGGACAAATGAGATGGAAACACTACAAAAAAAGAATTAGAAGAATGAAAAGAGAAAAAAGAGAAAATAAATAAATTTAAGTAAATAACTATTATTTTTATTTTTTAAATTTTTTGGAAATTTAAAGAACTTTTTTAATTTTTAAAAAAATTGAAATGTTTTAAAAAAAATTTGGGGAGAATTTCTGATTTTTTTAATTAAGTATCTATTTCGGGGATTTTTGTGTATTACTACGGACTTTAGATGATAGGTCTATAACTAAGGCGTATCATTGGTTTAATATGCACATTATACCGATCAGGGAACCAAAAACCCTTCTCGACACTTTAACTTTCTTTTTGAACCATATTTATCCTTTGCCCCAAACAAAGATTAATATGAGGTATTTATATTTTCAATGAATATGTTACATAAATAATAAATATGATTTTAAACGCGCGTTTTCCTAACTTTTTTAGTATAACTCAGAATCTTTTAAAGCAAATTCAACGGCTGATTTTGCATGTATTTTAGAAGTATCAAAAATAAGAGTACTGCAGTGTTCCGGTTTTATAAGCAGGGGAATTTCAGTGCAGCCAAGTATTATTCCATCTGCCCCGTTTTCTACAAGATTATCTATGATTTTTAAGTACTTTTGTCTGGATTCTTCATTTATGATTCCAGAAACCAGCTCTTTATAAATTACATTATGAACTACGTCTCTTTCTTCATCAGATGGAATTATTACATCTATTCCATGTTTTTCTTTTAATCTTCCAGAATAAAATTCCTGTTCCATTGTAAATTTTGTACCCAAAAGCCCCACTTTTTTGATATTTTTCTTTTTAATATCATCTGCAACTGCATCTACAATGTGAATTAGGGGAATATTTATATTTTCTGAAACCAAATCTGCAACATTGTGCATTGTGTTTGTACATATTACAATTCCTTCTGCCCCTGCTTTCTCAAGCTTTTTGGCAATATCTGTAAGTTTTTCTGCAATAACATCCCATTCTTCATCATGGGATAATTTATCAAATTCTGCAAAATCAACAGAATAAAGAATACATTTTGCCGAGTGGGGAGCTCCAAGTTTATCCCGAATAGATTGATTTATAATTCTATAATATTCTTGAGTGGACTCCCAACTAAGGCCCCCGATTAATCCAATAGTTTTCATGATTTTCCCTCCAAATCAGTTAAAATTTCTTAAAAATAACATAATTATATTATAAAATAAGGCTATAAAAAGAGGTAGTTTTTAAACTTTAAAAGATAAAGATAATCCAGAACAAAAATTAAAAGCCAGCAAATAAACCAAAGTGAAACTGATGATACCGGAATCTCCAAAAATGCTAAAAAATATCCCTGCGGACTTTAAATACTGGCGAAAGTACCAGAAAGAAAAAATTGAGGAGATTTTAGGCCATATTTCAAACGGTAAGAAAATAATTGTTTTAAATGCGCCAACAGGGGCTGGAAAATCACTTTACAATATCTCGGTTGGTTCAATTTTAAATTCCTTAGATGAAAATAATAATGCTTTTGTCTTAACTTCAACAAAAATGCTTCAAAACCAGTATTCGGACGAGTTTCCAGAAGTACGCGTAATTAAAGGACGTGCAAATTACCATTGCAAATCCTGGGAATGGCTCTACAATTTAAGAAAGAAGGAAGATGCGAAAAAAGGAAAAACTACTGAGGAATATAAACCAAAAACCTGCGAAGACTGCTACAAGATTGCTAAAAACACGAAATGCAATTTTGAAGGAATTTGTGAATACAAAGTTGCTAAAAAAGAGGCTTTGGAATCTACTTTTGCATGCATGAATATGGCTTATTTTATCCTTGCAGTCCCTAACGAAGAAGTAGGCTTTGAAAACAGGACTTTGTGCATAATTGACGAAGCACACAATATTGAAGATACATTAATGAACCACTACACGATTGAAATTACAAAAAAACGTGTAGAAAACTTAAGAAAGAGTTTAAAAGAACAAAAAGAAGTTAACTTTCCAAAAGAAAAATGGAATGGAATTTTACCAGTAAATCTATATTTTAAAGATATTATAAACTATGCAGTCGATGCAGCATTTGAAAATATCTATGAAGGGGAAACTGAACTTTTAAAATTTTTAAAAAACACTGTTTACAGTGATACAAGAATACTCCTTGATAAAGAGTTAGTTTCAAAAGATATCTTTTTTATGAAAGTTAAGGATGAAAAAAATATCGTAAACATGACCAATTTAGAAAGAAAGCATAAATTAATCCATTATTCTAAATTATTTTTACCATCAAGTTATATGGACCTTTATGAGTCTGAAATTACAAGATTTATGGATTCTATTGAAAAATACCACAAAAGACTGAAATATGCCATAAGTCTGTTTGATGATTTATACAGGATTGAAAAGATTCAGGAATCTGGCGAAATGGGTGCCAAATGGATTCCAACACACGTTGAAAAAAATTATGGAAAAAATGTTGGAACACACTTGGAAAAAATCATTTTAAAGCCAATTGACGTGAAAGAATTAAAAAAAGAACTGTTTAATCAAGCTGAGTTCTATATTTTATCATCTGCAACGCTTTCAAAGCAGCACATGAAAGACCTCGGATTTGATGAAAAAGATTATGCAGTTGTAACCGTTCCAGCATCTTTTCCGGTTAAAAACAGGCCATTAAAAGTAATAAACGAATTTAACATGAATTATGAAAATTTGAATAAAAAGGACCATTTCAAAAAAGCTGTTAAAAAATTGGATTTAATATTAAAAAATCATGAAAATGAGCGTGGAATTATACACGTTTCATCAAATAAACTCATGAATGATATTTTTAAAAATTCGATTCATAAAAACAGGATGATAAAAGTAACCTCGATGGGAAATCTTATTGATGGAATAGAAACTATTGATTCAGGCTTATATTATCATGAAAAGAAAAATAACAGTGTTTTAATTTCCCCAAGTCTCCACACCGGAGTTGATTTTAAAGATGATAAAGCAAGATTTCAGATTATCTTTAAGGTCCCCTTTTTAGCAGGCGACGAACAGGTTTCTGCAAGGCGAAGGAAAGACCCAAACTGGTATTTTGGAAAAGCAGTAACCCAGATGATCCAATCATACGGGAGAACCACCCGTTCAGTAAATGACTACTCAGTAACGTATATTTTAGACAAACGCGCACTTTATTATTTAAAAAATGATAATTTTACTCCAAATTGGGTAAAAGAAGCGGTTATTAACTACGATACTGTTGAAGATGCTTTGAATGATAATTTAAAATGAATTAACTTTTATGAAATATTTTACAGTTGGAATCTTTAATTTTTAAATACTCTTTTAAAATTAAATCTGTATTTATTTAAATCAAAACTTCGTTTTTTTAAAAAATTTACTCTTTATGATTAGTCCTTGTTGGTATCAACTAAACTTTGAACGTTGTTCCCTTAAAAAACGTTTTAAAAAGGTAGATATACCAGAAATATTATTTTTTATATGGTTGTAAAAATCAATCATTAGTTTTTTTCAAGGAAATTTTCCTAAAAATTTTAGACTACCATTTTAAAATTACATTATTCAACAAAAATAGGGGGAAATTATGAAACATTTAAACTTTAAAACTGTTCTTTTATCGTTAATTGTATTTTTAGCAGTTATTTCAAGTATATCTGCAGAAGATACTGCAATAAATAGCACTCCTTATATTATCACCACGAATGGAACGTATGTTTTAACATGTGGTATTAATTGTAGTAGTGGCAGTGCAATAACCATTAATTGTGATAATGTAACACTTGATGGCCATGGATATTCCATAATCGGGTCACATATTTATAATTCAAATGGTATCTATGCCAACGGAGTTTCAAATATTACGATAAAAAACGTTAATGTGACGAATTTTTATCGAGGTATTCACTTAATGAATGTAACAGGCTGTAAGATTGAAAATAATAGTGCGAATTTAAATATGTATCAAGGTATTTGTTTAGATTCTTCTTCAAATAATGACGTAATAAACAATACTGTGGATTCAAACAGTGAACGTGGGATTTACTTACTAAGTTCTTCAAATACGTCCGTTACAGGAAATGCTGTTAATTTAAATGAGTATGGAATTACTTTGTATCATTCCCGAAATAATTCCGTTACAGGAAATGCTGTTAATTCAAACCATGGTACAGGTATGATGATAGCTGATTCATCAAGTAATTTTATTATGGGCAATGCTGTTAATTCAAACCGCCGTAATGGTATTTCTTTACAAGGTAACTCAGATTACAATGAAATTACAAACAATGAAATTACAAACAATAATTTGGATTTAAGTTTTTGGTCAGGCATTCGCATTTCTTCCTCTGTAAATAATAAAATATACAACAATTTATTCAATAACACGAACAATTATTATTCAACCAGTCAAAACTACTGGAACACATCAAAAGAACTCGGCGGTGGAAACTACTGGCTTACTCCAAACGGAACAGGCTGGTCTGAAACACAGAATGATACAGACGGAGATGGTTTTTGTGATGAACCGTACATTATAACGAGTTCTGAGATAGATTTCCTGCCGCTTTTATGGGATAAAACTGCTCCAGAAGTTTCAATAAACACTCCGTTAAATGGAGGATTATATAACACGAGTTCAGATTTAATAAATGTAACAGCAAATGACTCAAGATCGTATATTTCAGTTATTGCTGAAATAAACGGTACAACAAATATTACTTTAGAAAATGTTTCAGGATATTTCGTAAATTCAACATTTAACTTTAGTGAAGGATTAAACACTATCAAAATCTACGCAAACGATTCTACAGGGAACGTAAATTCAAATGAAACTGTAAACTTCACCGTGGATACTATAAACCCAAAAGTTGAAATTAACACAGAACCAGGTTACTATAACCGAACCAGTAACATTTTAAACGTTTCAGTAACAGATATTACAAATGTAACTGTCAAAGCTGAAATAAACGGTACTACAAATATTACTTTAGAAAATGTTTCAGGATATTTCGTAAATTCAACATTTAACTTTAGTGAAGGATTAAACACTATCAAAATCTACGCAAACGATTCTACAGGGAACGTAAATTCAAATGAAACTGTAAACTTCACCGTGGATACTATAAACCCAAAAGTTGAAATTAACACTCCAACAAATGAAACAACATATACTACAGACTCAGTTTCAATAAATGTAACAGCAAATGATTCATTATCCGGAATTTCATCAGTTATTGCTGAAATCGAAGGTGTGAAAAACGTAACTCTCATGTTAAATGGGGAGTTCTATACCGGAACTACTGGAAGCCTTTCAAATGGTAACTATGTAATAACCGTAGTTGCAAATGATAATGCGGGAAACGTAAATTCAAATGAAACTGTAAACTTCACCGTTGCAGTCCCAAGTTCTTCTTTACCATCCCGAAATAGTGGAAAACACTACAGTTCAGACCTTGCTGATGGAATTAATTCATCAGTAATTAAAAGTATAGTTTCAGATTCAGAAGTTGTATATGGAAGCGAAATTGATGAAGAATACGCGGGAGAATTAAGAGAAAACATCTACAATGCAAGTGGTTACACAATCAGTGGAGATACGATTATTGTTGGTGGACCTTTATCAAATGCGCTTGCTGAAAAGTACGATTCAGAATTTAGAATATCAATTTCAAACGATTATCCTGGGGAAAATAAAGGAGTGATTCAGGTTAAAAATATTCAAGTTCAAGTTGGAAACTTCATTAAAACGTACCAGTTAATTTATATTGCAGGTTCTGATAGATTTGGAACACAGGCTGCATTAGAATACTTTAAAACTTTGGATGAATTGCCAGAAGAACCAATAACTGTAAAATGGACAGAAAATGGGCCGGTTTTAATTTAATAACTCGTTAAAAACAAATATTTTTCTTTTTTTAACTTTTTGAAAAGTTTATATCAAAATATAAACAGTTTGAAAACCAGTATTCATGATTTAAAATTTAAGAATATTTTAGATGTATTTAAATTAAAAATTCGTTAAGAGTTACTATTCCGGATTAATCATTTATGTACCGATTAAACCTGAAAAATGAGTTAAAAGAATAACTGATAATTAAATAAATCGTTTAAAAGAGTTTCCTGAATATTTAATAGAATTTATTTTTCAAAAGTTTAAAAAATGTATGCTTTAGAAATGTGTTGCTTTAGATTTCCTTGCATAAAAAGGTGGACTTACTTCCAAGTATCTGCCCACTATTAGCAAACTTACAAAGTCTGCTTTTACGTATTAGTTTTGTCACCTCATTTTTAAAGAGGAAGGCTATACCTTCTCTACTTTCATGATTAGACAATTATATTCTTTAAATCATAATATATATTTTTAACGATTTGTTTGGTTTTTACCTTTGAAACCAATCATAATATATTTATAGCGTTTAAATCAAAAATAATCATGCTTTAGATGGAATTGTATTAAAAATTAAAGGTGTGAATATGAGCCAAGAAATACCTGCCCTCAGTAAGGCTTTGATTGAGTTATTAAGGAAAATCCTTAGTAATATTGAATAATAGTAGGCTAATAACCTACAACATCAATCTTACCTTTAAAAAGGTATTACTTGGATCTTACTCCACTTTACATATTGAATTTTTAAAGATTCGTTGAATATGATTCTTTTCAGTTACAACCACGATATGTTCATCGTCGGGATTTTCATAGATTATATAAACTTTTTTCATGGGTTCCAAATTATTATTAAAATAAATATCCGATGTTTTTTTGGGAATTCCGTGTGAAATCAGGGATAATGTGAAATACCAAAATATCTGACTGACCAGTAAATACATAATTGAAAATATGTTAAAATTATTAACTATGCCACAATAGAGTACGATTAATGATAAAATCACTATGCCATCTGAAAATACTTTATTCCTCATAAACCCCAGTATAATGAATTTATCTAACTTATGCATGCTCAAAATTACAAATCGGAACATTGCATCATATAATGCCCGTAAAGACTTTTCAAAATCAATTCTTGCACGAGTTACTGCTTTAATGTTCTCTTCTGAGTAATTTGATTCAACATTGTCGGTATTCTCTGAAGTTAGCTCAAATATCTTTTCTGGAGTATTGTTAAAATTATCTATAAAGTCATAAGATTTTAACTTCTTTTTATATATTTTACGTGAACGTTTAAAAAATAATGATGCTATAAATGTTAAAATTAAAAATGACACTTCTAAATAGCCTGTTGTAGGGAATAATGCTAAATAAATTATTAAAAAGGGCACGATTAAAAATAAAATGTTGTCTACTATAGTTATAATACTAAAATATATTGCACCATTGCTATCGATATCTTGCCCCACGTATACTTTTTTAGTTTTTAAATAGCCCAATATCGAAATATACGCGAAACCCAAAATTGCAATTATAGAATATATATCATATTGGTTTGTTTTATCCTCCATTGAATTACCTACGTTTATATCATTTATTAAAGTGGCTCCGACTTGTAGCACACTATGGCATTCAAAAGACCCAAAAAACTGATTAAAAGAAGAATATAAAATATTCTGCGTAATGCCCAAATGTATTAGAGATAACACCAGAAATAAAACTATAAAAAAAATATTCAATATAACTGAATCGCTAAATTCTGATTCCACAAGTTTTGAATCACTTCCTGAATTTTTAAAAAAAGTTGGAATTACTCGATATAATTCACGTTTAAACGCGTTTATGACAATAAAATTTGAAAATAATACGAATATTCTATATACTACATATATTATCTGAAGAACTATGACGAAGATAACTGCAGGTATTGTGCAAATCATTTTTACTAATTTTTTGGGATTATTATTTAGTACTGCCCAACATCCACGAATTGTATGTATAATAACTAAATATGCATGCTTGATAACGTCCATAAAACATGATATTACATTAATAATAAGACCCCATATCGACATGTTACATCTCTGACTTTCTTGCGTATTTACCATCATATGCCCCACTAAATTCCCGATTAAAACACTAAACTGCCCAATAATAAAATCCAAAAAATCCTACCTTATCTAAATTATCACATAAAATATTATAAAAACGATATTTAAAAATGTCGAAATAATCCTTGAAAAATAGAAAATATGTCTGCCAATTTAAAATAAAAATTAAAAAAATTTACTATACCTGATTAAATAAAAGAGCTTATATTATTTATAATTTATTGAAATAACTGTTTAAATTCGTTTTTGAAAGAATTGAAAGCTAAATTGTGTAAAAAATATAATGTATGCACCGGACTAAAAAACCGATGAAAACGCACAACCGGATTATTGAGTATATAAATGAAAAATAATGTTTTGGTTAACAATGCAAAATACCGGTTGCGGTATACGGTTAAATTTAAAGTCCAATAGCCTTAAAATTGAGCTACGAAAAAAAGAACTATACTTTACCAATTGGTCTTTTGAGATATGCTTTAAAATCATTTTAAAAAGAAAACGCAGAGGGAGGGATTTGAACCCCCGCTCCCCAGTGGAGAACCGGATTTCAAGTCCGGCGCCTTTGGCCAAGCTCAACCACCTCTGCTCGCACTTGTACTTAAGCGATTCAGCTATATATACTTTTCTATTTTTTAGCCCCGTTACAAATATAATACATAATTAAACTACACAAAATCCAATGAACAAATATTTTAGATTTTCCATTTAATGTTTTATTTGTAAAAATTTTCAACCATTCCAAAACCCATTGAATTTTTCTCACCAAATCCGCATTCATAACCAAATTTTATAAGGTTATAATCTCCAGAAATTTCAAATTTCATGTTGGAACACACATGAAACGTGTTTTTTATATTCATACGTTTTGTTTTATAATCCAATATCTCGATTTGAAAGTCCAAATCACATTTTTTACCATAATATGATTCATATTTGTTTTTAAGATTTGTTTTTAAATTTTCATAGAATTTAGAATTATTTGGAACAAGGTCTTTTACAGATTTTTTACCATCCTGCTCAACTTGAGTTTTTACATAAACTGGCGAAATAGTTTTTAAAGCATTAAATGAGCTTGGAATTTTTTCAACAATAATTTCTGAAGGCTTCATTTTTATATTTCCAACAGTTAATTCTTCTTTTTCAAAAAGTCCCTGAACAAAATTAAATAAAAACTCGTCATTTGGTGAACTCAGTTTTAAAAATAATCTCCCGTCATTTGAAATCAGCCCACCATTAGAAAACGTCCTGTTTGGAATATCAAGCCATGAAAATGTGAAAAATTTGTATTTATCATACTCATGCAGTTTTTTAGCATATTCACTGTTTCCCGTATTTAACATACCATATATCATTGATGCTAAATGGTATTGGTGATTAAATGGAATTAACGTATTTTTTTCTGTTTTTAACTCCAATTTTGCTCTCATGTATATCCCTCTAAGGTCTTATTTTTACTTAAAAAAGCACAAATTTCAATCTTAATATAATCTTATTATCCCACATAATACTACAAAATTATATATAATTACTGATTATATAAATTACCATTGTGATTTTTTAAGAATGGGGGTGAAAGTTAGTGGTAAATTCAATCAGTTCTCGAACAGGTAATGCTTTTGTAGACCATGGTTTATGCTGCATTGCAAGTTTAAGCAAAGTTAATTCATTATCAGACCTTAAAAAATCTGATTTTGAGAAAGTTTTAATTGAAAATAATATTCCATTGATAAACAAATCCTTAAAAAGCTACACCATGGTTTTTGGAACTAACGGTCCATTGTACCAGAACGCTTACAAAGGGAAAAATGAAGAACTTTATAAAGAATTTTTAAAAGAACTGGTTACCCATATCGGAGTTGAAGGTGACCAAATTTGTGAAATATGCGGTGCAAAACATGATTTTAACATGGATGAATCGTGGAAAAAAATCCTTGAAAAAACTGGCTTTAAAAAAAATGATAAAAAAATAAAAGAAGCTGGAAGGGACTTTTTCCCGTTAATCGGTACCGCAGGTAGTGGAGCCCATGCACTTTCCTGTGCATCCAAACTGCCAAACTTATGTCCGAAATGTCTTTATGCAGTACAGTTTATCCCAATGTCTACAATGCTTTTAAAAGGAAATTTAACATGCATTGAAAGTACATCTGAACAGATGATGGGTCTTTTAATAAACAAAAATGTGGAAGAAAATCTCAACCGGGTAGATTTGGAAAGCACCGAGATTTATGGAAAAAAAGACAGCACAAAACAGATTTTTTCAAATTTTCTTAATATTTTAAAATTTGTAAATGAGATTTATGAAAATGAAGTAATTTATTACTGGATATTTTCAAATTCAGGAGACAGTCCACGGTGCGATATTTTAGAAATACCAAATAATTTAATAAAATTACTCTGGAACCTTGCTCATGAAAATGAAAGTATAAAAAACGAATTTTTAAGTCTTGTTGAAAAAGATAAGGGTAGATTGCTTGATTCTATCTCAAATAACGAAGATATTATAGAATTATACCCGTACAAAAAAAGTGCCGGAGTCAGCGTTACACTCTACGAATACTATCAAAAAAACATCGTTGGGAGAAGTGAAACAGCTCTCAATTTTGCTAAAAACGTTGCAAAAGAACTTTTAGATGCAACCCCTGAAAAAGATGTTGAAAAATTAAAAAAAAGTGACATATTCTACAAATTCGAATATCAAAATGCAGTTAAAAAAACAATTTTTCAGATGTTATTGGATGGAAAAGCAACGTATGATGAATATTTATCACTTTTTAACCCGGATAATACGTATCTAAAAGTTTCAAGAGCGATAGATTACAGGCCAATAATTTATTATATTTACAATCGTCAGGAGGTGTAAAAAAATGTTGGAAATAGATTCAAAATTAATGAATCCCAAAATAAAATCTTTTGCAGAGCTTTATTTTAATTATTACGTGGTTGATGGTGAAAAAGGGCTTGGAAGGGGAATCGATAGGTTTAAAAAAAATATTCTCGATGATTTCAAAAAACTCAACCAGCAGTGGTTAGAAAACAGTTTTGCAAAAATCGCAGAGATATATGATTGTGATGACTTAAAACTCAATTATGATGGATGGTTTGAGTTTATAACCGATGATGAAGGGGATAAACAAATTCGTGAATTATTATACCAGGTAAGACTTGGTTTTGCAGAATTATATCGAAAATACAACAAAAATCTGGGGGAATAACTATGAAAACAAGCCACATTACAGGAACCATACTAATTAATGCAGAATCCAGCTTTTTAAACGGTGCTGGTTTAGGGATGGGGGAAGACAAAACATTATCCGTTGTTAAAAGACTTAAAGAAGGAAAATACACACTGCCTTACGTTTCTGCCCAAGCATGGAAACGATGGCTTAGAAATACTGCTGTAAATGAAAATAACTGGAAACCAAGTGTTTTACGGGCAATAGACCGAAATGAAAAGGGAAACACCAACAAAATTGCTGGAGAGTTAAACCCCGTAGTATTTCCTGAAGATGATTTATTTGGATACATGGAAGCCAGAAGTTCCAAAAAAGGAGAAAATAGCGAAAAAGTAAAAGCTGTAATCAGAGCGTCACCCTTTGTAGCTTCCATTTTAAAAGGTTTACGAAAAAAAGGTAATATTTCAGTAGATGATGGATTTGTACACTTAAAAGAAGGAACTCCTCAACCATACAGTACCCAATTTTATAACACTGCATTACAGGGCCTATTTAGTATTGACTGCAATAGGGTTGGAGTATTTAATAATTGTGGGGACCGTATTGAACTTGATATGCCATTTGCTGAAAAATATTTAAAAGAAGGATTAATTGAAGAAGTCAGCGTTGAAGATGAAAAAGACTGGAAGATATACCAGCTAAAAGACCTCGAAAAACAAAGGTGTAAGAGAATTTCTGGAATATTAAAAGCTATTTCAGTCCTTGAAGGGGGTTCCAAACAGGCGTCATTTGGTACGGACATTTCTCCAAAAGTAATCCTTTTAGCAGGATTAAATGGCGGAAACCCAATATTTAACAAAATATTTGTTCAGGAAGATGAAGGCGTTTTAATTAAAGTAGATGTATTAAAAGAAATAATTGAAGAATATTCTGATAGAATACCTGGAAAAATCTATTTGGGCATTAGAAAAGGATATTTAGAAAATGAACCCGAATTAGTAAACTTATCAGAGCAGTTAAATGGAAAATTAGTACTTGATGCTCCAAGAAACGCTGTTAATTCATTTATAAACCAGGAAATATTTGAAAAATAGGTGGGAATATGAAAGCCCTCCATATAAGTTTTGAAGGATTTACTTCAACATTTAAACATCCAAATATCAATGCAAATAATACTTTGTGTGCTCCAGTTCCGTCATACTCCACGATAGTTGGCTTGATAAGTTGCTGTCTTGGAAGGCCGTTGAAAATAGATGAAACACGTATCGGATTTAAATACGAATATGGTGGTAAGGGGGATGATTTGGAGAGTTTAAGCAGGCTGAAAATAACAGATACGGGAAATCTTACTAAAGACCCAAAACCCGGCATAACAAACAGGGAATTCCATGTAAATCCAGTTCTTGATATATACCTCACCAACCTTGAATTAAAAAGCTGCTTTTTAAGCCCAGTTGGTGTTCCGGTACTTGGAAGATCTCAAGACATTTCGTGGATTACAAAAATAGAAGAAATCGAAATTGAACCTGTGGACGAAGGTCTTATCAAACCCACACTTATACCCTACCCTTGCACGGATATTGGTGGACGTTTAATACGATACGTTGATTATTATGATACAGAAATAACAGGAAATATCAGAAAACCTGCGGTTCCCCCAATTCTGTACCAAATCGTTCCAAATTCTAAAGAAGGAATTCTAATAAAAAGAGATAATCTATATACCATTAATAATTGCGATGAAGTTATTTACCTTCACAAATTGGGGTGTGAAGAATGAAATTACTCGCAAAAAGCAGTGGAGAAAGTTTATTTGAACACAGCACATTAACTTACGAAACCGGACTTAAACTAATTGAAAATTTGCCCTGTTCAGAATTTGAAAGAGAAAATTTAAAAAATCTTTCAAAAATCCCTCTTTTATACCATGATATTGGAAAAGCTGCAACAGGCTTTCAAAATGTTTTAATTGGTAATGCCAAAAATTGGGGCGGAAACCGTCATGAAATAATCTCCGCTGCATTTTTAAAACAGTTTAATTTATCTGACGAACAGATTTTCGCGGTTATAACTCACCACAAAAATATTATGACATTAAATGGAACTTCAAAAAATCTTCCAATTGGACAGATTTCTGATAAACAAGATTCAAATTCTCTTAAAACAATAAAACAGGAATTTAACGAAAACAGCAGCGAAGTTGAAAAATTATGCGTTGATTTTCAAAAAATACTTGGTAGCAGCTTTATTCCATCATCAATTGTTGGTGATGGAATTGGAATATGTACCAAGTGGCTGAGGGGGGATGGTGGGAATTTTATCCCAAATCAGCAGCAGTTTTCACTTGAACAGAGAATTTTAGCATTAAAACTAAGGGCAATACTAAGAGCCTCAGACCACCTTGCATCAGGCCATACATTGCCAAAAGATAATTTGAATATTAAGAACTATTCCGCATTGAAAGATTACAGTCCACGATTTTTTCAAGAAAAATGCAGCAATACATCAAAAAATATGTTATTAATTGCACCAACAGGTTCTGGAAAAACAGAAGCTGCGATTTTATGGGCTCAGAACAATTATTGCGAAAATTCAAGACTTTTTTATGTTTTACCATATCAAGCTTCAATAAACAAAATGCATGAACGATTTTGCGAAATTTTCAGTGATAATAAAGACAAAATAGGTGTTTTGCATTCAAATTCGTTGTTTTATTTTTACAACTTGCTTGATGACGAAATTTCAGAAGACATAGACGCCAAAGAAGCTGAAAAGAAAAAACAAAAACTTGCAAGAGAGTTATCGTCACTATCTAAGGAAATATACTACCCTGTTAGAATATGCACCCCACACCAGTTGTTGAAATTTGGATTAAAAGGGCCAGGGTGGGAATTTTTATATTTAGAATTTGAAAATAGTATCGTCATCTATGATGAAATACATGCTTTCCAGCCGCGAATTGTTGGTTTAACACTTGCAACCGCCAAATTATTAACAAAATTGGGTGCAAAAGTAGCATTTATTTCCGCGACATTTCCAGAATTTTTAAAAAAATTAATTACCCGGAGAATAGAAAATATCGAAGAAATAACTCTTTCAGAAAATCAGCCATCAGATAAGGAAGTTCTTGATAAAAAACGACATAACATTTCGGTAATTGATGGAAATCTTTTTGATAATCTTGATTTAATCAAAAAAGAAATAAAAAGCGATAAACACGTGTTAATAATTGCAAATCACGTGAAAACTGCCCAAAAATTATTTGATGAGCTTAAAGAGTGCAGTCCAGTAATGCTTCACAGCAGATTTAATAAAACAGACCGTAAAAACAAAGAAGATGCGATCACCTCAAAGAATCCGCCAAAAATTGTAATTGCAACCCAGGTTATAGAAGTGTCATTGGATATTGATTATGATTTGATGTTTACTGAACCTGCAGTTCTTG
The DNA here is from genome assembly GCF_054506835.1 of Methanococcus mangrovi. Classification (NCBI taxonomy): domain Archaea; kingdom Methanobacteriati; phylum Methanobacteriota; class Methanococci; order Methanococcales; family Methanococcaceae; genus Methanococcus; species Methanococcus mangrovi. The sequence goes on along the minus strand of NZ_CP197114.1, from coordinate 496,285 downwards.
ATGCTCTTTCCCAGAGGTTTGGACGGGTAAATAGGAAAGGTTCTCGAAAACCAGCTGATATTTATGTACTTAGAAAACAGTATTCAAATCACCAGATATACGATAAAAAAAGAACGTCTGAAACTATTTCACTGCTTGAAAAAACTGAAAATCCTCTTGGTGAGATGGAACTTTTGGGCATGATAAACGAGATTTATAAAGAGGGATATAACGAAAAAGAACTGTTAGAATTTGAAATGGGATACAATAATAAAGAAATTTCAAATTTCGAAGAAAATTTAGTTGCAGGAATTACTAAAGACTGGGTTGAAGGGGTACTTGAAAATTATGACAATCTCTGCACCGTTGTTCCGCTGTCATTTAGGCCAGATTATCAGGAATTAAAAGAAAACGGCTGCTGGTTAAAAGCCGGGGAATATTCGCTCAATGTAAATTATAACATGATAAAAGACTTTATTGTTGGCGAAAGAGATTCTGGCGTATGCTTTGTAGACCTATCATATGATTCGGAAAAAGGCTTAGATATTACTTCTGAATCCAAAAGTGAGGATATATTAGGGGATTAAAATGCCAATTCAAGACAAATTCAAAGACCTCCGCCTGAAAGGTACTGAAATAAATTACTACTTTATATGTAAAACCAAACTCTACCTTTTTTCAAAAAATATCCGGCTTGAAAATGAGCATGAAAATGTCCGTTTAGGAAAATTTTTACACGAAAAATCGTATAATCATGAAAAAAAGGACATAATTATCAATTCTATTGCAATTGACTACATTAAAAATAAAGATGGCATTTTAGAGATACATGAAGTTAAAAAAACTGATAAAATGGAAAAATCGGATATTTTTCAGGTGTTATACTATATTTACTACTTAAAAAATCAAAATATTCCTGCAATCGGCTTTATTAATTATCCATCTAAAAATAAAATTTTAAAAGTTGAATTAAATAATAAAAATACGTCAGAATTAGAACAGATTATTGAAAAAATTCATAAAATAATTGATTCAGACGTTCCGGTCAAACCTGAAAAGAAGACTTACTGTAAGAAATGTGCATATTTTGAATTTTGCTTTTCATGAAGGGGAAACTATGAAGTCCAACAAATACTTAAACTCAGAAGGAATTCTAAAAAGAAAAGAAAATACAGTTTATTTCGTAAATTCTAACGGAAAATCGGTACCAATTCCAGTCGAAAAAATTTACGCAATTTACTGTTACAAAGAAGTGAGCTTTACCTCAGGCGTTGTAGCCCTTCTTTCAAAGTACAACGTACCAATACATTACTTTGGAAGATATGGAAATTATATCGGTACATTTTATCCAAAAGGAGAAAATTTTTCCGGAAAAGTTATTGTAAAACAATCAAAAAATTATTTAGATGAAGAAAAACGAAATTATATCGCCAAATCATTCGTTGAAGGAAGTATCAAAAATATTTCAAAGAATACTTCTCGATATAATTTAGAATACGACGTCAATGATTTATTGAATCGTTTAAATTCAGCAAAAACGATAAATGAAATAATGTCTGTTGAAGCCCTTTCAAGAAATATATATTACTCAAAGTTCGACGAAATTTTCAAAAATTTTGAATTTGAAAAAAGAACTAAAAGACCGCCTGAAAATGAAATTAATGCACTTATTAGTTTTGGAAATTCACTCCTTTATTCGAACACGATTACAGAAATATTCAATACACACTTAAGTCCCGCAGTTTCGTACCTTCACGAGCCTTTTGAAAAGAGATTTTCGCTTGCTCTTGATATAGCGGATGTTTTTAAGCCATTTATAGTAGATAGACTTATTTTCAAGCTTGTAAATAAAAGAATTATAAACGAAAATCATTTTGAAAAAGATTTAAACTCCTGCCTTTTAAATGATGCAGGCAGAAAAATATTTTTAGAAAACTACAAAGAAAGACTTGAAAAGACAATAAAACACAGAAAATTAAATAGAAATGTCTCTTATCAACGTTTGATACGTCTCGAATGTTATAAACTTGAAAAACACGTAATGGATATAGAACAATATCAGCCATTCGTAATATGGTGGTAGTTTTGTACGTTATAATCGTATATGATGTTTCAGTTGAACGAGTAAACAAAGTTAAAAAATTCTTAAGAAGATACCTTAACTGGGTTCAAAACAGCGTATTTGAAGGGGAACTTACAGATTCTGAATTTTTAAGAGTGAAAACAGGATTAAAAAAGATAATTAAAGAGTCAGAAGACAGTATCATAATTTTTAAACATAACGATATAAAATACATCGACAGGCAGGTTTTAGGAATTGAAAAATCCCAAAACGATGATATTTTATAAATATACTCATTTTTTACAGGTCTCGAATCATTCATTTTTCCAACATATTTTATATATTTACATAAATAAATTTATCCGTTTTTAAGAATAATAAAACTTTACAGTTGAATTATAATAATTTTCCTCGTAAAACTTTCTTATTTTTACATGTAAGTTGTAAATTGGTTCTTTTGTACATTTTAAAGTACTGATTTTTAATCTTACATCCATATAAATAACATGTTAAATTATCGATTCGAGATTTGAGCTTTAAAATAAAGCTCTTTGGATGCTTATTTATAGTAAAATAAGCAATATATTGAACTGTTAAAATAAGACCTTAAAGGGATTGAAACCAATATTATAAAGTCGTAATTTCAGGAGATGCTTTAAGTGTTAAAATAAGACCTTAAAGGGATTGAAACACAGTTAAAAAAAGTAGTTCGGGGGGTTCTGATAGTTCTAAGTTAAAATAAGACCTTAAAGGGATTGAAACAATTACAGCAATATACTTGAAATTGGCGAGAAAATAGTTAAAATAAGACCTTAAAGGGATTGAAACAAAGTCCAAGTAATAAATCAAATGAATACGCAGGATGTTAAAATAAGACCTTAAAGGGATTGAAACGATGAAATATTTGAAAAGCTTGAAAAAGTAGAATTAGTTAAAATAAGACCTTAAAGGGATTGAAACGTCTTATCTGCGGCACAACGGCCATAAACTTCATAATGTTAAAATAAGACCTTAAAGGGATTGAAACGTTTCATTTGCAGAAACTTCGCTACCTTCTAAATTTGTTAAAATAAGACCTTAAAGGGATTGAAACGTAACGTTTAAAAGATAGTATGTAGTGTATGCTGAAAGTTAAAATAAGACCTTAAAGGGATTGAAACCTAGAAAAAGGTTTACGCACAAAATCGATGTAACTGCGTTAAAATAAGACCTTAAAGGGATTGAAACACAAGGGGAACAAGGCCACCCCTTTAATTTAAATATGTTAAAATAAGACCTTAAAGGGATTGAAACAATGTTTTTTCTGGAACTAAAATATTATCTTCACTGTGTTAAAATAAGACCTTAAAGGGATTGAAACGTAAAATAAAAGTTAACAAAATGCCACCGGCAGGGGGGTTAAAATAAGACCTTAAAGGGATTGAAACGTATGTGTGTCTAAATATACATTATATGGAGTTTCAGTTAAAATAAGACCTTAAAGGGATTGAAACGTTCTTCATCTTCAAAAAATGAAGACAAATCAAACGTTAAAATAAGACCTTAAAGGGATTGAAACAAATATTCAAAAAAATAAATACTTTTTTAACTTTTAGTTAAAATAAGACCTTAAAGGGATTGAAACAATAAAGCAAATTACAACGCCCTAATTGGTGGGAATAGTTAAAATAAGACCTTAAAGGGATTGAAACAGCTCTGTGCAGGTCACTTTCATTTTCTTTATTATTCGTTAAAATAAGACCTTAAAGGGATTGAAACAAAATATCCTAAATATGGCATAATTAAGATTAATTTTGTTAAAATAAGACCTTAAAGGGATTGAAACATAAGTGCACTGATTACTGAATTTGCAGCTTCATTAGCGTTAAAATAAGACCTTAAAGGGATTGAAACTTTATAACTTTGTTCTTAAAGAATTCCTGTGTAGAGGGTTAAAATAAGACCTTAAAGGGATTGAAACTAATTAACGGTCGGTTTTTTCTTAGATTTTGGCAATATCAGTTAAAATAAGACCTTAAAGGGATTGAAACGTTAAATTTATTTAAATTTAATTATTTATATTGTAGTTAAAATAAGACCTTAAAGGGATTGAAACTTAAAATCGATTATATTTTCTTTTGGTAATAAGTTTCAGTTAAAATAAGACCTTAAAGGGATTGAAACGTATATGTAAAAAAACTTCACAAGCGGTTTTATCAAGTTAAAATAAGACCTTAAAGGGATTGAAACAATATGTTGAATAACAGCTTTTACAAGCAAGATAAAGTTAAAATAAGACCTTAAAGGGATTGAAACTAAATAATCTTCTAATTCTTTATAACTTGTAATATTGTTAAAATAAGACCTTAAAGGGATTGAAACACGAATAACCGCCCTTTCAGAGGAAAACGGAGAGCGTTAAAATAAGACCTTAAAGGGATTGAAACTCAAGATTCAGAAGAACAATAAGCGACATGATAAAGTTAAAATAAGACCTTAAAGGGATTGAAACATAATAACCTGTAATCACCCATATTCAATTAACTTCGTTAAAATAAGACCTTAAAGGGATTGAAACTCATGGTCCACAATTCCACTTATAATGGAATTTGATGTTAAAATAAGACCTTAAAGGGATTGAAACGATTTTTCAAAAATTAACTCATGGGTCCCTTTTGGTGTTAAAATAAGACCTTAAAGGGATTGAAACAGTATCACAAACGTTTTATTCTATTCTTGGAGTAAGTTAAAATAAGACCTTAAAGGGATTGAAACTGATTTCAACAGCTGAATCATGAGTAGTATTTTCTTGTTAAAATAAGACCTTAAAGGGATTGAAACCAGTTTACAAAAATCAACCTCAACTGCAATGAACGTGTTAAAATAAGACCTTAAAGGGATTGAAACGATGATACAATAACTCTTTCTGAAACTTCCGCAACGTTAAAATAAGACCTTAAAGGGATTGAAACGTGAAATTATGATTGTAAAAGAAGTCAATTTCAAAGTTAAAATAAGACCTTAAAGGGATTGAAACACAGATACCTGTTGAATAAAGTGCAGCTTTATTAGTGTTAAAATAAGACCTTAAAGGGATTGAAACATATATGCGAGTGTATTTTCAAACCGGGCTACTTCGTTAAAATAAGACCTTAAAGGGATTGAAACCTAACTTCGCTTTCAAAACATAGTTTGTCACCGATAAGTTAAAATAAGACCTTAAAGGGATTGAAACTCCTGCGGGGACTCTCATATCTACATTGTTAAGTTTTGTTAAAATAAGACCTTAAAGGGATTGAAACGATTAAAATCTGCAACATCTTCCCTAAATGGTGCGGGTTAAAATAAGACCTTAAAGGGATTGAAACTTGTCTGGCTGGTACAACGAATTTTGCAATTGTTTGGTTAAAATAAGACCTTAAAGGGATTGAAACGAAGTAAATCTTTCGGGTTGAATTTTCCCAGTTTTGTTAAAATAAGACCTTAAAGGGATTGAAACGCTTTTTTTAGCATTAAAACCTCAAGCATAATCATAGTTAAAATAAGACCTTAAAGGGATTGAAACTGTTTCCTTTTTTAAAACGCCCTCGGCGGTCATTTGTTAAAATAAGACCTTAAAGGGATTGAAACCTTCAAGCGAAGTTCAAAAACTCGCAATTGCATTAGAGTTAAAATAAGACCTTAAAGGGATTGAAACTTACAACCGCACTTACTACATTAGTATCGTTAGAGTTAAAATAAGACCTTAAAGGGATTGAAACTCTGATTTCCAGAAACCACGGCATTATAACTTGAATGTTAAAATAAGACCTTAAAGGGATTGAAACTCAAATGAATATGAACCGTTTGCTTGTCCAAATTCGTTAAAATAAGACCTTAAAGGGATTGAAACGAAGCAGTAACTGAGTTTTTGACAAAAAATCCAGAGTTAAAATAAGACCTTAAAGGGATTGAAACAGTGGTGAAGCTAAAAATGCAAGATTCAAAGCAGTTAGTTAAAATAAGACCTTAAAGGGATTGAAACAAAAAAGGCCAAAACGGTATCAAAAATGCTTTTAAAGTTAAAATAAGACCTTAAAGGGATTGAAACATGTTGAGCTCACAAAAGAAGAAAAACTGTACACAGTGTTAAAATAAGACCTTAAAGGGATTGAAACTTCTGCAAAAGGGTAACAGCATTGGTAAGTATACGTGTTAAAATAAGACCTTAAAGGGATTGAAACATTGCTGCATTTGCTGAGGTCATTGCTTCGTTGAATAGTTAAAATAAGACCTTAAAGGGATTGAAACTCTGATGCACTGATCTCCAGTAGATCTACAAGTCAGTGTTAAAATAAGACCTTAAAGGGATTGAAACTTGCTTGATGAATGCGAAAACGTGCAAAACCCTTTTTTTGTTAAAATAAGACCTTAAAGGGATTGAAACGTAATCGCGGTTAAATTGTAATCAACTGATAAATCCGTTAAAATAAGACCTTAAAGGGATTGAAACACGACTGAAAATCATATAGATATTGTATGTACTGTTGGTTAAAATAAGACCTTAAAGGGATTGAAACAAAATTAACTGATAAAATATCGTATCCTCTGGGATAGTTAAAATAAGACCTTAAAGGGATTGAAACAAAATTAACTGATAAAATATCGTATCCTCTGGGATAGTTAAAATAAGACCTTAAAGGGATTGAAACCGTTTAACTCTGATATTTGGTTTTTTTCTGTGCTTGTGTTAAAATAAGACCTTAAAGGGATTGAAACATTATCAAGCGCAATAGCAAGAGCTTCGACATAGGTGTTAAAATAAGACCTTAAAGGGATTGAAACTTGCAATGTCTGTAAGGCTTGTATATTCCTTATAGGTTAAAATAAGACCTTAAAGGGATTGAAACAAGTATTCACGATTACCTTTTTTATTTTTAATTAAAGTTAAAATAAGACCTTAAAGGGATTGAAACAAGAAAAAAGGTTCCAAAACAGATAAACCAAAAGGGTTAAAATAAGACCTTAAAGGGATTGAAACCGATTTAAGTTTTGTTTATTTTGGTTAAAGATAAGGTTAAAATAAGACCTTAAAGGGATTGAAACTATGTTTTCTCGGGTACTAAAATATTATCATCACTATGTTAAAATAAGACCTTAAAGGGATTGAAACATAGAGCAGTTGGATTTTGACAACTCCAAAACGTAGTTAAAATAAGACCTTAAAGGGATTGAAACTGGTGCATCGTCTCTGGTTAATTCTTCTAATATCGCGTTAAAATAAGACCTTAAAGGGATTGAAACATATATATTGATTCAAAGTCAGAAATAGAATTTACATGTTAAAATAAGACCTTAAAGGGATTGAAACAAATGAATCTTACAATAGAACCAACAAAATTAGGTAGTTAAAATAAGACCTTAAAGGGATTGAAACCATAATGTCATATGAACGGAAACCCTATAAATATTTAGTTAAAATAAGACCTTAAAGGGATTGAAACAATATCATAATGTGGGCGTGCATTAGGCCCGTTTTCGGTTAAAATAAGACCTTAAAGGGATTGAAACAGAACTGGAATATCATTTAATGTATCAAAGATTGAATGTTAAAATAAGACCTTAAAGGGATTGAAACTAATAAGCATATTTGGGGACGTATGGTCGTTAATTGTTAAAATAAGACCTTAAAGGGATTGAAACGTAAATATTAAAGGATATGATGTATATAATAAAAGAGTTAAAATAAGACCTTAAAGGGATTGAAACGTATGTATTAGATGATTTGAATGTTTCTTCAGAAAGTGTTAAAATAAGACCTTAAAGGGATTGAAACCTCAATCAATCCTTGATGGAATTGTGGACCACAAAGGTTAAAATAAGACCTTAAAGGGATTGAAACGTTGGCTTTTGTTGAATTATGTTGAACGTAAACTCGTTAAAATAAGACCTTAAAGGGATTGAAACATTATCGGTAATTTAGGAGCCAACCAGAGCAGTAAGTTAAAATAAGACCTTAAAGGGATTGAAACGGATCAGTACACATTCAAGTATCATTATGGTCTGAAGATGGTTAAAATAAGACCTTAAAGGGATTGAAACTCGCTCGTGAAATATTCTAATGATTGTATTTGTTTCCGTTAAAATAAGACCTTAAAGGGATTGAAACTTGTAACCAGGGATTATAAATTAAATCCTATCGGAAGGGTTAAAATAAGACCTTAAAGGGATTGAAACACGAATAAAGGAAACACCGAGTAACTTAAAATAAATCCTCCACTAAAGTAATTACCCCAAATTAAACTCTACTAAAATAGTAAATCTTCGAAAATAAGTTCTATTTTAAAAATTAAAAGGATTTGAAAACGTAAAAATTTAGTATTCATTCACTGATCTTAAAAAATAAAATGTATATTCCAGTTTTTACATAAATTAATATATCGATTACTTTGATTATCAAAAGGATTTTTGTGAGGAGTATGAACTCTTTAAAAACTATTATTTTGGCATTATTAATAATAGCCTCATTTGCAGGATGTATCGATAATTTAGAACCCGATGTGGATACAGAATCAGATGCAGCTATTACTAATGATTTTGATTCAGATAACTACACGCAGATAGAACAGGATACAGAATACTCTGTGGATGATGGAAAATACCTTACTGAAGAATATTCCTGGGAATATGGGGGTTTAGACTGGGAATTGTCCTTAACAGTACCTGAAGAATTATATTCATATTATAAAAATAAACCCAGAATAGGGGATTACGAACAATATGCATTATCCGATTACGATAAAACATATTTAAAATCAATGATTACATCATTTGATAACGCAGCGGATGAAAAAGGATATACCAAAAGTCAGACTGTAGAATTTATCGTAGCATTCGTACAATCACTGGAGTACACGTCAGATAAAGTTACTACCGGTTACGACGAATATCCCAGATATCCGGTGGAAACCCTGATGGATAATGGAGGGGATTGTGAAGATACTGCAATATTAACTGCTGCATTACTTCACGAACTTGGATTTGGGGTTGTTTTAATTGAATTTCCAGGACATATGGCAGTTGGAGTAAGTGGTGACAGTACAGTACATGGAACTTACTATGAATATAATGGAAAAAAATATTTTTACGTGGAAACTACAGGAACGGGTTGGGAAATTGGGGAAATCCCTGAAGAATACAAAGATGAAAATGCCACCATTTATTCAATGACCCAGATTCCAAACATGGCCCTATCTTGGGATGCAGAAGTTTACGATTATGATTCAAACTACGTATGTTATAGAATATATGTTAATATTGAAAATATTGGTTCAGGAGCTGCAAAAAATCCCCAAATATATGTGGGTGTATTAAATTTGAATAATCCTGGATATGCATGGGATCAAACTACACTTGAACTGACTAATTACGAAGAAGGCTCCACAGGATATGCTGAAGTATACTTAACGGTACCTCGAAACCAGTATTCTCAACTTAAAATTGTTCTTTACGGAGATAATTTTGAATCTGTTGAATCGTATTCTGAAACATTTACTACATAACTTAATTTTAAAAAATAAACCATTACAAGTACTTTTTTGATAATAGACGTTATTATCAACATTTTAAAATTTTTAACTAACTGCTTTTTAAAAAAGTTTTTTTGAATTTTTCTTAAATATTTCACGTCGTACTTCATTTTATTTTATAAAAATTCAATTAAACGTGAAAAAAAGATTAATTCAATTTTTCAATCGTATAATTGTTCAAATCCTTATTCCAGTAAGTAATCTGGTATTCATCCCCTAATGCGTACTTAAAAATTAGTTTAATATCTTTATAGTTGGGACCTGAGGTTTCTACCTCGTAATAGCCTTCACCTGTGCTTGTATCAACCATGGTCATCTGAATTCTATCGATTTTATAAGTATCATCAATGTAATTTATTGTTTCAATGGTACCCGTAATGAAAATATCGTTAACAATAAGCCTGTCTGACAGTATTGTAGCATTGCATACAGAAGATTCGGAATCATCACATGTTTTGATGTAACAATCTAAAGAATAGTCTTCAGAAATTACTTCATCTAATTTTAAAACAAGATCATCTAAAATTTCAGTTTCTTTCGGGTGTTCTAAATAGTAGTCATCAGTTCTATCCGGATATCCTGTAATATATGCATCATGTTTGTTATCTTGAGAATCAAACGTGTTAAATTCGGTATTTGTTAAATTACTATACGTTGTATCTTGTTCTGTTTTTGAAACATTTGTAGCTTCGTTAGTTGATACATTAGTTTGTAATGTATCGTTATCATCTGTTTCTGCAGTATCTATACAGCCTGAAAACATTACTGCAGTTATTAACATTGATATACCCAGTATTTTCAATAAGTTCAAAAATACCCCTCCTTTTTTAATAAAATGTACAGTTTATTGCTTAAAAAAGTTTTTAAATTACCAATTTTAAATTTAACGATAATATAAAAAACCTGTTTTTACATCCGTTTTGAAATTTTTGATATTAATCTTTTTTAAAATAAAAAAATAAAAAAGAAGTTCAAAAAATTATAAAATCTCTTTTTTGAAATCCGAATTAATAAAAATTAATCCGCATAGTAATGTTAAAACTTCTGCAATCGGCTGTGAAATCCATATTCCCGTAATTCCCAAATACATTGGCAAAATTACAAGCAAAGGAATTAAAAATACTGCAGTTCTGCTTAACGAAAGGACATTTGAAATTCTACTTTTTCCGGTTGATTGAAAGTACGTAATTATTAAAAAGCCAAGCCCAAACACAGAAAGCCCGTAAGCAAAATATTTGAGGCCAAATACGGTAGATGAAATTAACGCGACATCAGTCTGGTTAAAAAACATTATCGGAATTTTTGGAAATACTGATAATGTAACAAATGAAACGAGCCCGATAATTCCCGTAAGAATTCCTGTTGTTTTTAAAATATTTTTTACACGTAAATATTCCTTTGCACCGTAATTATAGCTTATTAAGGGCTGAACCCCGTTACAAAGACCCATATAGACAAGCATTACAAGCGCGAAAATGTAGCTTACAATCCCGTACGCGGAAACGTCAAGAGGACTTCCATATTTTAAAAACTGGATTGTATGAAGCATCATGACTACTGAAGCAGATATTTCAAGGATGAATGGCGAAATTCCAACAGAAACTATGTTTTTAACTATTTCAAGTTCTGATTTTAAATCTTTGAATTTAGCCGATAAATCAAGTTTTAAATGTGATTTTCCACCTAAAAAGTGGTGAATATATATCAAAGCTCCAAAAGTTTCCCCGATTACTGATGCAAGCGCTGCTCCAAATACGCCCCATCCAAAAAATACGATAAAAACTGCATCAAATATAATATTAAGTAAAGAACTCAACACAACGGTAATCATTGCTTTTTTTGGAAATCCATCGTTTCTAACGATTGGATCAAGCCCTACCTTAAACATTACAAAGATACATGCAAAATATATCAATTTAAGGTACGTGTATGAAGATTCAAGCAAATCTCCAGTAATTCCAAATGCTACCAATAATGGCTTTATTAATACCAAACCAGCCACGGTAAGAAGTAATCCCCCGATAAAAATCAGGTAAAATACAGTTTTTAGAATTTTTTCTGCTTCTTCTTTCTTTTTAGCACCAAGTTTCATCGAAATATGGGCTGATGCCCCGATTCCAAACATTATTGCAAAACCTGTCATTACAAAACTAAATGGAATTGCAACGGTTACTGCTGCAATTGCTTCTGACCCGACAAAATTTCCAAGAAATATCCCATCAACGACTATGTATATCCCAAGAACCACAAAACCTATTATTGAAGGTATCGCGTACTTTGTGATTAATTTGTTGATATTTTCGGTTGACAAATCAACGTTATTCATATATTCTACCACCTAAATTTGAAAAATTTGTACAACGCCGGAAGTAATACTGTCTATTCAAAATACTTATATGTTGGCATTTAAAATTAAAAAGAAGCTGTTAAATGGTCTTTTGAATATTAATTTAAAACGAAAAAATAATTATTTATTCAATTAAAATTAGCCTGTTTTTAAGTTCATTCATCAGGGATTAGACTTTCAGGTAAATTCCCCAAAATTTAAAAAACTTTGCCATATATTCCCAAAATTCCATTCAGTATGTCAATTCCTTTTTTGGTAATCATGTAGTCGCCCCTATCACTTCTTTGCATTATCATTTCAGAATCCTGCAATTTTTTCAGGTGAAAAAGCAGATTTCCAGCTTTTAATCCAGTTACTTTTGAAATATCTGAAAATGTCTTTGTTTCAGCCATCAAAGACTTTAAAATTAACAACCTGTGTTTGTTTGAAATTGGTTCGAGCATTGATTCGATAATTTCTTCTTCTGAAACATTTAATTTATCTTCTTCGTGATTTTCAGAATATATTCCAAGATTTTTCATTAAATCAAGCTGCTTTTCAAATAACTCAACAGTTTCAGAGTAGCAGACACTGCATTTTTCATAAGGGAGTTTTTCTTTTAATTCTTCCAAATTTTTTCTTATATTTGTTATTCTATCTTCTGAAATGCTATTTTCTTTTATATTTTCCGCAGAATTATTCAAAATGTTTAAGAATGTTTCAAAACATTTGTTTTTCATTTCACAATCTGAAATCATGCTGTTTTCAAGACAAGATTTCGATTCATTTAATGTATTTCCGTAAAAAATGTTAGAATACTTTTCGCGCAGTTCATTCAATATTAACTCAACATGCTGCTGGTTTGATTTTTCAATAAATTGGTTTAAACGAGTATTCAGCTTTGAAAGTTCGTCTTTTATTTGAGTTATGTCTTCAGAATTCACAGAAACGTTTTCCATATTTATCACAAGGTTATCAGGATATACCAAATATGTATTGAGTATATTTTATTGACGCTCAAGTATATATTATTTACCAAATATATAGATTCCTGTAACCGAGGTGATAAATATGAGTAATTGCTGTAAAAATGAAAACTGCAACTGTGCAGACACTAAATGTCCAAACCGGGGCGATTGTGTAGCTTGCATCAAGGCACACCTCCAAGCTGGAACTTTAGTGTACTGCATGCAGGATTTGCTTGAAAAAAAGTAAGTTTCAAAAATTAAAAAGTCGGATATTTACAGGGTGATAATTTATGAAAGTTGTTGCAATAAACGGGAGTCCAAAAAAAGATGGAAATACTGCATTATTAATAAACAAAGTTTTAGACGGTGCCAAATCAAACGGTGCAGAAGTAATTAAATACGACATTGATAAAATGAATATTAATGGATGTAAAGGTTGCATGCACTGTAGAACTGAGTTTAAATGTGCTCAAAAAGATTATATGGCAGAAATTTTAGAAAACTTAAAAGAAACTGACGTTTTGATACTTGGAACTCCAATTTACATGTGGCAGGTTACCGGGCAGATGAAAACATTTATCGACAGGCTCTACCCCGTAATTAATGCAGATTTTAGCCCGAGATTGAAAAATATCAAAACTGTTACAGTTTATGTTCAGGCAAACCCTGATGAAAGCATGTTTATTCCATATATTGAACATAACAACACTGTTTTAAATTTCCTTGGATTAGATGTTGTTGAAAGCATTGTAAAAGGCGGTGTTGGAGCCCCTGGGGACATATTAAACCATGAGGATGTTTTAGAAAAAGCATTTAATATTGGAAAAAAATTAACTGTTTAAAACGAATTTAATAAAACAGTGCAATAATTCCTAAATTTTAATAACTTTACTTTTTAGTAATAATTTACAAATTACTCTTTTAATTTAAATTTTCAACTGCCATGGATTTAGTATAAATAGTGGATTGATAAATTTAATATAACTAATTTTAAAAAGGCGTATAAAAAAATGAATAAATTAATTTTAAGGATTATAACTTTTATTTTAGGACTTTTTATCATGGCTTTTGGAGTATCTTTATCAGTAAAAGCCAATTTGGGAATATCCCCTATATCCTGTGTTCCTTATGTGTATAGTTGTAAGTTTCCACTTACCTTAGGCCAGATAACAATATTTTTCAACATGGTGCTGATCATGCTTCAGATGATTATGCTTCGCCGCAACTATCGTTTAATATTAGTACAGCTACCCTTCGTGTTTGTTCTTGGTTTATTTATCGATTTAACAATGTACATGCTTTCTAATTTGTATATCCCTTCTTACTTATGGCAGATCGCATTATGTTTAGTCAGCTGTATCGCAATTGCATTTGGTGTTTTTTTAGAAGTAAAAGCGAAGATTATTTATCTTCCGGGAGAAGGCTTAGCAATGGCTATTTCTGACACTTTTAAGAAAGAATTTGGGAAAGCAAAAATTGGAGTCGACGTTTCAATGGTTTCTGTAGGCATTGTAAGTTCATTCATTTTTTTACACCAATTACAGGGAATACGCGAAGGAACCATTATTGCAGCCATATTAGTTGGTTTCATTGTAAAATTCTTTAATAACACTTCATCCGCAATATTAAGGGATATGAAAATAGATTAACTAAAAAAAATTAAGATTTTTCAGAAAAAAACATTGTTTTCTTTTTGAATTTTAAAAACTATTTTAACAATAAATTTAACTTCAACTGAAAATCATATTCTATTTTAGAATATACGTGAAAATGTCGATGCGAGATATGCAAATATAAAAAGTATGTCAAAAGAGTAAACAAAATTACTAAATATTGATAGCACCATTATTCAATTATTCTAAATAATGTGATTTTTCAAGTTTTACAATCAAAGACATATAAACACTCGCCCCAATATTTATATATCAAGACAACCGTATAATTAATTGACTAATCAGTCAGGATGAGATACACATGAAAACATATATTGAAGACAAAAGAAAAGCCATTATGGATGCCGCTTTGAAACTTTTCACTGAACGTGGGTTTCACGGTACATCTACAGCCCAAATTTCAAAAGAAGCAGGAGTAGCTACAGGTACGCTCTTTCATTATTTTCCAACGAAAGAAGACCTGATAAACAACCTGTATTTTGAAGTAAAAGGGGATTTAAGCCGAGCAATGGTAAAAGATCTCGAATCACAAGTTAACTTTAAAGACCGGTTGAAAAAAATATGGGATAATTTGATTAGATGGGGCTTAGATAACCATAACGAGTTTCTTTTTGTCGGACAGTTTTGCAATTCTCCATACATATCGAATTTTACGCGTGAAGAAGTAATGAAAGAGTACGTGTTCTTACACAAACTCGTTGATGACGGAATAAAAAATGGGGACGTTAAAGAATTACCCTCAGAACTGGTCATTGCACTTTTTTATCAAAACAGCAGGACATTAGTAGATGTAATTTCAAGTTGTGGTCCATCCTGCAACGAAAATAAATTTATTGATGACGGGTTTGAGATAGTCTGGAATGGACTAGTCAAAAACTAATTTTTTTAGTTAAACGATGATTGATTAGTCACTCTTAAACTTATGTTGCTGTACATGTTTAATTTGGGTGCAGCAATTTACCAAATAATTCAGAAAAATTTATGGTGAAAAATATGGAATCAAATAAAACTTTCAAATTAAGTGAAAAGGTGACTGTAGAAAAGGTTTCTTACAAAAACAAATACGGAATCACCGTTGCAGCAGATATGTACCTGTCAAAAGACATAGACAAATCCAAAAAATATCCTGCAATCGTTATCGGAACACCTTATGGTGGTGTAAAAGAGCAGGGTGCAGGAATATATGGACAAAATTTAGCCGAAAGAGGGTTTGTAACAATCGCATTTGACGAATCATACAATGGAGAAAGTAGTGGGGAGCCAAGACATATCTCTTCACCAGATTTATTTGTGGAAGATTTTAGCGCAGGAGTGGATTTTTTAGGAACAAGAGATTTTGTAGATAGAAACAAAATCGGTGCTATTGGAATTTGCGGAAGTGGAGCATTTTCAATTACCGCAGCTCAGGTAGATCCCAGAATTAAAGCTGTTGTTACTGCGAGTATGTACGACATGAGTAGGATGATCCGAAATGGATGGGAAGATTCAATGGCCGAGGAACAACGTGCTCAAACCATGGTTCAGCTTGGCGAGCAACGATGGAAAGATTTTGAGAATGGTACTCCAGAATTACCTGCTGGTTTTCCAAGTGAACCTGCTGATGCTATTCCTGAAGGGTTGGATCCTATTACAAGTGAATTCTTCGAATACTACGGAATGAAGCGTGGACATCACCCTAATGCAGGAGCTGCATTTACTATGACGAGCAGTATGTCTTTCATGAATTTCCCTTTGATGAATTACATAAAAACGATTTCACCAAGACCAATTTTATTCATCATCGGTGAAAATGCCCATTCCCGATATTTCAGTGAAGATGCTTACAAAATGGCTGCAGAACCAAAAGAACTCTATATCGTACCTGGTGCAAGACATATCGACTTGTACGATGGTGGGGACAACGATTATATTCCATTTGATAAATTGGAAGGATTTTTCAAAGAACATTTAAAATAAAACCAAACTGGTCGAATAATAAATCAAAGTTAACATTGGAATGAGGAGAACTTATGGAATACAGAAAATTACCACACGGTGGTGAAAAGGTCAGCACTATCGGCATTGGATCAGGAAGTCTAAAAGAAACCACACCACAGGATATCAAAGATATCGTCAGTTATGGCATGGAACAGGGCGTAAATCTGATCGATACCGTTATGTATGACACAAGCGCGGTGGGGCCAATCGCAGAGGCAATGAAAGAACATCGTGACGAGATGATGATGCAGCTACATCTTGGTGTGTGGTATCCAAAAGGAACATATTCAAGGACAAGGGTTCTCCGAAATGTTAAAAAGGGTTTTGAACAGGAATTGAAGAACTATAACACCAACTATGCGGATATCGGCCTTATCAGCTATGTTGATCAGGTTAAAGACTTTGAAAATATCATGTCAAACGGCATTTTTGATTATGCTAAAAAACTAAAACAAGACGGAACCATTCGACATCTTGGTATTTCATCCCATTCTGAAGAGATATGTAAACTCTTTATCGAGACTGGTGAAATCGATGTCATAATGTTCAGCATCAATGCAGCTTATGATTTTAGTCCGTCCAGAGGCAAGCTCTCTTTATCACAAGAACGTATGGAACTTTATCGAGAATGTGAAAAACAGGGGATAGGAATCACCGTTATGAAAGCTTATGGTGGTGGACAGCTATTAAATGAAAAAACATCACCTTTCAAACGTGTTATGACAATCCCTCAATGCATACAGTATGCATTGGATCGCCCAGGTGTTATTTCCTGTCTTTCAGGGGTACGATCAAGAGCAGATTTAGATGATGCACTTAAATTTTACTCAGTTTCTAAAAAAGAACGAGATTATTCATTTATCGGCGGCCTACCGCACAGGGAAATGACGGGTACTTGTATTTACTGTAATCACTGTCAACCCTGCCCTTCCAAAATCGATATTGGTTCAGTAAATAAGTATTTGGACCTTGCAAGGGCAGGGGACGACCTTGCAAAAGACCACTACATGAAATTAAGTAAAAATGCAGGTGATTGCACCCATTGTGGCATTTGCGAAAAGAACTGTCCGTTTAATGTGGATATACGTGGCAGAATGCTTGAAGCAAAGAATTATTTTGGTTCAATAAATAATGCAAAAAAATGAAATCCGAATATTTCAGGTGATAAATGAACAATTCAACAGATTTAATCAATAGCGTAATTTTCAAAAAAGGTGAAGAACTTCCAGAAATTTTCAGTAAATATTTTTCAGACAAGGCATATCTGAGTATGCTCGTTGGAAGGGATAACGAATTCAATTGTCCAATTGGAAATGTGACATTTGCATCAGGATGTAGAAATAATTGGCATAAACACCCAGGAGGACAAATTTTACTTGTTACCTGTGGCAGGGGTTACTACCAAGAAGAAGGAAAGCCGGCACAGGAACTTAAAGTTGGGGATGTAGTTGAAATTCCTTCAAACGTAAAACACTGGCAGGGGCAGCACACGACAGCTGGTTTGTACACCTTTCCGTTAAAACAAATGTTAATGAGGGTCCAGCAGAATGGTTGGAACCTGTGAGCGATAAAGAATATGATAGCTTACGAAGATAAATTAACTAAAGATGAAATATCCATGTTAAATGAAACCTTATCAGAAATATTGCTTGAAACCGAATAGATCGGATTAAAACTGATTACTAAAATTTAAAGTGAAAATATGAAAGTGTTATTAATAAATGGAAGTCCAAATAAGAAAGGCTGTACGTATACTGCCCTAAAAGAAATCGAAAAGACATTAAACGCGGAAAATATCGACACAGAAATTTACTGGGTCGGGGTAAAACCCCTTAGTGGATGTACTGCATGTAGGGCATGTGTTAAAACAGGACGTTGTGCAGTTAACAATAATGTAAACGATTTTTTAGATATCGCTAAAGATTCAGACGGATTTATCTTTGGTTCTCCAGTCCACTATGCATCTACAAGTGGTTCTATTAAATCATTCATGGATTGTGCATTTTATACGGACTTACTTGGAGGCAGGAACTCATTTTACCTAAAACCTGCAGCAGCAGTCGTCTCTGCAAGAAGGGCCGGAACAACAGCTGCATTTGACCAGCTTAATAAATATTTTACAATTTCAGAAATGCCCATAATTTCATCCAGATACTGGAACATGGTTCATGGTGCAAAACCAGAAGATGTAGAAAAAGATTTAGAAGGCTTACACATAATGCGAGTACTTGCAAGGAATATGGCATGGTTTTTGAAGTGTAAAGAAGCAGGACTTAAAGCGGGCGTACCTTTCCCAACGAATGAAGGAAGAATCTTTACAAATTTCATCCGAGACTAAATTATCATTTATTTAACAATTTAGAACTAATTAAATTTAAAAAGAGGGATAATATGCCCGATTTAAAAGAAAAGAAATATCTTATAGCATATTTTTCACGTGCTGGTAATAACTATGTTAGTGGAAAAATCGTGAATTTGCAAGTAGGTAACACAAAAGTAGCAGCCGAAACGATTCAAGAAATAATCGGAGGCGATCTTTTCCATATTGATACTGTAACGCCTTATCCTAAGGATTATTCTGCAACAACGAATATAGCAAAAAAAGAATTAAATGAAAATGCACGACCAAAACTGACCAGCCACGTGGAGAATATGGATTCTTACGATACAGTATTTTTGGGATACCCAAACTGGTGGGGTACAGTGCCAATGGCAGTTTTTACATTTCTTGAAGAATATGATTTCTCAGGAAAAACCATTATTCCGTTTTGTACTCATGAAGGAAGCGGTATGGGCCACAGTGAAAGTGATATTGCAAAAAACTGCTCCAATGCAAAAATTCTAAACGGACTTTCAATTTATGGGTCTAAGGTAAGTTCTTCGAAAAAAGATATTGAAAAATGGTTGGATAAACTAAGGATTCTCTAAAAATTCTAATTTAATTAAGATGTGATAATTATGAAATCGCTTATATTCAACCCGTTTTCGGGAGCTGCTGGTGACATGATTCTTGTATGTACTTTGGATCTTTTAAAAGATAAAAATTACGTAAAAGAAATCATTGAATCAGCAGTACCCGTATCTGTAAGTATGAATGAAGTTGTGAAAAGAGGAATTAGGGCATTAGACGTCAAGATTAATGTTCCCGAACACGAACATTCACGAAACTATTTCGAACTGGTGGATATTATAAAAGATGCTAAATTACCAAATGATGTAGAAAAAAGTGCACTTGACATATTTTCAAAGATGGCCGAAGCTGAAGCACATGTTCATGGTAAAGATGATCTTGAAAAATTACATTTTCATGAAGTTGGGCAAAATGATGCACTTGCAGATGTCATCGGTTCATCAGCAGCTATTCATTCACTAAAATGCGATTCTGTTTACTGCATGCCGATCAACGTTGGAAACGGAACTGTAAAATGTGCACACGGGGTCATGTCAGTACCTGCCCCCGCAACTCTTGAACTCCTGAAAAAAGGAAATCTTTATTTTCACGGTGGAAATGAATCAAAAGAACTTCTAACACCAACTGGTGCAGCAATTCTTTCTCATTTCGCAAAACCGATAAAGGTCTTTCCAAAATGTACGGTAAATTCAATAGGATATGGTGCAGGCGATGCAGATCTTGAGGGTCCAAATGTGCTTCAGGGATTATTGGCTGAAACGGATATTTAAACAGGACTTAGAATTAAAATAGTTCCGATTGGAATGTTTTTCAGATAAAACATGAGCAAAATTTGAGGAATAGGGTAAAAAATGAAACATTTGGGTTTTGGATGTATGAGATTACCTGTTCTCAATAAAGACGATCAAACTTCATTTGATACTGAATTATTGAATAAGATAGTAGATACGTATTTAGAACGTGGATTCACATTTTGATACCGCCTATACATACCACGGATTTAAAAGCGAAGAAGCAGTTAGAAAGCTCTGGTAAAAAGGCATAGCCGAGATGAATTTGTTCTTGCAACAAAACTTCCACCAAGAATGTTGAAGTCAGTAGATGATCAGGACAGAATATTCAACGAACAATTGGAAAACTGCGGTGTTGAATTCTTTGATTATTATTTACTTCACAACATCGGCGTAGAAGCGTATCAAAATGCACCCAAATACGATACATTTGGCTTTGCCATGAACAAAAAGAAAGAAGGAAAAATAAGAAATTTAGGAATTTCATTTGACGATACCCCCGAATTACTGGACAAAATTCTAACTGCTCATCCAGAATTGGATTTTGTACAATTACAGATTAATTACATTGATTGGGAAAATCCGGGAATTCATTCAAGAAGATGCTACGAAGTTGCGAGAAAACATGAAAAGCCAATTATTGTAATGGAGCCATGTAAAGGAGGAAATCTTTCAACGGTTCCAAAAAATGCAGAACATTTGATGAAAACATATAATTCTAATGCTTCAATTTCATCATGGGCTATTAGATTTGCCGCTAGTTTAGACGGCGTTATAATGGTTCTTAGCGGAATGAGTACAATGGAACAGGTCTTGGATAATACTGGATACATGGACGATTTCAAGCCATTAAATGATGAAGAACATCAAATCATCGATCAGGTAATCGATATAATACATGAAAATAGTGAAATCCCCTGTACAACCTGTAGATATTGCGAAGGAGTTTGTCCAGAAAATATCCATATACCCGATTACCTTGCATTGTACAACAGTACAAAGCGTGCTGTAACGGATAACATTTCAAGCCAGTTTGTGTACTACCTAAACCTTACATCAAACCATGGAAAAGCCAGCGACTGTATCAAATGTAAAAAATGTGAAGAGTTATGCCCTCAGCATTTGCAGATATCTGAATATTTAAAAGATGTTGTAGCCGAATTTGAAACTGGTGGACCTGCCTTACCGACAAAATAATTAGAGGGTGTAAAATCATGAGTAAATATATACGTGTAATATCAGCAAGCCCGAGAAAAGGCGGAAATTCCGACATGTTGTTCGACCAGTTTATAAAAGGCGCAAAAGAAGCAGGCAACCTTGTAGAAAAGATTTTCGTTGGTGACAACAAAATTAATTACTGTACTGGCTGCGGTACCTGTTTTGGAACAAAAGTGTGTTCACAAAAAGATGATATGGATAAAATACTGGATAAAATGGTTGATGCGGACGTAATTGTAATGGCTACACCAGTTTACTTTTACACGATGAACTGTCAAATGAAAACACTAATCGACAGAACATGTTCAAGATACACGGAAATTAACGATAAGGAATTTACTTCATCGTAGCAGCTGCTGATAACAGTAAACCTGCAATGGAACGAACTTTTGAAGAATTCCGTGGATTTATGTCTTGCCTTGAATGTGCAGAAGAAAAAGGGCTCATTTATGGAACTGGTGCCTGGAATATTGGCGACATTGTAGGGACTGATGCAATGGATCGGGCCTATGAAATGGGAAAATCGATTTAATTTAACATATCTCAAATAATTGTTTGAATTTGTCTAAAATATGATTTTTAGTAAATTATATATCCAAAAACATGAAGAGTAATAATTATTACTGATTGAGCGGTCAATCACATAAAATCGGGTGAATGAACATGTTATACAGAACAAATCCAAAAAATGGCGATAAACTTTCAATATTGGGTTTTGGTGCTATGAGGCTACCTACAAAAGAGGATGGTAGTGTTGATGAAGAAAAAGCTACAAAAATGGTTCACTACGCAATAGATAACGGTGTAAATTTCGTAGATACTGCGTGGCCATACCACATGGGTGAAAGTGAGAAGTTTTTGGGTCGTGCACTTTCCAATGAATACCGAGAAAAGGTTAAACTTTCAACAAAACTCCCAACGTGGATGGTTAACAGCAGGGAAGACATGGATAAATACCTAAACGCCCAGCTCGAGAGAATGAATACCGACTGTATCGATTATTACATGATACACACACTTACAGGGCCAGCATGGGAACGGGTAAAAGAACTTGGTATCATTGAATTTTTAGATAGTGCAAAAGCAGACGGTAGAATTATAAACGCAGGTTTTTCATACCACGGAACACAGGCAGATTTTGCTCCAATTGTTGATGGTTATGATTGGGATTTCTGCCTTATACAGTATAACTTTTTGGATGAAAAAATTCAGGCTGGAACAGATGGACTTAAATACGCTGCTTCAAAGGGCCTCGGAGTTTTTGTAATGGAGCCATTACGTGGCGGTAATTTATCTGGTAAAGCGCCTGAAGAAGTTATGGAAATATGGAATGAAGCTGACACGAAACGAACAACTGTAGAATGGGCACTTCGATGGGTATGGAATCATCCCGAAGTTACCTGTGTTTTATCCGGAATGACTGAACCTGAACAGGTTGAAGAAAACGTAAAACTTGCAAACGAGGGTTATCCAAATTCATTAACTGAAAAAGAGCTGAATCTTGTAAAAAGAGTCGGTTCAAAATATGGCGAATTGTTAAAGATTAACTGTACTGGCTGTGGCTACTGCATGCCGTGCCCTGCAAAAGTTGATATACCAACATGTTTTGACACGTACAATAAACTACACATGTTCCACGATGAATCCCTAAGATTCCAGTATTTCGCATTACTTAGTGACATGTTATGGACCAATGAACCGCATTTCGCATCACAATGTACAAATTGCGGTATTTGCTTAGAACACTGTCCTCAAAATATCCAGATACCTGAAATGCTCGAAAAAGTTGTAGCTGAATTTGAAGGTCCTGATAATGATGAAAAAATCGCTATGGTAAAGAGCATTTTTTTGAAGTAGGTGGGTATCAAATGGATCTCAAAAGTATATTAAATAACGTAAAGAACAGTGAAACTGACATTGAAACTGCAGAAGCAACTATTCGGTCGATGGGGTACGTATCAGTAACTGATATTGCTAAAATTGATACTTTTCGAAAGCATCGAACAGGAATCTTGGAAGCAATACTTGCTGAGGGCAAAACTCCTGAAGATGTAGTAAAAATTGCAAAAGCTCAAATGTTTGCCAGTGGACGTGTTCTCATCACGCGTATTGGCGATAAACATAAAGAAGCGTTGCAGTCAAACTTCAAACCTGAAGAAATTGACTGGGGCCTTCATTCAACTACCGCAGTAGTTCATAACGGTACACCGATTAAAAAAACAGGTGGCGTAGTTGCAGTAATTACCGCAGGTACTGCGGATATCGACGTAGCAGAAGAAGCAAAAATGACTGCATCAGAAATGGGCTGTGAAACGATTGCAATATATGATGTAGGTGTTGCAGGACTTCACAGGCTTGTTAATGAAATGGCGATACTTAAAGATAAAAAACCCGATTCAATCGTAGTTGCTGCTGGAAGGGAAGGAACTCTCCCAACAGTAGTTTCTGCACTTGTTGACGCACCTGTTGTGGGCCTTCCTGTTTCTACAGGTTATGGTGCAGGTGCAAAAGGTGAAGCTGCACTTTTATCAATGCTTCAATCGTGTTCAGTAGTGTCTGTTGTAAATATCGATGCAGGGTTTGTTGCAGGAGCATTTGCCGCAAGAATTGCAAATAGTGTGGCTGAAGCACGGAATAATAAATCATAAAGATAAATTATCGAGAAATGCCAACATTGATTATTCTAACTTTTTACTTTTTTGAAATGGGTACTAATTAGTATATTCACCTGACTACTCAGTCAAGTTTATATATCAAGACAACCGTATAATTAATTGACTAATCAGTCAGGATGAGATACACATGAAAACAAATATTGAAGACAAAAGAAAAGCCATTATGGATGCCGCTTTGAAACTTTTCACTGAACGTGGGTTTCACGGTACATCTACAGCCCAAATTTCAAAAGAAGCAGGAGTAGCTACAGGTACGCTCTTTCATTATTTTCCAACGAAAGAAGACCTGATAAACAACCTGTATTTTGAAGTAAAAGGGGATTTAAGCCGAGCAATGGTAAAAGATCTCGAATCACAAGTTAACTTTAAAGACCGGTTGAAAAAAATATGGGATAATTTGATTAGATGGGGCTTAGATAACCATAACGAGTTTCTTTTTGTCGGACAGTTTTGCAATTCTCCATATATTTCGAATTTTACGCGTGAAGAAGTAATGAAAGAGTACTTTACTATCCATAAACTCATTGAAAACGGAGTAACTGATGGAGCTGTCAAAAAATTACCTTTAAAACTGGTCATTGCAATGTTTTACCAAAACAGCAGGACCGTAGTGCAAGTAATTTCGGGCTATGGTTTATCTAAAGATAAAAATAAAATAATTAATGAGGGTTTTGAAGTTGTATGGACAGGACTTTCTAAAAAGTAATTTTAATTAACTTATGGCTGATTACTCAATATCTAAAATTTACCGATTATTTATTAATATTAGCAATTACCACTGGAGGCTAAAAATATGACAATATCAGAGGATTTAAGTAATAGCACAATCTTTCCAAAAGGAGAAGAACTTCCAGAATTTTTGAGCAAGTATTTTTCCGGCAAAGTATGGGTCAGCATGTTAGTTGGAAGAGATAACGAATTCAACTGCCCAATTGGAAACGTGACATTCGAACCCGGTTCTATAAACAACTGGCATAAACATCCAGGAGGACAGATTTTGCTCGTTACAGGTGGCCGTGGTTACTACCAAGAAGAAGGAAAACCTGTACAAGAACTTAAAACTGGAGATGTAGTTGAAATTCCAGCAAACGTAAAACACTGGCATGGAGCAGCACACGACAGCTGGTTTGTACATCTTTCCGTTGAGACAAATTCACAGGCTGGTCCGGCAGAATGGTTAGAACCAGTATCTGCTGAAGAATATAGAAAATTAAAATAAGCATATAATTCAAAACCAAAATCTGAGGATGAAAATATGGAATCAGGAAAAACTAACGTGGACCTTAACAGCCTTACATTTAAATTAAGCGAAAATGTAACTGTTCAAAAAGTCATGTTCAAAAATAAATTTGGAGTGGAAGTTGCAGGGCACCTGTACTTATCAAAAGATATTGACACATCTAAAAAATATCCTGCAATTGTTATTGGAACACCTTATGGCGGTGTAAAAGAGCAGGGTGCAGGTATTTACGGACAAAATATGGCGCAAAGAGGTTTTGTTGCTCTTGCATTTGACGAATCATATAATGGTGAAAGCAAAGGAGAACCAAGACACATTTCTTCACCGGATTTATTTGTTGAAGATTTTAGTGCCGCAGTTGATTTTATTGGCACTAGAGACTTCGTAGATAGAGAAAAAATTGGAGTTATTGGAATTTGTGGAAGTGGAGGATTTTCAGTTACTGCAGCACAAGTCGATCCGAGAATTAAAGCAGTTGCTACCGCAAGTATGTATGATATAAGCGGCATGTTCAGAGATGGATTTGGAAAAACATTAACTGATGAGCAACGTAACGCAATGTTGGTCCAAATGGCTGAACAAAGATGGACTGACTTTGAAAACGGAACCCCATTAGTACCTGAAGGATTCCCTAGAACACCAGCAGATTCAATTCCAGAAGGATTAGACCCAATTACAAGTGAATTCTTTGAATATTATGCAATGAAAAGGGGATTCCATATAAATGCGGGAGCTTCATTTACGGCAACAAGTGGTATGTCTTTCATGAACTTCCCGTTAATGAACTACATTGAAAGCATCTCTCCAAGACCACTTCTTTTCATAATTGGAGAAAATGCTCACTCCAGATACTACAGTGAAGATGCATACGAAAAAGCAGCTGAACCAAAAGAACTCTACATTGTGTCAGGTGCAAGACACATTGATTTGTACGATGGTGGAGACAGCGATTATATTCCATTTGACAAATTGGAAGGATTTTTTAAAGAACATTTGAAATAAAAACAGGTATTAAATATGGGTCGAAACACCAACGATAATTTAAACATGCAAAGTAGGGGGACAATCCCCCTTACTAACACTAAATATCCCGAATGTGTTGAGCAAAAAGAGAAACCAACAGTATACAATGAATTAAACCTGGATGAAGAGCGTGCCTTATACGGCGTACATAACGCAACAGTCAGTAATTGTATATTTGATGGCCCTCTTGATGGAGAATCTGCCTTAAAAGAAAGTGAAGATATATATGTTTTAAATTGTGATTTCAGGCTTCGATATCCTTTTTGGCATGTCAAAAACGCTATAATGGAAAATAGTCACATGACCGAAACATGCCGTGCTGCAATATGGTATAGTGACCACATGACAATTGTAAAAAGTCATCTGGGCGGTATTAAGGCATTAAGAGAATGTGAAGATGTCACTATTGAAGACTGTACTATTCACTCACCTGAATTTGGATGGTTCTCTCACAAAATAACTGTAAAAAATACAGAACTCGAGTCAGAATATCCTTTCTTACAAAGTTCCGATATTTTGCTTGATAACTTTGTATTGAATGGTAAGTACTCATTCCAATATGTCGAAAATGTTGAAATCAAGAATTCCCGTCTGGATACAAAGGATGCTTTCTGGCACAGCAAAAATGTCACAGTATCTGACAGTATTGTAAAAGGCGAATATCTTGGATGGTACTCAGAAAATCTCAAATTGATTCGCTGTAAAATAATCGGAACCCAACCGCTCTGTTATGCCGAAGGTCTGGTTTTAGAAGATTGTGAAATGATTGATTGTGACCTTTCTTTTGAATACAGCAACGTTAATGCATCAATTATCGGTTCGATAACAAGTGTAAAAAATCCAAGCAGTGGGCATATTATTGCGGATTCAATTGGAGAAATAATATTGGATGAAAATCAACATATGGGCAGTTCATGTGTGATTGAAGTTAAAAATAAGTAAAATAATAATTAATTTAAAATTCACGTATAATACCGTACGAGTATAGAAATATACTTAACGTGGGGCTTTATTTATGAAAGTTAGTCCTAAGTATAACGGAATAAAACGGATGTTATTATTTTCTGGAGTATTATTGTTGGCAGTTTTGATTACAGGCTGTGTTGAACAAAATAACTTAGATCAAAACATCAATAACCAATCAGAAGACGAACAGATTGAACTAAATAATTCGAAAGCAGGTGATTCAAAAATGAGGATAAGTATTGAATCAAATGGGGAATCAATAGTTTTTGAACTCAATAATGGTCAAGCTGCTAAAGAACTCTATGAACAGCTTCCATTAACCGTTGAAGTTAAAAATTACAGTACCAATGAAAAGATATTTTACCCGCCAAACAAACTTAATACGAGTAATACGCCACTTACAAATGCGAAAACTGGAACACTTGCGTATTATGCACCATGGGGGGATGTTGTAATCTTTTATGGTAATTTTGGTTCAGCTGGTGGATTATATGAACTTGGAAACGTTGTATCCGGTAGCGAACATATCCAAAATATGTCTGGTACAATAACAATCAATAAAATGTAAATTTAGCTAAATTAGATGCGAATGGCCAAAGAACGACATGAAGATCATACTTGGGTTTCAAAATCAATCCTGATTAAAATAAACTTTTTTTATATTGTGGGAGCCCCTCTTACAATATCCTCATTCAAAAAATAATAAATGGATAAAAAATGATAAAAAATTTAAAACTGAATGAAAGAATAACTGGTTTTATAGGGGCAACTTTTTCATTGTTTGTTGTATTTGCGTCTTCTTCTGCCCCTATTCCATTACTTAACACTTATCTCCAAACGCTTAATCTTACGAGCGGAGATCTTTCTATGACTGCAGTTACATACTTTATAGGGTGTGTATTATCACTGCTGGTGTTTGCAAGAGTTTCGAATCATTTGGGACGCCGTCCAGTGACACTTGCTACATTGGGGATTTCTGTTATGGGATGTCTCATGTTTATTTATGTTCAAAATGCAGCAATGCTATTGATTGGAAGGTTTATACAGGGAATTGCATCTGGTCTGGCATCCAGCACAATTACATCATATATCGCTGATAACGCACCAACTTCACCAAAATGGATAAGTGCAGCTGTTATCAGTGGGGCACCCGTGGTTGGACTTTCAGCAGGTGCTTTTGGTGCTGCAGTCATTCAAGAATATGGGTTTGGTTCTTTATCGCTAATATACATGATATTTATTGCACTACTTGCTCTTTGTGCCGTACTGATTGCAATGGCTCCTGAGACGGTAACTCCTAAACGAGGGGTTATTTCATCCTTAACTCCACAGGTATCAGTACCTCGAAATATTCGCCATCTTCTTCCCGCTGCAGGCAGTATTTTTGTTGGAACGTGGGCGATTGGTGGATTTTATCAGGCATTTAGTTCTTCCATAACGGCAGAATTACTTAATACAAATAGCGTTATGGTGGCCGCAGCAGTTTTCGCATGTTTAATGACTCCTTATGCGATAGGAGGTTGGATTAGTGGCCGTTTTAATCCCGATAAAGCTCAAAGTATCGGTATATCCGCTTTTTTCCTGAGTATCGTGGCCCTTATTTATTCATTGAATGTTAGCCTCATGATTCCATTTTTTATAGCAACAGTATTTGCAGGAATATCGCAGGGTTTAGCATTTACTGGAAGTATCCGTAGTTTGCTGGATAAAATTGGCCAGGAAGATAGAGCAGGCCTGCTTTCGAGCATTTATATAATATCCTACAGTGGTGCAGCTATTCCAAATTTGATTGTGGCACGTTTGGCGGGTGGTTTTAGTTTATTTGAAATCGCAGTTGGATATGGTTTATTGGTGACGTTAGTTTGGATAACTGCACTCTTTTCATTAAGTAGGAATAAAAAACAGCAAGATTTACCAGAATAATTTTTTATTTTTTTAAGTACATATTCTTCAAAATTATCAGTAAATTTAATTTATTTTCATAATATTCTGCATTTTTTGGAGGAATTTTTTTATTAATTCGACATTTTTAAATAAAATTTATGTAATAATTTAAAGTATATTTGGGGGATACTATGCCAGACAAAGATGTTGAAACGATTGAAGATTTAATTTATTACCAATATGCAAAAATAATTGCAAAAAGTGCGTCTAAAGACGGAAAAAAGATGAGTTACGGGTTTATAAAACGTAAGTTTCTCGATTTAAAATCTGGAAAAATTTCATGGTCTGATATTTTAAGGGAAGATATGCAGTTCATAGAATCTGAAAAAGCATGCATTTATTGCGGTGCAACTGAAAATTTAACAAAAGACCACATAATTCCAAAATCTATTTCAATAAATGAAAGGTGTAGTACGTGTGATGCAGTTCAGGGGGTTCACAATATTATTTGGGCCTGTAAGTCCTGCAATAGTAAAAAAGGAACTAAAGGACTTTATGAAGTTTACCGGGACATTTATCCTGATGAAAAAAAGTTTTTTGATAATATTCCACCACTTTTAGAAAAAAAATATTTAAAAATAGTTTATCGATGCTGTAACTGCGCAGGCAAACTATGTAATGAAGTTGACCAAAAAACAGGTTCAGTTTTAGATATTGACGAAAGTTTAAAAGAATTCAAATGATTCATGCAATTTTAAGTTGATTCAAAATACACCCTAAAATACTAAAAATCGTTTTGAATTTGACGGATCATATAAAAAACGTACATTTGTGTAAAACACAACTCAAACACATTTTTATTTTCCAACAGTTAGCCTAAAATCTAATATATTAAAATATAACAGATATACCGTTCTTTTTTACATTTTTTAACAGCAGTGTTCATCAATCATAATTTTAATATTTAATAGTAATCTATTTAAATTACATTTTATAAAAAAAAGTAATTATTATATATTATTTAATTTAAATCTGTTTAAATTACTATAGATCATTACAGCAGGTTTGTTACAATACAACATTTAACACCGTATTTATGTTAACAATACCCAAACGTAACGAATAAACTTAACATGAGGTCATACTATGCCCGAAAACAAAAAAAAGTTCGACAAAGAAGGTGCCAATCATATGAATGAAATTTCAAAGACACTCTTTGCTCCAATATATCCCGTGATTGCCAAAAACATTATTAATCGTTTTGGAATAACCAAAGGCACATGTATAGACCTTGGCAGTGGCCCTGGATCGCTGTCAATTGCGTTATCAAAACAGTCCGACTTTTTGGTAATTGCTTTGGACTTTTCTGAGCATATGAATGAAATAGCATCAAAAAATATCTCAGATGCAGAAATGAACGGCAGAATTCAACTCGTTCAGGGTGATGTACACAAAATTCCATTTGATGATGACTATGCAGATTTAATCGTGAGCAGGGGCTCTGTATTCTTCTGGGAAGATATTAATACTGCATTTCGAGAAATTTATCGGGTTTTAAAGCCTGGCGGAAAAACATACATTGGTGGAGGATTCGGAAACAAAGAACTACGCGATTCAATTTCCGCTGAGATGATTCGCAGAAACCCCGATTGGAAAGAATTCAACCGCAAAAACATATCGCAGGAAAACGTTGAGCGATTCCGTGCTGTTTTAGATGACATAGGTGTCTCAACCTATGAACTTATCCTTGGGGACGAGGGATTTTGGATTGTAATCTCAAAAAATGAACAGGGGGGCTCCAATGAAATGCACAGTATGTGAAATAGGGTGTGACATTACCGAAGGAAATTACGGCAGATGTCAGATGTATACGAATCAGAACGACAGAATCATCGAAAGATTTCCAAACTCTTACCTTACAATACTTCCAATCACCATCGAAACAATGCCAATGGTCCACTTTGCACCAAAAAACAAATTTTTACAAGTCAGTACTGTCGGATGTAACTTTAAATGTCAGGGGTGCATTTCAGAAACACTGACCTCAAATGTTGATGCAATAGCAGGTGCCCTTAATACAGCTTTACCAGCAGATATCATACGGCGTGCACAGGCAGAAGAATGTTTAGGAATCGTTTTCTGTCTCAACGACCCCGCGGCTTCATACTACACATTTTTAGCACTTGCACAGGAAGCAAAAAAAGCAGGTCTATTGGTAGGATGTTCTACAAACGGCTACTTTACAGAATCTTCCCTTGATACCCTCATACCGTATCTTGATTTCGCCAATATCGGTTTGAAAGGCTCTTCGGATGCGCGCTATCAAGAATGTGGTGCAAAATCTGCATTGCCCGTTTTTCGAAATATCTGCAAATTACACGAAGCTCAAGTACATGTGGAAGTTTCTGTAATGTACATCAACAATGCAGATAAAGAGATACTTAATGCCGCAAAAGAAGTAGCATCTGTTTCTAAAGACATACCACTACAAGTTATGCGTTTTGTGCCTTTTGGAGATGCTACACCAGGTCTTGAACCAACTATCAATAACTCAGAAAAGGTGGTAGACCGCCTTCGAAACATCCTAAACCACGTTTACTTATTTAACTCACCCGGCACCACGTACCTGACAACTAACTGCCCTGTCTGCGGGACTGAAGTTATTGAAAGGGAATTTTATGGGCCAATGGGATGCCGCACCATTAATCATTACAAAAACGGCCAGTGCTCTTGCGGATGGCAGGCGCCAGTAAAAGGACCAATTAATACAGAACAGTTCACTGAATACGGCATGCTTGGAGGCTACCGAACAACACGTGCTATTGAAATGGCCCATGCCATTTTAGTAACGCTTGGAATCCGGGATAATGAAGAACTCAGTTGCGTACTTGGAAATATTATTAAAGAAGATTTTATTCGGGGACTGCATGATAAAATTCAAAAAATCGATTCGTGGCTCGAACTGATTTGGGACCTTTCAATACAGACTGGTCGAGAAAATGAAGGCAAAGCTTTGGTATCATTTATTCAGGAACGTGTCAATGTAATAAATAAAGGTGTTGCCCTCGTTAAATCGCGCCCTTCTGTATATTATTCAATGGGGTACCCGCTCTTTGCTCTGAATGCCGAGAGGTTTGAAACAAACCTTGTAGAAGCTGCAGGCGGTGTTTGTGTTAACAAACGCCTTACACGAAAAGGTAAACCTGGCATTAATATATCAGTCAATGAATTAAATGAACTCAGCCCTGAAATGATGTTTATATCTGGATTTTTATCATCACCTGCTTCTGACTATATTCAATACTGTAACACGCACAAAATCGATAATAAAGCCGTTCAAATGAATAAAATAGTTAACGTGCCAGCAGGATGGGATTTTGGAAGTCCCCGGTGGATACTCGGATTCATGTTCCTTGCAAACACGATCCATCCAGAAATTTTCTCTTTCGACTTAGAAGCGGAACAAAAAGAGTTTTACGAAAGATTTTATGGTATTCATGCAGAAAACGTCGTTACAAACCGTGACTTTTCAAGACCTGTAGTATATACCAGACAGGAAAAATAATCCCCATTACCTGTCTTTTTTCTTAAAAATATTATATAATAATGATTCCTTAAAAAAATAAATTTACCTGTCAAAACATGCATTTTCGAGTTCTTTTAAAGTGTTTAAATTTATAAATATGTCACAAGTTTCGTCTATTTTTTCAACATCCACGTACAGTGGATTTAATTCGTCTATCAAGCGCCTTATTGGGGAGGATTTGTTTTTTTCAAGCATTTCTTCAACAATTGATCCAAGTACATTTACTGATGAAATATGGTAAAGTGAAAAAAGTGGCTCGATAAACCCGTTTTTGTGCTTTGGAACGATACAATCATTGCCGCTTAATTCTGCTTCTTTTATACATTCAAGTAACTTTACTATAGATTCTTCAGTAATAAAAGGCATGTCACACGGAACTAAAAAAACCCATTGAGAATTAGTATTTAACATTCCCGAAAGCATTCCAATCAAAGGACCCATTCCCGGCACAAAATCCCATGTAATCGTTTGATGGTACTTTTTATAATAATAAAGCTGTTTTTCAATTTCTTCTTGTGGTTTTTCCATAAATCGAGGGTTTCTAAATACGGTGACAAATGGAATTTCCATTTCAACTAACATGTCTGCAATATTTTCTATTAAATATTTATTACCCGACTTTCTAAAGGATTTTTCGCCACCCATACGCTCTGCTTTTCCGCCAGATAATATAATCGCTGATATCATAAGTGTCCCAATTTTAAAAACATGATTTTGACAAGATTTATATACTCTTTTATTTATACTTGTTGTGATAATCTTCGCGATTTACTTATTGAAACATATTGGTGAAACAATGGAAAAAGGAAAACTCGTAAAAATTTCATACGACGGATATGTCGAAGGAAACTTGTTTGACACTACAAACGAAGAAACAGCTAAAGAACAGGGAATTTTCAATCCAAACATGGTTTACGGTACAGTTACTGTTTCCGTTGGCGAAAAAATGTTAATTCCAGGACTTGACAGCGCTATAATGGAAATGAACGTTGGAGAAGAAAGAGAACTTGATTTAGCTGCTGAAGAAGCTTTCGGTAAAAGAGACGCTTCACAAGTAAAAATCGTTCCAATGAAAGAATTCAAAAAACACAATGTAAACCCAATCCCAGGAATGCCTGTAAACATTGACAACAAAATCGGAAAAGTTGTTAGCGCAAACGGTGGAAGAATATTAGTTGATTTTAACCACGAACTTGCAGGAAAAGCTTTAAAATACAACTTAAAAATCGAAGACGTTGTAGAAGCTCCTGAAGCTATTGCTTTAGAAGTTGCAAAATTATTCATCCCAAGAATTTCAGAAGAAAACTTAAAAGTAACCATTGACGGCGAAAACGTAACATTAGACCTTCCTGAAAACACAGCATTCATGCAAAACCTCCAAATGGTTAAAATGGGTATTGCAAATGAATTAATTAAAAGATTGGAAGCTAAAAAAGTTTCATTCATCGACAACTTTGTTAAAAAAACAGAATAATTACAATTAATTAATATTTTCTCTTTTTGTCTTATTACCGACGTAATTTCAAATAGTAACTTTTTTAAATTACCGTATCCATAGTTAGTGTAAACATTACCCCTTAACCACAATTTACACTTCGTGATAACAATGGAAGACCGATACGGAAGAGAAATCCGCTCTTTTAGAATTTCGATAACTCCCAAATGCAATTTAAAATGTTTTTACTGCCATAAAGAAGGCAGAAATGAAGAACATGGCAAATTAATGAGCGCTGATGAAATTGGAAAAATTGTAAAATCTTCTCTAGAATTTGGAGTTAGAAAAATTAAGATTTCTGGCGGGGAACCGCTTTTAAGAACTGATTTACCCGAAATTATTGAAAATATCAAAGATAAACAAATAAAAGACATTTCGTTAACTACAAACGGAATACTGCTTGAAAAATACGCACAAAAATTAAAAGATGCCGGACTTGATAGAGTAAACGTGAGTTTGGATACTTTAGACCCAGTTCAATACAAAAAGATTACTGCTGGCGGAAACATTGAAAGCGTAAAAAAAGGAATAGAAAAAGCCATAAAAGTAGGTTTAACCCCGTTAAAAGTTAATTTTTTAGCAATGGATGATACAGTAAATCAACTTCCAGCGATTATGGATTACTGTAGAAAAATTGGTGCAATTCTTCAAATAATCGAATTTATTCCGATAGACACAGATTTGAAACACCACCACGTGGATGTTGTACCAATAGAAGAAGAAATTGCAAAAAGTGCAGATCAAACATTTACAAGAAAATTCATGCAGAACAGGAAAAAATACGTCATTGATGGATTGGAAGTTGAATTTGTTCGACCAATGGATAATACTGAATTTTGTGGACACTGCACAAGAATCAGGCTTACTTACGATGGTTACTTAAAACCATGCCTTTTACGAGACGATAATTTAGTGGATGTTGCAAATCCAATTAGAAACGGGGAAAATATCAGGAAATACTTTATAAAATGTATACAGGAAAGAGAACCTTTCTGTAAACACTAAACCATTAATTAAATCATTTAATTTTAAAATTTGTGACTTTTTTATTTTATATTTAAATTTTAAGTTATACCCCTAATTTTAAAAAAATTACTAACTATCAAAAATACGAGGGGTACAGCAGGATTAAACTTATCCCATTAATTAAAGCTATCAATAGGCAGGTTATTTATCAAACAAAATAAAAATATATTATTATAAGGAGAACGGGTGAAACTTTGAAATCAGTTCTAAAAAAAATAGGTTGTATTTTATTTGGAAGTACGCTACTATCCGCGTCCATTACTGCAGCTTACGCTCTCGAAAAATATGGAAATGTCAATAATTTTATAGATAATAGTCTGGTAAAATATGGAAACCCTGATGTTTACATTGTAGTTGGGGAAAATGCTGCCGCATTAGATGTAACTTCAGCAAACAAAGTTTCTGCAAAAATTGGAACTCTTACGTATACAGAAACGGTCTTAGAAGATGAATCTACGGTAGAATACAAAATTATCGGAGAATCTGACAGTGTTGATTTAAGGGATGGAACTGATAAATTAGATAGTGCAGGTACCGAAAAATCGTGGATTCTTGTTACGGCAGCAGATGACGATTGTGCAGATCATTTCGATAACGATGAAGGAAATTCTTTTTCATATTCTGGATTTTCACAAGCAGACCAGACCAAATCACTTGGAGATTTGGGATATCTACTTGAAATAGATGATATTGACCCTGAAAATCATTTTGAATCCGATGATGATTCAACAGAGTTATTATTTGTAAGAATTACTGATTCAGACAATGGTGTAAATTCGTACAAATTTGATATTGGAAAAGACATGGTTTACGCGTCAGTCGTGTACCCGAACCAGGTTTCTGCATTTAAATTGACAAAAGACTTAAAAGAAGGTTACGAAATTCCATTTTTAGGTAAAAAATACCGTATTGTAAAAATTGATGAAAATAATAACAGGATATACCTTGGAACAAGCTCATACGAAGGGACTGTTGAACAGGGCAGTTACATAAATCCGGGTGGGGAGTACCAGGTTGTTTTAAGGAAAGTTCTTGAAAATGACGGCGAATACATCGTGGATATCGATGTTTTAAGAAATGGAAATGTAATTGAAGAACACAGTGAAACTTTACGTTCAGACAGGTCATTTTCATTTGTTGCAGATGGTATTGGCGTTACAGTTTATGATGTGTGGCAAAATACGGCAGCAGATACTGCTTATGCAGATATCACCGTATGCAAGTCCCTAATTGAATTGGAACTTGGAGAAGAATATATAGATAATTGGGAGTTAAGAGCTGTTACAAATAATGCGGGAACTATTGACTTTTTAAAAACTTACGAAGACAACACCGTTGGAATTGCACTTGTATACACTGGAAGCGATGTAAACGGGATAAACGATGGGGACAGGATAAAAATTGCAGATTACGTAAATTTAGTATTTAACGATGAAGACGACATTGACAAAATGATTGCCGAATTTAGGGCTGAAAAAACAGTAACAACTGGGTCAACTGGTGGAACCGTCGTTTCGAAACCGGGAATTGCCCCAAAAGTACTTCTCGATAGTGAAATAGAACTTGACGAAGCTGACAAAAATTTAATTTTAATAGGGGGCCCTGTTGCCAACCGGCTGACAGAAGAACTTCAAAATAGCGGTAAAATTGATATTGATAATGAAAGTCCTGAAACAGCAGTATTAATTGAAGGTGCTGCAAACGGAAATGATGTCCTCGTAATTGCAGGTGGCGATAGATACAGTACTGAAAGTGCCGTATCTTCTATTTTAAATCTCATTTAATATCTTTTTTTAAATATTTCAATTATATTTATTCAACGATAATTTTTTAAAAGTTAAACCCGTAGTAATAGTGGAAATTATGGAAGATTATATAATTTTTAAAAAAATTAACATTTAGGGATAACGATGGCTGAAAAAAATCATGTTGGCGCTAAAATTCAACAGGTAAGGGAAAGGCAGAACATGACTGTCGAAGAACTTGCAGAAGCGAGCAGCACCAGTGTAAAACTTATCGAAAGCTTAGAAAATGGGGATTTAGTTCCGTCATTAACCCCGCTCTTTAAAATTGCAAGAGCTCTCGGGGTTAGACTCGGTACATTTTTAGATGACGCTCCCCAAACTGGGCCGGTACTCACAAAATCAGGACATTCGGACAGTATTGTCAGATTTTCAGGAAAAATAGATGGAACCAAGGATAGTAAATTAAATTTTTACGCACTTGCTGCTGAAAAACAGGATAGACATATGGAACCATTTTTAATAGATGTATTCCCTCTCGAATCAAAAAATTACAAACTTTCCTCACACGAAGGAGAAGAATTCATTTATGTTATGGACGGAGAAATTGAAGTATTATATGGGCAGGAAAAATATTCCCTTAAAAAAGGCGACAGCATATATTACGATTCAATCGTTCCGCATGACCTGCACGCATCTGGAAAAGACGTTGCAAAAATTCTTGCAGTAATCTACTCACCATTCTAATAATTTAAAAATCCGTGATAAAATGTTTAAAACAACCGTAACCCCCCGATTTGGCGATGTTGATGGATTAAAACATGTAAACAACATCGTACCTGCAATCTGGTTTGAACAGGCTCGAAACCCACTATTCGAAATATTTGTACCAGATTTCGATTTAAGCTATGAAAAATGGAATTTAATAATGGTAAGAACAGAATTCGACTTCGTAGGGCAGATGTACCTTGGAAAAGACGTTGAAATCAGGTCCTACGTTTCAAAAATTGGAAACTCATCATTTACGATGTATCAGGAAGCTTGGCAAAACGGCAAATTAGCCGTAAAAGGAAAAGCAGTTGCTGTTCATTACGATTTTATAAACCAGAAATCAGTTCCAATACCAGATTCCATTAAAGAAAAATTAAAAGAACACTTTATCGAAGGAATCGATTAACAGCATATTTGAGGTAAATCATGCTTTTTACAAATGATACTATCGGAGAATTCTTTGAAAAACAGGCTCAAAAAGACCCCGATAGAGAATTTATTGTATATCCAGATAGAAATCTCCGCTTTACATACAAAGAATTTGATGAAAGAACCGATCTTCTTGCAAAAGGTCTCTTGGAAATTGGAATTAAAAAGGGAGACCACGTAGGAATATGGGCTAAAAACGTTCCGGACTGGCTTACATTCATGTTTGCAACTGCAAAAATCGGTGCAGTTTTGGTTACTGTAAATACTGCATACAAAAGCCATGAACTTGAGTATGTTCTTAAACAGTCCGATATGAAAGCCCTTGCAATTATTGACGGATATAGAGACACAAATTATATCGATATCCTGTATGAACTCGTTCCAGAATTAAAAACAAGCAACAGGGAAAAATTAAACAGCAAAGAATTCCCATACCTTAAAAATGTAATTTATGTCGGGCAGGAAAAACACCGCGGAATGTACAATACAAATGAACTCATGCTCCTTGGTAAATACGTTTCTGATGAAAAACTAATTGAAGCTAAAAAAGGCTTGAATTCCGATGATGTAGTTAATATGCAGTATACCTCCGGAACTACTGGCTTTCCAAAAGGAGTAATGCTCACACATAAAAACATTTTAAATAACGGGTTTTACATTGGGGATAGACAGAAATTTACTGAAGAAGACAGGTTATGTATAACAGTGCCGCTTTTCCATTGTTTCGGTATTGTTCTTGCAGTTATGGCCATTTTAACCCACGGGGCCACAATGGTAATGGTGGAGCTTTTTGACCCACTTTTAGTTTTAGCTGCAGTTCAAAAAGAAAAATGTACTGCCCTTTATGGGGTACCGACCATGTTTATTGCAGAATACAGCCACCCGATGTTTGACATGTTTGATCTTTCCAGTCTTCGTACAGGTATTATGGCAGGATCCACACCCCCGATAGAAGTCATGAAAAAAGTAGTTAATGACATGTATATGACTGGAATAACGAGTGTATACGGCTTAACAGAAGGATCTCCTGGATTTACCCAGACCAGCGTGGACGACCCATTGGAAAAAAGGGTAAAAACTGTTGGAAAGAAATTACCAGAATGTGAGGTAAAACTTGTAGACCCTGAAACTGGCGAAACTGTAGGACCTGGAAAAATTGGGGAAATATGTTGTAAAGGCTACAATGTTATGAAAGGATACTATAAAATGCCTGAAAAGACTAAAGAAGTAATTGATGAAGATGGCTGGCTCCACAGTGGTGATTTAGCGACAGTAGACGAAGAAGGTTATTACTCAGTTGTAGGCCGTATCAAAGAACTGATTATTCGTGGTGGGGAAAATATATACCCGCGAGAAATTGAAGAATTCTTATATACTATTCCCGGAATTAAAGATGCACAGGTTATTGGAATTCCTGATGAAAAATATGGTGAAATAGTTGGTGCATTCGTAATCCTAAAAGAAGGGTTCGACATTAAGGAAGAAGACATTAGGGACTTCGCACTTGAAAAAATTGCAAGATATAAAGTTCCAAAACACGTATTTATCGTGGAAGAGTTCCCGATGACTGCAAGCGGTAAAATACAGAAATTTAAATTAACTGAACTTGCAGTTGAACTCCTGAAAAACAAGAACGAAGAATTATAAACTTTTTTTATTATTTTTTATGGTTAAAATATGCAGCACGCAAATAAATCAAAAGAAGAATTTTTATCAGAAATTTACAAAATAGTTGCGAAAATAAGATTGGATATTGGCCTAAATACCTCAGAAATTACAATTTCAGACCTTGAATTTAAAATTGATTCTGAAAATACTGATAATCTAATGTTAACGATATATACCCCAACAAGAACCGATAAATCGCTATTAATCGGGCCTGGCGGTTGGGTGATCGGAAAATTAAGAGAAGAATTAAACGATAATTTCGAAGAAAATTTAATTATCCGGGTAGAAAGCCATATCGATAGAAAAAAGGAACTTGAAACCCTTAACTATTCTGTTTCATTTTTAAAAGAAAAAGGGCTGGATATTTCAGTCAAAAAAGATGCTTTAGTCGTTGTGCAGTGCGAAAACGACCTTTCGGCGATTGATTTTATAAAAGAATATTTTAACCCGCATTTAATAATTTTTGACCTTGGAACCGCGATACTGCCCCACAAAAATAGAAACAGGACTGAAAAAGTGTTAAAAAATAAAAATGTAAAATACGAAATTTTAAGCCCGTATCTATTGAATAATAATCAGATAATCGATGCAATATCAAACGACCCTTGCGAAACCATCTGCAATAACCTAATTTCTGAAATGCTGCAGTATGCAAAAAATAAAAACATTGATGTTGTTATATTCAATCATTTTAACCAGAATTACAAATTAATAAATGGAATTCACGTACTAAATTTCTTAAAAATGTTTCCCGTTAAATTAAATTCATTGATACATAAGGGCAGAAGTTTAGACTGCCCCTTATTCATACAATCCTGCAAAAGAAACAAAATAACGAAAACATTTAAAGTAAAACAGATTGTTTCAGAAGTCTACAGCGGTCTCGTGGAACCCACTGAAGGTGCAGAAGAAATTATGAAATATTTAAAATAATATTTAAGGAGTGAAAAAATTGAGCGACAAAAAAATATTTCTTTTTGAGTTTACAGTTGGGACAGGACTCGTTCCCGATGAACTCCTTGCTGAAGGAAAATTAATGTTTGATATTTTATTAAATCAGTTTTTGAACGAAAATTACACTGTTAAAACAATACTGTGTGAAAAAATAGCTAAAAAATACCCGGAATATAATAAAATGGATAATTTAGAAGTAATTGTTTCGGATGACTACATAAACTCATTTATTTCGTGTTTAAAAGACTCTGATTTTGCACTTGCAATTGCGCCAGAAGAGGATATGATATTGTACAACCTAACTGAACTTATCGAAGAAAGCGGTTGTTTAAACTTAGGATGTAATAAATTAGGAGTAAAAATTGCAGGAGACAAATTTTTAACGTATGAAGCGATTAAAAATTTCGTAAATACTCCAAAAACGTATCCCATTAAAAAATACGTTGTTAAAAACAGGCTTGGATGCGATAGTACTCACGATACGTTTGATGAAAATTATATTGTACAGGAGTTTATTGAAGGAGAACCCTATTCTATTATTTTTATTGTAAAAAACAAAAAATTCTATTCCCTATGCATGAATAAACAGTATATTGAAGAGAGATACTGTGGAGGGGAAATAAATATTGATCATCCGTTAAAAGAAAAAGCAATCATAGAATGTAAAAAAACTCTCGAACAGATTGATGGAATTAACGGGTACGTTGGCGTAGATTTCATGATTGACGGGGAAAATATATCAATTCTTGAAG
Source organism: Methanococcus mangrovi (assembly GCF_054506835.1). Classification (NCBI taxonomy): domain Archaea; kingdom Methanobacteriati; phylum Methanobacteriota; class Methanococci; order Methanococcales; family Methanococcaceae; genus Methanococcus; species Methanococcus mangrovi. The sequence continues at coordinate 454,622 of NZ_CP197114.1, read as the reverse complement.
TAAATCCAAGGATTACAACTTCAATCTGCGGAATTAAATCAAAACCATCAGTTGGAAAACTTTTGATAGATAATGCGTTTGGAAAAGAGATAAAATTTGAAGCAGAATCCGGTTTAAAATTTAAAAGAAAGGATTTTGGATTTGAATTTTTATAATTTTTTTAAATTCTAAAAATTTAACTATTTTAAAATACAGATACATTTACGAGGGATAAATTATGAACATCGTAAAATCTGGAAAGTGCCTTTCATTTTTTGTTGAAGAATTTAAATTAGAAGTTGAATCCAAAAAAACTGAAAAAATAGTTTATCTTGGCTCAAAAGGCGTTTGTTTTTCAATGGCCCAACTTTTTGGATATTCTATTCGAAATACTGTAAAAAATCAGTACTTTGTTCCTGATGCTGAAATTGAAAATTCCGTAGAATATGAACTCACCGACATCGGATACAGGTTTTTCGGGCTTGAAAATAAAAAAAATCTGCAAAATCCAGATATTTTAGTAATAATGGGCGGAATTGCAACTAAACATTCAAAAACAACTGCTGATGAAGCAGACCGGGTAATTGAACGGTTAAATCCCGAAAAAATTATCGGGATAAGTATCTGCAACATATTTAAAGAAACCGGGTGGCTTGAAAAAATTAATTTTGATATGGTAATCGATGGAACTCTTGAACCAGTGACATCTTGGAAAAAAATAAATTTATAATATTTATCCCCGATATAACTTTTTTTAGGAAATTAACGCGATAAAATTGTCCTTTTTTTAAATATAACAGTAATTGGTATATATTATTTAAAAAAAATAATTATACGTTGAAATTAAAATTATATCGGGGTAAATTATGGGGGCACTTATAGAATATTTTGAATTAAAAGATGAAACCTGCCAGTTAAAAGAAGAAGTTTCAAAAGTATTGACAGATCGAAAACGAACTACATCTGAAAAAAAAGAGATTGTAGAGCGCTTGCAAAAGAAAATAAGGTCTAAAAATCAGAGAATTAGAACATTACACGACAAAATCTTAACTTACTACCTGTTTCCAGGGATTACTATTATAACAGTTGTCTTGGCATTTCAATTTTCCGAATATTTTAGGGAAACACTGATTGAAATCATTATGAAATTCATTTAATGCTTTTTTTATTTTGATTTATTTCGATTCATATTTAATAGAAAACGTACTATCATATGTTTATTAATTTTAAACAGTAATGGTGCCATATATGGATAAAAAAAGTTCAATTCCTGATGAAAAATTGTGCGAATTAATGGAAATCGTTGAAAAAAGGTACGGAAAAGTTCCATACATCATTGAAAAAATGAAAAACAATCCAAAACTCCTTGAATCAAAAATCAACTACGATGAAGCCGTTGTCGATAACTATAAACATATCGACCCAAAAACAGCCGAATTAATTTCTGTTGCTGTTGTTTCCGCTCTTGGCTGCGAACACTGCATTGAATTCCACATCGAAGCTGCGAAAAAAATGGGAATAAGTGAAGAACAGATAATGACTGCCGTTTTAATTGCTGGGTCATTATCAAATTCAGCAGTACTTTCAAAATCAACCCGTGCACTTCAAAAAGTAAACAATATGCTAAAATACGATGAAAACAGCCTCGACTGTCCAGAATGCAATATTTCGGGAATAAAATAATTTTTTTATTTATTTAGTTTTAAAATTTTAGATTTTTATATTTTTGAAAATTTTGCATCAACTACCACGTGCCATACTCCTGGAGAATACTTCTTTACTTTATTAATTTTATATTCATCCAAGTTATAACCGTTTTTCTCTGCGTGATACATTAAACGCTCGATTGGACGAGATTCCAATATATTTTCGTGAACTGTTTCGTGGTAGTGGATTACTCCTCCATTTTCACGAAGTATTTCAAAAGCTTTGTCCAAAAATTTATGCGTTTTTAAAACATAACCCATCGAAATCCTGTCTGCAATCTTTTTTAATGGAAAATTTCTATTATCTCCCAAAATCGGTGTTATATTTTCGAGTTTATTTAATTTTATATTTTCAGAAAGGTAATAATAAGAATCGGGATTTAATTCAAGAGCGTAAACCTGTTTAGGGTTTGAATATTTTGCAATAGGAATTGTAAAGTATCCAATTCCTGCAAACATATCAACAACAACTTCTTCGCTGTTTGAAAGTGTGCTTATTCGTTTTCGCTCTTTTAAATTCCCCATACTCCACATTACTTTTGATACATCGATTTTAAAAAGGCATCCGTGTTCTTTATTTATCGTTTCTGTTTCAGTTCCATGGATTAATTTTATTTTCGGAGTTCTCAAATCTCCCGTGATATAAGTATTATATTTTACAATAGTTTTACATTTGGTCTTTTCTACCAAATAATCGATTTCTTCGTCGCTTAAATTCTTTTTAACGATTAAAATATCGCCTATTTTTTGATATTTTGGTGTTTTAAATTCCATATTTTCACGTAAATTATAATTTAAGATTGAATTTCGATTTAAAAGATTTAAAAAAGAATTAATTATTTTCCAAGTGCTTCTGCAATTTTCAAGCCAAATTCTTTTGCAGCATCAGGATTTCTTCCAGTAATTACTTTTCCGTCCACAATTACTGCTTCATCAAGATAAATTGCCCCATTTTGCTGTAAAACTGCAATAGATTCATCATCTGGATATACTGTTGCTTTTTTACCGGTTAAAAGTCCTGCCTGTGCAAGAACTGCCGGTGAAATACATATTGCAGCTGTAATTTTTCCCTGTTTATTAAATTCTTTTAAAAGTTCGATTAATTCTTTGTTATTCCAGAGGTAATCTCGTGAACCTCCGCCCCCGACAATAACAATTGCATTGAATTCATCTGGATTAACTTGTGAAATTGTTTTTGTAGTTGTCACTACCCTGCCCATAACTCCCTTGTGCTGTCCAATGGTGGTTGAAACTACCTGTGTAGCGATATTTTTGCCCTGAAATACCTGTAAAGGTTCAAAAAACTCTTCATCCCTGAACTTTTCTGGTGCAATAACCATTACAATAGCCATGAAAATCCCTCCTTCTTCGTTTTTGATATTTAAACATATATACTTTAATTTATAAAAACGTAAATAATGTAAACTCATAACCTGTAAAAATTAATTATTCAAATTATTTGTGAAAAAATGAACAGTACTTCTTTAAAACCCGATTATAAAAAGTTAATAATTTCTATTGGATTAGACCTCGTTGGTATGGCAACATATTTAATTCCAGGACTTGGAGAATCAGGGGATATTGTATGGGCCCCGATATATGCCCTGATTATTAGGAATCTATACCATTCGTCAATTTTAGGATTTTTTGGTGGATTTGAAGAGATATTAATTGGAACAGATGCAATTCCTTCAGCAACGATATTTTGGATACTTGAAACATTTGGAATTATCAAAAATAAGGAATTTCAAGAAAATTACAAATGAAGGGATAGTTAATGGATACAATTTTTAAATATATCAATGAAAACTACTGCGATATTAAAAATAACGGCCTAAAAGTTGCAGAACTTGGAATTGGATTTTATTTTGATAATGCGAAAAAATTAAAAGATTCAGGTTTTGACGTGATTGTTATTGACATTAACAAAAATGCGGTATTAGAAGCAGAAAAAAACGGCCTAAATGCATTTTGTGATGATTTATTCAACCCAAATTTTGAAATTTATAAGAACGTCGGATTAATTTACTCATTTAGGCCACCAAGAGACTTACAGCCATTTATTTTAGAAATTGCGAAAAAAATAAACTGCAATTTAATTGTAAAAGCACTCAGCGGTGAAGAACCAGTTGATGAGTTGAAACTGATAAATTACAATGGAAAACCAATTTATATCTGGAAAAGGGATTAAAATGGATATTTTAAAAGAACTTCCCGTAACTGACAACCACATCCATATCGACCCCGTAAACGGCCTTGGACCCGAAAAAGTTGCAAAAACTTTTAAAAATGCAGGCGGTAACGTGATGATTATACCAAATAAACCTGCATTTAGTGCAGATTTAACTAAACCAATGGATGAAATGGCTTCAATCGTTGAAAAAGTAAGGGAAAATGGAATACGTGCATTTGGAATTTTAGGAGTTCACCCTGCTGAATTAACAGTAATGCTTAAATGTGGAATCGAACTTGAAACCGCGAAAAACCGCATGATTGATGCACTTGACCATGCGAAAAAATTGATTTTAGAAAATGACTGTTTAATTGGAATCGGCGAAGTTGGAAGGCCCCATTTTGAAGTTGAAGAACAGATATGGGATGTTTCAAATGAAATTTTAACTTATTCAATGGAAATTGCAAAAGATATTGACTGTGCAGTGCAGATTCATGCTGAAAGTGCTTCAAGAGCGCAGTTTAAAGAGTTTTCAGAAATGGCAAAATCAGTAAAACTTTCCCCCGAAAGAGTTATAAAACACCACTCTTCAGACATGGTTTTAGAAGGCGAAGAATTTGGAATTTTTCCGTCAATCGTTGCCTCAAAACCAATTGATACTGCAATTGAAAAATCTACACGATTTTTAATGGAAACCGATTACATTGATGATTTAAAAAGACCTGGAGTTGTTCTTGGAATAAAAACGGTTCCAAGAAAAACAAGGCAATTACTTGAAAACGAAATAATTGATGAGGAAATATGCTTTAAAATTCACAAAGAAAATGTAGAAAAAGTTTACGGAATTGAAATCGACTTTTAAAAAAATTATTTAAAAATAAATGATTTAAATTAGTCTACAGTTTTAACTGACTTTAAAACCCTGTAACCGCCAGATATTGTAACTGTTTGAACGTTCCCGAAAATTTCTTCCATGTATTTGGTAAGCGACTTTGCACCGTGTTTTGTTTGAATCACAACCCAGATTGACCCATTTTCTTTTAAAAGTTCGTGCCCTTCCGAAATAATTTTGTGTATTAAATCTTTTCCTGCTTTTATTGGTGGATTTGAAATAATCACACTGTATTTTTTAGATTTTACCTTTTCAAATAAATCCCCTTGGAAAACTTCCATGTTCTTTTCAGATTTTCCATTTAATTTTACATTTTTTCTTGTAAGGCTAACAGAACGGTTGTTTAAATCAGTCATTGTAACGGAATTAACTTCATCTGCAATAGAAATCCCGATAACCCCGTAGCCGCACCCGACATCTAAAACATCGTCGTCTTTTGAAAGTTCTAATTCATCTACGAGAATTATTGTTCCCTTGTCAATTTTTTTTGGCGAAAAAACTCCGCTATCCGTTACGAAAGAAAATTTTTTTCCCCTGAGAATTCCTGAAATTGTAGATTCATCGTGTTTTGAATCAGGATTTTCTGAAAAATAGTGCATAATATTTCAACTCTTGACTTTAGTATCCTAAATATTTAGGTATATTTTAAATATAAGATGTATATTAAATTTTATCTTCAATTGTATTTTGATTGTTCATGTTTTTAGTGGTGGTACTATGAATTTATTAACACTTTGGAATTTAGAGCGCGAAGATGTTTTAAAAATTATTGAAGACGCCGAATACTTTAAGAAAAATAGATACGGCCATGATTTACTCAAAAACAAAAGTATTGCATTGATTTTTGAAAGCCCATCTACAAGAACCAGAATGAGTTTTGACCTTGCGGTAAATGAACTTGGGGGGCATTCCTTGATGATGAATGAAGGAGAAATTCACCTTGGGAAGAAGGAAAGCATTGCGGATACTGCACGAGTTATGAGCAGGTTTGTCGATGCAATTGTCGCGAGAGTTAAAAATCACAAAACATTAGAAGACCTTGCAGAATACGGGAATGTTCCAGTAATTAATGCACTCTGCGACCTTGCACACCCATGCCAGATTTTAGCAGACTTACTAACGATGAAAGAAAACGGCAAAAACTTCAAAGGATTAAAATTGGCTTATTTTGGTGATGGAAATAACGTTTCAAATTCATTAATGATTGCAGGTGCAATTTTAGGAATGGACGTTGTTATTGCAACACCAAGAAGTTACGAACCAAGTGGACTTTTCGTTAAAAAAGCCCTTGAAATAATCGCGAAATACGGAGAAGGAAGTTTAACACTTACAGACAATCCAGAAATCGCTGCAAAAGATGCAGACGTGTTATACACTGACGTATGGATAAGCATGAGTGATAAAAATAAACAGATGGATGAAATTTTAAAAATATTCCCGAAATACCAGATAAACGCGGAAATTTTATCAAAAGCAAAAGACGATGCAATAGTACTGCACTGCCTTCCTGCAAACAGGGGACTTGAAATTACCGACGAAGTAATCGATGGAAAACAGTCCAAAGTATTTGACCAGGCAGAAAATAGATTACACGCTCAAAAAGCAGTGTTAAAATACATTTTTGAACACTGAATTCTTTTAATTCCCTTTTTTAATTTTCAAGCTTTTTAATTTTGCTTTTTTCTAATGTAACAGCTATTACAGAAATTAAAACTAAAACACTTCCAAACCCAATTTTAAAGCTCATCACTTCATTTAATAAAAATACTCCAAAGATTATACTCACTATTGGCTCTAACGTGCTTAATATTGCCGTATTTGATGGACCTATCAATTTTATTCCTTCCAAAAACGCGATCAGTGCCAAAACCGTACAAAATATCGAGATAATTCCAATTGACGCATAGCTTGAAAGTGCCATATTTAACGTTAATGTATTTGTAAATAACGCGTAGATAAAAAGTAAAACTGATGAGAAGATTGATAGGTAAAATATCGTTACATACGAGTCTATTTTTGAATAATTACATTTTCCAGCAGAAACAATATATCCTGCATAAACCAGACCAGAACCTGCTGCAAGTAACACCCCGTAAATATCAAAACCAGCGCAATTTCCACCAACAAGACAGTACATTCCTAAAAATGAAAAAATAAGTGCTAAAGCTTTGTTTACTCCCAAATTTTCCTTAAAAATGCTTATCATAATCAATGTAACCGTTACAGGGTATATAAAGTGCAGCGTGGTTGCAACACCTGTTGGAATATAATTATAAGCCTCATAGAGAAATACTGTATTTAAAGCGTACAGAAATGCACCGTAAAATAAAATTTCTAAAAAATTGTGCTTTGAAATCTTTAAATTTATTTTTTTAAATTTTAAAAATACATATAAAAGCAGTCCTGCAATCAAAAAACGAAACATCAACGTGGTAACTGCATTTGCCCCGCCATCATATGCAAATTTAGTTAAAAAAGGCATTATTCCAAATGCAACAGATGAATAAAGTGTATATAATGTTCCTTTTACCTTGTCCATGGTATAACTCGCGAATATCATTGATTTTAATGATAACTCGCTTTATTTATATAAACATTACTAAGTTGAAAAATTATTTTTCGTATGCATTGTTTAACTTTTTTTCAAGTTTAAATGAACATATCGAGACGATAGACACTAAAAATAAATATATGAGCCCTATTGTCAGGTATATCTCAAAAGGTCTTGATGTTCTTGTATATATCAGTTGCCCGATTCTCGTAAGTTCTGTAATTGCAAGAACGGATATTAAAGAACTCTCTTTTAAAAGTGACGAAAATGAGTTTACTAAGGAAGGAACTGTAATCCTGAAGGCTTGGGGGAGTACTATATAAATCATAGTTTCGACTTTGTTCATTCCAAGCGATTCTGCCGCTTCAAACTGGCCTGCGGGAACTGATTGTATTGCAGCACGTATTATCTCGGAAATATATGCTCCACCATTTAAAGAAAGACCGAGAACTGCTGAAAAAGTGCTTGACATTGCAATTCCTACAGATGGAAGCCCGTAATATATAAAAAACAGCTGGATTAAAAGAGGAGTCCCCCTGAAAACTTCGACATATATCATTAAAAACGAGTCCAACAATCTTGAGACATTCATTGCTCTTATAGAACCCACTAAAATTGCGATAATAACGGCCATCAAAAAAGACATCGTTGTTATTTTAAGAGTAACAAAAACCGCATCAATAATAAACGGAATATTATCAAAAATGATATAAAATTTCATAAAAACACCAAAATTAGTTTAAGTTTAGATAATTATTCTAAACTTAACCATTTTTCCCGTATTTCATCGTATTTTCCATTTTCTTTTATTTTTAAAAGCGCTTCGTTTAATTTAACAGTTAATTCCAAAGCACCGCCCTTTTGAACCATTACTATATCTGAAGATGAAACTGGCTCATCAAGAACTTTTAAATCAGGATATTCTGACATTTGAACTAATGCATAAGTGTATCCAACCACAACTGCATCAACACGGTTATTTTGTAAGTCGATAAAAGCTTCGTTATTGTAATTATATCTTTTTATCTCCCCTAATCCTGAAAGCGAATCTACTGCCTGTTCACTTCCAGTAGCCAATTGAACTCCGACTGTTTTTCCAGATAAATCTGAAACACTGTTTATTTCAGTATTATCTTTTTTTACAACAATTACGTCATTTAATTCATAGTAAACGTCACTCATTTCAACACTTTCAGCATAAGCCTCTTTTTTGGACATGCAAGTTATCAATGTATCGTAATCTCCTTTAGAAAGACCTCCAAAAAGTGCCTGCCAATCTGCATCAATAATTTCAACTTTAACACCAAGTTCTTCACCGAGTGCATTTGCAAGGTCTACGTCAAAACCTTCGATTTCCCCAGTTTTTTCATTTCTTGATTCAAATGGTGGCCACGCAGCACAAAGGCCTACTTTTAATACCCCACTTTCTTCAACATTTTTCCACGAAAGGTCTTCTGTACTTTGAGCTTCAGAATTAGAAACACAGCCTGAAAACATTAAAACTGTTCCAAGAAGTCCAATAATTAATATCAAAAACTTATTATCCATTTAATTATCACCAAATATGATTTTATGAACATTCATCTTAAATTGTATATCAAAATATTTATTAGTTGTTGAAATATTATCTAATAATTAATCAACATACTAATATTATTAATAGATAATAAAATAGAAAAAATAAAAATTAATAACGTATTAACAGTTGAAAAAATTGAAAAAAAGTTAAATAAATTTTTTTAAATATTTAAGAGAGTCTCCAATATTTTCTTCATCTATTGCAGCACATTTAAGTGCTATTTCATTTTCATCGAGTATTTTTAAAATTTCATCCATGAATACGCCTTTTTCGGGGACCATTTCTAATTTTTCAAGTTTTTCGGCCATATTTCCATTGCTCGAATATCCTCCCCATTCTTTTGAAGAACAGGTTTCGTTTATCCCGCAGCTTGGGCTTTTATCAATTCCTATCAAAAGGGATACTTCATAACCGTTTTTTATATAATCAAGAATTTGTTCTAAAACGGGCTGAAACAATTTTCTGGTTATTTTTCTGAAATGGGGCGTATCAAACTGTTCTTTTACATGCCCCCATCTTTTTATACCATATATTGCCATTTCAGGGCAGGGGAGCTGGATAATTCCAAAACCTTCATCCATTAAATAAGTTACAACATCTTTTAACGCACCGCCATATTCAGAAAGACCTTCGACCTTTGAATTACAGTTTAAAATACAGTGTGCAACAAGTGCTATTTTTTTGTTTCTTTTCATTGTATCATCTTTAAATTACGCCTTTTGTGCTTACAATCCCTTTTCTTTCATCTATCTGCGTTGCCATATCCATTGCTACTCCAAATGCCTTAAAGAGTGCTTCTACTTTGTGGTGCTCATTTTCACCAGTAACTTCAAAGTGCATATTTATTTTTGCATTGTTTGAAAATGACTCAAAGAAGTGTACCACGTTTTCAGTTGAAAAACTTCCTATTTTTTCGGTGTTTGGAGTGTAATTTCCAACAACATACGGTCTTCCGCCAATGTCGATAGATACCGTTGCTTTTGCTTCATCCATTGGAATTATTGCCCACCCAAATCTTTTAATATTCTTCTTTTCCATGTTATCAAATGCTTTTCCAAGAGCAATGCCGACATCTTCTACAGTGTGGTGGTCATCAACTTCTAAATCCCCTAAAACGTCTAATTTTAAATCAAATGCCCCGTGCTTAACAAATGACGAAAGAACGTGGTCAAAAAAAGGAACTCCTGTAGTTATTGCGTATTTTCCGGTTCCATCGATATTAAATTCAAGCTGTATTTTCGTTTCATTTGTATCTCGTTTTACTTTGAAGGCTCTCATATTATCCCCTGATTTTTGGCTAATAATATATAATATCCCGTTATTTATACTTTTAATCAAAAGCCCTGCTATGTAAACAGTTTAGTGTTTTAACTGTTCACCAACAATTTCATCGACTTTCTCCAAAAATTCAGTTAAATAGCCTTTCTGTATCGCTGCACCTGATGCAATATTGTGTCCGCCCCCATCTCCGCCAAATTCCCTTGAAACTGCCATTGCTTCTGAAAGGTTGAGTCCGCATTCGACGAGCTCTTTGCTACCCCTTGAAGAAACTTTATAAATTTCCCCCTGTTCATTAAATCCGAGCACAGGTTTATCTTTTACCATTAAAGCTGCCATTATTCCTGTTTTTCCTTTTTCCCCGATAAAATATTCAATATTATCCATCGAAGTTAATTTTACATTTTTTAACTCTTCGATTAGTTCATTTTTATATTCTCGATATAATTTTTCTCCATGTACAATGCACTCGTCGTCTCCAAGTAATATTCCAATTCCAACCGAAGTCATTTCTTTTCTACCACATGCATTCAAAACTTCTGAAAGGTAAAAAGCATCGTTTAATTTATGATTTATTTCGTACCTATCAACAATTAAATCGTCATTTTTGTTGAATTTTTTAAAACATTCGAGTAAATTTTCAGCTTCTTTTACGGTTAATCCTTTTTTTTCAGGATTTATTTTCAATTCTTCAAGAATTTCTTTTATTTTATTAATATTCCCCAATTCTCGAATGTAGGGCTGGGTTGAATAGTATATTGAACTTGAAATCGGTAAATTATAGCAGTTGTAAACTATATCTTTTATGACACTTAAATAACGATATTTTCTTGCTTCATTCAAGATATATTTGTTTAAACCGGTAAATGGAAGGTGCTGCATATCCCCTATAGCCCCAACAACTGCAATTGGTGCTAAATCGTAGTATCCAAACAATCTTGCAATTAAATAACATACTCCGCTTGCAGAAATCTCTTTTGCACCGTTTGCACCAAATAAGTGTGGATTTAACTGCAAAATATTTTCAACTTCAGTTTCTAACACTTCGAGAGGATGGTGGTCGAGAATTATCGCGTTAAATTGAAGATAATTTATCAATTCAATCTGGCCGCTCCCCATGTCACAAAAAATAAACAGTTTGTCATTTTCTTTTGACAGGTCTTCAAGGGATTCTTTTGACAGGTGTTCTAAAATAGTCATCTGCACATTTTTATTCAGCCTTATCAATGTTTTTAGCATTATTAAACCGGCAGTCAATCCATCAGGGTCGTGGTGCGTTACAATTCTTATGGGCCCTGCATAATTTTCAATTTTTTCTTTTATTTTTCCAGTAATCTGTTCAAATTTAGAAATATCTTCAATTGGGAGTATGTCCATAAAAATCACGTGAAAAAAGTTTTATATCTAATATATTTTCCAAAATTAAAAAAGTATTGGTTAGCATCCAGTATATGCTGATTTTTCAACTACTGGACCATTTGGAACAAGCTCTTCAAACACCTGTGCCTGGAAAGACTTTATTTTAACGTCGTAATCAATCCACGCTGTTGTTGGAAGACCTGCTTTTAAACACAAGTTTGACAGGAACTGTTTTGTATCCCAGTTATATTCTGTAGCCACCTGTGGAAGTAGTAACCCTCGATAATGTCCAAATTCAATAATAAGCCCATCCCTTCCAACTTTAAGTTTTTCAAGGTACTCCATTGGATTTTGAACATCTACATCTTCTGGAGGTGTTAAAACACTGACTTCAATAATCGTATTCTTAAGCTCAGTATACCTTAAAGGCTGAAACCTCGGGTCGTGAACAGCAGCACTTATTGACGTTTCCTTTATCGCATCGATAAGGGTCATTATGGGCTCAGGAATTCCGATACACCCCCTTAAATCGTGTTCTGGATGAGTATGGAGTGATACAAATATTCCAAGAACCTTGTTAAATTTATCCGGATAATTTTGAATATCCGGCTCTTCGCCTTTTAAATATTTTTCAAGAACATTTCGAGCATACTTAATTACCAAAGTCCCCTCTTCAAGATTTAATTTCAATTTAAATCCCTCCCGAAATTGTAATTTCTGATATAACCGCTTAACTAAAATATGATAATTTAAATCCCGTAACTTTGCAATATACATTAATTTTTGATATAAATTTAATAAAAATTTTGTATCAACAAATATAAATATTCTCGGATTTTAAAAAACTGTTAAAATTGACTTTTAAAATGGAATATGAATTTTTTCAAGTGCCCGATTTTAATTATTTGATTTTTAAAGATATAAAAAAATCGTAAATTTAAAAAACTGTTAAAAATAGTATAAATTTAGTAATATCTAATTTCAATCATAATTTAAAAATTAAATTTTCATTTAAATTTTAAAATAAAACCAATTATCTGTTAATTTTTCGTGAAAACCATGAATGCCAGAAATTTTATCTACAAAATCAAATTTTCAGGATTTATAATAATTTCAAGTATAATTATACATATTTTAAAATTGAAAAACCCGAGTATAGTTAAAATATTTGCTTTAACTCCCGCAGAATTATTTGCAATACCACCTACATTCTGGCAGATATTTACTGCAATGTTTATTCACTTAGACAATATCCATTTAATCTCAAATATTGCAATTTTATTGCTTATCGGACCCGTTATGGAATATTTCACAGGAACAAAAGATTATTTTAAGTTTTTTATAATTTCAGGTCTTGGAAGTTTTTGCCTGTATCTTTCAGTTTCATTAATTCTTTACGTGTCTGAAAATACGTCAATGTGGTATATGAACACACTTGGACTTTCGGGGGCAATTTCTGGCCTTATAAGTATATATTTTATCCTTTCAGCCACCCTGATTTTGAGAAGCAGCAAAATCTTTAAAAAATTAGATTTTGAAAAAGAACTTATTATATCTTCCATAATTTACTCTTTAACATTCGGATTACTCTTTAATTTTTATGGATTTTTTAATTCAAGCATCAATTACGGAAATATCGCTCATTTTGGGGGTTTTATAACAGGAATTGTAATTGCACTTCACTACCCTGAAAAAAAGTTCAATAAACTTGAAGAAAATTTGACAAGATTTAAAAATTACATAACTAAAAATTAAAAAAATAATATTTAACATTCAAAAATGATTTTTCCAGTATCTTCTGACTTTTTAAATGGAAGTTCTTCTTTTTTGAGCGTTTCTATAAATTTAATTATATCCTCATCGTACAATTTTTCTTTAGGGATTAAAAGGTCGTAGTATTCATCTGCAATCGGGATAAATTCAAGGCTGTAGTGGTCAGAAATCGTACTTATTCCAAGCCCAATCTGTGCTTTACCCATTGAAACTGCCGCTCCAACTGCAGAATGCGTTTTTGCTTCAATATCATACCCATTTAATGAATTTTTATCGATATTATTCTCGTTTAAAAATTTATCAAAGAGTATTCTCGTTCCAGAACCTTTATTCCGGTTTATTATTCTATAATCTCGAATTTTTTCGATTAAATCATCTAATGAGTTTATTCCAAGCTCTTTTTTAAACATGAAACCCTGTTCACGAATGTAACCTCGAACTAAAACCGCATCAGTTACATTGTATTTTTTTAGATATGAAATATTGTATTCCCCGTTATTATCTAAAAGGTGAATTCCTGCAATATCTGCTTCTTTTCGTTTTACCGCCATTATTCCACCAAGGGAACCAGTATTTACTGTTCTTGCAAGAATCTGGCCTTTTCTTAAGATTCTATCGATTCCAACACAGTGGCTTCCAATAATATTAAGCCCAATTCTAATATCCCCAAACATGTGGACATCAAATATTTCATCTTCAATTATTTCTTTGTTTTCTGGAATTATAATGTAGCCGTCAGCATATGCAAGTGAAGTTATTGCTTCGCTTCCCTTTAAAACAGGATACGCACCGTAGCCCTCATTTCCGCGAACTATGGAAACTGGAAGGTATTCTTCCCTTCCTTTAGCAGACATGTATCTATTGTACACTTGCGCCCGCATTGTTTTTCCTTTTTCATTGAATAACACATCAAAAATAGTTAAACATGATGTTGGGTAACCTGGAAGGCCCACTACCAATTTTTTTCCAATTTTTCCGATAATCGTTGGTTTTCCAGGCTTTATTTTTATTCCATGTACTAAAATTTCCCCGCCAAGCTCTTCAATTGCAGTACTCGTTAAATCACCAACTCCTGCAGAAGTCCCTCCACTAAGCAGTATTATATCTTCATTCATTGCTTTTTTTAGTTTTTCCATTAAATCTTCTTTGTTATCCCGTACAATCCCATAAAAATTAAAATTCCATCCTTTTTCTAAAATTGATGATGCTATCGTGTAGGTATTTACATCGTAAATTTTATACGGTTCTAATTTATCTTCGGGACTTATGAGTTCGTTTCCAGTTGATAAAAGCCCGATACTTGGATTTTTAAATACTTTTAATTTATTTTTTCCAACCGCAGATATTGCACCAATGTCTCTTGGAGATACAACTGTATTTTTTCTCATTATGAGTTCCCCAACCATAATATCATTCCCACAAGGCTGGATATTTTCATGCGGGGAAACTGCCTTATAGAGTTTTACAGAATTTTCTTCAATTTCTGCAAATTCAACCATAACTACCGCATCAGCACCTTTTGGAAGAGGGGCCCCTGTCGCAATCTCCATGCACTGTCCTGGAATTAATTCTAACTCAGAATTTCCACCAGCACGTATTTTATCGATTATTTGAAGAGTAACTGGTTTATCTTCTTCAGCTTCATAAGTATCTTTTGCCCTTACTGCATAACCATCCATTCTTGAACGGTCAAATGGGGGTACATCCACATTTGAAACTATATCTTCGGCAAGAATCTTTCCCGGAAGTTCAAAAAGACTTACTTCTTCGGTGCTTAATTCATTTAAAAGAGTTCTTACAACTTCTTTAGCATGGTCAATTGTACAAAGTTTTAGGTATCTCAAAATATCACCTAAATATATAAAAATAATTTAAATTATTATATCGATTTCTCTGCCGCATTTTTGGCATTTTGGAGTTTTTGAAGTAGTATCAAGGTAAAGTTCTGGTTTTTGGTATCCAAAACGGTCAACAACAATAGCCCGGCAATCTGGGCAGTACGTGTTGTATCCTGCGCTAAATGGGACGTTTCCTGCATATACATAATGTAATCCTGCATTTAGTGCCATATCTCTTGCTTTCCGAATTGTATCTATATTAGTAGATGAAACAGATGTCAGTTTGTAGTGGGGGTAAAATGCAGTGAAGTGAAGTGGCGTATCTATTCCAAGTTCATCTTTTACAAAATTAATTATGAATTCTATGTCTTTTTTATTATCGTTATATGTTGGAACGATTAAATTTGTAATTTCCACATGAATTCCAAGTTTTTTTGCTAAAATACACGTTTCAAGAACAGGTTCTAACTCTGCAAGACATATTTTTTTGTAAAACTCACTGTTTCCTTTTATGTCAATATTCATTGCATCTATTTTGAGCTTTTTCAAAGGTTCCTTCTCAATATACCCGTTTGTAACCATTACATTGAATAAATCATTATTTTTTGCCAAATCAGCAGTTTCCTGCATGAATTCATAAAATATGGTTGGTTCGGTGTAGGTGTATGCAATTCCTTCGCACAAATAGTTTTTAGCAAGCCCTACTACATCTTCAGGGGTTAACTCACTGAAAGGAACTTCTTCGGGCAAAGACTGACTTATTTCCCAGTTCTGGCAGTGTTTACATTTGAAGTTGCATCCTGCAGTAGCTATCGAAAAAACGCTTGTACCAGGCTTATAATTAAATAGGGGTTTTTTTTCTATCGGGTCAACTGCTGTTGCACATATTTTCCCATAGTTTACAGCATAGAGCTTGCAATCTATGTTTTCTCTTCCACCACAAACTCCCCTTTTTCCAGAAGAAATTATGCAGTGTCGTGGGCATAAATTACATTTTACCATGCAGTTTTCATGGGTTTCATAAAAAAGCGCTTCTTTTAACATAGAATCACTTCTGACTAAATGTGATCTTCTAAATTAAACATTTCTGTTATAGTCATTAGTACTTTGTTTTTGTAGATTATATTATATGTTCTCTGGGGAATTTTACTTCTTTTTGGATTTAATTTACTTCTAACAGTTTCTGAAACTTCATCTACATCAACACTTACGATTTCTCGCCTTGTTTCCAAATTGTGAATCTTTAGGATTTTTCCAATAGGTATGTCTGCTGAAAGAAGGTCGTTTCTTATTTTTTCACGTATGTGTGTTTCATCGATATTTTCGAGTGGTGTTTTTGAAGTTGCATATATTAGGGGAATTTCATTTACCTTGAGAATTACTGACCTATAATTTACATTATCAATTATTTCTTGATAAAGTGTTTCAACAACTACTTCACAATTAAACAGTATCTCCAAAAGGTTTGTAATACTTCCGTCAGTTCCAAGAAGAACTTTTTCTTCGTTTTTTAGTCCATAAACTTTTGAAAGGTCCCCTATAACAATATAGGGCTTAATATACTTATCATTCATAATTTTCACTAATTACTACCAATAAATTAAAAAAATTAAAGTTCTTCTTCAACTATTTCTTTTATTTTCATTTCTTTTAATTTGTCATATAACTCAGTTGCCTTTGCTTTTAAGTCATTTATTTCAGCATAGGTTTTCAAAAGTTCCTGATGTTTTTCAGCACTTACTCTTGCATTTTCGAGCACTTTTTTGTGTTCTTCTGAAGACTGGTTTACAAGGGTGGAAATTCCATCAGACATTGACTTTATAGTTTCATTCAAGTCTTCTAATTCAACTGCTTTTTCATGCAGCTTTCTGTGAGATTCAATTTCTCGAATCATGTCTTTTTCCTGTTCTATTGACATCGGTTTTGTCTGAAGAGTAGTTTCCAACTGTTCTATTTTTTGTGCAAGGTATGACTTACTTATCTTCATGGACTTGAATTCACTGAGCATGTCTGCTCTTTTTTGCTTTAAAAGCCGGATTTCTTCAATCTGGTCTTTAACCTTTACATTGATGTCTTCTCTTAGGTCTTTGTATTTTTTTACGTCATCGTTTGCTTTATCCCTAATTTCCTTTAATTCTTTGGCATTTTCATAAAGGTCTTTTATCTGTGTATTTATTTCGTCAAGTTTAGTTTTTATTGTATTGTAATCCATTTTTAACACCGAACCCCCATTTAACATATTATAAATTTTTGTTGTAAGCTATATAAATATTTTTATTTGAAACAAAGCAAAAAAGTTGAAAAAAGCCGTTTTGGGCCAAAAAAAGCGAAAAAAAGTTAGTTAATATAGTTCAATATTTCTTTTAAGTCTTTTTTATCGATGCATATATCTGCTTTTGATCTCAAAATTTCTTTTGCACAAAATGCTATTTTAAAACCGGCTCTCTCAAACATGCTTATGTCGTTTGCACCATCGCCTACTACAACAGTGTTTTCAAGCGAAATATCTTCATTTGCTGCAATTTCTTCTAAAATATCGCCTTTTGCAGTTTCGCTCATTACTGGACCGATGACTTCGCCAGTTAGAATTCCGTTTTCAGATAAAAGAGTATTTGAATAAGCGTAATCAAGTCCAAGCACTTTTTTAACATGTTCAGCCCCAAAATCAAATCCCCCACTAACAAGGGCTGTAACATATCCTTGTTTTTTAAGTTCTACAATTAATTCCGGTGCACCATTCATTATAGGAATAGTTTCTGCAAATTCATAGAGTTTTTCAACATGAACTCCCTTTAATAGTTTTACCCGTCTTTTAAGTGATTCTCTGAATTTTATTTTACCTTTCATCGCTTCTTCAGTTATTTTTTTAATTTCTGATTCAACACCCGCAAATTTTGCAATTTCATCGATAACTTCGCAGTCTGCAAGAGTGCTATCTAAATCAAATAAAATAAGTTTTTTTACTGAATTATCTGTCATTATTCCACCAATTGGTAAAAATAAAAAATAAAAAGAATTATTTTAAACATCCGATTCTTTCAGCAACGATTTTGTATTTTTCTAAAACGTCACCCAAGTCTTTTCTAAATACATCCTTGTCAAGAACGTCTTTTGTTTCCTTATCCCAAAGCCTCATTGTGTCAGGGCTAATCTCATCAGCTACAATGATTTCACCATCAAGGGTTTTCCCAACTTCGATTTTGAAATCAACTAAAATTATTCCTTTTTCGTCGAAGAATCCTTTTAAAACATCGTTTACTTTTAAAGCGAGTTTTTTAATTTCGAATAATTCTTCTTCTGTTGCAAGACCAAGTTCAATTGCAATTTCATTGTTTAACATTGGGTCTCCGTAGTCATCATTTTTATAATCATACTGAGTAACCGCGGTTTTCAATACCTGTCCTTGTTCAAATGGATATTTTTTGCATAGGCTTCCAGCAGCAACGTTTCTCACAATTACTTCAAGAGGAATTATTTTAACGTTTTTTGCAATCATGTGGCTTGGTTCGATGTATTCGATGAGGTGTGTTGGAACGTTATTTTTTTCGAGAATTTTGAATAGTTCAGTTGAAATTAACGTGTTTAAATATCCTTTTCCGGATTTTACGTCGTGTTTTGCACCGTTTCCAGCAGTTATGTCGTCCCTAAATTCCACTAAAACTTCTTTTTCATTTTCTTCGATTGTATATATTGATTTTGCTTTTCCAACGTAAATTGGCTCTTTTGCAGTTATTTTTGAAATATCATATGACATAATCTCACCAGACATAAATTATGATTAATTAGAATAAAAAATAAAATAAGAGATTTACCTGTTTATAATAGTTACAATTTATACTCTTTTTGCAACTTCACAACCCATCTCACTTGTTGAAAGCGTACCTCCAAGGTCAGGCGTTGTTAAACCAAGACTTAAAACTTCTTCGAGAGCTTTTTCAACTTTGTCAGCAGCTTCATCTTCTTTTAAGTATCTAAGCATCATTACTGAAGTTAATATTGTTGCAGTTGGATTTGCAAGTCCTTTTCCAGCAATATCTGGAGCTGAACCGTGAATTGGTTCGAAAAGACCATATTTATCACCAACATTTCCTGATGGAGCCATTCCAAGTCCGCCAACCATTCCAACTGCACCGTCTGACAAAATGTCACCAAATAAATTCGAAGTAACTACTATATCAAATGTTTCAGGTCTTGAAATTATGAACATATTCATTGCATCGACATAAAAATCTTCAGTTTTTATATCCTCATAATCTTTTGCAACTTCATAGAAAGTTTTCTTAAATAAGCCGTCAGTCACTTTTAATACGTTTGCCTTGTGTGCACAGGTAACTTTTCCTGCTTTTCCCTGATTTTTTCTGCTTTGCGCAAGTTCAAATGCATGTTTAAATATTCTTTCAGAAGCGTTTTTTGTGATAACTCTTGTTGCTACGGTAACACCGTCTGCAATTTCAGCTTCAATCCCTTTGTACAGGCCTTCCGTGTTTTCTCTGACGATTATGTAATCAATACCTGTTTTCAAACAGTTTATTCCATTGTAAGATTTTACAGGCCTAATATTTGCATAAGTATCAAGTATTTTTCTTAATTTTACAATAACATCAGCAGCAGTTTCGCCAGCAGCACCAAACAATATTGCATCAGCAGCTTTTGCAGCTTCAATTGTTTCTTCAGGAAGTGCTACACCGGTTTTTTCAAATACTTCATCGCCTGCTAAAGCGTGATTAAATTCAAATTCAACACCAGTAGCTTTTAAAACTTCTACAGCAGCAGGAACCACTTCTTTTCCGATTCCATCGCCTTCAATTACACAAATTTTATGCATTGTAAAATCACCTTTCGAGTTAAACTCCAGTTTACCTTGACGTTTGCAACTATATTGATTATCGATATATTAAAATCTAACGCAGACAAAAAACTATAAAAAACAGCCCCTATTTTAAAAATATGCCAAAATACATTAAAAAAGTATACTTTAGAAAAAATAGCATTATTTACGGTTATTTCGAATATATCTTTTTAAATCTTCTTTTGTTTTAATTTCAGGCAATTTTTTATGGTAAAATGTCCTGAATATGTCAATATCGGTTATTAAATCAAGATTGTATTTAGTTCTTAATGTATCAAGTAACCTATCTGTACAATTTTGATTTTTCAGCTTTATACTGGCGTACACCCGACCGATAAGATTTTTAAACTCGTCGTCTGAACTGTGGCCTGTATTTATTATATACTTGATGTTTTTCTTGATTTTTTGATATTCCTCGTCAGAATATGGCAAAATATCCCTTTTAAAGCGTATTATTCATTGTTTAATATATACACTTTTGAATTTCCAAATATATATAGTAAATACTATTGAATTTATCCAAAAAAATATAAATAATCTTAAAATAAAAAATTAAGTCTGTTAAAGGGACAATATATCCGATTAACCATTCAAAAAGTTTTAATGTATATTTCACATAGTATAATTTTAATAATACGCATAAATCCGGCTAATCTTTAGATTTTATAAAAATTAGCGGGAATATAATATCGCTTGTACA
Organism: Methanococcus mangrovi; assembly: GCF_054506835.1. NCBI lineage: Archaea > Methanobacteriati > Methanobacteriota > Methanococci > Methanococcales > Methanococcaceae > Methanococcus > Methanococcus mangrovi. The sequence continues at coordinate 433,945 of NZ_CP197114.1, read as the reverse complement.
GCAAGGAATCCAGACTGCAATAAAAAGGAATAAAAATATTTCAAAATACATTAAAAAACTCAGTCCGGTTCCAAGAGCCATTATTATGTGAAATAGTGATGCAGCAGTACTTAAAAATACGTGTCCTGAGTGAGGCACTTTTGTAAATGGTTTAAAATACGCTAAAACTATCCCTAATAATGCTAAAGAATTTACAAGCCAGAATTCTTCAATAAATCCTATGTGGGCCCCACGATTTGGCATATCCAATATAATTTCCCCGATATAAGGAATTAACGAATCACTAATCGTTGCAATAAATAATGAACCGGCATATCCTATCAGGAATAGTACTAAAATTCCTTTAATGCCCTTGATGCTGCCCCCACTATGCAGTTTATACATCGACGTCGTGGTAAATGCACTTAAAAATACGTGTAGTGGGTGAAGGGTGTAAAATATTGAATAAGATTCACTAAATGAAATTCCATTAAATATAATTAATAATACTATACCAAAAACAGCCCCAAATGCCGTAAATGGCATGTGTTCTCCAAGTTCTTCAATAATCTGATTAAACATGAAAAAACCCCGCACTATTAAATTTATAAGTTAGATTTTCCAAATTGATACTATTACTTGAGTGATATATAAACTAAACCGACAGGATATTCATGAGCGATTCAGATACCAAATTCACTGAATTTTTAGATATTTTAAACGAAAAACTTAAAAAAGATGCCGTAGTTGACAAAATATCCAAAAATTCGAATGAAAATGAACGAGCATTTAAAATACTGATTTCTACAGTAATAAGTGCACGAACAAAAGACGAAACTACCGCAAAAGTGTCAAAAACACTGTTTAAAAAAGTAAAAAGTCCAAAAGACCTTTTTGAAATACATTTAGAAGAACTTGAAAAATTAGTTCACCCTGCAGGATTTTACAAAACTAAGGCCAAAAACCTGAAAAAATTAGCAGAAATTTTAATTGAAAAATATAACTCAAAAGTCCCGGATTCAATCGAAGAACTTGTAACTCTGCCGGGAGTTGGAAGAAAAACTGCAAATTTGGTAATGACACTTGCATTTGACGATTACGCAATCTGTGTTGACACACACGTTCACAGAATTACAAATCGCTGGAATTACGTTGATACCGAGTCTCCAGAAAACACGGAAATGGAGCTTAGAGAAAAACTTCCTAAAAACTACTGGAAAAGAATTAATAACCTACTTGTTGTATTTGGACAAGAAATATGCAGCCCGATTCCAAAATGCGATAAATGCTTTTCTGAAATTCGAGAAATCTGCCCCCACTACAATTCATTGAAAGAAATTGAAAAAATTTATAAAGATTTTAACTTTAAAAAGACCCCAAAAACCAAAATTCCAAGAGATAAAGGCACTTATGTCTTAAGAATAAAGATGAATTCTCCAAAAAATATTTTCGTTGGAAAAAGAGAAATTAAATTTAAAAAAGGAGATTATTTTTACATCGGTTCTGCAATGGGGGACAGCGTGAACCTTTATAATAGAATAAACCGGCATTTATCAGACAATAAGAAAAAAAGATGGCATATTGATTATTTACTTGAATTTTCAAATGTAAAAGAAGTGAATGTAACACTTGGACGTTTCGAATGCGATGTTTCGAATAGGTTTAATTTAGTTTTAGATTCGATAGAGTCTTTCGGATGTTCGGACTGCAAGTGTAAAAGTCATTTATATTATATTAAACCCTGATTAACAGTAAATAAGATAAATGGGGAAAAATTATGAAAACAAAATACGTAGTTATAATCCAGTGCAGTCTTGCTAAAAACCGGTGCAGCGGGATGAGGTGCACGAATGCATTTTATGAAAAAACGGATGCATTCAAAAATTACGATAATGATACAAAATATATTTCTTTCACCTGTGGGGGCTGTTCTGGCAAATTAGTAAGCGCTAAACTTGCAAATTTTTCAAGCTGGATTAAAAAGTATGAGGGTATTGAAAAAGATGAAGTTACAGTACACCTTTCATCCTGTATGTCAACAGATAACGCTCATTACGACAGGTGCCCAAATATTGACTATATAAAACAGATTATAAATAAGAAAGGCTACAAAAATATTGTTGAAGGAAGTATTTTTAGTAAAAAATCTGAAAAACTGCGTGAAGAAGGAATATATAAAAAATACCTGTAATTTGTATAAAACGCGTAAACGATATATCGATACCTATTTGAAAAATAATTAGAATATTAAGCCCATTTTTAAGAATAACATCTTTATTTTTCTTTTTTTAAAAACATTTCATTAATACGGCATTTTGTAACATAATAAAGTATAAATCTTTTGAATTCGTATAATATATTCATGTTTGGATATCGACAATTAATACCGGAAAATTTTCAAATTGAAAATAATGACATCAAAATTGAAGAACAGGACAGCTTATTAAAATATACAAGAGCGGGTACTTCAAAACTGATTAAAAAGACGTCTTATTCATTAAAAATAGTGCCGAGTCCTGCAATTGGCTATGGGGTACACTATTTAACGATTGACTTTAAGGAGCCAGTAGTTGTTCCGCCAAAAGATTCGTTTAAAGGATACGTCGAATCCCCCTGTGATATCGAATTAAAATTGGGGGACATGAACTTAGATTTGATTAAACTTGGAAAAGAGAAATATACAATTTACGGAACTGTCGATATAGGAGATATTTCAAGGTATTATTCAAGCAGGGTTTACACAGATGAGCCAGATTCACTCTGCGTTACAAGATTTATCCTGAGTAATGGTTCAAATTACTGGAAAACTTTTGAAAAGTTAGTCTTTCCAATATGGGAAACTATAATGTATTATTCAGAAGATAAAGCATACTACCCGACAATTATAAATCTCACAAAAAATGGAACCATTGAATTACTAAACACTTCAAAATCGCCCAAAAGCGGGTTGATTGGAACTAAAAACATAACTCCGGTATCTAATTTTTTGAGGAGAATTTAAATGATAACAGAACTGCTCGAATTTTTACAAAATAACTTTTTTTATGGATTATCATATTATTCAGGCGTAAAATTAATTTTTGTTGTAGCCATAGGGTTGCTATTTTCATATTTTATTGAAAAATGGGTTAAAGACTTATCAGAAACTACAAAACATACCTGGATAATAAATGAAGAAACTGCAGGACTTATTTCAACATTTGTACTTGCAATATTCGTAGTTCTTGCATTAAATGTCATCGAGAGTTTTGTAACATACCAACTATTTGGATTCGACTTAAAAATTATTATTTACTCATTCCTGCTCTTGTATTTTACATACAGAATCTCCAACCGTTCTAAAAGATATTTATTGCTAAAAGGTTCTCAGGAAGGAAAATTTGCGGAATATCGGTTAAAAGCAACAATATTTCACTATTCTGCAATGATTATCGCGTTTGGAATAGTTTTCCAGATGCTTGGACTTACAAGTAAACTTGGAACACTTCTCGTTGCAGGGGGAATTACAGGTATAATCTTGGGTTTTGCATCCCAGACTGTTGTTGCAAACTTTATATCTGGAATATTCCTTTATTTTGATAAACCACTGAAAATTGGAGATTCCGTAGAAATTGGAACAAGTTCTGGAATTGTAAATGATATTAAAATGATGTCTACGAGAATCAGGACATGGGATGGAGTATTAGTTAGAATACCTAATGAAAAAGTTTTCAATTCCGAAATTATAAACAATAAAAAATATCCTGCAAGACGTGTCGATATTGACGTTGGAATCGCATACAAAGAGGATGCACAGCGCGCAATGGACATTATATCAAACATACTTGAAGATATGACTTATGTATTAGTTGATCCGGAATCCCAGATTTTTGTAAAAGACCTTGGGGACAGCAGCGTTGATATTTCGGTAAAAGCTTGGGCTCCAAGCGAAAAATGGTATGATGTAAAACGTGAAATTATCCAAAACATTAAAAAAGAATTTGATAGAGAAAAAATAGAAATTCCGTTCCCTCAAAGAACATTATGGTTCCCACAAGACCTTAAAATTAAAATTGAAAAAGAAACCGACGAAAAATAAAAATAAGAAAAAATAAATCTTTAATTAACTTTAACCCCATATCGCAATTTTTACGAGAACTACAAGTGCTGCAAGTAAATCCAATACTAAGAGACCTCCGAAAACCATTAACCCGATTTTTAACGGTTTTTCAAGATTTGAACACCCGTCAATAAGTTCCTGAATCGGGCCTATTGTATCTTTTACTTCTGAAATTGTTAATTTAGTTTCATCAAGCGTATCATTTAATGAATCGAGCAGTTTATCAATTCTTGGCTGTTCCTGTGTCCTTACTCCTTTTAATATTTCATATACTTCATCGAGAGTTTTTGGAATTACTCCGGGCTCATTTTCAGATTTTATCTTATTTAATTCAATTATTCTATCTATCCGGTATATTTCCCGCTCAAAATAATCTTTTTGTGATTTTAATAAGGTTTTTGCCCTTTGAATTGTTTCTTCTTTGGACCTCGTGCAGGATACAACTTTTGAAGCATCGGAATTTGTTTTAAAGACGTTTGAATCTACAGAAAAGTTCTTTCCAAGACCTGCAACGTTTTCGTATGTTACAGTTGAAAGTACTTTTTGGACAGATTTAGCTGCAGCTTGACTGTTCAGTGTTTTTTGAAGTTCTATCTTTTCATTAATATTTTCGTCTATTTTTTCAGTTACTCTTTCATCAGTTATTGCATCTATTTTTTCAGTTATTCCGGTTAAATCGTCTTTTAAATCATCAACACCCGTAATTACTTCAGGAGGATTTACGACTTCAATATCTATTCCAAAGTTTGGTTTTAAACGTTCCTCAAATTTTTGTATCTGCAATTCTTTTTTTCCAAAACGGTCTAAAAAATATTCTTTGTCAGTTTTTAACTTTTCAATCCTGTAATTGTACCATGGAAGTTTTAATTTAAGGTCTTCTTCTTTGTTATTTATTACAAACAGTTTTTTCACTTCATCAAGCAGTTCTTCGGTTTTTAAAAGATTTTCATCAACGGAATCCATCAAATTTTCAATTTTTGGCTGTTCTATCGTGTTAAATCTCTCGATGCATTCATTTACATTGTATATACTGTCAGAAATAATTCCTGGTTCGGTATACAATATTTCATAAATTTCTTTTTTTAGTTGGTAGCGCTTCGTTAACAGATTCATCATCTTTTGAAATTTCTCAAAATTAAAAAAATCCGAAAGATTAGCACCAAAACTGTAATCTGAAGGGTTATTTACTCCTAAATCCCGAAGTTCATTTTCCACGTTTAAAAGTTCTGCTTCAAGTTCTTCGAGTCTTTCTTTTTCCTCATCCCACAAATCATCACGATCCCTTGGAATCAGCCGTTTTATAACAATTAACTTTTCTGTCTCGTGAAGTATCGATTCTAACTGCTCCCCAACATCATGAACAGTCACCCCTATGGTCGTAAGAGCTATTGCAGCTTCTGCAGCAGCTTCTTCTGCTGAACTTGCAGCACCCCCGATTTTTTTACCAAGCCCATATAATCCAAGAGTTGCAACATTTAACGCAGCATTTTTTATCGAACTAAATATCCCCATTTAAACCACCTAATGGAATTCATACATGTTAATAATTATTTTTTTGAAGTAATTAATCGGTATGTTATCGACAATATAAGTTTATGAAAATAAATATAAAAATTTATCCAAGTTTAACAATGCTAAAAAAACGTAAAATTTGAAAAATTAATGTTTAAATTAATTTTCTATAATGTCTTCGACTTTATTTACAAAATCAATGGATTTTTTCTGAAGTTCTAAAACTTTAGGTTCGTTAAACATCACATCTGTTGAATAACTTGCCTTTTGACGTTCCGATTTTAAATCGGTATAAAATGTTGCATCTTTTTTGGTTATTGCAAGGTCATCAATCAGTTTTAACTCATCGTTTCTAAATTCGTTCGTATAATTTTTTATCAAAAAAATCATTGTAGCATTGTGGCTTTTTGAAATATAACCTTTTTTAGCAACAAGTGCTAATGCAGCGTGATAAACTGCATAATAAAGGCCAACAACACTCCAATCCTGAAAATTACCGTTTTTAATATTTTGATTTACAAATGCAAGATTGTGTTTTGCTTTATCAAGATGTGCATACACCAGATACTTTGCATGACGTTCTTTTTCGATATTTTTCTTATAGATATGAAAATCATAAGCGCTTTCAAGCTTTTCTTTATCTTTAAAATATTCTTCAACGTTTAACATTTAAAATTACCTCGTGGTAATTCTGGTGCCCAAAAATAGGAAATCCTGTTAATTTAGCCTGGTTTACTATATGGTCGTTTGAGTTTAAAAAATAGTCGATTTCAACCGCGACTATACTTAAAGGGTATATTGACCTGCTTTCAGCTTTTGATTTTGCATATTCGAGTTTCTGGTTTATTTCTTCCCGGTAACGTTTTTGAAGGTCAGGGTCCTCGAATGAATAAGTTACAACCATTAAATCAATATCACTATCTTCTGTTTCTTTTTTTCTCGATGCAGACCCAAAAAGAATCATAAAATCGATTTCTTTTGGGAAATTTTCAAAAAAATCTAAAATTGGGGCCCGTACATTTCTATTCAATTTTAAAAATCGTTCATCATCGATTTCTGAGAATTTAAAAACTGTTTTTTTGGTATTTTTTAAAATATAATAAGTGTTTGACTTTTCCTTTAATTTTAAAACCTGTTTTTCAGATTCGAGTTTTTTTAAAGCATTTTGTAGAGAACTGTTTGAAAGTCCAGTAAGTTCCTTTAACTCGCTAAAATATAATTTACTTTTATTTGCTGCATAATATGCTCTGTATAATTTGTCTAAAGCGTTCATACTTTTTAATTAGATTTTTAGGTATATATAATTTACCAATTTTTGGCAATATATTACCAATTTTTGGTATTTTTGCATGCTAAAAAATAAAAAAGATATAGCACCTGACAAAATTGTCCTCTCCAAGTACATATATTCGATATATTTATATACTAAAATTACGATGCGTTATAATCTGAAAAATAAACTTCGTATTTAATACAAAATAATGCGTAACCTCTGGAGGGCACTAATATATGAAACTTAATCAGCATTTGAATTATGAAAACCTGAAAAGCGATTTATTTGCAGGATTTACTATTGCAATAGTTGCACTACCTCTTGCAATGGCTTTTGCGATAGCTTCGGGGGTTTCGCCTGAAAAAGGATTATTTACTGCAATAATTGCGGGTTTTCTAATTTCATTACTTGGGGGAAGTAAATATCAAATAGGAGGACCTACAGGGGCTTTTGTCGTAATACTTTTTGGAATTATAGCTTCATATGGCTATGAAGGTCTCGTAATTGCTACACTAATGGCAGGAGTTATTTTAATTGCCATGGGACTCTTAAAACTTGGAAACATCATAAAATTCATCCCTTATCCTGTAACAATGGGATTTACGTCGGGAATTGCATTAATTATTTTTTCTACACAGGTTAAGGATTTTTTTGGACTTTCAATAGAAAACATTCCTGCATCATTTTTAGGCCAGTGGATTACTTATGCAACACATATCCAGTTATTAAACCCTTATGCACTGTTTATTTCAATAGTATCATTGGTTATACTTACAAATTCAAAAAAAGTATTTTCAAAAATACCCTCCCCAATAATTGCAATAATTGTAGGAATTGTTTTAGCTTACGTATTTAATTTACCTGTTGAAACAATTGAATCAAAATTTGGGAATATTCCAAACAGTATCCCACTCCCAAGCCTTCCGGAATTGAGTATTCAAAAAATGGAGCTTTTATTCCCAAGTGCATTATCTATCGCATTTTTAGGTGCAATAGAATCATTAATGTGTGCAGTTGTTGCAGACGGTATGACTGGATACAAACACAATTCCAATAAGGAATTAGTAGGTCAAGGAATTGCAAATATCGGTTCAGTATTGTTTGGAGGAATTCCTGCAACAGGGGCACTTGCACGTACTGCAACAAACATTAAAGCTGGAGCTACGTCAAGATTATCTGGAATAATCCATTCGATAATGTTGTTCTTATTCATGCTATTGTTATCCCCGTTAATTTTAAAAATACCCCTTGCTACACTTTCTGCAATACTTGTAGTCGTAGCATGGAACATGGCCGAAGTAAAACACTTTAAATCAATATTATTTAAGTCCCCAAAAAGAGATAGAATCGTTCTGCTCGTTACGTTCCTGCTCACAATCTTTGTAAACTTAAATACTGCAATACAGATTGGAATGCTTCTTGCAGTAATTGTATTTATGCAGAGATTGATTGAAGTTAGTGAAGTTTCGAACTTAAAAACAGTTCCTCAGGATGAAGACCCTGATTCAATAACTTTAAGAAATGTTCCGCCATGTATTGAAGTTTACGAAATAAATGGGCCATTTTTCTTTGGAATAGCGGATAAATTTAAAAGTACCCTAAATGTCGTTGCTAAAAGGAAACCTTCAGCAATAATTCTTCGTATGAGAAATGTCCCGATAATCGACGCCACAGGTATAAAAAACCTCGAAGAATTTATCGAATCTTCTAAAAATCAGGAGATAGCCCTGATAATTTCGGGTGCAGATTCAAAATTAAAAGCTAAATTTGAAAAATACGATCTCACAGGTAAAATAGGTAAGGAAAATATCTGTGAAAATATTGATATAGCACTTGCTCGAGCAAAAGAAATCATAAAAATAAAACATCCTGAAACTGGATTATGTCCTAAATAAAAAAATAATAGACTAAAAATAAAAAAGTTAAATGCATGCCCCCTGTTTAATAAACAGCATGGTGCACGGCATGCATTTCGTGTTTCAACCGAAAACTGGTTAGGATCTGTGACGTTTAGGCCAATTTTATTTAAAGAACCAGCACTTCTTTTAAACTCCCCAATATACCCCAGAAAAATTGATTCTGGGATAATATATTTTTTCTTTTAGGCACTATTTATTATTTTGGGGATTAATGTTGATAAAAACGTATTAAAATAGAAATATTACAAAAAAGTTTAAAAAAGGGTTTTAACTTAAACGTGTATTTTACCATGCTATTTATATTTAATAGACCTCTGAAAAAATACTTAAACTTATATATCTATTAAAAAATAACTTTTAGACGATGTAATATATTGTAATTACAAACGGCACAAATTTCGGGGAAATATTTTATGCTTCAAAAATTATATTCAAAAAAGGGACAGGTTTCCATGGAAATAGGGATTTTGGTTGCATCTGCAGTCATAGTTTCAGCTATTGCAAGCTATTACTATATATTGCATGTTAAATATTCCGATACACATTCTGGGGAAACTGCAAAGAATACTGGCGATGCACTTTTAAACTCATCAGCAGCCACGAACTGTAAAATATCCCAGATAACATTTACATAACCTACCATTTGTTCAGTTTTACTTTTTTACTTATACCGTGTTCGTATCTTAAAATTATTCCTCTAACTTCCAAATCGCTTAATGTTCTTGAAAGAGTAGATTTTGGAATTTTTGTCCTCTCAAAAAGTTCGCTTTGAGTTATTTCTCCGTGTTCCATCAGTATTTTTACAATAGTTTTTTCATTTCCTTTTAAAATTTTAATAAAGTTTTCTTTTCTTAATTTTTCTTCATTATCCGTTTTTAATTCGGTTTCTACGCTGAAATTTTGAATTTCATTAATATTTCCATTTTTAATTTTATCATCGACTTTTGAAGATACAATTTTTCCAATATGGTCGTTTAAATCGCTTAAATCTATTTTATTAACATTGTTTTTCTCTGAAAGCTCTAAATCACGAACTGTAAAGTAAATTAAAGTAGTACTTAAGCATAGCGAAAATGATGCCAAAACCATTAACATACAATCATAAAGCGTGTATACATTAGGAACTTCCTGAACATACGTGGTGTCCCCTTGAACAATTACCTGAACTGTCGGCGGATACAAAAATTTAGAAGTTAGCACAATTACTGAAACAATAAATATCAGCATATATATGGCTATTTTAACTTTTGAACTCATAAATTTCACACATTATTAATTTAAAGGTTTACCCATTTTGAAAACTTTCCTTTCAGTAATATCCACCATTACCACGTATCTTGAACCATCTTCAATATCCAATACAACCATCGCATATGTTGCATTTTGGAAATTTTTATTGCTTAAATACACCATATCTTGAATAGTTATATTATACTCTCTATCTTTTATAATTTGAGCTGTTTTTTGATCATTAGATAATATTTCTTGAACTGTTTTTACATCTTTTTCAGTAAATCCTGTAGCTTTAATCTCAGAATATCCATCTTCATGTTCAATTACAAGCGTTTTAGACTTAAGCTCAAATGTTGTGTAGTTTTTGATAGATTGAACTTTGTTTTCTTCGAGATTTACAATTACATATATTAAAGTGTCATTTTTTGTTAAAAGAACCCCTTTACAAGTTTCACCATATTTTTCAAAATCTTCTTTTATTAATAGGGTACCCGGTGCAAGCCAGTAGCCTTCAGATAAATACTCTGAAACTGTTTCGTTAGACTTTGCAATTTCAATTGCAAGATTTTGACCTTCAGTTAAATGTGGACTTTCTTCAGGATATGGGTTAAACTCAGTCATGTTTGGATTAGTTTCAAAGTCGTGTGCAATGAATAAATCATCTTCGATAAGTACAGAATCAAAAGGTCTCATTATACCAATTGCAACTCCGATAATTGTCAGTACTAAAAATATGATTAAAATTCGTTTCATGATACCAACCATTCAATTTATTTAACAATTACATTGTTCAAACAGTATAATTATTTGATGTGGAACACCTGTTCCATTTAATGGAATTGTCCATTTTTACAGTATAGTATATAAATGCTAATTTATAATCCTTTCAAAATTTTGAAAAATTTTTTTAAAAAATATCAAACTTATATATTATATCATCATTATAATGGTTTTTTTAGATTTAAAAAGTTTAAACAATTTTTTTATTAATTTATTGAACGTATTGATACTATTTTTAGAAAATACTTTCTAAAGGGCTTCAAAATACCGTTTCATAATATGGAAACGCCGTTTCAAAATACATTCTTATGCCGTTCCCGCGGTAGGTTAGTTGAAAGTAATTGTAAGAACACTTACTTTCAAAACCTAATTTTTTTATGGATTTAAATTAGGTGCCAAAGAATTCTTGAATTCAAATAATTCTTGAATTCATATTGCCTGAAAAATAGTAATGATTTCCAAATTAGTGCCTTTTGGAAATTAAACCCCCTCTGTGATAACATGAAAAAACCACTAAAAAAAGCCACCGGAACTATCCTCATTGTTATCACACTATTGCCATATTGTATGGCCCTGGATGAACAGACTGAAAGTTCCAGTAATATATTTAATAATATATTATCTTGGCTAAAATCGGCATTTGGAACTGATGTTAATGATAACATTACGTTTGAAAACAATAGTTCAAATTGCTTACCAAGGACACCTGTACTGAATAATTCTGAAAATAACAATACAATGCCTGAAATGAATAATATTACGCCTGAAAACATAACGAATGAAACACGAAATACCCCGAATAACATGCCTGAAAATTTCAATGAATCATACGTGCCAGAACCGAGAAATATGACAGGTATGCCTGAAAACAATGACACAAAATACCCACCCCAAATTCCTGAAAACTTTGATAATAACACCCCGATTGAAATAAATTCAAAGAATATTCAGTAAAAACTTAAAAATAAGAATTACACGGTGCAGATCATGAGAAAAATTTTAGGACTATTAATGGTACTTGCACTTGTTTCTGTTTCTGCAGTAGTTGCCTCATCAGATTTTAAAGACACTGCGAAACAGGAACCTGGAAAAATGTGCCAAATATGTTTCCAGAACATGACTACGGAAGAGATTCAGGAAGCACTTAATGAACAGCTTGCTGAACTTGAAGATGAATATGATTCTTGTGAAGACGAACAAATGCAGATAAGAATTCAGGAAAGAATTGAGATGACCCAAAGCTTGATTGATGACCCTGAAAAACTTGAAGAAATGATAACTAATATGCCTGAAATGCCTGAAGGAAAAGGAAATGGTTTAAAAATCGAATTCCAGAACATGACTACGGAAGAGATTCAGGAAGCACTTAATGAACAGCTTGCTGAACTTGAAGATGAATATGATTCTTGTGAAGACGAACAAATGCAGATAAGAATTCAGGAAAGAATTGAGATGACCCAAAGCTTGATTGATGACCCTGAAAAACTTGAAGAAATGATAACTAATATGCCTGAAATGCCTGAAGGAAAAGGAAATGGTTTAAAAATCGAATTCCAGAACATGACTACGGAAGAGATTCAGGAAGCACTTAATGAACAGCTTGCTGAACTTGAAGATGAATATGATTCTTGTGAAGACGAACAAATGCAGATAAGAATTCAGGAAAGAATTGAGATGACCCAAAGCTTGATTGATGACCCTGAAAAACTTGAAGAAATGATAACTAATATGCCTGAAAGACATGGAGAATGCCAAAAAGCTGACTCAAAATAACATAACACCCCCAAAATGAAAACATTTAAAATAATATCTATATTTTTTAATTTTTTGTAAAAGTGTGATAAATATGATTAGAGTACTCCTCCCAATATTATTGATGTTATTAATTATATTTGGGATGATTTCATTATTCAATTTAAAAAAAGAGTGTAAAAATTCAATTAACAGGATAGAAAAAGTTTCCAAGTGAAAATATGTACAAAATTATAAGTCTTGAAGATGTTTGGAAAATCTACCAGATGGGCGAAGTTGAAGTTCAAGCCTTGAAGGGAGTTTCACTTGATATAAATAAAGGTGATTTCGTCGCAGTTGTTGGGTCATCGGGTTCAGGAAAATCAACCATGATGAACATGATAGGATGCCTCGATGTACCAACAAAAGGCGACGTTTACCTTAAATCAAAAAATATCTCGAATATGACTGAATCAGAACTATCTGAACTTCGAGGAAAAACAATTGGTTTTGTTTTCCAGCAATATAATTTAATTCCAAACATGACTGCACTTGAAAACGTACTTTTACCACTGCAGATACAGGAAGTCAATGATTCTACTGCAAAAAGAGCTGCAGAACGAGCATTAAAACAGGTTGGCCTTGAAGACAGGATGAACAACAAACCATCCCAGCTTTCTGGAGGTCAGCAACAGCGAGTATCGATTGCAAGAGCGTTAGCATGTGACCCGGAAATTATTCTTGCAGATGAACCAACAGGGGCGCTCGATAGTGCGACAGGTAAAGAAATTATAAATTTATTCACTGCCCTCTGGGAAAGTGGAAAAACCATTATTATGATTACCCACGATCAAAAACTTGCAAAATACGCGAAAACAATTGTTGAATTAAAAGACGGAAATATTATTAATATAATTGATAACAAGCCAAATACAGTTTATGAGTGATATTATGGATAAAAAATCCTTAAAAATAGGATCAGTAATGTTGATAATGCTATTCTCATTCGTGGGAAATTATGCATACACATTTTACGATGACGTAAACGATTACGTGATTTTAAACATAAATAAAGTAAATCAAGACCCTGATCCTGCAATCGCGGGAGATGTATTCGACCTTAGAATCAGCATCGAAAATGATGGTGGAAGCGGAGAAGGAGACTTTATTGTAGAAATTGAACCAAGCTATCCATTTGAAGAAGTAGAAGGCGAAGATTTAATACAGGATGTCGGAGTTATAAACGGATATGAAGATGGAAACGATGCAATCATCGCAAAATTCAAATTAAGAGTTAGTGAAGATGCAACAGAAGGAGATTACCCAATAGAAGTCCATATCTACAAAAAAGGAGAAGATGCATCCTCAGGATACACTAAAGAAATCACCGTAACTGTCGGAAATGAAGAAAGTGCAGAAGTTAGTTTGGATGCTGATGAATTGGTATCAGGTGATAAAACCAATGTTACATTCACAATAAAAAATACTGGTTCTGCACCAATTAAAAACCTTGAATTTTCATGGGAAAGTGAAGATAACGCAATATTACCATTAGGTTCAGGAAACTTGAAAACAATTTCATACATCGGTGTTGGAAAGAGTGTTGATATTACCTACACAGTACTTGCAAGCACAGATGTAAACCCCGGAATTTATGAATTAACTATGAATTTAAATTATGATGATTCATTGAACGACACTAAAGAAGAAGTAGAACACATTGCCGGAATTTTAGTACTTGGAAAAACCGACTTTGAAGTTAGTTATTCTGGAGAAGACAGCGGCGAATATACCCTTACTGTAATGAATGTTGGAAAAAGTGATGTTAATTCAGTAATCGTTTCAATCCCTGAACAGGATGCATGGAGCGTTTCTGGAGTCAGCACTTCCATTATCGGAAACTTAGATGGTGGTGACTACACATTCTCAAACTTTGAACTGTCAACCACGAACAGCAACTCACCACTTATCGTTGAAATAACATACACGTCACCAGAAGGAGATAGGGTAACAATTGAAAAAGAAGTGGAAATGCCAAGTACAACTTCAGTCACAAGTATGAGTTCTGATACTTCAGGTACTCCAGAAGACTTTGCAGGAGGCCCTGGCGGAAACATGAACCCACTTTCAACAATTCAAAATTCAATAACCTCAGCAATACCATACGTTATTGGAGGACTTGTAGCACTTGCTGCAATTGCAGTATTTGTATACAAAATAATTAAAAGAAAAAAATCAAAACAAACCAAACAAACCAAAACCGAATAAGGGTTGATAAAAATGAAACCCTTAAAATTATTTAATATGGCATCTAAAATGGTAAAAGGCAGTAAACTTCGTAGCTGGATTACCATTTTAGGTATCGTTATAGGAATTGCATCAGTTATCGCGATCATATCTGCTGGAGACTACCTTTCAACGTCAGTTAGCGACCAGCTTGACAGCATGGTGAGCGATGAAATTACACTTACTGCATCGGCTGCAGCAGGTGGTGATGACGATGAACCGGAACTTACTGACATGGATGTACTGATTCTAAACGGGATATCGGATATAGAATACGTAGATGTGCGGGTTTCGAGTAAAAATGAAATACGTTTTGCAGGAGGCCGTGAGACTGCAACGATTACGGGAGTTGATCCTGCTGTGTGGTCGCAGATGACTGATGAAGAACTGTACGCAGGAAGGCTTCTGCAATCAAGTGATAAAAACGCCGTAGTTATCTCATACTATACTGCAACAGAAGCGTTTGATAGGGAAATTGGAATAAACCAGATGATAACTATTGGAAATAAACAGTTTAAAGTCGTTGGAATACTTGCAGAAGATGAAACTCAGGGATTTGGTCGAATGGGCGGTATGAGCTCAAACACTGTTTACATGCCATATGAAGCAGTATATACCTTAGAATTGGATGATGATGCATCATATTCTATCGATGAAAAAGAAGAAGGAGTGTATGATGAAATAATCTTTACACTGTACGAAGACGTGAATCAAACTACTGCACTTGAAAATATTCAGGAAAAATTGATGATGTCAAGACACGTCAATGAGGACAATATTGACTTTTCAATAAGAACCCCAACTACCCCTGAAGGCCCCGAAGAAATAATTTCAATGCTTACAACATTCCTTTCAGCAATTGCAGGAATTTCACTGATTGTTGGTGTTACAGGTATTTCAAATACCATGTTTACAACAGTTCTTGAAAAGACTCGAGAAATTGGAATAATGAAAGCGATTGGTGCCAAAAACAAAGATATACTGCTATTGTTTGTCTTTAACTCTGCAATCATTGGACTTGTTGGAGGAATTTTGGGACTTATACTTGGTACCATAATTTCCCAGATAATAGTCTGGTTTATTGCATCGAGTATGGACAGCAGCTATGAGTTTGTACTGAGTATCAGTTCCGTTGTAATTGCAATTGGATCGTCACTTACAGCAGGAATTATTGCAGGAATCATTCCAGCATATAATGCTTCAAAATTAAAGCCTGTAGATGCTTTAAGAAGCGAATAATTTTCTTTTTTTAATTATTTTTTGAAATTTAAGACATTAATTATATAGTTTCTAAACTCCAGATATTATCTTATATAATTTATCGGGGAGTATAGAAAAAATGACATTTTTTAAAGGTTTTAAGGAAGATTACTTCGGACTTACCGATTTAGAAGTAAAAAAATACCAAGAAACTTACGGGAAAAATGAATTACTCCAGAAAAAGAAAAAAACATTTTTAAGCTATATTTTAAAAATATTTGCTGAACCGATGTTTTTACTATTATTCATTGCTGCTTTTATCTATTTTTTCCTTGGTGAGCCCCGTGATGGGTCAATTATGATAATTTCCGTTATTTTTATCTGCGCAATTGAATTTTTTCAGGAATGGAGAACTGACAGAACCCTTCAGGCACTAAAAGACTTATCTTCCCCAAAATCAACGGTTATTAGAAATGGAAAAATGATGGCAATTGACAGCAGCGAATTAACCGTAGATGACATTTTAATTTTAAAAGAAGGAGAAAATATTGCTGCTGATGGAATTATTATTGAAAATTACGGGTTAGGAGTAAATGAATCTACATTAACAGGAGAATCTGAAGTTGTGTGGAAAAAAATTGATTTAGATGAAGATGAAAGTTCAGAACACTGGAAAAAGAATATCTGCTATGCGGGAACCTCTGTAACACAAGGTAGAGCTGTTGTTAAGGTCATAAATGTGGGTTCAAAAACAGAATACGGAAAAATCGGAAAAGATATTTTTTCAGTCGATTCTATGCCCACATTACTTGAAAAACAGACCTGCGAACTTGTAAAATATTCGGCAATTGCTGCTTTTTTTATGCTTTTGTTGATCGTAGTTGTTAATTTTTATTACATGGGAAGTGTCACTGATAGTATTTTGTCAGGCGTAACCGTTGCAATGGCAATCATACCAGAAGAATTTCCCGTGATTTTAACAGTATTTCTTGCAATGGGGGCCTGGAGGCTTGCAAACAAAAATTCACTTATAAGGAGAATTCCAGCAGTTGAAACACTCGGTTCGATATCGGTTTTGTGCGTTGATAAAACGGGAACACTTACCAAAAACCAGATGGAAGTAAAAGAAACATATTTTGATTCAAAATTTAATGAAACTGAACTTATGACTTATGCGTGCCTTGCGTCAGAAACTGAAGCATATGACCCAATGGAAAAAGCAATCCTAACTTATTCAAAATCTATTGGACTAAAAATAGATGAATTGTGTAATGGATGTCTTTTACACGAATATCCATTTAGTTCGGAAACCCGGATGATGGGAAACGTTTGGGATAGGAATAATAATAAAATTTTAGCTTCAAAGGGTTCTTTTGAAAATATTATAAATTTATGTAATCTAAACGAATCTAAAAAATTAAATTTAGAAAAAAAATCAATTGAAATGGCAAAAAAAGGATACCGTGTAATCGCTGTTGCAAGAGAAATGAATATCGGGAATATTAATAAGGAATTAGGCGGATATTCACTCGAATTTGTAGGATTAATCGGGTTGATGGACCCGCCAAGAGACGGTGTATCAAATGCCCTGAAAATATGTAGTGCTGCTGGAATCAGGGTTGTAATGATTACTGGGGACAATGGAACTACTGCAAAATCAATTGCAAAATCAATTGGCCTGAAAAACGGCGAAAACGTGATAACCGGTAGTGAAATAGATTCGATGAGCGATGAAGAATTTTTAGAAAAAGTAAAAGTAACAAATATATTTTCAAGAGTAATTCCAAAACATAAATTAAAAATCATTAAATCCCTTAAAGAACTCGGCGAAATTGTTGCAATGACAGGAGATGGCGTAAACGATGCACCTGCACTAAAATATGCAGATATTGGAGTTTCAATGGGTAAAAGAGGAACTGAAGTTGCAAAAGAAGCATCAGACATGATTTTACTTGATGATAATTTTGAAACTATCGTTGAAACAATACATGATGGGAGAAGAATTTATGACAATATCAAAAAAGCCATAGGATACGTTTTTGTAATCCACATTCCAGTATTTATGACCGCACTTTTTGCGCCACTTCTAAAATTACCGCTTTTGCTGCTTCCAATAAACGTAGTTTTAATGGAATTTATTATCGACCCAACCTGCTCAATTGTATTTGAAAGACAGCCTGCAGAAAACGACATCATGAATAGAAAACCAAGGATACCTACTGAATCCCTCTTGGATTACCACCTTATATTCAAAGCAGTACTTCAGGGAAGCTCAATCTTTGCAGCTGCTTTTGGTTCTTATATATACCTCTTAAATCAGGGCTTTGAAATAAATCTTGCAAGAACTTTTGCATTTGTAATTCTTATTACGTCCAATTTTTTCCTTGTATATGTTAACCAGTCTGAAATAGAATCAATATTTTCTGCATTTCGAAAATTCAAAAAAGATGCAGTTCTCTGGTTCGTAAATATCGGGATATTTGGAGGAATTTTGGTATTGCTCTACGTTCCGTCAGCAACAGTAATTGCAAAAACAGTTCCACTTACCAAAACTCAATTAATTCTTGCAATACTGCTTTCAGGGGTATCGACACTCTGGTGGGAATTAATAAAACTATTAAAAAGAATTAAAATGAAAAAATAGAAGTTAGGTGGTTTTATGAAATATTTAAAATGCGGATTTTTTGGATTACTGACTTGGCTAATTCCATTTTTATTATCATTCTTATTTTATTCGGAAAGTGAAGGGTTAGTAATCGATATATTTTTATTTAAATCAATTATGATTGTTGTATCTGGATTAGTTGGCGTTAGTTTACTTGTACTGTACTTTAAAGACATTGAAAAAGATTATTTACTTGAAGGAATATCCGTAGGAGTTTTCTGGCTTATTATAAATCTGATACTTGATATTATAATATTAATTCCCATGTCCAAAATGACTTACGTGGATTATTTTTCACAAATCGGGCTTAGATACTTAATAATTCCAACAATAAG
Organism: Methanococcus mangrovi; assembly: GCF_054506835.1. NCBI lineage: Archaea > Methanobacteriati > Methanobacteriota > Methanococci > Methanococcales > Methanococcaceae > Methanococcus > Methanococcus mangrovi. The sequence goes on along the minus strand of NZ_CP197114.1, from coordinate 414,933 downwards.
TACTTCGATGGGTTACTTACTAAAAATAAAACTAAAATAGGATTACAAAAGTGTTTATATAATAATTTAAGAAATTTAAACTAATTAATTACTTAATTAATCTTAAAAATAGACGTGAAAACATGCTTGATTTAATATACAGCGGGATTTTAAAATTTAATGAAGAAAAAACACGAATTTTAGAAGTAGCTTCATCGGTTACGTTTATAAAAACTGAAAAAAATAAAATAGTAGTGGATACATCATCTAAATCAAAAACAGAACATATAAAGAGTTATTTTAAAGATAAAAATATTGATATAGGCGAAATAAACTACGTGATAAATACGCACAATCACTTTGACCATGTTTCAAATAACGATCTTTTTAAAAATGCTAAAATTATTAATTATTCCAATTTTAATGAGTTAACTGACCCGGAAATTAAAATTATAAAAACTCCAGGTCACACAATGGATAGTATCTCCATAATTTATGAAGATTATATAATTTCTGGAGATGCAACACCATTAAAAAACAATATATTAAAAGAAAAGGCTCCGGGAGTTACGGTAGATTTAGAACTTGCTTTAAATTCATTAAAAAAGATAAAAAGTCTTCAAAAAAACATCATTACAGGGCATGACGGAATTTTGTACAAAAATGAATATTAAATTATAATTTATTTTAATTCATTTTGCTTAATCTATTTTTTCAATTATCGCTTTAATGTCAGCTACTTTTCCAAAATAAAGAGCTGATGTAACAAGTACTTCGGCACCGCTTTTAGCATACTTATCCACATTTTCAACAGTTATTCCGCCTGCTGCAACTATCGTAATATTTGGATTTATTTCTTTTGCAACTTTTACAAATTTTTTAACGGTTTCTGAATCAAATTTATCGAGCTGTACGTAATCAAAGCCCATTTTAATGTATTCGATACCGGTTTCAAAATCTTTAGTTTCGATTCCGATCTTTTTTTCAAGAGCATTTGCTTTCATTTCTTTTAAAACGGCTTTTAACTCTTCTTTTCCATCTACAAAAGCAAGGTGTTCATCAAATATTAGTACAGTTTCAGATAAGCCAATTCTGTGAGGATATGCTCCACCTGCAACTATTGCTTTTATTGCTGGTTTTTTGGTCCCTGCAAGATTTTTTCGAGTTGTTACAATATTTATGTTTTCATTGTATTTTCTTGCTATTTTCACAAACTCGTAAGTTCGCGTGGCCATGCCGCAGTAACCTTCAAGAAGCCGAAGAACACTTTTCCATGCAAGGTGGACCCTATCAGCTCGCCCCCTTGCTTCAAAAAATATTTCACCTTCTTTTACATAGGTTCCGGTGCTTTTATATGAAAGTACTTCTAATCCAAGTATTTTGCATATTCTCTCAGCTTCTTCGGTACAGCACAAAACCATGTCATGTCGCGCTTTATATGCAAGTCTCGCATTAAATCTATCTAATTTCATTATTCTTGATGTTAAATCAATTGGATTTACATCTTCTTCAATTATTTTCTCAAGTTCATAATTAGGAATATAAAATGATGACATATTTGTGACCTCTTTTAAGATTTATCTCAAACTCAAAGGCCAACCAAACCACTTAAACACTTGATCTAACATCTCGCATGGGTAGTATATATCATTTTTTGATTTTTAAGAGTTCAGTTTATCGGCCAGTTTTCCAGTTATATATATCGATAAAAACGACATTAAAACAAGCGTTATAACTAATATATTCGCTAAATTATAATCTCCCGTTTGAAACGCCTGATAAATTGAAAGCGACATTGTATTTGTTTTCCCAGGCATGTTTCCTGCAACCATTAGCGTTGCACCAAATTCTCCGACAGACCTTGCAAAACTGAGAACCAATCCTGCAATTATTCCCTTTCTTGAGAGTGGAAGTGTTATTAAAAGTGCAGTTCCAAGTTTGGTGTTTCCTAACGTATATGAAACATGCTCAAGTTCTTTATCAACCGCTGAAATTGCTGCGGTTGTTGTTTTAACCATCAATGGAAGAGAAACTACAAATGAAGCAATTACTCCTGCTTCCCACGTAAATAAAATACCTGAACCGGTGATGTCATAAAATGCACTTCCGATAATTCCATTTTTTCCAAGCTGCAATGCAAGTAGGTACCCCAAAACTGTTGGAGGAAGGACCATCGGTAGAGTTACAATAATTTCAAGTATATTTCTACCGCGAAACTCCATCCTCGCAAGAATATACGATATAAAAATTCCTATAAAAAACACAAAAAAAGTAGATAAGAAAGAAATTTTCAATGTAAGCAATATTGGAAATAGTAGTGAATCCATAAAATACCCCTTATTGAGCAGTAAATCCATAATCAGTCAATATTTGCTTACCTGTTTCTCCGGTTAAGTAGTTAACAAACATCTGGGCTTCTTCTTTATGTTCTGATGCTTTTAAAACACATACTGGATAGCTAATTTCGGTAACTGTTGGTATGGTGGCTATAACTTCAATGGTATTGTTTTTTGCAATTTTTGCATCTGTCATATATACAAATCCTGCATCAACGTCACCAGTTTCAAGATATGTTAAAACTTGTCTTACATTTTCACCATATACGGTTTTTTCTTCTAAATTACCCCACAAACCCATGGTTTCAAGTGACTCTTTAGCATATTTTCCAACTGGTGCAGTTTCAGGATTTCCAATTGAGATTTTTACAACATTATTATTTGTTAAATCTTCTGCGGAAGTGATTCCAAGAGGATTTCCTTCCTGAACTATTAATACAAGTGTATTTTTAGCAAATGTGGCTCTTGAAGCATTTTCAATAAGATTTTGCTCCTGTAACAAATCAACGTGCTTTTGTGATGCTGATGCAAACACATCTACAGGAGCTCCCCCTTCAATCTGCTGCCGCAGTGCTCCCGATGCTGCAAAATTTAATTCTACCTTAACATTAGGATTATCTTTTTCAAATGCTGCTGCAATATCCGTCATTGCATCAGTTAAACTTGATGCTGCTGAAACTGTTATCGTTGTAGTGGTTTCTTCAGGAGATTCTGAAACACAACCTGAAAATAACAGGATTATTGCAAGCAGACTTGCGATAGCTATCTGCTTTTTCATTATATATTCACCTTTATGATATGTATTAATTATAAGTAATTACTATTTTAATTAAACAGTAATTAATAACATTTACCAATATATATGGATTATGTTTTTGAGTAAGCTTTTAGACTTTTTATATTAGATTGATTTATATATTGTAATTACTATTAATTAATTATATAATTGTTTCGTAAGTCCTTATCATTATTTTTAAGGTAAATTTAAACGATATGCTGGTTTTTTGTGTGAAAATATGATATCAGTGCCTGAAGCGGAAAACATTTTAAAAAAATTTAAATTTGAAAAAACAGAAAATGTAGACCTGTTTAATTCCTACGGGCGAATTATCGCAAAGGATATTGTATCAACTCAAGATATTCCGGAATTTAGAAAATCGAATATGGATGGATACGCGGTAACAAGCCCATGTTTAGAATCTTACGTTTTAATGGATGAAATACACGCTGGAGATTTTAGGGATATACAAATAAAAGGTAAGGAATGCGTTTGGGTTGCAACAGGCGGCAAAGTTCCCGATGAAGCCTACTGCGTAATTCCAGTTGAAAATACAGTAATTGAAAATAACATTGTAGAAATAATTGAAATTCCTGAAAGTACGTATGTTGTTGAAAAAGGGTCTGACATTTCAAATGGAGACTTGGTTTTAAAAAAAGGAAGCTTAATTAATGAACGAAATATCGGTTTGATTGCATCGTTAGGAATTTCTGAATTAAAGGTATACAAAACACCTAAAGTTGCAATAATTTCTACAGGAGATGAACTTGAAAAAATTTCAGATGTAAATTCAAAGTCTATTGCAGGAATTGTTAAAAAAGCTGGCTGTGAACCTGTTTTTTTGGGAATTTCCAAAGATGATAGAACAGAATTAAGAAATAAAGTATTAGAAGCCCTAAATTATGACGTAATTGTAACTTCTGGAGGAGTCTCTGCTGGAAAAAGAGATTTTACCTCAGAGATAATTGAAGAACTTGGAACAGTACTTTTCCACGGCGTAAACATGAGGCCTGGAAAACCTGTTCTTGCAGGAGAAATCGACGGAATTCCAATTATCTGCATGCCTGGAAAAGTTACGTCCTGTATAATCTGTTCATACTTATTTTTGTATCCACTACTTTGCAGGTACTCAAATTCCAAAAAATGTAAAAAAATTGTAAATGCAAAAATCATGGGTGAATTTAAAAAAGAAGCAGATAAAAGATTTTATTTACCCGTGGTCTATGAAAATGGATTTGTAAAACCAGTATTTAAAGATTCAAGTCACATCACATCTATTGCTTATTCAAACGCGATAGTTGAATTAAAAGAAGGAATTTCAATTGCAGATGATGAAGTTGAAGTCTGGATATACGATTAATTTTTTTAATAATGTAATATTTTAAATTTTAAAAAACATCTTTAAAAAAGTACATTGATTTCAAATAAAAAAATATAGAAATTATTTTTTATTTTTTTTAAGTTCCTTTAATTCTTTTACTTTTTCAAACAATTGTTCCAGTGTATCCTCATTGCTTTTTGTAAAATCAAATGGGGACCCTGTGAAAGGTTTGTAATACACAGGTATTTCATCAAATCTATAGAATGTACCATCACACTCGAGTGCATCTATAACTCCTGGTAAAACCACGTTTGCTACAGATGTTGAGGGGCATGGTGCAATATCAAGGCATATTACGGGTATATCATGCATATATCTAACTGAATCTTGGGCTAAGTGGGCACCTAAATCTGCACACATTACAAATACTGCATCAACCTCTTTTTCCCTTAAAACATCAGTTGTCGTGTGTTCTCCGGGATTATATTTTGGATATCCTCTTGAAAAATCAACCCCAAATGGAAATCCGTAAAGGTATGATGCAACAACGTTAAATCCTGCAACGTTACAGTGTCCCCTGATTAAACCAATTTGAAACTTTGTATATTTTTGTAATTCTTTAGTTAAATTTAAAACACATTCTAAATTTCTGTGCTTACCAAATGAAGACGCCAGCCCGAGTCCCCCATAAATTGACCCGAATTTTGCATTTTTCATAATTTCTGCAACTTCATGAATCTTCTCGATTGAAACACCTGTTACCTGCTCGATACTTGGATGAATAGGTTTTCCGTTAACTGCAAGCATTAAAGCTGAAAACAATTCATAATCAGTGCTCGGTTTTAACTGTATGTGAATATCTGAGCCCTTAGCAGTTTCAGAAACTCTTGGGTCTACAGTAATTACAATTCTTTCTTTTCTTCCTTTCTGGACAAAATATCCTCTTGGAAATACAGCATACCTTGACATGTGTCTTGGCATCGAACACATAGGGTTTACTCCCCAGTAAATAACTACATCTGCCCTATTTTTTGTTTCCCCTGCAGTTGCACCGGCTTTTCCAGCTTCCTGAACCCCCATCAAAGAAGGTCCATGACAGATTGTTGAATTTGAGTCTACAATTCCGCCAAGATATTCACCCATGTGTAATCCAACAGTCATTGCTTCACATGAAGTTTCTGAACCCATGAAAAATAAGGGTCGTTTAGCATTTACAAGGATTTCAGCAGCTTTTTCAATTGCATCTTCCCATTTAGAATCTTCTAATTTTCCATTTATCCTGATTTTTGGGGAAGTTATACGGTGATTACTTACTATTTCCCTAAATTTAGCAGCGCCCATTTTACAGGCGTTTCTAACAACGATATTCCTTTTTTCCTTATCGTATACTACTTCAATGTCATCACACGTACCCCCGCAAACAGGGCATACGATATCCTTAAACGTTTCGGCAACCATTTTTTTCACCAGTTTTTTTGCAAATACTTAAAAACTCCAAAACAAGTGTTTCGATATGTTTTTCGTATCTTCCAAAAGAACTAGTGTAATGAAGAAAAAATCTTCCGAAAAGTAGCTGCTCTATTGACCGTTTCTTGCTTTGACTTCTTTTACCAATTCAAACAACTGCTCCATTGTATCTTCATTACTTTTCGTGAAGTCAAATGGTGATTTTGCAAATGGTTTGTAGTATATTGGTATTTCATCAAATCTATAGAATGTACCATCACACTCGAGTGCATCTATAACTCCGGGTAAAACCACGTCTGCAACTGATGTTGATGGACATGGCGCAATATCAAGAGTGATTACCGGAATGTTTTTTAAGTGGCTTACTGAATCTTGTGGGTAGTGTGCACCAACGTCTGATGCCATAATAAATGCACAATCAACTTCTTTTTCCCTTAAAACATCATTTGCAGTAAATTCTCCAGGATTATATCTTGGATATCCTTTTGCAAAATCAACTCCGAATGGGAATCCGTAAAGGTATGTTGCAAGTACGTTAAATCCTGCAACGTTACAGTGTCCCCTGATTAAACCGATTGTAACTTTCGTGTATCTTTGAAGTTCTTTTGTAAGAGTTAAAACACACTCCAAGTTTCTCTGTTTACCAAATGATGATGCTAAACCAAGTCCACCGTAGATGGATACGAATTTAGAATTTTTGAGTAGTTCTACTGTTTCCATTATTGTATCTACGGAAATACCAGTCACTTTCTCAATACTTGGGTGAGGTCTTTTACCTCTTGAAGCCATCATAAATGCAGAGAACAGCTCGTAATCAGTATTTGGATTTATTTGCAAGTGTATATCTGATGCTTTTGCGGTTGCAGATTTTCTCGGGTCAATAGTTATTACAGTTCTACTGTTTCTTCCTTTTTCGACAAAGTAACCTCTTGGAAATACACCATATCTTGACAAATGTCTTGGCATTGAGTCCATAGGATTGGTTCCCCAATATATGACAACGTCAGCTCTGTTTTTTGTTTCCCCAGCAGTTGAGCCAGGTTTTCCAGCTTCTTGAACCCCCATTAAGGAAGGTCCGTGTCACACTGTCGAACAGGAATCAACGATTCCCCCTAAGTATTCACCCATGTGAAGACCTGTTGTCATCGCTTCACAAGATGTTTCTGCACCCATGTAGAGAAGTGGTCTTTTCGAGTTTGCCAAAATTTCAGCAGCTTTCTCAAGTGCTTCTTCCCATGATACATCAACTAATACGCCATTTTTTCTAATTTTTGGCGACATGATTCTGTGGTGGCTTACAATTTCTCTAAATTTAGCCGCACCCAATTTACACGCATTTCTAACGGTTAAATCTCTTTTTTCTTCGTCCCAGACTATCTCGATGTCATCACATGCTCCACCGCATACTGGACAGACGATGTCTTTAAATGTTTGACTTGCCATCTAATTCACCTGTAGATGTTATCGATAATGTATTCTGCTTCCAGTATTTCTCCTTCAGAAGGCTCTACGTATACAGTTCCCCCTTTATAGATGGGAGATCCTGTACTGACTGAATAAGCATCCACTATAACGTTTGCCCAAACACTTCTTGGAATAAAGACATTTCTTCTTAAAACATCTTCATTAGGTTGAGCACGTACAAGAACACTGTATTTTCCATTTTCACTCGTAACTTTTACCTTTTCAGGTTTTCCAAGTAATATGTAATCTTCAGGGTGCATATTACATACGGCACATACTTCTAAGTACTCGTGTGAATATTTGTCTCCACCTTTGATGATTCTACCTTGTTCAATCGTACTTCCAGTGTTTAGAATAACTTTTAAAGCATTTTCTTTGAATTCGATAGGTCTTTCTTTAGCGGGCAATTCATCGTTTAATAAATCGTAATTTTCGCTTAATGAAACGTATAACTTACCTTTTGGTTTGTTAAAGAATGCCTGGTCTCCATTGAAACTAATTAATTTTCCAGGAAGTGCTAAACCTGAAAGTCCGGTTTCATAATCAGTTACAACGCCCTTGGATACAAATCCAGGTGCAAAGTTTTTAATTTTTCCAGCAACTACAATAGTTCCGCCTTTCATTTCTACTCCGACAGCCCTAATTGCATTTCCGCCGACGTATAATAATCCGCCGTTTAATCGAATTCCACAGAATGCTCTTACATTTCCGTTTACAATGAGTTTACCATCAACCATACCGTCTCCGATGTTGTTTCCAGCATCTCCTTCTACGATAATGGTTCCACCAAGCATTCCTTCCCATCTTCCCCTGTAGCCACCACCCAAGTGGTCACCAGCATTTCCGAGAATATGGAGAGTTCCACCTTCCATTTCCCTTCCTGCCCAGGGTTTGGCATCTCCTTTTACAAGAATTTCTCCGCCTTTCATCTCACAGCCAACGTGGAATCCAGCATCTCCTTCTACGATAATTTTACCTGCAGTCATCTGGAAGCCTATTAATTTAACGTTTCCAGCATTTCCTGCAATTTTAATTACCATATCTTCTTTTTTGCTTGTAAAATCTCCAGAAATTTCAAAAATATCTGAGAGGGGGTGTTCTTCAGGTCCAATAAATACTTTCAAAGCACTTATTTCTTCTTGTGATTTTCCTTCAAATTCATCAGGGGTAATCACTTCACATTCTACGGGTATTGTGCCGTCGTATTTTGGTTTAAGTATAATTTCTCCCATGTTTCTCACCTATCTCACATTTATATTAAGAGGAGTTGGTTTTGTGAGGTATAGCTCAGGAACTGGGTAATTTGAGAAGCCTATTGAGTAATATCTTCTAAACCAATCCTGTACATCTGCAACAATTTCTTTTTGTATTTCTTCATCGAATTTAGCATCAACGTAGTAAGTTCTACCTTTTGGAGTTTCGATAATCCGTCCATCTTTTGTAATTACTTCACCATCTTTTATTGTGAATAATGCAGTTGTGAATGCTTTTTCAATTGCTGCATAGTCATTAGGGTTGTAATCTGGACGTATATCATAAACTGTAATATCTGCATCAGCACCTGGGCTTAAATGTCCTTTTCTGTGTCCCATACCAATTGCTTTAGCAGGGGTTGCCCTTGTAACGGTAGCTAATTCGTAAAGGCTGAGTTCTTTGTCATTACCACCAAGACCGCTTCTTTCACCGGCCCATTTGTGGCATTTTTTCATTGTGTCTTCTCTTGCCTTTTGAGACATTAACCAGGTAATTAATTGAGGATATTTCGTGAAAGGTCCTGCGTTAGGATTATCAGTAGTCATGATTGCTTTTCTTGGGTCTGTTAATAATAAAAGCTCAATACCCATTGCCCATTGAACGCTGTGGACTTTGTTTTTCATGCTGTAAGTAAATGGAACAACACCTGAACCACATTCAAGTTCAACGTCCACATTTATCCACTTCTGACCGTTCATTACAGCCAAGTCGTAAAGACCTGGACCATCTCCAGTCATACAAATAGCATTTCCAAACGCAACGCTACCACTGTCCATTACAACGTGGTCTGATTTATTAATATATTTTGAAATATCTTCTGCTCTGGATTCAAAGTCATTCCATGACGTTCCACCAAATGAATGGAATTGTATGTGAGTCATGTAAACGCTCTGTTCTCTTTCGTGTGAATATTTCGTTTTTACGCCCGTATCATAGGCTTTTTTATTAACAGCTGGCTTGATATTTTTTGCAACATCCATCGTGTCAATTGTAAATTCCCAGTTTCCGGGGTGACCGAGGTTGTTTGCGTGAAGGTGTATTGACATTGGAAGGCCAAGCATTTCATTTACTTCGGCAAGCCCGTTAATTACAGCACCTGATGAAATACCAAAGTGAATGTTTTCTTCGTCAAGTGAATGTACGTTTTTACCCCATGCCCAGTTTTCAACACCTGCAGGGTTTACGAGTTTAATACCATAAGTTTTAGTTGCTTCAAGAGCCCATGCAACATATGCTGCTGCTTTTTCAATATTTCCTTCTTTTAAATATTTCATTACAAACCAATTGCTTCCTAAAAGGAGGTATCCTGCTTTGTCAACGATTGGCATTGCTTTAAACTCTTCGTGAGTGTGCCTTGCAACCATTGGAGGAACTGCTGCTTCAAATAATGTTGTGTAACCCATTGAAGAGTATTTGTACCCTTGTGCATAGATTGAAGGAACAATTTCCCCTGAACCACAGTGTGTATTGTGAGTTTTTTTCAAAGGGGATTTGTAGTGGTCTTCTGGACACATTACTCTTCCAGCATTTACCTTAGGTCCTGCTATGTGTGTGTGGGAATCAACTCCACCGGGCATTACCACTTTTCCTTTTACATCCAATATTTTAGCGTCTTTTAATTCGCTATCGGACAGGTTTTCGACAATTTTCCCATCCTTGACGAAGATATCCATTACTTCTCCATCAATACCATTTAGGGGGTCATAAACCGTCCCGCCTTTTATAACCATTTTGGTCATCATACCACCAGTATATTAATTCAGCAAATCTAAAATTATAGGATTATTTAGAACAAGCTAAACATTTCTTTTCGCCATCTTGTTGTATGAACGGTTCTTTGCATACTTCGCAAAGTTCTACCTTCTTTTTAGGCTTAGATGGTGCTATAACACCAATAAATTCGTACGAATAAACGTCGTTTCCAGCCTTCAAAAGTTCAGCTACTGCATCTTTATGAGATACTTTTGCAGTATTCATGTACCATGCATGGAGTAATGGGTATTTAACAGTTTTCTCAGGATCTAAGATTATACGAACTCCTTTTATGTTATCTCCTGCAGGAGCCCAAGCGTTAATCCTTGCAGCCATTTTACCATGGTTTTCTATCCTTAAACCCTTATTTCCAGTTGTAGCTTTACCTAAAATTTGAAAAGCATCGGGTAAGCAATTGTATGTCTCGCTTACGACATATATCCTATCTTCATTACTAAAATTTAGCAATTCTTTTGAAAAATTATACATCTGAATTCCAATGAATGCTCCCGCAGTCGGGAATCCATGAAATTCAACTACTCTTTCAAATTGACTCAGAAGATTGGGGTCCTCTACCAAGTCCAAAATTTCTTGTGCTTTATGCATGTATTCACCCAGATATGTCTAAATCTACTTGAGAATTTTTTCAGATTTTGAAATCCGATTATTAAACATACCATATTACCTAATTACCTATATGTAATTATATCTATTTGCACTAAAGCCAAGTCGAAATCAATATATATTACATATATTTTATCCAAATATATAAATATATTAAAATTAGCTAAAAAACGATTATTTTAAAAAATACTTCTTAAAATGATTTAAAAAATTAGTAAGATATTTTTATAATTTTTATTCTCTCAATTTGTGTTCATTGAATAATATTACATTGTTTTCAAAATTAAAAACTTTTGTTTAACAATTTAGCTTTTTTGATAATTTATTGAAGTTTTTTTGGCTATATTTATATACTTGTAATTATTATTAATTACTATTTTACCCATATATTAATTCAAATTAATTGCGTATTTTTTGATTTCAGACATCATTGAATGAATATCAAAGCGTAAGGCCCATTTGGGGTAAAGTATTTATAATTAGAATACATACCGGAATTATAATTCCTTATGATAGTATAAATATCGGAAATAAAATTCCGTATTAAAACTCACATGGTGAACTAAAATGAAAAAATCATTGCTCGGTATAATCTCGATATTATCACTTGTACTGCTATTTTCAGGATGCGTTGACAATACTGGGGCAGAATCAGAACAAAAAGTATTGCACGCTTATGTTGGTGCAGGAATGCAAATGCCAATGGATGAAATTGCAGTCGAATTTGAAAAAAAATACGGTATAAAAGTTGAATACGATTATTCAGGTAGCGGTGCACTTTTATCAAAAATAGTTGCATCAAATCAGGGTGACATATTCATGCCTGGAGACTGTTCATACGTCTACCAGTTACAAGATAAAGACATGATTACTGAATATGCTAATGTTACAAAACACATCCCTGTTATCGCAGTTCAGAAAGGAAACCCTAAAAATATCACGGGACTTTCAGATTTAGGGCAGGACGGATTAGAACTTGCACTTGGGGACGACAGCATATCAATTGGAAAATTATTCACAAAAATACTCTCAAAAGCTGAAACTAAAGGCGTAAACGTCACTGAAGCAGTTAATGCAAATACTGTTGTAACAGGTGCTACTGTAAAACAGGTTTTGTTGTATGTTAGCGAAGAAAACGTAGATGCAGCAGTTGTTTGGAAAGCAGACGCATATGAAAACTTAGATACGGTAGATATAGTGCCAATTGAAAGCGAATATAATATAATAAAAACAGTACCTATCTCGATATTATCAACAACCGAAGACTACGACAACGCAAAATTGTTCTACGAGTTTGTAAATAATGAAGGAAAAGAAATCTTTGAAAAACATGGATTTGTAGCTATAGAGTAATGCATGGGATATTATGAAAAATAATGATTTTTTAAAATTTTTTTCACTTTTTGCACTATCTGTATTCATATTGTTCATATTAATGATAGTGATGTCCATCGTTACCAACATATCTTTTGAAACGTTTTATTATTCGTTATTTTCAAAAGAAATCCAGTTTGCAATAAAATTAAGCCTTGAAACTGCGAGCATTGCAACACTGCTTGGTACACTGCTTGGCGTTCCTGCAGCATACGCACTTGCAAGATACGACTTTAAAGGAAAAAATATCGTTGACAGCGTTGTCGAACTTCCGGTAATTCTTCCGCCATTAATAACAGGCTTTGCGTTACTGGTATTCTTTGGAAATACAGTGTTTGGAAAATTTATAACTGAAAATCTAATCGAAATCCTTTTTACATACAAAGGAACGATAGTTGCACAGTTTTTCGTTGCAACACCATTTATTATAAGAACATCAAAATCAGTATTTGAATGCATTGATGAAAAGTACGAACTTATTGCACAAAGTCTCGGCTCTAAAAAATATGAAAGTTTCCTCGATGTCGTAATTCCAATGGCCAAAAATGGGATTATTGCAGGAGTAATTCTTGCTTGGGCGAGGAGTATCGGAGAATTTGGAGCTACAATGATGCTTGCAGGGGCTACAAAAATGAAAACAGAAACACTTCCAATTGCAGTGTTTCTAAACATTTCGCTTGGAGACCTTGAAAAAGCGCTTGCAGTATCCCTGATATTCTTAATTGTCGCAACTTTAGTATTATTTATAATTAGATTGATTTTAAAAATGGGTGAGAAAAATGATAGACTTTAAATCAGAATTAGAAAGAATAGCAACACAAAACAATCTCTTAGATGAAACTATCGAAATAAAACCTGTTAATGTGAATTTAGAATCAAAAACTATCGATGATTACCCATTAATGCAAGGAAAAGAATTTTTACTCCGTGCATTCTTTAAAGGCGATGTTGGAGATGCATTTACAAACAACCTCGTTGAATTTAACGGCAAAATCTCAGAAGTTATTGCGTCAGGAAGCAATCAAATGATGATTGCTGCGTTAAATTCAGTAATGAAACATTTGAAAATGGTTGAAAAATCAGAACACTGCATAAAAGGAGAACCAGAAGTTTGTGCAAAAGACTTATCTGACTTTTTAATCAAAGAACTTGGAAAAGACATAAAAATCGGTGTTATTGGCTACCACCCTGCAATAATAAGACAGATGGTAACCACATTTGGAAAAGATAACGTTATTGCGTCAGATATGGATTTAGATACTATTGGAAGAATTAAACAGGGAATTGTAATAATGCATGGTAGTATGAACGAACATTTGATCGAAAACTCCGATATTGTCCTTTCAACAGGAAGTACTGCTGCAAATGGAAGTTTAGAAGAAATTTTAGATTACACAAAAAAATATGACAAAAGAATAATATTCTACGGAACAACTGTTGCATGTGCCGCAAAAATGCTGAATTTAGAAAGATTCTGTGCCCTTGGAAAATAATTGTTTGTGGTAGTGATGCTTGTAATTGAAAACTTGAGAAAAAATCTCAGTAATTTTGAATTGTATATCGAAAAACTTGAAATAAAAGATGACGATTACTTCGTATTTTTGGGTTTGAGCGGTAGCGGTAAAACTACAATTCTTGAAATGATTGCAGGATTTATTAAACCGGATTCTGGAAAAATAATTTTAAATGGAGTAGATATTACAGATAAACCGATAAATGAGCGAAAAATCGTTCTTTGTAATGGTAAATATCTATTTCCCCATTTAACAATTCAAAAAAATATTGAATACGGGATAAAACACCTGCAAAAATCTGAAAAAAAGGAAAAAATCGATAATATTTCAAAACTACTTAATATTACGCACCTTTTGAACCGAAAACCCGAAAGATTGAGCAGTGGTGAACAACAAAGAGTAGCCCTTGCTATGGCACTTGTAATGAACCCCGAAATAATACTGCTCGATGAACCGCTATCATCTCTTGATAGGCTACTCCATGAAAAATTGATGTATGATTTAAAAGATGTTCACAAGTCTTCAAATGTCACATTTATACATGTTACCCATGACTTTTCAGAAGCTGCAGTTTTGTCAAATAAAATGGCAATATTAAAAAATGGAAAAATAGAACAGATTGGAACACTTCAAAATGTATTAAAACATCCTAAAAATGAGTTTGTGGCAAAATTCGTTGGAATCAAAAACATACTGTATGGAAAATGTATAAAAAAAGATGGAAATTATATAATTAAACTTTTAGGATTTGAAATACCGATTGATGAAGCAAATTATGGAGACATCACACTCGGAATATTTCCTAAAGATATTATATTTTCAAAAAAATCTGAACAAGACCCCGAAACTTATTCTGGAAAAATAAAAAGCATTGTGACTTCAAGCCCGTTTCATTCAAAAGCAGTAATTGAATTTAATGGTATAGAACTGATTTCGGAAATACAAAACAGTGACCTCTTAAAAAACCCGCTAAAAAAAGGAGATTTTATAGAATTTTATATAGATTCCATCTCTATAATTGGATAACCTAAATATCGATTAATTAATATTCAACGTTATTTTTGATAAATTACGAGTACTTAAAAATAGAAGTTGAATTTTAAAATTTAAAAATATCTCACTTTTTTCTTAGGAATTCTAAAAAATATTTTTGGAAAATTTGATATTGCCTTAAAATCAAACTTATAATTATAAAAATATACGTTGCTGAAGAAATATCAAATACTATCTTATTTCAGTATCGTAATTTTAGGAAGTGTCATACATTTTATGTATGGATAAAAAAATAGAAACATGTTTTTAAGTTTGAAGAACATTTGTTTGAACGTTATCACTAAGACTACGTTTTAAAAACTTAAAATACCTATGGCAGCTTGATTTTGAAAATTTTCGAGAGTTTAATTTTTAGAAATTTAATTTTTTCTTGAAAAAAGAGTATATAAAAAAATTAATTATTCGATTTTAAGGAAGTAAGTTAAGTTAGAATCTCCTCCGGAATATAATTCTGGATGGATCATTCTTGCAAAGTCTTCCATGTAATTTGCAGGGTCTTTTGCTTCGTCAATATAATAAGTTGGAACAGGAATGTATAATTTACCGTTAGAAAGTGATTCAAAACTTGCAAGATTTGGATCGTACTGTAATAAGTCATCTCTAGATTCTATTCCGTAATATTCCATTCCCATGTAAATAACAACGTCTGCGCTTGCAGCTCTTTCGTAGAATGTTTCTGCATCAATAATAATGCTGCTGGATCCAGGAATGTCGTTAAATATATTGTCTCCACCAAATTCTGTAATCATTTTGTTGTTATAATTTTGAGAACCATATAGATAATAAGTTAATCCCCCGTAATCTACCGGCATAACGTATACTACGGTTGGATAGTCAGCAGCAGCAGAAGCAGTCCTAATTAATTCATTTCTTTTATGCCAGGCATCTTGGAAATATTCTTCAATTGCATCTGAATTTGAATCTCCCCAGAATGCAGCAACGAATTTGGCCCATTCGATTCTTCCAAGGTATGTTTTTTCATCGTAAGTATAAAATCTGGCCACATCTATTCCAAGTTCACTTCTCAATTTATTTTCTGCGGTGTCATGATCATCCCAGCTACCTAAAAATACCACATCAGGATTTAAAATAGCGACTTTATCATAATCTATATCCGTTATGCCGCCTACAGTAATTGTTTCATTGTTTAAATAGCGTGAATAGATTTCTGCTGAATTTGTTGTATCCCAGTTTCCAATTCCTGCAATCGTGTCATATACATCAGCATTATTCAAAACATCTGCAGTTGAAAGCACTGGTGAATATTGGGTACATGCAAGACTGCTTATGGGGGCAGTTAAAACAGTTGCACCTTCAATTTCGGGGTCAGTTGCACCTTCTTTTAATAAAACGTATTCATTTCCTACAGAATCTTTAACATAGCAGTAACCATCATCCCAGTTAGGGTCCATTTCAAAAGTTTCTGCAAATACTACCGGATTCCTAAAAGTGTCATAATTTTTAAACAAATAAACTACATCAACAACGTTTACTGCATTGTCGCAGTTTAAATCCCCAACATCTAACCCAACGTCTCTGTGTTTAAAGAGATAAACTACGTCTGCAATACTGATGCTGTCATCCCCGTTAACATCTCCAATAGCTTGGGCAGAGATTGACGGCATAAATGCAATCATAGCAAACATTAAAAGTGCTATTACTTTTTTCAAATTACCACCTTCGTAATAATAATATTAAAAATATAGTATCAAATAGTATGAGTAATCAAGTACTATTTAAAAGTTGTCAAGTTATCTTTATAACGATAAGTACGATTAAAAAATGGTATAAAGATTAATAAATGAAAAAAATAATTCTTCGTTAAATTCAATAGTCGCTAAAAATTCC
Source organism: Methanococcus mangrovi (assembly GCF_054506835.1). NCBI lineage: Archaea > Methanobacteriati > Methanobacteriota > Methanococci > Methanococcales > Methanococcaceae > Methanococcus > Methanococcus mangrovi. Next base: position 398,169 of record NZ_CP197114.1, on the reverse strand, counting down.
ATTAAATTTATTTGATAGGTGATATTTAACAAAATTTTCAAGTTATGGTTCTAAATGTCTTTTAAACATTGAATATTTCCATCGTAGTTGATGACTATTTTACCCAATTTTTGAGCTTGTTCCAAGAGATTTAAATTTAAAATATTCATGTCACCAATAGGGTAGTTCGTGTTTATGAATACATCTGCGGATTCTAGTTCCTTGAACGCTTCTTTTAATTTCTTATTTGAAATTTTACAGAATGCTTCTTCACAGATAATATCTAATTCCATAGATTCTGCTACTGCATAGTCAATATCGTTTTTCTGCAAGATTCCAACAGTAATATCATACCCATTTTTTACCAAGTATCTCAATACTCCAGAACCAGTTCCTCCCCCGCAGTTTACAAATACTTTTTTATTTCCATTTTTTTTATCATTAAATTCATTTTTTAACTCGAAATATCCAATCAAACTGCTATAATTAGCATTATTCAAATCATAAAGTGAATTCACTGTTTTTTTATCCATTATATTTTCAGGATACCCATAAGCAATTATTTTGTGGTCCTTAATGAGTGCCATTTTATCAGCTATCCTTAAACCCAATTCTATGTCGTGCAAAGTTACAATTATTGCAAGATTTTTTTCGGTGGCCAGTTTTCTTAAAAGAAGAGTTAGCTCAATTTTATGTTTCGCATCCAAAAAACTGGTCGGTTCATCAAGTATCAATACGTTTGGCTCTTGTGCAATTGCTCTTGCAATCATAATTTTTTGTTTTTCACCATCACTCATCTCAAAGAAATTTTTTGAAAGAAGATGTTCGGCATTTACTGATATGGCAGCATTTGTAACAATTGTTTTATCGTTTTCAGATAATCTGCCAAAAAGATCGGTATATGGGTGCCTTCCAATTGCAATTATATCAAAACCAGTCATATTTCCGGGATTTACTCGATCAGTTAGTACAACTGCCATTTCTTTTGCAAGTTCTTTTGGTTTTAATTCATGAATTTTTTCAGCGTTTAAATAAACTACGCCTGTTTTTGGCTTTAAATATGTTGCAATAGTTTTTAGAAGTGTTGATTTGCCAACCCCGTTTGGACCGATTATACATAATATTTCGCCCTCTTTTATTTCGAGATTTGCATTTTCAACAACCACATAATCGTTATATCCTACAGTTAAGTTTTCTGTTTTTAGCAATGTATCACAACGAGTCATTGTTTTGAGATAGTCTGGACCAAAGTTATAATTTAGAATCTCATATTTATTCAAAAGACTTTAAATAATAAGATATTATATTTTTTATTACTTTATATTAACTATGGTGGTTCAGTGAACATTTTTGATTTTTCAATATTGGGCAATTCCCTATTAAGTGCGGTGCTGTATACAATAAAACTATCATCAGTGGTTCTTCTTACAATGTTTATCATGAACTGCCTGATAAATACCGGAATAATGAAAAAAGTAAGTAATTTTTTATATCCTTTTACAAAACACCTGAAAATGAATCAGCTTTCATTATATTCTATACTTTCATGTTTTTTCAGCCCTACTGTTGGCTATTCGATACTTGCTGAAGGATATAACGATAAAAAAGTCACTGAAAAAGAACTTATTGGAAGTTCCCTTGCAAATTCATTTCCTTCAATATTTTCACATACCGTTACATTTTTTATACCGATTGCAATACCTCTACTCGGAATGACCGGTGTGATTTATATTTTAATCAGATCTGGTGTTGCAATGGTCAAAACAATTATTGGTCTTTTTTATTTGGCGTTAGTCTCGAAAAATATGGCAGAATATGAACCAAAAAACGAAGAACAAAAGAATATTAAAAAAAGCATGAAAAAATCGTTCGATAGTACATTAAGAGTTTCAAAACGAATTCTCCCAATAATGTTTGTCACAATGTTTATCGTCATCTATTTTTCGAATTTAGGGGTTTTTGAAGTCATAAAACTGATTATAACCCCATTTACAGGATATTTAAATCTTGATCCGAGTGTTGGAATTTTAATCCTCACAGATTTAATCAATGTTCAGGCAGCAATGGTAATGGGAAGCGGACTTTTGGAAAATGGGGTTTTGAGTTCAAAAGATGTGATAATTGGATTAATTTTTGCAAATGTTTTATCACTTTCAACAAGATATGCAAAACACTCTCTTCCACTGCACATTTCACTATTCGGGCCGAAATTGGGAACTAAAATTGTCATGATAAATGCAGGTATTACATTTGCCATCGATATATTAATAATTGGAGCATTTTTATTGCTTGGCTGATTCCACAATTAATTTAATATTTTTGTTTTAAAAATTGTAATTACAACCCTGCTAAAAAAATGTAATTTTTCTAAAAAAGTAGTATAAATTCAGATTAGTTATATATTTTCCATTTCAGCATTCGTAATTTCTGATATTTTATCCAAATAGGATATAGATGGATCGATTACCCCTTTATTCCGAATATCATATATTTTAAATGAAATTTTCCTTTTTTGGATGGTTTTTGAAAGTTCTTCGATTTCATATTTTATGTCTTTTTTAATGGGAACATTTGCTTTTCCATCACTTATCAGTATAAATTCAACTGAAGATTTTTTGTTTTTATCCCGAAATTGTTTTGAAATGCTTAATGCAGCTTTAAGTGCTGAAGAAAGCGGGGTTTTACCGCCGGTTTTTATGGACTCTAACTGGGCCTTAATTAAATTATATTTTTTTGTAAATGGAGATAATACTGTAGCTTCACGCCCCCTAAAAGATATTACTGAGATATATTCTCTTTTTACGTATGAATCATCAGCGTAACGGTCCACGATTCCTTTGGCAATTCCAATTCTTTTGGAGATCCCCATACTTCCGCTCGAATCTAAAAGGATTACTGAAAGTTTAGGTATCCTGTTTTTTCGAATTTTTACCTTAAAATCACTTTCTAAAAGTTTGTACGTGTTCTGATTTAGAATTGCGCTGTTTATCGTGGAAATTATATCTATATCTTCGTAGTGTTCGGGTTTTGAGACAGCAGTATATGATATCGGGTATCCCCTTTTAGAGCCTATTTCAGATGCCCTTACTTTTTTAGACCCGCAATGATTTTCAAAACACTTTTTTTCCATTTCTGAATTTTTAGAAATTATTTTTTTATCAAAATTTTCAGTTTCGAAATTTAATTCTTTAAAATTATGGTTTTTTTCTTCGAAATTAGTTTTATTTCCATCATTGTTATCTTTTTCATCTAATGGTGGTGATGGGGGACTAGTTGGCGGATCTGTTTCCGTTTTTTTTTAGATTCGTCTTCTATTTCTTCGTTATTTTCATTTTCCATGGATTGTGATGGCGGATTGCTGTTTGGATTTGATAACCTGTGGATCAGTGCAAGATCCATGGCTGTTTTTAAATCCTCCAAACTAACTTCCATACGTCCATCAAGTGCTGCAATGGTTTTTGCGGTTTTTATCGTGGTTATTTCCGCACGGTGCGTTTTTATTCCCATGTGAATTATCGAATCAATTAACATTTTTAATAGTTCTTCTGAAATTGTTACATCATTCAGTATTTTTTTCGCAAGTTTTATTGATTCTGTTAAACTTTCTTCAATTGACTCATATGTTTCATAAAATGAGATTGGGTCTTTTTGGAATTTTTCGACTCTTTTTAAAACTTCAAGTCTATCTTCTGCTTCAAAGAGGGATTCTATTTCCACGTAAAGTCCAAATCTATCTAATAACTGGGGTCTTAACTCACCTTCTTCTGGATTCATACTTCCAATTAGCACAAATCTTGAAGGGTGTTTAAAGGAAATTCCCTCTCGTTCAATCGTATTCCAGCCCATCGCTGCAGAATCGAGTAATATATCAATAACATAATCATCGAGTAGATTCACTTCATCAATATAAAGAATGTTCCTGTTTGCGTTGGCAAGAATTCCCGGTTGAAGAACTCGTTTTCCTTCATTTAGTGCTTTTTTAATGTCGATTGTTCCTACAAGCCTGTCAACAGTTACGCTTAATGGTAAATCAACTACTTTCATAGTTTTTTCAACTTTTTCGAACTCATTACCTGAATTTACGTTTTCGTAACAGTTATCGCACATTTCAAGGGGATTTTCAGGATTGCAGTTAAATGGGCATTCCAAAACAGCTTCAAAATTTGGTAAAACATGTGAAAGTGACCTTACAAGTGTTGATTTTCCAGCGCCCTTGTCTCCTGTTAAAAGCACCCCACCAATTGAGGGATCAACTGCACAACAAAGCAATGCTTTTTTTGCTTTTTCCTGACCTACAACTGCCCCAAATGGATATATTATTTTTCTACTCATTTTACCACCTTAGATCTGTTCCAAATGCCTTCTAAACCAGATAACGATTCTTTTTTTGCATCTTCGTTGAAAGAACTCGTTATTATTTGGCCACCCTGTATTTCCGATTCTCCATCCATTAATTCTTCTAAGTCCCCTTCTAATTCAGAATATGCTTCTTTAAGTTTTTCGAGCTTTTCTTCATCTGCATCCCATAATCCTCGTGCTGAAGCCTCTATTAATCGTCTTGCAATTTCTTCACAGGCGTAAATATTGTTTTCTTTAAACCATCCCCTCATTTCGTCGTTTAATATATACTGTTCAGTTATCTCATCAAAAACCCAGTCATTAACCATTTTCGTAGTTGCAGACCAGCCGTAGATGTGTTGAATCTTTTTTGAAAATTCATTTGCGCCCCTATATCCATGGACTTTCATTTCATTAACCCATGCAGGATTTAATATTTTAGACCTTGCTACACGCTCAAGTTCTTTTTCAATTGTTCGTACTTTTGCATTTGAAATATCTTTTGTATCTACAATTACGAGGTCTATATCAGAACTATCTCTTAAAGTGGAAACTGCAGTATACATCCCGCCTTGATACGCATATTTTGAACAGCAGTTTGTGATATCATGTTCATCGCTCATGTGGTCCATAGTTACAATATCCACAGTTTTCAAACCTGAAATTAAGGCTTCGGGACTGTATTTTCCATACGATTTTGTAGTGTACCTGTAAGAACCCCACTGTAGCCATACCTTACTTAAATCTTCATCCGAATTCCATGCTGATGCATCTACTGCTAAATTTACTCCTGAACCATATGCACCAGGTGCATTTGCCCAAACTCGAGATTTTGCTTCGTCTAACAAATCTTCGGTTAATTGTTCACTGAATTCATTTAAATATTCTAAATAATGTTTTTTCACGTAGTTCATTTCAAGAGGTTCATCAAGGTTTATTACATTTGTAACTGCATCATCAATTATTTTTATGTAGTTTGGAAGTGTGTCTCTCGTAATCCCGCTTATCCTGACGAGTGTGTCAATTCTAGGCCGAGTTAGTTCTTCAAGTGAAATAACTTCAACATCCTTTACCGAGCCGTCTTTATTCCATAGCGGTTTTACTCCCATTAAATAAAGAATTTGTGCAAGCTGTTCACCATCGGCTTTGTATGCATCCATACTCCACATTATTTGTCCAATATTTTCAGGATATTTACCGTGATGTTCTAAATAATGAGAAATAAGTTTTTCAGCCGTTTTTATTCCTACTTTCCATGATGCAGGGGTCGGAAGTGCAGTTGGGTCGATCGTGTAAAAATTACGGCCGGTTGGAAGAATTTCTATTTTTCCTCTTGTAACTGCTCCAGAAGGCCCTGGAAGGATATATTTACCCCTATAAACATCGAAAACTCCGGAGTATTCTGCAGTACATGCTTTTATTTTTTCTGCAATTAATTTTCCAGTATTTATTGCGTTTAAAATATCATTAGAATCGTTTAATTCACAGTTTTTCAGCATCTGGCTTTCAGATATATTTTCATGGAGTATTTTTAAAATTTCTGCGTCTGATTCAACATTCGTAATTAAAATCTCTTTCAATGTCTTTTGGAGTAAATTCGAATTTTCTTTGATTATTTCTTTTGCAGTAAACCCACTATCATAAATTTTTGAAGATTCGTTTCTTAATTCATCGTAATCAAATCCCAAATATTCTGCAAAAACCCGTTTTATTGACTTAAAGTTGTAATTGTCATAAGTCATCATTGTTATGACATATTTTGAAATTTTTTCTGAATCATCAGTAGGGTTTCCAAGAATATGAAGACCATTCTCAACTTGTGTTCCAGATATCATGTTTAGGTATTCATGAAGTTCTTCGACTACTTCTTCAGGAACTTTTGATGATATCTTAATATTATTTTTTGATACTAATTTGATTATTTCTTCGTAAATTACTTCCATTTTTAAATTATCGTCTAAAGATTTCGCTTTTGAATATTCTGCAAGCAATTCATCAATATCCCCTAAAACTTCAGGCATTGTCATTGGAGGATACATGTGATTTATTATTGTGGCGTATGCCCTCCTTTTTGCCATTACTCCCTCCATAGGGTTTGCTGAATTGTAAATATAAGAATGAGGAACATTATCAATGGTTATTTCTGGCCAGCATGAAGGGGAAAGTCCAACACCTTTTCCTGGCCTAAATTCGAGGTAACCGTGAGTTCCAAAGTGCATTAACATATCTGCGTTGAAAATCCTCGTCATCCAACGGTATGCTGCAAGCCATTGGTGCGGAGGATTGATTAATGGGTCATGTAACACTTTACATGCCTTTCCGTCACAAAATGTACCGGCACAACCCGATTTTGGCTGTGGAGTTACCAGAATATTTCCAAACATAACCCCTGGAACTACAAACCTGTTTTCATGAACCATTCCAATATATTCTCTTGAAACATTTTTAGATAAGACTTCTTTTGGATCTTTCCAGTCTTCTAACATTTTTGAAGTAACATTATTTGGAAGTTCATCAAACCACGCCCTGTATGTGTCGTGATTTACAAAACCTACGGCTCCCCCCTTTTCAACGATTTCAGAACTCGAAGTCCATCTAAATTCATTAACTGCTTTTTTAGACATTAAATAATTCATCATTTCCTGCCCAGTTTCAGGTATGTAATTCCCAACATTGTAACCTTCTTCTTTTAATTTTTTAAGCAATCTTACAAGGCTTTCTGGAACATCTAATCCAAAACCCACTGCAAGAGATGCCTCTGAACCATGGCATGGGGGGTTAATCAACACAATCGCAATTTTCTTTTCAAAATTTGGTTTTTTTGATAGATTTACCCATTTTTTTATTCGTTCGGAAATGTATTTTGCATGTTCGTTATAAGGTTCATATCTTTTGACACCGTTTTCGTCAACCTTACTTCCAACTAAAAAAATAGGTTCGATAGTTCCGTCAACTTCAGGCATTATTACCTGATATACTTGCGACATTGGATCTATTCCTTGAGGATTCTCCATCCATTCGTCTACACTTTCCCTAAATGAATGGATAACTTGCAGTACGGGCACGTCTAATTTTTTTAATAATTCTACGCCAGAAACATCTTTAAATCTATTTTTTGATTCATGAACTCTTGATGAATGGTCTAACATAAAAAAGAATGTAGAATTAACGAGTGCGTTTATTAATGGCTTATCTTCATCAAAGAAGTATTTTTGAATGGTTTCTTCAGCAGTAAGTGAATTATAACCTTCAATATTTAATCGATTAGTAAAAACGGGAATTACTCCTAAATCCTGTTTTTCAATTTCTTCAACGAGTGATTTGATATGGTCAGTACTTTGGCTTATCCAAAAAGTCCTGTGGAAAAATACCCCTACAAAATCCTTTTTAGTCCCATAAGTTTTTAAATAGTCTTCTAAATTTTCGAAAGTTCCGTGTTTGGGGTGCCATATTCCTTGCCAGAGTGTATCCTCAGGTTCTTCCACAGTTAAATTAAATCCTGCAAAATTTAGGAAGATTTTAACAAGCTGTTCAATATTTTTAGGTCCGCCTATTTTGTAATACATAATTGCTTTTGATAATTGAGCATTTGATCCTTTTGAAAGGTGGAGATTTGGCTCAGACCCAGAAATTATTACTTTTGCAGTTGATTCCTCAATTGTCTTTTGCAGTTTTTCATCCATGCTTGGCGAATAAATAAATATAACGTCTGAATTTTTTATGAAGTCCAGATCGATGTTTAAATTTTCAGAATTTGAAATCAAGTATTCAAAAGAAGTTTCGAGTTTTTCTTTATTCAGTGCTTCAGAAAATTGAGGCAGAGTTACTGCACCGTAACCAAGCAATATGGATATTTTTACCATTCTTTTCCTCTTTGATGGGTATTTAGCCATTTTTTTACAGTAAACGACTCTAATTTATGAGGTATTACTTTAAAGCCCCATATTTGAATAAATTATTAAAAATGATATTATTTTGTAATACTTTAAACAAATATTTATTTTTTAATACTATAATTTTTTTAAAAGTATTATGGTTCACGTTTATAATAGTTTCGATAAAAAAAGACATTAATATTCAGAATCTAAATTTAAATTTTTCAAAAAAATAAAAATATTATTTTAAATAAGTTATTAAACTAAAACCGGACCGCTTTGTGTCCATTCAACGGTTATTGGCCATTCTGGCAATTCATCCAAAGTTTTAAAGTATTCTAATGCAGATAGTGTTCCGAATCTGTCAGAACCTGCAATATATACAATAGTGTAACTTTTAATTACAGTTCCTGAATTATCCTGAATAGTCATAACTTGAATAATTCCTCTGTTTTCTCCAGGAACATCGTTTGAAATTGGAATTTCAAACTGACTGTTGTATTCTCTTGCAAATGCGTTTACTTCCGGTCCACCAACAATTATTGTATTTCCGTAAATTGTAAATCCGCTTGCATTTGTTACTCTTTCCCTTAATTGGGTTGCATATCCCATGTCGATTTCATTTCCGTATATAACGGAGGCACTTGAAACAAAGTTTTTAAGTACTTTTGATTCGATGTCGTCAGCAATGTCTGCGGAATATGAACTTCCACCGCCACTTCTGGATGAACTTGATGAAGTACTTTGTGGAAGTGCAGATACGAATTTTATTGTAACTTCGGGATCTTTAATTAATGTTATTTCGAGAATTCCATCAACTGGGGTTCTGTACCATCCAATTGTACTTTCAATGTCATCTTTTTCTAACGAGATGTTAGCTGTTCCATTGTTTACAATTATTTCAGATATTTCCAATTCTCCAACTGGAAGCCTTAATATTAAAAATCCTTTACTGCTTGTGTTGGTTGCAGTGAATCTTAATTCTGAAACTGCGTTAGTTCCATCAGTTACAGTTTCTTGGGTAATATTCGATACGTCAAATCCATAGTTTGAAACAACGACCATATTCGCTATAACTTCATCCATAATGTCATTAGCGTCGTCTTCAGAAGTTATTGAATCAAAATCAATGTTTCCAAGATTTGAAATTGCTTCATTCATTGCGTCTAATGTTTCATTTGTAATGGATATATTTTCAACAACTTCTGGTATCCAGATACTGTCACCATTGTCGAAATATATTTTTGTAACATTAAATTTCCCGTTGTTTGCTGTTTCAAGAGCACTTTCATTTACAAGTTCTGAAACATCACTGCCCACAACAATATTTTCGATTGAATTTAAGTTTAAAATTTTGTTTGAAGTGAATATTTCATTGAATGCGTAACCGTTTACATCGGATAATGCGCATTCTGAGATAATTGCTGAAATCGAATTGTTAGTTCTGTTAAATGTAATATTTGCTATTTCAAATTCGCCATATTCGGTGAATTCATATCCCGTTATAAACAAAGTATTGTTTGTAACTGACCAGTTTGTGGTTTCTCCGATTGCATTAATTTCAACTGCTTCTAAATTATCAAGAGAAAGATATACACTATAATTGTTACACTGTCTTTCTTCCACTATGCCTGATAATTTTACTGAAGCGATTGTCTGGTTTTCTGTTTCTGATTTTTTATAAATCTCTATATAAATAAGTCTTTCAGTTATAGTTACATTTTCAGTGTATTGATTATTTGTTTCGTTTTCTTCACCTATTTCATCCAAATAATCTAAAACGGTTGTAATCGTGAATGGTTTTGATTCTTGAGGAGTCCAGTTAAATTCCACGATTTTTGATTCACCAACTCCCAAATCGGTTACGGTTAAAGGAGCTAATTTATCAACATCAACAGATACGTTTATAGTGCACGAATCTACTGATTCATGTCCAATATTTGATACATTTACCTTGATAACTGCAGGTTCCATGTAGTATGGGTTTGAAACTTCAATATTTTCGACTTTAACGTCTGGACGGCCATAAACTGTAACGTTAACGTCTGTTTCGTTTACGTTATTGAATGCGTAACCGTTTAAATCGGATACTGCAAGGTTTTCTAATGAAATAACTGGGTTTCCAATATCCACTGCTTCAAAGGTTGCGATAGCAATCGTTGTATTTTCATCGATAGTTCCATCAACGATACTGAATGTAACTACTCCACTACCGATTGTTACATTTTCTAAATACGTTTCGTTAGCTTCTGATGCATTTAACTGGAATTTGAAATTAGTACAGGTCAAAACACTTGAACTGAAAACTAATTCTCCTTCAACAGCTTTTGCAGGCCTGTTTGCCGTTAAATCATTTAATGAGAATGTTACATTAAATGTTTCTTTGGTACCCACGGTTTCTTTATCTGATGATAAAACTGCTGAAATTGCGTTTTCTGAAACTGTGTAGTGTGTTGTATTTTGGTTGTTATTTTCGTTTTCTTCGCCGATTTCATCTAAATAATCTAAAACGGTTGTAATCGTGAATGTTTTTGATTTTTGAGGAGTCCAGTTAAATTCCACGATTTTTGATTCGTTAATTCCTAACTCCGTTACTGTTAAAGGGTCTAATTCGTCAGAATCAATGTATATTTTAACTGTAGACGAATTTACTGCCTGATGTCCAATATTTGATACATTTACCTTGATAACTGCAGGTTCCATGTAGTAAGCATCCAAAATTTCAACGCTTTCTACTTTAACATCTGGACCTTCAACTATAATGCCCGTATTTTCAGTACTTACGTTATTGAATGCGTAACCGTTTAAATCGGATACTGCAAGGTTTTCTAATGAAATAACTGGGCTTCCTGCCCGTAATGCTTCAAAGGTTGCGATAGCAATCGTTGTATTTTCATCGATAGTTCCATCAACGATACTGAATGTAACTACTCCACTACCGATTGTTACATTTTCTAAATACGTTTCGTTAGCTTCTGATGCATTTAACTGGAATTCGAAATTAGTACAGGATAAAACACTTGAATCGAAAACTAATTCTCCTTCAACAGCTTTTGCAGGCCTGTTTGCTGTCAAGTCATTTAATGAGAATGTTACATTAAATGTTTCACCAGTTTTTACAGAATCGTTTTCACAGGATAAAACTGCTGAAATTGCGTTTTCTGAAACTGTGTAGTGTGTTGTATTTTGGTTGTTATTTTCGTTTTCTTCACTTATTGCATCTGAAGAATCTAAAACGGTAACAACTGTGAATGTTTTTGATTTTTGAGGAGTCCAATTAAATTCCACGATTTTTGATTCACCAACTCCCAAATCGGTTACGGTTAAAGGAGCTAATTCATCAGAATCAATGTATACGTTTACATCACATGATTCTACAGTTTGGTGTCCGTTGTTTGCAACAGTAACTTTGATAATTGCAGGTTCCATGTAGTAGGGGTTCGAAACTTCAACGTTTTCGACTGAAACGTCTGGACCTTGAACTATCATGTTCGTTTCTGTTTCACTTACATTGTTGAATGCGTAACCGTTTACATCAGATACAACGAGATTTTCTAATAAAATATCTGAGTTTCCAACGGCTAATGCTTCAAAGGTTGCGATAGCAATCGTTGTATTTTCATCGATAGTTCCATCAACGATACTGAATGTAACTACTCCACTACCGATTGTTACATTTTCTAAATACGTTTCGTTAGCTTCTGATGCATTTAACTGGAATTTGAAATTAGTACAGGATAAAACACTTGAATCGAAAACTAATTCTCCTTCAACAGCTTTTGCAGGCCTGTTTGCTGTTAAATCATTTAATGAGAATGTTACATTAAATGTTTCACCAGTTTTTACAGAATCGTTTTCACAGGATAAAACTGCTGAAATTGCGTTTTCTGAAGGCTGATTACCAAATGAAATTTCATTGTTTGTTTCATCAGATTCTTCAATGGCGTATTCAGAATCTACGTAAATATCAAACAGGTTGTTTGGACCCAATGTTATATTTTCAAACATAACAACAGTACTTTCTCCAATATTTAATCCTGCAACTGATTCTTCAACATCTGAATCAATAACTCCCGTAACTGCTTCCAATGAAACGTTGAATGCACTTGTATTAAGAGTTCCGTTGTTTAAAACAGTTACTAAAACAGTATTTGTTTCATATTTTTTTAATGGATCTATTGAAACATTTGTAATTACCAAGTCTGGTAATATCTCGTATACTGAAACGTCAGTATTTGTAACATTTATGTCTACTTCACCTTCTGAATCTGCCAAAGTAGGATTTAATGTAATTTGGGTATTTCCTCTACTTAAGGTCTCAAAAGATAGCGTAGCAATTGTAAAATTCCCAGTTGGTTGGCTAGACATCCATAGAATGGATATAAATCCATCAGATACTCTTTTATCGGCCATTCCTGAACTGGAAACTTCGCTAAGTGTAATAGACGTTAAATTTAAGATATTTTTGTCATAATTTAGATTAGCATTTTCAAAAGCCCAAGTTTCAGGCGCATCTTTAATCAACAAGTCTAAACTAAACGTATCCCCATTTTCAATGCTTAGACTGCTGGAATTTAATTCAACACTCGTGGCAAAACATGCATTTAACGCCAGAAGTGCTAAAATCGAAGTAACAATTAGTTTGAACTTCAAACAATACCACCTTAAAATTTTTTTAGAAAATAATTGACACACACAGTAAAACCCAAAATACCGTTTAATTTTCAAAAATATTGTCATTATTCGATTACTAAATTTTCGTGAAATTTAACGTATTTTGGTTACTGCATAATTTAATGTATTTTATATGTACATATTAATAATAAAAACAAATTTCATATTACAAAAGGATTAATATTTATATTTTATGCATACAATATCATCTAACTTTGAAATAAGTATTAACGAAAAATGATGCCTTGCTGATTCTTCATGCTTATTTTAATACATGTTAAATGATTAGTTATTAAAGTCTAATTTATACTTAATAAATATAACTGGAATAATATAACTATTAAACAAAACATGCCACCAAATTCGGAAGTTTTGTTAGTATTGTAAGTAGATACGATGGAGGGATTTTATGAAAAAAGCATTTTTATTGGTAATACTGTCAATTTTAGTACTGCCTGCAAATTTTGCCAGCAACACTGGTTTAGAAATAGAAATGCCCGAAGAAATTACTGCGGGGGAAGTATTCACTATCGAAGTTAATGTAAAAAATAATATCGAAGTTTGTGGATTTGAATGCGAATTAAAAATTCCATTAGAAGAACAGGATAACTTTGAAATAATAAATGTAACGGAAAATAGTGAGATAAGTGAAAAAGCAGGTCAGTTTTATGAAATAAAAACAACTAAATCGGGGGTATTGAACAGATTCACCGTGTTTGATGAACCTGTAAACGAGGATTTCCATGCATTTACTGTTCAATTAAAGGCATTAAATTCTGGAAGTAATACGTTAACGTTTGTATCAGAATGTGCAGACACGGATGGAAACGCCATACCTGTTGATACGGTCAAAAAAGAATTAAATGTTTTGGTAAATCCCGAATTAGAAAATAATAACAATAATTCATTATTGGATCTGATCAAAAGTATTTTAAATTTCTTTTTCGGTGGTTAAATGAATAAATATATCTTTTTTTCCATTTTTTTAATGTTTTTAATGTTTAGTGAAAATTTTGCATCTGATAATCTTATTTTAAAACTTACTCCCGAAGAAACAAAAACCGAGGGTGAATTATTATATTTTAATATCAGCGTTGAAAATATCCCTCCTGAAAATAGTTTAGATGAAGGCTATGATGGCTCAAATTTAGCAGGGTATGAAAAAGATGGGGGTTGTGCGGCAGTTGATGTTTTTATTAATTATTCAACCGATATTTTGGAGCCAGTCGAATTTAACTGGAGTGAATCATGCATGGAAATGGACTGGAAAGAATACCAGTTCGAAGACGGTGAATTTTATCTGTCAATAACCTTTGATGAAACCAGGTATGATGACTCAATATTCATTGGAACGGTCGTATTTAACCCAATTGCTAAATCTACAACAGAATTAGACCTATCCGGATGTTTGGCTTCAAACTTAGGCAGTCAATATAATGGGGGTAAAAGAACGGCAGACACGGATGATGAAAGAACTACAAGGGTTGAATATCCTGAAACTGAATTTTACGGTTCAGAAATCAAAGTTAATGGTATAAGTTCTTATGAGGGGCCTACAAACTTAGAAGGAACTTTTGAAGAAACTACGGCACTTTCGGGGTCTAATGTAGTCTACAACATTAACGTAGTTCCCAATCAAAAAGAACCCGAAGTAATCGTAAAAAAAGTTGATGTAGAAGAAATATCCCCAAATATTACTGTAATTGTTCAAAATGAGGGCGGTATAAATCCAGTTCTTTTGGTATCCATTTTTTTGGGTAGTATTCTTTCGGGTGCCATGTTTGGTTTATTTTTTAGAGGGAGAATTCTATGAGAAAATATTTATTTTATCTATTGATTCTTTTTTTTGCGATATCACAGGTATTTTCAGAAGATATTTCAGTGAACTTAAAATCTAATTCAGATTCTTTTTTTGTGGGCGATAACTTTAATTTAGACTTGACTGTTGAAAATGTTCCGGTAACTCAAAAATGTGGTGGAATCGAACTAAAAATAACTTATGATCATAGTTTACTAACTTTATCGGATATTGAATTAGATGGTAATTTAAATGCGGATTATAGTGAGGTAAAAGAGTCTGATGGAACAATAAAACTTGCATGGTTTATTACTCCGCCCAGCGGCACCATAGAAATTGCAAAAGTAAAATTCAATACGTTAAACGAAGGTAAGTCAGAAATTACGATGTCAGAAACTGCAATCTCAGATTCTGATGGTTCAGAGTACAAAAATATATCGATAAATGGTTTAAATATCTCTGTAAACCCATTAAATCAAACTGTTGCAGAAATCACTTTGGAAGATTACAAAACTGACGAAAAAATAGATGCTGTTTTATCATTCAAAGGGGTTAAAACTCCTATAAACAATATTTCAGGTTATCTATCTTTTGAAAATGTATCTATTGTTGAAAATCCATCTATCTCGGAATTATTATGTTCTAAATTCAATTACGAGTTAAATTCAAATAATTTTTCATTTTTTATCGTTCCAAATGAAATTTCTGAAAATGAAACAATGTTTGAACTTTTAAGGTTTCCAGTAATTGTAAACAATAAAAATTATAATATTTCAAGCGAGTTATATGTAAACGGAGTAAAACTACAAAATATATCCATAATTGAGGAAAAAGAATCAATAGACGCTTCAACATACTCAGGATTAATGTTTTACGTTGATAATGATTATAATACTGAAACAAAACTTATTATCGGGAGCCCTAAAAAAGTTAAATTAAAAGTATGTAATTACGACAAAAATATAACAAATATTTCAGGTTATCTTTTTATTAATGACTCTTTATTTGACGTTTCTGAATACCAAATACCGACCGTTTCAGACGTTTACAATAAATTAGACTCGTCAGATATTTCTTTGAATGAAAGCTATCTTTATTTTAATATTTCAATGGAAGATAATGGTACAAACGGCACATTTAGTATTTTAGAATTTAAATTACGTTCAAAAATAAATGAAAATGTTTCATCAACTATTCAATTTGGAAATCTTTCTGCATATTTCAATGAAACAAAACTTTCCGTTGATGCAAAAGATTTAGATGTAAATATTGTTGAAAAAAGTCAGAATTCTCCGCCATCAGTTAAAATTTTTTATAATGTATATAATAACAACCAAGTTCATTTTTATCCACTTAGCAATGATAAAGATGATGATTTAGATGATTTGGACTATGAATGGAATTTTGGTGATGGAACAGAGTCCACCAAAGATGAACCTATTCATACATATTCCAATTATTCGAGATATTATGTAAAATGCAAAGTAATGGATACTTTGAATGCAAGTGATACATCAAAAGGGATTATCGAACTTGTAGATATTTCACCTATTTCGTACAGGCTGTCAAATACGAATTTAGTGGGAAGTAAAGGCGAAAATAAAACACTGTACCTAAATTTAACGTTAAATAATCCATTAACTTACAATGTAAATGCATATATTCAATTTGTAGATTACAATGAGTATGATCCATTAAATTCATCCTATAATGTATTATTAAGTATGGGTGAAACTAAAAACCTAATTATTCCTATAAATGTCACTAAATCCGGTAAAATAAAGTGGAATGTTTTGTACTACCCTCCAGCATCGATTACGTCTGATGATATAGATATTGGGTATTATTTATGGAGTTTTGACGAAAATGTTGAATTTAAAGAAAAAGCGACTATTATCAATTCAACAGAATATGTTGATGTGAATAATACAAAAGTTATTTTAGAGGTCAATAAAGTTAAAAGGGTTGAAAATCAGGTCATATACAAAACTGTTTCATCAACAGATGAATCTGTAGTATATTATTGTTTTACGGCAATTTCAGGGGTATTTGCTGGACTTATTTTTGTACGCTATAAGATAAGATAATACCTAATTATTATTAAAGTTTATTTTATAATACTTTTTTATTTTTTATAATAAATTTTAAATACTATCTCAATAACCATAGTATTTGGTAATATATTTTTAATATTATTATTACGAAGGTGGTAATTTGAAAAAAATAATGGCACTATTAATGCTTGCTATGATTGCATTAATGCCTTCAATCTCCGCCCAAGCTATTGGGGACGTTAACGGGGATGACAGCATCAGTATTGCAGACGTAGTTTATCTCTTTAAACACAGAGACGTTGGGTTAGATGTTGGGGATTTAAACTGTGATAACTCGGTAAACGTTGTTGACGTGGTTTATTTATTTAAAAATTATGATACTTTTAGGAATCCAGTAGTATTTTCAGAACGATTTGAAATGGACCCTAACTGGGATGAAGGTTACTGCTACCTTGTAGATTCAGCAGATAATAAATTTGTTTTATTAAAAGAAGGCGCAACTGACCCTGAAATTGAAGGCGCAACTGTTTTAGATGTTCCATTAACTAATGTTGGTACAGTATTTTACTGCCCAATAATTTCTACTGCATGTATTTTAGATAAAACCGAAATATATGATTCTCTCAAAGTAATACCTAAGTCTTATGTAAAATATTCTTCGGAACTACAAACAAGATACGATGCGGGTTTAATACTTGATATTGGATCATCCAGTGCTATGAACTACGATAATGTTCTCAAAGCGAATCCGGATTTAGTATTTTTAGCAGATTGGGACCAACATGATGCAATGGAAGAAAAATTAGCTGAAAATAACATTTTATCGTGTAGATGTTTTACATACGATGAACCTACATTCATGGGTAGAACTGAATGGGCTAAATTTGCCGCAGCATTGTGGGGCGATGAAAACTCCGAAACTATTGAAGAATATTTCCAAGCTACTTGGCAGAAAAGAAATGAATTGTTAAGAACTGCTTCAACTGCTGAAGAATACCCTACAGTAGTTAGTTTCTCATGGTCAAGTTCAAAAGGTACTGCATGTGTTTACGGTGCTCAGCACTACTACAGCAGGATGGTAAATGAATTTGGTGGGGAATATGTATTTAACGACATTCCTGGAACCTCTTCAAATTATCCTGACAAAGAAACATTCTACGAAAGAGCTCAAAATGCAGATGTATGTATTATGAAAGTATACACAGGCAGTGAAGTATTAACTGCAGAAGATTTACTTTTAGTAAATCCAGATTTTGCAAATTTTAAGTCCTATAAAAATGGAAGATTCTATACCTCATATAGGGATTACTTTATCCAAGAAGCAATTGATCCTATCGGATATATGGACGATTATGCAAGAATGATCAACCCTGATTTATATTCAAACGGGGATAGCGATCTCTTACACCACACTAAAATCGAACCAATTGCAGGATAATAACCTCAAATAACAATTACTTTTTTTAATTTTTAAATTAAAATTTAGAATGTAATTTAAAAATAAATTAAGTATATATATGATTATATCTTACTTTTTTTAAAAATTTAATACGGAACCATTTTAGGTGAATTCTTTGAATCTTAAAAAATTTTCAGTACTCCTCTTCTTATCTTTAATTTTGATTGGGATTTTGTCATATTTCAGCATTATTGAAGGGAGTGTTAAATTAACAGACGAAGATCTCAAAGATTACATATTCGATGGATCCACTGGAAATTCGGGAATAGATTTGATGATTAAAAATTTGAGGATGACCCGTATCGTTGGAAGTATTTTGGTAGGATCAGCAATTGCAGTTTCTGGATTATTAATGCAAGGGTATTTTAGAAACCCTTTAGCAGACCCGTATTTTATGGGAATTGCGAGTGGGGCTTCATTAGGCGTTGTATTATATACATTTACATCGGTTCTTTTTGACATGGGCATTCCACATTCTGTATATGGAAGAATTATTGCAGCATTTGCAGGGTCATTAATTGCCATGTTCGTTGTTATAAATATCTCAAAAGTTGTAAAACAAATTTCAACACTTTTAATCTGTGGTATGATGATAAGTGCCGCAATTTCTGGTTTTTCTGATATTCTTGTTGCGACAGGTAGTTACGTTGATGGGGAAAATTCAGAACTTGCAGGTTACTTATCTTGGGGTATGGGTTCAATATCAAGCCTTACATGGGTTCAACTCGAATCAATGACTTTGGTAATAATTCCATTCATTATATTGACATATTTATTCCTATCAAAAAATTTAGATGCAAATTTACTTGGGGAAAATTATGCAGTAAGTGTCGGGGTAGATACTAAAAAATTCAGGAGTCTACTTGTTTTGTTGTCATGCATTCTTGCTTCAACCGTAGTTGCATTTGCAGGACCTATTGCATTTGTTGGAATAGTGTGTCCAATAGTTGCAAGACTTTTATGTGGCACATCAAAACATTTTTTTGTATTACCGATGACTGCATTGACGGGTGTCATTTTTGTAATCTTAGCAGATATATTATCAAGACCTGGCGTATTATTTCAAGCTACAGTACCATTACCTCTTTTATGCCCTCTATCGTTACTCGGTGGTCCAATTGTAATAATTTCATTCTTAAAAAGTAAAAAGATGAGAATATAATAAAAATCAGGGCGGAAAAATGAAGTATAAAATTTTTTTAATTTCTATGATCTTTTTGTTAGATTTGGGGTTGGTTTTCGCAGGAATTTATTACGGGGGAAACGCAAAATCAATAGAATGTGGTGATATAACCAATTACATCTGTGAACACACAACTGGCGACGAACTCAAAGACATGATCTTACAAAACGTTAGGATACCCCCGATATTTACCGCAGTTTTTGTGGGGCTCAGTCTTTCAGTGTGTGGTTTAATGCTGCAGACATTATTTAGGAATTTCCTTGCATCGCCTTATACAACAGGAATTACAAGCGGAGTTCTGCTTTTTGCATCATTTGTAATATTTTTGGAACGTTTTTCAGAATTATTCGCCGCATTCGGCCCTGATAAATTATTAATTAGTGGTTGGATTGGAGGTTTAATATCAATAATAATACTGGTAATTATCGCATCTAAAATAAAAGATGTAAATGATATTATTGTAGTATCTCTTTTGATGAGCTACTTTTTAGGGGGAATTAGGGCTTATTTAGTAGCTAATGCTGATCCTGCATCAGTTATGACATACTACTTCTTTACACTTGGTAGTATCACGGGAATCAGGCCTGAAGACCTGCCAATTATTGGGACTTGCAGTTTATTATTTGCATTGTGTGCATTTTTATCAATAAAACCATTAAATGCGCTGTTATTTGGAGAAGTTTACGCAAAAAGTTTTGGATTAAGTGTAAAAAAAATAAGAATATTGATATTAGCCTCAACTGCATTTGTGGCTGGATCGATAATGCCCTATGTTGGTTCAATAAATTTTGTAGGGGTTGCAGCACCATTTATTGCAAGACCGTTAATAAAAACGTCAGACCATAGGTGGCTTGTTCCAACAACGCTTCTTACAGGCATTTTTTTAATGCTTACATGCCACTTTATAACTTTTAAATACAACCTTCCTTTTGCGTATTTGATGGATATTGATAGACCAGTAAGCGTAATTCCAATAGGGAGTGTTCTTGACATTGTTGGAGGATTGCTCGTTATTTATCTTGTAGTTTCAAGAGAAAAAAAGATTAAAATTTAAAGAATTTAATTTTTTTACTGAATTTGATTTCAAAGAAAATTATGGGGATTTTAAATGTATAAACTAATAAATGTTTCAAATTACAAGGGCGATCTTGAAAAATTTCAGCATGATCATAACAATATGGGGGAATTTTTAAAACGGAATAATCTTGACGGGTTTGAAGTACTCCAATTTGGACAGTGGAATGAAGATGAAATACCTAAAAACTTTATTAAAGGACTTCATTTGAGATTTTATCCGACTTGGATTGATTTTTACAGGGGGGATATAGATAAACTTTTATCGAAAGTATATTCTAAAGAAAATATTGTTACGCTATATGGTGGCACCAGTAAAGATGTAATTATTGATTATTACAAGAGCGAACTCAAAACTGCAAAAGAAATGGATGTTGAATATGTTGTAATGCATGTTTGCCATGTTGATTTGGAAGATTCACTTAACTATAATGTTAATTATACTGATGAAGAGGTAATTGATGAAGCTATCAATTTGATAAACGAAATTTTTGATGAGGAAACTGACTGTAAATTCCATTTATTATTGGAAAATTTATGGTGGCCAGGACTAAAACTCAATAATAAAAAACACATGCGAAAACTTGTTGATAAAATAAAATATGAAAAAGTTGGATTTGTACTTGATACAGGACACCTGATAAATACAAATCTCGAAATTAAAAACAAAAATGAAGCAATTGAATATATTTTTGAAACAATTGAAAATTTAGGCGAAATGAAGGATTACATCTTTGGCATGCATCTTAATTATTCTTTATCCGGTAATTATGTAAAAGAATTTATTAAAACTCAAAAAATTACAAATCGAGCTTGCGAATTAGATGAATTATTTAAAGAAGTATGTGAACATATCGGGAAAATTGACTATCACGACCCATTTGAACATGAAAAAATAAAAGAATTAATCGAATCTTTAAACATAAAATATTTAGTATATGAATTATTTGCACCAAACTTGAAAGATTTAGAAGATAAAATTAAACGACAAAACAAGTGGGTAAAATAAAATGTCTAAAGTAATATATGTTTCAGGAGGGCAAAAAAGCGGAAAAACAACGTTTGCCAAAGATTTAGCATTAAGTCTTAGTAAAAATCCTATTTATCTTGCAACATCGAGAGTTTGGGACGAAGATTATAAAAAAAGAATTGATAGACATAAATCTGATCGGGGAGATGAATGGACAAATATCGAGGAAGAAAAATACATTTCAAAATATAAATTTGAGAATAAAGTTGTACTAATCGACTGCATAACTCTCTGGATGACCAATTTTTTCTTTGATAATAATCAGGACATTAATGAATGTATCAAAGAAGCTAAAACTGAATTAAATGGGCTTTTAAAAACAGATGCTACTTATATCATAGTTTCAAATGAAATTGGCCTTGGTGGAACTCCTGCAAATAAAATGGCATGTAAATTTATTGACATGCTTGGTTTAATTAATCAATACATTGCTAATATTTCTGACGAAACATACATAATGTTTTCTGGGATTCCTGTTAAAATAAAGTAAATTTAAAGTTAAAAAAAGTTAGAAAAACACCTATTTTTCAGAAATTATAAAAAAATCATCAAACTATGTGAATAATAATAAAAACGAAATACTCAGAACATTTTTTGAAAAATCCAATAACACCAATATAAAGACAATAAAAAGAATTTTGAAGATTTTTCAAATCATATTTAAATAATATAATATTAATTTCCAACAAAAAAATAAATTGTTATGATTTATTTTAATAATTTATCTATTATAAAGGGTTATTTTTTAATAATTCCGATTAAAACTCTTTTAATTGGGATATAATTATATATTACCAGATATATAATTAAATTGGGGTTAATTTACCATTACTTAGTAAAAACTATTTTTAAAAATTCCGAAAACTTTGGAGGGGGTCTTCATGAAAAAGTTTTTAGTTGGATTTATTTTATTTTCCATGGTCTTTTCAGTAATCCCCGGGGCTGTGGCGATAGATTACGACCTTATTGCAGGACAGAACGAAAAAGTAGGAACTTTGACATTGGATGTGATTGGAGATACGTTATATTTTAATTATAATATAATATCACCATGGAACCTTTGTGAAGTACACTTAACCGCATTAAATGAAATTCCTGAAACAGATAAAACTAACATCTGGTATACAAAAGGATACATCACGAAAACAGGAAATCCTAAAGTTGGACAGTTTGAAATCAATACAGAATTAGATCCATGTTTAACCGGATATTCTGGCTCACTTAATATCAGTGAATTGGATACTTCAAAAAACATAACTGTTGCTGCACATGCCGTAGTTTGCAAAGAAGGGGATGAAATAATAAGCTACGGTTGCGAAGCAGTAAATGACTCTTGGGCAGTAAATTATAGTACTTATATTAACGGTTCACCAGATTCAACTGAATCGTGGAGATACAATCCATTATTATGTCTTGGAGAAAGTGATAGTTCAAATCAAGGCACAAAGACATTTACTAGCCTGGGACACGGGGGATCAATAGAATTGTATTTTAATAGCAGCATCTGTGGAGATGGAGATAATTCCACCCCGGATTTAGAAATTTATGAGGTAACCTATAATCATAATAAATACTGGGTTGAAAGCATTTCCGTTGAAGCATTTTATAACGGAACGTATTACCCCGTAGGAACTGCTATAAATAACGAGGGTGGTGCAACTGTAGCAAATACATTTATAAACTACATTTACGACCTTCCAAGTGGAGTATGTATCGAAAAAATAAGAATAAATGATACGTTATCAACGCACGACTATGACATTGATGCTGTAAAAGCCAATTACAGATGTGTTCCAATCTATAACTGCATCTGTGAAACTGCATGGGCGAACGACACCTGCTTTGGAGGAAATACGTTTCAGGGAAGTAACTGGGCAACATATGTCATATATCCTGAATGCGATTAAACTCTTTTTTAATTTTTTAAAATACAATTTTTAATTTTTAAATACTCAATAAATTAATTTTTAACAGTTAATCTGACAATTTATGAATTTTTTAGTTTTTTGAAAAAAAGAAAAAATAATGGATTTAAAACTCATTTTCATTTTGCAACATCAATAAGACTTCCTTCTGGAAAAATTTTTCTGAAAACAAAACCTACAAGCGGCCCTGCAACAAATACTATCAATGGATATGCAAATATAAAGTTAAGAACTACATTATGGCTCCACTGCAACGGCAAATCTGTTGAAAAACCAACTGCTAAAATGGACCCATATAACGACATTAAGGAAGCCATTCCCGTAACAATAACTAATGCAGTTATAGCTCTTTTTTGAAAAGGCGTGTGATGATTCTGATGTAGTTTAAACGCTAATTTCATCCCATGCCGCCCAACAAAGAAGTATTCACATGTGAATGCAACTGAAAATGTGAGGGGAAAACTCAGCCAGCTTAGCTTAAGAGTATCTTCAGAAAAACCCTGGTTTAAAGAAGTATTGTACGTGGTCATTACAAAGGCCATGAAACAAACATAAAAAAATGTATGAACTAAATTTTCGGTTTTATTTGTAATCATGTCTTCACCCTGTGTTTTTTATTGAGTTTCGCAAGAAAGTTTAACACAAGGCGTGTCTATATGTATCAAAAAAAGTTTTTGACATCTTCTTACCACGATACATTAAAAATAATTAGTTTATAAAGTTAACGTCTGTTGCAATATTTCTCGAATTATATAAAAAATTAAAATTTAAAATGTTTAAATGGCATATACTAAACTCGTAAATAATTTTGATTTTGTTTGAAAAACGGAGATTTATCAGAACAGACCATAAATTTATAATGGGTCTTGTAAAATACTGGAAAAAAGCGCGTTAAATCAAAAACGCGGAGACCGAGATTTGAACTCGGGTTACTCAGAGAGTAACGGGATTAGCAGACCGAAAAATTTTTTATACTTTTCTAAGTCTTTGGATAATTCCCGAATAACTAAATGGGAACTCCTGAATAGTCCAATTGCATGGTACGTTAGGGTACTTGAAGGTCCGTTTGACCTGTACTCTGACCATATTGTCGAGGCAATTTCGACTATTATATTAAGTTATAGGATTCCACCATCTACTTTGAAAATAAGAATAAATGTTTTATAATCGACGAAAAAACGGCTTTTAAATTTAGAAATAATGCATAAATTACAGTTCTTATATAAAATTGGCTTTTTGTTTAGCAACCCTAAGACTTCAACACGCATTGTTAAAATTTTTTTAATAGTGGACCAGTACTCAACTATCAAAATCTATCAATTTACTAATTTTTGATAGATAGTGATAGTTCAAATATTGGCAGCTGATAAATCATTTAATTCATCAGATTCTTGGTAATTTAATAATTAATGGGTAAACTATCATTGTTTCTTTAAAATATAAATGAATTCTTTTCCAGCTTTTTTCTTTTCCAAATATCCTAACTCCACAAGGTGGTTTAAATCCGCTCTTCCTGTTGCATATGCGACATTATATGTTGTAACGATTTCTTTAATCGTAATTATGTTTTCAGGAGTCTTTAAAATCTCTTTTAAAATCTCCGCCTGTCGCAGATTGAGATTTTCAGATTTATTTATGATATTTAAAATTTCTTTCTGTTCTACCTGTTTTTTACTCAAATATTCCAGGATTTCATCAAGCGATTTACAGATGCATTCGAGGTTGTATTTTATAAAATACGTTAAATCCCCTTTATCGTCGTTATAAAAAGTATCTGATTCTGTTTTTAAATAAGCATCCCGATATTGCCCTTTTGATCCATTTATTATTCTTGAAATGGCCATATATTCAAATAGCCAGTAATCATTTTTTAAAAGATACCAGTAGAACAAGGACCTTGCAGTTCTGCCATTTCCATCATTAAATGGGTGAATATATCCGATTAGAAAGTGGATTATAATTCCTTTTATTATTGGATGGATGAACTTGTCTTTAGAATTTGAAAATTCACATAATTCTTCCATTAATGATTCAACCAGTCCATATTCGGGAGGTTGGTGAAGAAGTGTTCCATCGGTAGAATAAACTCCAATTTCATTATCTTTTCTAAATTTTCCAACGAATTCTGGGTCTTCAAGTGTTCCGTCAGTGATAAGTTTATGAATTTTTAGTATTTCAGGGATAGAAAATTCTTTGTTTTTTATTTCGAGGATATATTTCATTGTTTTGTAGTTATTAAGTATCATTTTCTGATCTTTATTTTTTGGCTTTTGACCTTTTTTTAGCATTTCTTTTGCTACGTTTCTTGTGGTCACTGCCCCTTCAATCTGGCTTGATGCAATTGCTTCTTCCATCAATGAATCTATAATATATCGTTCTTTTTCACTTGGAATAGAGTCGAGTGCAGTTGAAAGGTTTCCAGATGCCGATTTATCGAGAGTATGCAGCTTTTCAATGAATTCATCGATTAAAGAATAATTAAATGTCCATTTTCCAAATTGTATTGATTTTAAATTATTCATTCTAAACATTTTCATTATGGTCCAGATTATAACGGGGTCTACGGGAAGTGATTTATGTTTTAATTCGTTAAAATGAAGATACTTTTCATTGTATTTTTGGACAATACCAATTATTTCCGGATTTGGTACGTATTTAATTGCAATATCAATGTTTTCTCTTGAATATTTTGGAATTTCTGGAAGTTTCATAAACTATCAACTATCATTTTCTATCAATTTACTACTTTTTGATAGATATTGATATTATCACATATATTATTTTCTATCAATTTACTACTTTTTGATAGATTCTGTTTTATAAAATTTCAAAAACTAAATAGTTATTTATACAATTTTGTAAATAATAGTTATCAACTTGTATCAAATGGTGATAAATATGGCAGTAAGTGAATCAAAATTACAACACTCGCCAACCCTAAATACAATTCTTATGGTTGAAGAAACATTGAAAGATGCAGACAGTATCATAACAATCCCAGAATTGAAGAAAAAACTTCCAAAAAAAGTGAATCACAACACTTTAAAGGTAATTTTAGAATATTTGGAAGAAAGTAACAAAATTGCAGTATCCTTAAAAGGAATTACCTGGATATTCAATACAAATGTGAATTTAAGAAATGTAGTACGTAATGGGCTTGAACTATGAAGGATGTAAGAGTAGTTCTTTCTCCAAATGCTGCTGAAATATATAATAAATTAAAAGAAAGCGATGAAAAACTTGATAAATCGATACTTAACTCATTTTTAGAAAAAGTTGGAATTTATAAAAACTTCTATTTTAATTAAATTTTAAAATAAAACAGTAAAAAGAGAGTTTTGGTAATTAAAAATCGTCAACATTGATTTTGTAAAATAAATCAGCATCTTTTACGTAATATAGTTCATTTCCAGCTTTTATTTCTTCAATCACTTTATCTTCTGGGACAATATATCCAACCAAAAACTGATCAATTGTTAAATTGCCTTCTGACATAATTTCTGTGGTTTTGGTTGAAAGGTCTGGTAATTTGATTTTTTGTAATTTATGAACTGATAACCTGTCATCTTCAACTAATTCGACCCATTCGATTTTTCTAACTGCATTTTCGAATGAATCCGGATTTGCGTAAGTTTTATAGTCTTCGAATGCTTCAAATCCTTCTAAGGACATTTTATAAAGTGTTGATTTTAATATATTGCTCAACTCTTCGTGGCTTTTTAGATTTTTCAGAACTTTTTCTTCTATTTCTTTCATTGGTTCACCTTATTTCCACATTTATTATAATAAATATTAATATAATTATTATAATATTTATACGTATCTAAATTATAACAAAAGTAGTTATATCCCGAATAATGAACATTATAATATAATGTTTAACGGGTAATATAATGGCAAAATCGAAGATAATCAAAATAGGAACTTCAAAAGGAACTACATTTAATAATACTGAGTTAGAATTCTTAGATAATCCCGAATATGTGGAAAAAAAGCCAGATATGATAGATGGAAAAAAGTGTTTAATAATTTTTAAAGCTGATGAATGATTTTCAAAAAAGTATACGGTTTCGTTATGAGTATTTTAAAACTATTATCCAAAGCATATGCCACAGACGTTTTAAATTTATTAAATGAACGTGGTGAGATGTATTTCGGAGAAATATTAAACGAATTGGACATCCACAAAAGTAATTTAAGTAAATTACTTGCCGAAATAGAAGAAAATGGCTTAGTTTCACTAAAAGAAGTTAGTGAGAACAAGAGGATGCCCAAAAAATATTATAAACTAACTAAAAAAGGATTGGAAATACTTAACAGATGTAACGAAATTGAAAAAATACAATATGAAAAAGAATAATTTTTATTTTTAAGTTTATTTTGTAAGGGCATTTCATCTAGCAGGGGGTAATCTTCCACGCATATCTAACGTATCCATTGCATCTTTCATTGTTGTATTTTGATTGCCAAAAGATATAAGGGCACTTTTTACCTCAGAAAGCACAAATGTACGATGTTCTTTTGCTTTCTTCAGTGTTCTTAGAGTAACTTCTTTATCAAGTTCGTAATCCGCAGTTTTTCTTAATATAAGTAGTTTATCTAAGCTTGAGGATACCTCTTCAGGATTCGAATACCTCATATTTTTTAAAAGTTTTTCTAGATAAATTATTAAGTTCTGGTGACCATTATATTTAAAATAATACTTTAAATTTGTTTGGTAGCTCGTATTTGGGGCTCCAGAAATAATTTGGTTCCTCAAATATAAAAATGTGGAATAATAGTATCGCCCAAGAGATACCCTAATAAGCCCGTTTTCGTAAGTTTGATATTGGTTATTATTTAATCCTTCGTGAATAGCATGCCCAATACAAAAAAAATCTCTAGGGTCCATATCCATAATTACATCTCATTATAATATCTAAATATCCTCAATACGTATTGATATACCGCTCAATGTATCCAAATTCATTTTAGATTTAAGTTTAGTAAATAACTCCCTTCTTAATTCAAATTCATTATCAACCATATCTTCCTCAAGATACAATATAACTACGCCCATTTTTAGGTCCACATTACCATCTATTTCGATACGGTAATTTTCACACATTTCACTGATCAGATCATCTAAATTTAGAGCAACTTTGGAAGCCAATAACTTCAATTCATAAGGTATCAGATCAATTTCTAAATTTTCGAGAATGTTGTGGGCATATAACTCTTTTGAAAGAATAAATTCAGTAGGGTAAGCCAATGAGTGCGCCATAAACCCATTACATATTCTTTCGTGAATTCCTTCGATTAATTTAATTGATTCTGTTGCAACCACTGCAGATATTTCTTTTTGCGGTGTTTCAACATTATAATTATACGAAATACCTGTCCTTCGGGAGTTTTCTACTGCATTGTAGTATGTTTCCATATTACTTACCTTTTACAATTTTAGACTCACTATTTACCTTAACTTCAGGTATGGGCCCAAAAATATCCTCATAGTCACTTACCATTTTATTTAATGTTTTAGCAAATACCTTTAGATGTTGTGGGCTCATTACAACATTAGCAGAGTTAATAATATTGTTTTCAACCTGAGTTCCCAAATTTAGGATAACTTCAAATGGGCCAAGACTAGCACCCAAATTATTTACATAAATCAGATCCGTTTTTTTTAATTCGGAAGTATCTTTGTCCATCAAACCACCATTTAGTTATTTCGAGTAATATAAAAGTTATATGATATATATCTTTGCGAAAGTATTTGAGAACTATGTTTTAATAAATATAATAATATTTCAGTTCTAATTTTATTTAAAATATAATTAAACTAAATTACCCCGACAGATATATTAAATTTTCGAAAAGAATTAAACGATTAAATTTAACCAAAAATAATCTTTTTTAATATTTTAAAATAGGAATTTGTTTTTTGTTTGAAAAGACATAAAATTCCCCTCTATAAATATAATTAAATTTAATTTAAGGCGGCTAAAATATTAAATTTTCGAAAGGGTTTTTTCGTGGAAAGTTCTTTTTTCCATTTTTAACCCGATGTATTGGTTTTGATTACTCTAAATGTTTAAGTAATGCTATTTTCAAAAATTATATTTGCCCAAGAGGGGAAAATCTTGGGAAATGGGGAGTTTCATAAGTCGTTAAAACGGTTCCATACACCGCCGAACAGTTCATTTCTGGGGGTTGTTGAATTGTTCAATATCTCTTTTAACTTTTTTTAGACTATTTTTAAAAATTATCAAAGTTATTCGTTATTAAGGGATATTCCATCGAAATAGACGTAACAAAAATATAAAATTTTCGATGAAGGGTTTTTTGAAAAAGTAAAAAAATTTAGTATTCATAATTTTTACAGTATATTTTATCGTGATGGTCGTAAACAAAAATAACCGTTTCCGTATTTTTATTAACTGTAAAAACAAGGACATAGTTTTTATCGATATGAACTCGTTTTAAATTATTGAGCGGTTTTTTCAAGTTTTTATGGCGATTTGGATTTTCTAAAATTTCTTCCATCTTATTTAATATAATATCTAATTTTTTAGGGTCCTTTTTGGCCAATTTAAACAGTATATCATCTAAATCTTCGGTAATTTCCGCCAAATACATTAAATCACGTCGTATTATTCGTTAGCATATCTGTTCTTCAGGTTTTGAATACTGCCGACTTTGACAGTTTTCTTCTCCATAATTTTATTTACTTTTTCGACAAATTCGGGTCTTAAATTTGGTTCTAACATTTCTTGACTGTATTCTTCAATTACTTTTTCGATAGCTTCGCTTTTATCTTTTAACGCGTATTTCGCTTTTACAATGTTTAAGATCTGATTTGAATTGTCGCTTATGTTTATAATTGCTTTTACCATGTTTTCAGCTTAGATTTTGAGAGTTTTAGATTTTGAGAGTTTTAGATTTTGAGAGTTTTAGATTTTGAGAGTTTTAGATTTTGAGAGTTTTAGATTTTGAGAGTTTTAGATTTTGAGTTTTGTTTTACATCTGGTTCAAAGCTATATGTTAATATTAACTTAATAGTATATTAATATAGTGTTAGAAATAAATAACATGATTGAATCAAAATAAACTCGACAAAACTATAAAAAAAGATTTTAAAAAAATAAAGACGTTTAAGCTAAAGCAGGTCCTGCTGAAACATTTATTGTGGTTTCAGAAAGTCCATAATCATTTAAAATGTCTGATTCAAATGAAACAGTTGTATTTCTATTTCTTTTTAAAAATTTAACTTTTAAGGTTAATTTGATTTTATTATTACCAATATTAAGACTGCCCATTATACAAATAATATGTTTTAAGTCGTATGTGGATACACCGAGAATTTTTGAAGCATTAATTATTTCAATCCTCTTAATATTTTGGTCCTTTGATAGATCAATTAAAACATTGCCAAAATCGAGAGTTATACCATATTCTAATTCTGGGTTGGCCCTATGGTAAATGACATCTAAAAATCCATCGTAATCAAAATCGCCTGCACATTTATTTCGGGACATACTTAAACCCCATTTTATTGTGTAATTACCCTTTAATTTTTGTTATTTAAAAACTTTCAGATGTAATTTTATAAACATTTAACATTTGATTAAATTTCAAATAAAGTTTTCTTTCATAAATTTCATCTTCAACTTTTTTTCCATCAATAATCACAAAAATTGTGGTAACCTGGTAACCGCAAAATCAAAAAGCACAATTAGCCAATATTTTTAAAAAATAACTTCCGTATACTCTCAAAAAAGGTTACCAAAAAGTTACCATTTGGTTACCAAACATGGTAACTTTTGAGAAAAAAATGGTAACCAAAATTAAAAATATTATTTTGTCAAATCAAATTTTGAAAAATATCCATATTTATTAAATTAAACTTTACATGTGTGGCCCGAAAAATAGTGTTGAAAGTAAGGACCTGCTGCAGAAGTTACAGCTCAAACTTGAAAATCTAAAAAACTTTGAAAAATAAGAAATATTCCTTAAAAAAGTCTTGAAAATCTTTAAAAATTAGTAATATTTAGATAGCTCACGCTATACGGTTAATTTACGCAATCATCAGCGTTTGGTCTTTAAATGCAGTCAAAATTCCTTTATCAACCATTACTTTAATTTTGTCTTCAACAGCCCCTTCTTGATAATTCTTAAACATTGCCCTTGAAATCACCGCAGCCTTTGAAACCACATTTGATTTCTTTTCCTCGACTTCATCTTTTATGAGTTCTAAAATTATTCTTTCATCGCTGTCAAGCTCTCTTGGGTTTTCTCTAACGAGATCTATTTCGCGATCTTTTTCGATAGGCATTAAATTCATCGATAAAGCTTTTTTAGTCTTTCCGTCGATCTTGTATTCCTTGTAGTCAAATTCTTCTTCATTTTTTAACTTCCTTAAACTGTATATTCCAAGCTTATCGATGTTTAAATGGTCTTTACTCTCGTTTGTAAGAAGTAATTTAATAAATCCTTCTTTTCGATCTTCTTTTATGAAGACTCCGATTGCTGAAAGTTTGTTCATGAGCTTGTCATATGCGTCTCCCGGAACGGAATTGTTCACTGCATCGTAAATATTGTACTGCACACCTTCTTCGGTAACAATAACTCGTTTAATGTCATCGACAATTGTTTTCCTGATTCTTTTTCCAAGCGTGCTGGTGTGCGTGTAGCTTTCAACAGGATTTTCACAGCTTGAATTGTAGTTCATTCCAAAGCTTTCAAATAAGAACTTTAAAAGTTCTCTTCCAATGTAAAATACGCTTTCTTTTGCATGCTTTCTGGAAGCTTTGAATTGAAGCGTTTTTAACTGTTCATAGAATTTATCAATATTTCGATAGATGAAAGCTCCAAGTTTGTTGATTTTATCTATTAAATAGCGGTGTTCGTCTTCAGTATTTACAAGCGGCATGTCATCAACGTCAACGATAACACAACGGTCGACGAGGGCCGGGTCTTCTATTCTTATACTGTTTGCTGAAACCATTAATGGCCTTATCAGCGAATTTTCAATTCTCGTGCTTATGTTGTATCTTGAATCTTCAGTTCTTTTGGAGGTCCCTAAAATTTTTAAGATATCATACATCTGTTCAGGAATTTCTGCTTCATCAATGATTAATGGCAAATTGCAGTACTGTTCATTCTCCAATCTTATTCCTGTTCCTCCTGCGACCTTTTTACTGTTTAAAATATCTAAATTTAAAAACATCTTTGCAAAAAGCAGTTTTATTCTTGCACTTTTTCCCGTTCCAAGCTGTCCCGTAATTACAAGATTTGGGAACATGTCTAACTTTTTGGTGTCCATCAAGTAATATCTAAATAATGATGCCATAGAATATTCTAAAATCCATTTTCCAAGGTCATCCTGCAAGTAATTTTTCAAATGATACAGTATATCTTCAATATCGCCCATTTTATATTTCAAATCAAATAATTCCATTAATTTCTTTGCTTTTCCATGACATGCGTATTTTGAATCGAGTTCCCAGCCGTCTCCAAGAATTGACCGATTTTCTCCAAAAAATCCGTATGCTTTTGATCGCTTTATTTCATGGTTTTTATCGTATTTTTTAACAATATACTGGTACGTTAAGTAGTAATCTTCTGCAAAATCTTCCCAAGTAACATTTTTCGTCTTTACAGTGTTTACGAAGTCTAAAAATGCGTGCTCTTCATCTAAAATATCAATTACTTTTTTATTTACCACTAATTCTTTATTATACTCGAAATTATCTAAGTTGAAGTACTGAACATGGTTTATATGAGGTTTTGAGAAAGAACCGATATTTTTGCTCATTATCATCGTGGAGTTTGCGAGCTCTTTTTCCCAAGTTTTGTTTATAATACCTGCTCCACCAACCCGCTTAATTAAAACCTGTTTTTCTTCGAGCTGTTCTTCGAGCTGGTCAGCACTTAATTCTTCTTTTTCCCTTTTTGCGATAAAATATGATTTTAAAGGGTTTCCTCGCTTGATATTTACAATATTACAGTTTTTACATGATTCTTTTAATTCTCCAGGGGAATTTACACAGTTTAATGGCGCCCGTCTTGTTTTAAGCCATTCTTCGAGACTTTTTAATGTTAACTCTTCATTAAAATTATCAGAATAGTTTTTAAAGATTTCAAGAGTTTTTTTCGTATCATTTCCGCTATCCTGGTTAAAGTACCTCATGAAAAATGCCCTTAAGAATAACTGGATTTCTCGATTTGCAGAACCTGTTTTCCTTAATTCAAGTGCTTTTTTAACACACGGGGGCACATAATCCCAGTTTATACTTTCATTTGCTTTAAAACTTGTTTCTTCAATAATTTCTGATTTTACCTGGTTCCTAAATTGAACGTGGCTTTTAAATTCATTTAACACATGATCAAAAGAATAAACATTGTTTTTGTGTGATAAAATCCTGCCCTGCTTTTCCTGGAATTTTTTATTATTTGAACCAGGAATTCTTAAAACTCTTGCAAGGTCGTAGATGTTTGAATCAGCGTTTATAAAACCTTTATTAA
The DNA here is from genome assembly GCF_054506835.1 of Methanococcus mangrovi. Classification (NCBI taxonomy): domain Archaea; kingdom Methanobacteriati; phylum Methanobacteriota; class Methanococci; order Methanococcales; family Methanococcaceae; genus Methanococcus; species Methanococcus mangrovi. Next base: position 364,274 of record NZ_CP197114.1, on the reverse strand, counting down.
CATTATCAAATTCTATTACTTTTTTAAATTCTTTTAACTGTTCTTCGGTGATGGTTTCATTTAAAACATAGTAAACCTGTACGCCGTGTCCTGTATAAAATACCCATGAAGGTTCTACAGGTAAATAGATGCTGTTAAAATATCTTTTAACGATTGAAAATGCTTCTGAATCTGAAAGCTGGTTTAAATCTCTTTCATCAGGGGTTTCTGGATATTTCGTTTTATCTTTATAATCGAGGCAGTCTTTTAAAATATCAATATCTAACGGGATTATCGAGAGGCTGTCATAAGTAGCTTCTTTAGTTCCTTTCTCCTCTTTTTTAAGGCCTATTCCAAAGTATACACAGAGTTTTTTATTTACTGCTCTTGATTCATCTAAAAACAAATCAAGCTGTTCGGGATATTTATAAAACTTTGAAACTGGCTTTTTATTGGTATTAAATGCCCTTAACTCAAGATATGCGGGAGTCTCGTTATTTTTTGAGAAAATCTGCTCGAAAAACTTTCTAACAGTATTTTCTGTCAGCGCCTGCATACTTTTTTCTTTTGCCTCTAATCGATCCATTTTTCCCCTTTTATAACATTAATTAAACTCACAGCATTTTCTTAATGTCTTTAATCATTTTCTGCTGCCTTTCTTTGGAATGTGCATAAAATAACGTCGTTTCAATTGATTTATGGCCGAGATATTCTTTTACAATTTCAATCGGGATTCCCTGGTCCAGCAAGTCTACTGCTCTTCCATGCCTTAAACTGTGGACTACGATACGCTTGTTTTTTGGGATTTTGCCTTCTTCTTTTAATTCATCGATTGCGCTCTTGAATACCTGACCTATCCAGCCGACTTTTACGATTCTCCCACCTTTATTCGTTTGAAAAATCGTGTCTTCGGGACCTTGCTTTACGTTGAACCGGCAGTAGTGCTTTAAAGCTTCGAGAGTGTCGCCTGAACAGGTTACTATTCTTTCTTCACTTCCCTTGGTATCTTTAAGCTTGAAGAGTCCTTCGTTAAAGTCGCAGTCACCATACGTGATGTTTAAAGATTCTGAAAGCCTTGCTCCAGTGTCCCATAAAAATCGGATGTGTACTGCATCTCTTAATTTCGTTCTACTGCTGCTTTTGATAATTTTTTGAAGCACCTGATTTATCAATTCAGCATTTATGGAATCATAATGCTTTATTTCAAATTTTGAATATCTTTTTCTTTCCCTACTTTCTTCTTCGAACTGTGAGAAGTTTTTAAGCCGCATAAGTCGGTAAAACACTTTTAACAGTTTAAAATACTTATCAAGAGTATTTCTTTGAAGTTTTCGCTCTTTTTCAAGGTAATTAAAGAACTTGACAAAGTCGCCGTTATTCATAATTTCGGGAGTTTTTTCGATTTCAATGAAAACAAACGATAAAAATACCCTTAACCTCGTGATGTCATTTTTCAACGTTGTTTTTTTAATTCCGTCAAATTCTCGCTCTTCTTTGAAACGGTCGGCCCATTCCCTAATTTGTGGAGTTTCTTTAACCTCTTCACGCTTTGGTTTGATAATTACAAGTCTCTCGATGTCCATCTAATTCACGCCGTGCTTTCTGTCATTATTATGTAATTTACGAGCAGGTTTGTTGCTCTTCCGAATTTTTCGATTATTTTTTCTTCTTCTTTTGAAAGGCTTAACGGTCTTTTATGCTGTTTTGGTGCTTTGACAACTTCTGCAAGCTGTTCTGGGTCGATATTCTCAATATTTTCGAGTTTATGAAAGTAATACCTGAGAGTTCTTGCATCCATTTCTTTTATCAATGTAAAGTGTTGTTTCATTGTTCCACCTTATCTCAGTCCATATTTTTCGAAAATTTCTTTTAATTCAGCTTTCATGCTGTCAAAATCTTTTCCTTTTACTTTAAACTCTTGAATAACAATGCCTGTTATTTTTGAATCCTCTAACCCGAAGTTTTCCACATTTGTTATGTCAATCATGCTTTCATCCCGATTACCTGTTTAAGAAGTTTTAAATGCTGATTTTCCATTTTCGTGATTATTTCGTAGTTTCTAACATCAACAGAAGAAAATCTTTCAGGTTTTAAATCAACGTCATTTAGTGCGATAAAATCCCCGTTCCTGAATTTTCTAAGGATTAAATAGAGCACTCCCATGTCGCTTTTTAAAAAATCCCCTTCTTTCATTTCCGGCATCTTTTTCACCTGAATATTTTATTTTCGTTTTCTTCGACGACTGCTTTTAATTCATCGAGCACTTCTCTAAGCCCCTCCTGATTTACAAGCCGTCCTTTTGGATTTACTTCGATTTGAAGGTTTAAAACGCCATATTTCCAGTAAGAATAAGAATCCATATTTATCACATCTCTCTGCTGCGGTCCCACCTGCTGTTTAACGGGCAGTTTTCCGGATCGCATGCTTTTTCAGTTATACTGCACCACGTGGTGTCGACATGTTCGGCAGGCGTTTTTCCGTCATCTTTTAGTTCGTAAGAATAATTGCAGTGTTTTTGAAACGCTAAAAACTGCTCCCAGTTCACGCTTTTTCACCCATCAAGCCAACAAGTAATCAAATCTCGAAGTTTTGAATAATCTTGTTCGTTTTCCGACTGTTTTACTGTCGATTTTTCTCTTGATTTTCAAAAAATCAGGGCGGTTTAATACTTTTAAAGTGCAGTTTTCATCTTTTACAAGTTCAGTAATTCTGTTTAATTCTTTTTTACCGGTTGCTATTCCGTAGCTTTCCGGTACTTTGTCTTTTTGAATAATGTAGTGAAATCTCATGTTTTCTACCCCTCTTAAATTTTACACGTATTGTCGAATGTGCGGGTTTAAATCCTATGCAGTACAAGTTAACATGTAAATAAAATACTGAAAAAGGGGCTGAGCAACAAACTCCTGGCACGGTTTTTTCGTTCCATTTGGCCCATTAAATTCTTCACTGCGCATAAAATCACCTTCATTTGTGTTTTACTTTTTTTTAGCTTTTTAATCGACTGCTTTTGCCTTCAACTGATTTTGAATCTGAATTGCAATTCTTTCAGGCTCGGTTTGACAATCTTCATCGTAGATAATGACTCTTGCGCGCTTTCCAACATGTTCAGGGAATGGATTTGGCCAGACTCTACCGCCGCCGCCCTGCTTTTTTATGACTGCATCGTAGCAGACAAGTATGTTTTTTTCTGAATTTTCGATAATGACCACCTTTTTTAAATTTTATTTTTGATCTGGTTTATTTTCTGAATTTTCATTGGATTTTGAGACTTTTACAAAATTTTCAACCTGTTTTGAACCATTAAATAGGTTTTCAAGTTCATTTTCGAAATTTTCTTTTGTTTTTTTAGCTTCTGAATTGTTCATGAGTTTACCGCTCATCTTCCGTTTCTTCATTTGTGCAGTCTCTGCATTCTATCCCTACCGTGGTGCTTGCAGCCCTGTAAATTACGTCTACTCTAACGTTTGTAGAACCGCATTTTTTACATATTATCTGGAAATCTTTTGGATCCATTTTTATCAGCTCCATTTTCTTTAAAATTTGATTTTAAGGATTTTTACAGTTTTTTCGTAACTATTCTAAATTCTTTGGTTTCTTCGTTAAAGGATGAACTTTGCCGCATTTTTCGCATACGTACGTTTTCCGCGGTTTTGAGACAAGCAAATCAGAACCACAGCTTTCACAGGTCAGCCTTGCATTGTTGAACATTTCTGTTGGAATTTCAAAAATTTCATATCTTGCAGACCTTATTCTTGCATAAAAATTCGGATCTTCTGCAAAAATGGTTTTGTTGGCCAAATCTGCAAGTTTTGCAGCTTCCCCATCATTTTCACATATTACCATCGTTCTTCCGTCAATGTAGTATTTGGATTCTAAAAACTCTTCAAATCCACTTTCTTTTAGAGTTTCTACGGCTTCTTTTCCGTCTGTTAATCGTTCTAAGAATTCACCGATAGTTGTAGATTCTACTTCTATCACAGTGTAGGGTTGTAAATTTTTTAAGATCATTCTTCACCTCTTGAATTTTACACTATTGTAATTTTTTACAAATAATACTTTGGTATGTACCGTTATTTAAAGTTATGTAATATTTTACAACTATGTTAAAATTTACTTTGATATTTATTATACCAAAGATGTATATTATATATAAAGGAAGATTTAGTGAAAAGATGGTTCTTACGATTTTAACAAAAAAACATGTTCGTAATGTGTTGGAATTATTAAATGAACGTGGAGAAATGTACCTATCTGAGATTCAGACTGAACTGGGCATAGATAGTGGAAATTTAAGCACATTGTTAAATAACTTAGTTAAAGAAAAACTTCTGGAAAAACGAAAAGAGCCCCTTGGTGAAAGCATTGGTAAATCATATTTTATGCTCACCAAAATTGGGAAAAAAGCCGTAAAAGTTTATAAATGGGATGAAGAACTTGAAGAAGAGATAAATGACGTTAAATTTCATAATGAGATTAATGGCGACGTTGGGCAGGTTATCAACATAGATAAAGCCGACGGCTTAGAGATTAACTTTAAAAAAGGTAAATAAAGGTTTTTTTAAATTGTTCTATTTTCTGTGAAAACTGAAACTCAAATAAAAATTATATTTGGGATAAAAAATGTAAAATTGGAACATTTGAAAAATTATTCCTCAATTGGAACATTTAACGACTTTAACAGATCGATAACTTCCCCATTATTAAAACTAGATACTACCCCATAAAGACTAGGAATCATTATTGCTGTAGGTTTACCTTGATTATCATTAATATGGGGCTGTGGAATAATTACTGGCTGAAATTTAGAACAGATAGCATGCACATGACCTGTTTCTGTTGAAATAATTGGTCCACCACTATTTCCATAATTTAATGCTTTATCTAATACATAATTTTTTGGATCACGGCTACTCATAACCATGTTTGTTGATTCTAAATTTGAGGAAATTATTGCAGAAGTAACTCTTGGACTTAATTTTGTAAATCCCACCCGGCCAGGTTTAATTATACCAAAACTTGATAATGGATAACCAAATGAATAAACTGGTTCACCCATTTTTAGAGATTTTGTTGAAACTTTTATGAATGGAAACTCTGTCTTTCCACTAAGCCATTGTTTGTTTGAATTTTTTTCGAAATCAACTTTTAATAATGCAATATCAAATTTAGGTAGTATATGCTCTAATGTTACGTACTGACACATGGCCCCATGACCCGTTGCACTTCGTTCTTTTGTCAAAAAGGCTTTATTTATATCGTCTCTAGGTTTTTTATCTTTGCCCATTACAACATGTGCAGCAGTAGCAAACCATCCATCCGGAGATATAAAAAAACCGGTTCCTGTTGGAGTCGGCATTCCTGCAGCCTGTTCATTGGGTAAATCTATACTAAAAGTCGATTCCATAGTATTTTCAAGTGTATTTCTTATCATAATTACCCCCCACTAAGTTATGATATTTAGCTATTTCAGTGTACATTTAAAAACTTTTTTAAATTTTTACCATTTTTTTTATGTAAATTTGTTTTTATTTTCAGACATTAATAATAAAGGTTTTTATTGGGGTAATTATAAACTAATACCCATTTTAATAATGAGTATTCGAGATGGGGAGTATGAATATAAATCTTACAAAATATTTGGGTATTTTTTCATTTTTTTCGGCAGTTTTACTGTCGATTTATGTTTTAAATCTAGCGGATACTACTCACGCATTAGAAAATTCACTAAGTTTTGTGGGTGTACTCGTAGGCTATGCAATTCTTTACAATATGTTGATAAAATCAAGAAAACAGATTGCTACAGATTGGTTGTATAGATTAGATGCATTCAGATTAGTAAAAGTTAGAAAAGACTATTATCAAAGTAAAGGCTGGGATGACAAAGATCCGATTAATACATACTATAAAAAGTTAGACGGAACCACCCAAAATTTCATTGACGAAAAGGTGGACAAAAAAGTCAGCACTGAAAAATGGCCAAATTTTTGCGATTCATTAATGGCTTTTACAACGTCCGTATTTATTTTCGTATTTTTTATAATTGAATCAAAGGATTATTTAACGTTATTTTTTTCAGCAGGCTACTGTTTAGCCATGTTTTGTTTATTATTTAAAAATCATAACGATATGAAAAAATCGTATACTATTGAACACGTACCAATGTTTAAGGTGGAATGATGGATAAATTCAAAATAACTACATTTAATATTGAAAAATATTCTGAATTAAGTTATGGTGGGGCTAGAATCGAAAAAGAGTTCGATAATTTAATGATATATGGGGGAAATTCAAGTGGAAAATCCACAACAATCGATGCTTTAGGTTATGCCGTGTTTGGAACCGGTGGATCCAGAATTAAAAATCATAATTTAGCCGATACTTATATCGAACTAAAAAATTCAGACTATGAACTCAGCATTAAACGAAAAGTTGGCGATGAACATTTTTTAACAGTAAAATCTCTAAAAGACAGTGCTAACGAAACAGAAACCATCCGTGGAATTGATAAGATTGATGCAAAAATAAAAGAATTGTTTAACATCAACAAAGAATCATTAGAACCTCGTGGAAAAATAGTTTACCAAAGCCCAAATGATTCACTCAGAAAACTCAATAAATCACGGTTTATGGAACTTTTAAGTTACTATACTGGATTATATCAAAAAAATTATACGATAGATGAAAATAAGAAGGTTTTACGAAAAATTGAAGATGATAAAGGCCATTTAGAAATTGACCAAAACAGGATAAAAAAAGAAATAGCAATGCTGAAAACACAAAACCGAGATTCTGAAAAATATATTGGAAAACTTAAAAATTTAGTAGAATCCTATGAAAATGGTTCGATGGAAAAGTATTTCGAATTTAAAAAACAAAAAAACGAAGTTTTTGAACAAGCTAAAGAGCTTAGTTCAAATATTAAATCTTTAGAAAGCAAAAAACGCCAAAAACTTGGTGAATTAGGTAAATTAAAGAGTTTTTATAAACAACAGATTTTAGATTTAGTCAAACAGACACTATCATCACTAGTATGTCCAGTATGTGGAGATAATGCAAATTTAGGAAAAATAAGCAATTATTATAAAACTAAAAAATGTCCATACTGCGGTTCAGAAAATTACGATAAATCGTTATATGATATAATTGCGAACAGAATAGATTCTTCAGACGAAAAGGTCCCGGAATTTGAAAAAGAAATTGAAAAAATTACGAAAGAAATTGATGATAAAAAAGCCATGCTTGAAAGTATTGAAAAAGGAGAAAAAAACTTAGAACTTATAGATAACCCTTATGCATTAGATTATTGTAAAAAATATGATTCATACCAAAGTGAAGAGCTTAAACTGGAAATAAACGAAAAAATAAAAGAATTAGAGGATAGAAAACAGGAATTAACTAAAATTACAAACGAAATCAAAAATAAAACGGATATGCTTGAAAGTATTGAAAAAGAAATTAAAAAACTAGATGAAAGCAAAACACAAATTGAAAAAGAAAATACAAAATTATATTCCGAGTTAGAAAAAGAATCCATATCGGTATTTTTAGAAAAGTTAAACCATTATTACGGTAAATTAATGGGAATAAAAAGTCAAAATATTGTTTATCGAAAAGGGGATTTTTTATTTGAAGATACTCTGCACAATGACGTTAAATATTTGAGCATTTTCGACGAAAGGAGGGGAAATGCCCAAAAAAGATGTTTAGATTTTTCATTGGCATGTGCATTTTCGGATTTGGATAAAATATACAATGTTTCAAATATTGGGTACATTATAATGGAAGATCCTGCAGAAGGAGTTTATAATGATGAAATGGATGAAGTAAACCATAAAGAAACTCTCATAGAGATATTAAAAGAAAAAATTGAAAAAGATGATATGCAAATTATTCTGCTAACTGCAGATAATGAATATACAAATAAATTGAAAATGGAAAACATAAACATTCGATTTCAGATGAAATTGGTGGTAGAAAATGAGTAATGAACTCGCCCCCGATTTTTTAAGGCTTTTTTGTATTTACCACCTCGGTACCATTAATGGAAATAAAAAATACCATAAATTATGTTATTTAATGGCTGAAGAACTCGTTGAAAAGGGCTATGACATTGAAGATAGTTTTGATTTTGTAAGAAATTATCACGGGCCTACTGATGAAGGAATCTCCAAAGATATTGTGAACTGGGAAACTTTGGACATTATTGAAATTGAAAAAGAAATTAAAAGATTAGAAAATAGATATAATTTAACTGAAAAGGGAAAACGATTCATGAATGGATTAATTGAATATCAAAAAAGATTTGGTGAACTTTTAGAAAACAGCATGTTTGAAAATGTATTGACACAATGTAAAGAATATTTAGATGCTAATGGGCATAAATCAGGTAGTGAATTAGAACAAGACGTAGCTATAAAAGAAGCTAAGCGTAGAAACATGTTGGGCGCAAAATTAGACTTAAAAGATACTTTGAAAAAGTAATAATTGGATCCAAGAGTGGAAAATCCCAATTACAGATGGTTTATTTAATGTATTACATAATCGATTCTTAAGGCCCAATATGGACCTTTAATTTATTTAATTTTTAACCCCATTTCTTTCATTTGCAATTTTCAATGCGATATCAGCTATTGTTTTTTCCCTTAATTCTTTATTTTCTATTTTTGAAGCGAAAAAATTACTAAAATGTAAATTATGTGTATAAACAAGCCGATTGTGGAATTCATTCAATGATTTTATTGTTTCTGAATACATTTTCATATATATGGTTCCGATATAGCCTGATAAAATACTACTTAATCCCCCAAGACTTCCAATTAAGTATTTATTTTGGTTTTCAGGCAAGAAAACTGCAAATAGTATAATTCCAATCATTATTAGAAATCCCACAATAATACAAGAAATACCAACAGAAAATATCTTTTTCCCTTGGGTTAATGACTGATCATAATATCTATCTAGAATATATTGGTGCAATTTAAACTGTTTTTCTGCTTTTTCTTCCAAACTATATTCTGAATTAACTACAAGATCATATTCATCTTGGGTTTGCCTTAATTCCGATTCAATATTTGGATCAGGACGTATTATACGCAATGTTAAAAATAACGCGGGATATAAGAAAAAACAAAGGGGGATAACTGCCAATTCTGGATATATTTTCCACCAGTTTGGACACATTATGCAACTAAATATTGTACCTATTGCGGCCAAAACAAAAGAGAATATAGTCATTGCAGTATATTTTTTGTTATCCTTATCTTGTTTTTTCTTTTTATTTTTTAAGTCTTGAATCCTTTCTTCCAATATTTCTTTTCGAGAATATTCTTTAATTTCAAAACCCATAATTAATTCCCCCAATAAAATAACCTAATTTAGAAAATTTAACCTTCAAATCGTAATATAATTATATTATTAAAATTAAAATAAAAGGGTATGGATTTGAATTTAAATGTGGGAGATAACCAGGGGCGGTTTCATGGATTTTACTTTAATTTTAACAATAATTAATCAGATAAAACAAAATCTTTTATATAGCACTTTTTTACTTATATTTCCATTCATCACGCTGATTTTGTATATTCCTGGATTTTATAAACGATTAAACATTGTTTTTGAACATTGGATTTTTTCTTCATTAGTTGTTTCTCTTGTCATGATTTTTTTTAATTATGTGGCTTTGCAGAATATTTCAAAAGAATATCTAATTTACTCCCTTTCTATAATGATTTCAGTATTAACTGCAAGTAAACAGAAATTTGATAAATATACTAATTTAAAATCGATAAAAGATGACTGGATAGATGTTTTAAATAAATTTAATGGCTATTTTAAAAAAAGTATTAAGTTAAAACTAATTAATTTTGGTACTTTTGAACGAAAAGAAGAATATGCTATTTTAGATACACTCCTGCGAAATAACGGAATAAAAAATAAACAAGAGTTAGATAGTTTAAAACTATGTTATTATTGTAAAAAATCAGAAAATGAGTCTGATGAACATAGTAGATCGAAAGTTCTCCAGCTTTCAGAATCTTTAGGAATAATAAATGCTAAAAATTTAGGGAAAACTGAAACTTTTTTGAATATATACCATAATTTAAAAAATAATCTCGACTGGAAAACCAATTCAATAACCCCTGAAACTTATGATATGGCATTGGAAGAGTTTATGGACTGTCAAGAATTAAATAAAAAACATTTAGAAATTAAAAAAGAATATTTGGAAGTTTTATCTAGTTTTGAATCTTATTTTGGTAAAAATATACTATTAAATAAAAGTCTTCCCAAAGATCCCAAAAAGAAGTCTGAAACGGATATTTTAGAGTATTTTTTGAAAAATAACAACCTCAAAGCCAATCTCAGGAACAGCATAATATTATGTTACTTATGTAAAAAAAGAGATCTTGGTGGAACGGTATCTGATTCGGGATTGATGGAATATTCTTCACGATTGGGATTATTAGATTATACTACTAACGAATTAGATATAGATACCCGGGTAGACATTTTTTTGAGAGTATATTTTAAATTAATCTACGAAAAAACTAATATTTTACTAAACAAAGACGGTTCTGACATAATAATGACTCAGAATATTTCTGGTGAGGCTTATTCCAAATTATTAGCTGAATTTATTGAAAAATATTTTCCAATGTATAGATTAATTCAGGTTTCATTATCAGAACATGAATCTACGAAAAATTTACATTCAAAATTACGTGAACTAATTGTTGAGGGCAGACTTTCCAAATATGGGATAGATAAAAGCATTTTTGATAGAATTGATGAAAAGATATCAAATTCGGGAAAAGTTTCAAATTCTTTTTTGGTACTAGTAAAGTCAAAATCTAATACAATGAACATATTTAAAAAAGGATTTACTGATAAATTGGTACGTATCTCAGCAGCAGGGAAGAATTCTAAGAATATACAAAATGAAAATTTAAAGGGGATCGATCCATCAATGCATGTCATAAAATGGGATTTGGGCTGGTCTCCAGAAGATATTTTAGAACATATCAAAAAAGAATTAAATTTGGGTTCTGAAACAGGCATTAGTATAATTCCATTGGATTTTTCAAAAGGGGTTCTAACAATATTTCCTGAGGATAACACTGTTGAAAAAGATCCTGATGCACATAAATTTATAGAATTAATAAATTATCTAAATAAAAATAATGATTTAGTTGAAAAACAGTCAATTTCTGAATTATTTTCCGAATTAAATGATAAAATGCCAATAAATGATCTGTTATCACTAATTCCGTTTAATTTATTCTGCAACGATATTTTGGATGTAGAAGAAAAATATTTTGATGACATAATAACTGAAATCAAAAATAAGTTTAAAATTGAGAAATTAGGTGACTGGGCACGACAAGACCCAGAAAGGATTTTACAATATTTAATTAAACATGCAGGTTATCCTGATTATTCTGGGGTAAATTTTGATGATTTAGATTCTTTGGGAATTAATTTAGATGATAAAATCTCAAAAGAGCTTAGATTTAAAAAATTATGTACTGAAATCATTGAAAAGTCTAAAGAATATGCTGAAGCTTTAAAATAACGTGAAAAAAGAGTAAAAATGTCTTTTTTAACTTTTTTAAGTTAATTAAATGATTAAAGTTTTGTTTCTTTAAACAAAAAAGATTTATCAATGGAAATTATATATTAAATAAAATAATTATCAGGTTGATTTTAGTGTATTACATGTATATTGACGAAAGCGGGGATTTGGGATTAAAAGGTTCAAATTACATGGTTTTATCGGCTCTCGTTGTTCGAGATCCTGAGAATCTTAATAGAATTATAAAAAATATGCGTAGAAATAAGTTTAAAAAAGAATTAAGTGGAGTAAATGAAATAAAAGCATATAATTCAAGCCCTGAACTTAAAAAATACATGTTAAAAAAATTAAACGAAGTGCCAAATTCCGGTTTATATTATACAGTATTAGAATTACACAAATGTTATAGTGAATTTTTAAATGGCGATAATCACAAAAAATACAATTTTATCGCAGGAGAACTCGCTAAAAATGTTTCTGTAAACTGCAACAATCTTGAAGTAAGGATTGACAAATCGAAAGGTAAACAGGTTTTAAGGGATGATTTTAATCAATATTTTGAATCAAAATTGCGTGAAAATTCGACATTTAATTCTTTAAAAATAGAACATAGTAATTCTCATTCATATTCTGGTTTACAATTTGCAGATTTACTCGCATGGTCAGTATTTAGGAAATACGAACGAAATGACTCAGAATATTTTGACATGTTAACAATTAATAAAAAAGGGTCTAACGTTTTTGAATAAATTAAAACAGTTTTCCAGTACCAGATGGGACTGAAGGCGTGATCCTCAAGGTACACTGCCCATCTGGTTTTACCTGTAATTAATAGTTAGTAACTTCAGTATATATTACTTACGATCTGAAGATACAGTCTGAAGATTTAGTTGGGGATATCAATTCTTCAGTTAATAATTATTCTGTTTTTAGAATTTCTATTTTATGATAATTAATCAAAAACACATTTTAAAACATAATTATTATTAACCAAAATTTACAAAATTGTACTGTTAAAAGTTTTGTTAATTTTCAGGTGGTTTAATGAACTATTTTTTATGTATTACAACCGAGGAAAACTGGAATGTAATAAAAGAAAAGAAAATTTGGGGAGTTTCTAAAAATTACGAAAATGCTATTTCAAAAGTAAATATTGGGGATTATTTGGTAATTTATGAAATGGGAAAACCAAAAACCAAGATCAGTGAAGCAAAACCTCAATACATTCGTGCAGTTTATGAGGCAGTTTCAGAAGTTAATGAAAATAATAGAAAAATCTTTGAATCTCATCCTAAAAATCCTTTAGAAACGTATCCTTTAAGAATTAACTTAAAAGAAGTTAAAATATTTGACGAACCCATTCTTTTCAAGGAATTGGTACCTAAAATGGAATTTATCAAAAATAAAAAGCAATGGTCAGGTTCTTTAAGAAGGGCAATGGCGCAGATTGGAGAAAAAGACTATAAAAAAATAGTTGAAAATCAATTATAACTTATTTTTTATTATTTTGCAAGGCTTCTACCGTGCCTACGTTTCATTAATTTCTTCCAGACGGTTCTGAATGATAAAACAACATCTTTTTCAATGCCTAAATGATTAACTAAGATTTTTTCATCCAGTTCATCCAGCAGTGATTCTATATTTTTATTATTTCTTATATGACAATCTATTTTATCTATTAGTGATCTTACGTCACTCATTGCCATATCTTGAAGGTTTGGCAATATAACTTCACCAACTTCACCTGGAAGGATCTCCAATACTCCTCCCCCATAACTTCTACCTTTTATTTCAGTAAATGCAAATGTAATGCTGTTATAGTAAGATAATAGCATTTTTTCACGATTTACTTCTTCATTAAATTTAATTCTATGCATTGTATCAGTGCTGACTGCATCAATATTATTTAAAACAAATTTTGGAACCCCGTAGTTCCTTCTGAGGAAAAATGCATCAGGAACCCATATTGAAGGTACTACATACCACTGATTCCTAATTCTACATTTGTAGCCTTTATTTGCCTCTTCTTCCTCTCCTTTTGTAATATATGACTGATGTTTTTCAGGATATTTTTCAAAAGGTATTTCTGGGAATGATATTAAAAATGCCTTAGCTCCTTTTTTAATATTCTTATCCCAGTCTTCTTTAGTAAAATAAACGCCATGAACCTGTGAACTTCTACCAATCAATGGTAAAGAAACGTTTTTTAAATCATATTCTTCAACAGTTTCTGCATTAATTGAAAAATAATCATTATTTCCAGTAGTAATCCCTACATTTATTATTCCATATTCTTTAAGTGGTTTAAATCTTTCATTTTTTTGAATATCTTCAATTAATAAATTTTCATGGTTTGATAAAAAATATTTGGTCCATTTTCCTGTATTATGATTGATGGGTTGATATTCTAAGCTTTCAATATCAAAATCGCCCAATGAATCAAGATTTTTTAGTTCAGTAACGCAAACTTCACATTTTTCAGGGGGTATATCGGGATTCTTTTCGCCCATAAAAACAACGATTTCCTGTTCAATTCCCTCAAATACTAATTCTTCAAATGTTACTATTGTTATTTTTGATAAGCTATTGGATAAATACTGTCTTAAATCTTTTGCATAAGCTACTTGGAGAATTTCTGCAGGCAATACCATTGAGATGCAGCCTGTATCATTCAAAAGCTGTACACATTCTACTACAAAGCAAACCCAAGCATTAATGAGTTTGTTTGGTTTCATTCCATTTGATTCTAAAATTTTAGCCTGCAATTCCCTTTGTTCTTTGGAGAGGTACTGATATCTGATATATGGGGGATTTCCAACAACTAAATCATATTTTTTCTTTTTTATCGTATCATAACACAAAATAAAATCTTCATTAAAAACGGTTATTTCCGGATTATTTGAAACTTTTAAACGAGATTTTTCTGCCTCTAAAGGATCTAACTCGACTGCATCAACTTTGATATTTGATAAATCTAAAATTTCTAAAATACTTTCAAGAAAAACTCCATCGCCACAGCTAGGTTCTAAAATTTTATTTAATGGTCTGTCCTTGTATATTCTGATCATGAAATCAGATAGGGCTTTTGGAGTGTAATATCCGCCCCTTAACTTCTGTTCTGTACTTTCTGACTTTAATTTCATCAATATACCTCTTAGTAATCACCAGTATATAGCTTAATTACTTCTTCATTGATATTATTTATCAACTCAGTTTTTGCTCGATCTAGGGACTCTAAGTTTTGATAGTTTCTATTAATAATACGTTCGTTAATTTCCCGAATCTCTTGGGATTTCTTAACAATTTTATCGTAAATTGTTTTTTCATTTTCATTTTCAAAATCTATTTTAATAATAGGTATTCTTTTAAGTACTGCGGTGCCTCGGGATACAAATCCTCCCTCAAATTCGCTACCTAAGGATTTAACCAATTTTTCGGTAATATCACTATTCAAAATTGCCTGAATATATTCTAAATCATAGGAACTATCTTCTTTTTTAAATATTGCACAATATCCAGCAGTACCGCCTGAAGCAATAAGTGAATTGGTTTTATCATATAAATATAACAAATTGGTATTCCTAAGTACGCCTACAATTATTTTATCGACGTTATTAAATATTGTAAGACCTTGTGATCTGCCGTAATGATACCATGTTTGGGGTGTTGCATGAGGAACATCTCGAGTTCCTCGAGAATTTATTTGTCGTGGAACCAAAAACCAGTATTGGTCTTTTAAGTAGTTCCAGGCTCCAAGATAATCTATTTTCATTTCTGAAATAGAATATAAATTACCATTTTCATCATAAGGGAATATTATCCACTTATTTGGAACGTAAGGATCATATGTAGTCATTCCCATTTCACGTCTTTCAGGTTTAAAATAAGGTCGAACTATGGCTTTTTCTATATTGTATGTTTTGCCGTCCCGTTCTATTTCAAAAACAGAATCGGTTTCATTTAACAACACATTTTTATTATTCGGGAACCAGTATGTTTTTCTAGATTCTGCACTCGTTTGAATGCCATTGAGAATTTCAGAAATAGATTCTAATGGAATACATCGATTAAGATCGATAATTTCAGAAATGTCTGCAAATAAATCCCAAGGATCCTTTGATAAAGTATTTTCAATCTTTGTAGTACTTTTACCATTTTTAATCCAATTTTCAAAATCTTTTACTTTTTCATAATTAACATTATTTTGAATTTCTTTTTTTAAGGTGATTATCGAACTGTAAATTATTTTATTTTTACTTTTAAAAAGTTGCAATGCTCCAAAATTTATAAATTCCAAAACGTATTTTGATAGCAATCCTCTAAGTTTTTTACCTGAAACAATATTTGCAAATTTTGGCGGGACTAAATAACAAATATAACCGCCTTGTTTAGCTAATTCTAAAGCTCGCTCTAAGAATAAGAAATATTTATCATACTGCTTTTCTGCAGAGTTATAATTGTCGTAAATATCCATTTCCAACTCTGAAGAGGTGTTTATAAGATCTTCCTTTTTTAGATACGGTGGATTACCAATTATTAAATCAAAATTTCCATACGAATTCGATATGGAGTTTAAGTCAGCAGCATCCATTTGAGAAAGCCCAATTGCAGACGTTTTTCTAAAATCTATTAAAGAATTTCCAGAAATTATATTATTATTTAATTTAGGGAGTAAGCTGTTTCCTTTAGGCAATGTAAGTTCAGATTCGTTTTCAAGTAATTTCAATAATAAATTAAATTTGGTAATCTCCACGGCATGGCTATCGATATCTATTCCATATATGCAACGTTCCAAAATTTCTTTTTTAAATTCATAAGGAAGTTCTAGAACGTTATTACCCCGATTTACTAAAAAAGAAGGGTCATTTTCGATATACCATGAAGTAAAGTAATTTAACAAATAATCATAAACTTCAATTAAAAATAAACCAGAACCACATGATATATCACTTATTTTTAAATCTAAGATTTCATCAGGCGTTTTATTATTACAAAGTAACTCTAATGAATTTTTAACCATATATCTTGCAATATCAGCAGGTGTTGACACTATATCTTTATGTAATAACCTATTTTTATATTCTAAAACCACATTACCATTTTCAATATTCACCTGTTTTTCTAAAAAAAGTTCATATATCTGGCCCAATACCTCAGGTTCGATCACTCCAAACGCATAAGGACTATTCGGATAATATAATGTTGAAATAATTGAAGAAATTACATTATTATCCAAAAAAGCAGTTAAGTCGTCATCAACGTCATCAAAAATACCTGAATCGTATTTGATATCTGAGTTTAAAAACAGCTCAATAAGAGTTTCTTTAACGTCTGCAGAATCATTTATGTTTTCAAGTGTTTGTAGTATCGGCAGATTTCTATCTTCACACATCCTTAAAAAGACGATTTTATTTATAAATTTTTGAATTTGTTGGTTCAAACGACACATATCTAAATTTTCAGTTTTCAAACATTCTGCAATTTCCAATCTCCATTCGTTTATTTCTTCTAAGAATTTTTCGTCCACAGGTATTTTTATTCCAGCAGTATTTTGTATTAGTTCTGACCAATAATCATCAAATGTACCAGCATATATGGAATCTCTCGATAAAATCGCGTTAATATCATCAAACTTATCTAAATATTCAGAATAATGATATTTTTTCAATACTGCAACATTATAACTATCTTCTGAATCAGGCATTACTGTAGCATCGTATATTATAAGATATTCAAAATTTGTTAGGACCGCTATTTTATGTTTTGCAGACCATCCATATTTTCTAGCCTGAAAAGAAGCATTTTTATTTTCAGAAATATCAACAAATGGTTTTTTAACTTCTAAAAAACATTTTTTCTGTCCATTATATGTAAGTGCATAATCAGGCCTACCTGTTGATTTTAAATGGTATTCCGGGATCACTTCACGAAAATTGGGCGATAGTCCTTTTTTGTTAGATATGTCCCATCCAAAAATTTCAAGCAATGGGTCAATAAATTCCATTCTACATGAAGTTTCGTTATAAAATTCAGACTTATAATTTTCAAGGTTAGCATTAAATTTATTTACTAAATCGGCTAATTTTTTTATCATTTTCCGCACCATAACTAAATTATTAAATAATTAACCTCTTTTATGATATATTGGTTACGATGCGATTTAATGTTTAAAATTTAAAGAAATTTCAAAAGATTCATTGAAAAGTTATCAAATAATCAACATTTATATAGTCCTTTTTGATAGTTTATTTTGACGAAATAACCCATCTAAACTGTGTGAGACAATGTTTAAAAATAAACTAAATGGCGAGAATCAGGTAGTTCAAATCGGAAAAGTAGAAACGCTTGTTATAAATTATAATAACAAAAAAGAAAGCAGCTACCAAAAGCAAGAAAGCTATTGGGAAAAGAAAAGACGATCTTTGAAAAAATCAGCACTTTTTAAAGCTTATGTTTGTGAAGAACTGTTTAAAAAGCCTTATTTTAAAATATTTGAACGAGAATGTAAATTTAAGAATGAACCCGACTACAAAGTATTTTTAAACGAAAATAACGATCATTTTTATTTAAAATGTAAATTCAGAGGATATTTGTATAATAATTTTTATGACTGGGCAAGGGCTGATCAAATAGATTCATTTAGAGAATTTTCTGAAAAAGTAGAAAATCCTGTATACTTTGCATTTGGTCTTGGGGGATGTCCAAATGATCCGGATAATTTATTTCTTTACCCTCTTGAAAAAATAAAATGTAAATTGGAGTTAAAAGAACTTGAACCGTGGAGAGTTCAGTGTTTAGATGATATTTCAAGGATTATTCTTTAAAAAAGTAGATTAAATAATCTATTTATTAGATTTACTAAAAACTTATTTTTGATTCATTAATTCTTCTTCAGCAAGTTGATCTACAAATAGGGCATTTTTTACAGCAATTTCACGTAATTTTTTAGTATCCTCTTTTAAATTTAAAATATGGATCTTTTTATGGCAATTGGGACAAAGTGCTACAGTATTGGTTACAGTGTCCAATCCACCTTTTGATAACCATTTTACATGATGTGTTTCTAAATATGGTTCACCCAATTTATTGTCAAAAGGTGCTTCTTTTTTACACAATTGACAAAAACCGTCTGCAATTTTTTTAGTTAGGAGTGCTACTTTAGGATCTCGAATATACGTATAATTTTTTGAATACATTCGAACCGGCGGGGCCAAATCAGAACCTTTTGTTTCCAATGCAAGCTTTCCAATACTTAGACTTCTGGCTTCTTCATAATTTTCGTCATAGCTTTTTTGAATTGATGAACGAGGTGTAATCACAAACTGGTTTTTAATTTTAATTGGAAATATCCATACTTTACGCAGATCTCCGTTTGCATCATTTTGAACTTTTTGATAAGGTTTTTCGTCTTTTGAAAGTTCAAACTGTCCTTTATATTCATACTTATTTGGTTCTAGTTTTTCAAAAAGATAGACTTCTAAATCCATTTCATTTGATTCATATAATCTTTTATTTGGCCCTTTTAGTTCTTGATCACCATTTCTGCCCATCCCCGTATAGTGCAATACTCCCCCATGCCATTCGTCCACATATAATCCATTTTCTGGATTTGAAATAAGAACTAACGTTTCGGTTGTTGTCGAATACCTCATTCCTGCTTCAGTCCCCCCTCCAAAAATTTCATGTATTTTATTATTAGAAATAATGTTTCCAACAGCCAGTTCCTCATAGCTCATTATATATCCCCCAAAATATGGTTAAATTAACTTATTTTTTTAAATTTTAAAAGAGTTGTTATTTGGTTGTAAAATTTCCGAAGAATGAAATATTAATAATTTCAAAAAAGCAAATATTAGTTTGAAGACAGAATTTTTTCCTCAAAAGATTCTGACATATAACAGAATGACTGTGGGGCCCTGAAATCAGGATTTATTTTTTTGGGATCTACATGATTTTCAAATTCATTCAAGCAGTCTATTTCAATAGCATACCCCTTTTCTTTCTCTTCGAAATATTTAAAGAAATCAGATTCTTTAATTCCAGAAACGTTTTTAAACTCATTCCAAAGAATTTTTGGACAGTTTTCAATCACTTCACCAACATTAAAAGTGCCTACAATCTTTTTTACTGGGTATGACGAGTAAATAAAAACTAATTCATCTTTGTCATGGTTTTTGAATATGGACTTTCTAAATTCATATTTTTTAGAACCATTCAATATTTCTTTGACATATTTTGGTTTTATCGATAGTAAAATTGCCATCGATACCACTCCATTCTTTTTTTCATGATTCATGCCATTCAGTAACTGTTTAAGACTATCACTCAGGGATAATTCATCCAAAATAACTCATTTTCGGTTTTACATCAAAAAGGATTCTTAACTATAAACTAAAAGGTAAAACTTATTTTTTAAATATATATTCTAGTTTACCTTCTCGATATTTGCCAGGCACTTCATCAACATTTGTAAAGTTATATTTTTCCAAAAATGTTTTAAAACTTATGCCTGTATTTCTCTCAAAAACTCTTTCTTCAGGTACCGTGATTATGATTTCCTCATTAGGACATATTTCTTTAAGCTCTCCCAGAACTTTTTCAAATAATTTTTTTCCGAAATATCTTCGCCTAATTTCAGAACATACATAAAAACTACAAATTTTAGGCGTTTTATTTGCATATTTGCCTGAAGATATTCTTGTGATCGCAATTCCTAATATTTCATCATCTTTTTTATGTTTTACGACGTAAATATTCCTTAATCCTTGTTTTACATCATTTATAACTTTTTTAGTATACCATTTATCAACATTTGGATAGTGCCTTTTGAAGTATTTATTCATAAATAACGGCACTTTTGTTTCAATCGTATTTTTAAAGCTACCGGTATATTGTAATTTACATAATTCAATTTCGTCAATTTTCCGGTTTAAAGGTTTTTTAAATCGTTTTAGAACCTGGGGTTGATAATTTTTCTTCTTAAATGTTAAAATGTCCATAATTACCCCCTACCTTTAATACATTTTTTAATTCTTTTGAGTTCATGACTGAAATCTTGCATAATATTATTTGCAAAAACAAACACAATTGGAATTCCGATTAATAGAATCATTGCGCCATAATTGATTATCGAGAGCATACCGTCTCCCGAAACTAAATCTTTTAGAATACTTATTTTAGACAATAAATCCCTAAATACTGTTATTTGTGATAAATACATAAGTGTTGCAATATCTGAGTGAAATATAATTAACAATGCAACAAATAGGATATTTTTAGATACTACAAGCTTTTCAAATAATACTGTAATACTGGCACTAACTTCGGAACCGTCTTCAGAAGATACTTTCCAGAAATATACTATGAACTTATCTTTATTATTCTTTAGTTTATTAATATATCTATTCCAAATGTCATTTTCTGATTCCAAAAATCTAATATTTTTAAGATACTTACTAATATCTATGTTAGGTTTGTAATGATCAGGAACCACCAAAAAAGTATAAATTTTCCCAATTTTACAAAATTTGTGGCTATTAAATGTGGGATTGGGGCTCAGTCTTTTTTCATTAACTCGGATATCAAAATACAAATATTCATTTAAAATATTATAATTTCTACGTTTACTAAATAAATTATTCTTTTTATCATCTTTAATATTTAGTTTAGCCCGTATCCTAAAATAATGTTTTTCGGACCTGTTTTCGACAGAAATTCCAACTTTTATTTTATTACCTTCTTCCACCACAGGATATGAATTTACAAGATAAAAATCATCAGAGTCGGTTCCGACGTAATCATTATCATAGGAAATTTCCGAGTTAAAAATCATCTGCAGGACTTCCATATTAGAAAGCTCCTTTTTCAAGTCTTGAACATCAGTAACTGAAAAAGGGGGTATAATATATAACTCAATATCTTTTTCTAAATAATTTTTTTCCCTTAGTTGCATTAGTACTTCCAATTCATCTTTTAACTTTTTAAGCTCATTAACTCTGTCTTCAATGGCCCCTTCGAGTCCCTCAACTCCTTTAGGTATTTTAGCAATGTTATTTAATTTAGTTTTAAGATCTGCAAAGTCATAATGGAGTTTGATAAACTTTTTTAGTTCTCCATCTAATATATCTAAAGATTTTTCAGTTTCATCCAATTTACTTAAATTACTGTTTGATTTAGTATTCCATTCGTTAATTAAAGCATTTATCTCATTTAATTTTTCAATGTACTCATTAGTTATCAGTTCAGGTTCAACCATTACGCCAATGTCTACATAAACTTCTTTTTCGGAGATATACCAAATATTTAAATGTAACTTTTCAATTTTGATTTTATCATTGTAAGATTTAGGTGCCAATACAACAAAACTTCTATTCATACTCCCTACCCTAAAAGTGTTAATGTAAGTTATCACCCCCATAAATATAAAATTTCCGAAAAGATTTTTTTATTTTTAAAAATTTAAAAAAGAATTAGTTACCTGATAACTGAGAAATAACCCTAGATTTTTTAATTAAAATTTAAATTAAGGTTTAATAATTATTAGTTACGTTTCCCCAAGTAATTATAAAGTGTAAACTTACTAATCTCTGTAGCTTTTAAAATCTGTTTTATTGAATATTCTTTTGAATCGTACATTTTTAGTGCCATTTCAACTTTTTCAGGATCTGTTTTTGGACGTCCGCCAAGCCTACCTCGGGATCTTGCAGCATTTAGTCCTGATTTTACTCTTTCAGAAATTAAATCTCTTTCAAATTCTGCAAGCCCTGCAAAAATAGTAAATAATAATTTTCCATGTGCCGAAGTTGTATCAAGCCAGGATTCCTTTAAACTCTTTATCTCGATATTTAATGAGTTACATGTTTCAACAATTTCAACAAGGTCTTTGGTACTTCTCGAAATTCTTGTAAGTTCAGTTACAACGATAATGTCTCCAGAACGTAACAATTCAAACATTTTATCAAATTCCGGACGATTTCTTTTAGTTCCTGAAATTTTTTCTAAAAATATCTTTTCACAAGCTGCTTTTTTAAGTTCATCAAGCTGCCTTTCTAGATTCTGATCTTTTGTGGATACTCTTGCATAACCAATTATCATAATATCACGTTTTGAAGTTTGAAAAGTCAAAGAAAAGTAAAATATTCATACTTTGATTTTATTACTGAGTTTTATGACTGAAAAATCGAAAAAAATTTAAGAAATTTAATCGTTTAAAAAAAGTTAGAAAAACACATGTTTTTATTACTTGTAAAATCTTGATTTATTGGCCCATTTTTGGAAGGCCTCTCTGAAAACTAATATCATAATCACAAAGTGGTTTCGGTGCTTCAGTTTCTTCAGGGTCTCGAACATATATTTCCATGTCTTCAGGAAGACCATTTATTAATTCTTTTAGTTCCTTTACTTTCATAATTTAACCCCTTTTTTATTTTATTATTTTAACACTGACTGAAAGCCCTTTATTGCCTGCATACACCACTTTATCAACGAATAAACTATCATTAGGGGGTTCATACATTTTCATTTCTTCAGACGTTCCATCTGAATAATTTAATTCTAACGTATTAAACAACAATCCGTGCTGTTTCCTGTATTTGCGGTCTTTAACTCTGGCATATATGAACGAACATAGCATTCCAAACATTAAAATTGCAAAGGCAATGTTAGGGTCAAAAGAGGTTAATGTCGTAACGCTTAACAAGCCATAAACACCAATAGCCATTAAAACGCCCCTAAAAAAAGTCATAAACTCATCTTCTTTGGTTTTAAATTCAATATCCATTTTACTCACCTTTAAACATGATTTTATTTAATAAAACCTGCAAAATGTCATAAGCCCCAATAAGCACCATAAATGTAATATTACTTACTGGAACAGTACCCATTTTTGAAAGGAATACGTATGCAACGACCAATAAAACGAAAGGGGGCACAGAAACAATAAATTCTTTTCCATATAATTTCATAACAGATCATCTCTTTCAAAGTTTCCAGGATATATTTTATTTAAAATTTCACTTTCACTTTCAGCTTCCGGGAGCTCACACTCTAATTCATGATCTTCAGGCCAGCCTAAATCATGAAGTTTACCCTCCGCATCATCATAATCAGACTCAAAACATTCCCTAAATGAACATATATTCTTTTTTAAAGCTAAAACTTTAGATTTGGCAACAGTGATCCCCCAGGCTTTATCCCCCTGTACTTTACAAACCACAAAACCAAATTCTTCAGAAGTTATAAAATCAAGTTTTTCTGCAGCTTCTTCAATAGTGAAGAATTCAATAGAATAACCTGCTTTTTTCATTCCTTTAATTAATCTATCGCCATATTTCAAGATAATCACCCAAAAACTAAAGGTTATCATCTAAAATTTCTTTTAAATAAACTACATTTTCCCCAATCTTTTTTGAAGTTCGTTTAATTTCTTTTTGATATGAAGAATTATGGATTTCTTTTAAATCTTCTAAAATATCAATAATAGTCTTATTAACCACCTTTTCAAGGTGCACTGACTTTTTTCTTCCTGCAGTTCTTCCAGGGCCTTCTTCATTTTCTTCATCAAAAGTTTCAGGTTGTGTCCGGGATCTTCCAGTTGGTATGTCAAAAGGGTTGTTTTGGAGGGGTTTTTCTTCATTTTCCTTCTGTTGTATTGGGGCAAGGTCCGCTTCAACTTCTTCTTCAAGGCATTCATTTGAAAGATTTTTTTCTTTTTCAACAGTTTTTTCTTCAGTATTTTCAGACCCTACTTTTCCAGGAACTTCATCAAAAGTTTCAGGTCCGCTTTTTTCTTCAGGTTCATTTGGTCTTTCAGTATTTTCTTCATCAATATTTTCTTCAGTATTTTCCCTGCCCGAAAGGTCAAGATCTGCATCAGCTTCAGCCAAAAAATCACCCTCACATCATTTCATTTTTCATCCTGTTAATGGCATTATCAAAGGAAAACTCCCCGCCTTCAAAGCTCTTTTCTTTTGTGCTCTTTCTACTGCTTTCCTTTTCACTTCCTTTGTACATTTTCATCGTAGGATTAATGTATAATGCAGCATCGACAAGGTTTGGAATATCTTCAGATAATAGATTTTCACACATCATTTCGTAAGCTTCAGCACGTTTCCGCTCAACAATCCAGGCGACCCTTTGCCGTGGGTCATCAGCTTCGAGAGGAACTGCGTATTTCACAAAATTTGCATATTTGTCATCCCTAAAGTGATCAACAAAAAACATTATTATATCTTCAGAAATGTCAACACAGGATTTAGGGGCATAAACTATTGCATAATGGCGTTTATAGCTAAAAAAAGTTGATTTGATAGTTATTATTAAATCTTCAAGCCAGTCCGTGGCCTTATTTTTGTATAATATTTTATATGTTCCTTCATCAGGAATTACTGCATGAGGATAACCAAATACTTTAGCACCAGACCCGTTATGCCAGATTAATAGTTTTTGTCTGCATAAATATGGAGCAAGGGAATCGTAGGCTTCTTTTTCTGCAGTATATTCTTTTTTATTTTTTACTTTTTTTACAGGCCCTACAAAATTTTCATTTTCAGGTCCCACTTCTCCAGGATCGGGACCACTTTTTTCTTCAGTATTTTCAGGCCCCACTTTTCCAGGACTCGAATCACTTTTCTTTTTAAATCCCAAAATATTCCAAAAACCCAAAAAAATCACCTACAAACTCTGTGGCTGCCTGTATTCAATATGTTCAGTGTAATCTTTATTATACGAAAAATAGCCCCTGAATCGAAGTTTTCTTTTTAAATTTTCCCATTCCGAAAGACTTCCGGGTTCATCAAAGTCAACAACGTCTTTAAAGTCTGGAATCAATTTTTCAAGGGTTTTGGTATCAGTATTCGATGCTAACTTTCCCATTATTCCGATATGGCTTGAACCAATCAAAATGTCTTTTGGGAGATTATCGGTGTACTGTGTCGCACAGATTAAATTGATACATAGCGACCTTCCTTCTCTTAAAATCTTATCAATGGCCCATTTTCCATTATTATCTTTCATGAAGTTCTGGACCTCATCAGCAACAAAAAACACAGGAATTCTGTATTTTATTGCAACGTTTATCGCGTGTTTAACCACCAATTTAAAAAGTAAACATTCTTCATACGCATCAAGCTCTGAATTCTGTGAAAAATCGAGAATATTTATCTTTTTATTTGTAATCTGTTTTAAAAAAGAGTCTTTTGTGTCATCGGTAAAAAGAATATCTGTTTTTAAACGGTTCATCGTTTCATCAATCCTTAAATAAGTCTGAGATGGTCCAGAATTTGGATTTTCATAACTTTCAGCAATCAACAACACTTCTTTAGGGTCCCTGATTTTTGAAATATCCCAGATATTTTTTAAAACAGCTGAATACCGGGTCTGTTCACCTAAATTATTCATATCAGCAATTATTTCAAATGGAATATCTGGATAAGCAAGTTTTGAATTGATTACTTCAGTTAAAGGCCCATTATCAAAAGCAATATCTTTAACTTCTCTTCGAGGTCTGAACACGAACCGCCTTGCAGGATATGCTGCAGGGCTTAACCCATGCCTTCCAAGAAGTGTTTTGTATTCATCGATCCCTGCTTTCGTGTATTTTCCGAGAATATTTGGAAAACCAATGGCAAAATCACCCATTAAACCATATTTTAGCTCCTTGTCATTTTCAAGTTCATTAACATAATGTTCGATATAATTCCAGATTCCTTCACCATATTTCTTGTAAAGTTGTCCTTCAGTATTTTTTTCAGATTCTTCATGGAAAATTTCAATTACTTTTTTAGGTTTTGAAGTGTCAACTTTCCTCTCAATCACAATGATTATGGGTGGAATTCCTGCATCTGAATATGAACTATAAATTTCTTCTACCATTCCACGCATTATCGTGGTTTTTCCATAACCCGACTTTCCTAAAAGCGTTATATGGTTTGCTTCATCATTTTTAAGGTCTAAAGTTCTTTTGGTCTTTTCTCCATGTTTTTTCT
Organism: Methanococcus mangrovi; assembly: GCF_054506835.1. Classification (NCBI taxonomy): domain Archaea; kingdom Methanobacteriati; phylum Methanobacteriota; class Methanococci; order Methanococcales; family Methanococcaceae; genus Methanococcus; species Methanococcus mangrovi. The sequence goes on along the minus strand of NZ_CP197114.1, from coordinate 337,739 downwards.
GCAAATCTCGGTTTCCTATGCCTAAATTAATAAGTACCATTTTTAGACCTCCTATACTTTAAAGTGTCAAAAAACCGGGGTTTGAATACCAGTGATACCATTAATACCCGTGATACTACCAATACCACACAATAAAAAAAACTAAAAAAATGTATACCACATGTAAATTAAATTCCAAAATCGAACTGTTTTTTCCTCTGTCTGAGTATCAAAAATAACACTAAACATACCACTACACCAAATAAAACGCCAAGTTTAAAGTTATTTACTGTTTTTACAGCATTATTATAAGCCCCAGCATTGAGCTCCTTAGTATCGTTGCTCTGGGTGTTAATCAGGTCTGTAATCATATCCTTGTACCCGTCATTCTGGGTTTTTAAAATATCTTTTTCAGCTTCTAACAGTTTAATCTTTGAATTAAGCGTTGTAATATTTTCTTTTAATTCAACGTTCTCTTTTTTCGCTACGATATAACTTGAAAGCTGTTTATCCTTTTCACGAAGTTCTTCTTTCAATGTTGTAATGTTTTGTTTTAATTCATGTACCAGTGCATTCTGCCCTGAAACCATGTTTCCATCGTAAACTATCAGTGTGGAATAGTTTAATTCATCGTAATCAGTCAAAACATAAACTGTTTCATTGTCACTTTGTGCGAAAACGCCTGAAAGAAAACAAAGGAACATGATTAAAAACAGTTTTTTCTGCATGAGTTATAACCCTATTAAATTAGTAAGGGCACCTAAATTCACAGATAAAAACCCAGTAATATATCCAAAAACCGCTAAAGCAGCACACAATATTAAAACCGTATAGAATCCTTTTGTAAACTGTTTCATTAACTCACCTTTTAAAATAATCCTTCCATATCAACATAGCCTTTTTCACGATTCACAGTAATGTAACCCATGAATCGACCTGTAGTGCCTGTGTCACCAAAATAAAATTTAAATTTCCAATAGTTTTCAGACTCTTCAATTGATTTTGGTTCTACCCTAATCATCAGGTCCTTTGATGATAGTGAATCACCATATTCTTTATCGATGTAATTCTGTGCAAGATAGTAAGCTTCAACCCCACCGATTTCATACATTTTAGGTGGTTTTGACAATTCTGTTTTAGAACCGTCTTTATAATACACGGTTTCATTACAAATGATGTATCCTGATGAAGGATAACCCATTTTCAATAATTTTAGCTGAATAATCTCATCATCTGTTTTGGATGAGTTTGCTATTTGAAAAACGAGCAAAAAAATAACTAAAAATGTGAAGAAAAGTATTTTCTTCATTTAAATCACCCTGTTATTCCAGGGATAGGTGGTATTAATGAAATATTAGTCCCGAGTGTTGCAGCAGTTGCCCCAAGCCAAACGAACAGTAATAATTCATCATCACCGGTTTCTGGAGCAAGGATATATACTGCACATATTCCTGCAGCAACGAGGGCAGGTGCTGAAATTGAACTTATTGAACCTATAGACAAACTAATTGTTCCAAGTATTCCGTAAATAACCGCGATAAATGCGATTACCCCAATAACAACTGATTTTAACAAGTGGTTTGATGTGCCTTCTGGAAGTATTCTGCCATAAATTCCAGAAACGTCTGCAAATTTATCGAGAGCTTCAATTAATAGAATTACAGTGAAAGGGATGGATGAAATGGAAGTTGCAATTTCTGAAATTGTAACTAATTGTGTTCCAGTCCCCCATAAAAGTAATCCAACAACAATTGAAGCACCAACAGCTTTTGGAAGCCATATGTTAAGAGAATAGCGCTCCATGTTCATAAAATCACCTTACTCAGCAGCAACAGTGATGTTAATCCAATCAGCACCTTCAGCAGGTAATCTTGATGTGTTTTCATCACAGACAACTTCCATGTAATAGTAAAGGTCTGTTTCAGCAGCATCTGCAGTAAATTCAAAAGTTCCTGGAAGTGAAAGAGCTGTTGAATTTACAGTATTTGTGAATGTTATGTTATCGTATGAAGTGAATAATAAAACATCAGCAGTTTTGTTGTCCTCTGATGCTGAAAGCGAGAATAAAACAATTCCCGTGGTGCTGTTAAAGTCAGAAAGTGCTGTAAATGTTAAAACATCAACAGGTTCTTCAGTAGCATTTGAAATTTCAACAGTTTCGTAAGAGCCTGCACTGTCAGGTAATCTGTAGGTTTTGTCGCTGTATGAAACAACAGCATAATAGAATAGGTTTTCAGCTCCTGTTTCAGGAGTTACTTCTACATCAAGAGGGAAAGATACATCTTCAAAGGTATTCGTTTTTGTGAATGTCAATTCATCGTATGAAACATACAGTTCAATCGAATCTGCAGTTATATTCTCTTTTGAAGCATTAAATGTAATTAAAACGTCACCAGTTTCACTGTCAAATGCTGCGTCCGAGGAAAATGTTGTTCCAATTGGAATAATAATTCCTCCCGATTCTCCCTGGTTTACGTACCAATAAGTTGCTCCTCCAACGAGAACCAGTGCAATTGCAAGGCCAATCCATATGTTATTTTTATTTCCCAAAATTATCACCTTTTAGATTTTTTACCCGCCTTTTTCTTCATTTCACTTCTACTCTTTTGAACTACGTTTCCTTTGCCGTCAACGTAAACAAAAGAGCCTTTTTTTCGTTTTACCTTACCAATAATTTCTGCCATTCAATACCTCCGATAAATAAGTTGAGATAAGTAAGGACCCTCGAAAAATCAATGTTTGAAATGTCTAAGAATCCAAAATAAGATATTATGAAAACAACTGTGGTGGCAAAGATTATTGCCTTAATATTCTTAATTAAAAGAGCTACGAGCACAATTATAGCAATTTGAATCCAGTAGGATTGAATTATTGGAATTATCGTTTCAATATTCACATACACTCACCACCACCTTATTTTTTATTAGCAGCTGACACAACTATTGCACCAAGACAGACACCAAGGAGTATCCGTGAGCATTCGAGGAAAATCTGGGAAACATCCTGGTAGAAGTACAGCAAAACAAGGATAATTAAAACAAAAGAAGCGATTAAATCGCCTAAATTCCAATTGTCAGAACCAATCTTCCAGACACATACTAACACGATTAGTGTTGGAACGATCCAGGACCAAAGCCCTGGCAATCCAAGAGCCTGACCAATAACTTCTACCTGTGGTTTAAGAACCATAGATAGCACAAAAGACAAGATAACTACTATTAACTGATTAATCATAGCTACACCTACATTTTACCACCTTAAATCCCAAAGCCTGCGAAACTTGGAATTATTGATAAATAAGAACCCCATGTTGCAATTGTTGCACCAATCCACATGTATAAAAGAAGTTTTTCTTTTCCAGTGTTTGGGGCTAACAAATATAATGAGAAGATTGCTGCAACCACGACACTTGAAGCACCTGCTGAACCAATTGAAAAAGTAATTGAACCTGATAACGCCCAGAGAGTTACAAAAAACATACAGGATACGGTTAAAATAGTTAAACCAATTGCCACGTAGCCATCGTACTTTTTAAAAATTTTACCATATACATCTGTGTTCATATCGACTATTGTGTCAACGAGCTCAGCCATTAAATAAAAGACCAACGGAACTGCTGCAAGACCTCGGACAACATCGGAGCCTATAACAGAATTATTCATTACATACCACATAATTCCTGCAAAACCAACCCCGCAGCCAATCATTTTTATGATAAAAATAGTTCTGGAAGAGAATTTTGTTGGACCCGTGTCCTCTTTCTTATCCTTTGCCAAAAAAATCACCTTATTTGGAGTAATCTACATTAAGAAATTCAGGATTTCCTTCCATGACATTTACATTTTCATAAGGACCTGTGTGAATCGCGATTGAAGTTTCATCACCTGGATGTACTTTGAAAAGTACTGCAGTACCTTCAATAGTGCAGCCGGTTTCTTTTTCAACTGTTTTTTCAAATTCGGTCATTATTGAATTGATTTTTTTACATGTTTCATGCTTATTTTCAATTTCAGACAAAATAACCACCTTATTCTATTGTTACATCAACGGTTTTTCCTCCCATTACTTCGATATTTTCATAAGGGCCTGTGTGAATTGTATGCTGGTAGTCGTTACCTTTTATCGTAAAACATATCCCAAAACCTTCAACAGTACAGCCGGTTTCTTTTTCAATCCTTTCTTCAAATTTATCTATGAGCGAATCGATTTTTTTACATACTTCATTATCCATGTCGTTATTCGACAAAATAACCACCTTAAAAAAGTTTTAGAAAATTAAAGAATTTTTGTAACAATTATCGTACCGCAGACCAAAACTGCAAGGACGATTATAATTAAAACCGTATCCGGAACGTCCCCTAACCCGAAACCAGATTTAAACTGATTCCACCATTCAGAAAGGGTTGAACCTGCACTAAACCATAAACTTGGTTCGTATTCTGAAGCAAGATTTTCAAGTTTTTCTGCATTGCTTGCGAGTCCATCACCCTGGTCATCAAGCCCCAAATTATACTTTTCTGCAGCTTCTTTCCAGTAATCCCCTGCTGGTTCATACACATCCCCTGCAAGGTACGTGTAAACTTTTAATTCTTCAGGGTCATCAGTAGTTATGGCTTTTTCATAGTATTCTTGTGCTTTTTCATAATCTTCTAAGGCATTTGCTATTGCATTGCTTGCTTTTTCGTTATCCGAGTACATTTCAGATTCTGTTTCTGCAATATACTGTTTTTCTTTTAAGCTGTCTTCAGACATTTTAATTATTTCGGTGATTCTTTGAGAATCTGTATCAGAAATAGAATTATCTTTGATTAATTCAAGAATTTCTTCCTTGAATTCATCTGTTAAGGAATATTTCACGTTGTCAATCACCGAAATCACGGGCTGAATAATGCCCCACACGGGAAGTGCTGAGTCAATCCCATCATCAACATCAGCAACCACTAAAAAGTAGGTTTCAAAGGCTTCAGTGCTGTCGTCTTTTAAGTAATTGAGCGAAGTTGTAACCCCGTTATGGACTGACATATCCCCGAAGTTTCCAGGAGTTTCGGAAGCAACCGTTGCTATCCCATCATCACGCAGTTTTAAAACTAAAGCCCGATAATCATCTTCAATAGTTACCGGAACAGGCTCTAAATTGTCAGGCTGCCCGATAAGAACAAACCGGTACTGTGCTGATGAATTGTAGCAGTGTACAGGACTTGCCCAAACCCTTCCAATAATATTTGAAGTTGCCCCGTTTGAATATGATGAGTATGCAATTGGAGTTACCTCGTTTATATAATCTGTAGGGAGTGAACAGTTGGCCCCTTTAAGATAATATGCACCACTGCGGACTCTTGTGGATGGTTCAGATGTACTAAGTTTCGTATCTATTGTAATTGTTTTATCATATTCTTCCCGTGTAAGATAATCCTGTAATTCTTCACTGTAATAGGTTTCATGCTTGTAAAGTTTAGCATATCCTTTAATTTCAACAACAAGTTCAAATTTCTTAACTTCAGCATTTACAAGTTCTTCAAGGATTTCCCTGTCAGGTGCATTCGTTATTTGTGACTTTGCCTTTCCAATGTATGGGTCAGGTGTTTTCATCGTGAAATTTATTATCATTTCTTCAATTGCTCCAGGATTATCATCAATATCCTGAAGTTTTATATCATCTGAATAAGTTTTTTCATTCCACTTTACCCCATCAGAATCTACAAGATAAACATTTACGTTCTCAATCATCACATAGGAACTTTCTGTACCCGTTAACGCTTCATCAAACTTTAACTGAACAGGAAAAGCTGAAAAACCGTATATTTTGTCAGGGCCTTTCATCGAAACTGAAACATCCGACAGGGTTCCTGATACAGTATAAGGATATGTTCCAATTCCTGATTTAAGCCGATCTTTAGTTTCTGCAATATCTTCTGCTGCAGATTCTTCTGAATACTGTCGGTATCCTGCAAGGAGTTCATATTTGTACGTTCCATCAAGGTATTCCTCATCAGACACGTTAGTCTTTTTAGCCCCCGTAACTGCACCGCTGTCTTCTTCCGCATCTTTTCCAGTGGCCCATCGGTAAGCATAATCGACTGCGATTGCTCCACCAATTCCAACACCTGCAGCAAGTAATATTGGAGCTCCTGCAGTCATTGCAACTGCACCAACTACAACCCCCCCAAGTCCGAGGGCTGCTACATCGTCCAATCCTGCATTTATTTCATGCCCGAAAACATCTATGGCATGTGATGAAGGCAGCGTTGCAATTAAAAAAATGCAGAAAATAGAAATTAGTTTTGAATTTATCATTTTTTCAGCCTCATTGCTGCAAATGTTCCAACTATCAGGATAAGTGCAGCTGCTAAAATTATGACCGTGGTGTTTCCACCGGGAACTGAAGCAAAGAGAAGAGATTCATTTGAGATAGTTAAAACCACGTTTCCAGAATATATTGCATCGGTTTTATCTGGATCGAATATTTCTAAAACTAACTGGTAGTTTTCAAGTTCAAGGCTATCAGGAACTTCAAACGATATATCAACCGTTTTGTCAACGGTTTCAGGAGATATTGAAAACGTTTTATTGATTGATTCATTGAAAAATGGACATGATAACTCAGCAGTATAATATTTAACGTTTGAAGTAGGGTTTGATATTTTAAACTGCACTGTTGCCACTTTTCCGGGATTTGCAGTTATTTCTTCTGTAATTAATGTAACAGGCTCGATTATTTCAATCGAATAATATGTTTTAACAGTTCCTGATTTTGCATTGAGCTCTAATGTGTAAGCTCCTGCATCGTCAATTGGAACTTCAAACGTGTATTCACAGTATGCTAAAAGACTCGTGCTTGAACTCCATACTTCAACGTCATCAGAATCATAAAGAACCATTAAAACAGAATAGGCGTTTCCAGACATGTCTGTTAAGGTAATATCATTTGTTCCGATTCCAAATGTTTCAGGCATTTCGAGTAAAAATGGAAGTTCTAAAACTTCATAGTTAATCGTTTCAAGGTTTGTGTAAAGACTACCTTCGATGTCTGTTGCAGTTATTTCAACAGTGAAGGTCTTTTCACCCCATGATTGCGGAGTATCAAACTCGATTTCTATATTTTGAGTACTCGATACATCACCTAAAATGTAGTATCCATCAGAGGTCCTTGGAAGTTCCTGGGCTTTGTAGTAAACTTTGTTTACATCAATCCCGGAAACTCTTAGTTTTGCTGCATATGCATCTTTAATTGGTGTTATATCCATCGAAAGAGTGCCAACTGAATTAGGATACAAATTTCCAGAAAACTCTTTTGAAATCTGGAATATTGCGTTTTTTGGAGATAATGAAATGAATAATTCGGGATTATTACCTGCCGTAACCGTGATAGTTTCTAAAGTATCCCAGTAGCCTTCTTTAACGAATTTTAAGGTAGTTTCACCTAAAAATAACGGTACGGCCAAATATCCGCCGTTATCGGTTGTACCAAGCAATTGATCGTTTGCATAATTGTAAACATCAACTGCAGGCTCTGAATATATATCAATAGTTGCCCGTTCAGGTGGCGCGTATAACTCAGTGATGGTAAAATCGGTCCTGTTTACATCTGAATATGTAATATAATCGACATAATCAAATAATACAATCGATGTTGTCGTCCTTTGGTATCCGTGAACGTTGGTCCACGCGATTTTCATAACGTTATCGGATAAAAATATTTTAGACAGGTAATTTGAGTTTGAAGACTCACCACCCGCGGAAAATACCTGCTCACCATTAAGAAGTATTTTTATATAATTGCTCGAATAATCGGACCACAGCCACGAATACATGTACCCCAATTGAGTTTTAGACGCGTTTATATCTATATACTGGTATAAATCCGAGCCGTAGGGCAAATAAGCCGTACCATCGATTAATAAAACAGTCATTGCGACACGTTTATTATTTGTATATACATCAAAAGCTCCTGCAAAAGGTAAAGCTTTATTTGAATTCGAAATAACCGAACAAAAACGGCCTAAATCAGACTCGGAAGCAAAATATATCGTTTGACCATTAATACCTGACACTTCAGGGGCTACAACTCCGAAATCATAAGCGGACAGCATAGAGATAACTAAATCCTGCGAGATTGTGTCGTCTGTAAGTATAATGTAATAATCCGTAGCCGTGCACGTTTCGGGAATAGTGCACGTTACGGCATTAACGGAACACACAACAGACATTAAAATCAATAAAAAAAGAAAATAACGTTTTATCAAATTAACCACCCACCAAAACGGTGTTTAATGCACTTTGTAAAATAATATAATCCTTAAGATGGTTTTTTGCTCGTTTTAGTTTGACAATTGAATTAAAAAACGTTTCTTTTTGAATTTCAGTAAAATTCAATTGTTTTGCAATTTTACCTGCAGTCGTTTTTAAGCTCTGTATGTTAGAACACGTTGCCTGGTTTTTAACAAAATTAGTCTGCAAAACGCTGCAGTTTTTATTGCTCGTGTGAACATTGACTGCTTTTACTTCGGATTTGTGATAATCCTTTTCAAAATGTTCTACAGGCTTTAAACAGTATGGGCAGATTTTAATCAAAATAATCACCTTGAAAAGAGGGGGAAATGGGAGTATTTAAAAAAAGTCGATAGAGTTATCATCAGGGGCGTATCTTATTTTTCAACGATTGATAAATCTCAAAATAAGAATTAAAAAAATTTACTCTACCTGATTAAATAAAAGAGCTTATATTATTTATAATTTATTGAAATAACTGTTTAAATTCGTTTTTTAGCTTTAAAATCAAAGAAAAATAGTTAAAAAAATATTATAACATTCTTTTTTATTTAATCCTTTTCAAAAAAATTAAATGAAACTTTGAATCATATATAAAAATGTTGATTTAACCCGAAAACTACTCGAAAAAAAGCCCCATTAAAAACAATATATGTCGTGAACCAAATTATTAAATAAATTTTATTTAAAAATGTTGATTTAATTTTATTTAAAAAAGATAAATTTCTTCAATTTTTTAAAGAGAGTAATTTAGAATTAATGAGAATTGTTATTTAAATTTAAAAAAAGTAATTCTCTTTAAATTAAAAAATAAATCTATTTTTCGAATTTTTGCTACCCTGATTAAAGTACAATTTTAAAACATACTTACGCTTTTTGGTATACTTCAAAGTTGCAGGTCATACTTATATTACTATTTTTAGTATAACTTTTGATATTTTGTTACAAAACGTTAATGTTATAATGACATACTGTTGCAACATTACAAAATTCGTTAAATCCGTTTGTAATATACGCAGATTTACATCGCCAAGTATGTTTAAACATGTGGCTTTGTGGGTAATTTAAATATTATGATTTAGAGAGTAATAATATCGCAAGTTAACTCTGTTAAAAATAATACGGTTTATAGTTTTAAATCTGGTTAAAACATGAAAATGAGAAATATATCACCAGTTAGAGGTGACACAATGTAGAATAATATCGCAAACTAAAACAATGAACTACAGCTCTGAAATGTAGTCATCAATATCTCTTTTTGGGTATTGTTGTATTTATAATTTTTCCGTAGTTCTGAGTATATTTTGATAACTGACTGATGCCTTTTGAAAAAGGATTAGCGTTAGCCATATTGTCAAAGAAGAACAAGGTGACGTTATATGATAGATACTCTATGGATGTATGAAATATTTGTTCCAGTATTTACTGGAATAGTACTCCTCTCGATCTGCGTAAAAGCTGCAGGTCCCATCATTAAATTATTTAAATAATTCTCAAAAACTCTTTAATTTTTTAAATTAACGCTAATTATCTTTTATTTTTAAAAAAGTAGGTGATAAAAATGGGAAATAAATCTGGTAAAACTAATATTAAGGATATTAAAGTTACCAAAGAATCCGATTCGGGTAGAAATTTAGAGTTTAAAAACACCAAAACTGGTGAAGAGTTAAGCCGAGCTCAAGTTGTAAAAAAAATCAAATCGGGAGAAATTACGCATGCACACAATAGAAATATAAATGGCGTAGAAACACCTTGTTCAAACCCTGACGGAAAGAAAAGTAATAATTTGGGATAAATAATCCAAATTAAACTTAAAAATAAAAATTATTAATTTCTTTTTAATTTTTTAAAGAGAGTAATTTAAGATAAGAATGGTTATTGAAATTTAAAAAGAAGGTTATTTTTCTTTTTTTACTTTTTAAATTACTATATAAAGCCTTTTTATAGTCTTAATTTATAATATAATTATATTATTTTTAATTATAAGGTGGGCGTAATGGCAAAATTAGGCTTTGAAGAAGATTTATGGAAGGCAGCAGATAAATTAAGAGGAAACATAAACGCTTCAAATTATAGTAATGTTGTTTTAGGACTTATTTTTTTAAAATATATCTCAGATGCTTTTGAAGAGAGGTATAACCAGTTACTTTTGGAAGTTAAGGACGGGGCAGACCCAGAAGACCCTGATGAATACAAATCAAATATTCACGGAAAAAGTGTATTCTGGGTTCCAAAAGAATCTCGATGGGAGTTTATTCAAGAGAACGCAAAATTGGATTCAATTGGAATTGTTATAGATAGTGCAATGGAATTAATTGAAAAAGAAAACTCCCGATTAAAAGGAATTTTGCCAAAAGAATATGCAAACCCGACACTTGATAAAAGAAGACTTGGTGAACTTGTTGATTTAATCGGACGTATAACTTTAATCGACAAGGAAAACTCACAAGATATACTTGGTAGGGTTTACGAGTACTTTTTAGGCCAGTTTGCAAGTGCGATGGGTAAAAAAGGTGGTGAATTTTACACTCCCGACTGCATTGTAAAATTACTCGTTGAAATGATTGAACCTTACAAAGGAAGAGTATACGACCCTTGCTGTGGTTCTGGTGGAATGTTTGTTCAGAGTGAAAAGTTTGTAATGGAACATTCTGGACGGATTAACGATATTTCGATATACGGTCAGGAATCAAACCCAACAACATGGAAACTTGCAAACATGAACCTTGCAATCCGTGGAATTGAGGCAGATATTAAATTTGGGGATTCTTTCCACAATGATTTACATCCGGATTTAAAAGCTGACTTTATACTTGCAAATCCTCCGTTTAACATCAGCGACTGGGGAGGAAATCTGCTTACTGATGATAAAAGATGGAAATATGGAACTCCACCAACAGGTAATGCAAACTTTGCATGGGTTCAGCACATGATCCACCACCTTTCAACTACGGGAATTGCAGGTTTTGTTCTTGCTAATGGTTCGATGTCATCAAATACGTCAAGCGAAGGGGAAATCAGAACAGATATAATAAATGCAGGTCTTGTTGATGCAATTGTTGCACTTCCTTCACAATTATTCTATAACACACAAATTCCTGCGTGTTTATGGTTTGTAAGACGTGGAAAAGAAGTTCGAAAGGGCGAAACACTCTTTATCGATGCTCGTGAAATGGGGGAAATGATAAGCAGGAAAAACAGGTCACTTACTGAAGAAGATATTAAAAAAATTGCAAGCGTCTATCATTCTTGGAGAAATAGTGAAGGTTATGAGGACGTTCCTGGATTTTGTAAATCTTCAAATATTTCGGATATTGAAAAACAGGGCTTTATTCTAACACCTGGTCGATATGTTGGATTTAAGGAAGAGGAAGATGACGGCATACCATTTGAAGAAAAAATGGAAAGTTTAGTATCTGAACTTAAAAAGACGTTTGAAGAAGGGGAAATTCTTGACAAACGGATAAAAGAGAATTTGAAAAAATTAGGGTACGAAATTTAAGGTAATGAGGGGGTAAAATGTCTAATTTATGTGAAGATACGGTTGAACAGGGAACTCTTGAGCTTTTAGAGAGTATTGGATACGAAATAATTTCAGGTCCTGAAATTGCGCCTGATGGAACTTCTCCTGAACGTAAAGATTATTCTGAAGTTGTGCTTGTTTCTCGGCTTAGAAATGCAATTTCAAAAATAAATCCAAAAGTTCCAGTGGAAGCTCGAGAAGATGCACTTCGAAAAGTCTTGAGGCTTGAAAATCCAAATTTACTCATGAATAACGAGAAGTTTCACGAGTTTATATTTAAAGGAATTGATGTAGAATATCCGATTGATGGAAGAGTTAAGGGAGATAAGGTCTATTTACTCGATAAAGACCCATTAAAAAACGAATTTGTTGCAGTAAATCAATTTACAATCATTCAGAATAATAAAAACAGGCGGCCAGATATTGTTATATTTGTAAATGGGCTTCCGCTTTCAGTTATTGAACTTAAAAATCCTACAAAAGAAGATGCTACAATATGGAGTGCTTATAACCAGATTCAAACGTATAAATCGGAAATTTCAGAACTTTTTAAGTATAACGAGCTTATACTAATTTCTGATGGTACGGAATCGCGAATAGGTACGCTTTCTTCAAATAAAGAGTGGTTTTTACCGTGGAAATCTATTGACGGAACTTCTGAAATTAATAATGGAGTAAGCCAGCTTAAGATTTCGATTCTTGGAATGTTTGATAAAACGCGGTTTATTGATATAATAAAGAATTTTATTGTTTTTAAAACGGATGAAAAGGGCCCTGTAAAAGTTATTGCAGGATACCACCAGTATTTTGCGGCAAACCGTGCAATTGAAAAAACTATTGAAGCAGTTTCTGGAAATCGCCGGTGCGGTGTTGTATGGCACACGCAAGGGTCTGGAAAAAGTCTTACAATGGCTTTTTATGCGGGAAAACTTGCAATTACTCCTGAACTTAGAAACCCTACAATTGTAGTTGTAACTGACAGAAATGACCTTGATGACCAGCTGTTTGGAACGTTTGCATCATGTATTGACATATTAAAACAGGCCCCTGTTCAGGCTGAAAATGCAAATGACTTAAAAGAAAAATTAAAGGTCGCATCAGGCGGGGTAATTTTTACAACGATACAGAAGTTTTCTGTTGATGAATTGAATAAAAATTATCCTACTTTATCTGAACGAGAAAACATAATTGTAATGGCAGATGAAGCGCACAGGAGCCAGTACGGGCTTAAAGCAAAATCTGTTGAGCGAAAAGGTGAAGTTGGTATAACTTACGGGTTTGCTAAATATTTACGTGATGCTCTACCAAATGCTTCATTTATTGGATTTACAGGAACTCCGATAGACTTTGAAGATAAAAGCACCCGTTCGATATTTGGTGAATACATCGATATTTACGATGTAAGACGGGCTGTTGCTGATGGTAGAACTGTAAAAATCTACTATGAAAGCCGTGTTGCAAAAATCGGGATTGAAAACGAAGTTCTTCGAAAACTTGACGAGGAGTTTGAAGAAGTTACGGAATTTGAGGAAAATTATAAAAAAGAAAAATTAAAGGGCAAATGGGCACAGCTTGAAGCGATTGTTGGAAGCAGAGACAGAATTTCAAAAGTTGCGCAGGATATTGTCAATCACTTTGAAAGGCGAGAAGAAACACTTTCTGGAAAAGCAATTGTTGTATGCATGAGCAGGAGAATTTGCGTTGATCTGTATGATGAAATTATTCGTTTGCGGCCTGAATGGCATAATGACGATGACAAGCTTGGTGTTTTAAAGGTTATAATGACAGGTTCTGCGGCTGACGGTTTTGACTGGCAAAAACATATCCGTTCAAAAGGCAAACGAAAAGAGCTTGCTGAACACTTCAAAGATTCTGAAAGCGAATTTAAAATTGCGATTGTTCGTGACATGTGGCTTACTGGCTTTGATGTTCCGTGTTTACACACACTCTACATCGATAAGCCAATGAAAGGGCACGGTTTAATGCAGGCGATTGCAAGGGTAAACCGAGTATTTAGAGATAAGCCTGGAGGACTTGTTGTTGACTACATCGGAATTGCACAGGATTTAAAGTATGCGCTCATGAATTACACTTCAAATGGCGGTACTGGAAAACCAACTTATGATATAGAAGATGCAGTAAACCTCATGAAATCAAAATACGAAGCTATGAAAGATTTCTTTTATGGCCATGACTATTCAAAATTCTTTAATGGAACAAATATTGAAAAAATGGATGTAATTCCAGAAACATTAGAATTTATCCTTACTCAGCCTGATGGGAAAAAGCGGTTTGTTAAACTTGCGCTTGAACTTATAAAGTCATACGCTCTATCTCTGCCGCATGAAGAAGCCATAAAAATCCGTGAGGAAGTCGCGTTCTTTACAGGGGTTAAAGCGGCACTATATAAAAATACGGAAATTTCAGGAAAACCCGAAGATGAACTAAACAGCGCGATAAAACAGATCGTATCTGGTGCAGTTCGAACTGATGGAATAATCGATGTATTTGGTGAAGCAGGACTTGAAAAACCCGATATTTCGATTCTGTCTGAGCAGTTCCTCGAAGATGTAAAAAACATGAAATATAAAAATTTAGCACTTGAAACGCTTAAAAAAATATTAAATGACGAGATAAAGGCCAAATTTAGAAACAATCTTTTGCAGGAAAAGAAATTTTCAGAGATGATTGAAAACGCGATTAAAAGATACCACAATAAAGCGATAGATTCGGCGGCAGTTATTCAAGAACTCATAGCAATTGCAAAGGAGATTGAAAACGCTAAAAGAAGAGGGGAAGAATTAAATCTAACTGAAGAAGAGCTTGCATTTTACGATGCGTTATCGAATAACGAGTCAGCAAGGGAAATTTTAGGAACAGAAGTTTTAAGTGAAATTGCAAGGGAACTGACTGACACTTTGAGGAAAAACATTTCCATTGACTGGGAAGTTAGAGAAACTGTAAGGGCGACTTTAAGGGTCAGGGTTAAAAGACTTCTTAAAAAATACGGGTATCCTCCAGACAAAGCACAGATTGCAGCTGACCTTGTTTTAAAACAGGCTGAAACAATTTCTAAAGAATGGATGAATGGTTAAATTTACAATAGATAGGTTTGATAAAAAATGGAAAATGAATTTAAAGATACAGAGATTGGAAAAATTCCTGTTGATTGGGAAGTTTTAGAATTACAAAATGTTTCCGAAGTAATAGATTCGTTGCATAAAACCCCAAAATATTGTGAAATAGGTTATCCCATGGTTAGGGTTACAGATATTTCACAAGGTTATTTAAATTTAAAAAACGCATTAAAAGTGTCTAATGAGGTTTTTGAGGAATTTAATAAAAAGTACACACCCCAAAAAGGAGATATTGTCTTTAGTAGGGTTGGTTCATATGGAATTAGTAGTTACGTAAATACTGATGAAAAATTTTGTTTGGGACAAAATACCGTTGTAATAATTCCCAAATTTTCAAAAAAATATCTTTATTATGCTTTAAATTCAAATATTATTAAAACCCAGATTGAATGTGCAGTTACCGGTTCAACACAAAAAACAATAAGTTTAAAGGATATACGTGCATTGAAAATACCAATTCCTCCACTTTCTGAACAACAAAAAATCGCACAAATTCTCTCCTCTCTCGACGACAAAATCGAAAACAACAGCCAGCAAAATAAAATTTTAGAAGAAACCGCTAATTCAATTTTTAAAGAATGGTTTGTTAATTTCAATTTTTTAGATGAGGATGGAAAACCCTACTTTGAAAATGGCGGAGAAATGGAATTTAACAAAGAATTGGGAAGTAAAATTCCTAAAGGCTGGAAATTTAATGAATTAAAGGAATTTGGAAAAATAGTTTGTGGAAAAACTCCTTCAAAATCAGTTAGTGAATATTTTTGTGGGGAAACTCCATTTATAAAAATACCCGATATGCACAATAAAATGTTTTTAGTAAAGACTGAAGACTCTTTAACTGAAAAAGGAGTAAATAGTCAAAAAAATAAGTTAATACCTGCAAATTCGATCTGTGTAAGTTGTATTGCCACGGTAGGTTTAGTTTCAATAACTGTAACAGAATCTCAAACGAATCAACAAATAAACTCAATAATTCCAAAAAATGATAATTTAACAATTTACTTGTATTTTACCTTAAAATCAATGATAGATTATATTAAAATACTTGCAGGCGGGGGTTCAGCAACTTTAAACTTAAATACGACTGAATTTTCGAAGATAAAAATAATAATGCCTGAAAAAGATATTTTGGAAAAATATCATAAAAAAATGGAACCTTTGAAAAATAAAATTTTAAGTAATGAAATAGAAAATCAAAACCTATCAAATTTAAGAGATATACTGCTTCCAAAATTGATGAACGGGCAAATTCGATTAAGATAAATCTTTTTTAAACTCTTTTCATTTCTCAATATTCAATAAAAAAAATACCCATTTAAATTTTAAAAAACTACGCCAAAATAAAAAATTTGTTTAAATTAGTAAAAAAGAATGGATAATTAACACATTTTTATGATTCCTGAATCATTTAATCTTTTTAAAACTTCGGCTATTAATTCATACTTATTTTTCTTAAATTCATGACATGTGCCCCAAATTCTTCCTTCAGACGTTATCATGATATCAGTGTTATTTACTGTTACCACCACTGCTGAAAGACGGCCCCCGTAATCGTCCAAATAGCGTTTATAATCCTGACTTTTTTCGAGGTTAACTCCCCCTAAATTTGCATATTTTACCAGTTCATGGGTCATTCCCTCAGTATAAAACTGTTTAAAATTTCCAAATTCTTCCCGTATTTTTTCTTCGTTTTCATGAATTAAAAAAAATAATTGTTGGATATGGGGATTTGATTGTTTTGATAGTCCATTTTCAGAATAATAATTCCTAAGCAAAATTTCAAGGGATTCTACTGCATTGCTAAGTATTTTCGATTTTGCAGATATTGCCATATAACCCTGTATTTCATCTTCATTTTCATTATTATATATAAATACTTCAACATCCTCAGTAGGTTTGAAAGCCACTTTTCTATCATGCATAGGTATTATCATTGGTTTTTCAACCTCTAATAAAACACATATGCCCTTTTTAACGTTTTTAACTGATTTTACGTAAGTATTTAATTCTAATTCATTATTAATTGGGTCATAATCAATATCATCAGAAACTACCCCAAAATTTCCAAAAGTTATTTTGGTTCCCGCTGTTAATCCATTCGACAATACATGAAGTTTAGATGGATTTAATTTCATTATTTTACAACTTTTAACCACATTATGCCCCCAAAAATGTAGATTTAATAGAATTAATTATGTTATTTTTTAATACTTTTTCAATAAATATTTGGTCAGGATTTCTAATGGATATAGTCATCTTTTTATCCATGTTTTCTTCCAAATTTCCAATTTTGGAATGACTATTTGTATTCAGTTTTTTATCCATTTCTTTTTTAAATTTTTCAGCGTTGTTCTTTTCTGAAAATATCAAATTCATCCGTAATTCTGAAGAATTTATAAAATAATCTTTTCTGAGCGTTTTTTCTAAATCATCGAAGTATTCATAAATTTTATAGATTATTTTTTTTATTTCTTCTTTATTTTTACCTTGTAAATTAGGAATTATCGTCATCGTTAAATCATCAACAATTGATGAATCATATATATCTTCCACGTCCATTTCCAAGTTTTCATCCCAATTTTCAAGTAATTCAGGAGTATATACTACTTCAGAATAAAGATAATACCCCAAAGCTGCATCTGCAACTTTTGAATTGTACATTAATTCCAAAATTTCATTATTTTTGTCGTAATTATATTTTTTCAAGAATTTTCGTAGTGCATCGTTTATAGAATCTATTTTGGGTTGATTTCCTTTTTTAAATTTAATAATTTTATGGAATTCACTTTGTGATTTATCAATAAATGAAGATTTTTGCATGTACTCTTCATATTTTTTACCAGATATTCTAAGTGCTATTTCAAAACCTTTTTTTGCAACAACACCTGCAATAACTTCATCAATCGGCATAATCCCACACTAATAGTTTTTAAACAATATATTGTTTCAAGGATATTAATACTATACTATTTGTATCAGAGATTTAACCCCGAAAAAAAGCCCCTTAATAATTACTCCGAGGAATTAATTAGTTACGTAACTAATTAATTAGAAAATAAAATAATATTAAGGGTTTATTTTATTGTACAACAAAATAGGATTTAAATTAAAATCAAACTTAAAAAATAGATTATTCTTTTGTTAAAGGCGTTAAAACTAAACACATTTCGCCATCAATTACTTTAATTCGTTTTTCAACATATTGGGGATTTTCTAAACTGTATTCCATGCCCAAACTTTCAATTTCTACTCTGCTTAATGTAATCCCTAACGAAGCCCCTACTGATTGTATTTTCGATTTTGCCATGTTTTACACCATAATTTATCCAACAATATATTGAACTTCAGTATTTATATAGATAGTTAGTTACCTAATTTAATAGGTATTTAGTTACCTATAAATATAGGTAAGTAGATAATTAAATTTAGAAGTTTTAAGTCTTCAAAATTAAAACATAAAAATCGTTAAATGGTGATGGATAATGAAAGGTCGAAAAAAGGAGTTAGTTTGCGCAATTAGGACTCCTTTTAACTTGGATATGTCCGACCTCGAAAAGTTAGATAAACTTCGAACCACCACCGGAAGAGAAGTATCTCGTTCGGCATATATAAGGTCTGTGATTCGTCAAACATTCGATAAAATTTCTGTAATTTCAGAAAACGAACAGTTAACCATAAATTTCAAGAAAATAACCGAAGAAAACCAGAATTTAAAAGAAACTCTTTCAAAAGAAATTGAAGAAAAGGAAGCGTTGTCTAAAAAGGTTCTGGAATATGAGAGTTATTTGAAAAGCGAAACTGCATAAAAAAGGTGAAAACATGACTGAAATAGAAGAAAAAGTTTTAAGAAATCTGAAAAATCATTCATCAGCTTTAAAAATTATTAAACAACGTTTTCCATCGACAATTTCTAATCTTTTATCGACTTCTTCGTTTTCTTCGATACCTAAAAATTCTAATTCCGTTTTATTAACTCCGCAGACGAAGCCACTCCCTACTTTCCTAATTTTTACTTTTACCATGATTTTCCACGTTATTTTTTGATATATAATCTGAATGACTTCGTATATATAGAAGTATATATAATAAAATATATATATCATAATATATACAGAAGTATATATGAAAATGTATAGTAAAATTCCTAAGGTGAAAAAATGACAAATATAGAAGAAAAAGTTCTGAAAAATCTAAAAAGCCACGAAGAATTGAGCGATATATTAAAATCAACACTTTATAAAATGACTTTAGAAGGTTTTGAAGCATTCGAAGACTACAAAACTTACGCGTACCCGGATTCATTCGAAAATGCAGTTCGAAAAATCGAATGGGTCGAATTGGTTGAAGATGACAGGTTATCAGTTCACAAATTACAAAAAATCAAATTACCCGATCTTTCAACAAAAACCACTGAAATTATGTCAGAAGGTAATTTAACAATAGATCAATTCTTAGTTGGATACATTGTCCCAGAAGATAAGGTAATCGAAGAAATAAAAAAAGGAAACGAATTATATTATGTAAAAGATGCTGATTTATTTTACAAAATCAATGTTGACGAATTTTAATTATCTAAATAACCTATACATATCCACTAATTTTACTTTTGTATATTTTATATCCGTATTCTTAGACGTTAAAAAGTCATGATTGTATATTTCGTATGAATCAATTATTTCACTGTTTTTTCTCCTTAAGTTTTAACTGAATCTTTTCCATCCAATCAGGAACTTTCACATCATCTGCAGGATATGACTCTTTAAAATGCGGTTTGATGTCAAGAACGGGGCTGCCGTCGATAGCATCAAGACCGGTGACATGTAGAGTCGTGCCTTCCCTCCCGATGAGACGGACAACTGTGATTAAAATAGGATTTGGGCGAGCAGGGCTGCGGGTGGAAAATAGCCCCACTAAAGGGTTTTCAGGATTGCCCATCGGGTGAACTTTTTTCAGATCACGACCTTCGCGGGGGACGCCGTGGGCCCAGTAGATGATTTTGATATGTGAATATTCGTCGATTCCATCGAGGTGGTCAGCAAGGTCGCTGTTTAGGACAACTTCTGAGATCATCTCTTCGGTTTTGCGAACATTCTCAATTGTCGGGGCAAGACCTTCCCGCATACTAAGACCATTTTCATTTGCAATGAGAACTGGCTGCTTGACTGTATTGTGCACCACACCGATTGGGTGCAGCATGATATCTTCGAATGATGTATCCATAATTACCCCCCTGTTTCCAATAAATTTAGTTATAGTGACTTTATCTTTGTTTTAGAGATGTATTTGACCCCTATTTAATTTATACTATGCGCAGAGAATTTATATATAGTTTTTTATTTGTTTAATGTTTTTCGCACAAAAATACCAAATTTCATTCAGTATTCGCAGATTTTTTAGTTAAAATCCCAATGTTTTGCAAATATTTCAATAATAATTTATAAACTAAATTTCTAAATCAATAAACTTCCAGAACGGAACGGCTTTAACCAAAATGCCGTCTTCAATTATTTCCTGCTCTTGATCAAAAGTTATCAGGTATAATTCATTACATTGTATTTTTTTCCCGATTTTGACAAGTTTTTTAATCTCTCGATCGTAATTTTCAAAATTTAAGCTGTAACAGACGTTTATTAATTTTGAAACATTCTCGTTTTGTTTAATTAAAAAGTCGACTTCACCAACATCATCTTCATAGTAAAAGAGTTCTTGATTTTCTACAAATCCCCTTCTTCTTAATTCAATAAAAACCGCATTTTCAAGGTATTTTCCACTATCACTCGAATTTTTAAAATCGTATAGTTTTATAAACCCGTTGTCGATGACATATGATTTCATTAAACTTAAACTGCTTTCTTTTAAACTGTAAGCGTATTTTTTTAACGGAAATATTACGTAAGAGTCATTTAAGTGGCTTAAATATTCATACAGCGTATTTTTGCTTACACTAATTCCCATTGATTTAAAGTGATTTGCAAGTTTATTAATTGAAACTTTTTTCGTGTTTGAATTAATTAATAATTTCAAAAATAAACGCAATGAATCAGTATTTTTCACATTGTACCTTTCAACAATGTCTTTATAAATTACCATATCGAGATAGTTTTTCAAAATATCTTCTCGATTTTCTTCTTCAAGCACTATTTCTGGAAATCCGCCGTAATTTAAGTAGTTTTCCAAGTGATTTATTAAAATAGCGTGTTCTTGTTCCGTTAAAACATCAGTTAACGTTATTTTCTTAAAATCAAGGTATTCTTTAAATGATAATGGGAACACTTCAACACTTAAACTTCTTCCTCGAAGCTCTGTTGCAATTTCTTTTGAGAGTAGTTTTGACGAAGAACCCGTTAAATAAACTTTATAATCTTCCCTTTCAACAAGCCGTTTTATTACAAGTTCAAAGTTTTCGATTTCCTGAATTTCGTCAAAAAAGAAGGTTATTTTTTTATTCAAGTACATCTCTTTTGAAACTTTCACAATCTCCCTTAATGTATCGAGAGTTACGGGAAATATCCTATCATCATCGAGTGGAAAAAATATTGAATTTTCAGTTTCTTTATATAATTTCATTAATATTGATGTTTTTCCAGACCTTCTTATTCCTACAACGGAAAGAGCTTTATTTGTTTTTGGCAGTTTTATATTTCTTTCATTTAACGATACTTCTCTTTGTTCGTATTCTTTAATTATTGATTTTATAGTGCCCCGAAGTTCCATATTTCTCACCCAAATATTTACTTATATGTAAGTAAATAAAATACAATTATTTACCTGTTTGTGGGTAAAGGTATATAAATGTTTTAGAAAATAGCATATTTTAATCATCAATATCTATCAAAATATAATGAATTGATAGTTAACTACCAATAATTACCAAATTTGTAGATTTTGAAAAAAAGTTAAAATTCATTAAAAAAAAGAGTATTTCAGGAAGTTAGTTAATTAAATGGTTCATTTAAACTCAGGTTATTAAGTGCCAATATCTGCCCGATGTACATTTATTCTAAGAGGTATTCCGTAAATATAATTCCAAAAACCAAAAATGCCATTATTATTCCAAAATAAGTCTGTAACGCAGGAACTAAGTCAACCCAGAATGGTATCAACCCACATCCGCCAACATAACATAAGTTAAACATTAATGATAGTAGAAATACAGTTACGAGAACGGTAAAGAGTACGTAAGAAATATTGTTCTTAAAATGCCGCTTAATTTCAACACCAATATCCATTTTAAACCCCTTTTCTTAATTTGTGTATATTCCAACTAAAGTTTAAGCTAACAATTAATTTTTTTTAAAAAAAGGTATATATAATTTTACAATTTTATCGAAGGTTTAATGTTAAAATGTAAAAAAGGAAGTTTAATATTTTTTTGAAGAATAACTATTTTAATTGAGTTTGAACCATTAAATTCTGGTCATTATTAAAGTTTTCGATTTTTTCGCAATGAAAAGTAGTAATAAGGACAATACTAAATAAACACATATGTGGGATAATATCCCATACTTTCACTTTGTGAATAAACTTGAGTCATTAGGGTTTGTTACTTAAAAATTGAAAAATATCATACGCCACACTGAAACTAGATTAAACATGAAATATCATTAAATTTCGTATATGCAAACTTTTTTATCTTTCTTTTTTCACGTTTAATCAAATAAAAAGAGTAATTTAAAATTAGGGAGAATGGTCTTTGAAATTTAAAAATCAGGGTTATTTTAAAATTTAAAAGAAAATACGCATTTTTAAATTTAGTTGGTAAAAGATTAAAAAAGAGTTTTTATCGGTTTTGAGTAAAAAAATTTAAGAATTTAGTATTTTAAAAGTATGTCTGTTATAAAAAATGAAATTGTTGAAATAAAGTCTTTTATAATGTATGGAATCATATCATAGAAATCAGTGTAGATCACGATAACAACACCATATATTACAATTATAGTTGAATATTTTAGAATTAAATTTATAACTTCTATTATTTTTTTTGTAATTTCTTTTGGATCAACGGGCGTTTCTATAGTATTATTTTTTCTTGACGGCCCGTTAAAATCGTCTAAACTCGGCATCGCGATATAAAATTTTTTTGAAGGATTGATAAGCTCTAAATCTAATGAATCTATGCGTAATTTTGGGTATAACGGAGATAAAATGAAATATCCTAAAAAAATATCCAAACACATGAATATTACAAGAGGCTTAATAAGACTAAAGTTTCCAAAATCTGATTTTATTATAAAATATAATGAAAGAATTGTGATAATGGATCCCAACAGAACTAAACTATTACATACTAATTTTGAAACAGATTTGAAAGAATCTTTTAATGAAGCGTGATTTGCATGTTTTTCTCGTTCATTTGTTTTTTTAAGTCCAATTATTTTTTTGAAGTGATCATTTATCTGGTATTCCATGTTATAAACTAATTCATACGTTAATGGTAAAATATATAGCCCTATGAGGGATACAACATACAAAAAAAGTGACATAAACCGATAAAAGTCTTGACCGTTTTTTAAATAATAAAATGCAGTTAATGAAATTGTGATTGCTGCAAAATAAAGAGAAAACATGAATTTAAAAAAGTCATAAATTTTTTCATCAATATTTATGTTAAGATAAACCTTTAAATCGTCTTCAATATTATTTTTACCCCTTAACGCCCTCCTTTTCAAAATTTCACCGATAATTTAGTTGGAGTACTTTGTTAAGGTTTTTGAAGTATTTTCTTCAGTTTCTTCAGTTTCTTCTTTCTTAAATAGGGGTTTTAAAAGTTCGTATGATTTGAATACAAATATTGCAGTCAATCCTCCTGCAAGAATTCCTACAACTTGACCCATGAGTTCGGATGCCATATTTTCCCCCAAAATTTAATTACTTTTTTCCTAGCATGTATAATATGAGTAATCCTGCCGCTACAGGGATTATCATTTGAATTATTTCGTCAGGTGAGCTTAATGAATTCAAAAACGATTTTAATAGCAGTATTGTTACCATTATCAAAACCGTGGTTACAAAATCCAGAGTTCCTTTCAATACAAAAGAAAGTACTACTGCACCAATAAATATAATTAAAAAGTTAAAGTTTTGGCTTAAAGCCAATATAAAAAGCAACCCAATGAGCAATATTGCCAAAATAATTGAATCACTCGATCTTTTTCTCATAATTTCCCAAAATTTATTAAATGGTTATTGTACCCTAATCTATATTATACTTTCTATACCTGACTAAATAAAAAAATTGTTATTGGAATTTAAAAAGAAGGTTATTTTAAAATTTAAAAAGATAAATTTTCTTCAATTTTTTGAAAATGAGTAATTTATGATAAAAATGGTTTTTGAAATTTAAAAAGAAGGTTATTTTTTGGAATTTTATGTACATTCATGCTCGTTTATTATTTTTAGAACGTCGATTCAAATTTTCTGAATTTTTTGAACCGTTTTTTAGCAATTCATTTCTTACATCATAAATATTAAAAATTGAAGAAACTATTCCATATATTATGCAAAAACCCATTGATAAAACAGATAATGAAAGTGTTGAAATTATAATATCCCTTGTAAAATATATTTGAATGGATGACGGAAGCATAAACCATAATTGTGAGAAATCTATAGGCATAATTTTAATATATTCAATTATTAAACTGCCAATTAATAAAATTACCAAAAATATTGTGTTATCGCGTAATTCCTTAACAAATATGTCCAAACTTTCTAGGGTTTCAGAAGTATGTTTATTTTTTGGCATATCAGTTAAGGAACCATATATTCCACTTAACGTACCAACCAAAATACCTACTGCACCGATAATAAAACCAATAATAATTGAAAAACAGTTTAATGAGATATTCGATAATAAATTAAGTAATTCCGCAGAAATGCTGATATTTGCACATACAAAAATGTAAGAAAGAATTAAAAATGTTAGTATTTTTAATAAATCTTGCACTTTTTCACTCATTTGAATACCCGTTTCATAGTATAACACTATTTTTTTAATACCTTTTTAACATATTCTACGACATCTGAAATCTGAGTAAATGAAATCGATAGTTTCATAATACTTTCAAAACTTTTTATTTTCCGTTTATCTGTTTCAATTTCCCATTTACCCCCTCCTTCATTGACATAGTTTACAGGATCCTTAAATTCTTCTTCCGTAACTGTTAATTCACCATTTTTATTTGAATATTTTAAATTCAATTCATCAGCATTTGTTGTCTTTTTAACTCGGGACATTACTTCTCGTGACTTTTCATTAACTCCAAACAAATTTGGTGCATTTAATGTAAATGAAATACTTTTTACTTTTTCAGCTTCTTTAATTATATTCCAAAAGGCTTGTTCTTCTACAACGGGTTCAAATTGTACAATATATCCAGAATTTTTAAGTTCCGTAGTGACCATGTCTGAAAGTAGCCTACATAAATGGGGAACGTTTCTAAAAACGTCAGATTTTTTTTCAATGATTAGATAGTGTCTATCAGTATCGCATACAAATTCAGAAAATGGCTGAATAATGTCTTCGAAATACTCAATATCTTCACCAGATTTTTTAGGGTCCTTCTGTTTTTTCGTTTTACTAAATTTTCCCACATAATATCTTTCGTCGATAGAGTGAACTCCCAGTACCTCATATGTAAGTTCAACACCCCGACCATATGAAAATCCATTTCTTAAAAAAGAATCAATGAACATTTGTTTCTTGCCTTCAGGAGTATCCAAATTGCCATTACCATGAAAATCGTTTAAAGTTCTTTGGACTGATTTTATTATATAATATCTCAATACAATAAATGTTTTGTTCATCCCATAACACCAAATTATTTTTTCCTCAATTAATAAACATAAATCAAATTAAACAAATACAGCTTAATTTAGATTAAATTTAAAAAATAGTTTATTTTGAATCTTTTTTAAGTCAGATTCACATAATCCAATTCAATTATTAAATCATAGTATTCAAGAAGCTTTATTCCCTTTTTATCAATCTTAAAATAGACTTTATTCATATTTCTATACGGTTCTTCTCTTTTTGATACTAAAGACGCTTCTTCCATTTCTTTTAAAATCTTACTCAATGAACTTTTATGAGTACCTATTTTTTCCACAATTGTACTCAAATTTATTTCATCTTCGTTTTTTAAGATTTTAAGAATATCTACAACGTATTTTTTACATAAAAGTTCAAAAATCATAAAAAATCCTTTTTGTACTATTTTTTCCAGTGTAACATTTTATCATACGTTAGATATTCTATCAATGTTTGATTAAAAATATATATAATATAAAAATCTAATGTTAGATTTTTTTACATCGTTAGAAAAAATAATAACTTATAAATAGTTGCAGTTACACATTAGAATTATAGTTATAAAAAATTCTAACGTTAGAAAAATAAATAAAGGTGAAAACAAATGTCAGCAGAAATAGAAGAAAAAGTTTTAAGAAATCTAAAAAGCCACGAAGAGTTGAGCGACATATTAAAATCAACACTTTATAAAATGACGTTAGAAGGATTTGAAGCATTTGAAGACTACAAAAATTACGCAAATCCAGATTCATTCTCAAACGTTGTTAAAAAAATAGAATGGGTCGAATTAGTTGAAGATGACAGGTTATCAGTTCATAAATTACAAAAAATCAAATTACCTGATCTTTCAACAAAAACCACTGAAATTATGTCAGAAGGCAATTTAACAATAGATCAGTTTTTGGTTGGATACATCGTTCCAGAAAATGAAGTAATTGAAGAAATCAAAAAAGGAAACGAATTATATTATGTAAAAGATGCTGATTTATTTTACAAAATCAATGTTGACGAATTTTAACTTTTCTTTTTTTAGCATATTTTCGAAACATTAAATTTGAAAACCTGTATTCATGAGTTAAAATTTAAGAATATTTCAAATTTATTTAAATAAAAACTTCGATTTTATAAAGATTTACTTTTTAGGATTAGTCCCCGATGTATCGACTAAACATTGAACGTCGTTATCCTAAAAAACGTTTTAAAAAGGTAGATATATCAGAAATATTATTTTTTATACAATATTTGTAAAAATCAATATTTAGTTTATTTTTTTCAGGCTTTGTAACCATGAAGCTTAGATTTGACTTTAAAAAATATTTCAGTGTCAGGAACATCTGATAAAAAGGGGAGATTATGAAAAAGTTAAAAATTGAAACTGTTATTTTTTTAGCAGTGCTGACGTGTTTAGCATGTATTTCAAGCGTATCTGCAGATAAGGCAATAAATACTACGTGTACAATCAGTACACCTGGAAACTATTATTTAACAAGTAATATTTCTTGTAGTGACGGCGATGCCATAACTATTACCTGCAGCGATGTTGTGATCGATGGACAGGGGTATACCATAGAAGGGGTTGATTCTACAGGTTCTGGAATTTATTCTAATGGACCATACAACATCACAGTAAAAAATACAAACGTAAAAAATTTTGGTTACGGGATTTACCTATCTGGCGTATCTAACGGCATTATAACAAACAATACTGCAAATTCGAACACCTATGCAGGTATAGGCATAATTACTTCAAGGAATATTAGCATCATAAATAATACTGGAAACTTAAACCGTGCAGATATCCAAATAGCTTATTCCCAGGATAATAAAATTATAAACAATACTCTAAAATCAGGAATTAATTTATTTGGTAACATCTTAAGACTATGGAACACACAGACGGTAGAAAACAATAACGTAAATGGAAAACCAATCTATTATTTTAAAAATAAAGTTGGAGGAACTGTTCCAGCAGATGCAGGACAGGTAATCCTTGCAAACTGTTCTGAAATGATAATTGAAAATCTGAATTTATCAGATGTTTATACCGGAGCAATTCTTGGTTATTCTTCAAATAACACCCTAATAAACAATACTGCAAATAATAACAACAGGTATGGAATTTGTTTAGATCATTCAGATAACAATACTTTAACAAACAATACTGCAAATTCGAACCATATTGGTATTGAATTATCTTCCCTATCAGAAAATAATGCCATTATTAGCAATAACGTACGTTTAAACTATTATTCGGGTATTTATTTAGAATTATGTAATAATAACCGTATCTCAAACAATACTGCAAACTCAAATAGTAATTATGGTATTTGCTTGCATTCTTCTTCAAATAATACATTAAAAAACAATACTGCAAATTCGAACCATGCATATGGTATTTATTTAGAGTCTTCCTCGGATAATAACCAAATATACAACAATATATTCAATAATACCCGTAATTACAATATTTGGTCTTGCGGTATGAATTATTGGAACACTTCAAAAGAATTGGGTGGTGGAAACTACTGGTTTACTCCAAAAGTCCCAGGATTTTCTGAAATAACTCCAGATTGGAATAACGATGGATTTTGTGATTATCAACATAATTTATCAACAAATAATACGGATTACTTACCGATTTTATGGGATAAAATTCCTCCAGAAATCAGTATATTTACACCAGTAAACGAAACAGTGTATAATACAAGTTCTATTTTGATAAATGCAACTGCAAACGATTCTTTATCCATTATCTCCGCTGTTGTAGCTGAAATTGAAAATATTAAAAATATAACGCTCACGTTAAATGGCAGTTGTTATACTGCAAATACCGGAAATCTTTCAGACGGAGTTTATAATATAAACGTAACTGTCACAGATGCAGCAGGAAATATAAACACGACTAAACCAATCAGGGTAACAGTCGATACAACAAACCCGAACGTTGTAATTAACAACGGATTTGGACCATATGACTATAATAAAAGTATACTAAACGTTACAGTAAGTGACCTTACACTTGTAACAGTTATTGCGGAAATAAACGGAACTAAAAATATCAATTTAGAAAACATTTCAGGATACTTTGGAAATTCAGACTTTGAATTTGCCGAAGGAGAACACAACGTAACATTTATTGTAACTGACTTGGCTGGAAACGTAAATTCAACTGAAAACGTAAACTTCAGAGTTGATTTAACATATCCAGTAATTACAGTGAATACCGTTGAAGGAGAATACTTCAACAATGGATCAAACGTACTAAACTTCTCAGTTGAAGAAGAATACATTGATTCAATAACTGCATTCAATGGATCAACAGAAATAAGCCTTGAAAACATCACAGGAGACTACCTAAACGCAAATGAACTTGCTGACGGTGTTTACAACGTAACAATGTACGCAAACGATACTGCAGGAAATATTGTAAATAAAACCGTAAGCTTTACAGTTGACACAGTAAACCCGGAAGTTACAATTGTAAATCCTGCAACAGGATCAAGATTCAGAACAAGTTCTACTTCAATAACGGTAACTGCAAATGACTCGTTATCAGACATTTCATCAGTAGTTGCACAGATTGGAAGTGTTAGAACCGTAACTTTAACTCAGGTGGGTGACTACTACACAGCAAGTACTGGAAAACTTTCAGATGGAAGTTATGAAATAACAATCATTGCAACTGACTTGGCTGGAAACGTAAATTCAAGTGAAACTACAAGGATTGTAATTGATACTCCAAATTCCCACTCAAGTTCAGACGTTGCAGAGGATATAGAATCAGATGTAATCAGAAACTTTGTTTCAGGTGCTGCAGTGCTTTATGGAACTGATGTAGATATGGGCTATGCAGCACAGTTAAGGGACAATGTAGAGGATGGAACTAATTACACACTTACAAAAGACGTAGTAATTGTAGGTGGGCCTGAAGCAAATGGATTTGCTAAAGAATACAACGACCAGTTTGAACTTCCAATTTCAAACGAAAACCCTGGAGAATATACGGGAGTTATTCAAGTTATGAAAGTACAAGAAAACTCAGGAAGTATAATTAAAAGCTACACAATAGTATATATTGCAGGTTCTGACAGACTTGGAACTTTAGCTGCATTAGAATACTTTAAAACTTTGAATGAACTTCCAAGTAAACCAATAACTGTAAAATGGACTGTAAATGGGCCAGTAGTGGTTAAATAACTTATTCAAAAATAAATATTTCTCTTTTTTTATTTGATTTAAAATGTACATTTTATTTCATACATTAAAATCATCTGCCAGGTTTCGACAAAAAACTAAAAAAGAGTTTAATATGCCTTGTCGTGGTGTTCGTATTCCAAAATAACAATCGTTTCGATTTCTTCTTTTATTTCGTAAATCATTACAAACGAAGTATATACGTGTATTCTATAAGTTCCCTTTAATTTGTTTCTAAGTGGTTTTCCAACATGCGGATTTTCCTTTATTTTAGAGTATGCTTTAAATATTGCTTCTGCATGGGATTTGTCCCCTTTTGCAATCTTACTAATCTTGTTTTCCAGTTTTTTATTTGCAATTACTATCTTCATGAAAAAACCCTAATTTGATTATAAACCAAGGAGCTCTTTCATTTTAGCGTCATCACTTACATCAACGTACTCTGAAGTTTTTGACTGCCTGTTTTTAAGTACTGATTTTATAAACTCGTCTTTAAATTCTTCGTGATTGAGTATTTTTTCAGCATATTCCATGATTATGAAGTTTACAACTTCACTTTTGTCTTTAAATTCTTTTGTAGCTTTTACAAAGTTTAAAACACTGTTTGATTCATCATTTAAAGCAATATTTGCACGTACCATATTTTCACCACGTTATTAAAAATTAGTTCGACTAACTTATACTAACTTAAACTAACATATGGTAACTTCGTATATATATGTATTTTTCAAGTTTAGTTTATACAATTCTTGGAATATGCTGTAAAATCAATTAATTTAAAAATCGGGGTTATTTTAAAATTTAAAAAGAAAATAAACTTTTTTAATTTACTTTAAATATATTCAATATAGATTCCCGTTTTGTGATTATTCCTTTTTTCAAACAGTAATCGAGGACTTTATTTTTGGTATTGATCGAAATAAAGAATACAATAACATTAATGATCAATATCAAAATTGCGCTTTTGAATTTTATATATTCAGTTGGAATTGTTGGTATTATTAAATTTGATAAATAATATAATGCGTACATCAATATTACGATAGATAAAAGCATAACAGCCCCCAACATAATCGCAATTAATAAAATAACTAATCCTATCGTTTTATCTTCGTACCAAAAAAGTATCATGCCTATTCTAAATCCCGTATAAATCAATACCATTATTGAAATTACAAATATTGTGTTAGAAATTAACTCAATCACGTTTAAACCCCTTTTAAATTTTTAAAACCCCAATTTTCTTAAATTTTTCATATCTGTCGTTTTATTAAAATTTCTTAGTTCTGCCGCCATATCCAATAGATATTGACCGATTCACTTTTGTATCAGCTTTTTCAATTAACCCCAATTTAAAGCTGAAATTCACAATACTATTGATTATACTTCTTGAAATTAAATACCCTGTGAGATTTACTGTTATACCCACCATTATAAACTCCGTATTAGTAGGTATACCCACTCCAAAATATGTTGAAGCTATGCTTATTATCGCTTTGAACGAGAACATATAACAAATGGTCCATAAAATCAGTATAACACAGAATATACTGTATATAACATTGTCAGCTTTGGAATCCACATAATATGAAAGAGCTTCAAACGATTCGAAAAACATTCTCCGGAATACAAATACAAATAATCCTATAACAAAGATAAATGCCAAATTCATGCTAACTTCCCGCCCCAATTAAAAACAATATATGTCGTGAACCAAATTATTAAATAAATTTTATTTAATAATGTTGATTTAATTTTCTTAAAAAAAGATAAATTTTCTTCAATTTTTTTGAAAATGAGTAATTTAAGATAAGAATGGTTTTTGAAATTAAAGAAAATTGTTAATTTAAAGAATTAATGTCTTGATATTCATTTATTAAAATTTCCAGTGTGTAAATGCATTTATCAAGTATATCGCATATCTTTTTGTAATTTGAAAGATATTTTTTAACGTTTTTAGTATCAGTTGTATATCTTATTTGATTAATAGCCCCATCTGGAAACATTACTGTTAAATTTAGTAAATCTATTGAAATGTCGTTTAATAATCCCGTATAATATAATAAAGACGTAGGGAATTTAATATTTAAATTGCTATTGGGTTTCAGAAGTAGTACCATATCAGATTTTGTATGGTAGTGTTTGTTTATTTGAATCATTTTTTGTATATCCAACTTTTTAGCCATTTTAGCATATTTATCAATTATTTTCGTATATTCTTTAGTTTTTTTACCGTTTTCGTCTAAAAATCTATGTTCACTATCTTTAAAAATCTCAGGTATTGTAGTATAATGGATTTTTTTGATATAATTTCGTGCTTCATCGATCGGCATTATCCCCTGCTTTATTAACACTTCATTATATATGTTAAATATTTCATGAAGCATTATGCAATCATGACCTATCCAATTTTTTAACTGTTTTTCTTCTGCACCCAAATACATTAAAAAAGATTTAGAAAGTAGTTCTACGGTCTGCTGTAAAAAATAAACTGCATTTATCTTTTCTTCATTTTTGTAAAGTATTTTAGAAGAATTTAAGTTAGATTTTGCTTTTTTTAAATATTTTAAACCTGCTTTTTGTTCCATACTTTCACTAATTTTTCATTTTTATGGTTAATTCCCCGATTACATCGTTTTTATACGTATATTTACTAAAATTAACTATTTGTAAAGGAATTCTTTTAGTATCAAGTTTATTGTCCATATCTTGATATTTCAAAGTTAAATTAAAATTGATTTCAGGTATCTCCGGCATTTTTTGAAAATCTAAATCTAATAATTCAAAAAATATTTCCGAAATAAGTCTTGGAACCGGTACTATCAAATTGGATTTATCTTGGGAGTACGGCAAAATAACTTGAAAAAACCTATCATTATTATAGATATGTCGAACATAGGTATCTCCGGCATTTTTTATAATCAATTCGTCATTTTCTGAATTGTACTGTAACTTTATTATGGGTTTTTTAGAATATTTTAAATATTCTTCATTGAATTTTTCAATTATTTTATTGTAATCGATTTCAAAAGATGTTTTGATATTTTTTGCGTAGCCTGTTCCCATATTATAGATTTTTACGTAAGCATTTACATTTTCAATTATCCCATAAATTTTATCCGGATCATTGGAAAAAAAATCTTCTTCTATTTCATCATTTAAGCATCTATCTAATTCTTTTGCAGATTCAAACCAATAACCCAAATTATAACATAATCTAATATCTGGAACAATTAATTCAGGAGTATGTTGTGCTTTTCTCTGTTTTTGCATTTCTTTAACCGTCATAAATGTGGCCAATGCTACAAAAGACGTTAATATTAAGTTAAAAAATGAAAGATTATTTTGAATATTTGTTCCAAAACCAGTGAACAAAACTAAAATTATTGAACCTAGCAACACACAAAATACTGTAATAATTATTATATCGTTTAATTTATCCCCCATTTACCCACCTTTTATTTATTTTACCCCATTAAATAAACTTAAATGTCCAATATTCAATCAAAATATCCCTTAAAATTACTTAAAAATAAAAAATATCCAATTTACAAATTATTTATGATATTTGAGTATTTTACTACCTGTTTTCCCTTTTCCGTCAATTTAAAATATGTTTTAGGGATTTTTAAATTTGTAGCTTCTTCACGTCTTGAAATAAGCCCATATTCTTCGATTTCTTTTAAAGTTTTGCTTAGTGTACTTTTGTGGATTCCCAAAGTATCCTCTATTTCTCTAAAATATAGTTCTTCATTCGTATTAAGCAGATTCAATATATCAAAAATGTTTTTTTTACCTAAAAAACTAATTAACATCTTTTTTACCCATTCTGAATAGTTGAAATATATTATGTTTGTTTAGATTAAATAATATAATTCAAAAAAATAGAAACTGTTGGAAAAAAGATAAACTATTTATATTTGGATATCCCCATAGTATACTGTTGGAAAAAATTCTAACAGTTGGAATAGTTTCTAACATAACCCGCCTGAACAGCACCCCCTCATTTTATTTTTTAAAAAATAAGAGATGATGAAGAATCAAAGATGAAAAAACGATTGAAAGACAGGTAAAACCATTCGGAAACACCGGACACATTACATTACCTAAAAAACTCGTTGGAAAACAAGTAGAAGTCAAAATTAAAGAAGAAAATAAATAAAGGTGAAAAACCATGTCAGCAGAAATAGAAGAAAAAGTTTTAAGAAATCTAAAAAGCCACGAAGAATTAAGCGACATATTAAAATCAACACTTTACAAAATGTCTTTAGAAGGTTTTGAAGCATTTGAAGACTACAAAAATTACGCTAATCCAGATTCATTCGAAAATGCAGTTAGAAAAATCGAATGGGTCGAATTGGTTGAAGATGACAGGTTATCAGTTCACAAATTACAAAAAATCAAATTACCAGACCTTTCAACCAAAACTACAGAAATCATGTCAGAAGGCAATTTAACAATAGATCAGTTCTTAGTTGGATACATCGTTCCAGAAGATAAGGTAATCGAAGAAATAAAAGCAGGAAATGAGCTTTATTATGTAAAAGATGCTGATTTATTTTACAAAATCAATGTTGATGAATTTTAATTATCAAAAAATCTCTTTTTACCGTTTTATTTTAAATTTAATTTAAAATAGAAGTTTTTAAAATTCAATTTTTATAAATTCAAAAGTCAGGGGACCTGTTTTACAACAGATGTGGATAGTCGATAATTATTCTTTAATTTTCAAAGAATTAAAAAAGATAATTTAATCGTAATTCATCAAAATTTTACTATAATCAAAAATTACCGATTTTTATAGCCAAATTTCTTGTTGTATGTTTTGTGGTCCATAATATCCAACACCAAAACAACAATTTCAATTCCGGTTGCCCCATTTGTAATTGTATACGTAACCCTGAAAAATTGAGGTAATTCAAATCGAAATAAATTTTTAATTTCGTAAGTTTTAACGTATTCCTTTGGAATTAACTTTTTAGCAACAGGATCGCCATAATGAACGTTGGTTTTTAAAATTTCAACTTTTTCTAAAAATGAGTTAAGTATCGATTTGTCAAGTTTTTCATCGCTTTCTTTTAATTTATTATATATTTCAGCAGCATTTGGAGAAAGAACTACTCTTACATCCTTCATAGTTCAAGCCCATTATGCACTACGTTTCTTAAATTCACATTTGTATTGAATATCCAGGTAATTCCTTTTAAAGATACTGCAATTTTGTTACTTTCTTCTAAATATTCTAAAATTACCTTTAAAGTGTTGTGATTCACTTTTTTTGGAAGTTTTTTCTTTAATTCTGGAATTGTTATGATACTGTCTGCATCTTTCAATGTTTCTTCGACCATAAGAATTGTATTTAGGGTTGGCGAGTGTTGTATTTTTGATTCACTTACTGCCATAGTTATCACCATTTGATACAAGTTGATAACTATTATTTACAAAATTATATAAATAACTATTGAGTTTTTGAAATTTTACAAAATCAATGTTGACGAATTTTAATTATCTAAATAACCCAATCCTACCCCTCATTTAATAATTATTTAAGGTTATTTTAAAATTTAAAAAGAAAATACGTATTTTTAATTTATTTACCCAATATACTTTCTTCAGGGTCTCATTTTGTAATTATTCCTTTTTTCAAACAGTAATCCGCCAAAGCATTTTTAGACCTTATTGTGATATATCTGCATATTAGAGTAGATGCCAGTATAATAACTGCACTTTGAAGTTTTATATATTCAACAGGAACTGCTGGAAGTAGGATTTTTAAGTAAAATAACGAATAAAGGGGTAGTATAAAAGATACACCCATTATAAGGTACAAAATTATCGCAATCACCGTACGTACCCCAATTTTTGCACGATGCCATATTAAAAAATTAAAGAGAATATATGAAGTTTTTAAGAGTATTAATACAGCAATTAAAAATATTATATCTGAAATTAACTTGATCACGTTTAAACCCCAATTTTCTTAAATTTCCTTTTACTAAAAACAATATATGTCGTGAACCAAATTATTAAATAAATTTTATTTAAAAATGTTGATTTAAGTTTCTTAAAAAAGATAAATTTCTTCAATTTTTTGAAAATGAGTAATTTAAGATAATAATGGTTTTTAAAATTAATCAGATAAACTGACTTCCAATTCAAAACTTTTCAAAATGTTTTTTATTTCTAAAAGTACATCTACCATTTCATCAGCGTCTTTTCCAAGTTTTTTCCGGCTTTCCTTAAAGTTTATCCATTTTATTGTTACTGGTAAATCGTATTTTTCGGAAAAAGAATCCCAAAGTCGTTCTGAAGTAGCCCAACATCTATTACGAAGATTTAATTCAGTTACAATATAGGGGTATAGTTCAAAAGCATCTTTAAAGGTATTTCCCTCTATTATCAAGGTTTTTCTTTCGGGAAAACTCATTTTTTCTTCCCGATATTTGAGAATGAATTCAACGTTTCCTTTATTAAGTTCTCGTTCAGCCGATCTGAACACGCTTAACGTAATTTCAGCATCTTTTCCAAGAAATTCTAAACTTTTATCATAGTTAATCCATTCGATTGTTGTGGAAAAGTCTATCCATGTTGTAAGCATGTCCCATAAAGCATCTGCATTCATACCGTAATAATCTGGAAAATCGAGATTTTCTTTTAAAAACTGATGCAGTTCTTTTTTAGTTTTGAATTTATCGCCATCAATTAGCAAATATGTCATTTTCCCACCAATAATCAATTTTCCCTCAATTAATAAACATAAATTAAATTAAACAAATACAGCTTAATTTTAAATTAAATTTAAAAAATAGTTTATTTTGAATCTTTTTTAAGTCAGATTCACATCATCCAATTTACAAATTATTTATGATATTTACATATTTTAAAACATCTATTCCTTTTTCGGTTAATTTGAAATAAACTTTGTTCATGTTTCGATAAGGTTCTTCACGCCTTGAAATTAAACCTGCATCCTCTAATTCTTTCATAAGCAAACTTAAACTACTTTTATGGGTTTCAAGGTTATCATTTATTTCCCCAAAGTATTTTTCATCGTCTTCTAAAAATTGCAGTGTTTCTACGGCGTATTTTTTTCCCAATAACTTTGTGAGCATTTTTTATTTCTTTTAAAATTTTTTTATTTGTTATATAAATTTGGGAATGTTCCTTTAAATCATTAGGTTTTTAAATTTCTTTGTCATATTTTTTAAAAACTTTTAAAATTTCAGCATATTCATCAGAATATTTTTTTGAGAGATATACAATCATTGCGGTCATTAAAAATGATAACATGAAAAATGAAGCACTGCGAATAGATAAATCCGATAAATAACTAAGAATATATAAAATCGAAGTACCTGCCCATAAAAAACCAGCTACAACAAATGCAAGATAATTAAGCCACGAAAACTGTGTAATTACCCCATAAGGGGCACTTATTTCATATTTTGGCATGTTTTTTGGATAAATATGTTTTTTAAGTTTATTAATCGACAAATATGCATTTTCCAAATTTTTAACGGATTTTTTTAAATCCTGAGTTACCATCAATAAAATTAAGAGAATTAACGTTAATACAAGAGATATAAATGTTAAAAATAAAATTTCTTCCGTAATAGAGTCATGTATTAGCCCAAAGGGGGTAATAAATGCAATCCATGCACCTACCATCATAGTTACGTGATTTTTTATTTTATTATCATAATATCGATAGTCAGAACAGGCTTGTTCCAGTTCTAACTTTAGATACTCCCATTTTTTAGAATTTTTATCCCGCATTTCCCCACCATCATTTATTTTTAAAATATCTAAGTGCAATTAATACTAAAAATCCCAAGATATAGATTTTGAATGTCCAATTTTGAATAAACTGGGAGATTATCCTGTCTAAACATAATAATGCTAAAAAAACTAAAAATTCATCCAATTTATCAATAAAAAATACCCATATATTCAGTAATTTTGCATAGATCGTTCCTTTTTTTGTAATATGTACATAGTATTCACTTTCATTTATTGATTCAGCAGTTAAAATCCCTTTTTTAATTAATTCTTTAGCATTTAAATCTGCTACATCGAGATTTAAGTCCAAAAATCCCCTCCAATAACCATTATAAAATTTTCTTTGAGGATTTTCGTTTAATTTCTCGTAAAGTCCAAGTAACATGATTCTTTGAAAATCTTTAGTTGTAATCCCAATTTTTTCGGGAGTTAATTCAAGTGCAAAAGCCCTACCCTTTGATACTTCTTTCTTATATTTTTTATCAAAATTAAAGAAACTCAATTTTTCCCTCAATTAATAAACATAAGTCAAATCTAACAGATACAACACCGTTGTTTTAAATAAATCTTACAAAACATTCTTAAAAATAAAAATTATTTATTATCACGATTTTCAAGAGCTTTTTCCAATTCAAAAAGGCCCATTACGTCCTTACCATAATTTGTTAAATAATAAAATGTTTTTATTAGTCCCTCATCCCCATCAGTTTCATCCTTCCGTTTTTCAACTATTTCATTTTCTATTAATAATAACAAAAGACTTGATAAGGTCCCTTTATTTATTTTCAAACTTTTTTGAACCATACTGTAGTGGACTTCGCCAGATTCGTTTAAAAAAGTCATAATTTCTTTAACATGCTTTTTCGAGAGTAGATTTATCAGCATAAGACTTCACATTGTCATTTTTTACTCATAAATATTTATAGAATTCCGTATATTAAGAGAATACTGTTTTTTTAAGTAAGTATGAATTTATGGTGTAGTATGTAAAAATACAGAAAGATTTTTATAGGTGGATATCCACAGATTAGTATGTGAAAAAGCAGACTACTAAAAAAATGTATACTGTTGTATTCACAAAACATAACCCGCCTGAACAGCACCCCCTCATTTTATTTTTTTAAAAAATAA
Source organism: Methanococcus mangrovi (assembly GCF_054506835.1). Lineage (NCBI taxonomy): Archaea > Methanobacteriati > Methanobacteriota > Methanococci > Methanococcales > Methanococcaceae > Methanococcus > Methanococcus mangrovi. The sequence continues at coordinate 298,918 of NZ_CP197114.1, read as the reverse complement.
GAGATGATGAAGAATCAAAGATGAAAAAACAATAATTAAAGAAGTAAAACCCTTCGGTAACACTGGACACATTACATTACCTAAAAAACTCGTTGGAAAACAAGTAGAAGTCAAAATTAAAGAAGGTGAAAACAAATGTCAGCAGAAATAGAAGAAAAAGTTTTAAGAAATCTAAAAAGCCACGAAGAGTTGAGCGATATTTTAAAATCAACACTTTATAAAATGTCTTTAGAAGGATTTGAAGCATTTGAAGACTACAAAACTTACGCAAATCCAGATTCATTTTCAAACGTTGTTAAAAAAATCGAATGGGTCGAACTGGTTGAAGATGACAGGTTATCAGTTCACAAATTACAAAAAATCAAATTACCAGATTTAACAACAAAAACTACAGAAATTATGTCAGAAGGCAATTTAACAATTGATCAGTTTTTGGTTGGATATATTGTTCCAGAAGATAAGGTAATGGAAGAAATAAAAAAAGGAAACGAATTATATTACGTAAAAGACGCTGATTTATTTTACAAAATCAATGTTGACGAATTCTAAAAGGCAGGGGCATAATATTAAAAACTGCTCGAAAAATACGGCCAGAGAAGTAAAATAATCATGAGCGAGAACATGAGCAAAAGTAAAGAGTATATATAATTTGATGATATATGATATATCATACTGATATAATATATATCACGGTGATACATATGGTTCAAGTTCAAGTTGATTTAAGTGAAGATTCAAACAGAATTATTGAAATATTTAAGGCTCAACATTCAATCCCTAAAAAATCTATCGCAATAGACATGTTTATTTCTCAATTTGCAAGCTACGGTAAAGATGCTTTAGAATATAACCCGGCATTTGTAAAAGAAACATTAGAACACAGTAAAGGAACTGATTTTATCGATATAACAGATAAAAAATCCAGAAGAAAACATTTGGGATTAGAATGAGTGATATGAAATTAGCGATTCGCGACAAAAGGGTCCAGAAAAAACTCCAAAAAATTTTTAAAAAAGATAAAGTTCATGCAGATGCCATTGACTCTGCATTTGATAAAATCCTTGAATATCCCAATCGAGGTATTCCAATGACGGGTGAACTCGCCGGTTTTAGGCATTTGCATGTTTATGATTCTTTTGTTATGCTTTATTTCGTTGATGAAGATGAAAAAATAATATATATCGACAACTACGGCCACCATGATGAAATGTATTCATGGAACGACAAGATGAAAAAATCAAAAAAATAACTCTTTTTTTATTCATCAGCTTTAAAAATCACTAAACACTGTTTTCTATTCATTAAAATTTCAAAAAAAGATTATTTTAATCAAATTTAAATCGTTTAATTCTTTTCGGAAATTTTATATTTATGTGGGAGTTAATTTAGTTTAACTATGTTATTGAGGGTGAATTAATGACAGACTTACTTCAAGATATTATTCTAGATAATATAATAGTTCATCAAATATTCCAAAGAATTCCTGATGAAGAAGCTAAAAAACCAATTTTTAGTGATAATTTTGAAAAATTAGACAAAGAAGGAAAAAAAGCGTTAGAATATAGGTTAAACTGGGTTTTAAATAAAGAATCTAAGAGGATGAATCTAGAAATTACTAATGATAGCCCCGAAAGTACTTTTCAAAAAATGGCATACTTAGCTACATACAAATATGCCAATCCTGAAAAAGATCATAAAAATCCAGAATTTTGGAATAAATACGTGGAAACTACTAAACAACTTACATGGAATCTACAAGAAGCACAGGCAACGAATCCAAATATTCCAAATGGTATTGTAATCATAATTACAGGGCAGACTGGCCCTGAAATGAATGATTTTTCAGCAGTAATAAAAGCAGAAATGGAAGATGGATTCGAATTTACAGATAATAAATTACAGTATATCTCAAATTTACTATTAACTGAAACACAGAAACTTTATAAAGTAGGAATATTTATCGATGTGAATCCAGAAGATAGATCTAAATCAGGCCTTAGAAATAAAGAAGATTTCAAAGCATTTGTTTTTGATGATAATACTTCCAAAACTGCTGTAAAAAACAATGTTGCAATATATTTTTACAATACATTTCTTGGATGTTCATTAGAAGATTCTGCAAGGGCCACTAAAAGATTTTTGGAAGGTGCGAAAAGCATTGTTGCAGGCCTCCCGATTCCACAAGAAGAAAAGGTATTAAAAGTCAATCAAGTGTATTCATACCTTACTTCAAATACCAAAGAAATCAATGCAAAAGAATTTGTTGAAACGTATATTGAACCAGATTATCAAGTTGAATTTTTAGATAAATTAGAAAAAAAAGAAGTTCCACTCCATAGCGTTCCAAAAGATATAGAACCAATTAAGAAAAAACTTAAATCAAGAACTCTTTCTTTTTCATCAGGTGTACAGCTTAAATTTTCATTTGAAGAAACCCAGGAACCCGTAGAAATAGTAGAATCAACAGATGAACATACTATTGTAAAAATACGTGGTAAACTTAGTAAACAATAATCTGTGAAATTATGGATGAAAAACAATTTATTGAGAAATATTGTAAAGAAATGCCTATTTTTAAGGCATGGGGCATGTATGTTAAAAAAGAAATATGTAATAAAATAAAAGATATGCCCAATTCAGAGAATTTTCTAAAAATAAATTGTGAACCGAGATTAAAGGAAATAAAATCTATTGTAGATAAGGCATTTAATAGAAATAAGAATTATAAAGACCCCTATGCTCAAATTGAGGATAAAGTAGGGGTTCGTTTTGTGGTGCTTCTTGGTTCAGACATACGCAAGATAGAAAATATTATTAAAAGCATTGATATCTGGGACTATAGTAAAGACAAAGATTTTGATGATGAAAGAATACATAAACCCAATGTTTTTGACTACCAATCTGTCCATTATGTTGTAAAAAATAAAGAACCTATTACGTATGAAGAATGCCAAATCCCTGTAGATACGCCTTGTGAAATACAGATTAGAACACTAATGCAACATTCATACAGTGAAGTTACTCATGATAAGTTATATAAAAAAAACCATCCAAACAGTAAACTATACAGAAACGTTGCAAAATGTATGGCACTAATTGAAGTTGTTGATGATTTATATATGGAAGTAGATGAACTTGTTTCCCAAAAAGAGGCATATTACAGAGGTTTTTTAGATAAATTACTACCCGAGTACATAAAATTATTGAATAGTGACAACTCCAAATTTTATGAAGAAAATTACTCTGAAAAACTTAATTTATTAATTTTGGAAGAACTTGATGAACTTATTTCAGAATTAGACGTAAATAACGTTATAAATTCTATAGAAGGCCGATATGAAAGATACATAAACAGAAGTTACTCTGAAAATAAATTATACAGACAACCTGTAGTGTTACTGATTTATCATTTGTTAAACGACCGAACAACAAAACACGCATTAAAAAAACTGTGGCCAATGACAGAACGACAGCTTAAGTGTTTTTCAGACGATTTAGGGATATCATTATAATCTTTCAAAAATCAAATTCTATTCAAAAGAATACTTACTTTCAATTTCTTTTTCAACATTATAAAGTGAATAAGCTTCTTTTCCAAAATCAGTAAGAGAATAGTAAGTTTTATTTAATTTTTTACCTTCCTCTTCTTCTTCCTTTTTTAAAATCCTAATATTAACAAGCAAATTTAAAATTTTACTTAGGTTACCCTTATTAATTGCAACATGTTCGCAGATTTCACCAAAATAAATTCTTTCGTGGAAATTTAACAAATCTAAGATTTCTCGAACGTGTTTTTTTCCAAGGGTTTCAATTAACATGCTTTCACTATCTTTTTTAAATAAAATAGTATTTTGTTTTAGATATATAGTAATATTTTATTTTAGTACTACGTTGTAAAAAAAGAAACTTTTAAATAATATCTAAATTATAAGTTATGTTGTAAAAAAGTAAAACATAATACTAAAATAAACAGGTGAAACCAACATGACAGAAATTGAAGAAAAAATCTTGAATAATGTAAAAAAACATGATGAATTAAATGGTATTCTAAAAGCGACACTTTATAGAATAGCATTGACAGGTTTTGAAGCATTTGAAGACTATAAAAATTATTTAAATCCTGATTCATTTGCAAATGCAGTCCGAAAAATCGAATCAGTTGAAGAAGTACTTGATGACAGACTTTCAGTCCACAAACTCCAGAAAATTAAATTTCAGGACCTTGAAACTAATTCGATAGAACTGCTTTCAGAAAAAACATTTACAGTTGAACAGTTCTTAGTTGGATATATTGTTCCAGAAAATGAAGTAATTGAAGAAATCAAAAAAGGAAACGAATTATATTATTCAAAAGAAGCTGAACTTTTCTACAAAATCAATGTTGACGAATTTTAACTTTTCTTTTTTTAAAAACATTATAATTTATCCTTATTTTATTATATTTTTTAGAGGTTACCACGTGGTAACTTTTTGGTAACTTTTTGGTAACCTAAAAAATAGACAGATTAAAAGTATTTTTTAAATTAAATAATAGATTATAAAATAAATATTAAAGTTACCATGGTTACCAAAATATTTTTATTTTTGAAAAAAATCTAAAACACAATATTTAGGAAAAGTTTTATTATTTTTTAGGAAAATCCCACGTATTTGTTAATAATTACCTAACCCTGACTGGTCATCGTCCTTTTGGTCCCCTTACCCCTCACGTCAATAGGAGCGGTAAACGTCATAGGAGTAAATTTGTGACCTAAGAAAGAAAATCAGTATAAAAACTATATAAATAAAACTTGAAAAAACCACATCAAAAGAGAAACGCGGAGACCGAGATTTGAACTCGGGTTACTCAGAGAGTAACGGGATTAGCAGTCCCGCGCCGTACCAGGCTGGGCCATCTCCGCACGAACAACTTAATAAGGGTGATTATTCTATAAATACTTTTCCATGCTCAAAATTTAAAACAAAAATGATTTTTTTAAATTTTTGAATTTTCAGGTACATTTAAAATATAAAATGGCCATTTTTTAAGGACCCCTTTTGGAAGATCGCCTTTTTTAACCTTTTCTAAAAGTTCCGTGTGATCAATGGAAGTTTTAACATTTGTATTCCCCATTTCAACGGAAATCTTATCATTTTTCAGAGCTTCTTCAATATCCTGCCCGATAGAACAGTTTGGCATTTCTTCTTTTATTTTATCAATAAGCACATTTTTATTATTTTCAAGCGGTAAAACCATTTTGTAAGATTCCCCTGAAACCAAAAGTACAGGATTATCTTTTTCCAATCCAAATCTCTGCCCCATACACGAAACCATCTTTCGAGGGTTGAATACCTCAATTCCACCAATATCAAAGTAATCTCCTGCAAAAAATTCGGTATTTTTTGGAAAACCTTCAAGTTTCATTTCTAATTTTAATTTAAAGCCAGACCTTAAAATTTCACCGGAAATTTTTGGAACCCCTTCTTGATTTAAAATAGTTATTACATCGCCAGTATCGATATTTATTAATGGAATTGAACCCGGCCTTGAAACAAGTAAAACCCCATAATTATCTTTAGTTTTAGAAATAAATTCTTTTTTTCCTTTTCGTTCAATTACGGGATACGTTAAGGGAAATACATACATTCGATAATTATCTTCTTTATTTATTCCCCCTGCAAACGGCCCGATTTCGCTTCCAACATAAAGGTTTGTAAACTTTTCTTCACCAACATTCCATCCCATAAATTTCCGGATTTTCGCCCATTCATCTTTTGAAAGGGAAGTTATGCTAAATATCAGTGTAGAATCTGTAAGTGCTCTTGAAAGCCGGTTTTGAATCTCAATTGCAAAATTATCAATTCCAATTCTTTCGTACAATTTTTTTAGTTCGAAAGCTCCTGAATTTTCATTTCCTAAACTATTCCAATCGATCGAGTTTATTGATTTTTCGAGTCCCATTTTTAATTTATCAATATCTGCCCATTTGATAATCGTTGCAGCAGGGGCAGAAATTACAGAAATATCATCAAGAGTTAGTATTTTTGAAATTGTAAGTATATTCAGCGCATTTTTGTATTCGTCGATTAAATATGAAGAAGGGCGAATGTGCGACAAAACAACCCGTTGAGAAAATTCCGACGTGTAAAGGCGAATAAGATTTAAATCTTCAACTTTTGAAAGTCCATCAACCTTGATACGGCTTGGAACAAAAATCACTGCCGACTTATTTTTTGATAAACCGCTTGATTCAAATATTGCCTGCATTCCGGGAACCCAGACTCGTTTTAAAAAATCATCTGAAATCAAAAACCACTTTAATTTTGTAATATCCCCACCAGAAGTTCCTGAAGTGTGAGTTACAATTGCGGTGTCGTTCAAAAATAAATCGTGTACATCCTCTTTTTCGAGACCATTCTTTAAAAACACTTTTGGATTTAGTGAAAAATCCTTTGGATCAGTTTTTTTTAAATGAATTTCATCGAGAATATCTCTTGAAAGACCCGAATTTTTAAAAATTGCTTCTTCGTATTCTTCGCTTGAAGATATATCTAACCAGTTTTTCCAAGTTACACTTTTAAAATCTTTAAAATAATTGTAAAATACTTTTTGAAGGTTTAAATCAAAATCGTAAACGCTCAAAAATACCGCCCCCTAAACGACTCTGATAAAATTATGTTGAAAAACGTATATTTCAATTTCGAAATAATATTGATTAAAAAAATTAATTCAAATAAAAATAATCTTTTTTAAAATTTCTAAAGTGGGAATAGGTTGTTTTTGTTAAGAATTGTTACAAACACTCATAAATATAATTACATTAAAATAGACCCGACATAAATATTAATTTGTTATTTTGATGAAAATAAATAAGGGGTAAAACTATGGTATCGTTACTACCGATTTTAGCAGGCTCTTGTTTAGTTATGGCGACAATTTTAACGCTATTTATTCGAAATATTAAAAAAGAGATTCGAAATATTAAAGAGGGCAATTCGAACAGGACGGATTCTTCAATTTACGACACAGAATGCTGTCATAATGATCATCATCATGATTGTGATGATTGTGATGATGATTAAAAGTAAAATATTTTAAATTCTTGATGAATCAGTAACATAAGTAAATAAAATCATCAGGAATGTAACTATTAGAATTTTAATATTTTTGACAAACCTATAAAATTTCCGAAAAAGATTTTCTGTTTTAAAAATTGAAAAAAAGAATTTAAAATAATTTTAATTAAAAAGAAAAGTAATTAGTTGCCGCTTGCAACTTCGATTATTGATCTTCTTCCTCTTTTTTCATGTTTGAATGAATCGAGGATTATTTCTGCATTGTCTGAAGATACTGTTACAAATGAGAACTTCTCAAATACTTTTACATCGTCGATGTCTCTTCCTTTAACATCTGATTTTTTTGAGATGTGGTCAACTAATTTTTTAGGGTTCATTTTGTCGAGTTTACCAAGAGCAACGAATAACCTAACGTTTCCGCCAGATACAAAGGATCTTCTTCCTTCGCCTCTGTCTCGTCTACCTTCACTTCTTCCTTCGCCTCTGTCTCTTCCTTCCCTGTTTGCAGGTTTTCCAATTCTCTTGTAGTTGGATTCGCTTAATTCATCTTTCAATGCGTATTTTAAAACTGCTGAAAGAACTTCTTGTGGATCTGCATCTTCTAATAAATCAGCAGCCATTTTTTCGCAGTCGTTGTATTTTCCAGATTCTAAAACTTCTTTTATTCCTGAAACAATTTTTCTTTTCTTAGCTCCGATTATGTCTTTAACATCCGGAACTTCTTCTTTTCTGATTTCAGTGTTTGCGATTTTCTGGATGTATTTGAATTTTCTGAATTCCGAAGGTTCTACAAATGTAACTGCGTAACCTTGTTTTCCAGCTCTTCCTGTTCTTCCAATTCTGTGAACGTATGATTCAGGGTTTTGTGGGATATCGTAGTTTACAACGTGTGTTAAGTCGCTGATATCGATTCCTCTTGCTGCAACGTCGGTTGCTACGAGAACGTTGATTTTTCTTGCTTTAAATTTCTCAAGTGTTTTTTCTCTTTGTGCTTGGGTCATATCTCCGTGAAGACCTTCTGCAGCGTATCCTTTTTCTGTTAATCTGCTTGAGATTTCATCAACATCTGCTTTTGTTTTACAGAAGATTAAACCGTAAAATTCTTTTTCTACATCGATAATTCTTGAAAGTAATTCAAATTTATCTCTTGAGTGAATTTCGTAGTAGGACTGGTCAGTTAAAGTTGTTGTAAGCTGCTGTCTTTTAACTTTGATGATGTCGTATTCTCTCATGTAGTTTTTAGCAAGTTTCATGATGCTGTCAGGAAGTGTTGCTGAGAATAAAAGCATTCTTTTTTCAGTGCTTACTGATTTTAAGATTTCTTCTACATCGTCAATGAATCCCATGTTTAACATTTCATCAGCTTCGTCTAAAACTACATATGAAACGTTTTCGAGTTTTATTGTTCTTCTTGAAATGTGGTCGAGTATTCTTCCAGGGGTTCCAACAACAATTTGAACTCCTCTTTTTAATTCTCTGATTTGTCTGTCAATTGACTGGCCACCGTATACTGGGAAGATGTTCAATCTTTTTGAACCTTTGATTGAATCGATTTCTTCTGCAACCTGTATTGCAAGTTCTCTTGTAGGTGCTAAAATAAGTGCTTGTGTGTCTCTTGAGCTTTCGTCAATTGTTTCTAAAATAGGGATACCAAATGCTGCGGTTTTTCCGGTACCTGTTTGAGCTTGGCCGACAACGTCTCTTTTTCCTTCAATTAAAATAGGGATTGCTTGTTCTTGAATAGGGGTTGGGTTTGTGAAACCTTTCTTTTCTAACGCTTTTATTATCTCGTCAGATAAACCTAAATTTTTAAAACTTTCCATAGTATATCCTCTTTTTTGAATTTTACGTCAAAAATGAATACGAATATAAATTCTGAATAATCTTTTGAAAAAATCATAAATTTAAAAAGAGTAAATTAACTCCCAAATTATGATTCACGAGGTTATAGTCAAACCCTCATAAATCATAACGACATGGAGAAATTTGGGCTTTGACTATTAGTCTTTCCGATCAAAAGGATTTACATTCAATCCATCGCCAACTATCAGTAATAGCATATACTCCTATATCAAGTTATCTGTTGACTGGACTAAAAAAGTAAAAATAAAAATAAAAAATAAATTTAAAATTTAAAAAATGAAAAACTTCTAAAACTCTCAAAAGTAAAAAAATATCGATTAGCCACACGCCCCCCGAAATGTGACTAACCCCTGTTATGTTCTAAATACATTTCCCCCGAATAGTTATAACACCGTGTTTATCCCATTCCCTTAAATTAACCCCAAAAATAGTTTCAAATCGTCTTTTTACTATTATTATATATCGTTTAATCAGATACCTACTACAAAATATAATATCATTATAGAGTAATATATACATTGCGCCCGAAAAATGTCGATATGTATGAGTATTATAACTAATCTTAGTATTTACTATTATAATATGGTTATAAATTAATATCAATATTACATTGATAATTTACCATAAAAAAACCCCATTTAATTCGTTTTTTAAGTATTACCTCGATTAATTATCCTTTTTTAGAAATTTTAAAAAATTAATATCTACTTTTTAAAAATTAAAAATAGAATGAATCTTTTTTTCGTTAAATTTATCCATTAATCTCGTAATTGTAGCTAAAAAAAGCTATTTTTTGATTTTGTATATACTATTTTTCAAACCTAACATTTTAGATAAATTGTTAGTTTAAAATATCCGGACAAAATACCGTAATTATAGAATCTATTTAGTTATATAAATAAATATTTTAATATTTAGATAGATTAGTAAATAAAATTATAAGTAGAAATATTTGAATATATAAAATAATACATATAAACAAAAACGGTTAAAAATAGCCAAATAACTATATAAAGAATGAATACAATATTAAATTAACAATTGAGAATATTTAAGAACTTAAATTTATGTTGATACCATGACAAGGCATTATTGTAAAGACTGGCTTACAAAAGACGAGTTAAAAGTATTTATCGATTCGGTAGACTCTAAAGAACATAAACTGTTCTTTAAAATGCTCTATGGAATGGCACTCAGGGTCTCAGAACTCTTGACAATTGAAGTAAAAAATATAAATTTAAACGAAGGCGTTTGTAAATTGTTAGACACTAAAACCGAAACATTCCAAATCTGCGTTATTCCGGAGTGGTTAAACGAAGATATTTTCGGACATATCGTTGATAACGATTTAAAAGATAATGACCAACTTTTTAAGTTCAAAAACCGGACATATGCATGGGAACTCGTCAAAAAATATACTAAAGACGCCAAAATTCATAAAGAGTTTTCAACACATACATTTAGAAGAAGTAGGGCACTACACCTGTTAAATGATGGAGTTCCGCTTGAAAAAGTGAGTAAATATTTAAGGCACAAGTCAATAAACACCACAATGCACTACTTGAAAATTACTGTTGACGACATTAAAAAGGAACTTACTAAAATTGGAGATTGGTACGACCTTTGAACAAATTTTCAAATGTTTTTCGGACAATTCTTCCGAAAATATATCTTTTAAAAATTAAAATAAAAGTGGCCAAATTTAAATAATTTCAAATAATTTACCCACAAATAACTTTTTAAATAATAAAAACCAATTAATTGGTTAACCGGATGTCAAAACACTTTTTTAACGTTAAAAATCCAATTTAAACGAAATTTAAAGATGATAAAAATGTCTGAAAAATATAAAACTTACCACACCTCAAAATATTTATCGAAAACAGAGGTAGAGGATTTAATAAAACAAGGAATAGACGAAGTTACAATGCCAAAATCGGTATATGAATACATGGAAAAGAAAAATAAAGGAGCTTTGAACCGTCTTTTAATATTTGGGGTTGATGTATCTATTACAGACCAAGTTGGACGACCAAAAAAAGTTGAAGGCGACATCAAGAAAAAAATTATCGAAGAAATCATCGACGGCAAAAGTATTCGAAAAATTGCCGAAGAATACGACCTAAAAAAATCAACAATCTGGGACAATATCAAAGACGATATGGCAAAAATAAAGCAGGAAAAATTTAGAAAGATGATTTACGACTATAAAGAGCTTTTAATCGAAAAAGGAAAGTATACTGATTATATAGAAACCCTTTTCTTAGAACTTGACATGAATATTTCAAATGACAATTTAAAAGAAGCTGAAAAAATACTTCTAAAAATCATAGAATATTCAAAAAAGAAAGATTAAATCAAAAAATTACCAATTTACTGTTTTTTTAATATTTTTGAATTTATCCGATTAAATAAACTCATCAAAACACATTATTAATATGTAGATATCAATAATATACTATATCGAATTTGGAGGGGAAATTTTTGCAATCTTTTAAAATAGCACGCGTGATGGGAATCCCTATAGAACTCCACATTACGTTTATACTACTGTTAGTTGTTGTTTTTTACTTCTGGGGCATTGAAGGGCTAATTTTATACATGTTTTTATTCACATCCGTAGTTTTGCACGAACTTGGGCACTCGTACGTTGCAAAAAAATATGGCGTAAAAATAGAAAAAATACTGCTCCTGCCAATTGGTGGAATGGCAATGATGAGCGAAATTTCAAAAGAAGGGGAGTTTAAAATCGCGATTGCAGGGCCTTTAGTCAGTTTAATACTTGGAAGCGCACTTCTTGGCATTTCAACAGTGACTGACTACACATTAGCAGAATACCCGCTTTTTCAAACTGTTGGAGGATTAAATATACTTCTTGGGATTTTTAATTTACTTCCAGCATTTCCGATGGATGGAGGACGGGTATTTAGGGCACTTCTTTCAAAATTAACCAAAATGAGTTATATGAAGGCAACAAAAATTGCATCAACAGTTGGCCAGTATTTTGCACTCCTTTTGCTAATTGCAGGATTAATAAATTTCAATGTAATCCTCGTTTTAATTGCAGTATTTATCTACTTTGGAGCGTCCCAGGAATACCGGGCACTCGTTGCAGATACACTATTTCAAAACGTTCCTGCAAAAGATATAATGTCCAAAAACATTGTTTATGTTGATTCGAAAGATACTGTTGACGATGTTTTAAATTTAATGCTTAAAAACAGATTTTTGGGCTACCCGGTACTTGAAAATGGAAACATTATTGGAACGATTACAATGAATGAAATATCTTCTGCTGAATCAAAAACAACCAAAATAAAAGATTTGATGTCTCCACCAGTAATGGTATCGCCAGATGCAAAATTAAACGAATTAATTCAGGGCATGACAAACACCGACCGTGTTTATGTTTCGGATAATGGAAATATCATGGGAATAATTTCTAAAACAGATATAGTAAGAACGTTAAGTATTCTTGGGCTAAAAAATAACCAATAACAGATTTAAAAGATATTACCTTGGGGGAAGGTGATTTTTTATGAAATCTGATGAACAGATGTTAAGAGACTTACAAAAAATAAATATTTCATTTGGGGTACTTTTTATTGTAATAACCGCATACCTTGAAATAACAAAAGATTGGGACTCGATGCTAATCATACTCCCAATTTCAGGATTTTTGCTGATAATTGCAGGATTTGGTAAAGAGATACATGAAAACGATAGCTTTAAAAAGTACTTTTTAATTGGAATAACCCTTTTGATAGTTGCAGTTGCCATTTTATTTATTTTACTTTTATATCTCGCTTAAATACCATTTAAACCGTTTTTAAATTTTTTAACAGGGTGTGCTTTTTTATTATTTTATTTTAGCGTATTTTTTTGAGTACATTTGAAAAAATAGGATTTTTAAATATTGCACATATGGGGATAACTATATATAGAATCTTACTACACATTTTTACAAAAGTAAAACGAGGCGAACAGTCATGAAACTCTGTATTACAAGTACCGGAAATACATTAGAAAGCAATTTTGAACAAAGATTTGGAAGAAGCCCCTATTTTATAATTTACGATACTGATTCAAAAGAATTCAGCGTAATCGATAATACAAATGGAGATTCTGCACACGGCGCAGGTATCGGCTCTGCACAAACAGTAATTTCACAAAACATCGATGCAGTAATAAGCGGTAACATGGGCCCAAATGCAAAACAGGTTTTAGATGGCGAAAATATCAAAATTTACAAGGGAACTGCAAATACGGTTCTTGAAAATATCGAATTATTTGAAAAAAATGAATTATCTGAAATAAAACAGCCTGGACAGCCACATCATGGCATGTAAGGAAAAAGTATGAACATTTCAATATTGAGCGGAAAAGGCGGGACTGGAAAGACTACAATATCTACTAATTTAAGCGTTCTTCTATCAAAAAAATATAATAATGTTAATTACCTTGATTTTGATGTAGAAGAGCCAAACGGGTTTATTTTTTTAAAACCCGATATTGAAAATGAAAAAAAGGTCTTTAAAAAAGTTCCAGAAATTAATAAAAGTTTATGTACAAACTGTGGCGAATGCAGTAAATTATGTAAATTTAACGCTATTTCAATAACCCCAAACAATTCAACTGTTTTTGAAAAATTATGTCACGACTGCGGACTCTGTTACATCGCATGCCCTGTTCAGGCAATTTCAGAAATTTCAAGAGAAATTGGGAAAATAGAATCTGGAAAATCTAAAAATACCCCGAATTTAGGCGTGTTTAGGGGAGTTTTGAATATAGGGGAACCGTCAGGAGTTCCCGTAATATCCAACTTAAAAAAATGTTTAGATAAAAAATCAATAAACATACTTGATGCACCTCCGGGAAGTTCTTGCAGTGTCATAACCACTGTTGAAGATAGCAACTATTCAATTCTCGTTACAGAACCGACCAAATTTGGGCTTCACGATTTAAAAATTGCAGTTGAAGTTTTGAAGTATTTAAAAATTCCATTTGGTGTTTTGATCAATAAATCTGATGAATTTGATTTTATCATTGAAAATTACTGTAAAAATGAAAAAATCGATATTTTGGGAAAAATTCCGTTTTCAAGAAATATTGCAAATAAATATTCAAAAGGAGACCTTTTAATTAATTCTGACGTTGAATTTACAGAAAATTTACAGAATATTGCCTCTGAACTTGAAAAGAGGTCGATATTATGAAACAGATTGTTATAATAAGCGGAAAAGGTGGAACTGGAAAAACTACCATTTCTTCTTCATTTTCAGAATTATTAGATAAAAAAAATATCGCTGATTGCGATGTTGAAGCTCCAAACTTACACTTAATGTTTGAAAATGAGATAATTAAAACCAATAACTACATCGGTTCTCAAAGCGCAGTTATTGACCCTGAAAAATGCATTAAATGTGAAAAATGTTTAGAATGTCGATTTGGTGCAATAACTACCGAAATAGAAGTAAATTTATTAAAATGCGAAGGTTGCGGTTTATGCGAATACGTCTGCCCTGTTGATGCTGTAAAAATGGTAAATAACGTTACAGGACATGTTTTTTCCTGTAAAATTAAAGATGGGTATTTATCTTACGCAAAACTAAATATTGGAGCAGAAGGCGCTGGAAAAATCGTAACTGAAGTTAGAAAAAATTCTCTCGAAAACAAGGGTTTTGAAAACTTGTTAATTGATGGGTCTCCGGGAATTGGCTGCGTTGTAATTGCATCACTTACAGGGTGTGACTATGCAGTAGTTGTAACGGAACCTACACAGTCAGGTCTTGATGATTTAAGCCGTGTTTTAGAACTTACCTCATTTTTTGATATTAAAAGCTATGTAATAATTAATAAATATGATATAAACCTCGAAAAAACTTCGGAAATAACTGATTACTGCGAAAAATCTGGCTTTGAAATTTTAGGAAAAGTTCCGTTTGATATCACGGTAAATAAATCGATTCAGAATGGAATTCCCGTTGTAAATTATGAATGCCCTGCAGGTAGTGAAATTAAAAGAATTTGGAATGATTTTTACGGCAAACTCAAATAATCACATTTTGTTTTTTTGTTAATAACCCAATATTGACTTAAAACCTGCAATTTCTAAAAAAGGGTAGTATTATATAGTTGTTTTTTAATATAATAAATATGCACATATGTGCGAAAATAGTTATTGCATAAAATAAGGTGAATTATATGGATTACAGACTTCATAGAAATTGTATTTGCAGAAAATTAACCAACACGACTGCCTACCCTGGACTTGGAATTAGAAGATTTTTTAGAATGGGTTTGACTTCTGATGAAATCAAAAATATCATTAAAAGAGAAACTGGTAATGATATATCTGATGAAGATGTAAATCAGTTATCAAAAGAAATCTCTGAAGATAATGTTATCGATGCTCGCGGAATGAGAAATAGCTTTTGCGGTGCGGGCAGAGGTGGCAAAAGAGGAATGGGCTTTGGAAGAGGGAGATTTTAATATAGTTAATTAAAAAAATAAGGCGATAATTTGAAATTAGCAATTCCTGTACTTGATGAAAAAACAGTTTGTTCGCATTTTGGAAAAACTCCATTTTTTATGATTTATGAAATAAACGAAAATAATGAAATAATTGGCTCAAAACAAGTTGGAAACTCCCCTTGTCATGGAGCTGCTCACGAAGCTGAACACGCCCATGCACAGGGACCTGGAACCACAGTTCAAACTTTACTTTCTGAAGGAGTTAATGCAGTTGTTTTCGTAAATATGGGTCAAAGAAGCGTAAATGCGCTTGCAAGCGTTGTTGAACTATATCAAACCTCTTTGGAAGATACTGAATCAGCATTAAATGAATTCTTGAATGGAAATTTAACAAAATTAAACTAATTTTAAATTACTTTTTTTAAATTTTTTAATAAAAATATCTAATATAATAGCTCGATTTTTAAAATTATGAAAAGAAAAATAATTATATCAATTTTTACGCCATTACATATCCCCACATACGCGTTAAAATATATTTAAATATATAAATGATGAGAGATATGGATTACAGAAATTTAAAAGAAAAGGATGTTTTAGAAAATAAAAATCAGAGTGATAATTTGAAAATAGCAGTACCCGTATTTGAAAACAAAATCTGTGAACATTTTGGAAAAACTGCGTTATTCTTAATTTTTGAAATTGACGAAAATTATGAAGTAGTGAACATTTCAAGGGTTCAAAATACTCCTTGTGACGGCAATGGGGGAGGATCCCCGGTTGAAAATTTACTTCTTGAAAACCCTGATATAATCATATACAACACCATGGGCGAAAAAAGAATTGAAACCTTAAAAGACAAAGTAAAACTATACCAGACTACTACTCAAGAGATTAAATTGGCCTTAAAAGAATTCATAGATGAAAATTTAATTAATAATAAATAAAATTTAATTTTTTAAAACCTTGAATTGCCAATTAAACTACGTTTAATCAAAATTAGGTTGTTTTGATGGATAGTAAACTATATTTATGGCTTTTTAAAAATATTATCATGTAGTTTATGTTAAACTCCCTAAAAATAAAAAATATAACTATTTTTTACATATCTACCAAATGCTAATTAGTGCCGTTAATGTAAATTGGGGGTAACCATGGAACTAATTAACGTTATATGCCATTGGGCAATGCATGAAGATATTATAAACCTTGAAAAACCACCAGAATGGATTTTAGAATATTTCAAGTACCACTATCCTAAAGAACAGTTTGAGTTTTCAATGGATATGTTATGTGTTCTTGGAAAATTCCAAAAATGCCCTGAATCAAAAGCTTACGTTCCTGTAAAAAATCCCAGTAAAAATATCAGCATTTACGGGCTTTTGAAAAATCCTGTTGTGGATATTCGTACCTTGGGGAGTTTAGATTAACTAAATTGAAAAATTTGTAATTTATTGAACATAGGGTGTAGATTAAATTGGAAGTAATAAAAAAAGAATTAAATAACGTTAAAAGAGGTTTAAGTTAGTAAAAAAAATTATTCTTCACTTTCTGCTTTTTCATTCTTTTTGTATTCCAAATGTCCACATTTTCCACATGCGAATCTGTTTAAGTGTTCAGCCATGAATACGCCTGCACCGCATTTTGGACATACTTTTTTCAATCTTACTACAGTGTTTCCTTCAACTTTGTAGTAGTCTGATTTTTTTGTTGATGTTTTTTTTCCTTTTTTAGCTGCCATATTATTCCTCCGCTACTTCTGCTTCTTCTTCAATTTTGTTTTTTTCTAAAACGGATTTTGTTTCAATTGCTGACATTGCTTTTTCGTCGTTGTAGATTTTTGCGTAACCTTCTGCTTCCAATTTACCAAAAACCTGGTCTAATGTGTCAACAACGAGAACTTTTTTGTCTGCGTTTAAAACTGCAACAAGTTTCATTTTTACGTCTTTGATTGAAGGGGTAGCTGCATCAAAAGATACTGTGAATTTTATTTCCCTTCTGTGTAATAATGGGTTATTTTTGTCTGAGATAATGCTTATATCCATACCATATCACCTTGTTTCCATGTTTTTTAGAAGTTTTTCAATTTTCTGTTTCAGTTCGTCTGTGATTTTTAACAGTACCATGCCTTCATCAGGCTGTCCGTAAATGACTGAGGTATCCTCGGGGAAGTACTTTATTACAGGAATCGTAAGTAAGTCTTCTTCACCCTTAATGATTAAAGCCATATCTCTATCATGTATGGTGGAAAGGTATTTAATCCTTTCTATGGCTTCATCAGAAATGCACCCTTGAGGATTTTCGACCTCAAAAATTGTTTTAAATTTGTGAGGGATGTCAACAGGAATATTTCTTTTAGTTTTAAAGTCCAAAATTGATAAGTCTGGTATTATACCATTCAATAAAAGGTGTTTTGTAGTAACATCACCTATAGAAACGACCTTTCCTTCTATAATGGGAAGTTCCTTATATACTTTTCCGAAAGGTTTTTTCAATTCGTGAGCTACTTTGTCGTTTAATAAATACATAAAGGTCACTATAACAAAAATTCAAATTTCAAGTTATTTAACGCTCAATGCATATTTTCCTTTTATGTCAATTCCTGCTTTTTTTGCAACTTCTGAGTTGTGAGGGTCGAGTACGATTAATAAACCCCTAACATTTTCTGAAGTATCAAATCCACAAATTGGGCAGGTATCTTCTTTTGTGATGTATTTGCATCTTAAACATGCATTCATTTAAATTCACCTCAAATTAAAATTAAATAAAAAATAATAATGGTGAAAAAATTAATTTTCTTCACTTAGTGTTTCGTTTTCATCTTCGAGCCATTCAAGTCTTCCAAGACCATTCTGTCTCATTGTTAAAGCTATTTTGCTGCCTCTTTTTTTCTCTTCTCTTAAACTTACTGCAACTATTCTAGCTCTTACTCTGTCGCCTTTTTCTAAAACTTTGCCTGTTTCCTTTCCAATAATTGCTTCTCTTTTTGGGTCAAAGCTTACGAAATCATCCATAATCTGTGAAATGTGAATCAAACCATCAAGGGGGCCAAGTCTTACAAAAGCACCGAACTCAACAACATCAACGATTTCTCCGTCAACTACTTCTTGGAGTTCTGGAACGTATGTGAGCACGTTAAATTCTGTTTCGTGGTATGCTGCACCATCACCGTAAATTATGCTTCCATCACTTACTTTATCCACATCAACAATTGAAAGGATAAATCCGATGTCCTTATCAAGAATTCCTTCGTATTTTTCCATTAAAACCCTTTTTACGTTTTCGCTTAACGGGTTTCCAAACATTTTAGGGGGAATTCTCACGGTATCAGAAATTTTTAAAATTTTATACAAATAACCACCTCAGTAGCAGATTAAACTTTTAAAACAGTTGAGATAACGAAATATTTTAAAATAATAAAACAGTTTCACTATATATATTCTCGTTTTTGGTATATAAATTCTACGCACAGGTTTCCTGATTGTTAAAATCGGATAAAAAAATAAAAATTATTTCTGGGCAATTCCGATGATATCGGACATTTTTAAATCTTTTTTCAGTAGATATTCTTCAATCTCGTTATTTATTTTTTGGAATATGTCATATCCCCTGTAATAAACTCCAGTTCCAACCTGAACTGCTGAAGCTCCTGCCATCATAAATTCTATTGCATCTGCGCCAGTTGTAATTCCACCGACACCGATTACTGGTACATCCACTGCTGAACATATATCGTAAACATTTTTAACTGCAATTGGTTTTATTGCTTTTCCACTCATTCCACCAACCCTATTTCCAAGGATTGGAACTCCTGATTCAATATCAATTACCATTCCTGGGCCAAGCGTGTTTATTGCAACAATTCCGTCAGCTCCGGCATTTACAACTGCATTTGCAATTTCTTTAATGTCTGTTACATTTGGAGTTAATTTTGCAATAACTGGAATATCTGAAACGTCTTTTACGGCAGATACCACGTTTTTACATAGATATGGATCCTGGCCGATTGATGAACCGTATCCGCCACCTGCGTGAGGGCATGATATGTTTAATTCTAAAACATCCACGTAATTTCCAATTATTTCAGCAGCTTTTTGAAATTCAGAATCGTTTTTACCGTAAATTGAACCGATGATTTTAACATTCATTCTTTTCATTTCGTCTTTTATTCGTTCAATTTCTCCAGCATATTCCTCTGCACCCGGATTTGGAAGTCCCATTGCATTTAAAAAGCCGCCTTCAACCTCAACCATTGTTGGATTGTTGTGTCCAGGCTTTTTTTCAATTCCAACAGATTTGGTACATACTGCTCCTGCACCATTTTTTGCTATCCTTTTTAGGGCACTTCCAGTTTCACCCATGACCCCTGCTGCAAGAAATACTGGATTTTTAAATTCAATATCCCAAAGTTTAGTTTTTAGCATCTGAAATCTCCCGATATTTTTGAATATATTTTATAAGAAGACATATAAAAAACTAAAGAATCAGATAATCATGTTGTTATGGTGAGATTTATGGAAAAATTAATTGAAAATCTTATTATTAAATTTGTAAAAAATTATTCAAAAGAATACAACACAAAAACAAAATGGCTGACCCCAATTGTTGGATTTGCAGATTCCAACAATCCAGAATTTTTAGAATTAAAGAATATAATTTCAGAAAAACATCTAACTCCAAAAGAAGTTTTGAGTGAATCAGAAAGTGTAATATGCTACTTTTTGCCGTTTGAAAAAGAAATTAACCTTGGAAATGCAAAACCCGGACTTGTATCTGAGACTTGGGCAATTGCATATGTTGAAACAAATAAAATGATAGAAAAATTAAACGACTATCTCTCTGAAAAATTAGGTGAAATGAATCATACTTCTTCAAAAATTCCTCCAACCCATAATTTTGACAAAGAAAAACTGATAAGCTATTGGTCTCACAGGCACGTTGCAAAAATTGCAGGACTTGGAACTTTTGGACTAAACAATATGTTAATTACAGAAAAAGGCTGTAACGGCCGATTTGGAAGTTTGATTACATCTGTAAAATTAAAACCTAATGAAAAACCAGATTATGAATACTGTTTGTATAAGTATAATGGTACTTGCAAACTTTGCATTGAAAAATGTGAAAAAGAAGCTTTAAAAATAAACGAATTTAATCGAAAGGAATGTTATAAAGTATGCTTATCAAATGAAAAAGTTTATGAAAAATATGGAGTTGCAGACGTTTGTGGAAAATGTTTGTGTAATGTTCCATGTTCATTTAAAAATCCTGCGAAAAATTTACAGGACAAATTAAAAAAGTGAAAATAAAATCTAAAACATCGTTTTATTTTCTCTTAAACAGAATTCTGCTTCATTTAATATTTTTGAAATGTCTTTTTCAGAATTGTATTTTTTAAGAATAATTTCTGAAAGATTTCCATTTTGAATCCTGTTTTGAATGTGAGTTAAATAAGATTTTTCTTCTTCAGTTGCAACGGAAACTGCTTTTTTATATAAAGATTCTAATTCTGCTTTTAATTTCTTTGTTCCGGATTTTATTGCAATATCAGTTAATTCAAGTATTGTTTCGTCGTCTTCTGCTACTTTCAAATCATTAACTCTTAAAAGACAATTTATAAATGCTGAAACGGCCATATCTGCATAAATAGATTCCTGTTCATCCATTATTTTTATTTCAACACATTTTCTTCCACGCCTTACAATTAAAGCTCTTGAATTTACCCATTCTTCACATAAAACTTCTGCATCTTTTTTTCTAAGTTCTACGTACATTTTTTCAAGTAGTTTTTCATAATCAGAAGATTTTTCGAGTTTTTCAGGTATTAAATTTCCACAGATTTCCGGGATTTCTTTCTGATTTTTTTTGTAATATAAAAGACGGTTATCCATGTATCCCGTTACATTTCCTTCGACTATCGGGGAGGATGCAGTTATTGCTACAAGGTATGGCAAAAGCGTTCGAAGCTTGTTGTGCTTTCTAACGAGGTCTTCTTCGCTTGAATATTCTATATTTACCTGCAAAGCCTGAATATTCATCCATCCGTGCTGTCTTAAGTTAAATACTCTATCATAAGTATCGAAAACTTCCCTTTCATCGTGGTTCCAAAATGAAGTTTCTGATAAATTTAAAGTTGGGTGCATTCCAAGCCCCAATAATTTGTACTTATTATTGGTCTTTTCGTAAAAATTTTTTAAACCTGTCACAATCTGGTTTTCAAGATTTAAAACACTTTCCGAAGGACTGCTTGGTTTAAATTCTATCACGTGTTTTTGTAATTCTTTTGAAATGCCAACTGTTCCAAAAGAAAATTCATTCTGTACTTTTCCAGAAATTTCTTCAATTATCAAATCTGAAACAGGTACTGCTTTTAAATCATTATTATTAATTGAGTATTCGTGTTCAGTCCCTATCATTTACCACACCATCTGAATCGATTGCTTCTGAAAAATTCATTTTTGTACTTGAAAATTTATTTCCTGAATTATCCATGATATATGATACAATCTTTGAATATGCATCGGGGTAAAATTCATCTTCAGTCGTTTCAAGGGATGGATTATCGTTTACCTCGATTACATAAACCTTTCCAGCATTTTCTTTTAAATCTACCCCATAAAGACCTGTTCCAACCGCATTTGCAGCTTTTAAAGCCGTATTTATAACTTCTTTTGGAACTTCGTCAAACATTACGCTTTCAACAGTGCAGTATACCCTGTGCCCATCCACGCAGTCCTGTATCTTGAACGTCTCTTTTGGAATTAAATATTTGCAGGCATAAATTACTTCGCCATTTAAAATTCCAACTCTCCAATCAAATCTACTTTCGATAAATTCCTGTACAACCAAAATATCTGAAAGTCTTAAGAATCTGGAAGTTACTTTTGAAAATTCCTCTAATGAAGTTACTTTTTCAACCCTCATCGAAAAGGAGGTTGAAGGCTCTTTTACGATTAACGGCAGTCCAATTTCTTTAATAATATTGCTTAAATTTTCAATGTTGTTATCAGACTTTCTTAAAAATCTTGTTTTTGGCAATTGCACATTATTTTTCATCATGTGCAGATACATGTTTATTTTATCAGCACATATCTGAATAGATTTTGAATCATCTATTACTTTTACGCCGTTTAATTCTGCAATCCTTGATGCTACGTAGCTTATATTCATCGGGTCAGTTTTGGACCTTATGAATAGGCCGTTCAGTGTTTTTATTTTGTGTATTTCATTTGGGAACAGGAAATAAAACTCGTGGCCCATTGATTCTGCAATATCTCGAAATCTGATTAAAGATTGGAGTTGATTTGAACTGCTAAGAGTTTGTCTGTCAACAAACACTCCAAATTTTCCCATTTAATCCACCAACAAGGTCTTTTCAATCATTATTTTTTCGTCTTTTGAAAGTTTTGATACCTTTACAGGAGATAGCGATGAAAGAAATATCTTTTCGTCGATAATTACAAATAACGCGTTAATCAGCGGAATTTTAAAGGTCTGGTAAATTTTATTTGCAAGCTGTTTTATAACTTGATTTTCGGTACATACTTCTCCAAAAAATATTGAAAAATTGACCATTTCAAAATTTTCGGGAACTTTTTGGTAACAAAAAGGATATTTTCCGCAGTTTGTTACGTGTTTTGATATTTTTCGAGATTCTTCCCGATTCTTAGCGATATAATACATCGAGGGGTCTGAAAAATAATTTACCGAATAAACGATTGAAGGAGTTGGAGCGTAGCCTGAAGCTATATCCCATTCTAAAATAGGAATTCCCGCAAGTTCTGCCCTTTTAAGTGCTACTGGAACGATATATGCATCTAACACATCACTGCTACTTGGAAAAACCTTATGTTCATCAGACATTTCCCTTACTATCAGTTCGTAGTAGCTTTCAGTTTTGTAAAAATAATCTTTGCTTATTACGCAGTCTATTCCGTCTTTTATTGTTGTATGAGACATTTTATTCAAAAAAAATCCTTTTTTTGGAATAAACTCACCTTCATTGCTGTTTTAAAGGCCCGATACTCCCCCGCACTGTAACTGAAGTATCATGATTCCTACAACATCCGGATATATAAATTTATGCAATTTTGAATTATGCCTTTTTTAAAAAATCCATTTAAAACCGTTTTTTTGGTAAATTAACGGTTAAATACCGCAAAATTACGTAAACATATATTAACCCTTTTGAAAATAGAATATATTAAGGCCATAAAAGCCTTGCATAAAATTGAGGGGGTATTATGGAAGGTGAACATCACATTGAAAAAAGGCCCAGTATCGTCTCGCAGACCCATTCACAAAAGGATGCATTAGATTGGGTATCTATTGTTCTGGTAATAATTGGGGGTCTTAACTGGGGACTCGTTGGAGCTTTTAATATAGACCTTATTCAGGTAGTATTTGGAAGCTTCCCGACAGTTGCAAGAATTTTATACATTCTTGTAGGATTATCTGCTATATACATGATTTATTACGCTTCAAAAACTTAAAAACTTAAAAAAAGTATTAAAATAATTTATTTTTTATTTTTTTTTGAAAGATTACTCTTCTTCTTTTGATTTATACATTGTACTTAGCCATTCTTTTACGTAATTTTCAGTTTCTGCCTTGTTGTTTAATACATCTAAAAATACAGTTGCACCAACAATTTCATTATCAACAAGCTCTTTTTTCATATTTTCAAGCGTATTTCCAATGCTTTTTCCGGCAGTGCAAAATACTGCAACTTTTTTTCCGTCAAACTTGTATTTTGAAAAAAACGTCTTTAAAGGAGCAGACATATTTCCTGCCCATACTGGAGTTCCAATAAATATAACATCGTAATCTTCCAAATTTAGGGAGATTTCTTTTATTTCAGGCATTTTTTTAAATAATAAAAACCTGATAAGTTCTAAAAACATTCCCAATCCTTTTTTTGGAATTTCGGTTACAGTTTCAATTTTTAACAAATCCGCTCCGGTATTTTCTGAAATTATTTTTGCTACATATTCAGTATTTTCAAAAAGCGAATAGTATATCACAAGTTTTTTTCCGTCCATATTATTCCCCTCACTAATTTAATTAATATTAAATAAATTTGCTGCATTATCATGAGAAACAGCTTTTATTACCTTTTCGTCAAATCCTGCCATTTTTAGTTTCAAAACAGTTTTTGGAACTCCCATTATATCAGATGGAGCAGAAGAACTGTCACTATTTAATAAAAATCTCCTTTCACAGTACTCCCCAAGTATTTCAACAGCATCATTTGGAGTTAATTTTTGAGGTTGAACAGTAATTCCGAGTTTATAGTCAGTTTCCCACACAATCGGGACAGTTTCTTTTGTAACGTGTTCAATTACTATTTTTTTCTTAAACTCGATTGGTAAATCCATTGTATCGAGAACTTCAATGATATTTTTCGTAACTGCCGTCTTGTTCGTTCTTGGGGTGTGAATTACTGCTGGTAAATTCATTTCTTTTGCAATATTTACCTGATTTTCAAAAACTTCAATTTCTTCTTTGCTACACTTTTCAAGCCCGATTTCTCCAACACCAACAACATTTTCTTTTTTTAGATATTCTTTTAAAATTTCATAATCTATTTTTAGCGGAATTGCTCGAGGGTGGATTCCAATACAGGCCTTCATTTTTAAACCATTTTTCTGTGCTTTTGCCATTTCATTTTCTAAAATCCTGTCAAAATGGTCAAGAACTACATCAAAAGACCTCATTTTTAAAGGGTCGTGTGCGTGAGTAATAACACAATCAAAAACAGCTGCCATCAATTCAAAATCTTCGTAAGGCCTTGTATCGATGTGTACGTGGGAATCAATCATTAAACCACCCAATTGATAATTATTAATCGATTTTAAATTAAAATACGGCATAATTTTCAAAGTTTGAAGTGTATCTGCCAATCATTTTAATACATTTCTATCTTAATTTTGTTTTTACCCCTTTATATACATTATAAAACATAACCTTAGTATTCATTTTAAGAGGCGGTAAAATGGAACTTTATTTTAGAGGCGGAGCTTGTGAAGTTGGAAGAAGTTGTGTAGAACTCAAAACTGAAAAAAGTACGGTTCTATTTGACTGCGGTGTAAAATTATCTCCAAAAGAATCAGAATACCCAAATTTAGATAATTTAAATGCAGATTGTGTTTTTGCGTCCCACGCACACCTCGATCACACCGGGGGAATCCCAATACTTATCAGAAAAGGCATGGTTCCTGCAATTTATGCTACAGAAGTTACAAAAGCAATTTCAAAAGAACTTTTAAGAGATTCTATAAAAATCGCGGGTGCAGAAGGACAGGACATCCCTTATGATAAAGCAGATGTTAATAAATCATTAAATCTCTTTAGAAAAGCTCGATACAATCATCCAAAAAACTTCAAAGATTTTGAATTTGAATTTTTTAATGCAGGCCACATCCCTGGAAGTTCAACAATATCCCTAAATTACAGTGGAAAACGAGTAGTTTATACGGGAGACACTAAAGTAAGCGATACAGACCTTGTAAAAGGTGCTGATCTATCATACACAAAAGAAGACATTGCTTGTTTAATTGTTGAATCTACTTACGGGGACAAAAATCAGGAAAATAGAGAAGAAGCAGAAAAAAATTTCATAAATAAAATAAAAGAAACACTTGCACGAGGAGGAATTCCGCTAATTCCAGTATTTGCGGTTGATAGAAGTCAAGAAATCTTAATGATACTGAATAGACATGATTTTGGAGTTCCAATATACTTTGACGGGCTTGGAAGAAAAATTACAAGGATAATGCTCCAGTATCCTGCATTTTTAAACCATCCTGATGATTTAAAAGCCGCATTTTTGAACGTTACAGAAGTCGAATCAAAAGATAGGCCAAAAATAATAAAAGAAATCAGACAAAACGGCGGAATTATTGTAAGTACTGCAGGAATGCTTGAAGGCGGCCCAATAATTCCATACATTACCGAATTTATGAAAGAACCTAAAAATTCACTGATATTTACAGGATATCAGGTTGAAGAAACTGCTGGAAGGCATTTGCTTGAAACCGGAAAACTTGAGATGGGAGAATTTGATATTGAACCTAAATTTGAAATTGCATCATACCAATTTTCGGCACATGGTGAAATGGATGAATTAAGACATATTGTAAAAAAGGCAAATCCTGAAACCCTCGTAATCCAGCACGGTGAAGAAGAAGTCGTAAAAATATTTAAAGACTGGGCTGTTTCAGAAGGATTTAATGAAAATAAGGTATTTACTCCAAAAGTCGGAGATAGAATAAATTTGACTGAAATTTTAAAATAAACGACATTTTTTAAATTTTTTTAAATTAATTTCAAAAAAAAAGAAAATACTATTTTTAAGTAATTATTAAATCAAGACTGATCCATTTGTCCCTTCCACAACTATCGGTCCATTCTCGGTCCATTCTACAGTTATTGACCCACTTGGAAGTTCATCTAAAGTTTTAAAGTATTCTAATGCAGCTAAAGTTCCATATCTGTCACTTCCTGCAATGTATACAATCGTGTAACTTTTAACGACTTTTCCAGAGTTGTCTTGAACTTTTAATATTTGAATAACCCCTCTGTTTTCTCCAGGGTTTTCGTTTGAAATTGGAATTTCAAACTGGTTGTTGTATTCTCTAGCAAATGGATTTGCCAAAGGTCCACCAATAATTATTGTATTTCCAGAAATTGTAAATCCATTCGCATTTGTTGCCCTTTCTCTTAATTGGTTAGCGTAACCTTCATCAATTTCGTTTCCAAAGAGTACGGTTGCACTTGAAACGAAGTTTTTAACTACTTTTGATTCGATGTCGTCAGCAATATCTGAATCGTAAGCACTTCCACCGCCACCGCTTGACCTTGTTGTAGTTGGTGCAACGTAATTTCCAATTTCGTTTCCGTTCCACATATCAATTAATGGTGCGGTATCATTTTCTAAATAATCAATATCATAATATTCGCCAAGGTAAGTACCTTCATAGTCACATCCATAAAGGTAGTTTTCGTCCCCAATTCCGTTTCCGTTCGAGTCTGTTCCATTGTAATCAGACCAGTAGTTTCCAAGGAAATTAGTGTAAGTATTTCCCTTATATGAATATGTAATTTTAGCAGGACTTACCAAACTATTATTTACGGTGTTATTTGGCATTATTCCTGAGATATTTGTCGAATTTCCAGTATATATGAAGTTATTTAAATAAATATTACATCCTGTGACTTCATCTCCAATAATTATTGGGTAATCGTCTGCATATACGGTATTCTGAGTAATATTTGAATATCCTTCGCAATAATTATCAAGCCATATCCCAACTTTACTTGCAAGAACGGTATTGTTAAATACGGTTGCAAATGCATCTATTCCGAGGTTTTGATATCCGTTAGGGTCAATTGCATAGTAATCTGCATTAACTATCGTATTTGAAGAAATTAACGTATACTGGCCCCAAGTCCATATATGATCTTGCACAATATTTTTAGAAATTGTTAAATAATCTCCTCTCGCTGAGATATAGTGAACGTTATTTGACGAAACCGTGTCATTGAGTCCATAATATACTTGTAAGCCGTATACTGTGTTTGATAAGATTTTGTTGTTAGTTCCGTAATCAATTTCTAAATAATATACCGTATTTCCTGAAATTGTGTTATTGTTATTGTCCAAATAACGCCCGAGTATTTGATAACTTACATTATTTTCGGAAATTGTGTTATTAGTTCCACTATCAAACACTATTTGGTAGGCATTGTTTGAAGAAATCGCAGTAAATTTACATTCTGGGCAATATATGTAATCCCCTACATTATTTTCGGAAATTGTGTTATTATCCCCATAATATACTGATATAAGCGATACATTATTTTCGGAAATTGTGTTATTATCCCCATAATTTTTTATCCAATAGGCTTGATTTGAAAAGATAACTGAATTTGAAACGTTAAGGTACAAAATACCATTTGACATTAAGTTTTTAACAGTTATGTTTTCAATAGGCGTTTCGTAATTTGAATAAATCACATTATTTAAAGAACGATTTAACCAGTGGTTATTTCCATCGAATGTCACGTTGTCTGATTCAATTACTATAAACTCGTAAATTGATGAATCGTTTACGTAATCGCACTCTAATATGTAGTACCCAGGCTCAGTAATTACAACGTATGCGCTACCGCCTCCAGTGTAAGGACTTACGCCTGTAAAGTTTTCTTCTGTGATGTGAATCATTCCGTCATCATAATCTATTTCATAAACGGTAAAGTGAGTTACGTTAAACCGGAATGTTGTTCCATCAAGTTCATATCCCGTTACAAGTTCTGAAACATTTAAAGCTGTTCCGTTATCTGAAAATGCAACTAAATATTCGTAAATATTGTCGGCAGTCAGATTTTCTAAGAATACAATATTATCGATATTGTAAAATTCAATCGTTGCATTGATTCCATCAAATTCTGAACCTGCGACATTGAATGCAATTCTTCCGTTAGTTAAGTTAAATTTACTTTCTAATCCATTTAAAAAATCTTGAGTTTCTGGATCGGATAAATTTAAACTTTCTGTGAATGTAATATTACCTAAATCGTTCATTCCAAAATATAATCCTTCGAATGACTCGTAATTTGTTGAATTTACTTCATTTAAGTTATTTAAGATACCTTTTGAAGTTAAATTTTCTGAAATTTCCGTAAATATTAATGCAATTTCATCAAAGTTTACTTCAATTGTATTTGTGTATTTATTCCAATGACCTGCAAGAGGTTTTGTATCGTTTATATCGTTTGCCGTGTATGGGGTATCGATTATACCGTCTCCATCTACATCAGCTTCCAAATATCCTACCCAGTAGTTTCCAAGAACGCTTGTGTATGAAGTTCCATTATAGTTGTATGTTATGTTTCCACTTGAAACAAAGTAGTTGTTCGTTCCGTTGTTTATTAAACCATTAATATTATTTTGGTAGAATCTAACGCCTTGACATCCGATTATATCTATTGCGTAAGATTGCTCTGATGTAATGTTATTTCCATAAATATTAGAATTAGGTCCAGATAACCAGTAATAAAGTTTAATAGCTTCTGAACCCTCGCCAGTTACAGCAATACTGTTATCATAGATATCATAAATTCCAGAATCGCCAGAAAGATAAATACCGATTGAATTGCTGCCGGAGCTGGATAATATATTAGCGTATATTTCATTATTATTAAAATCGGAGTTAAAGCCCAAAATGTATGCGTTATTGCCTGTTACTGTTATATTATTATTTGAAATTACAGAATCGGTAAAATAATAGTCAGAATATATACCACAAGGATAATTAACACCCGTAACTGTGATATTGTTTCCGGAAATTGTAGTACCCTGAATATGATATTCGTAGGTATAAATTCCATAAGCCTTACTATTTTGCGAAATCGCAGTTATTTCATTTTCCAAGATATTTGTGTTTACTATACTGTAATCGTAAACATAGATACTTGCAGACTCGTAAACTGCGTTTGTATTAATTGTATTTCCTGATATGATGCTGTCTTGAAGATATTCATCTGCGAAAATACCATAAGCGTCGGATGTAGAACTAAGTGTAATCGTATTTCCCGTAATTATGCTATCTAAAATACTGGTATCTGCACGAATACCATAAGAATCAGATCCACCTGCAGAAGTAACTGTGATATTATTTCCTGAAATTGTCGAACTTAAAAGATTTGAGTACTCTGCAAGAATACCTGTAGTGTCACCATAAGAATTAGCTGTGATTTTATTTCCAGAAAATGTGTTATTTTCTGACCCGGAAAGCCGAACTCCACAATAACTTTGTGAAATAATATTGTTTCCGGAAATTGTGTTATTATTTGAATTAGAATATAAGTATAATGCAGCATGCATTTCTGAAGTGATATTGTTTCCAGAAATTGTGTTATTTTCTGATTCATATGTGTACAGTCCCTGCATGCGTTCTGAAATCAGATTATTTCCCGAAATGTTGTTGTTATTTGAATCAAATTGAAGGTATATGCCAACATTCGTTGTATTAATCGTATTTCCAAAAATGGTGTTATTTTCTGATCCATAAAACCGAATTCCATAATCATCACTAGTTGAAATTATGTTGTTATCAAAAAACAAAGTTTCTGAAACGTCATTACAATATAGTGTTGCTTGTGATCCAGATAGGGTATTTCCGGAAATTGTGTTATTATTTCCATGGGGGATATATATTGCATTATTGGTGTCCGAATCTATCGTATTTCCAGAAATAATGCTCCCATTTACATAAACATTGAACAGTAGCGCTGCATAGTATCCACTTATAGTATTTCCGGAAATTGTGACATTTTCCGAACTACCTTGAAAGTAAACCCCTGCGCCGTTTGTAGTGATATTGTTTCCACTTAAAGTTATATTCGATACTGCAGAAGAAACCAAAATACCGCGATAAGATGAACTTGCGGTAGTATCTACAGTAATATCATTGATAGAAATATTTTTGTTTGCAGTTATTTCAATTCCATGACTGTTTGTAACAGTTAAAGAATTTCCATTTCCGTCTAATGTTACGTTATCACAAGTAATTATAATCCCATTTACACTTGTAACATTTTCAGTCAGATAATACGTTCCAGAACCGGAAATAGTCACGGTTCCTGAAGTAAAATTGCTCTGATCTAAGTAGTAATTCTCAGCGCTAACGCTTGAAACTGCAAAAAGCAGTAAAAATAAAAATAAACACTTTT
This sequence comes from Methanococcus mangrovi, assembly GCF_054506835.1. NCBI lineage: Archaea > Methanobacteriati > Methanobacteriota > Methanococci > Methanococcales > Methanococcaceae > Methanococcus > Methanococcus mangrovi. Next base: position 267,793 of record NZ_CP197114.1, on the reverse strand, counting down.
TTATCATCGTTCACCCCGAACGCAAAGTATGTGTTATAATAAAATTCAGTAAAAAACGTTAAAGTTATGATTTTTTTAATTTATATTTTTAACGTCCATTTTAAAAAAAGTCGGCAAAAATAGGATTATATTACTAAGAAAATGCTAAAAAAGAAAAGTATTATTCAACAATTTCAATTCCAAAAGATAACACATTGTTTCTTTTCAAATAAAGTCTGTAATCAACTATTTTTGATGTTGTTTCCATTATTTTTTTAGAATATAATGGGTCAGTAATCGTGTTTAAAAATCCCCTCAAGTCCCCTGGAGCCTTTATTCCGTAAATATCGTTCGCACCACTTGAAATTACAACCGGAGTGTCGTATTTTTTAGCAAGTTTTAAGTTCCTTTGAAATGCCCAGAGAATTTTTGCTCTATCGTAATTTCTGCTTTTTAAAAGACTTCCAAAATTCAATTCAATTGCAACACGATTTGTACTGCCGAGCCTTGCAAGGATATGGTCTAAACCATTATCTAATCTATTTAATTCAGGAGTTGATAGAATATCAACATCGTTCATTTCAAGAACTCTCCTGTTTATTTTAATTTCCCCGCCTTCAACAAGTAAAATATCAACTTTATTTCGGTATTTTTTAACTGCTTTTTCCATTTCATTTTGATTTTTTGTTGAAATTTTTACTCCCGAAAATACATTAAATTCGTGTTTTTCCCCGTATTCAACTGCATTATTGATTATTTCTTCGGAATATTCATCGTGATTTTGAACTGCAACGCTACCGTCCCATCCAAATCGTTTTAACGTTTTTATCCCGTCTTCGTCAAAAATATGATTTATATCAAAAATTCCTTCAAGCATTAAATCCCCTGAAATCAAATTAACTGGTAATACAATAAAAAAATTAAAAAAGAAATTAGTATCTATCTTGTGGAGTTTTTACTTCGTCGATGAGCTTTTTACCTGCTGCAACCTCATCAATACTGTGGATTACCCCATTCATGGATTCAATAATTGCTTTTATTGCATCGTAATCAAGATTAAATCCTTCAATTGTAATTTTAATATTTTCGGTAGATTTGTCTATTTCATAAACTGTTACGTTTACACCATCAATACCATCTACAGAACATAATTTAACTGCTAAATCGGTTAATTTCGGCTCGTGTGTTTTTAAAACATCCAAAACCATTCTCCTTAACTTGGTCAAAAGTATCCTCCTCTAAAGACAACTGCTATTTTTAAGATATTTCCATTGTTTATTTCTCTTTAATTTAAAAGAGCTATTATTTATATTTATAGTTGTATCCCCCATATTCTATATATTATTTGCAATGCAAATTTATATTACGAATTAATATCTTTTTATTTATAAATCATCGAATATTTTAATAAATATTTTTCAAAAATAAAATATACACGATATAAAAAACCATAATTTAAAGTGATATCATGATTTTACATCCAAGACCTTCCCCGATTGCTGCTGCAATGTACCAGTTGAGAGATATCGGTGTTGATGCAATTATTCTCCACGGGCCAAGTGGATGCTGTTTTAGAACTGCGAGACTTCTTGAAATTGACGGAATAAGGGTTTTTACCAGCGCAATGGGTGAAAACGATTTTATTTTTGGTGCAATGGATAAATTAAGAGATGTAATAAACGAAGTTTTGGAATATTTAAAAAAAGAAACTCCAAAAGATGAAAAATACAAAATTGGAATCGTTGGAACCTGTGCAAGCATGATTATCGGAGAAGACCTTGAAAGCCTTATCGATGACTTTGATGACATAATAATTCCCGTAGACATCCACAGCGGCCTTGTTGATAACACGGTTGGCGCAATAAGGGCTATGGATGGCGCATTAAATGCAGGATTAATTGACTATTCAGAATACGAAAGACAGAAAAAAATGCTTGTTTGCGCAACTGACGTTGAGAAAAAGCGAGGAATGGCTAAAAATAGGTATTTGAAACCAACGTACGAAGACGACCTTGAAGAATTTATAAATATCTTAAAAGAAACAGATTCAAAAATAAAACAGGGTAAAGATGTAAAAATTGCCTGTGTTTTAAATGCAAAGAAAGAAACTGCATATTTATTCTCTGACCCGCTTTTAGAATTAAATAAACACTTCAAATGTATTAATATTGCAAATCTCGATGAAAATATCGGTTTTAATAAAGTAAAAGCCGATGCTAAAAATATTTTAGATGAATTTAGTGAAAACGGATTTAAAATAGATTATATTACTGGTGGACTTGATGAATACCCGATAACTGGTGAAAAAGCATTATCTTACTTAAAAGAAATTAATCCAGATATTGTTGTTGTGTCAGGAGTTCCACACGCACTGTTAATTGAAGATTTAAAAGAAATTAATCCAGATGTAATAACAGTTGGAATAAGCGACGGCCCAAGACTTTATCACCCGATAAAAGAAGTTTACACTTACGGAATAATTGAACTTGATGCCCATGCAAAGGTTCTTGGAAAGAAAAATATCGTGAAATCAAGATTTGGAGAAATTTTAAGTTTCATGAAATTCTAAAAATTTTCTTTTTTAAATAGTCAAATATTAATAAAATCATGGAAATATTTTAATTGGATTTTATTGTTACCATTTTTACGAGGGAAAATAATGCAAAAACCATGGGTTGAAAAATACAGGCCGGAAACACTTTCTGAAGTCGTTGGACACCACGAAATTATCAAAAGACTTACAAATTACGTTGAAAAAAAGTCAATGCCGCATTTGCTCTTTAGTGGTTCTCCGGGAGTTGGAAAAACCACTGCAGCACTTGCTCTTGCAAAAGATTTATATGGCGAAACCTGGAGGGAAAATTTCCTTGAATTAAACAGCTCTGATGAAAGAGGAATCGATGTAATCAGGACAAAAGTAAAAGATTTTGCGAGAACAAAACCTATCGGGGATGCGCCATTTAAAGTCATATTTTTAGATGAAAGTGATGCTTTAACTTCAGATGCACAAAACGCACTTAGAAGAACCATGGAAAAATATTCAGATATTTGCAGGTTTGTACTAAGCTGTAACTATCCAAGCAAAATTATTCCCCCAATTCAATCAAGATGTGCAATCTTTAGATTTTCACCGTTAAAAACCGAAGATTTGGTTCAGAACTTAAAAGATATTTCTGAAAAAGAGAATGTAACTCTTGAAAAAGGAGGAATTGATGCGATAATCTATGTTTCAGAAGGAGACATGAGAAAAGCAATCAACGTTTTACAAACCGCAGCTGCAGTTTCTGATGAAATAACCGAAGAAATAGTTTACAAAGTTGCTTCAAAAGCAAGACCTGATGAAATTAAAAAAATGACACAACTTGCATTAAATGGAAAATTCGTTGAAGCAAGAGAACAGCTCTACAACTTAATGATCGACTGGGGTATGAGTGGAGAAGACATATTAATTCAAGTATTTAGGGAAGTTCCAAATTTAGATATTTCTGAAAAAGAAAAAGTACATTTAGTCGAAGCAATTGGAGAATGCGACTTTAGAATCGTTGAAGGTTCAAACGAAAGGATACAGTTAAGCGCACTCCTCGCAAAAATGGGAATTTTAGAATAAACTTTTTTTAAATTTTTAAAATATTGATTCTATTTTTTAAATTTTAAAATTAAAAGAAAAAAGAAAATTTTATTTTTAAATCTATTCAACTACTTTTGGCCCAGATTCAGTCCATTTAACTTTTATTGGACTTTCAGGTAGTTCAGTCATGTTTTTAGCATAGTCCACTGCAGCTTGTGTTCCATACCTGTCACTTCCTGCAAGGTATAGAATCGTAGTCGTTTTAAGGACTATCCCAGAATTATCTTGCAGTTTTAATACCTGAATAACTCCTGTATTTTCGCCAGGAATTTCATTAGATATTGGAATTTCAAACTGTTCGTTGTATTTTTCTGCATATTTGTTTGCGTTTGGACCGCCAATGATTATTATATTTCCAGTGTACTCACCACTATCATTGTAAGCGTTTATTCCTGCAAGGTACTGACAGCAACTGTAGTCAATTTCATTTCCATAAATTACTACATAAGATGAAAAGAAATTACTGCCAGATAAACTTCCTCCGCCACCACCGGAAGAATGCGATCTTGTACTTGATCCGGATGTTCCTGAATCATCAGGTAAATTTTCAACAGTAACGTGAGTTGTGTTCGATACGCTGTTTCCAGCGTCATCGGTTGTTGTTACGTTTACAGTGTAGGTTCCTTCTCCAGGAACTGTTACGTTTACCGTAGCGTTTCCGCTAACTGTTACGTTTTGAATAAGTGTTCCATTTTCGTCGTAGACGTTTATGGTCGTGTTAGCTGGTTCCGAGACGTTAATTGAGATTGGAATTGTCGTGGAATTCGTAGACCCTGGAACTGTTACGTTTAGTTCAGGTTTTGACTGGTCAACAGTAACGTGAGTTGTGTTCGATACGCTGTTTCCAGCGTCATCGGTTGTTGTTACGTTTACAGTGTAGGTTCCTTCTCCAGGAACTGTTACGTTTACCGTAGCGTTTCCGCTAACTGTTACGTTTTGAATAAGTGTTCCATTTTCGTCGTAGACGTTTATGGTCGTGTTAGCTGGTTCCGAGACGTTAATTGAGATTGGAATTGTCGTGGAATTCGTAGACCCTGGAACTGTTACGTTTAGTTCAGGTTTTGACTGGTCAACAGTAACGTGAGTTGTGTTCGATACGCTGTTTCCAGCGTCATCGGTTGTTGTTACGTTTACAGTGTAGGTTCCTTCTCCAGGAACTGTTACGTTTACCGTAGCGTTTCCGCTAACTGTTACGTTTTGAATAAGTGTTCCATTTTCGTCGTAGACGTTTATGGTCGTGTTAGCTGGTTCCGAGACGTTAATTGAGATTGGAATTGTCGTGGAATTCGTAGACCCTGGAACTGTTACGTTTAGTTCAGGTTTTGACTGGTCAACAGTAACGTGAGTTGTGTTCGATACGCTGTTTCCAGCGTCATCGGTTGTTGTTACGTTTACAGTGTAGGTTCCTTCTCCAGGAACTGTTACGTTTACCGTAGCGTTTCCGCTAACTGTTACGTTTTGAATAAGTGTTCCATTTTCGTCGTAGACGTTTATGGTCGTGTTAGCTGGTTCCGAGACGTTAATTGAGATTGGAATTGTCGTGGAATTCGTAGACCCTGGAACTGTTACGTTTAGTTCAGGTTTTGACTGGTCAACAGTAACGTGAGTTGTGTTCGATACGCTGTTTCCAGCGTCATCGGTTGTTGTTACGTTTACAGTGTAGGTTCCTTCTCCAGGAACTGTTACGTTTACCGTAGCGTTTCCGCTAACTGTTACGTTTTGAATAAGTGTTCCATTTTCGTCGTAGACGTTTATGGTCGTGTTAGCTGGTTCCGAGACGTTAATTGAGATTGGAATTGTCGTGGAATTCGTAGACCCTGGAACTGTTACGTTTAGTTCAGGTTTTGACTGGTCAACAGTAACGTGAGTTGTGTTCGATACGCTGTTTCCAGCGTCATCGGTTGTTGTTACGTTTACAGTGTAGGTTCCTTCTCCAGGAACTGTTACGTTTACCGTAGCGTTTCCGCTAACTGTTACGTTTTGAATAAGTGTTCCATTTTCGTCGTAGACGTTTATGGTCGTGTTAGCTGGTTCCGAGACGTTAATTGAGATTGGAATTGTCGTGGAATTCGTAGACCCTGGAACTGTTACGTTTAGTTCAGGTTTTGACTGGTCAACAGTAACGTGAGTTGTGTTCGATACGCTGTTTCCAGCGTCATCGGTTGTTGTTACGTTTACAGTGTAGGTTCCTTCTCCAGGAACTGTTACGTTTACCGTAGCGTTTCCGCTAACTGTTACGTTTTGAATAAGTGTTCCATTTTCGTCGTAGACGTTTATGGTCGTGTTAGCTGGTTCCGAGACGTTAATTGAGATTGGAATTGTCGTGGAATTCGTAGACCCTGGAACTGTTACGTTTAGTTCAGGTTTTGACTGGTCAACAGTAACGTGAGTTGTGTTCGATACGCTGTTTCCAGCGTCATCGGTTGTTGTTACGTTTACAGTGTAGGTTCCTTCTCCAGGAACTGTTACGTTTACCGTAGCGTTTCCGCTAACTGTTACGTTTTGAATAAGTGTTCCATTTTCGTCGTAGACGTTTATGGTCGTGTTAGCTGGTTCCGAGACGTTAATTGAGATTGGAATTGTCGTGGAATTCGTAGACCCTGGAACTGTTACGTTTAGTTCAGGTTTTGACTGGTCAACAGTAACGTGAGTTGTGTTCGATACGCTGTTTCCAGCGTCATCGGTTGTTGTTACGTTTACAGTGTAGGTTCCTTCTCCAGGAACTGTTACGTTTACCGTAGCGTTTCCGCTAACTGTTACGTTTTGAATAAGTGTTCCATTTTCGTCGTAGACGTTTATGGTCGTGTTAGCTGGTTCCGAGACGTTAATTGAGATTGGAATTGTCGTGGAATTCGTAGACCCTGGAACTGTTACGTTTAGTTCAGGTTTTGACTGGTCAACAGTAACGTGAGTTGTGTTCGATACGCTGTTTCCAGCGTCATCGGTTGTTGTTACGTTTACAGTGTAGGTTCCTTCTCCAGGAACTGTTACGTTTACCGTAGCGTTTCCGCTAACTGTTACGTTTTGAATAAGTGTTCCATTTTCGTCGTAGACGTTTATGGTCGTGTTAGCTGGTTCCGAGACGTTAATTGAGATTGGAATTGTCGTGGAATTCGTAGACCCTGGAACTGTTACGTTTAGTTCAGGTTTTGACTGGTCAACAGTAACGTGAGTTGTGTTCGATACGCTGTTTCCAGCGTCATCGGTTGTTGTTACGTTTACAGTGTAGGTTCCTTCTCCAGGAACTGTTACGTTTACCGTAGCGTTTCCGCTAACTGTTACGTTTTGAATAAGTGTTCCATTTTCGTCGTAGACGTTTATGGTCGTGTTAGCTGGTTCCGAGACGTTAATTGAGATTGGAATTGTCGTGGAATTCGTAGACCCTGGAACTGTTACGTTTAGTTCAGGTTTTGACTGGTCAACAGTAACGTGAGTTGTGTTCGATACGCTGTTTCCAGCGTCATCGGTTGTTGTTACGTTTACAGTGTAGGTTCCTTCTCCAGGAACTGTTACGTTTACCGTAGCGTTTCCGCTAACTGTTACGTTTTGAATAAGTGTTCCATTTTCGTCGTAGACGTTTATGGTCGTGTTAGCTGGTTCCGAGACGTTAATTGAGATTGGAATTGTCGTGGAATTCGTAGACCCTGGAACTGTTACGTTTAGTTCAGGTTTTGACTGGTCAACGATAAATTTTACGGTTTCTGTTGAATTTTTATTAGTTGCACTATCGATTGCGTAGATTCTGACATTGTGTGTTCCTTCACTGAAGGTATATGTGGAATCTACGTAGTAATCACCCACTTTTGTTAATGTAACATTTTTACTTCCATCGATTTCTGCGGTAACTGTCACATTGGTTACGTCGGATACTGAAACGTTTATTATGTCAGTATTTTGATTATAAATTATCGATTCAGTATTAATTGTAACTAAAGGATTTGTCGTATCAACAGTAAAGTTTACAGTTTCTGTTGAATTTATGTGGGTTAATGCATCGATTGCGTAGATTCTGACATTGTGTGTTCCTTCACTGAAGGTATATGTGGAATCTACGTAGTAATCACCCACTTTTGTTAATGTAACATTTTTACTTCCATCGATTTCTGCGGTAACTGTCACATTGGTTACGTCGGATACTGAAACGTTTATTATGTCAGTATTTTGATTATAAATTATCGATTCAGTATTAATTGTAACGTTTGGCGCATTTGCATCAACCAAAAAGTGTATTGTATCAGTACTATATTCGGTACCCAATATGGTATCATTAGCATATGTAGAATGAAATCCATCATTAAGGGCCCAATTACCACTTATTACATAATGCCCCAACACGGAGTGAACGTCAGATAAATTTATTTCAACACCATCCACATACACTTTAGTTGCAGGCCCCAAATCAAATACATGTATTTCAAAATACACATCACTGTAGTTATAAACATCACCTTCATCCGGTGATTCGTACCAGGCGCCTAATGCGTTGCTAGTCATAAAAGAACAGGTTAGTAGTAGTAATAATAAAATACGTAGTTTGATAGATTGCTTCATTTACTTACCTCCATTATGTCCCCAAATAAACAATTTATATAATTTATTAACAGTATTGACAAAACAAAGCATTACTGTCAACAAAATCAGAAATTACATCATGCAGAGGGTTTTTTAGTAATAAAAAATAGGTATAAATAATTACATTATTTAGATGAACAATTATAGTTATTATATCTTACGGTTACGGGCTTTTAACACGATTTTAAGCATAATATGAGCTTTGAGGTCCTGTGTACCCTAACATTCACAACACTTTAAATAAATCACTAAGGTATACCTAATATGGCCGTAAAAACGATTAAAAATCTTGAAAAAGAGGGTTTTTTAAAAAAATTTAAAAAAGAAATTATTTTATATAATTTGCAACGTCTTTTTTTCGCTCAGGCGCAGGATTTGCTTTTTCGATCAATTTGTAACCAAAAGCAACCCCGTAGAACGGTTCAAAGTTTTCTGGAATATTTAATTTTTTAACGTTTTCAGTTGTAAAATAAGGCCTTACAAGACCAAGCCATACTGAACCGATATTCATGCTTTCTGCCGCTAAAAGCATGTTCTGAATTGCCGCAGAACAGTCAACAATCGCTGCATGCGCATTCTTATTTCCAGAAACGACTATTAAAGTTGGAGCTTCATAAAGTATATTATATTTTGGATTGCTCATTGCATTTATAAGGCTTTCAGGCAGATTTTTCATTGAAGTTGGATTCTCTGCGAGAGTCTTTTTAGATACCGTATTTATTTCGTCGAGCAATTCCTTGTTTTGAACTACTGTAAAGTGCCAGGGCTGTTCATTTAACGCAGTTGGCGCATAAATTGCAGCTTCGATTATCGCTTCGAGTTCTTTATCCGTTATCTGTTCTTGTCTAAATTTTCTGACACTTCTTCTGTTTTTTATTGTTTCTAAAACTTGATTCATACTATCCCTTTAAAATCCAAGGCTTTTTGGTAAAACAAGTACTGTCACGTCTGTAAGCATTGGTCTTCTTTTAATTACCGAATAAATCCTGCAAGCTCTTGTTTCCGCATCGCAGTTTACACAGTATCCTGTTTTTATGCACGGGTTTAAAAATCCCAATCTTTTCATGTTCTTTGGAGCTGCTTCCATTTTAATTCTTTCAAATGCAGTATCGATGTCTTTACAGAGTTTATTCAATCCAACAACGATTATCACTTTTTTCGGGCCAAACACAATCGCAGAAACCCGGTTTCCAACTCCATCAACATTTACGAGTTCTCCTGATGTCGTGATTGCATTCGTGCTTGAAATAAATATGTCAGACGTTAACTGCTGTCTCATTACATCCATTTTTTCTTCTGGCGTAAGATTCGGGTCGTTATGGTCCAAAATCACCGCACCTTTTTCCCTTGCCTGCTCTGCGATATTTAAAGATTGGACTGTAACTGAACCGCCAAAACCAATTTTAGTTCCGGTTCCGACAAAATTCATAATATAATTAGAAACTTCGCTTTCATCTTCAAAGTAATACGCATCAAAAAGGTTTTTCTTCAAAGCTTCTACGAGTTTTTTGCCGTTTAAGTCGTTATGCCACTTGTGAACTTCCTGCATTTTTTTCCACCTGCCCCCGCTATTCTTAATTAAATCTTTAAAAAAAGTCATGTAAATAATCTATGTTCATAAAAATTGGAATTTAAAAGACATTATTTGCCCGTGATAAATTTCAAAAGTCCGAGTAAAACAATTATCGTTAAAGCGATAACAAATATTCCTTCGAGTCCCATTTTAACACCGATATTTAGTTTGTTAAATATTATGGGTCAATTTACTATTTAAAATTTAGAAAAAAAGAGTTATTTTAAATTTAATTAGAATATTTTTTCTTCAAATATTCGCCGTATTTGTCAAGCTCTGGAAATACTGTTCCAGCATGAATATTCAATTTAGAAAGTTCTTTTCTTATTTTTTCTTTTTTATCCGCAGGAATTATGAACGTGGCGAGTATTTCGTCTGAATTTTCTAATTTATAACTTGTTGGTTTTTCAACATTATAATAGCTGTTATCTAAAATATCGACATCAAAGCCATGCATTGAAAAACATCCGTGTTGTATTCTTAATCTATCATTTGATAAAACCGGAATGATTAAAAATACGCCCCCGATTAATCGCAATATCTCATTTTTATCATTTTTTTTGATAATATCATTTAGATTTTTTCCCCCAATATTTACATCGAATAATTCATCAGTTCCAATAAGATTTCCGCCATAAAAACGAATTTTAAGTATTTCGTTGATTTTGAAATTTTTGTTATTAATATGGATATCACATATGATTTTGACTTCTTCATCAGTAGAATGCAATATATTTTCTAATTTTGGAGAGTACGCAAATACTTTCCCATTTTTTTCAGTTTTACTTTTTTTTGAAACTTTTTCAGTAGCAAAATATAATGCAACAAGCGGATTTTTTGTCCAATCCAATAGTCGGGTCGGAATACCATAATGTTGCATTAATGCCAGTCTATCAAATACATCGTTCTGTTTTTTAAAGTCTGGATGATTATGTTCAATTAAAGAGTCATAAAGATCAAGTTCGCGGGTTTTACAATCATAATTATCGTCCTTGCTCTTTTTTCGAAATAATGAGGGGTTTAACTTAAATTTTTCATCTTCCTGACCCCGGTACACAACAAATCCTTCTGTTTCATAAAAACATTCATTAATTATTTGAGTATATTGTTCTTCAAAGTTTTTTTTAGATTTTTCCAAATCCTTACATGTTTTATTTAGTATACTTTTTTTTAAATCGACTAATTTTTCCAATTTAGAATTTAAACCTATGACCTCAACTTCATCTTTATCCGGAAATTCATGCCTTCTTTCAGATTGAATAAGATACAACAGTTGAGACAACTCGTCAATATCCGTTAAATAATCCAATAATTCACTTATAGAATTTATCTCAATTTCTAAAGCCATTTCCCCACCTTAAGTTATTTTACCCCGTTGAATAAATTTAAATGAAAATTAAATATTGTTAAATTCTTTGAAAAAACCGCTTGAAAAAATGTTTGGTTTATATTTTAAAAAAATTTTAAAACAGTTTAGATGTATACGTAAAATTCTCTTTCAAGAACTGCTATCTTTTCGCCTTCTCCTTCAGGCTTTTCGAAAACAACTTCAAACCTGTCTCTTCCGGATACGTCCTGAACTGCAAATCCTAAAACATATTGCAATTCCTCGTCTTCGGTGAAGAGCTTAACATCTGTTTTGAACCGTCTTGCAAGCCTTGAAATTTCCCTCAAAGCAAGTTTTAACTCGGTAAATAAGAAAATGTAGTCTTTCACGTAATCAATCTGCTCTTTGGTACCTTTAATTATTGGATATTCCTTATCCATCATTTCATCTTTTTTTATTTCGTATCCAATGTCGCAAACGCATGTAAGCCTTCCAATAATTGATTGCGGAAGTCCCGGAGGCAGAGGAATCTCGATTATCTGTTCTGTCTCTTCATTTTCGATTTCATTTTCAATATTTTTATCAATTTCCATATTTTCCCTGCGTTCTTTATTATATTCTATAAATTTAAGCTTTTTCAGCATTTTTAATTTCAGATGTTGATTTTAGCTTGACAATTATGTAATTTTTCATTTCAGACCTTGTAATGTAAGCAATGTCTTTTAAAAGGTGTTTGCCGATTTTAACGTTTTCGATTTCTTCGTGATTTCTGTCGTAGTCCAGTTTAATTCTCAAACCATCAAGTTGCGTTACAATCGGCATCGGCGCAAGAATTCCACGAACTTCATCTATTTTTTTCTCGATTTCGTCTTTTAAAACTACTGGCGGAATAATCGGGGGGTCGTATGAAAGTTCCATTCTTTTATCGTTTATTTTTTTAGTAACTTCATCAATCATTTGTCGTAGTGCCCTTATTTCTTCTCCTTTTCTAAGTCTCTGTGCCCGCCTTCCAAGATTTCCAACGTATGTATAAGGAATATCAAGAGTTTCAGGGCCGCCAGTTACTACGAGGGGCAAGTCAACTTTAAAAAGATGAGTTTTATCTAAAATGCATGATTCAAAGTTTCCCATAACATAAATTGCAATGTCGTGTTCTTGAATCAGCCTTTTTTCTTTTTCCCGAATTTCACTGATGCTTTTTCCAGCACCGTGTGCAAGTCCGATCATGTTTGGTTTTGCACCAAATTTCCGCACGTATTCTGAAACATCACATGCAATATGGGGCAGGTGGTGTCTTGAAAGACTTGGAGATACGACGGCAATTTCAATTCCTGCAAGCGGGGTTTCTACTACTTTTCCCTTGTATTTTTTTGCTTCTTCCTTAAAGTTTTCAATTTCATCCTGAGGGATTGCGATTGTCATGTAAACGTCAAGCTGCATCACGTGTTCCTGGATTATAAATCCGCCAACGTCCTCAATCCATTCCTTCAAAATATTGTTTTTGTAAACTCCCCCTTCATATCTGATAATCTGGTACATATTTTCCACCTTAAGGGTTAGAAGTCAATCCTAACAGTAATAGTTCCAAAAGTCTTCATGCTCTTTTCAAACAGGGTTACATCCGTAATAATCCTTTGAATCGCCGATTTTTCGTCCACGAGGGTAATGTGGTCAGTTATAATTATTTCTTCAAATTTAGGTTTTTCGATTAACTTTAATACTTCTTTTAAAATATTTAATTCTAAAAAGTCGATAAGTTTCGTGTCTATCGAAATGTGGTCAACTTTGCCATCTCTTTTCATTATCTTTGCGATTGGCTCCCATTCCCTGTCAGAAATTTCAATGAAATCTTCTTTTTCGCTGATAATATAGCCTCTTGCACCCATTAAAACAATTATCTCGTCTGCAAGTTCCTCTACTTTCCTCTGGTTATCCCCGTAGAAGTAAATATTTGTTATGTGGCTGCATTTATTTATTTTTGGCTCAGGACTGTAAATTTCAGATGTTCGTACAATATCTCCTTTGGTAACAATTCCCACTAACTTCCCATCTTCGATAACAAGAACCCTTCCAATATCATACTTTACCATTATTTTTTGAGTTTCTGACGCAGAAGAATGCGGCGAAACTGAAATAATTTCATCTTTTTTCGTCATTATGTCTTTTATTTTTAATTTTTTCAACATTGACGACTTTTTGGTTCTTAAATCATCAAATGTAACAATCCCAACTAACTCTTTTTTTGAATTAAGTACTGGATAACCCATGTGCCGGTATTTCTTTATTTGTGCCCCAAGTTCATCTATAAATTGGTCCTCGTGGAGAGTAACGAGGTCCTTAGTCATTATATCGTTTACAAATATTTTATCAAGCACCTTTAAGTCATAAAGCCTTACAAGGTCGCTTTCCGATTCTTTAATAAAATTAGTTATATACTTAAATACGTAATTAATTGAATCGTGCTCCATTCCAATATTATATACCCTTTCTATCGTTGAAAGCTTCCTAAATAGCATTAAACCACCATGACTGATAACAAGATAATATTGATCAAAATTATTAACTCATATATTATAAAACATATAAAAAACAACCACTATTGAAAATCTACTTTTTAAATTATCGTATCTAAACGCTTCAAATGACCCTGCATTTAAATTATGTTAATATTTAAAACTGAATCTAAATAATATAAAATAAAAAATGACCCTGCATTTAAATTATGTTAATATTTAAAACTGAATCTAAATAATATAAAATAAAAAAATAGTGAATATTTAATTTTAACTTATTCTTTATTATTTTTCAGTGTTTTATGGAGGAAAAATGCTGAACCCCCCCATAAAACAATTGCTCCAAACAAGAACATTATTATGGCACTGGTATTCATTTTATTACCTCCTATTCTTCATCTTTTTTTACAAATTCATCCCATTCTTCGATTTCTTTTCCTTTATCGATCCAAGGAATCATTGGCATGATTAATGAAACTACAAGACCAAATACTGGAATTCCTAAGCTCAATAATAAAAATATTGAAGAGTAACCTTCGTATCCCGAAATTAATTCGGTCCAAGCTCCATTTAACAGCATGTATATCAAGAATAACGGGGAAAAAATACCTGCGAAGAATTTCCAAAATGACCCCAAGTTGTATTCTGAAAGGCTGTCAATGTATTTTTCAAGTTTGTTTCCTTTAAATATCCAGATTGAAACGATTATTTCAAGTACTGCAACAAGAGGGATTGTAAACCAGTTGATGTAGTGGTCAACTGAATCCAACCAGTAAAGACCTGCATTTGTTGCATAGATTAAGCTTGCAAAGAAACTGGTTGCAATAACTGCAGTAGCAGCTTTGTGTCTTGGAAGATTAAATTTATCCATTACCGCTGATGCAGTTGATTCAACAAGTGAAACTGATGAGGAAATTCCTGCAACGAATAACGCGATAAAGAAGATTGCAGCAAGTATAAGTCCTCCAGGCATTAATGAAAGCGCTTGAGGGAATGCAACGAATGCTAAACCAATACTTTGTGTTACAACTTCTGAAATAGGCACCCCTTGTGTCATTGCCATGTATCCGAGTGTTCCAAATACCGCAAATCCTGCTAAGAATGAAAATCCACAGTTCATTAAAGAAATTGTAAATGCACTTGCAGTTAAATCTGATTTTTTAGGTAAATAGCTTGAATATGCTATCATGATACCAAATCCAAGACTCAGTGTAAAGAATATCTGTGAAAATGCATCTATCCAAACTTTAGGAGTCAATAATACCGCAAAGTTAGGAGTTAAATAGTATTCAATACCCATGAGCCCCCCAGGTAGAGTAATACTTCTTACAACCAGAGCAAGAATCAGGAAAAATAACACTGGCATTAATATTTCATTTGCTTTTTCAAGACCTTTTCTAACACCAGAATTTACAACAAGGTAATTTATTCCCCAGACAAATGCTAATCCTACAAGTATTGGTAAATTAAATCCTCCAAGGTCCCCGTGACCTGAAGAAAGTGCCAAAATATCGCTAAAGAAAAATCCTCCAAAATCAGTTGGGAATCCTACCATGAACAACTTAGCAAGATATACTACTGACCAAGCAATAATTGCGGTATAATACGTTGTAATTATAAATGCGGTAGCTATTGCAAACCAACCTATCCATTCAAAGTTCTTTCCAAGTCTCCTTAAAGCTAAAGGTGCTGAACCTTTTGTTGAATGACCCAAAGCAAGTTCTAAAACCATTACCATTATACCAACAAACAATAAAGCAACGAAATAAGGAATTAAAAACGCTCCACCACCATTATCATATGCCATGTATGGGAAACGCCAGATATTTCCAAGCCCAACTGCGGAACCAACTGCCGCTAAAATGAAACCCATTTTAGAGGCCCACTGTTCTCTTGCCATACATAATCACCACCATTTTTTTTAATACAAACATTAATTTTTCAAAATTAAATTATATATAAATTGTGATTTAGGTTTAAACATCCGGCCATTAAAAAAGTATTTTCGGGCAAAATAATGGAATAATAATAAACTAAAAAAAGTAAAAAATTATAAGAGGTTGTTTTCTTTAAGTCGTTCAATAACCATGTCCCACGATGGAAGATTGGTCTGGCAACCAACGTTTTCTACAACAAAAGAAGCCACACATGAACCTACAAGCCCACAGTTTCTTAAATCCTGTCCTTTTAAGTATGCAGTTAAAAATCCTGCCCTGTAACTGTCCCCTGCACCTGTCGGGTCTTTTGCTTCGGTTAATACTGCTGGAACTTTTATTGATTCGCCATTTGAATAGATTATACTTCCTTGTTTTCCGTAAGTTACAATTAAAACCTTAACTCTATCCATCAGCTCTTTTTCAGGGATATTCAATAAATCGAGAGTTCTCTGGAATTCATGGTTGTTCATGAATAAAAAATCAACGTTTTCGATAATATTTTCTAAATTTTTCCTTGAATAAAGGGTTAAATCCTGTCCGGGGTCAAATGATACGAGAATTCCTTTTGAATTTGCTTTTTTAGCACATTTTAAATTATAATCGGGATCCCCCGTTGCAAGATGAACGATTTTCGAATCAAATTCTGGAACTTCAATTTCTTTGTAGTGCTTTGCAGCACCCCATAAAAAGTACGTTATCTGGTTGTTTTCAGGATCAGTAAATATCCATGCTTTTGGAGTTTCTTCTTCACTTGAAACGAACACGTTTTCAATTGAAACACCCAATTTTTCAAGATAATTGCCGTATCCTGAAACTTCAAAATCTGTTCCAACACATGAAAGTATTTCTGATTTTAGACCCAAATTTGCAATTTCTGCTGCAACATTACATGCAGCACCACCGTAGTATTTTTTAGCAGTTGGAATCTGCATTGAAGTGTTTAATTCCGGAAATTTATCAACATTGAATATATAATCCAGAGCAATATGGCCTACCGCTGTTATTTTTCCAATTTTATCCATTAAACCACCAAATTAGTATTAATCCATTATTTTACTGCTTCAATTGCGTCTTTTAAATTTATCAGGTTTTTGTAAATTGCAGAACCTACAACTACGCCGTATACACCGATTTCTTTAAATTTTAAAAGGTCATCGATTGTTGTAACGCCCCCTGATGCTACAATGGGTATTTTTAAATTTTCAACAAGCTCTTTCGTTGGTTCAATATTTATTCCATTCAAAAGACCCTCGCTATCCACATTTGTAAATAGAATACTTCCTGCGCCCATTTCTTCAAGTATTTTTCCAATTTCTACAGGAGCATACTTAGTTTTTTCTTTCCAGCCTTTTATTACAACTTTGCCATCTTTTGCGTCGAGTGAAACCATTATTTTTTCACTGCCGATACGTTTAGAAAGTTCTTTAATAATTTCAGGATTTTCTACAGCAACTGTTCCAATTATTACTTTTTTTGCCCCTTTTTCAATTAGATACACTGCATCCTCGATAGAACGAATCCCGCCGCCAATTTGAACTGGAACTCCGGATGTTTTAATTATTTCTTCGATAAATTCATCATTTACCCGTTTTCCATCAAGTGCACCATCGAGGTCCACGAGGTGAAGCATTTCTGCACCCTCATTTACCCATTTTTTTGCAATTTCTGGAGGGTTGTCTAATTCAACGTGTTTCTTATCGGGATTTCCCTGGATAAGCTGCACACATTTTTTATTTTTCATATCAACTGCAGGAATAACTAACACAATTATTCACCTTATTGTAACTAAATCTTCAAAATAGAAAAATTACACACTGCCTAAATCTATTTTAGATTAAATTTCAAGCTATATATGAATATCTAAAAATAAAAAAACAAAAACGAGTCGACATATCTAAAAAATATCATTTAATTTTGAATTAAAAGAGAGTTAAAAACGTTAAAAAAAGGTTAAAACTTAGCTGAATAAAAAGTTACTCAGTTTCGTCTTCGAACTCGATATTTAAATAGTATTTATCAAAGTATTTTTGGAAAAAGCCAATTATCACGAATACTAAAGCAAATGAAATTATTTTATCGAACAGATTTACGATAAATCCGCTAACGAATACTGCATTGTAAACGCTCATTCCACTACCTGCAAAATACATCGTTATATCATCGATTGATGACCCAGTAATCCCGCCAAATAAATAATATGCAATGATATTTCCGACAATCGTTCCAATCAGAGCAAGGATTATTGTTGTAATAACCACATATTTTAAATTAAACGGGTATTTTTTAAAAATAACCCCGGTAACAAATCCAATTAAAATATTAACTATCGCAAAGTAGTATAATCCAGAATATATGAAAAATCCTTCGACCAAATTTGTCAAAAGCCCAACTAAAGCCCCGATTAATGGCCCAAACAGTATCGCCGCTAAAATAGTTCCAGAACTATCCAAAAATGCAGGTAATTGAAAATAAGTAACCGCTTGAGACCCGAGAATATTCAAACCAAGGCTTATTGCAACGATATATGAAATATCGCTAATCCGGCATTTTGAATGGTTTACTTTCATCATAAATAGCCTACCCCGTAAAGCAGTGCAATAAATTATAGAAAAATATATGAAAATTAACATATATTAAATTATGTTATGTCCCCGACATAAAATAAAAAAAGAGTTAAAGATATCTTGCCCGTTTTTCAACTTCATTTATGCATTTTAAAACCGATTCAGCCATATCGTAAGATTTATAGCCTTCAACAATTTTATCCCAAACTGAATCGAATTTATCGTAATGAATACTCATTATTGACTTTTTAAGGACTATCAAATCGATTGCCCTGTCTTCAATTAAATCACTGTACTTTCCAAGCCCGAAATCTATAATATACGGATTTTTTGAAATTATAAAGTTTGAAGTTGTTAAATCATTGTGCACAATCCCACTATCATGCATTTTTCCAATAATTTCCCCTAAACTTTTACAAAATTCAATATTTCCATCTTCAATTTCTTCTTTTGCAAGTTTTCCGTGGATGTAGCCCATCGTAATTTTTTTATTCTCCTTGTCGATGTCATAAATGCTTGGAGCATAGATTCCAAAGTCCTTAATTGCCGCTAAAAATCGGGCTTCTTTTACGGTTCTTCTATTCCTTATCAGTTCATCTAATTCTAAAATACGGTATCCTTTTTTAATTCTCTCTTTTGTAATTGATTCAAATTCTAAATACCGTCCTTTTGAAATATCTGCTTCTGCCCCTTTTCCAATCAGATGTTTTGGAATTATCCGAGATTTGGTGACTCCATTTTCCAAATTCTTGTTTTCGTCATGTATCCAGTTAACTTCAACCATGTCGCTTCTGTAGTTTGAAATCGGTTTTGTATCAATCAAATCCATTCTTTTTCCATTTACGTACTGCAAAATTCCAAGCCACGCAATCATTGCACCGTTATCGCCACAAAACTGTTTTTCTGGAACGTAAAAATCAACATTCTGTTCTTCACACATTACATTAAGCATTTCTTTTAAGCGGTTATTTGCAGCAACCCCTCCAACAAGCATTACTTCTGCTTTATTCGTGTGTGCAAGTGCTCGTTCAGTAATTTCCGTGAGCATTGAAAACGAAGTTTCCTGTAATGAGTAGCATACATCTTCAATTTTTTCTTTTGAATCGTATTTTTTCATTGCAGACGTTAATAATCCTGAAAGAGATATGTCCATTCCCTTGACAGTATATGGAAGATTTATAAACTTATTTCCGTCTTTTGCAAACTTTTCAATGTAAACCCCGCCAGGATGCGGTAAATTACAGTGCCTTGCAAACTGGTCAAGGCAGTTTCCTATCGCAATGTCAAGTGTTTCACCAATTACACGGTATTTTTTTCCAGTGTAAGCTAAAACTTGCGTGTTTCCGCCACTTACGTATAATGTAAGCGGGTCAACTGCATCTGTTGTTAATTTTCCAATTTCCACGTGGCCGATACAGTGGTTTACACCAATTATCGGTTTATTTATTGAAAGAGAAAGTGCCCTTGCAGTTGTTGCAGTAACCCTCAAACTTGGACCCAAGCCCGGACCGAGTGAAAATGAAACAAGGTCAATTTTTTCAAGCGGAACTTCATTTAAAGCTTCTTTTAAAAGCTTCACGAATGTTTCCGCGTGGTGATCTGCTGCTTCTCTTGGGTGAATTCCCTGTACTGGAGGTGTGTAAATTATTGTTTTATTAAATAAAACTTCTCCACTTGAGGTAATAATTCCAATACCTGTTTTTTCAGCAGTTCCTTCAAATCCAATGCATATTAAGTCTTTAAAATTATCCATGATTGCCACCAGATTATCAAATGTAAAATAAAATATAAAATACAATTATTAAAAAAAGATGCTCTACAAATAAACACGGTAAAACACAGTAATTAATTTTTTATATTGTGTATCCTAATTAAACATATAAATTTTATGTAAATTACCAATTATAGTTTAGTTCTTCTAAATTGAGGGAAAAAATGAAAACACTTTTAATACATTCTGATTATTTGGAATTTGAAGCCAAGGAAAAAACCAAAATTGCAGAAAACACCGATGTTTTAAACGGAAAAATGGACGAATGTTTAACCGTTTTTATTGCTGTTGAAAAAGATGACGAATCCGATCCAAAAGCTGTTGTTAAAAACGCTGTTGAAGAAATAGTAAAAACTGCGGATAATTTAAAAGTAAAAAACGTTGTGGTTTACCCTTACGCACACTTATCAAGTGATTTAGGGTCTCCCGCTACTGCAAAAGAAATTTTAGCAGAAATCGAAAGCGAACTTTCAAATAACTACGAAGTGCTCAGAGCACCATTTGGATGGTACAAAGCATTTAAAATCAGCTGTAAAGGACATCCTTTGAGTGAACTTTCAAGAAAAATAACAACTGACAGAAAAGAAGAAGTTAAAAAAGAAAAAGTTGTTTCAAAATTCTACATAATCGATGGGGAAACTCAAGAACTTACTGAAGTCAACGAAGACATCATCTCAAAAATGGATGATAAAAGACTCTTAGCTCTTTTAAAACACGAACTCGATATTAAAGAAGATGGAAGTGAAAGAGGGGAACCTCCTCACGTTAAATACATTAAAGAAAAAGAAATCTGCGATTATGAGCCAAGTTCAGATGCAGGACATTTCAGATGGTACCCAAAAGGAAAATTAATCAGAGATTTACTCTCAGACTATGTTTACAACCTCGTTGTAGAAAGAGGAGGAATGCCTGTTGAAACTCCGGTAATGTACGACCTTCAAAATAACGCGATAAGAGAACACGCTGACAAATTTGGAGAAAGACAGTATAGGTTTACACAGGGCGGAAAAGATTTAATGCTTCGATTTGCAGCTTGTTTTGGTCAGTTCATGATGAAAAAAGATATGTACCTTTTACCAAAACACCTGCCTTTAAAATTATACGAACTCTCAACTTACAGCTTTAGATACGAACAGAGAGGAGAATTAGTTGGTTTGAAAAGATTAAGAGCATTTACAATGCCTGATATGCACACCGTATGTATGGACATGAAACAGGCAATGGAAGCATTTGAAGACCAGCTTTGGATGGGTTTAAAAACTGGAGATGACTTTAAAACTCCTTACGCAATAATCTTCAGATTTACACAGGACTTCTTTGACGAAAACAAAGACTGGTTCTTTGCAATGGCAAAAGAGTACAAACAAAAATACGGAAAAGATGCAATTCTCGAAATCTTATCCGGAAGAAAACACTACTGGGTTGGAAAAGTCGATATGGCAGTTGTTGACAGCTTTGGAAGACCAATTGAAAATCCAACTGTTCAGATAGACGTTGAAAGCGCCGAAAGATTTGGAATCGTTGTTCACGATGGCGATAAAAAAGTTTACCCAATCATCCTTCACTGTTCCCCAACAGGAAGTGTTGAAAGAGTTTTATGCGGCCTTTTAGAAAATGCTTACTTAAATACATTAGAAAACAAACCTCCTGCACTTCCAACATGGTTAACCCCTATTCAGGCAAGAATTATTCCTGTAGGTGATAAACACGAAGAATTTGCACTTGAAGTTGCAAATAAATTAAGAGCTTCAGGAATAAGGGCTGACTTCGATGATAGAGAAGACAGCATGGGTAAAAAAGTTAGAAACGCTGGAACTGACTGGGTAAACTACGTTATCGTAATTGGAGACAGCGAAATGGAAAACGGCAAATTAACCGTAACAATTAGAGAAGAATCAACATTAAAACAGCCTACAAAAGAATCATTAACTGTTGAAGAATTGATTGAAAAAATAACTTCAGAAACCAAAGATTCTCCAAAAAGACCACTTCCACTCCCAATGAAGTGCTCAATGCAGCCCATCTTTAGATAATTAAATTTTTAAACTTTTTTAAAATAAAAATTAAAAAGAGTATTTTAATTTAACAGTTTACCCGAAAGTCCGAAAGTCTTCGCACCAGTTATTTTAACTTGTCTAAACTCACCGATTTTTGCAGGTTCTTCGAAAATCACGTTTTTGCAGTTATCTGTAACTCCTAAATTATTTTTTGTTACGAGTATTTCGAAAGTGTCACCGATATGTCTTTTATTATTTTCATAGCTTAATTCTCGCCGGAGTTCATTTAAAATTTCAGACCTTTCTTTCCTTATTTTTGTATCGACTTGCTTTAAAATTGCTGCTTTTGTATATTTTCTCTGAGAATATTTTGCAGCGTGAGTAAAGTCAGGTTTTATCTTTTTCACGATTTCAAGGGTATTTTCAAATGCTTCTTCAGTTTCAGTTGGGAATCCAACGATTACATCAGTTGTAAAGTTTAAATTCTTAATTTTTGACTTGAATTCATTTAATACAGAAATAAATTCATCAACTGAGTAGTTTCTGTTCATATCTTTTAAAACCTGGTCGTCACCGCTCTGGATTGGAAGGTGAAGGAATTTTACTACTTTTTCAGATTTGAAAGATTCTATTAATTCATCAAGAATTGGTTCTGCAAATTTTGCGTGCATCATTCCAATTCTCATTGCAAATTTTTCAGGAATTTCTGAAATATCATTTATTAAATTTGGAAGGCTGTCGTTATTATCAAGTCCATAGCATGCTGTATCTTGAGCCGTTACAAGTAAACATTTCGTACCTGTTTTTACAAGTTCTTCTGCCTTTTTAACAATTAAATCTCGATCGTATGACGCTAAATTTCCTCTTGCACGTTTTACAATGCAGTAAGTACAGCTTCCAAGGCATCCTTCACATATCGGTAGTGCAGTAATTAAACCTTGTGAACTTACTTTTTTGATTTTTTCGTTTAACTGGTCTTCAAAATTTAAATTTTGAGTTGATTCATTGTTTTTTTCAGAACAATCTTTTAAAAGTTTATCTTTCAGAATGTTTCCAGAATGCTGAGCTTCTCTTGGCATTATCAAAACATCTGCAAGATTTTCAATTTTTTTGGACAGCGCTTTTGCCATGCATCCTGCTACGACAACTTTTTTATCCAATGATTTGAAATATTCTATTCGTGAAATCATTCTGTGTTCGGTTTCCTGCCTGACAATACAGGTATTTATGACAATTATGTCGGAATCGTCCACATTATCGGTCAATTCAAAATCTTCAAATTCATTAACTGAATTTTTTATTATTTGGGTGTCTGCGGTGTTCAAAGTGCAGCCATATCCTTCAATGTAAATTTTCAATTTATCACCAAAATAAAACCGGATGGTGGAGTTATGAATGCAAGTGAAGCTGTTTATAAAGCAATACTAGATTCAGGGGTTGATTTTGTAACAAGTGTTCCTTGTGCAAATTTAAAAACTGTTTTAAATTATCTAAATGCTGATAAAGATATTCAGCACATTCCTGTAACTCGTGAAGAGGAAGGAATTGGTGTTTGTGCTGGAGCTTATCTGGGGGGTAGAAAAACTGCACTTTTGATGCAGAACTCAGGCCTTGGAAATTCCATAAATGCAATTGGTTCGTTAGTTAAAGTTTATAAAATCCCGATTTTAATTATAATAAGCCACAGGGGGGATTTAAAGGAAAAAATTTCTGCACAAATTCCAATGGGTCAGTGGACCAAAAAATTGCTTGAAACAGTTGAAATTCCATATTTCAGTCCAAAAACACCTGATGAAGCTTACAAGTTAATAAAAGATGCGTCAGAGCTTTCCATAAACATGGAATACCCTGTAGCGATACTTCTCGATGCACTTTACTGGGAACATAACAAATAATCGAGAAATTTATTATATTTTTACTTTTTTCCAATTTTAATTAAAAAATAGTTAAAATTATTTTATTTTAATTATTCTTCGTTTAAAATGTCCGCGATTATTGTTGAAACGCATACTTTTGAAACTTCTGAAGGGTAAGTGTTTGTTCCAACGATTTCAGAAGCTCCGCCGATATGAAGTTTGTTTATTGCATCCCCAATTAAAACAGGGTGAACGCATGCAGCAATAACGGTTCTTGCACCCTGTTCAATCAACATTGAAATTGCAGTTGCCATCGTTCCACCTGTTGAAATAATGTCATCAACAATTAAAACGTCTTTTCCGGATACATCGAGATTTTTTGGCGCAATTTTAATTTCTGTTGGAGAGATTCTTGTTTTTTCTAAATAATCACATTCACAGTTCAAAACTTCAGCTGCTCTTTTTGCAAGCGCGACTGCTCCTTTGTCGGGGGACAGTACGAGCGGTTTTACAAGTTTTACTCCTGCATGTTCTGCTAATTTTGGTATTGCATCCCCGTAAATAAATGGTATATCAAAAAACTCTTTGATATGTGTTTCGTGGGGGTTTATCGTGATGATTCTATCACAAATACTTGAATATACTTTTGCAAGCGCTTTTATGCTGATTGGTTCTCCAGCATTGAACTTCTTGTCCTGTCTTGCATATGCGAGGTAAGGTGCAACTAAAGTTATGCTTTTTACGCCTTCTTCTCTTAAAGCTTCGCACATTAAAATTGCTTCGACAATTGCATTGTTTTGCATGTTTTGGGTCTGAATTATGACTGCATCCTTTCCTTTAAGTTCACTGTGAACCCTAACATAGATTTCGCCGTCAGGAAATTGCTTTGATTCCACCCTTGCAAGTTCCGAATTTGTGAGTTTTGCAACTTCTTTGGCCAGATTTTGCGAATTTGGGCCAGGAATAATAATCATGGTGTCACCATATTTTTCTTATAAAAAAAATTATTACCGAAAAGTTAATGTGTTTTATGAATCTTAAAAAATCTAACAAAAGAGTATTTTATATTATAATTTATAATTATCGGTGAGTTTGAGGTAAGAGTATGGAAGACATTATTGTAATTGGTTCAGGGGTTGGGGGAAGTACCGTATTTAAAGAGTTAAAACAGTCTTTTCCAAACCATAAAATACGACTACTTGAATGTGGAAGTAATCCCTTCTACGTATCCGAAGGGGAAAATATTGAAGTAATCTATGCGAATTCATTTGGCGGGACAGGCGTTTATTCTGTTGCAAATGCAGTTCGAATTGATGTAAAAGAACTTGGAATTTCAAAAAATGATTCAGTATATGAAAAAATTGAAAAAGAGTTGTCAGTTGTAGAAACTCCCGATGATTTCTTAAGAAAAAATTCAAAAGAACTTCTAAAAGTGGGCTTTTCAAAAACTCCTAAATTTATAAACTTCGAACTCTGCAAAAACTGTGGGCTCTGTGCACATGAACCATGTGATGCCAAATGGATACCATGTGACTTTTTGAGAAAATACAACGATGATATTGTAACCGATACAATTGTAATGAAGCTTGCAAAACAGGATGGAGTTTTTTCAATAGTTGCACTTGATAAAAAAAGCGGTGAAATTAAAGTTTACAGGTCTAAACAGGTAATTTTATCAGCAGGAGGTATTAACTCCCCAAGAATTTTAAAAACAATATCAAATAATGAAGAAGTTGGTAAAAATTTATACCTTGATACTTTTGTAACTGTTGGAGGAATTTTAAAAGATTCAAACTTAAATTCAGAAGTTTCAATGGCGATTTATAAAAAATACGACAATTTTTTACTTGCAACCCATTATTCAGAATTACTCCACAAAAGAATTTCAGAAGTTGAAAATGTAAATAAAAACGATATATTCAGCCTCATGGTAAAAATTAAAGATGAAAATACTGGAGAAGTGTTTGAAAATAGCGTAAAAAAAGAAATGTCAATGAATGATACGAAAACCTTGTGTGAAGGCGTTTCTAAAGCTTCAAAATATCTCTACAATCTTGGAATTGAAAATATTTATTCTACAGTTCCAAGAGGGTCTCACCCGGGAGGAACCTGTGCAATTGGAAAAGTCGTTGATAAAAACCTTGAAACCGAAATTGAAGGATTATACGTGTGTGATGCATCAGTAATTCCAAACGCACCGGGCACCCCACCAATTTTGGGAATTATGGCAATTTCAAAGAAATTTGTCGAAAATTTGAAAAAATAGTTTAAATTTTTTTATTTTAGTTTTTATTTAATTTTTCAATTTTAAAAAAATCTCATCTAATAATTTATCGAGATTTATTCTTTTTAAAACATCAACAACAGGTATTCCAAGTTCTTTTGACAATGTTTCAATTGATTCTTTTAATTTCTCTTCATTCATGCATCTTGAGTTCAATGTAACTGCAATTACAGGTTTTCCGCTCAAAAGTTCTATCGCAGAAATGTTCTTTTTTATAACTTCTAAATCCTGTGTATCTGATGCTAAAATTGTAAAATCCGGTTTTGAACCAAATAAAACTGCAATACTGATTAAACCGCCGCCTCTTCCAGTTCCAACTTCTAAGGTATCTGCAAATATTCCTGTCTGGCTCGATACGATAATTAAATCCCTATCTGTGGTATCAAGTTTTTTTACTGCGCCAAATATCGTTGATGCGCAGTGGCAGGTTTCTATAGTTTGCGGAACCACCATTTCGTCAATTCCACAGATTAAAGACTGCGGCTCTGTCCCAACAATCCCAATCTTAATTCTTTTTTCAAGTTCCTTTTTTAAAATCATGCAGGTGGTGAACTTTCCAGACTGCCTGCTCGTTCCCATGATAGTCATTACTTTTGTATTAATCCCATCAAGCCCGCTTTTTGCATAAATTCGTAATTCATCGTATTTAGTTGGGTCTGACGAATCGTAGTACTTTACATTATATTTTGATGCTAATTCTTTTAAATAATCATTTTTTCCAATTCTACATAGCCTTGCCATGTTGTAGATGTTATTTCCCTTTTTAATTTCTTCTTCAACTGTCTTTTTCCAAACTTCCATATCATCTGGGCCAAGTATTTCTTTAGTCCATATGAATGTATCGTAATTTGACTCGTCTATCACGACATTTCCAAAAAGCCGGATTCCATTGGCTACTTTATCATGATGAGACAGATTTGCCCGCTTCATAAATCATTCAACCGCTAATTTTTTGTCTAAAAAAATATTAGTATTTAAAGCTTTCGATTTGAAATCGATAGTTTATTTAATAAATTTAAAATCTAATATACAATTGAGTATTTAATTTAAATACCTTTTGGGATTATTAAAGACAACAGGAGAATAAAATGGAAAAAATCAGAGAAATAATTGTTAAAAATATTATGAGCAGTGACGTGGTTTCAGTTGCCCCGGAATCAGGCGTAGTTGAAGCTTTTGAAGCCCTTTTAAAAAATAAGATAAGTTGTCTGCCTGTTGTAAATCAAAACAACGAAACAATAGGTATTGTAACGACTACCGACATAGGATATAACTTAATAATCGATGAATACACTTTAGAAACCACGATATCCGATGTTATGACTAAAAATGTTGTAACAATTGGTTTGGAAGAGTCTGCAGTTGATGCTCTGAAAAAAATGGACCTTCACGGAGATGGAAGGGAAATTATAAACCAGTTACCTGTAATAGATAATGAAAATAAACTTGTTGGAATACTTTCCGATGGAGATATTTTAAGAGCCATCTCAAAACTCTGTTAATATTAAATTAATTACATTTTTTTAACCCAGTCTACATTGTTAATCAATACACAACGTGCTACGGATACAAAATCTGCGTATTTTAGCATTTCTTTTGCACTTTCAACCGAATTAACTGAATTGTTACCGATTATTATTTTTTCAGGGAAACTTTCCCTAATTTTTTTTAAATATTCTAAATCGGCATAATTTTTTTTAGGATTAAAACAGTCAATATGTATTCCATCAAAATATTCTCGAATTTTATCGAGTAATTCCATTAATTCTTCAGCGGTTAAAAAATTAGCCCGTAATTTTAAAAAAATAGGAATTTCTAAATTTAAGTCACCAATATTTTTTAAAAAATCTATTAATTTAGATTCATTTTTAAGTAAATTCTGTCCGAGGTTCAAATCAGTTATTTCAGGCTGCCTGCAGTGGCAGTTTAATTCCAAAATATCTGCATTTTTTGAAATTTCAATGATATGGGATTTTGCTTTGGAAAAATCGTTAAAACGAATGTTTACGGAAACTAAAGAGTTACTTTTTTTCGCTTTTTCAATTTCAGAATTTATTTTTTTATCGATTCCGTTTAAATCATAAATAAATTCTTTTCTTCCGCGACTTTGGATTTTTTTGCTTGCCAAATCCGTATCAAAATCTAAATTAAATGCACCAAGACACACAATCCCAAAAGTGTCTTTATAATTCAAACAAAAATCGCCATCAGTAATCCCTGCCATTGGAGCAAGGACTATTTTTTTTGAAACATTGTAAATTTTATTTAATTTTTTCATAAAATCCCAAATAAAAAAAGAATTAAGTTAAATCGGGCACATGTAGTTGTACGTTACATCTTTTCGTTCTTCGATTTCCTGCTTCAAAGTGTAAACTTGAAAATCAGTTTTTCCTTCTCGAATAACTTCTAAACCAATATCTGCGAGGTTTGATGCATCTTCAGCAGTTTTTCCAATTCCAATACCTGCCTTTAACTCAACACCGCAGGATTCTTTTATGTCTTCAAACATGCAGAGGAAATCTTTTTCGTTCATTCCGTTGCAGGGGCACATGAAGTTGTCTCCGCCAATAAAAAAGCCCATTGAATCATATTTTTTAAGTTCTTCCATTAATTTAAGCTTTGTTTTTTGTACTGAGAGATATGTATCGTATGCAGTTTCAAGATCAGTTAATTTACCGGTTATGTCATTTATATCAACGTGTGCAAGTTGTACGTAACCATTTGATACAAATTCATTAGCTACATCCAAGACTTCTTTTCTAACATCGTCTTGTGCACTACCGTACTCTTGAATTGTTTCTGTTGCAAGTTTTTGAGCTTCGTATGCAGTTTCTGCAGAAGCTACTGCCATACTGACAGTAAATGGATACCTGTTTTTTACGCTATTTTGAATTCTTTTGTGGGTTTCTAAATCAATCCCGTTTGTAATTGCAATAATATTGTCAAATCTTGTGTAAAACGCAAGACCTTTGTGTGCTCCAAATTGCAAATTCATATCGCAGTAAAGTCTTGATTGAAGTGCCTGTAGGTCACTTTCTCTTCTTGGATTGGGGGTAACTGTCCATGGGCCGTAATTATCAATTTGTACAACGGTTATTTGAATCATTATTATCTCCTTTATTAATCCGCTAACCTTTCAGTCTACGAAACAATAACTTGACATTAATCTAATGCTTAATAAATATATTACTCAATAATGTTGTTAATATCCCTATTAGATGTATAATATTCAAGAATATTTTTTGCAAGATTTATTTTATCATCAATAGTCTTCATTATCGTATTAGCATATAAAACTTCACAATTTATTTCTTTCTTTTTGTTAATATCACTATTGTCTAACACGAGGACATCTATAATATCTTTATAATATTCATAAACCCCAAGTGCACTTACAGGATAACCTTTTGCATTCATAAGTGTTCCTGCTGGCCCACTTACGGGATTTTCACCAACAATTGGCGAAACTGCAAAAACCAACTTTTCTTTTAATGCATTTTTTATTTCAGAAATACT
The DNA here is from genome assembly GCF_054506835.1 of Methanococcus mangrovi. Lineage (NCBI taxonomy): Archaea > Methanobacteriati > Methanobacteriota > Methanococci > Methanococcales > Methanococcaceae > Methanococcus > Methanococcus mangrovi. The sequence continues at coordinate 238,276 of NZ_CP197114.1, read as the reverse complement.
CAAAATTGGTCCAATTGATGTTATCGGGTTTGATGGACCGATAACCACAAAGTCACTTTCATGAATTGCTTTTAAAACACCGTTTGCAGCTTTTGCATAATTTGAGTTTTCGTAGAAAATGTCTAAAACTTTTGCGTTGCCCCGTCTAAAAATCCAAAAATCGTGAAACTTTAAAAGAATTTTTTCGCCATTTTCTTCAATTAAAACTTTGGATTCAACTTTTTCATCAGACATTGGGTAAATTTTTGATTGTATTGCAAGGGCTTTTCTCTCAATATTTACAATTTCAGACATTGAAACTCCCTTTTTTAAAAGGGAAGCCTTATGCATTTTTAAAGCTCGGTCTTTGTCGCCAATCCTTAAAACTTCGTCAAATCCAAAATTTTTAAGCTGTTCGTGACAGAAAAAAGTATCTCCTTTTAGACCATACCATGTTTCATCGTTTATTAAATCTGAAAACGTGTATAAAACAGTATCTACGTCAGGAGATAAGTAAATATCCCCAATATAATTATCTTCGCCAGTATTTACTATAACAGATATTTCTTCGTTTGGAAGAACTTCTTTGAAACCCTGCATCAGCTTTGGTGTGCCAGTTCCGCCCGAAAGAATGGTTATTTTCATTTTTTCACTTGACCTTAATTTATTTTAAATTTTAAAGTCCATTTTCTACAATGTCCATTACTTTATCGGTTCCACGATTAGTAAGGTATGTTTTCATCAGCTTTTTAGAATTTTCAAAGTAGTGGGTAGTTGAAACCATTTTTTCAATTGCATCCTGTAATGTCTCATCAACATTTCTGTATGAAAGTGCAATTCCGCACCCCATGTCTGCTACTTTTTTCGCGTTGTTTTCCTGTTCCGGGTGGTCGAGGTCAGGAATTGTGATTACAGGTTTTCCAAAACACGCTGCTTCCATCAATGTCGAGTGTCCGCCATGACATACAACAAAAGAACATTTCTTTAATAATTCATCCATACTCGTTGTTATCGGGATTACTTCGACATTTTTTGATTTTATTTTTTCAAGTTTTTCTGCAACTTCGTAACTTCCACAAACCATCTTTACTTTTAATCCTTTTTTCGCAGAAATTTTGTTTAAAAGTTCCAATATCTTGTATCGATATTCAAACCCGCCAATGACACATAAAATGTAACCCTCATCACTAATTTCTTCGGGAACTACATTATACCTGATTAATGGGCCGATAAACGATAGATTTTCTAAGAGTTTTAAGTTGTACTCACATACTGTATAGGGAAGCGGAAAATCAGGAATTATAACCTTTTCTGCAGATTTGTTTATGACGTTTAATATCTCCATTACTGGATATACAATATATTTTTCCTTTTTATCAGTTTTAGTACAGTTTTGGTTAGTTATTATGTAATATGGCTTTTTTAAAACTTTTGAAGCAACTACCGAACTGTATTTACAGTCTGAAATGACTAAATCAGGATTATATTCTTTTATTATTTCAATTTCTTTTTTTATAGCTCTTGCAGGATGATAGTCGTTGTTAAATATACTCTTTTTAACATCAAATTTGCCGTCTTTTCCAGAAAGCTTGATTTCAGGATAAGTTTCAAAAACTTCGCCCCCAGACATTTCTACAAAGTCTTTACTTTTGCCATATGCTGCAAATTTGACCTCGTGTTTCTTTAAAAGTTCATTTCCAATGGCAATACAGCGCGTGGTGTGTCCAAATCCCTCACCACATATGGAAATAAGTATTTTCATGATATTCACCTAAACTCGAATAGTTATTAACACCATAATTCCAAAATAACTTAATTCAACAGTGTAATTCCCTAAAAAAGGATAAAAATTAAAAAGTGGATTTTTCAATATTTCATTTAAAGACTTCAGTATCCGCACTGTAATCGTTCGATTTCAATTTTGATTTCAATTTAACAATTATACTATATTAATAAATCCTTAATTCAAACATTGAAATTTATAATTTTAAAATAGTACCTTTAAACCCATATAGTTTTCCATTGAAAAAATTGGGATTTAAATGAAGAATCATTTTAAATTGACCCATCCAAATCTTGTGAAAGGGCAATTTTGTTAATTCTTCCAATTTTTACTTTTCTAACCATCCCTCTCTGCTCGAGGTCTGAAATCATCCTTGAAACTTTTGGTTTGGTAAGTCCAGTTATATCTACAATTTCTTTTTGGGAAATCGATCCGTGTTCCCTGATTAATTCGATTAAACCTTTTTCTTCGTCTGTTAAAATATTCATCAGGGTTTCGCTTTTGTGGGACTCGTAATCCCCAATTTTGCCTATTAATTCAAGGATATAATCTTCTTTTTCTTCCACAATTTCATTTAATTCATCAACTTTCAACTTAAGTTCTTCGGACAATTTTTTGTAAGACATTAAATTTTTAATTTCTAAATCCTTTGAAGTTAATTCTTCCTTTAATTTAACGTAATTTTCAATTTTAGCTTTAAACTGTAATATTTCTTCTTTTAATTCGGCAATTTTTAATTCATAATCTTTTAAAGTATTTTTTGATAAATCCAATTCTTTTAAAACATGGTTGTTTAATTCTTCCAATCTTTGAAGTTCTTTATTTTTGTTCTGCAAATTAAGCTGGGAGATTTCAAGACCTTTATTTAATCCAATTAGTTCATTTTGCAGTTCATTTATCATTTTTACCTTGTTATAATTTCGATAAATAAAAAATATCAGTGCAACTACAAGTACACCCAAAACAATGCTTATTGCACGGTATAAATCTTCATTATCTTCTTCTGTCACTACAGGAGTAACTGCAGCTGTCAGCACGTAATTAATAGTAACCTCAAAATATTTCTCTTCTGAAGTTAAGTCCTTTTCCCACTCGACAAAAATACTTTTACCGTTTGTTCCAACGGTATAATCCCTTGGACTTATACTTAAAACGTCTTTTACGGGAGACACAATTGCAGCCCCTTCTGGAAGTTCTACCGAGACTTTAAAAGTCGAATCAAATGCCGGAACTATAATATATACCTGTTTTTTTCCACTAAGGTCTGAAACCTTTCCGGTAAAACTAACCAGTAAATCGCCGCTCTGCCATGCCCCTATCGGTTCATTCAACTTAACACTGACTTCGGTTACGCCTGCATCGTTTGTAGTTATGGAATAAGAATCTATTCCTTTTGAAGAATTAAATGTTAAATTTGAAGTTTCCTGTGGGATACTGTAGCTAATTTCGTATAAATCGTCTGAATTATTATTGTAAATTTTCAAATATATTTCTTCATAAAAATTATCGTTTTGATCTATAGAATAGGTTACAGAATACTCATCAAAACGGTATGAATCAACCGAACTTATCGAACAAAAAATTAAGGCGATTATTAAATACAGCCTGTAGTTATTTAAACTTGGTTTTGACATTTTTACCCTACCCACTGATTAAATTAAATCCCTTTCGATTTCATCTGCTGCAATAACCATGTTCTTTAATTTGGAGTATGCAACATCCACTGGAAGTAATCTCATACCGCAATCTGGATCTATTATCACGGAATCATTTATCGAAACCCCGAATTTAGAATTATCCTTTAATATTTCTATTCCTTCACTTATTAATGCTTTTACTTCGTCAACAGAATCTACGGATTTAAGTTTAGTGTTTATGCACCCAAAACCAACCTTTTTTGTAATTTCATTTAATATCTCAAGATTTTTCCTGCACGATGCAAATTCGTGGTCTAAAATATCTACATTAAATTCATTTAATTTGTAAAATATTTTTGAAACATCTCCGCAAACGTGCATTGCAACAGGTACATTTATCCCGGAAGTAAGTATATCCATTGCTTTTTTTGCAACTTCGAGATCGTATAATCCAGTTGAAAGAATTGGCTCATCAAACTGTATCATTTTTACATAATTTTGAATTGAAAGTGCTTCCTTGTTTAAAGCCGCCGCTAAATCATAAATTAAATTTTCATCCTTATTATCAGTATAGTAATTTTCAACACGAATTGATGAAGCAAGCGTACAGGCTCCTGTAATTATTCCTTTTACTCCTTTTTTAGGGTCTTTTTTTGAAATATATTTTAAGGAATATTTTATGTCGTTTAAAGTAATTGGTTTTACAAATTCAACCCGGTTTACAACCCGTCTACCCTCAAAACCGTACATGTTTGATACAAATATCTCAACCATGTCTCCCCTGACCTGACCGTCGCTTAATATATCAATTCCAGCAGTTATTTGGTCATCTAAAGCTCTTTTTATTGAATTTTCATATTCGTCATATTTTCCAAAAAATTTCTTAAATTTATCTAATATGGAATCGGGTTGTCCTTTAACTACAGGATAACTTCCAACAACAGTTTTTATCATAAAAATCACCTTAAAAAAGTAAAAAAACAATATAAAATTAAAGTATTCTTCCGCGAACCTTATTTATGTCAAACTTAGCAGTATCTGCAACGGTCATTACTGCAATAACTCCTGCCTGCACAGGGTCAGTTACAATCAAATCTGCAAGTTTAGGGAGACTTCCAAACATGTTTAAACAGATTACTGGAATATTTGTATCTTTTTTTACGTTTTCGACAGCTTTCGTAATTTCTCCACCCATTAAAGACCCTGCCAAAACCAAAACTCCTGCTCTTGGAAGTGTTTTTATTGCTAAGATGGCATCCGCAAGATTTTCTTCCCCAACTACAGCCATTGTATCGACACTTATTCGCTCCCCGCGGATGTTGTGTCTGTCTGCCTCACTTATCGCACCCATTGCAACTTGTGAAACTTGTGCTCCACCGCCAAATATCAAAACTCTCTTACCAAATATCTTACTCATTGTTTTGTGAGTTTCAACTTTCTTTACAAATTCGAGTTTTTCGAGTTTTTCAACTAAATTCCTCTCATCCTCGACTCCATCAAGTTCCACGTAAATTAAACCGTTATCTTCACCAATAATAAACTGCTGAGTGTACACTATGTTTGCATTTGATTCCGAAATTATTCCTGTTAGCCGGTAGAGTATGCCTACACGGTCTTCCGCGAGAATAGTGAGTCCAAGCTGCATTTAATCGCCTTATCTTAAATATTTAGGGTTACTTGCCATTTCCATTAATCTTTTTACCCGTTCTTCGGTTGAAGGGTGCGTTGAAAATAACCTTGCAACGTTTCCTGCTTTAAAAGGATTTACAATAAACATGTGCGCAGTTGCAGGGCTTCCATTTTTTAAAGGATGGTATTTAACTCCTTTTTCAAGTTTTGTTAGTGCATTTGCAAGGTAAATTGGGTTTGAATATTTTGCACCACTTTCGTCAGCCGTGAATTCGTTCTGCCTTGAAATCGCAAACTGGACAACCATTGCTGCAATTGGCGCTAAAATTATGAAAAGTAATGATGCAACAATCTGCATTGGATTTCCATCATCATCTCTTCCATATCCAAATAACATTCCCCATTGTAAGAAATTTGCAATATACATTATCGCTCCAGCCATTGTTGCAACTATTGTTCCAATTAATATGTCCCTGTGCTTTATGTGTCCAATTTCGTGTGCTAAAACCCCTTCGAGTTCTTGCTCATTTAAAAGTTGTAGTATTCCAGTGGTAACTGCAACTACACCATTTTTAGGACTTCTCCCTGTTGCAAACGCATTTGGAGTATCAGTATTAATTATTGCAACTTTTGGTTTTTGAATATTTGCCCTGTTTGCTATTGAATCAACAATTCTGTGTAAATTTGGTGCTTCGCTTTCATCCACCATTTTTGCACCGTAGCTCTTTAGAACTATTTTGTCGCTATAAAAATAGCTTATTAAATTTGGGATAAGTGCTAAAAGTATTGCAAATATTGGGGGGAATCCAAGCATATAACAAATTCCGTAAATCATTCCCGTTAAAAGTGCCATCAATAAAAGAACTTTTACTGTAGACATCATGTTTACACCTTTATTTGTAAATTTTACAAACTACTGGATTGGATAAAATTGAAACTGCATCGTTTAATTCTTCGTCTTTGCATATACAAAATATCGCATTTCCAAGCATTGCCTGAGAAGCTCCTGTTGTAAAGCTTAAATCGTCACATATTTCGATTATTTCATCAGATGCAAGGCCCGTGTTTTTTGCAAAGTAGTATGATAAGTCCATGAAATTTTCAAGAGTTGGTTTTTTCAATAATTTTCCAAGTAATTCGTCTGAAGTATTGTTTATTTTTTCAATCCATAAAGGATCATTGATTACTGTATCTGTTTCCTTTTTGCCAAATATATCTACCAATATATTGTATTCATCCATATTTTTAATTTCAACGCTTTCAACACCAATTGGAAATCCGGGACTCTTTCGAATAACAAAACCTTTCGTGTGCTGTGCGATAACGTCACCAAGACCAGTATTACATCGTACTTCCGCTTTATGAGCAATTTGTACGAGTTCCGAGACATTGGATTCATTTTTTGCATTATTTAAATTACTTCTATCAATATCATTTTGCATGTTCTTAAAGTTGTATGTTGAACTCAGTTCGTATGCAGCACCAAGTGCACAGCATCCTGACGTTCCCATGCCGCAACCGAGCGGAAAATCGGAAGTATAAACTATATCGTGTTTTAATTCGTTTTTCAGTCCCAAATATTTTATAACATCGTTTGATGGACACAAATCTATTTTTTCGTCGTTAAAATAAACTTTTCCAGAACCTTCAACCAATTTTGTGGATACACCCCTGTTTAGCGTAATTCCTGCACCAGTTGACCCAGTCTTTAGTAAATTTTCGTGTCTAGTTATTTTGAAAAAACCTGTAATATGAGAAGGTATGAACATTTTAGCACCTAATATTTATCAAAACAGAAAAGAAATAAAAATTATTTATTTAAAATCTGGCTTATTTTTTCCGTGATTTGTTCCTTGGTTTCAGAATATTTTCCTTGTGCGAGGTTATCTTTACCCCCACCTTTTCCAATATTTCTGATTAATTCTTTCATGCTTAATTCAACGTTTTCTCCCCTTTTACATAAGAGGTAGTCGCTTTCATTCATTAAAACTATGAGTTTATTTCCAACAGCAAGGTTGTCTGCAATTGACATCAATTCGTTTGGAGTTCCGCTGACCTGTTCAACCAAAACTTCGTAATCTCCGACTTTTTCGAATTTATCAGCAAGTTCGTATTTAACAAGTTCACCGACTTTTTTCTGGAGTTCTTCGATTGTTTTTTTCTGTTCTTTCCATTCATCAAAGAATCTTTTAACAGTTTTTGGAAGCTGGTCATTTGGAATTCCCAAAATTTCAGCAGAATCAATTAAAACATCTTCAAGGCTCGCAATTTCTGAAACTGAACCCATTCCGGTTGAATATTCAAGTCTTTCAACACCATCCTGTATTCTTTCGGTTTTTAAAACTTTAATGTATCCAACTTCTGAAGTGTTGCTGCAGTGAGTTCCACCACATGCTTCAACGTCCGTTCCTTCGATTTCGATTATTCTTAAAGTATCCCCTGGAACTACACCGCCCTGGTAGATTGTAAAGCCGTATTTTTGTTCCGCATCGTTTCTATCCATAAATGTGGAATTTACAGGTATTTTTGAAAGAACGATTTCGTTTGCAATTCTTTCAATTTCTTTTACCTGCCCTCTTGAAATTCTCTCGTAGTGAGTTATATCAAGTCTTCCTTTTTCGGTGTCAACGTTTGAACCAGTCTGCCATATATGTTTTCCAAGAACCCTTGTTGCTGCCGCATTTATTACGTGCGTTGCAGTGTGATTTCTCATTAATTTAAGCCTGTTTTCCCAGTTTACAGTACCTTTTACAGTATCGCCTTCTTTGAATTTCGAAATGTCTGAAACTTTGTGGAATACGATTCCATTCTTTTTCTGAACATCAACAACTTCAATATCATTTAACTGTCCAATATCGTACTTTTGACCCCCACCTTCAGCGTAGAAGAGTGTTTTATCAAGTACTATATATTTTTCAACGATTTTCAAGATTTTAGCTTCGAATTCTGCTTGTGTTGGGTGTTTGAAGAATAAAAGTTCAGTTTCGGAAACTTCAAGTTCTGGAAGTTCTTTTTTCGTTGAAACTACTTCTTCAGGTTTTTCTTCCTCGTGTCTTTCTGCAACAATCGTGTAGAAATTGTCTGGAACTGTAATTTTGATAGTTTTCTTTCCCGTTTTGTTTAATTCATCAACTACATCTTTTACAATTTCAGGAGGAAGCCCGTTACTGTCGTATAATTCAATTAAATCGTCAAGCGTGATTTCAGACTTTGAAGCAGCCATTCTTTCAACTATTCCTCTTCCACGGTTCACGGTTTGAATGTATTTTTTCTCTTCAACATCTAAAATATCCATGATGTATTCTTTCATTTCGCTTAATTCAGGATAAATTTCCTTCATGTTTTCAAGCTGCATTGAAATTATATCTTTGATAGACATCGAGATTCCGATTTTTTCCATGTATCTTAACGTCTTTCTTAATACCAATCTTGCAAGGTAGCCTTCTTTTACGTTTGAAGGTACAATTCCATCCCCAAACATGAATGAAAGACATCTCGTGTGGTCAGCAATAGCATAGATGTATTCAAGCGGGCTTATTAATTTATCAAGCTCATCTACATCCATTCCGATTTTTTCAGCAACTTTTTGCCTTAAAACTCTTAAATCACCGACATTTTCAATATCCATTAGTCCAGCAAGAGTTGCACTCTCAGCCATTATTTTTTCATCAACTTCAGGAATTCCAGCGTCTTTCTTTAATTTTTCAATTACTTCTGAAAATAAAGATTCGTAAACTGTTGGTGTCCCTTGGGAAGCCCATGCAAATCTTTCGATTCCGTATCCCGTATCAACAATTTTTAGAGGAATTTCTTCGTAATCGTTTCCAACTTTTTTGTACTGCATAAAAACAAGTGTTGCAAGTTCAACACCGTGTGTTATTACTTCGTAACAAGGTCCAGCGTTTCCACCGCCTTCCCACCAACTTTCGATAAAGGTAATTGTTTTTCCATCGATTCCGAGTCTTTGCATTAATTCAAAACAGTATTCAACAGTTTTATCTGTCCAATACTTGTATTCGTCTTTTGAGTTGAATGCGTGGTGTGCACCCATTGTAAAGCATGTTAAGTGTCTTCCTGTCCTTCCGACATTATCAATATCGTTAAGCCTGATGCATGGCTGTGCAATTACTAACGGATTTTTTACGGGTTTTACGAGTCCATTTGTAACCCATGGCTGAAATACTGCAATTGATGCGATAGTTAAAAGAATATCGTCTCTCCATCTTTTTGCAACTACAGGAGATCTTTTTACAGGACTGTGTCCCTTTTCAGCAAAGAAATTTGTAAATTCTTTTACCATTTCATTGTAAGTATATTTTTTACTGGTTATTGGACTTCCAATGAAAGAATACTCATCACAAGGGCTGTCCCCACATGTAGTCCTGTCTTTATCAAGTGTCCAGAACCACTGTTTACATTCGGTACACTGCTTTCTTTCAAAACCTAATTCATCAAAAAGTTTTACTCTATAATCGTGATTAATCTCCATTACAAACCACCAATCCGGCAATAATTGACATTATTGATAATGATTTTAAAACATTATGTATCTTTTGTTTTTATTCTTTGCCCAGCGGCATTCACAAATCATAACAAAATAACGTTTAACTTAAAATTTAAAAAAATATCAACAAGACTGAATTTAAAAATAAAAATATTAAAAAATAGAATTAAAATGGAATTTTGAAGTCTTTTCCAGCATATTTTGAAATCTGGAGTTCTTCTTCAATTCTGATTAATTGGTTATATTTTGCAGTTCTTTCTCCTCTTGCAGGAGCACCTGTTTTTATCTGACCTGCATTTAGTGCAACAGCTAAATCTGCAATTGTTGAGTCCTCTGATTCCCCACTTCTGTGTGAAACAACTAAACTGTAACCGTTTCTGAAAGCCATGTTTGCTGCATCGATTGATTCAGAAAGTGTTCCGATTTGGTTTACTTTTAAAAGAAGTGAATTTGCAGCGCCCATTTCAATTCCTTTTTTGAGTCTTTTCGTGTTTGTTACAAATAAATCGTCGCCGACAATCTGTATTCCTTTTAATTCCTTTGTTGCTGTTCTAAAACCTTCAAAATCTTCTTCAAACAATGGATCTTCAATTGAAACTATCGGGTACTGTGAAACCATTTCTTTATAGATTTCAATTAATTTGTCAGTTGAAACTTTTTCTCCTGCAATTAAGTATGAACCTGATTTTTCATCGTAAAACTCACTTGCCGCAGAATCAATTGTAAAGACTATTTCATCTTCATAGCCTGCTCTTTTAACACCGTCTAAAAGTACAGAAAGAGCTTCGTCAATTGTTTTTACAGGAGGTGCAAATCCACCTTCATCCCCTACATTTACTGCATCTTTTCCGTATTTTTCAGCAACTACTTTTTTCAAAGATTGGTATGTTTCTGCACACATTCTTACAGCTTCTGCAAATGAATCTGCGCCAACAGGCATTATCATGAATTCCTGAAAATCAAGCGCGTTTCCTGCGTGTTGGCCACCATTTAATACATTCATCATAGGCGCAGGCATGACATATGCATTGCATCCACCGATGTATTTATAAAGTGGAACTGATGCAGTATCTGCTGCTGCCTTTGCAACTGCAAGTGAAACTGCTAAAATTGCGTTTGCACCTAAATTTCCTTTATTTTCAGTTCCATCAAGGCCAATCATTATTTCATCAATTAATCTCTGGTTTCTTGCATCTTCACCGATTAATTCCTGTGCAATAATGTCATTTACATTTGAAACTGCATTTAATACGCTTTTTCCACCGTATTTTTCATTTGAATCCCTTAATTCAACTGCTTCGAAAGTTCCTGTTGAAGCACCACTTGGAACAATTGTGTGTCCGTATCCTCCACCTGCGGTTAAAACTTCAGCTTCCACAGTTGGGTTTCCTCTTGAATCGAGTACTTGTCTTGCTTTTATTTCGTATATATCGAACGAATCGTCCATGTTTCTTAGCAAAATCTCACCTCTGGTAAATTTCCACATTATTAAAGTTTAAAAAAGATAAATGCCGCTAAAAACTACAATAATGATTGTGTTTTAAGAAATATATAGTTTTCCCATGATTAATTCAATTACGAAACGGCGGTTTTATGTTTAAAAAATCTGTTAGCATTCCCAATTTAAAAATCAAATAAAAAAAGTTATTTATAATTAAAAAAATAAAATTAAAATGATTCTTAAAACTTAAAAGATGATATTATGAAAGGAACTGGCAATCTAATTACCGTTGATGACAAAACAATCGTAAATTCCATGGAAAAAGTCTTTAAAGAAGAACTTGAAGACATGGAAAGAGATTTAGCGTTACTATATCGAAAATACGATGTAAGTAACAGCAGGCTGCTTGCAGACAAAGTTTCTGCAGGTATTTACATGGGCGAAGAAATTTTAAGGGATTTGGAAGACATGGAATATTTTGAAGAAAATATTGAAAAATTAAGGGCGTATTTAAGGGATTTGAATATGAAAAAGATTTAATCGTTGGGGAATTTATGAAAGTTGTAATCACACGTCCCGTTGAAAAAGGTATGGATTTTTCAGAAATGCTTGAAAAAACCGGTTTTGAAACGATTATTTTTCCAACCCTCGAACTTGTTTTTAAAAAAGCCCAAATAAATCTTGAAAAGTATTCATGGATAGTTTTTACAAGTCCACGTGGAATTGAAGGTTTTTTTAAGAATTTAACTTTGGAAGATATTAAAAAAGTTTCAACTAAAAAAATAGGTGCAATAGGAATTGAAACTGCAAAAGAATTTGAAAAAATCTTTGAAAAAACTGTAGACGTTATTCCTGAGTTATACACTGCAGAACACCTGCTTGAAGCACTTCAAAGAGAAGTTAAACCTGATGAAAGAGTACTTGTTCCAACAACCCCCTCAACAAGAGATGTGTTAAAAAAAGGTTTAAACGCTGACCTGATTTTTGTTTACAGTTCGGAAGAACCCGAAAATATACCTGAAAAATTAGAAGAACTTGAAAAACAGGTTATTTCTGAAAATAAAAATAAAAGAAAAGTAATTTTAACATTTACAAGTGGACTTACTGCAAAAAACTTCTTTAAACACTGTAGACCAGAATTTTTAGAACTTTTAAAAGAGCAGTATGTTGTATCAATTGGGCCGATAACAAAGAAAAATGTTGATTCTTTTGGATTCGATTCTTTGATGCCTAAAAAAAATTATACTGTTGAAGGAATGCTCTCTGTGATTAAAGCTTTAAATATCTGATTTTCTATTTTATATTTGTTTTATTGTTTAACTATCTTGTTAATACTGGTGAGTTTTATGAAAATTGGAATAATGTCGGATACACACGACCATTTACCAAACATTAGAAAGGCTATCGCCGTTTTTAATGACGAAAAAGTAGATATGGTTGTTCATTGTGGTGATTTCGTATCATTGTTTGTAATCAAAGAGTTTGAACACTTAAACTCAAAAATTGTTGGAGTTTTTGGAAATAACGACGGTGAAAAAACCCTGTTAAAAGAATGGTTGAAGGAAATCGATTCTGATAATGAACTTGAACAGTATGTAAGTTTTGAAACTGACGGGCATAAGTTCTTCATTCTTCACGGAACGCATGCACCAATCCTCGAATCAGTAATCAAATCAAAAGAATATGATGTAGTAATTCACGGGCACACTCACGAAAGACAGTTTGAGGAAATCGACGGTGTTTTAGTGATAAACCCTGGAGAATGCTGCGGATACCTAACAGGAAAACCAACAATTGCAATATTAAATACAAAAGACAAAGAATATCAAGAAATTGATTTAGACGAAGTTTCTGAGATTTAAATCATTTTAAATTCTATTTTTAAGATTTTTTTGTAATTTATTTTCAATGCGTATTTTAATCATGAATCGGTATGGATAATTTTATTTATTATAATGAATTAACAAAAAATGATTAAATCATTTCCATTTTCAAAAATTAAAAATACTAACATCAACATATATTTTTAAAATGTTTTTTTAACTAAAATAATCGAAATGGTGGTTTGTATGAAAGTTTTACTTATTGGTGGGGGAGCACGAGAGCACGCAATTGCTATGGCCCTTAAAAAAAACGAACTCGTGGAACTCTACACGTTAATGAAAAATAAAAATCCTGGGATATATGCACTCTCTGATGAGGTATCATTTAATAGTGAAACCGATGTTCCTGCAATAAAAGAGTTTGCGGAAAAAATTAAACCTGAAATTGCAGTAATTGGCCCTGAGTCCCCACTTGGAGTTGGAGCTGCTGATTTACTCGAAGAAATGGGCATTCCAACAGTTGGCCCAAAAAAACTTCCAGCTCAAATTGAAACAAGCAAGGAATTCATGAGAAACCTCTTTAAAAAATACGAAATAGACGGTTCTTTAAAATACGCTGCATTTAACGAGTATGGAACTGAACTTGAACTGTTTATCGATGAAATGACCGCGTTAGGAAAAGACGTTGTTGTAAAACCTGCGGGACTTACCGGCGGTAAAGGAGTAAAAGTCGTTGGTGAACAGTTAAAAGATAATGAAGAAGCTAAAATCTATGCAAAAGAAGTATTTGATAAAAGTATTGGTGGCGGAAACATAATTATCGAAGAAAAGCTTGTTGGTGTTGAATTTACACTCCACGGCTTTGTAGATGGCGAAAATATCGTATTCATGCCTGCCGTTCAAGACCACCCTCACGCATACAATAATGATGAAGGACCTATCACCGGAGGTATGGGTTCATACTCCTGTCCAAACCACGAACTGCCATTTTTATCCAAAGAAATGCTTGATAGAGCAGAAAAAATCATGGAAAAAACTGTAAGTTCGATTAATTTAGAAGTTGGTCCTTACAACGGATTTTTATACGGTCAATTCATGCTAACTGCAGACGGTCCAAAAATTATCGAATATAACGCAAGATTTGGAGACCCTGAAGCAATGAATTTGCTACCTATACTAAAAACAGACTTTTTAGATGTTTGTTTTGCAATCGCAGAAGGAAAACTTGACGAAATAAACATCGAATTTGAAAACAAAGCAACTGTTTGTAAATATGTTGTACCAAACGGTTACCCGATAGACCCCGTAAAAAACAAAGAATTAACAGTTGATGAAAAAGCAATTGAAAATGAAGGCGCAATATTATTCTACGCTTCAATTAACGAAAAAGATGGAAAATTATTCATTACTGGCTCAAGAAGTGCGGCTGTTGTTGGAATTTCGGAAAATATCGAAAAAGCTGAAAAAATCGCTCAAAAAGCAATTGAAAACTTTAAAGGCGAAGTATATTACAGAAGCGATATTGGAACCCCGGATTTGATTAAAAAAAGGGTGGAAAGAGTAAAACAGCTTGCTAAATAAAATTAAAATTCATGCTAATATATAAATAATAGAAATATATATCAAATTTCATCAATATTATTGAATTTAGAAACAACAAGTAAAATAGAGGGATTTAATGAAACAGATGGATACTGAAAAACTGTTAATGATTCCAGGCCCAACAATGGTTCCTAGCAGGGTTTTAAACACCATGGCATTACCAATTATTGGCCACAGGACAAAAGACTTTGGAGACTTAACCGAAGATACAGTCAACATGATGAAAAAGGTCTTCCAGACTAAAAACGATACATACATCATAACCGGTTCAGGTACTGCTGTAATGGACATGGCTATCTCAAACACCCTTGATAAAGGCGACAAAGTAATAAACATTACAAACGGAAATTTTGGAGAAAGATTCTACAAAATTTCATCAGTTTATAAAGCAGACACCATCCAGTACGAACCTGAATGGGGGGATTTAGCTGACCCTAAACAATTAAAAGAATTACTTGAAGAAAACGAAGATGTAAAAGCAGTAACTGTCGTTCACAACGAAACCTCAACTGGTGCTAAAAACCCAATCGAAGAACTTGGAAACGTTGTAAAAGATTTCAACGCAATCTACATCGTAGACACAATCTCATCACTTGGTGGAGATTACGTAGATGTAGACAAGTTCAACATCGATATCTGTGTTACAGGTTCACAAAAATGTATTGCTGCACCACCAGGACTTGCTGCAATTACAGTAAGCGAAAAAGCTTGGGATGTTGTTTCAAAAACGGAAACCAAATCATTCTACTTAGATTTAAACGCGTACAAAAAATCATGGGACAGCAAAAAAGAAACCCCATACACGCCATCTGTTTCATTAACTTACGCAATGAACGAAGCTCTTGAAATGGTACTTGAAGAAGGACTTGAAAACAGAGTTAAAAGACATGAATTACTTGCTAAAGCTACAAGAGCAGGTTTAGAAGCCATGGGTCTTAAATTATTTGCAAAAGAAAGAGCACAGTCAGTTACAGTTACTTCAGCATACTACCCTGAAGGAATTGATGACAAAAAATTCAGAGGGCTCCTTGCAGAAAAATACGACATAAGAGTTGCTGGCGGACAGTCACATTTAACTGGAAAAATATTCAGAGTTGGACACATGGGTTCAATTAAAGAATACCAGGTTTTAGGAACATTAGCTGCTATCGAACTTGTATTTAAAGAATTAGGCTACAATGCAGAAGGCGGAGTTGCTGCTGCAAAAAAAGTGCTATCTAACTAAAACATAACTTTTTTAACTATTATTTTTATTTTTTAATATCAGAGTAATTTATTTTGGTGAGTTAATGTTTGAATCCAGATTTTGCGATATTTGCGGCAAACCTGCAAAAACATATCGATTTGGAAGCCTACTCTGCGATAATCCCGAATGCTTAGAAAAAGCACAAAAACTTCGTGGAGGCCCTGCAGGACACAAACTAAGGGTTGTATCTATTGGAAGTACAAATCCTGTCAAAGTTTCTGCGGTAGAAAAAGCTCTTGAAAAAACTGTTGGAAATATGCTTGTAACGCCAGTAGATACTGAAAGTGGAGTATCTAATCAGCCTAAAGGATTTGAAGAAACTTTTAAAGGTGCTTACAATCGGGCAAAGAATGCATTTGAAAAAGTAAACTCAGTTTATGGAATTGGAATTGAAGCTGGAATGATAGAACTTGGAGAAAAAAAATTAGATATTCATATTTGTGTTGTTTACAATGGATTGGATTACAGCGTTGGAACTTCTCAAGCTTTTCAAATTCCGAAAGAAATCTCCGATAAAATAAATGAAGGTTTTGAATGCGGCAGTGTTGCAGAAGAAACTTATGGAATAAAAGATATTGGTCAGAAAAACGGGCTTATCGGGGTTCTTACTGATGACAACATAGTAAGGGAACAGCTGTGCATTGATTCAGTAGTAATGGCAATGATGCCAAAGTTTAAAAGGAATTCAAAAATAAGGTTTTAAATAGAATTACTACAACAATCTAATGAGGATAATATTTATACAATGATTTTAATTTGTATAATAATTCTAATGGTAAAAGTGATACGATGAAAGTGAATTACAACAAATGCGGCTACTGTGGGGCATGCGTTGGAGTATGTAAAAGTATGGCAATAGAATTAATTGAAAACAAATTATACATTGAGGAAGAAAAATGCAACAACTGTAAACTATGCGCAGTTGTATGTCCTGTAAATGCGTTGGAGGAATAATCATGAGGGCTTTAAACGATAGCTATGATGTAGTTGTGGTTGGTGCAGGGCCTGCGGGCAGTATGGCTTCTTACAACGCATCCAAAAATGGGGCAAAGACACTTTTAATTGAAAAGTCTCAGGAAATTGGAACTCCAGTAAGGTGCGCTGAAGCAGTTCCTAGAATTGAAGAGTTTGGAATTAAACCTGACCCTTCATATATCAAATCATATATCCGAGGAGGATATTTAGTTGCTCCAAACGGTAAAAAAATAGTCGTAAAGGGCGGAAAAACGGATGGATATGTTGTTGAAAGAAAAGTATTTGATAAACACCTTGCAATAAGGAGCGGTCAGGCTGGAACCCAGATTGCAGTTAAAAGCAGGGTTACAGGAATTGAAAAAACTGATGATGGATACAACGTTTTTGTAAACTATCTCGGAGACGAATACGTAGTTAAATCAAAAATAGTAATTGCTGCAGATGGCGTTGAAAGTAATATTGCAGAGTACGCGGGATTAAAATCAAAGAAAAATCCTAAAGAAATCTGTTCATGTGCAGAATACGAGATGACCAACGTAAAATTATTGAATAATGAAATGATGGAATTTTACTTTGGTGATATATGTCCTAAAGGATACATCTGGTTATTCCCAAAAGGTGACACTGTAAACGTTGGTATTGGTGTCATTGATAGTAAAAAAAGAGCAATTGATTATTTAGATGAATTTTTAACAGACCCATTAGTTGAAGGAAGGCTTGATAAAGCAGTTCCAGTTGAGTTTAAAGTTGGTGGTGACCCCGTAGGTGGCCCAATTGAAAAAACAGCTGCTGATAACATCATGGTTGTAGGCGACGCTGCAGGACACGTCAGCCCGCTTACAGGTGGAGGAATAGGCCTTTCAATCGACTGTGGTTTAATGGCAGGAGAAGTTGCTGCACAGAGTATCAAAGCTGAAAACTATTCAGAAGAGTTTTTAAGTCTTTACGAAAAAAAATGGAAAGAAAAATACTACAAACTCTTGATGAATGACTTAAAATACAAAAATATACTTCAAAAACTAAGTAACGATGAATTAAATGCAATTGCAAATTCGCTTCCAGAAAATTTAGAAGAAGTAGATGTTGGAAAGCTTGCATTTAGAATTGTTACGAAAGCACCGTCCCTTTTAAGGCACTTTAAAGAATTAATTTAAAAAATTAATATATTTTTTGGTGTTATTTAGTTTTTAACTGGTTTTTCTCATCTTTCTCTTTTCTGTAATCATAATACATCCATATTACAATCAATATCACAAATATAATCAAATTTTCTTTTAGAATTATCGATATATTTCCAAGATACGGAATTATTAATGGTTCTTCATCTAATTCGACCACTTTTTGTCTAATCTGTTCTGCACGTATTAATTCAGGGTCATAGTCTTGATTATTATCCCCTTTTGTGATGTAATATTTATTTCCGGTTTCAGGATTAGTCCATGTATCGATAACTCTGTGGATTACAGGCGTTGTTGGCGAAAATTCTGAAATTATTGGAATGTTATATATTATACTTTCCCGTGGATTTATTGCATAATAATTTAAAGTCCGCCCGTTTATGGGTAAATCCTGTTCTATTATTTCATTTTCTCTTGCATTAGTCCAGTGGGCGTTATATACTATTATATCCCCCACTGACACGTTTTCGGGGTCAAACTCGAAATTTGAGTTTTCTACAACTACAAAATCGCCTCTTGTCATTACCGGAACCATGCTGTCTGAGACCACGACATTGACATGTGTCCACACAATGAGAAAGACGAATAAAAATACAGTCCATTCAAGAATATTTTTATTATTGATGATACCACCCAAACTCTAATTTCATTTCAAGATTTTTGGATTCTTAATAATAATATACGTAAGCTAATATAAATTACATTGTGGTTTTGAGTTGAGTCAAGATTTCATATTGGTATAGGCTTCTCATTCGTGGTTTTTTCCGAAAGATTTATATATTTAGTTTTCCAAAATTAAAACTGTAAAAGATTGAGGTGATTTTATGGCAGAACTACCAGTTGCACCAGTAGTAAGAATATTAAAAAAAGCAGGTGCTGAAAGAGTAAGTGAAGATGCAGCAAAAATGTTTGTTGAGGCATTAGAAGAAATCGCAATGGACATCGCTAAAGAAGCAGCAGATTTATCCAAACATGCTGGAAGAAAAACTGTTAAAGTTGAAGACATTAAAATGGCTTTAAAAATGTAATTACCCTTTAAGGGAAAGTTGCACGTTTAAAACTACTGATAAGTTAATTATCAGATATCAAAATCTTTGATTTTGTGATTCAATATTACAGTTATCAATTATCTTTATTGTTACTTTTTTATTCTTTTTTCGAATTTTTAGCTAAAATTTTATATAATGAATGATTATACTATTTAGGATAATTTAGAGTTATTGTTTTTTGAAAACTTACAAAATAGAACTGAGGTTACTTCATGGATGTAGTTTTTGCACTTGGAGGATCAGTCTTGATGCCTAAAGAAGGAGCGTCAACTGAAAACATTCAAAATTATGCTAAAGCATTTAAAAAATTAAAGGAAATGGGCCATAGGGTTTCGGTTGTTGTTGGTGGTGGAAATACCGCAAGGCAATACATATCAGTTGCGCGAGAATTTGCAAATGAATCATTTTGTGATGAAATCGGAATCCTTGCAACACGAATGAACAGCATGTTATTAATTTCAGCACTTGGAAAAGATGCAGTAAAACAAGTTCCTGAAAATTTCAAAGATGCCGAACTTATTTTAAACATGGATAAAATACTTGTAATGGGTGGAACTCATCCTGCACACACAACAGATGCAGTTTCAGCAACTCTCGCAGAATTTATCGATGCAGATTTACTCGTCATTGCAACAAATGTTGATGGGGTGTATAACAAAGACCCGCGAGTAAACGAAGATGCAGTAAAACTTGATAAAATAAATACAAAAGAACTTTTAGAAATTACAGGTTCATGTTCAATAAGTGCAGGATCATCAGGAGTGGTTGATCCATTAGCATCAAAAATTATTGACCGGGCAAAATTAAAAACTGTTGTTGTAAAAGGAACTCCTGAAGAAATTTTAGCATCAGTTTCTGGAAAACATAACGGAACTATAATTACGCCCTAAACCATTCTTTCCAAACCCTTTTTTCTTAAAAAGAAAAAAGCCTTTGATGGGAAAAAAGAAGAAATAAATAATATTTTAAAAAACATTCTAAAAATAGAAAAAGCCATTTTACAAATTAAATTTTGCAAAATATCAAAAAGCTCTGATTTCTGTTTAAATGGGAAAAAAGATTTCTAAACAGTTATTTAAAAATAATTTAAAACTTCAAAAATCAAATATTAAACTTTGGTGATAACATGGAAAAACACAAACACTGTGTAAATTGCGGACTATCTATCCCTCCAGAAGAATCATTCTGTTCACAAAAATGTAAAGAAGAATTTGTTCAAAAAAGAAAAAAAATGATGAGAAGTCAGCAAATATTCTTCGTTGCGATGCTTGCTATCTTAGCAGTCTATGCATACACCGTATTTTTCTAATAAAAGGCCATTTTTAAAAAATTTTTTTAAATATTTAACCCATAAGTTTAAATACTACGGTTAATATGTTTATGTGTTAGCAAAGTGTTAGTTAAAAAGCTAATGTTTATTTGAAGCGAGGTAGGGTAGCCAGGCCTATCCCGCCGGGCTCATAACCCGGAGATCAGAAGTTCAAATCTTCTCCTCGCTACCATTTTTTAATTGAATTTGAAACTATGAGTTTTCGTTTTTTAAATTGATTACCATATTCTGAATTGTTATCAATTTGGAAAAATTTGTAATTGAAAAGTCGATCAAAAGCTAATTGTGTTGAAGCGAGGTAGGGTACCCAGCAACCTTTTTTAGAAAAAGGTTGATCAAAAACGTATCTGAAAAGCTAATTGTGTTGAAGCGAGGTAGGGTAGCCAGGACTATCCCGCCGGGCTCATAACCCGGAGATCAGAAGTTCAAATCTTCTCCTCGCTATTTTTTTTATTAACGTATCAAAAGAGTTTTGATCAACCTTTTTTAAAAGGTTGGTTTGAAACGTTCTCCTCGCTATTTTTTTAGCAGTATTATTTTCGAAAAGTTAATTTTTTTAAAGAATATTTTAAAATCAATAAAACTTATTTTTTCAATTTATAAAATAAATCTGTAAATTTAAATATAATAATATTATTTTCTAAAAAAGAAAAAGTGGGTCAAAAGACCCACCTTAGGTATGTTTGATTAAACTTTTTTGAAGTTTAATTATAACATGTCGATTAAAGCTTCAGCAGCTTCTTCGGTTGCAGCTCTGTCTCCACCAGCTACAACTAATACATCGTTACCGTTTGCAGCATCAGCAACTACTGCTAATGTTGCTGGTGAGTCGTTGTCGATTGCAACTAATCCTGCATCTGCAAGTTCAGCTGTTAATGTGTTTACAACTGGTCCACCAACTAAGATTAATGCTTTGTCAGCATCGTCTAATGAAGCTTCTGAGTCTAATACTGCAATAGGTGCAGTCATTACAACAGCTTCTTTAGCTTCAGCATCGATTTCAGCTAATTTGATTTGTGCGTTTAATACACTTACTGTTTGACCGATAGATAATGAAACTTCTTTTGCCTGGTCCATTTTGAACAAGGTGTTGATGTCGTCGTCGTCATCTTCTAATTCAAATGTCACGTAGTCTGCAACATCGAATGAATCGTCTTTTTCAAGATCTTCTTCGTCGTCACCAGCGTATTGTAATGCAACACCAGATAACGTCGTTACATCACTAATATCTTTTTCTAAGGACATTGAATCTGAGTCAAATGCATATACTTCCCAGTCAGGGATGAATTCTTCTCCTAATTCTAATTTAACTACGTTGTCAACGATTAAGATTTCTGCGTAACCGTAATCTGAACCTACGTTTTCCCATGCACTGTTTACAACTACACCGATGTCGCCGTAGATCATTTTAATTTGTGTTGTGTCGAATTTTTCTGAAACAACTTTTCCATCTTTTAAGATTTTAACATTTACTTTAGGGTCACCTGAAGCTGTAAGAGGTGATAATACTGAGTCAATAGCTACAGTGTATCCATTTCCTAAATCGTATGATTCACCTTCTTTGATAACTCCATCAAATACTTCTTTACCTACTGCAATGTAGTCGTCGTCGTTGTCTACTTTAACAACTGCGTATTCTTCACCTAAGAATGGTATTCTGTTACCTACTCTAAGTACTTCGAAGTCATCTTTGTCATCGTTAAATGCAGCTGATAAGTAAATTGCATCTCCTTCCATTATGTCGTATTCTCCGTCATCGTCATCTGTTCCAGAGACTTTTACGTATACGATTTCTGCAGCGTTGTTTTCATCACTGTTGTTCCATTCTGAAGGGTCAACATCATCAACTTCTGTTAAGGTATCTAATTTTCCTAATGATTCAAGTGCACTGTATGTGAAGTCACCAGCTGAACCTGCAAGGTCGAATACATCGTTGTAATCTTTATCAGGGGATGTAATAAATGCGACATCAGCAGTTGTTGCTTGGTCTACATCATTAACGTAAAGTTCAAAGTCGTCTGATTCTGCTTCAGCTTTTACTGAAACTGTTGCAGCTCCATCTTCAACTGTTCCTTCTTTGAACATTAATGATCCGATTTTTGCAGCGATGTTAGCAGCTGAAACAACGTCTAATGCAGCAGCATCTGATCCTACTACAATATCTACGTTTGCTTCACCATCTGTTACTACATCAGCAGCGAAAGCGTCTACATCTCCAACTTTTTCAGCAGCGAAAGCGCCTGATGCTAAAGCGGATGCAACCATTGCACCGCCTACAGCAATAGCACCTATTTTTTTCATGCTCATAGCCATAGTAATTCACCTTTGTTGTGTTACTTTTTTTACAAGAATAGCCTTGTCGCCATCACTATATATACCTTACCATTTGAAACGGTTGCAATAATAGTTTCAGGGCAATAACCTATCAATTATAGGTTAATTTTAACAAAAAAAGTTAAATAAAAGATTATTTTAAAAAATAAACTGTTGCAAATATTTGCAACTTTTTTAAAGAATTTTTTAGTAAATGAAATTTTAAAATGTTATACCGGTCAACACTACTAAAAATAACCACGGATTATTTTTAAAATGATTTTTAAAGTATTTTAAAAAAATATATATTAATCTAAATATTTAATGATTTATAGTACTATCAACATAATTTAATTCACTTCAAGGTAAAATATTATAATAAATTATTAAGATAATTTATGAAAAATCAGTAAACTTTTTTTAAAATTTATTTATATAAAACATAGAATAGAAGGTAGATTAATTAAAAAAATAAATTAAGTGTTTTATTCATCAATATAGTAGTATTCCCCGATTTCTTTTTGATAAACATCTCTTTGACTTCCTTCTTTATTCACTCTCGGTCTTCCAGTGTCAGGGTCTCTTCTAAATGTAATTCCCATTTCTTTTAAAAATTTGTTTGCACCAGGTCTTTTTTGTAATGGCTCTGAACCAGTTCCGTTTGATCCTGCAGTACCACTAAATACAATAAATCTATCAGAAATGTAGTCTTGGAACAAGATATCGTGGTCAACTACAAACATTGCTGCTTCTTTTTCGTCAGCCATTCTTCTAATAACTCTTGATGTACTCAACCTCTGTTCGACATCTAAAAATGCAGAAGGTTCATCTATCAAATACAAGTCTGCATCGTGACTTAAACATGCGGCAATTGAAACTCTTTGAAGTTCCCCGCCTGAAAGGTCTTTTACAGATGAATCAAGTAGATTTTCAAGTGAAAGTGGTTTTATTATTTCTGACTTGTAGTATGAAGTGTGTATTGCAGTAATTGACATCAGTAAATCTTCAACTGTTCCTTCAAAGTCTGATGAAATATACTGTGGTTTATACGAAACAGCAACTTCCCCGTTAACTTCCCCTGAATCAGGCGAAATTACACCTGCAAGAGCTTTTACAAATGTAGTTTTTCCAATACCGTTTGGACCCAAAATTCCTACAACTTCACCCTGGTAGATTTGACCGCCTTTAACATTTAAGCTGAAATCTCCAAGTTTCTTTGAAATATCCGTGTAATCTAAAAGTAAAGGCCTATTGGTGCTATCTTGTGGAGGCCTTTTTTCAAATACTATCGGGCTTTTCCTAAATCTTATGTTTTCTTCTTTTAAGAAACCATCAAGGTACGTGTTTATACCAACCCTTGTTCCTCGCGGGTGGGTTACAACCCCGTAAGCTGAAGGGATACCATACATTATATGTATATAATCTGAAAGGTAGTCTAAAACAATCAAATCGTGCTCTACTGCAACAACTTTTTTACCCTCAGCAACTTCCCTTATTACTTTTGCCGCACTAAATCTCTGTTTTACATCAAGCCAAGATGTTGGTTCATCGAAATAATAAATGTCCCCTTCCCTAAGGCATGCTGCCGCAATTGCAACCCTTTGAAGCTCCCCGCCTGAAAGCTGGTCAAAAGTCCTGTCCAATATATTTGAGATTTCAAGAGCAGTTATTATTTTTTCAAATTCCCCTTTTTCATCAACTTTTTTGAGAAGTTCCCCAACTTTTCCTTTCACAACTTTTGGTAAAACATCAACATACTGGGGTTTGTGGATTGGTTTTATTCCGCTGTTTTTCAATTTTTCAAAGTAAGTTTGAAGTTCCGTTCCTGAAAAGTAATCTAAAACTTTTCCCATATCCGGAGTTTCTGTTAAATTGTTTAAATTTAAAACCATCTCTCCACTGAGTGCCTTAATTATTGTTGATTTACCTACACCATTTGGCCCTAAAAGCCCAGTTACTCCATCTCTTGGAGTAATTAATCCATATAATCTAAACCTGTTTTGACCATATGAATGAACAATCCTGTCATCAGTTAATTCTTCAGGAAGCCCGATAATTTTTATCGCTTGGAATGGACATCTCTTGGTACAGATACCGCATCCGCTACAAAGTTCCTCTGAAATTATTGGTTTTCCTAAATCTTCATCCATTACGATTGTTTCTTCTTCCATCCTGACCCCAGGACAGTATTTCATGCATTCAGTCGAACATCTTCTTGGTTGACATCGGTCATAATCTAAAATCGCCAGTCGTGACATAAATTCACCAAATATTCATTTATATAATTTTTATCTTAAATTGTAATTAATTTTTGTGTTTCTTTGCGTAGTTTATAAGCCCGCCTTCGTCCATTATTTCTTTTGCAGTTCCGGTTGGAAGGTGGCAGTTTAAAACCGTATCTTTTAAAATAACCTTTTTGTTTTCAAGGTCTAATTCTATTGAATCCCCATCTTTGACGTGTTTTGAAATTCCTTTGCATTCAATTGGGAAAACTCCAAGATTGATACAATTTCTGTAAAAAATCCTTGCAAAACTCTCGACAATTATTGCTTTGATTCCGCAGTATTTTATTGCAATTGGTGCCTGCTCCCTTGAACTTCCACACCCGAAATTCTCACCTGCAACTAAAAAGTCGCCTTCTTCAACAGACTCTGGAAAATTTTCATCGATTCCTGCCATACAGTGCGATGCAAGCTCGTATTCATCAGTTGTTTTTAAATAAGCTCCGGGAATTATCGCATCGGTATCGATGTCGTCCCCAAATAAGTGCACCTTACCCGTTATTTTCATCATGTCACCATCAATAACTAAAATAAAACCGAATTTTTCCGAATTTAAATTTTAAAATATACTAAAAACTGTAACTCTCAAATATTACTTAAATAAACATATAAATTTAACTAATATTTTCCAATATTTAAAAAACGACTTTGTACTAAAAACTAAAACCTAAAGTCTGCGGTGTTTTGATGGAAAGCCTGATTGATTTAGACTATAATTCTGATGATTTGTGCATTTACCTCTATTTATTAAATAATATCATAAAAGAAAAGGATTTCAAACCATATTTTTACATAAATTCAACAGATAATGAAAAAATCCTTGAATTTTTAAAAGATTACGAAAAAAAACATAACCTGAATAGTGAAATCACCAAAATGATTGAAAAAATCGAAACTGTTAAAAAAATAGTTTTTGATGAAAATTATCAGGAAAAAGAAATCTCAAAAGTTACTGTAAAATACCCAAATAACGTAAAAACGGTCCGTGAAATATTAATGGAATTTGAAAGATTATACGAGTATGATATTCCATTTGTAAGACGGTATTTAATAGATAATAATATCATTCCTACGTCAAACTGGGATTTTGAAACTAATAGCTTGATTGATAACAAAATTCCAGAATTTAAAACTGTTTCTTTTGATATTGAAGTTTACTGTCATAAAGCGCCAGAACCAAAGACAGACCCAATAATAATGGCAAGTTTTAGTTCAAAAGATTTTAACACCGTAGTTTCCACCAAAAAATTCGATCATGACAAATTAGAATACGTAAAAGATGAAAAAGAACTCATAAAACGAATTATCGAAATTTTAAAAGATTATGACATAATTTACACGTACAATGGGGACAATTTTGATTTTCCATACCTTAAAAAAAGAGCTGAAATTTTTGGGCTTGACTTAAAGCTTGGAAAAAACGATGAAAAAATAAAAATTACTAAAGGCGGGATAAATTCTAAAAGTTATATCCCTGGAAGAGTTCACATCGATTTGTACCCTATTGCAAGACGGCTTTTAAATTTAACAAAATACCGGCTTGAAAATGTAACCGAAGCTCTTTTCGGAATAAAAAAAGTAGATGTTGGCCATGAAAATATCCCAAAAATGTGGGATAGTTTAGATAAAACCCTTGTTGAATATTCCCATCAAGATGCATATTACACCCAAAAAATGGGAGAACAGTTTTTACCTCTTGAAATAATGTTTTCAAGGGTTGTAAACCAGTCACTTTATGATATTAACCGTATGAGTAGCAGCCAAATGGTAGAATACTTACTTTTAAAAAATTCGTATAATAAAGGTGTTATTGCACCAAACAAACCCTCTGGAAAAGAATATCAAAAAAGAATTCGAAGTTCATATGAGGGTGGCTACGTAAAAGAACCAATAAAAGGAATTCATGAAGATATTGTCTCGATGGACTTTTTAAGCCTTTATCCATCCATTATAATGAGCCACAACTTAAGCCCTGAAACAATAGATTGTGATTGTTGTAATGACGAAGAAAATGAAGAGATTTTGGGCCACAAGTTCTGTAAAAAAAATATCGGGATTATTCCAAAGACCCTCATGGACTTGATTGATAGGAGAAAAAAAGTCAAAAAAATACTAAAGGAAAAGGCTGAAAAAGAAGAATTTGATGAAGAGTACCAGATTTTAGACTATGAACAGAAATCTATCAAGGTTCTTGCAAATTCACACTATGGGTACCTCGCATTTCCAATGGCAAGGTGGTATTCGAGAGATTGCGCAGAAATTACAACACACCTTGGAAGAAAATATATTCAAAAAACTATCGAAGAAGCCGAAAACTTTGGATTTAAAGTAATTTACGCGGATACTGATGGATTTTATTCTAAATGGGAAAATGGGGAAAAACTCACAAAAAATGAACTTTTAGAAAAAACAAAGGAATTTTTAAAAACTATCAATGACGAACTGCCGGGTGAAATGGAACTTGAGTTTGAAGGTTACTTTAAAAGAGGTATTTTTGTAACCAAAAAGAAATATGCGCTTATTGATGAAAATGAAAAAATTACAGTAAAAGGGCTCGAAGTTGTAAGGCGGGACTGGTCAAACGTTTCTAAAAATACCCAAAGAAATGTATTAAACGCGCTTTTAAAAGAAGGTAGCGTTGAAAATGCAAAGAAAGTAATTCAGGACACAATTAAAGAATTAAAAAATGGAAATGTAAACAAAGAAGATTTATTAATCCACACACAGCTTACAAAACGAATTGAAGACTACAAAACCACTTCCCCACATGTTGAAGTTGCAAAAAAAATTTTAAAATCTGGAAATCGGGTAAATATTGGAGATGTCATAAGTTATATTATAACGAGTGGGAATAAATCAATCAGTGAGCGGGCTGAGCCGATAGAAACTGCAAAAGACTACGATACAAATTATTATATTGAAAACCAGATTTTACCACCGGTCATAAGATTAATGGAAGCTTTGGGAATTACCAAAGACGAATTAAAAGATTCAAAAAAGCAGTACACACTCCACCATTTTTTAAAGTGATTTTATGGAATATGTTAATATTTTTGCATACGGAGAACTGATGAAGGACGAAAGATTGCTCGAACTTATAAATAGAATTCCTGAACGAAATTCTGGAAAAATAATTAATTTTGAAAAATTTTTCGATGAAAAAATTGGCTACTATGGTGTAAGACTCAAAGAAAATTCTTTAGTTGATGGAATCATTCTTTTTGATATTTCTTCAAAAGAATTGGAAATTTTTGATAATTACGAAGATGAAGGGACATATTACTCAAAAAATAAAACTATTTGCTATGATTTAGAGGGAAAAAGTTACGAATCATACGTTTACGTGAGATTGGAGTGAAAATTATGATATTGATAAAAAATGCGTCGTATTATATCGATAACAATTTAATTGTTCATGAAAATTACGATATTTTAATTGAAAAAGCGGAAAATTCTGAAACAAAAATAACTGTTGGAAAAAACCTTATCGAAAAATTGAATTTGAACATGAATGAATTAAAAATTATTTCTGGTGAGAAAAAATGTGCAATGC
Organism: Methanococcus mangrovi; assembly: GCF_054506835.1. NCBI lineage: Archaea > Methanobacteriati > Methanobacteriota > Methanococci > Methanococcales > Methanococcaceae > Methanococcus > Methanococcus mangrovi. The sequence goes on along the minus strand of NZ_CP197114.1, from coordinate 209,952 downwards.
CTGGGCTTTATAATGCACACACTCACATTCCGATGACTCTTTTAAGAGGAATTGCAGATGATATGGTTCTTCAGGACTGGTTAACTCAAAAAATATGGCCAAATGAAGCGAAATTAAATAGTAACGATGTTTACTACGGTTCACTTTTAGGATGCCTTGAAATGCTTCGTTTTGGAGTTACCTCATTTAATGAAATGTACTTCTTTTCTGAAGAAATATTGAAAGCTACAAAAGAAATCGGCTTGAATGCGCAAATTTCTTACCCTATTATCGATTTTGGAACCCCTGAAGAACAGAGTATTGATAAACTCTTAAATTCCGCGGAATCATTTGTTAAAAACAATATTGATGAAAAGAATATAAAAGTTGGAATCGCACCTCACGCACCATACACCTGTTCAGAAGAAACCTACCAAAAATGCAGTGAAATTTCAAACGATTATAATGTAGATATGCACACACACGTTTCTGAAACACGTTATGAAGTTGTTGAACTTGAAAATAAAATTGGTATGCGTCCCATAGAATACCTTGAAAAAATCGGAGTTTTAAATGAAAAATTACATGCTGCACACTGCGTATGGATTACAAAAGACGAAGCAAAAAAACTTGCAAAAAATAACATTAAAGTGCTCCACTGCCCAACAAGCAATATGAAACTTGCAAGCGGGGGCGTAATGCCACTTTTCGAACTTATAGAGTACGGTGCAGATGTTTCAGTTGGAACTGACGGGCCTGCAAGTAATAATAATTTAGACATATTTAAAGAAATGAAAATGACATCCCTTTTACATAAAGCACACCGTTGGGACCCGACAGTTGCCGGAATTAATACAGTTTTAAAAATGGGAATTAATAGTGAAAGTATTGGAATAAAAAACAATGATATTATATTAATTGACCTTGATTCAGCACATCTTAAGCCATTTAACAATATAAAATCAAATATTGTGTATTCTGCATTTGGAAACGATGTTGATACAGTAATTGTCGATGGAAATATTTTACTTGAGAACAAAAAATATAAACTATCCGAAACATTCATAAATAATATCTACAAAAATGTACAGAAAATAACGGAAAAATTCGAATAGATTTATCAATTTAAACTTTCTGGTGACTTGATGATAAAAATTGATATGCACGTGCATACAAACACTTCAAAATGTTCCATGAATTTTTTGCAGATGTTAAAAAAGACGTGTATTAAACAAAACATTGTGCCGATAATTACGGATCACAATGCTATGACCAAAGTCGATTTTGGGATACCCGGAGAAGAGATTTCAACGGAAAAAGGGGAATTTTGCGGAATTTTTTTAACTGAAGAAATAATCGAAAAAGACATTTTTGAAGCTGTTGACAAGGTCAAAGAACAAGGCGGACTTATTTACTTACCCCACCCATTCGACTGGAGAAGAAAACGGTCTCTTTGTAAATTTGGAGCGCTTGAAAGTTCTGAATTTATAAAAAAAGTAGATATTGTTGAAGTATATAACAGCAGATGTGTCGAACAAAGACCAAATGAAGAAGCTTACTCTTTTGCAGAGACAAACAAACTTTTAATGGGCGTTGGAAGTGATGCACATTTTCCATGGGAAGTTGGGAACGCCTATTTAAATGTAGATGAATTTGATTTTGAAAGTCCAAAAGAATTTTTAAATGTGCTCAAAAAAGCCGATAGAAACGGATTTTACTGTAAACGGTCACACCCAAGCAACATGCTCGTATGTAGCAAACTCTCAAAAAGAATTAAAAAATTGATTTGATTTTCATGAACCCGACGTATTTTTCAGAGGATATTTCAAATTTTAAAGAATTTATAGTAAAGGTGTCTAAAAAATTAGATATTGATGAAGATACTCTACAAAACGGATTTAAACGAAAATTAATTACAAAATATGAATATAATGGAAAAAAATATCTCTGTTTTAAAAAAAAGCTGAAACATATTGAGCGAGGAACTATTCTTTTTTTAAATGAAAATCTCGATTTTATTATGGGCTATCCAAAAATAAGGCGTGCTATGGTTCTTGAATCGACTGTTAATAAATATTTTGATGGCAAAATTGCAGTAGAAGAAAAATTAGATGGATACAACATTAGAATAGTAAAATTTTATGGCGAAATTATCGCAATTACCCGTGGGGGGAAAATCTGCCCGTTCACGACTAAAAAAGTGAAAAAATATATAAATACCAAATTTTTGGACGATTTTCCAGAATTAATGCTTTGTGGAGAGATGGTCGGTTTAAATAACCCATATGTAAATCACTACTACCCTGAAGCTGATAAGACTTACGAAAACCTCGGTTTTTACATTTTTGATATACGAAATAAAGAAACAAATTCTGCTCTTTCAATATCTGAAAAGGAAAAAGTTTTAGATGAATACAACATTCCATACGTAAAACCGATAAAAATCATTGACAGTACGGATATAGAAAAATTATGGGACATATTGGATGATTTAAATAAAAATCACCGGGAAGGTGTCGTTTTAAAGGACCCCGAAATGATAAAAAACCCGATAAAGTACACCACCCACAATACGCAGTGCGGAGACCTTTCAATCGCATTTACATACGTTTACGACCTCGGAATTGATTTCATGTTTAGCAGAATCGTAAGAGAAGGATATCAATCATTTGAAAAATGTGAAAGCGAAGAAGAAATGGAAAAACGTGCACATGACCTTGGAAAATCGATTTTACTCCCAATGGTTGAAACTATAAAAGAAATTTCGAAAGACTCCCTTGCAAAAGAATGTTTTGAACTTTATTTTGAGTTTGAAGAAGATTTTGATGAATTTATAAACTATCTTAAAACCATGCACATCAATTTTGCCGTTGAAAGCAGGGAATATATCAAAAAAGGCGTAATTAAAGTTAGAATCTGCAGAATTTATAATTCTACTACGGATAGGATTAAAAGCCACCTTGATGGTAATTTATGGTAATTTAAAGTAGATATACTCCGTTTTGGTTATCAGAAAAGGTTATATACATCGATACGATATTAACCTTGTGTCCTATGCGGGCACTCCATGTGAATACTTGTGGTCGTGTGGGGCATATTTTAATTGTGGTTGGGGAACCTGAATGTTATATGCCCCCCGATAAAAAAAATACCGCTTTTTTAAAATAGTTTTAAAGTCAGAATAATTTCAAAAAATTTAGATAATAAAAAAATTTTATAAAATTAATAATTTCTTTTAAAGAGTATTCCAACAATTAAAATTACAGATATGATTACCGAAATCGGTGAAATCGGTGCTTTTATAGGTTTTGAGGACTTATATTTTAGAACTGGCGCATCTACCCATGAACCACCATTTAACGAGTACGTACCATTTGTAATATTAAAATTTAATGTATCTGTTGAACCAACTCTTGAACCTAAATAAGGAAACTCCACAGACTGGTTAACTCCTGAATCCGGGTCAAACATTGTTAAAGATACGTTGTTAAAATAACTGTGTGCAGAATTTACATTACGGCTCATATTTACTTCTGAACCATCCTCAGAAAACTCCCAGATATACTCCCCATCATTGTAATTATTATCATTTGCATTATCGTTTAAACCAAGTGTTATTGAAGAACCGAGCAAATTTTCAGAATAATAAGGAAGTTCTGGAACATTTACAGTATTTCCACTTTTATTAAAAATGTTATTATCATTTACTTTTAGTAAAACTGTTGGTGCAGGGTCAGTTGTACCCCTATTATCAGTTAATGATAAAAATTGGGTTTTTGTAGAACCATCCGCCATTGTATAGCTGATAACCCCGTAATAATACTTTGAACCCTTATAATCTGGGACCACCGCGGTAAATGAATTATTATATGCATCATAAAATGTATTGTCTGATTTATTTGTATGTTCTCGAATTACAATTTTTGCGTCGACAATTTTTTGTTCTGCAGCATAAACGCTCCCGATAATTAGAAATAAAACAATAACTGGTAAAATTCTTTTCATGTTAATATCCCCGATAAAACGATATTTTAACACTGTTTTTTTGTATTATATATTTATCGGAAAAAAAGGTAAAAATAAACTTAACAACGGTTATTTTTAAGAGTAATTCAACACGAAAATCATGAAAAAAGCCATAATGGGTATACATACCAAAATTAACTCTGAAAAAAGAAAAGAAAAAAGAAAAAATCATTTTAATAACCCGAAAAAACCAGCCTGCTTTTTTTCACAACTACAGGGAATATAAACTCCCGAACTGAGTTTTTCGAATTTTCCAAGAGATACTAATAAGTCTAATTTTACTTCAAGGTTTTTAACTGATTCTTTACGCCGTTTAAGAATTTCCATAACAAAATGAGGAGGATTTTTTAGATTTATATCCCCACTCAAGTTAACCCATTTATTAATTGCTTCCATCAGTTCCTGATCCATATTATTCCTTTTGCATTGATAAAATATAATCATAATTTATAAATTAAGCCACATTAGTTCAGTTATGACCTCCACATATCTAAATATTCAATATTGTATTATCATTGGTTATTGGGAGCATAAGTACCACAGATAAGGTTCGGTCCGTAATACGCACTTTTTAATTAAAAACTATAATTAATTATGTAGTTCAGTGACGTTTTGCGGATAATTTTACTCCCCAAAAATTCTATTATGTATGCCATATATATGTTTTAATTATTAGATTTGCACATCAAGTTAAATCAAAAAATTTAATTAAACGATTAATAATTGATTAATAAAATATTCGTTTAACTTTAACAAAATCGTGGCTATCTTTCAAATCCATATAAAACGTAAAAAATTAAAAAAATTGAAGAACTAATCCCGTTATTTTAATATGATTCTTTCCAAAAGTCCGTCTGAAACCATCTTTAAATTTAAAACGTAGTTATTGTGATTAATAGTTTCTTCTAACGGGTTTTTAGCAGTTTTCCACCCAAATCCGTCGGTAATCCACACAAAAGTATGATTTTGAGAATTAATTAAATCTTCTATTGTTTTGTATTCTCCGGCAGTGGCTTTAAGTTTTGAACCTCCGCCTTCATAAAAATTAACTTCCACTATGGTTAAATGCCCATTACCGTTTTTAACTGCAAAATCAAATTTTCTATTGTTTTTATCCACGTTTATATCTATTCCAAAAGCTTTTTTTATTTGCGAAGCAGTTGCTTGTGTGATATACTCAATCTCTTGATTTTCTTCTGAAATTGCTTTTAAAACATTTTCCAGTTTATCTTCCATTGATTTTCCGGTTCTGTTTTTTCTTGCATTGGTATCCAGACCAACTTCAACGCCAAAAACATAATCCATGAGATTTGTAACTTCTTTATCTACAAATAACTTTTCAATACCTGTTTCTTTAGCAAATCGGTAATATTTATCTGCTAAATCATTATCAACAGTTTTAATTTTGTTAAAATTGTAAGTTGTAATCTGTTCTAAATCATCAATAATATTCAGATCACTGCCATTAAACCGAACTGCAACGAGAAGCGGCAATACAGAAGCACATTCAGGGTACTTTTTAATCAATTCCTTAAATTTATTCTCAAAATCGGTTTCACCCAAAAGAGCACTCATTATTCCAAGATTAATTTTAAAATCAAATACATTGCTTTTTACTTTTTCCCAGTCAACAAAATAATCATGAGATTTTATAGTGGGCTTTAATTCGCTTATAAATTCGTCGATAGTTGGTTTAATATAATCCATAACACTCCCTTTAGTAGTTTTTAATAACTAATTCAGAGATTTTGCCCCTTGCGTCACTTTTTGAGTTTATTGCACGAGCAGCATATACTTTTTCAATTTTAAAATCATTAAAATGATCTTCAAAAAAACTGTCATCTGGATCAGCGTTTTTTGGATCGGAATTGCTAAGCATCAATAAAGCACCGGTTTTATCAATTTTTCTAAACCATTGTGAAAGTTCAATCTGATTATCCTCGTTAAAATCGGATTTTGAATACGATGTAAAACTTGAAGTGTTTGGAAGTGGCCGGTATGGCGGGTCCATGTAAACAAAGGTATCAATGTCTAATTCGACATATTTTTCAATATCGTAGTATTCCCCGCACGTTAGTGTTACATCCTGTAAAGCTTCACTAACGCTGATTAAATTTTCATCGTATATTGCTGGATTTTTATACTTTCCAAATGGAACATTAAATTCTCCTTTTTTATTTAGCCGGTAAAGCCCGTTAAAACAGGTTTTATTTAGAAATATCAGTTTTGCCACGTGCTCAAAACATTTTCCAGAATCAATTTTTTTTAAAATATCATAATGATTATTTTTAACCTTGACATTTTCCACATTAAAGTCATTTCTAACGTTATAATAATATTCAGACCGCATTTCATCGTTTAATTTTAAATAACTTTCTTTCATCTCACTTAAAATAGACATCAAAAGATTTACATCGGTTTGAACTGCTTTATATGCTGCAATTAATTCGATATTTATATCGTTTAAAAGCACTTCTTCAAAATCATAGTGTTTTTGAAGTTCAAAAAAAACTGCACCGCCGCCTAAAAAAGGTTCAACATATTTTGTTATCCCGTTTTTAAGAAGTTTTTTCGGGTAATGACTTTTAAACTGGCCCAATAACCCGGCCTTACCTCCAGCCCATTTTAAAAACGGTTTTGCATTTAATTTTGACATTTAATATCCTCGTTTACGATAAATTTAAATTATATTTTAAAAAACAGACATAATTACTTTTTGCAGTATTCGATCTAACTTTAGTATATTATCAAGATGGATATATGGTTTGCCATTTTTTTGTATATCCATTTAAAATTAATTTCAATATTTGAAAGTTATTACAAACAAAAAAGCTTATACTGATAATTAAAGGCAGCGCGATTATGTAATATGATTAATACGCGAAACCAATTTTACATTGGTCAACACATACTGTTTAATATATTAAATGAAATGAATAATTACGTAGTTATTGTAAATTTTACACCAAAAGCGCTCGATGATGATTGTCATCCCTGCTGACTTTAATTTGTTATATTAGTTGCAAATTAAAGAAATGATGAATACAGGGTTTCTGAGAGTTGCTTTATTTTTCCATTCCTTGAAATTCCATGAAACTATTTTACCAGTGAACCAACAATCACGTTGTCTTTTACACGAAGAACTTTTACATTTACCCGTTTTCCAATCAATTTATTAACATCTTGTTTACAGTCGATTATTTGAATTACCCGATTTTTTGAAGCACCGATAACTTCTCCCTTGACCCTGCCATCCATTAAAATGGTTACTGAAATCGTTTCATTTAATTTAAATGGACAGGGCAATCTGTTCCTACTGTGGCTTCCGAAAAATCCGTGCAATGGAACCTCTAAATCCACATTTATTCCGTTTTTAAGATATTCTTTATGATAAACATCCAAAAGATTGTAGAACTTTGGAAAATCCCAGACTTTCATTTTTGAAATTTTTCTTCCAAATTGGTAAGTTAAACACAACTGCGGGCCGACAATTGGATTTTTCTTGTTTGTTATCGGGTTTATCGTAGTTTGTGGAGTTTTTTGTTCCAATTCAACTGCAAAGTCGAGTACTTTTTTAAATTCCTCGTCATTGTAATTTGGAAGTAGAAGTGGTGCAATCAACAGGTGAATTTTTGAATTTTTTATGTACTTTGCAATTTCCATAATTTTTTCGATATCGTAATTTTTACTTCCCGAAAGCCCTTTTGAAAACTTTTCATCGATTGCATTAATTGATAGATTAATTCTGTGAAGTCCTGCAACTTCTAAATCATCGATCAGTTTTTCTGTCAAATGAACCCCGTTTGACTGGATTGAAACTATTCCTTTGTTTTTCGAATTTATTTCGTTTAAATTTTGAACTAAATCTGGAAGGGGGTAGTATAATGAAGGCTCCCCCTGCCCATCGAGGTGTGCTTCGAGCTTTTTATATCCCTTAAAATCTGCAATTTTTTCGTATTCTGAAATTAGATAATCCTTATCAACGTAGTAATCGTTTTTTCGGGATTTTGAGTGAATTCCTTCATCAACAGAACAAAAAGGGCAGTTTATATTACATCCACTAAGTCCCCTTACCTGAATTACGTTTGTTCCCCTGTCAATCAGTCCAAATGCAGTGTGTCCGATTAAAGGCGTTGGTTCCGTGATATAGTAAGTTCTCCGGTTTGTAGTTTTATTTAAAAGTCCTTCTGAAATGCTCTGAGACATTTTATTCAATATTCCTGTTTTTAATGAACCTGTAAGTACCTGTGCAGATTTAGAATTATCATTTACAAAATCTTTGAAAATTAAAATTCCGTTTTCAAGGGATACATCATAATCCATCAAAACACTTACTTCATAATTTTGGTTTATTTCAAGAACAAGCGTATTTTCGTCCAATATTGAATCGGTAATCATCTTAAATTGATTCAAATCAAAAATCCAACAATTCTCATTCCCCATATTATTTTTATTTGCATTTCTCGTCACATTTACACCGGAGATTTTTAAATATGTAAAAGTAGTAAGTATCCATATAATATAACTATATTTGATTAGTTAAAAAGTGATTTTATGATAAAAATACTCGATGCTTCAGCATTCATACACGGATACAACCCGTCAATTGAAGAAGGAGAGCACTACACTACAAACGGAATCGTTTCAGAAGTCGTTTCAAAAGAAGATATTGTAAAATTGGCAATCGAATACGGAAAATTAAAAATACTCGATCCAAAACCTGAAACGATTGAAAAGGTAGTCAAAACTTCGATAGATACTGGAGACACTATTTCAAACAACGATATCGAGATACTCGCACTTGCAATTGACCTTGGCGGAATTTTGTACACTGATGACTACGGCATTCAAAACGTTTCAAAAAAATTAAAAATTAATTACGAAAATATCGTTTCAGCTGGTTCAAAGGAAGATTTTGTCTGGAAAAAAATCTGTAAAGGCTGTAAAAAGATGTATCCGATAAATTATCAAGATGATGAATGTGAAGTCTGCGGAAGCCCGCTTTATCGAAAAATGGTAAAAAATAGACTTAAAAAAGGTAAAAATTTTTATGATAAAAAGAAAAAGCCAAAAAAATTATTTTAATTAATTTACTTTTTCAATTTAAAATTAAATTAAAGTTTCAATTTTTCTTCGACTTTTTCTGCAGCTTCACTCACTTCTTCAGCAACTTCTATAATATTTTCAGGAATTTCTTCTGCTTTTTTTTCGGGATTTATGGTTCTGAAACTGATTCCAAGTTCGCCATTTACATCCATTGAACCAATTTTAAAGTTAATAACTTTTATATTCTGTTTTATGTCCACACGAAGTATTATTTCTTTATCACTTAACGAATTGATTATTTTTTCAAAGTCGTCCATAAAATTCCCCTCCGTTTAAATAAATTAAATCTCTTTTACGGAGTTATATCTGTGTCTGGCATTATTTATACCTTTATTTTTTACCACTATATTTTATAATTACACTTATTAATATGGGTAATAAAGATTTCGAATAGCAATTAATATATGCCCTTGATTTCAAAGGTAATACGGAAAGGAAATAATATCTTTCGGTGATATAATGGTTGTAAAAATAGGTATTTTAAAATGTGGAAACATAGGAATGTCCCCTGTAATTGATCTTTGTTTAGACGAAAGAGCAGACAGAAACGACATTGACGTTAGAGTTTTAGGTAGCGGAGCTAAAATGAACCCTGACCAGGTAGAAGAAGTTGCTAAAAAAATGGTTGAAGAAGTAAAACCAGACTTCATCGTATACATTGGTCCAAACCCTGCTGCACCAGGTCCAAAAAAAGCTAGAGAAATCTTAAGCGCTGGCGGAATCCCTGCAGTTATCATTGGTGACGCACCAGGTATCAAAGACAAAGACGCTATGGCAGAAGAAGGACTCGGATACGTTTTAATCAAATGCGACCCTATGATCGGTGCAAGAAGACAGTTCTTAGACCCTGTTGAAATGGCAATGTTCAACGCTGATGTAATCAGAGTTTTAGCTGGAACAGGTGCTTTAAGAGTTGTACAAAACGCTATTGATGAAATGGTATTTGCAGTTGAAGAAGGAAAAGAAATACCATTACCAAAAATCGTAATCACCGAACAAAAAGCAGTTGAAGCAATGGACTTTGCAAACCCATACGCAAAAGCAAAAGCTATGGCTGCATTTGTAATGGCTGAAAAAGTAGCAGATATTGACGTTAAAGGATGCTTCATGACCAAAGAAATGGAAAAATATATACCAATTGTTGCATCTGCACACGAAACAATAAGATACGCTGCAAAATTAGTTGACGAAGCAAGAGAGTTAGAAAAAGCAACAGACGCTGTTTCAAGAAAACCTCACGCAGGCGACGGAAAAATCTTAAACAAATGTAAATTAATGGTAAAACCAGAATAACTTTGCATCTACTTAAATAAATATTTACCAAACCATTTCTCTTTTTTTGATTTTTAAAAAAATTTAGATATTTTTTAGTTGTTATTTTTGTTCATTATAAAATTTTAGGAAGGCTCCATTTACAGAGCATTGCAACAATTCTAATCATTAAAACGACGATACTGCAAATAACAGCACTTGCTTCTAAACTTAAGTTTGATAAAATTGCCATGTAAAATGCAATTGCACCAATTATTGAACAGCTTGCGTAAAAGTCTTCAGTTAATGCAGAAGGAGTTTTTTGTAAGAGTATGTCACTTATTATCCCACCACCAACTCCAGTTAACGTTGCAAGTATAATTATTCCAAAAAATGATACTTCATAATTATATGCAATCATTGCACCGGTTGTCGTAAACGCAGAAAGGCCCACTGCATCGGGAATCTGTATAATATATTTGTTGCTTACATCTTCTTTAAAAACTTTAAAAATTACTATTGCACACCATACTCCAATTAATGCAACCCCCATATCAGTTAGCGACCTTAATGCATAAGGAATTGTATTTACAAGTAAATCTCTCGTAATTCCGCCACCAAGTGCAGTCATTATCCCAAGAACTATTATTCCAAGTAAATCTAATCCTTTTTTAATTCCTTTTAATGCACCAACTACTGCAAACGCTAAAAGACCGATTATATTCATTATAAAAAATATGTTTTCTGTTATCATGTTTCTTCCATATTGATTAATATTTTATTATTGTTCAAAACATAACCATTATATATCTTTAATACATAATTTTTCCATAAACACTCCTTCTTAAAAAACCTAACGATAATATTTGGGGGCACTATTATGAATAACAGGATTTTAGCAATAATTCCGGCATATAATGAAGAAAAATCCATAAAACACGTTATCGAAAACATCAAAGACACAGTTTCAGGCATATTAGTAATTGATGATGGAAGTAGCGACAACACCACAAAATACGCTAAAGACGCAGGCGCAGAAGTAATTACCTTTACCGAAAATCAAGGCAAAGGAAATGCAATGCGTAAAGGTTACGAATATTTTGTTAATTCAGATTACGATATTTCTATTATTTATGATGCTGACGGGCAGTACCGGAAAGAAGATATACTTCCAGCATGCAGCCCGATTTTAGAAAATGCGGCAGATTTAGTTGTAGGGTCCAGATTTATTGGAAAATATCAGGATAATGCAAATGTAAATTACAAAACAAGAATTTTATGTAATAACATATCTACAACAGTCACAAGAGTAATGTCAAGACTTCCAACAACAGATTCACAGAGCGGACTTGTTGCAATGAGTAAACTTGCAGCATCAAAACTCGATTTACAAGCCAAAAGATGGGGAATTCATCAAGAATTAATAATTAGGGCTGGAAAAAAAGGTTTAAAATATTGTGAAGTTCCAATAGTCTTTGAAAAAAGGATGCACGGTGTTTCAAGGTTAAAAGTTATGAAATATCCATTTATTGCATTTCCAGTAATGTTAAAAGCATGGTTAAGGAATTAATTGGTGAATTATGAAAGTTTTATTTAATGTGGATCATCCTGCAAAGTTTCATTTATTTAAAAACGCAATGCGAATATTAAAAGATCACGGAAACGATGTACTTTTAACAATTGTTGATAAAGAAGTTACGTTAAAATTAGCTGAAAAATTTTGTAATCTTTATAATATACCCTATAAAGTTATAGGCCTAAATTCTGGCAATTTAACTAAAAAGGCATTTAATGTTCCATCAATTGAATTTAATTTATTAAAAACAGCTTTAAATTTTAAACCCGAATTGTTAGTTGGGGGCTGTGGCGACCTCTACGTGGCTCACGTATCTAAAATGATAAATCGACCCTCATTTATATTTGATACTAATGATCAGGCAAAATTACAACATAAATTATCATTTCCATTCGCAACCAGAATTTTCACACCCTCAAGTTATTTACTAAACTTAGGTAAAAAACATACAAAATATGAAGGGTTTCATGAATTAGCTTATTTGCATCCCAACTATTTTAAACCGGATAATGTGATATTGGATGACCTAAATTTACCAAAAAACGATATTATATTACTGCGATTAGTTTCTTGGAATGCTTTTCATGATGTTGGTAAAAAAAGTGTTTTTAATTTTTTAAAATACTTAAAAGAATTCGAAAACTATGGTACTGTAATCATATCTTCAGAATCAAAACTAAAAAAAGATATGGATAAATATTGTATGTCATTACCGCCTGAAAAATTACATGATATTATAAGTTACTCAAAAATATATTTTGGAGAAGGGGTAACTCTTGCTTCTGAAAGTACCGTATTGGGAACTCAAGCGATATATAGCAATACGTTATATGCAGGATATATAAGAGAATTAGAAACTAAATATGGACTCATTAATCTATCCAACACTGAATTAACCTTAAAACATATGTTAGATATGCTTGAAAATAACAGCCTAAAAAAACAGTCTATGGATGTACGAAAAAAAATACTTGATGAAAAAATTGATGTTACAAAATTCATTTGTAATGTGGTTGAAAATTATGAAACATATTCGGTGGAATATTGAAAATAGGAATAATTGCAGAATCGTTAAATCGACCTAAAACTGGCGTGGAACATTATTTATCCAATTTATTGTCAAATTTTGACGTTAAATCTAACATATATTGTATAGGTTACGAAAAATTACCTCTTGAAAAATTTAATGAATATATCATATCCAATCCATTCAAAATAATATTCGCAACATTATGGTACCCTTATGTAACATATTCTCTGAAATATAAAACTGATTTTGATATTATACATAATCCACGACATTTTCCCACCCTCTTCAAATTAAAACATTCAAAATATGTTATTACTGTACATGACATTTTTGGAATAAAATTAAACTCAAAAAATTATGAAACATACAAAAAAGTGGCCTACAGATTATTATTGCCAAAAACCTTAGAATCTGCAGATAAAATAATAGCAGTTTCTGAAAACACTAAAAATGATTTAATAAATCATTTCAAAATTCCTCCGAATAAGATTAAAGTAATATATAATGCAGCAGATAAAACTTTTGCTAAATTAAATGAAATTGAAATATCAGATATTAAAAAAAAATATGCTATTAATTATTCATTTATTCTTTACGTAGGTGGGCTTGCAGCCCATAAAAATATCATTAGATTGATTGAAGCTTATAATATACTTAAAAAGTTAGGGGTAACCCACAAATTAGTATTGGCAGGCGTAAAACGTTATAAATATAAAGAAATATTTGAAACTATTGAAAAATTGAATTTACAAAACGATGTAATATTTACGGGATATGTTCCGGATGAAGATTTACCTGGCCTATATAATGCAGCAGATTTATTTGTTTATCCTTCACTTTATGAAGGTTTTGGAATTCCACCTTTAGAAGCCATGCAGTGTGGAACTCCAGTAATTACTTCAAACACTTCTTCGTTACCCGAAGTTGTGGGTGATGCGGGCATAATGGTTAACCCCTATGATGTTGACGAACTTGCAAATAAAATGTATGAAGTACTAACTAATGAATACTTAAGAAAAGAAATGTCTAAAAAAGGCCTTGAAAGAGCTAAATTATTCAGCTGGAAAAAATGTGCTGAAGAACACATAAAAGTTTATGAAGAAGTTTATAATATGAAGTGATGAACTTGAACATAGGAGTAATTGCGAATACACTAAATCCACCAAAAACAGGTGTGGGAAATTATGTCTATAATATTTTAAAATGCATGACGTTTTATTCCCAGTCAATGAATCTATGCACCATAAATTATACTGAAACCTGCTTTTTCGAAGATATACAGGAAATAATTATAGATAATCCATTTAATAAATTTAATAAAAATTTTTTGTGGGCACAAACACTACCATTTTCGAAATCATTGCAAGATTTAGATATTATACATAATCCATATCAATTGCCAACATTTACAAAGTTTAAACAAAAATATATCATGACAACCCACGATATAATACAAACAATATTTTTTGAAGAAACTAAAAAAAGTATATATCTTTCACAAAAAATTATGCTATTAAGATCATTGAAATCTGCAGATAAAATAATAGCAGTTTCTGAAAACACTAAAAATGATTTAATAAATCATTTCAAAATTCCTCCGAATAAGATTAAAGTAATATATAATGCAGCAGATAAAACTTTTGCTAAATTAAATGAAATTGAAATATCAGATATTAAAAAAAAATATGCTATTAATTATTCATTTATTCTTTACGTAGGTGGGCTTGCAGCCCATAAAAATATCATTAGATTGATTGAAGCTTATAATATACTTAAAAAGTTAGGGGTAACCCACAAATTAGTATTGGCAGGCGTAAAACGTTATAAATATAAAGAAATATTTGAAACTATTGAAAAATTGAATTTACAAAACGATGTAATATTTACGGGATATGTTCCGGATGAAGATTTACCTGGCCTATATAATGCAGCAGATTTATTTGTTTATCCTTCACTTTATGAAGGTTTTGGAATTCCACCTTTAGAAGCCATGCAGTGTGGAACTCCAGTAATTACTTCAAACACTTCTTCGTTACCCGAAGTTGTGGGTGATGCGGGCATAATGGTTAACCCCTATGATGTTGACGAACTTGCAAATAAAATGTATGAAGTACTAACTAATGAATACTTAAGAAAAGAAATGTCTAAAAAAGGCCTTGAAAGAGCTAAATTATTCAGCTGGAAAAAATGTGCTGAAGAACACATAAAAGTTTATGAAGAAGTTTATAATATGAAGTGAATATAATGAAAATATTAAATCCTTTTAAATTACAAAACTGGGAATATAAAAAATTTTTGATAGTAATTCTCGGGATTCAACTTTCATTACTTGGGCTTTTTGGACTTAATAAATTGGGTGTTGAAACCCCGATTTTAAGAGCATTTGTTGGATTTATTTATATTTCATTTGTTCCGGGATATATAATTTTAAGACTTTTAAAGTTGAATAAATTAGATAGTTCTGAGAGTTTTTTATACGCTTTAATACTTAGTATTTTTACAAGTATGTTCCTGGGTTTTTTCGTCAATTCAAATCCTTTAAACATTTTTGGTGAAAAACCTATTTCAGAATACAGCCTATTATCAACAATTGCAATTTTTAATTTTTTAATAACAATTGCTTCATGTTTCCAAAATTATAATATTAGATATTCAGATGTTTATTTAGATTTAAAAAAACTAACGAATTTAGATGTCGTGTTAATATCCATAATTCCCATCATCTTCCTTTTGGGGATGTATTTAAAAAAATATTATTTATATAATTCAATATCGACCTTAGCCATTTTGTTATTAATAATTATATTAATGAGATCATTACAAATAAAAGGAAAATGGGGGAAGTATCCAATTTTAATATACTTACTTTCTATATCGCTAATATTAACCTTCTCCCTGACCAATACATTTACAATTAGTCACGATGGAGAATACACGCTTGCAAAAGAAACATTAGACAACGGAATATATAATAGTGCAACATTTGGAACATATTATTCAACATTGAGTAATAATATTCTACCATGTATCCCCTATTACTTATGCAATATTTCATTATTATCAGTATATAAAATTATATTCCCAATATGGCTTTCGATATTGCCCCTGGGAATTTATTTGCTCTCGAAACAATATTTGCCTCCAAAAGAATCATTTTTAGC
Source organism: Methanococcus mangrovi (assembly GCF_054506835.1). Lineage (NCBI taxonomy): Archaea > Methanobacteriati > Methanobacteriota > Methanococci > Methanococcales > Methanococcaceae > Methanococcus > Methanococcus mangrovi. Next base: position 193,823 of record NZ_CP197114.1, on the reverse strand, counting down.
ATCATTTCTAACATTATTTACTGGTTCGTTGGTCTTTTTAAATTCATATACCATTTCAAAACAATTTTTTGCAGAACTTTTTTTATTGTTATTTTTAATTACTACTTTCCAAAAAGATATTCCGGAATATAAAAAGTACTTGTTGTATATAATATCTTTTTTTGGAATAATTTGGTCCCATTACGGAACTGCATTTCTTGTTTTAGGGCTATTATTGTTCCTATCAGCATTTGAAGTTTTTAATATAAAAAAAAGAGAATTTACAAAATTATTAATAATTTATGTAATATTCTTCCTCTTATGGTATACAAATATTTCAAACGGATCATTGCTCTACATTTTAAAATCTATTTCTAAAAGTATTTTAGAAAATCTATCGTCAGAATTTGGTTCTACCTCCACAAGAGGTTCTGTGCTCATTACATCTCATAAAACCGGGATATCATTATTGTCCAAATATTTAAATTTATCAATCCCATTCTTTATACTTATAGGCCTAATTAAAAGTTCATTACCCAAATGCCGAAAATTTCCAGTGAAATATCTTCTTTTTTCAGCATATTTTTATATTTTAATGATTTTTTCAGTTTTGATACCCAAATTTTCAGTAATGTCTCCAGGAAGACTTTACGGACTTTCAATGTTAACAGCAATGCCTTTTGTAATACTTGGCAGCTTTTATTTTTTTAATATCTTAGTTACGTTATCGAACAAGTTGCCAATAACCATTAGCTATTCTAAAATTAAAACCTTGTTTGGATTATTTTTCTCAATTATGATATTGCTAAATTTGGGCGTTGTTAGAGAATTCACCAATGAAGGCCCCATTTCGGAAAGTTTGTGTAACGATTTCGATGCACTTACTTTTGATGAAAAAGCTAAAATTTATGCGAATACCGTTTTTGAATATGATGTTTACTCGTCAACTTGGATCGCAAAATACCATACGCTTAACACGATAAGAACCACCGTGGGATATACGGGTACTGCGAGTACATTTAAAAATTATGCATCTTCGGATATGAAAGTGTTAACATTTTATGAAAATATGACATATTCTAAAAAGAATGAGTACATTTGGATATTATTTGCCAATCATGAGAATATTGCGCACGGAACCAAATATGATTTGTATTATAGTTATAACTTCAATGAATCCACGTATTATTCAAAAATAGCAGAGTTAAATAAAATATATAGTAATGGTAAAAGTGATATATTATTGAATAATTGATTTCAAATGATTATATTAATTAATAAGATTCAACATTATTTTATAATTTCACAAATTTTATCTACATCATTTAAAGTTAAATCTGCATAGAGTGGTAACGTTAAAACTCTTTCTGCAACGTATTCTGCTACAGGCGTTTTTTCAACATTAAATTCCCCCCGATAACATTCAAAACTATTGGTTAATGGGTAAAAATATTTTCTTGCATTGATTCCATTTCTTTTTAATAATTCAAATATTTCATCCCTATTAAATTTGTAGTCATCAAAAAGAACTGGGAAATATGAGTAATTACTTTTAACTCCTTTTTTGGGAATATTTAATTTTATCCCATCGATTCCTTCAAGATTTTCCACATATCGCTCAAAAACTTGCTTTCTTTTAGCGATTTCTGCATTAACATGCCGAAGATTACAAATACCCATTGCAGCTTGAAACTCGTTCATTTTTGCATTTCCGCCAACGTAGCTAACAGATTCTGAGCCCGTAATTCCAAAATTTTTTAATGAATCTAATTTTTCTTTTAACTCAACATCTTTAAAACATAATGCTCCGCCTTCGATAGTATTAAAAACTTTTGTAGCGTGAAAACTGAACATTGAGGCATCCCCTAAATTAGCTACATTTATACCATCAAAAGTTATACCAAAAGCATGCGCTGCATCATATATAACTTTTAAATCATATTTTTTTGCTATTTTTTCAATTTCTTTAAAATTACAGGTATTACCATAAACATGCACGGGAATAATAGCAGACGTTTTATCTGTTATTAAATCCTCAATTTTTGAAGAATCCAGCGTATAATCTTCTGAATTGATATCACAAAAAACAGGTTTTAACCCGTTTCTAACAATTGCATGAGTAGTTGAAGCAAATGTAAAAGGAGTTGTAATAACCTCCCCTTTAAGATTAAACGCTTGAATTGCATTTTCCAAAGCAAGATGGCCATTTGTAAAAAGTGCGACATTTGGAGTAGATAAATATTTTTTTAGTTCTTCTTCCAAAGATTTATGTTTTACCCCGGCATTTGTAAGCCAGTGACTATCCCACAAATCTTTAATTTCTTCAATGTATTCTTCAATTGGAGGCATTGAAGATTTTGTTACTTGAATTTGTTTCATAATTTATCATAACTCTTTATGTTATTAGATATTTCATTTAATCTATATATTACATCATCAGTAACATTTTGTGAATATATTATATCCAAATTTGATCGAATAACCTCTTTTGGCCAGTTCCACCATTGAATTTTTTGAAGTTTAGATATAGTCGATTCTTTAAATCTATTTTTAAGGGGCTTTGCGGGAACACCTGCAACGATTGAATAGGGCTCCACATCATGAGTTACAACAGAGCCTGCCCCAATAACCGCCCCATTTCCAACATGAACATCCCTCAAAATAACCGCATTTGATCCAATCCAAACATCATTTTCAATTTTACAAGGTGATTTGCTATATTCAATACCATTTTCTAACTTTCCATTATCCATTAGTTGAAATCGCCATAACGGTGATGTGGTGACTTTTTTATAATCGTGATCTGCACCCCCAATAGATACATTCCACCCTATTGAACAAAACCTTCCAATCTCAGATGAAAGTATAATCGTCCCTATTCCAGTATATGTATATGAATCTATTATAGACCTTAAAATATAATTTCTACGATTAATCATAGAATTGCTTTTTATATGGCTCCCAGTAATAACTGTTAAATCACCAATAGATACATATTCGTCTAATTTACTACAATTTATGTCTACATCCCGATATAATTTAACATGTTCAGAAATTGAATTGTTTAAATCCATATTTACCATTCTTGTCACCCAATCTCATTTAAATACTTTCGCGCATTAAATATTCAAATAACGAATTAATTGTACTTTCTAAATCATATTTTGGCATCCACCCCGTATCATTATAAAATAAACCTGAATCCATACCCACGTTTAAAAAAACATCTTTCTTGTCAACATTTATAGGGGTATACTTTCCAGTATATTTTTTTCCAATTTCAGCAACCAGTTCCCCAATTTCAACAATATTATACTGTTGGTTAGAACCCAAATTATAAACTTGCTTCCAAATACTCCAATCTGTTGAAAGTAGTGATATAATAGCATCTGCTGCATCACGAACATCCAAATAGGAAACAACTTGTTTACCCCCAACAATCCGAATTAGTTCTGAATTTAATACATTGTTAACAAATTTAGATATTAATTCCGGTTTTAATCCCACATTTCCCCCAGTTAAACTCGAAAGTCTTATATTAGTACATCTTGTTTTATTTCCCCCAGTTAAAGCTATATTTTCGAGTAACAATTCACTTGAATACTTTGCAAAAGCATATATCGAATCTGGACTTACCATAACGTCTTCTTTCCATAATGGGGGGAATTCTTGTCCATAAACACCTTGTGAAGAAATATTGATAATACCGCTAACACCATTTACCGACGCATTATTAAATAGACAATTTGTGAATTTTAAACTTGAAGCTATTTCTTGATTAGACTTATAACCTCGGGCGAAAGCACAATGTATAATAACATCAACATTATTCCACGGTATTTGTCCAAACTCAAATTCATTATTTTCATAAATCTTTAAATCCAAATATGGAAAACGATTCAATAATTTTTCTTTTTCAGACGTTAAAGCCATGAGTTTATAATTTGTTTTAGTTGATAATTGTGCAATTAACTCTGATCCCAAAAATCCACCGGCTCCAGTAATTAAAACTACTTTTTCATTAGTTAAATCAAAATTATCATTCGATTTCAATATTTCACCCACAATCATAACTCGTTTATATCAAAAACTTCAAGAAGCATATTCTCACCATCTTCAGAATATATTTTTACCAAACTACAAATTTGGTTCATCAAATCTTTAAGTTCATTTTCATTTTTGGCTGTTCCAAATACCCTCAACACAACTTGCTGTAATGTACCAACTGCTGATTCAGGTACCCTATCCCCTTCCCAGTATGTGGAAACAACATCAAGTACTCCTTTTAAAGAAATTACTTCAGAAATTCCGTTTATTTTCCCAATGATTCCAGGTTTCGACAAAAAAGTCATATTGAAACCATAATCCCTATAATTTGGATATAATAGTGATACCATATCTTTTTCATGCATACTCCCAGTTAATGAATAATTTATCATCATTTCTAAGGGATTAACATTATTTAAACTTGAAATAATTTTATATTCTAAAGATCCTGTTAATCGGTAACCCATCTCATAAAATATACAATTTTCAGTATCAACAAAAGTTTGAATAAATATCATGCCGTTATGTATCCCCATTGCTTTAAACATTTCAACTACTTTCGAATTTAAATTTTTTTGATAATTTGCTAAATTTTTCGATGGAAAAATATATGCAACTGGCAATGGTATAATATTATTTCCATTGTGTTTTACGTATCTGTCACCCATAGAACTAAGAACTATTTTTCCATTTTGTACTAAATAAAATATAGTGGCCTCTTTTGATTCAACATACTTTTCTATAAGAACATTCTTACGCTTAGAAAAAGATAATGCTTTTTCATAATTTTTTATTAATTCTTCCGAATCTTTACATATATAAATACCTCTTGCACCACTATTGTCCACAGGCTTTACCAATACAGGATATTCAATATTAGCAATATCTTGAATTTTAAAAGGATATTCAATATTATATTCCTCAACTACAGGAATTTCAAAGTTACGACAGTATTTTTTAAATAATTCCTTGTTCGTAGTTATCTCCACCTGATCTTCATTAATATAACATGGTAAATTTGATTTCTCGCAAATTTTCTGATAATAAGGTAACATGGAATCAATAAATCCCGTTAATACCCCATTTATCTGTTCTTCATGTATTAATTTCACTACGGCATCAATATCCGTTGTGCTAACCATAAAATTTTTATCTGCAATTTTTTTACCGGGGGAATCTTCCAAATAATCCGTTACTATTGTAAAGACTCCTTGCTTTTTTGCCTGTTTTATAATTTCACAGGACAAGGCAGTACCACCTAAAATTAAAAGTTTTTTTCCTGTTAAATCCATTTTATCCCTTTTTACATTCTATTAAAGGTTATCCAAAAGTAATTCTATGATATAATCCATTTCATTTGTGCCATACCTCTGATCACAGGGCAATGGCAATATATTTGAAGCATAATCATATTCAATACTTCCGTATGGCATGTTTTTTAAAACATTTGGCCAAATTGTTGGAATATATACTCCATTTTTAATTAATACTTGTTTAATTTTAGAGCCATTGCTTATATACAAGGGATATGCAAAAGCACCCTCCTGCGTTTTTAACTTTAGTTTATTAAATTTATTTAATTTACTTTCAAGATATTTGTAATTATTATCCCTAATTTTAATAACATTATTGTAATCAATAGCTTTAAGGATATTATGTGTTAACTTTGACATTGACTTAATTGGTTCCAAATTAAACGATTCTTCATTTTTTTGGAATTCACAATAATATTCGGAAGCTGTTTCTTCATAACGTCCCAAAATATGTTTCATTCGATTATTTGATATATCCTGCGGTAATAAATCTTTAAGTCGTGATTTTGTTGATAAATAAGCTCCATCGGGCACTCCAAAAAATTTCCTACAGGTGTATATCATATCGATACCCACAATAGGCTTTTTAAAAAATGCTTGAGCATTGTCTACGATAATATTTTTGTACCGCCATTTATAATCTTTAAAAATATTGTTATTTAGTTGACCATAATAATTAACAATATATAAATACTCCCCATTTTCCAAATTTTTTTCAAAAATTGGATTAAAATTTTTATCTATATTGTAAAAATCATATGATATTCCTGCACATTTCAAAGTTTCAGGAATACATTCGCATAAAAAATAGGGAATATATATTTTTTGAATTTTTTTAGCTTTAATTAAATATAAAAGAGCATTTCTACCCGTATTTAATGCAACAACATTATCATGATATTCAGTACCTGTGAATTGTTCCAACCCAAAATAACCGCCAATTTCCACCATAAGACCACCTAATAAATATCATATTGTTCCAACATGAATTTTACCTCATCAACGGAATTAAACATCATAACATCAATAATCGATAAATTAGATATGAACTTATTCTTAAACTGATTATACTCAAAATCACGCGTTTTTAGAAATTTAAGTTCAATTTTTTGATTCAAGAAGTCATCCTTAGAGTATAACTCCTTACCACCTATTGCATTATAATAACTATCTGCATTAAGTAGTTTGCATATCTCTATGACTTTTTTTTGACCTTTTAATTCATTATTTTTAACAATATCTGATGAAACAATTATTTCAGTATCTATTTCTAAATATTCGCAAAGTTTTAGTATGTTATATTCCAAATATTTCGCCAAATTTCTTTCATTATTACATATAATATTTTTTACCACTGGAAAAACTGCAGAAAAATATGGTGATTTTTTATAATTAAGTTCAATCGTCTTTAACAATTTTTTATTAAATTTACCATCTGAGGATAACTCTATTTCGTTTATAAGTTTGTTTGGGCTTGCACCAGCCATTTGTAGATTTATCCACCTACTTTCACCATTTATTAAAATTTTATTACGGTTTACCCAACCACCTTTAATAAAGTTAACGTCATCATAAATCAAATATTTGTCCACTGCATTTATTAATTGCCAATAGCCAATATATGGAAAAAAATATGGTTGCATGATCCCTATCTTCAAACTATCCCATCTTAAATTTTATATATGTTCACAATTATGTCCTCATTACTGTATAAGAACACTTCAATAATAAACCATTATGTTTACTTAATTTACGGTCCATTATTTACTTAATTTTAATAAAGAACATATTACGTCTATAAAATAATTTATTTCTTCGATTTTTAAAATTTTACAAAAACCAGTATAAAAGCCTATTCCAATGACGCATTGAATTATCATTGTTGTTAAATTATTACACGGAATTACCCCAATAAATCGTACTAATATTCCACTAATCACCACAATAATAAATACTGGAAATATATCTATAATCTGCATTGTTGTAGAATAATTTATTAGTTTTCCAGAATAATAAGAATTTATAAAATAAGAAATAAGTGAAACAACCACTAAGGCCCAAAGTAATCCCATAATTCCAAGTTTAAAAAATAACACTAAAAATATAGAGATTATTCCTATTATCTTCTTAATTATTTCTAAACGTAAAAATAAATCTGACCTACCTTTTACCTGAAGCATGTTAAGGTTAATTGCATGTAATGGATAAAACATTCCCGAGATACATAATACTTGAAAATAAGGTACTGAAGGAACCCATTTTTCCCCAAAAAGTAGCGGTATTAATGAATCAGCAATTACTAAAAGACCAATCATTAACGGAAATGTTACAAAAACCGTGCTTTTTATTATTTTTTGATATGTATTTTTAAGAACTTTTTCATCATCAGAAATGCTACTTAAAACAGGGTAACTTACTTTTTGAATAGCGATGGTTATTGATTGAGATACTCCATCCCTAAATTTTTGGGCGTTTGTATAATAACCTAATTCCGATGCAGAAAAAAATCTCCCTATAATTACATAGTATATATTTTTATACAGGGTATCAATGAGTCCTGAAACTAACAATCTCGAACCAAAACCAAATAACCTTTTAAAAGAATCTTTATTGAATGTTAATGAGGGAATCCAGCGATTTGTTAAACATAACAGTAGTGACTGGATAAAATTTAGTGTTAACATCGCAATAACTAAACTCCAAATACCAAGTCCCGAATATGCTGAAATTATTGCTGCAATACCCGATAAAATAGATGAAATAATGCTTATTTTTGTTTGAACTTTGAAGTTGATTTTTTTAATAAGAATAGTTCTTTGTATCAGCCCAAATGAATTTATTATAATAACTGATGAAAGAACCCTGAGTATTGGGATTATTTTTGGTTCACCAAAAAAGCTACTTATTGGAACCGCTAAAAAATACAACAAAATATATAAACCTAAAGACATTGCTAAATTAAAATAAAACACTGTTGAATAATCTTCTTGAGTAGAATTTTTTTCCCGAATTAGTGCATTGCTAAACCCGCTGTCAACTATCGATTGTGAAACTGCAATAAAAACCGTAATCATTCCTATTATTCCAAAATCACCTGGGAGTAGCATTCTCGCTAAAAAAATTTGAATTACAAATTGTATTCCCTGATTTGCAGCCAAATCGGAAAAACTCCAAATTAATCCAGATATAGTTTTTTTCTTTAACGCAGCTTTTTCCATTCTTTCAACATTGGTTTATAAGTTAATACACAATTATTAAAATTAAATTTTAAAAAATTTCTTCAAATTTTTTAGATATACAGATAATATCTGGTCATACCCGTTAATTCCAAATACTGTAACTATCAGTTTCTGTATTTGCTCTAAGTTTCCAAGACGATAATTTTCAAAAACAAAAAAATCCATTTTACATTCAGATGAAAATACAAACTTAAAATGTTCTTCATATTTATCCATGAAATTACTGAGCTTGAATTTTTCTGGAAGTCCCAGATCTTCTTTTTTAATTATATTACTTATTACGATATCTTCCAAAATTTCAGAAAGATCTTTTTTGTAGTTTTCTTGACAGTATATGGTATTTTCAGTATTGTATCCCAATATTCCCACAGGTTTACACCTGGAAACGTCTAAAGCAATAGTCAACACATTTTCGCTTGCAGTTATCCTTGCACATCCTGCGCTGCCTATTGCAACATCTATTATTTTAAATAATCTTTTAGGTATCGGATATAAATATCCGGTCATGATTACATTAAGATTATTAATTCCAGCAACTTTTTTCTTAAGATCTTCTTTAATATATTCATTATTTTTATTTACCGTATCCCCAACAACTATAAACTGTATATTTTTGTTAGAATATTGTTTAGCAAATTTTACTAGTTCATCAAATACATAAGGAATATATTCTTTATCCAATCTTGAAATACAGCCAATATTTATTTCATATTTGTCAATACCATCAATAAGTTCATTTTCGAATTCATCAACCACATTACCACAAGCTGCATTTAAAACATACTGTTCTTCCTCAGCAATACTCGTACCAAATAATAATTCCAATGATTTCTTATGTATCCCTGCTAATTCACGCCTTTTATGTTTAAATTGAAAAAACAATGTTTGCGATGGAGATAATTTTCTAAAATACTCGTCAACCAAATAAATTATATGCTTTGAATTTATTTTTTGTGCAATTAATTCCCCCCACATTGCAACATTTGGATTTAATGATTCGATAATAACTTCGTCACATTCACCAATATCTGTAGTTATTTTTGAAATTATATTATTCCTACGGTTTTTATTTATTACAAATGGTGACAGCCTTAGTTCTTTTATTATATTTTTTTGATATTCTCCAAATTCCCGAATATACAAAGTTCCCCTGTCAAAATAACTGCATATCTCCACAGTATATCCTTTTTCTTCCAAAAATTTCTTTTTATTTCGTAAGTATATTTCAGCTCCACCGATATTGTAAATTGTTCTCGTGAGTATAATATATTTTTTCATAGGGACCTACCAACTAAATTAATAATCAAAATCTATCTAAATACCAGTTTACCGTGTATTTTAGTGCTTTTTCAAACCCCCATTTTGGAGCCCAACCAAGATTTCTCATTTTTGTAGAATCAAGTGCATATCGCCTATCGTGTCCAGGCCTATCTTTTACAAACTCGATTAAACTTTCGGGTTTATCTAACTCGTTTAAAATAAATTTTACAATTTCAAGATTCGTTTTTTCATATCCTGAACCAATATTGTAAACTTCACCATAATTTCCTTTATTAAATACTGTATCTATCCCAGTGCAGTGATCTTCCACATATATCCAGTCACGTACATTTAAACCGTCACCATATATTGGCAATTTTTCGTTTTTAAGTGCTTTTTTAATCAGTACTGGAATTAATTTTTCAGGATATTGGTAAGGGCCAAAATTGTTTCCGCAGTGCGTTATAAATGTATTTAAGCCATATGTCCTGTGATAGGCATTTACGAGTAAATCACTTCCGGCCTTTGTTGCAGAATATGGAGATGACGGGTCTAACCTGTCTTCTTCTTTAAAAAATCCGTTTTCAGTTGAACCATATACTTCATCTGTTGAAACGTGCAAAAACTTATCAATTCCGAATTTTCTTGCACATTCTAACAAATTATATGTTCCAAAAATATTTGTTTTTACAAAATTTTCAGGATTTTTTATCGAATTGTCAACGTGACTTTCTGCTGCAAAATGAATTATGGCGTCAATGTCGTTCATTGCTCTTGAAACATCTTCTTCAGAACAGATGTCTCCTTTGATAAATTCCATTTTTTCTGAAACTTCAGCTAAATTTTCAAGATTACCTGCATAAGTTAAATTATCCAAAACTGTTATTTCGTGATCGTAATTTTGAACCATGTATCGAACAAAATTACAACCAATAAATCCTGCACCGCCTGTAACTAAAATTTTCATTAAAACACCCGTTATTCATTAGATATTCTTTCGAGATATTTACCATACTCTGTTTTTAATAATGGTTCTGCTAGTCTTAAAAGTTGTTTTTTAGAAATCCACTTATTTCTATAAGCTACTTCTTCAATACAACCAATCATAAGATTCATTCTTTTTTCTATTACGTGAATATAATTACTTGCGTCTAAAAAGCTTTCGTGAGTTCCTGCGTCAAACCATGCAACCCCTCTTGAAAAAATTCTAACATTTAACTCATTTTTTTCCAAATAAACATTATTAACATCAGTTATTTCAAGTTCCCCCCTATCCGATGGCTTAATTGACTTTGAAATATTTATAACGTTATTATCATAATAGTAAAGCCCGATTACTGCATAATTTGAAGGAGGATTTTTTGGTTTTTCTATAATTCGGATAACTTTTTTAGTATCATCAAACTCTAAAACACCATATCTTTCAGGATCATTTACATACTGGCCAAAAACAATTGCCCCGCCATTCTGTTCGACATATTCAGAGGATTTTTCTAAAATTCCAGTTATACCACCACCATAGATGATATTGTCCCCCAAAATTAAACATACACTATCTGAACCAATAAACTCTTCCCCGATAATAAATGCCTCTGCTAGTCCCTTTGGTTCTTCCTGCTTTGCATAAGCGATATTCATTCCCAACTGTTTTCCATTCCCAAACAATTTTTCGTATGCTGGCAGCGCCTCAGGAGTTGAAATTATTAAAACGTCTTTAATTTTACTGAGCATTAACACAGAAAGTGGATAATAAATCATTGGTTTATTAAATAATGGCATTAAATGTTTATTTCCTGCATAAGTCATTGGATAAAGCCTCGTTCCACTTCCACCGGCTAAAATAATTCCTTTCATCGTTCACCACTCCTATTACTTATGTTCAATTCTTTCCAATAGATTTTCTCAATTATAAATTTTTTAAATCTTTTACATAAAACCAAAATCATCTGGGAAAACTCTTGGCTCAACTAAAATTACTTCTGGAATTTCTAAATTTTTAAAAATAAACGGCAATATTTCACCAGATTTTTTATAAAAATTATATGCTAAACATATATATTGTTGACGATTTTTTACTTTAAACAAAAAAGAAAAAATTAGATTCTATCAATTATTGCAGTTAGGATTATTTTAATCGCCTTTAAGATTCCTTTGATTATATCCAAAATAGAATCATTCTCTTCGACAATTTCCGTTTCTTTTACTGCATAATATCCAGATTTTGTAACATTTAGCGTTATCGTACCATCTTTTAAAACATAATTTGTATTTACCCAGCCTTTTTTGGAATCATAATAAATTACTTTTAAATTACTCTCCAAATTAGAAACATCAATTTCAAGAGTTAGCGGAACACTAAACTCGGAATCTTCCGGATAAATTACATAAGCCAGTTTTGTTTCTGGAAGTTCTATTTCTTCGATTTTAATATCTCCACTCGTGCTAATTTCAGTTCCATCACTTACAGTAAGAAGTGCAGTGCCTACATTAAATATCATTGTACCTGATACTATGTTTTCTTCTTCTGAAACTTCATTTGAAGTAGAATTTTCATTGATTTCAGAGTTAGTATTTTCAGAACTTGATTCATTTTCAACTGCATCTTTTGAATACGTTAAATAAACAATTTTTGTATTTTTATTACCATATTCATCTTCAGCAACCATTTTTAACGTATTTTTACCTTCAATCAAACTTAATGTTCCGGTAAAATATTTCCCGTTCTTGCTGTACGTCAATTCTTTATTATTCAAATAAATATTAAAATCAAAATCTGAATTATCAGTAACCGCAATATTAAAATCTATTGAATTAGCCGCATATTCTGATTTTAACGGTGCTAAAACTTTTATTGTAGGTGGTGTAGTATCCTCCTCGGTAGTATTTGTGGTTGGAACTACCGGTGCAGGTGTTGTTCCCTGAACAGTTACCTCTTTTGAAACTCCGCCAATAGTTAAATAAATCGTTGTTCCTTCATCTATCGAATCCGTGCTGTATACATATTCAAAATTTCCATTCTCGTCAGCTTTAATTTTTGTTGATGCATAAACTTTTAAATTAACCGATTTTGAAGTATCTTTTATTTTTCCGCCTATTTTTATATCATATATTCCTTCTGGAACGTTTGATTTAGAAACAATTGCTTTTCCAGAAGAATCTGCATCAGCACTTATTGTAACCCATACTCCCATTTTTATGCTCACATCTACGCCTTGGACATTTTCTGCTGTAACCTTAAAGTTGTTTGGAGGTTCTGGAATATCCACATCGTACAAAAGAGCCCCGTAATACGGCTGACTTATTATCGGGTTTATTTCAAACCATGCACTGCAGGAAACTTCCTCATTTGGAGTTGCTTTTCCCGTTAAAATTATTGTATCTCCAACTTCTGGATTTTCAGGTGATATTGTAACATCTGAAACCGCGTTGACGGATGAAATTATAAATAAAATAGAAAGAATCATGAAAATTTTTTTGAACATTTATAATCACCAAAATAATGAAAAAAAGAATATTATAGATATTAAGTTAACCTGCAAGACCATACTCGACCTGATCGAGACCAACTATTTCTTTATTAGAAATGTCATAAACAATTCCAATTATATATACTGTTTCGCCACTATCGAAATCCACTGTGAATGATTTCGTAACGTTGCTGCTTGTTGTAACATCCGTAAATGCAACACCTGCAGTTCCGTTAGTAAATGCAGCTTCGAGGATATCTTGTACTGCTGATGCATTTAATGAAACCAATTCTGAATTTTCAACAATTTTTGCAGAACTTTCGTCACCAATTAGCGTTACATTGATGTTTTTATCTGCTGTTGAAGTTCCTTCGATACTTAACTTAAACGAATATCCATCTTCAGTAATTGCCATTACACCGTATCTAACATCGTTTGAAGGTGTTTGATTTAGCAACATATTTACTTCAAAAGTATCTGTTGCAGGGTTAAATCCGGTTACATTAACTGTTAAATCGTATTTCAAATATTCAAATCCGCTGAATCCTAAAACTGTTGCAGTTGTATCGATTGTACCGTTGCCAAGTGTTACAATAACAATATTTTCCCCGTATGAAGCAGGAGTTATTGTAAAGTCTGCATCACCACTGCTATCGGTTGTAGCCGTTGTTTTAGCAGTAGTATTAAGCATTGAAATAAATGTATCGGCATTTCCATTTAACAAATCATTCATTGCATCTCTAAATTCCTGCCTATCAGTTATTACGTGTGCAGTAACCTGTTTATTTGCAAGAAGACTTGAACCATAGAATGTCGCGTTCAAATCGGAACCATACGTAATAGCTCCATTAGTTATAGGATAAATTATATTTAAACTGTCACCGGTTCCTTCATAAGTAATGGATACGTTTCCGGATGAACCGGTATAGGATTTTGTTGCCAAATTTGTTGCTATCGTGATTTTTGGAAGAACTATATCGTCTTCACCAACAATTTTTAAATTGTTTCCACCAGTTTCCGAAGCAGAAACGTCTGCAAATTTAACTTTTTCTGTTCCATCAACTGAAATTACAGTGTATTTTTGAACGGTAGTTGTTGTGGACGAACTTGATGATCCACCGCCTCCGCCACCACCCGTGCTTGGAATGGTAGTAATTATCGTTGCACCGTCTGCTGATGCGGCTTCAGAAATACTTTCTGTGACATTTTCGTCATCTGATATGATATATAATTTTTTTGTAACCGTTGTAGTTTTTTCAACAATTTCATCAATTATATCTTCATCTTCACTAAATACAACCACAATCGAACCAGCACTTCCAGCGGAATAGAGTGATGCTGCATTCATTAATGAATCATCAGAATATCCAGGATAAACAATTGCAGCAATTGAGTCAGATATACTTGGATTTAGTTTTGAAGCTATAGATAATCCTGCTTTAATAATATTTTTAGTAATCCCGTTTACCAAATTTGTTGTTGATGCAACATGCCTAACCACGTTTGTGATTTCTGCAGGAACATTATTTCCAAGAACAATTGCATTTTGAATAGTCATTCCATTCAAATACGCTGCAACATTTTGGTAGTTATCTGGTGCAAAATATAATATTGGTGCATTGAAATTTACTGCCCCAGGAATAATATTTTCATCGAATCCATATACAATTACAAGATTGTTCAAAGATTCAGGTTTTTCTTGAGCTAATCTTTTTAATAATTCTAATGAGGTATCTACCCTATCAGCACCCCATACACGTTCAACAGTATGAACCTGTTCTTTTAATTGGCTTTCCACGTTCTCGCTTATCGCATCTGGTCCACCAATCATTATTACTTCGTCAGAATATTTTACAGCATTTTTTGCATCATCCGAGAGTTTATCTCCGGGAGTGTATACAAATTTATATCCCATTTCTTTTGCATATTGGGCAGCTAAAACTGCATCTGCGGGGGTTGATGCAATAACTGCTATCTCGTTACTTGTTGCAAAACCCATTGGAATTGCAGAAAGTAATAGCAAAATTGGGATAAGAAAATTAATAATTTTCATGAAATCCCTCCATCTCAATAAAAAATTTCCAATAATTTGGATAAATATATTTAAGTTATGCACTTTTTAAGTATATATAATTACGTCCAGTCTAAAACGGCAATGTTTAGTTTTAAACTAAGTAAGTTATTGTCTTTTGCATCCTGAAGCTTTTTTGGGATATTTTCATTTGAACGATTATCTTTGAACAGGAAAAACCACATCTGGTAATCTCCAGAATTATTTATTGAAAAACTGTAATTATTCTCAAACTGGGGCTCCCAATCTCCTTCAACAATCAAAGGTTTTGGTTCAAGGGTAACTGAATAATTATCAAGCAGTACCGAACTGTTAATATCCATTTTAGATGAATTGCCAATTTCTGACGCTATAAGCCATGTTTCCCCGTAATATGTAACATTTCTTCCCTCGTGGTTTACAATCCCGATTGTTAAATAACCGGTTTCACCAGAATAAAGTTTAGTCGGGTAATCATACGCCATATTATTTTTTCCAAGTATATAAAATTCAGAAAAATATTCTGACTGTTTTGGATGTTTTATAATATATATAACGCCCATTATCGACATGATTAATACTACAAGCAAAAAACCAGTTACTACCTTGTTTACGTCGTTTTTATCCATAAAACCAGCCTATTTTATTATTGTATATATCTTGTTTAACACTATTACAGCAAAAATTCCTGCAAAAATATATATTATAATTTTTAAAATATTTTTATTATCCCTTGAAATTAAAAAATCCCCGATTTCAAGGAATATCAAGGTCCCAATAAGAAGCAGCGTCATATACAAATCTAACGAAGGGGATAATAGAGCTGTAAGAATTATCCACGCCGTCAGTGCAATAACCATCAAGTTAATTTTTTTCATAACTTATCCCAGAGCATGATATTTAGCAGTTTTAAGTTCAACAGCAGTAAACTCCATATATTCCTCAGATTCCAAAAATTCTTTGATAAAAATTGGAATACCTTTTGATTTTGATATCGTCAGAAATATTGAAGAAATTACGGGGGATAAATAATAGAGTTTTCCAAAGTTTTCAAGTTCACTACTTTTGTAAAGTTTTATTTTTATTTCATCATTTTTTTCTTCAAAATCGATGTCAGAGGGCAAATCCATAGAACCAAGTGCAGATTGTACAACTGAAAAAACAGTATTCATGTCTAATCCATGAATGTTCCCCTCGGAACGTTCCTCATATATCTTTAAAAGACCAAGCCCGATTGGAGGATTGATTAAAACTCCCATTTCATTTGACGCGTTGGGATTTGTTATAAAAACCATATTTTCATCAAATGCGGTTAAATTTAAGCTAAATTTATCGTGGGAAGGTACAAAAATCCCCCCATTTTCTAAATTTTCAAAAGGTGGAACATATACTGGATTTCCACTTAATTTTAAATTTTCAAAAATTTTCTTTAAAAATTCAGTATTTGAAGAAAGCACAGCTTCGTAAATCGAATAATCAATTACTTTTTTGGGAATTAACGTGTTTAATATAACAAAAATAAATAGTCCTGCAATACCCAAATTTATAAAAGATATAATTGAGTTAGAGATACCATAATAAATAATACTTATACTTATTAAAATAAGGAATAATCCTAAAATTGTGTTTTTTGAGATTATGATATTTTCACCCGGGAAAGTTACAAAGCTGAGAACCATGAATCCGTTTAAATCAAAAATATTGTTCATTATATTTATAGTATTTTTTTTATTTTCTTTTCCTGTAGCAAATGCTGAAAATATAAATACAGAAAATTTAGAATCAGACGATACATACGTTTACAGCTATTTTAACACATTTCTAAAAGACTACGAATCTACAATTAACCACATGATTCAAAACAATAATACATTCATTAACGAATCCCAATTAATTTTTCAAAAAACAGTTCAGTTAAATTTGGAAATTACAGAATATACTGAAAATGGCATGACCACGCCTGCAAAAACAGTAACTCCCCCATTTTACAATTTTTCAAAAAATTTAAAAGAAATAAGTTATTTTGTACAGGATTACGATGAAAATCTCAAATTAAACACCACAAATAACCAGTATTTTGCAAAACTTGCTGCTTTAAGAATAATTGAAAAAATAGATCTGATGAGAAATAATTTAGACGATATTAAAAACATTTCAGAACTTAAAAAAGATAACGAGACACTGGTATTTGATACAGGCGATGTTGAAACAAGTTT
Organism: Methanococcus mangrovi; assembly: GCF_054506835.1. NCBI lineage: Archaea > Methanobacteriati > Methanobacteriota > Methanococci > Methanococcales > Methanococcaceae > Methanococcus > Methanococcus mangrovi. The sequence continues at coordinate 176,252 of NZ_CP197114.1, read as the reverse complement.
ATACTATTTAGAACTAAAAATGATAAATAATATCGAAAAAATTGGAAATGTATCTCCGACGTCTAATTTAACAATTCATATTTCACCTAATAATCCAACAATTTATAAAAATGCATTAATTTATGGAACAGGTCAGAATGGAAATGCTACCATTGTAATTACTGGACCAAAAAACACAAGCGAAAATATTCTTTTAACAAACAATTACTATTCTGAAATTCATTCTTTTGAAAAAGCTGGAACATACAACCTGACACTAACCCAAGGCCATAAAAAATCAGAAACTATTTCTGTAAATGTATCAAAAATTCATACTGACTTAATTGTAAAAAGTTACTTTGAATTTCCTATTTTAAAAGAAAACACAATAACTGGAAAAGTAATTGATTCTGATGGCAGCCCTGTTGATTTTGGAACCGTAATCTTGGGAAATGAAACAATACCTGTTGAAAATGGTACTTTTAAAACATATATTTATTCAGATTTTGAAAAAATAGAAAAATTTACATTAAACTTCATTGAAACAGAAAAATATATGCCCACTCAAGAAAATATCACCATAAATTTCGTAAAACCCCCGTTAAATATTCAAATTTACTCTGAAAATAGAAAAATCAGTCCGAACCAGTCCTGCATAATTACTGGAAATTTTGAAGGAGATAATTCCGATTTAAACTTGAAATTATGGGTTGATAATAACCCCGTTGAAAACTTTAATTCAGATAATTCATTCAAAAAAGAAATATCTTTTGAAAAAGCAGGTAATTACACGGTATTTGTAACATTTGCAGGAAACGAACAATACAGGTATTCAAAATCCAATGTTTTAACTATTAACGTGGTGGATAAAAAACCATTAATAACCACAATTTCTCAAAATATCAAAGTTAACTGGAAAATATTACTTTTAGCATTCATAATCCTAATTTTTGGAACTAAAATCCCAACTTTAGTTAAAAAATACAGTACGCGTAATGAAAACATCTCCAAAAATAACATGGCAGAAGTTACCGATAGAGTTTCAAGCGATGTTTTTGAAAAAGTAATTCCTTCAGCAAAAACGATTACTTCACAATACCAAAAATTATACCGTAAACTTACAAAAAAATACAATATCGTTTCAGAATTAACTCCAAACGAGCTTTTAAACTGTGTTTTAAAATTTAACCCTGAAATATATCAGGATTTACAAATTATCACCGATATTCACGAAATAGCAGTTTATGGTGAAAAACACGTGGAAGATTCAACAGTTAAAAACTTCTACGAACTTATTGAACATGTAATGGAGAATGTATAATGGAAAAATACTTTAAATATTTAATAATTGCCCTTTTTGGAGCAGTTCTTATATCCCTTCCAGCAGGAACTCCAGTTATAAAATCATTTAGTGAATACAGCAGTTTTAACACAGACTGGAACGGGTGTTCAAACTTTACAAAACAGCTTTATGATTCAAAAATTACAATAACCCCAATATACTCCCCATACGATAATTATAACTTTGATAAAAACGGTGTTTTATTTATAATCGGCCCACGATTGGATTTTACAGATTATGAAGTGAAGAAAATCCACGATTTTGTTAAATCTGGAAACACACTTGTTGTTGCAGATGACTTTGGAACAGCAAATCAAATTCTTGAAAAACTAAACATCTCGGATAAATTTACAAAAAACCGGTTAAACGACATTTTTTACATTTCAAATGAAAACTTAATCGAATACAGTGTTTCCGAAAACTACGGCGGAGGATACCTCGTTACAGATATTCCAACGTATACCTCAAAAGAAGGAGTAATTACTGCAAGTAACTTTTCAACAAAGTCAAACCTTGCAACTTTACCGTTAATTTCTGAAATAAATTATGAAAACGGAAAAATAATATTGATAGCTGACCCGGATATATTCATAAATGGATTGTATGAATATAACCAAAATTTCTTAAAAAATTTTATTGAAAAATTAAATCCAAATCAAGTCTATATCGACGAAATACACCACAAAGACTTTGAATACAGTATTAGCATTTTTTACATTGGAAAAACTGTTTCAAAAGAATTAGTTTTAGGTATATTACTGATTGTAATCTGTTTATCTCAACTAAATAAAAAGCTATATATCACTGCAATTAAAAAACTAATTTTAAAATTTACAAAACAAAAGCCAAAAAACGAAAATGAACTACTTGAAAACATTTCGAAAAATCAGGGAATTGATTTAAATGACCTGAAAAGGGTAATTAAAAACATTAAAGATGGTAATAATGGAAGGAAAAGACTTACTAAATAAAATTCAAAAAGAAATGGAAAAATGCGTTGTTGGAAATGAAGACATAATTAAACTTCTTTTAATCTCAATGCTTTCAAAAGGCCATATTTTATTAGAAGGAATGCCCGGGCTTGCAAAAACCACGATAGTTAAAAACTTTGCAAAAATTTTTGGTCTTTCCTTTTCAAGAATCCAGTTAACACCCGACACCATGCCAAGTGATATTATTGGCGTTTATTACTACAGTGAAAAGACAAAAGACTTTATAATCAAAAAAGGGCCTATTTTTGCTAACATATTGCTTGCAGATGAAATAAACAGGACCCCGCCAAAAACACAGTCTGCAATGCTTGAAGCAATGCAGGAAGGTCAAGCCACTGTTGAAGGAAATTCAATAAAACTTCCAGAACCGTTCATATTAATGGCTACAATGAACCCAATTGAATACGAAGGAGTTTACCCACTTCCAGAAGCCCAGTTGGACAGGTTCATGTTTAAACTTAATTTAGAATATCCTAAAAAAGATGACGAAATAAATATGCTGAAAAAAAAGTATGCAAACTCTTTTGGAACCGTTAATTCGATTATTTCATCAGAAGAATTAAATGAAGCATTTGAACAGGTACAAAAAATTAAAGTAAGCGATAAAATATTAGAATATATCTACGAAATTGTAAAATTAACCCGTACCAGTGACAAACTTTTATACGGGGTATCCCCAAGAACATCGGAACATATTTTGTATGCATCAAGGTCTTTAGCTTTTTTAAATGGGAGAGACTACGTAATACCTGACGATGTTAAGGAAGTTTCAAAATACTCGCTCATGCACAAAATTAAATTAAAAATTGACTACGAAATTGAAGGTATCACAAACAGCGACATTATTAAAGAAATACTCGATAATGCTGTTGTTGTTAGATAATAGGGATAATTAATGGAAAAAGGGGAGTTTTTAGCATTTGTTTCTATCCTGCTTTTTTTAGAAGGATATTTCTTTGTAAACATTTTATCAGCACTGCTTGGTGTAGGTATTTTATCATCTCTTTTGATTTTAAAACTTTCATTTGAACCAGATTTTGAAATTGAAGTTCAAACCTCAAGTTTAGAGTTTACCGAATCTGAAACATTAGATATTATTTTAAAAATTAAAAATAAGTCTAAATATCCACTAAAGATTGGATGTATACCAAATAACAGCAATTTTACATGGGAATCCAAAAGTACAACGATTTCACCAAAAAATATTGGAAATATTTTCATTTCCCTAAAATCCAAATCAAAGGGGAGTTTTTTAATAAATGAAATACCGCTGAAAATTTCAGATGTTTTTGAGATGTTTGAAAAAACTTTTGAATTTAACACTTCCCTAACTATCACTGTTTATCCATCGAATGAAAACATAATAAAAGGAATTAATACAAATAATCATGAAAAAATTGGAAAAGAAATGCTTTCATCCTCCAAAATAGGACAGAGAACATTAGAATTTGATTATTTAAGGGATTATACTCCAGGAGATCAGTTTAAGCATATCGACTGGAAATCATCCTTAAAATCCATGCGTTTAATCTCAAAAGAATTTGAAAAAGAAATCGAAGGAGAAATATCTGTTTTGGTCGATGTTAGTAAAAATTTCCTGAAAGATTTTAGCGGTGGAAATAACAAAACAGATTACGTAAGCATTCTAACATTTCAACTAATGGCAAATATAATAAAAAATGGTTCAGCTAATATCTTGTTTTTTAATGAATCCGGACTTGTAGATATTCAAAAAAATATTAAAAGTAGCGAATCATTAAAAAAATGTATTAAAAATAAACTAATTCCAAGAAAAGGTAGCCCGTATATTTTAAATTCAACCAGCCAATTTTTTGAAAAAACCGCATTTTTAAATATCGTGAAGTCTTTTTCAAAAAATTCGCCTGAAAAATGGTTATCTATTGCAAAACATATAAAATCAAACAGTACTGTACTTATCATAACAGATACGTACAGGTACAAAGAATTGGTAATGTTAAATAATGAAATTATCAAAACAAAATCAAAATTATATATTATTTCCCCAAATCCATTTTTATTTGGGATTAACGAATTGACTGAAGAAACGATTCCAACAGTATATAAATCGTATGTAAAAAGAGAAAAAAATATATTAAAACTAAATAATCTATGCCCTACAATAGATGTTGGCCCAAATGATTTGGCAGATTATATAATTGGTGAATTCAAGTGAAAAACACTACATTAACTTCAATAATCGCTGCAATTGTCGGTGGATTATATTTTGAAACATTTTTCCCAGTTATACTTATATCATTTTATATTCTTGATACACGGTTTAAAAATAGTTTTTTGTTTCTTTTTTCAATATACGTGCTCCTTTTTGGATATTTTTTTAACCCGTTAGATTCTTCAATCTTGTTAATAGCAGCGATGATAATAATTCCCCATTTAACAGTATTATATGAACTTTTAAGTGGGATTGAGCAAAAATACGCTAAAATAGATATAGTTATAGTAATTTGCCTATTTCTCGGAATAATTTATAAAGAGGCATTCTTATTTGGCAGCTTATTGTTGTTAACCACAAGGTTTAAGAATTATTTTAGTAAAAAAATAGCAATATTGTTAATTCCGATAGTCCTTTTCGCGTTAGTTCTCATAAAATATAGCGATATAGTAAACCAGAATATTATCTACAAAATTATGGTTGTTATAGGACTTGGAATATGTATGTATTCATTTTATTCATATTTAAATCAGGATCAGGCGATATAATGGAGATTTCAATCATAGGCACGGGATACGTTGGTTTAATTCAGGCAGTTGGCCTTTCAAGATTAGGTTTTAATGTTACAGGAATTGACATTGATGAGAGAAAAGTGAAAAAATTAAATAGTGGTATAAGCACGCTTTACGAAGACTGCTTAGAAGATGAATTAAAAATAGTTGTAAAAGAAAATTTAAAATTTACTTCGTCTTATGAATCAGTGTATACTGCTGATGTTATTTTTTTATGTGTTGGAACGCCCCAGGACGATTTTGGAAACGCAGATTTAAAATTTTTATATTCTGCAGTTGAATCGATAAAAAAACACATCGATGACAAACCAAAAATTTTGGTGATCAAATCAACTGTACCTGTTGGAACCTGTCGAAAAATAAAAGAAAGCTTAAAAGGTTACCCTGTTGAAGTTGTTTCAAACCCTGAATTTTTAAGAGAAGGTATTGCATTTAAAGACTTTTTTGAGCCTGAAAGAATAGTTCTTGGATTTGAAAACCCTGAAAATAATAAGTCAGTCACAACATTAAAAAGAGTTTACGAATATTTTGAAAAAAACGGTGTACCATTTGTAATTTCATCGTGGGAAACTTCGGAATTGATAAAATATTCATCTAATGCATTTTTGGCCGTAAAAATATCCTTTATAAACGAAATTTCACGATTAGCAGACACAGTTGGTGCAGATATCAAAACCATAGGAAAAGCAATGGGTCTGGACAAAAGAATTGCGCCTAACTTCTTAAATGCAGGTATTGGTTACGGAGGGTCCTGCTTTCCAAAAGATGTAAAAGCACTTGGTAAACAGTTTGAAAGTTTTGAACTTGAACCAAAAATAATAAATGCAACTGAAAGCGTAAACCAGACCCAAACTACCTGGTTTTTTGAAAATAAAATCAAAAAATATTACGGGGATATTTCTGGAAAAACTTTTGCAGTGCTTGGGCTTGCATTTAAACCAAACACAGACGATTTAAGAGAAAGTAAGTCTATTGAACTTATAAACCTTCTTTTAAACAATGGTGCAATCGTTAAAGGTTACGACTACATTGAAAAAGCAAGGGAAAATACTATTAACAAATACACTCTTTCTGATTCCAAGTGTATGGGATACAGCCTTCACATTCTTGATGAACTAAAAGATACAGTATTTAATGCAGACGGTATCATAATCGCCACAGAATATGATTTCGATAAAGAAGACTGGTCAGAAATAAAAACTTTAGTTAACAACCCTGTAATTTTTGATGGTAAAAATGCAATGGATTCTAAAAAATTAAAAACTTTAGGGTACACTTACTTTGGAGTTGGAAAAAATTAACTTTAAATTAATCCCTAAACTTTTTTGGTGTAAAAATGATTTTAAGTATAGATATAGGTTCAACCACTACCAAATTCGTGTTGATGGAAAATAACGAAATAATCGACTACGAAATAAATGATTTTGGAGTTGTAGTTGAAGAAAGTGATGTTTTAAAAATGGTTGAAAAATTCAAAAATGGAAGAAACATTACAAAAACTGTCGCAACAGGTTACGGAAGGCATAAAATTTCTTTTGCGGATAAAGTTGTTCCAGAAGTAATTGCCCTTGGAAAAGGTGCAAACTACTTTTTTAAAGATGCTGATGGATTGATTGATATTGGAGGACAGGACAGCAAAGTTCTAAATATAAAAAAAGGTCAGGTTTTAGATTTTATCCTTTCTGACAAGTGCGCTGCTGGAACTGGAAAATTTTTAGAAAAATGTATTGATATTTTAAATTTAGATAAAGAATTAAACGAATATTCCTCGGAAAATTACGCAAAAATATCTTCAATGTGTGCCGTTTTTGCAGAAAGTGAAATAATATCCCTTCTTTCTAAAAAAATACCCAAAGAAGAAATTATAATGGGAATTTACGACAGCATTTCAAATAGGATTGTACCGATGGTTAAAAGAATGAACCTTAAAGACATTGTATTTAGCGGGGGAGTTGCTAAAAACAAAATCTTAATAAGTGTACTTGAAAAAAAACTTGGAAAAACACTTCTCGTTCCAAAAGAACCACAGATAGTATGCGCTGTTGGAGCTTGCCTGATGGCATCTGAATAATCTCTTTTTTGTTATACCCTTTTGGTTAGCTTAAATATATATAGGCAATTTTAAAAAATTTATACTGTACATTTATTTTTAGAGGGGGTATAAATGAATGGGGAATTTTTTCTAATTTTAATTGTAAGTCAGGTCGTTTTATGGATTTTTGCATCCAAATTAGGGCTTGGAAAATCTGTTTCTTTTGTTTTTGGGTTCATATTATTAATAACCGCTTTTTACAGGTTTTTATATATCGACCCATTAAATACTGCGGTGATTTATCCTGAAAATAATTTTGAAATTATAAAAAATGGAATTATTAACTGCAAATTATCTTTAAACGAGTTTTTAACTATCGCCATCATCCCATGGATTGGAATTTTGTATAATTCGTACTTTCCAAAACTAAAACGTATAGAAATTTAAATTTATCAATCAAAACCTTTTTTAATTTTTAAAATTTTTTTAAAACCTACAATTTTAAACAATTTCATCCAAAACGTACATTAATAAAAGGAATTATCACTAAATTTTTCTAATTTCCTGTTTTAGTATTTACTAAATTAATAGATATATTTATATTTTATAAATAAAACCTTATAGATAAGGTAAATTGGCATCAAATACCGTAGATATTAGTAAATCTAATAATTAACCTTCAATTAAAAATGGTGAAAATGATGGAAGAATTGAAAGCCATAACAAAAATTAGCGAAGCATTTGCAAACAGAAAAAATGAACTGTACGGTCAAAAAGACGAAGGAAGAAAAGTATTTGGACTATTTTGTACATTTGTTCCAACAGAATTAATTTTAGCAGCTGATGCAATTCCTGTAGGGCTTTGCGGTGGAAAAGAAGTTACAATACCTTCTGCAGAAGAAATTTTACCAAGAAATATATGTCCATTAATAAAATCATCTTTTGGATTTAAAAAAGAAAAATCATGCCCTTACTTTGAAGCTGCTGATGTCGTTCTTGGAGAAACCACTTGTGATGGAAAGAAAAAAATGTTTGAACACATGAGTGAAATGGTTAAACTCCACGTAATGCAGTTACCCCACTTTAGAGACGATAGGTCCGCTAAAATGTGGCTTGCAGAAGTTGAAGACTTAAAAAAATTAATTGAAGAAGAAACAGGAAACGAAATAACTGAAGAAAAATTAAAAGAAGCTATTGATAAAGTAAATAACATAAGAAAGCTTTTCTACAGAATTTACGAACTTAGAGCAAATACTCCTTCACCGATAAACGGAAAAGACTCGTTAAAATTATTCCAACTCGCATATCTTTTAGACGTAAATACAATGGAATCCCTTCTTGAAGAATTAGTGGCTGAACTTGAAGAAAGAGTTAAAAAAGGAGAAGGATACACGGGAAAAAGAATTTTAATTGCGGGCTGCCCAATGGTTGCTGGAAACACGAAAATTCCAGAAATCATTGAAGATGCAGGAGCAGTTGTTGTTGGGGAAGAAAGCTGTACAGGAACAAGACAGTTTGAAAACTACGTTGAAGGATACACAATTGAAAAATTAGCTGACAGGTATTTTAAAATCCCTTGCGCATGCAAATTCAGCAACGAAGAAAGAATTGAAAGAATTAAAGAACTTGTAAAAGAACAGAATGCCGATGGAGTTGTATATTACACCCTCCAGTACTGCCACACGTTCAACGTTGAAGGTGCATTAATTGAAAAAGAACTCAAAAAAGCAGGCATTCCAGTTATTAGAGTAGAAACCGACTACTCAGAAAGTGACAAAGAGCAGTTAAAAACAAGACTTGAAGCATTTGTTGAAATGATTTAATTTCCCTAAAATACTTTTTTAAAATATTCAAAATCTTTTATTTTTTTGAAGTTCTTAAAATAATAATTCAAAAATTTAAAATAATTTAAATGTAATAATCTAAACTGTAAATTTTAAAAGGGGATAATTCATGGTTAAAAAACTTGTTATTGGAGTTTTTTGCTTGTTATCTATCCTGTTACTATGTGGATGCACAGGAACAGATAGTGGAGACCAAGCACTTGACGAAGTTGATTCTGGTAATGAAAATATTGTTTCAGATGGTGCAGAATACATCGGTACATTTTACGCCGCAAAAACTGACGATTCGTTGAAATTTACATTAATTTTTAACGATGCGGAAAATAAACTTGTAACTGCGACAGGCACTGCAAAATTAATAATATATGACGACTACAACAACAAAATTTTTGAAAAAGAATACGTTGTTGACCCGTCAAAAGCCGGGGCTAACAGTAAATATACACTTGTAGTTTCATTAGACGATATTGAAAAAGGAATGACTGATTCAGGATACGCTGAAGTGATATTTACTTCAGAAAGTGGTAAAGTAATAAATAAAATTGCAAAATCAATTCAGGTTCCATACTACACTGAAGAAGAAATTTTAAACATTTCTGAGCAGGATTTCCTTGAAAATGCCGTTAAAAGTGGAGATTCATTTGAAATCGATGACCTCAAGATAACTGCTTTAAGAAGTGGTTTCTACACAATTTATGGGGAAAAAACCAAAAAAATATTCCGTGTAGATATTAAAATAGAAAACAGATACGGACAGCCAAAAGACTTCACCCCTTCAGAAGTTATGGTGTATACCAAATATAACGAGTACCCATTCACATCAGGCGGTTCTTTGAACAATATTTCTAAAATTCCTGCTCTTGGCACTGTAGAAGGCTACTGGCTCTTTGAAGATGTTCCTGAGGATATAGATGAACCAAGAATATACTTTAAAAATGGAAGGGACACTAATGGAGAATGGAAAATATTTGATTTCGATCTCGAATAATTATTTAAACTATTTTTTACTTTTTTGTTTTAAAAGATTTTAAGTGAAATTATGAAAATTGCATCGCTTTATTCTGGCGGAAAAGATTCTGCTTATGCACTATTTTGGACCCTAAATCAGGGCTGGGATGTCGAATATCTTGTAAATGTGGCTTCAAAAAATAAAGAGAGCTACATGTTTCACATCCCGAACGTTGAATTAACAGACCTCGTTTCAGAAAGTACTGGAATTGAAATGGTAAAAGTAATTACCAAAGGTGAAAAAGAAAAAGAACTCCTCGATTTACAAAAAAATCTTGAAAAACTTGACATTGACGGCGTTGTAAGTGGTGCTCTTGCAAGCGAGTATCAAAGAGCACGAATTGACCACATCTGTGAAGAAATAGGTATAAAATCATTTGCACCATTATGGCATAAAAATCAGGAATTGATTTTAAGAGATACCTCAAAATTCTTTGATTTCAGGATAGTTAGTGTTGCAGCTTACGGACTGACTAAAAAATGGCTTGGAAAACGAATTGATGAAACAAATATTGACGAATTATTGAAAATAATGGAAAAATATCAAATCAACAAAGCTTTTGAAGGTGGAGAAGCTGAAACTTTTGTATTCGATGCTCCATTTTTTAACAAAAAAATAGAAATTTTGGATTATGAAATTACGTGGGACGGAATTTCTGGAAGCTATAATATAAAAGATGCTGAACTTGTCCCAAAATATTAACTACAAAAATTTTTGCTATTATTTTTATTTAAAATTTATAACTTGCTAACTATAAAATTTTGATATAAATATATTTAAATTTATAAATGTTTTGTTGTGAAATAAAAATGGTGAGTCCGGGGAGATTCGAACTCCCGATCACCGCCGTGTCAGGGCGGTATCATAGCCAACTAGACCACGAACTCACTTTAATACTATAAAAAGATAATTTATTTAGTATATATATTTTTCTATTATTCATAAGTATATATGGATGATTTAATTGTTTTAACTTAATTACTATCATCCACGTACTTTTTATCATATTTATCCTTATTTTTATGAGAAACGCTGGTTATATAGGCATTTAAACCGCCTGCAATTGCAATAACCTTTTTATTACCGTGGAATACTTTCTCACTGAATATTTTTTCCCTATCTTTTGCTTCCAAAGCATAATTTACCATTGCTTTTCTAAAGGAACATAAATTATCTTCAACGTAGTGTGTTGAAAGGTTTCCCTTTAAAAAATTATCTTCTTCGATAACTGCCCTGTGGAAGGGTATATTTGTAATTATCCCATGAACCATGTATTCGGAAAGTGCTCTTTTCATTCGTTCAATTGCTTCTTTCCTTGTAAGTCCGTATGTAATTATTTTTGCAACCATCGAATCATAGTACGGCGGAATTTCAGCCCCACCAAATACACCACTATCAAGCCTTACACCAGGACCTCCTGGAGACCTATAGTATTTAATTTTTCCAGGGGATGGAACAAAATCATTTATTGCATCTTCTGCATTTACCCTACATTCGATTGCATGGCCCCTAAACGTAATTTCGTCTTGAGTGTATGATAATTTTTCTCCTGCTGCAATCTTTATCTGTTCTTTTACGATATCAACACCAGTAACAACTTCAGTTATCGGGTGTTCTACCTGAACTCTCGTATTCATTTCGAGGAAATAGAATTCGCCCTTGCTGTATAAAAATTCAACAGTACCTACGCTGTTATAATTTATAGCTTTAGCAGCTTTTACAGCCGCATTTCCCATCCTTTCTCTCAACTCTTCAGTCATAATTGGAGAAGGTGATTCCTCAATTAATTTCTGGTGTCTTCTTTGAATTGAACATTCCCTGTCCCCAAGGTGGATTATATTTCCAAATTTATCTGCAACCACCTGTATTTCAATGTGTCTTGGTTTTTCAAGGTATTTTTCAATAAATACTGTAGAATCACCAAAAGCACTCTGTGCAATGGATTTTGTAGACTGTATTGTATCAACGAGTTCTTCTTTATTGTAAACCACGTTCATTCCAATACCGCCACCACCTGCAGATGCCTTGATAATTACCGGATATCCTATTTCATCTGCAACTTCGATTGCTTCATCTTCGTTCTCGATTGGTTCTTCCCGTCCAGGAAGAACTGGAACTCCTGCTATTTTCATTGCTTTCTTAGCATTGATTTTACTACCCATAACATCAATTGCGTTTGTTGGGGGCCCGATAAATTCAATACCTCTTTTACCACATTCATCTGCAAACTTTACATTTTCGGATAAAAATCCGTATCCTGGGTGTACTGCATCGACACCTGCTTTTTCAGCCACTTTTAAGATTCTTTCAATGTTAAGGTAGCTTTTTGATGCAGGAGGCTCCCCAATTGGATAACATTCATCTGCAAGATTCCTATAAAGTGAGTGCTCGTCAGCTTCAGAAAAGACTGCAACAGTCTTTATTCCAAGTTCTTTACAGGCTCGAATTACCCTAACTGCAATTTCTCCCCTATTGGCTATCAATACTTTTTTAAACATAATATTACCTTCGGAATTGCTGTGTTGTTACATAATTGCTTAATTTATTTTATAATCATTAATATGTCGCCCACGTTTACAGACTGGCCTTCTTTAACGATTATTTTTTCAACAGTTCCACTTACTGGGCATTCCACAGGATTTTCCATTTTCATAGCTTCCAAAACTAAAATCTGGTCACCTTGTTTAATTTCTGCACCTTGGTTAACTTTTATTTTCGTAACAATTCCCCTGAATGGTGAAGTTACTGCACCCTCGGTTTCTGCAGTTATTATTTCTTTTTTCTCTTCTTTTTTAATTCCTGAACCATATACTGGCTCTACTTTTACGTTGAAGGATTCTCCATCAACTTCAACAACATATTCGTTTGGAATTTCCATGAATTTTGAAACATCCTTTTCTTGAGGTATTGCTTCTGCTTTTAACTCTCCCCTTAAGAATTTAACCGCAACTTGAGGATAAAGCGCGTAAGTTAAAATATCTTCTTCTTTTGAAACGATTCCTTTTTCGAAAGCTTCTTTTTCTCTTAATTCGTATTCTGGTTCAAGTAAATCTGCAGGTCTGCATGTAATCTGCTTTTCGCCATCTTGAAGAGCCCTTTTAACGAGGTCTTTACTGATTGGTGCTGGAGATTTTCCGTAGTATCCTTTTAAATAGTTAGAAACTTCGTTTGTAATAATTTTATATCGTTCATCAGTTAAAACGTTCATTACCGCTTGGGTTCCAACAATTTGGGAAGTAGGCGTTACTAATGGAGGGTATCCAAGGTCCTTTCTAACATTTGGAATTTCGTTTAAAACTTCTTCGAATTTATCAAGTGCACCCTGTTCTTTTAACTGGGATACGAGGTTTGAAAGCATTCCTCCTGGAACCTGGTATCTTAAAATTCGAGCATCAACTCTTTCGGAGATTGAATTTATCAAATATTTGTATTTGTTTCTAATTTCATCAAAATAGTTCCTAATTTCCATCAATAATACAAGGTCTAAATTTGTATCGTATTTTGTACCTTTTAAAGCAGCTACAATACTTTCCACTGGAGGTTGAGATGTTCCCATCGAAAGTGGTGACATTGCACAGTTTAATATGTCAATTCCCGCTTCTATAGCTGTCATGTATGTTAAAGGAGCTATCCCTGCAGTACAGTGGCTGTGTAAATCTATCGGGATTGATACTTCTTCTTTTAATCTTCCAATAAGTTCTTTAGCACTGAATGGCCTTAAAAGTCCTGCCATGTCCTTAATACATAAAGAATCACAGCCTAATTCTTCAAACTGTTTTGCAAGCTCTACAAACTGTTCAGTTGTGTGAACTGGACTTGTTGTATAAGAAATAGCACCCTGAACTTCAGCACCGTATTTTTTAACGGATTTTACGGAAAACTCAACGTTTCTAACATCGTTTAATGCATCAAAAATTCTTACAATATCAATTCCATTCTCGACAGATTTTTGAATAAATTTGTCTACGACGTCATCAGGGTAATGCCTGTATCCGACCAAATTCTGGCCACGTAAAAGCATCTGTAAGGGCGTGTTTTGAATTTTCTTCTTTAGTTCCCTTAATCTTTCCCATGGATCCTCATTTAAATACCTAATACATGAATCAAAAGTAGCACCGCCCCATACTTCCATCGAATAGAATCCTACTTCGTCCATTTTCTCTGCAATCGGTAGCATATCTTCTGTTCTTAACCTTGTTGCCATTAAAGACTGGTGAGCGTCTCTGAAGGTGGTATCAGTTATTTTTACCATGGTTATCCCTCGCTTAACATAACGTAATATCAATAAAAAAGATAGAAACGAGTTTCCTCTTGTTTTGATTAGATTCTCTTTTGGTTATATTAAATTAGATATTTATATGTTTTTAAGGATATTATCGAATAAAAGTACGTTTTTTGACGAATAGTATATAATTATTATTCATTAATTCTAATCTATCGATTAATATAACCAATATTAAAAAAGTGCTCCAGCCGGGATTTGAACCCGAGTCCCGGCCTCGAAAGGGCCGGATGATTGGCCGGACTACACCACTGGAGCATGGGTATAAATCTTGAAAAGTATTAATGGCGGACCCGGAGGGATTTGAACCCCCGATCCCCGGCTTAGAAGGCCGGTGCCGTATCCAGACTAGGCCACGGGCCCCCGTCTCCACTTAGTGTTTCAAGAGCATAGTATAGGAAGGGTATTCTACTATATAAATGTTTCGCATAACTATACATTTGTAGATTCAAATACTACCAATAAATGAAAAAATTAAAGATTTATCCAATTAAATAAGAAATAGAATCATTTACTAATCTTTTATGGTCAAATGCAAGATTAACATTATTCAATTCATCTAAACTAAATATTTTAGCATCTTTTGCATCATCCCCGCTTTTTAAAGTTCCCATTCCATCGGCCAAATATGCAACAGTTACAGTATGGCCCCTTGAATCCCTATTTGGATCACTATAAACCCCAACAAGCTTTAAATTATAAATATCAAGACCCGTTTCTTCTTTAGCTTCCCGTTTTGCGGCTTCTTCAACTGTTTCACCGTATTCAACAAAACCACCAGGTATTGCCCAGTAATCCTTGTAAGGCTCATTTTTGCGCTTTATAAGAACTATTCCAGAATTATATTTTATCAAAATATCTGCCGTTAAATTTATGCACCGATAGGGTTCCACCTTAACTTTTTTAGAATACTTTTCATCTAAAAACTTAGGAATTTCGTTTAAAACTTCCTTTTCTATTGATTTATCATTTATTTTCAATAATAAATTATATTCCATAAAATCACCGTGTTAATGTTTTATTCAAACTTCCATAATAATTTAACACAAAAATATAGATTAAAACAAAAAGAAAAATAGAAAACAAAGTAAAGTATAAGGTTATAGATATATTCAGAAATTTAAAAGGAGAAACTATGCCAATTATTTCGATTAATGAAAACGGATTTTTAGATAAATTAAAAGGAACTAACGGGCTATTTTCATGTGTTATATCTTCAATTGAAACTACAAAATACGTGAGTATTTCTGGAGTTAACAAAAGCGTTATAGATTACACCCCTGCAGCAGACATGGAACTTGTAACTCTTGGGGAAAGTTTATCATTAAACCACCCACCAATAGATGCAACAGGATGCCCAAGTCCTGCAACAATCACGAGAGCAGCGGTTGATCTTTTAAATATTCCGGTAATGACTGTTGATGCTGGAAGCTACATAAAACCAAAAATTCCGTACATTTCAGTAGATCAAAGACCGACAGGAGATATTCAAAAAGGTCTTGGAATGGATAATTCAAGAGAATTATTAAATTTAGGAAAAATTCTCGGTAAAAATACAATTTATGATAGTTTAATAATAGGTGAAAGCGTTCCAGGGGGAACTACAACTGCACTTGGTGTTCTCTTAGGTTTAGGCTACGATGCAAGGGACAAGATAAGCTCAGGTTCAGTCGAAAACCCGAAAGACCTTAAATTAAGTGTTGTTGAAAATGGACTTAAAACTTGTAAATCAAAAGATGTCTTTGATGTTCTAAATGCAGTAGGAGATAAAATGATGCCCGTAGTAGCAGGTATGGCAATTTCTGCTGTTTCAAAAGGAAAACCAGTTTTACTTGCCGGGGGAACGCAGATGGCATCGGTTCTTGCTGCCATTAAAGAAATAAGCCCTGAAACACTTAAAAGTGGACTTATAGGAATAAGCACTACTGAATTTGTATTAAACGATAAAAATGCAGATTTAAAAGACATCATGGAACAGATTGGAGATGTTCCACTATTTGCATCTAAATTTGGATATGAAAATTCAAAAATTGACGGATTAAAAGCATACTGTAAAGGTTCAGTAAAAGAAGGTGTTGGAGCTGGCGGAATTGCAACATACTGCTACTCAAATGGCTTAAATCCCGAAGACATAAGATATTACGTGGAAAAAAATTATGAAATATGGTATTCAAAATTTATTCAATAATAAATAACAAATTTCAACGACAGTTAGGTGTAATCATGAAATCTAAAGTTATAGTTCTTGCAGAAGATTCTAAAACATCACCTTCAAGGCTTTTTAGATATTTAAATTCACTTGAATACGACATCAACGTAAAAGAAACGTGTTTTGGAGCATATATTGAAGGTGAAGACAGCATTGTCGATGAAGTAGTTAAAATGGTTAGAAATCTTGAAAAAAATAAGATTTTTTGTAAAGACCGAGGATTTCCAATATGGGACCAGAGAAGATGCAGGGCATTTAGAAAAGGAGGTCCAAGGGAAGGTTTCCACCAGCTTGAAGCAGAACAGAAAATACTTGATAGAATCTCAAGAGCACTTGATGCAGTAGAAAATGAAAAAATTAGTGAAGATGAACTTGAAGAAAAATTCGTAAAATTACAGCCTAAAAAATTAAAAGTAGCGGATTTTGAAAAAATTGCAGACGAAGTTTTAAAAGAAAATTAATTATCTTTGGGAAAATATGGCACAGAAGTATCAGAAGGGATCCACATTTGAGCGGGAATTAAAGAAAAAACTTGAAAATTGCGGATTTGCAGTTATCCGGAGTGCTGGAAGTCACGGTGTAGATTTAGTTGCCGGAAAAAAAGGAAAAAAACCAATTGTAATTGAATGCAAATCCACTTCAAAAGATAAATATTATATCCCAAATGAAGATGTTGAAAAATTGCTCGAATTTTCAGAAACTTTTGATGGGATTCCATATATTGCACTAAAAATCAACAGGAAATGTTTGTTTATAAATCCAAACCTCTTAACATCTGCAGGCAAAAATTACGCGCTTGATTACGAAAAATTATGCCCGATTGCGTTGGATATTAAAGATATTGCTGAAAATAGCCTTCAAAAAAAGTTGGACTGAAAATTTAATCTAATATTTACAAATTTTAATTTTAAATAGTAAGAAAGATTTATTCCATTGTATTTATCAAAATTTTTGTTATTGAGATACCAAGATATGCTGCTCTTTTTGGCTTTATTATTATTGAAGAGTGTTCTTCTTCCTTGTGGATTCCAATTAATATTGAAGCAGTTCTTTTTTCATCTGCTGGAAGTATCGCGATTGATACCCTGCTTTCATTTGCAAAACAGGTCCCAACATCCTGAATTTTTTGAAGTTTTATGCCTTCTTTTTTGAATTTACGGTTTATTTCTTCAGCAGAAACTACCCCATGATTTAAAAGCGTTACAAACAATGCAGATGTTTCTAAATCCATTGAAACAGCGTCTAATAGGTTTTCTTCCTCATCGATCAAATTGAAAATAATTTCGTTGTTTTCATAATTTAAAACCAAAGACTTTCCCTGTGCACCAGATATACTCATTCCCCTCACCTTTTCCGCCATACTGTAGATAGTATTATTATCATTTGCAATATTTAAAAAACTTTCCATATCATTTCGGGCATTTATCTTTAAAAACACATATCAACGAATTTGCTTCCTTTCCCGAAATAAACGCCCGTCCAACGATTCTTTTAAAAATCGTCTTGCAAATATCTTTTCTATATTCTGGTACATCTTTTGAATTATCTACAAACTCGTTGAAAAATCTAAGTAGTGCATTCTTTTCTTCAATGGATGCGTTTTTCATATTTAATTCGTAAGGAATATCTTCTGAAAGTGATTCAACATAAATTTCATAGAGTATTACGGAAACCGCGTGAGAAAGATTCATTATTGGATATTTATTAGATGTTGGAACTGAAACTAAAATATCGCAGAGTTCCACGTCTTCGTTTTTTAATCCGTCATCTTCACGTCCAAAAACAATTCCCAAAGTTCCATTAAGTTCTAAATGCTTTTTAGCAAGTTCTCGAGGAGTAATTGGAACTCGATTTACATTTCTGTCGCCACAAACTGCACCCGTAGTTGCAACCGTAAAATCAATATCTGAAACTGCATCTTCAAGTGTTGAATAAAATTTAACATTATTTAATATGTTTTTTGCATGAACTGCTCGTATATATGCTTCTTCATCCAAAATATCAGAAGTTCCAACTATTCTTAATTCACTTACATCAAAATTCATCATATTTCTTGCAATTGCCCCTAAATTTCCGCCATATTTTGGATTAACTAATATAACTACCGTTTTCACTTTATCACTAATTTTTTGATTTAAATTCTTATCTCGATTTTCTTTTATAATTATTATATATTCTGACTAAAATTGATTATTGTTGAAAATTTTAAAATTAAAATTAAAATTAAAAATTTAAAGTTTAAAAATAGATTTTGATTTAATATTATACCCGAAAAACCGAAAAATGATTGGTCATTTAAAGTACAAACTGATAGAATAAAACTGCGAAAGTTCCGCCGCTCAGTGTTGCCATGAAATTTACGTGTTCATTGTTTAATAGTCCCTTTCTCTCGAAAAATGCACCGAGAAAACTATCTGCAAAGTTTCCAACCATTCCTGAAATTGTTGCAGTCCAAAACATCGTTATATCGTTAAAAAGAGCGTATGCAATCAATCCTATCAAAAAAGAACCAAGTAATCCTGCAAAAGTTCCACAAACAGTTATTGCACCATCAGTTCCCGTTTTAACTGTTTTAAAATTTGATATAAGCCTTGGAGTTTCTCTTGAAAGCATTCCAAGTTCTGACGAAAATGTATCCGAATTTGCAGCAGCAATTGCTCCGATGTACCCGATAAGCGCTATTTCTTTAGTAATAAATCCAGAGGAATACGCTAAAACAAACAAAACTGCCATAAGCCCGTTTGCGATAACATTTTTTAAAGAGCGTCTTGATTCAGCCATTTTTATCGTCTTTTTAAAGCCGTAACCCATCTTGCTCACAAGGCTTCCAAGGAATAAAAATGATATAAGGAGCAGTAACCACTTTAAATCCGCTAAAAATAATATCGTAAATGCCATTATCGAAGACCCGTATATTCCCCATTTATCGAGATACTTCTTTTTATAAATTAGTGCTGCAAGTATCAACGTAATAGCTGCCGAATAAATTATCTTCAATAACATGTCCATTAAATTCACCATATATCCATAAATACAAAAGATTATTAAATCTTACGGTATCTATTCTAATATGTAAATTAATTATTATTTTAAAACACGGGAAAAATCAGATGATTTAATTATTAGCCCATTTTTCTTTAATTTTTTAATTATTTCACAAGTATCTTCAATATTAAAATAATCAATATTTTTATGGCATCGTAAATAACCTTGAATAGCCAT
The DNA here is from genome assembly GCF_054506835.1 of Methanococcus mangrovi. Classification (NCBI taxonomy): domain Archaea; kingdom Methanobacteriati; phylum Methanobacteriota; class Methanococci; order Methanococcales; family Methanococcaceae; genus Methanococcus; species Methanococcus mangrovi. The sequence goes on along the minus strand of NZ_CP197114.1, from coordinate 156,578 downwards.
GCCAAAATGCCAAAAACTGTAATTTCGAAAAATAATTATGTCTAACCCAGTATATAAAGTATTGCGGTGCATTAACCCGTAAAAATTGGTAACAACTATTTTTAAAATTTTTTAAACTATTAATCTAAATTTAAACATTTTTCTATAAATAAATCAAATACTTCTTCAAATTCTTTTGTATCTATATACTCACGGATTTTACGATTTTCGTCTAATTTTTTGCATATAACCTCCAAAACACCTTGTTCTTTATCATATCGTGGTTTTTCATAATAAAAATGTTCAAGCTCACCTGATAAAATATATAAATTTTTTTCATGTAACTTTTTCAAATATTTAATAACATCCATTTTAAAATCGTCAGGCACATCATTGATTGTTTTACCCTTACCCAAAAATTCAAATTTAGATTTTATTCCGTTTAATTCATTTTTTAAACTATTAAAACCCAAATATTGTAAATAACCGGTTAAATCTTTCCTAAAAAAATCGAAATCTGCCAATGCAAAATTAGGAATTGATAAGCTCGTTAATACTGCCACGTACTTTTGTAATTCAGTTTTTCCGCCACAGTTTATTATTGAAACGTTATAATTATTTAACCAATTTTTTCCAAATATTTTGGAATCGTTTTTAACTTTTTTATATTCTCCATATTCTTTTGAAAATTCTTCCAAAATATATTTATCAGCACCTTCAACCAACAGAACAGCATCTGCAAAAAACATTTCAGAATTCTGTTTTTTAATAAGTATTTGTCTGGTTTTTATATCATTAAACTGCAAATTATATGCTTTTGTTTCGCATTTGTCCTTTTTAACTACTATTAAATTGATATTTTCATTTGCACAACATACAAATTCTGGAGAATGTGTTGTAATTATCACTTGATTCTCATCTTCACCAATAAATTCACTAAGCCTGTCAGAAATAATTCGCCTACCATGTGGGTGCAAATACAATTCTGGCTCTTCTATGGCCAATAAAGAACCAGAATTATGTGCAATATGTTTAATATAAAAATTAAATAATCCTATAGTCATTGCACTTTGAATCCCTGAACCTTTATCCTTCAATTCACTATTGAAACCATCATCTACGTAAATAAGAGCACTTTTGTAAATATCTTGATCCCTTGGATCAGGATTATATTGTACTGAAAATGAAGTATTTGGAAATGCAATTTGTATATTATCGTTGCACACACTTTTTTGGAGTTCATCAAATACCTGGTTAGATTCCACCGCCAGATTTTCAAGTGCTTTTTTTATACCCTCCCCATTCCGTCCTTTTGTATACTCTTTTAAAAGCTTTCCAAACCACGTGTAGTTAGTTATCCTCAATTGATCTTTTGGATCCCTAAATGACGGAATTATTGCACTTTGTAGTAAATTACCCCTTAATGAGTTTGCATTTATCCCTACAGTCCATTTTTTGTCTTCTTTTTTATATAATAACACAAGGTCTTTTTTGATAACATTTTCTTCAAATCTTGCCCTAAATACAAGCGCATATCGAGTTACGTTGCTAAATTCATCATAATAATTATCTTTGCAGTAATTCTTTCCTCCAATCCATATTTTTCGATAAATTCCCGAATCCAAATCTATTGAACCTTTTTCAGTGGTAAAATAAAATATTCGATCGAGATCAGATACATCATCCACATAATACTGTTCATTATTATTCATACAAACTTTAAAAAAAGCAGAATTGATTACACTTGAAAAATTTAGAGTTTCCCCATTTTCTTTGCTTAATTCACAGATTATCAAAATATCTTCAGAGGTATCTCCATTAAAAAAATCTGATTTAGATATATTTTCATATTTATTCCAATCAGGCACCCGTTCACCAAGTACTATATCTATTGCTTTTGCCGGCATTGTTTTTACCAACAATTACATTTTTACCATTATCAAACACCAGATCTAATTTTTTAATTGACCGATAATTTTTAATATGTACTTTTGAAAGATACAAAAAATCGCCCCATTCGATTATGTTTTATAAAAAATTCGATTTAAAAGAATATTAATTTTACGAAATAAAACAATGTTTTAAAAAACAAAAATATCATTTTTATATACCATTTAAATCATATCGAGTATTCGAATAAAATTAAGGTGATTTATCATGTGTATTTTTTGCGATATCGTTAAAGGGGACATCCCTGCAAGAATAATTTACGAAGACGACAAATTTTTAGCATTCATGGACGCATTTCCAAGAGCAGTTGGGCATACATTGGTAATTCCAAAAGAACATTTTGAAACATTTGATGAACTTCCAGAAGAACTCGCGTGTGAAATGATGAACGTTATTTACAAAATTGTAAAAAAGCTCGAAAAATTAGATATGGATGGCTACAACATTTTAAACAACAACAAACAGGTTTCTGGCCAGGAAGTTCCTCACGTTCATTTCCACATCATTCCAAGATATGAAGATGAAGGCTACCCGGTTTATGTTTTAAAAGACCCTATAAACGTTGATTTAGATTCAATTTACGATAGAATAATGGAATAATACATAATTTAAAAATAAAATATTAAATAAAAAAATAATTTAAATTCTTTCGTTTCTGCTCAACGCAATAATTCCATTAATTGCTGAAACCGCAACCGGAGTTCCACCTTTTGGACCGATTGTGGAAATTGACGGGATATTGGTAGTCCTTAATAATTCTTTTGATTCTGCTGCTTTTACAAAACCAACTGGGGCCCCAATAACCAATTTTGGGGCTATTCCTTCTTCTTTATTCAATCTTATAACTTCAAGAAGTGCAGTTGGCGCATTTCCAATAACTACGATTCCACCATCAATTAATTCCTTTGAAGCCCTAATTGATGCAACTGCCCTTGTAATCTGCTCTTTTTTTGCAAGTTCAAAAACTTCAGGATTTGAAATTGTACATAACACATCATTATAACGTATTCCTGCTTTTACCATCGAAATATCTGCAATTATCGGTTTTTTATCAGATATTGCATTTACCCCGTTTTCAATTGGATTGTTATCAAAACTAACAAGTTTTGCGTATTCTGGGTCAGCGGTTGCATGAACTACTCGCTCAATTATCCCCATTTCTTCGAAAGTATAATCGTTAACTTTATTTCCCAAAACTTCGTTGATTTTGGTTTTAACAATCTCTCTTGACTTATCTGCAATGTCCTTTCCATCTTTAGTTACGGCTCCCATAAACATGTTATCACTTACAGAACTGAAAGTATGATTTTTTTATTGCTATTTTCAGGAATGTGCGCTACTTCTAAAACATCTCTTGAAATGTTTTCAATATCAAATTCCATCAACCCAAACGTTTTATTATCGGTATCTACCCGGTAATGGGTTCCATCTTTTGAATCGATAGTTCCTTCGACGTGGCACCTTCCAAAATAAACTTCGATGTAGTCGCCTTCATCTACTTCGTTATTCATGTATTCCATCATCTTCTCTTCCGTAACTTCTAACCGTATTTTTTCACTGTATTCTGGTTCCATTACTTTCACCCATATTAAACTCCCATTACAGTCCGGAATAAATTTCTAAGACCCGGTGCAAGTCCAAGTGCCATCACCGTTATTTTTAAAATATTCCTTAAATTATCATCTTTAACTTCTTTATTAAATATGTCCAAAACTAAGAGCACTACCAGCATTTTTAAAGGTATTATACTGTAGGGACCAAGATAGTCCATGAAAAGTCTTGGAACTGGGTGCTGCTCCCAGTAACCATATATTCCAATTCCAACAGATGTTGCAGATGCATCTACAAGCTGTGAAAATATCGCGTATTTATCTATCCGCTCAATTTTTGCTTTTTTTAGCTTTTCAACGATGTATATAAGTGCATAATAACTTGCAATCAAAATTCCAAAAACATAAACGAATGCTTCTGGGTGAGTTATTCTACTCGAAAACTCGAAAAGCATGTATAAAATTGGTACAACCGCCATTGCTATTGAAAGTAGATAATATTTCTTTTTTAGAAGAATTCCTGAAAGAATTATTGAAAACATGTAATAAATTCCGACTGAAACCACTATCCCTGGCGTAACGGTATAATAAAGCCTTGGAAACAATCCTGCATCAACGAGGGCCCTCATTAATGTTATTAAAATCACGTAAAATACAGTAACTTCTGCAAATCTGCGGTCAATTGCTATTTTGAGTTTTAAACAGACCCGATAAAATGTATAAACCATTACAAACAGTAAAATTCCATATGTGATTTCCTGAATCAAATTATAGCCCTGTTTTGTATCTATCGGGTAAATGTAGTATCGGTATATAAATTCCCGGATTAAAAGCATTCCATTCATGAAGTCACCGCAGATAAATCTGGATAAAATAAAACTAAATCAATAAACTTTTCTAAAAAATAACTATGAATAATTCTATTTAATTCTACCGATATAAAAAACAGAAAATGAGTTTAAAAAATTTAAATCAAAAAATCAAAAGTTAAAATTTACTTATCCGTTCAATAAGCATTCCTTCAACTTTTACAGGATAAACTCTTCTCGCAAGATTTACTGCTGACAATAACCGTTCTTCCGAACCCGAATAGATTGTATAAAGTATATCCCCTTTTCTAACTTTATTTCCAATCTTTGAATTCAATAAAAGCCCCGCTTTTTTGTCTCTTGGAGCTCCAGCCTCTTTAACTACGTTTGTAATTGCAGTATTGCTTATATCTGTAACGTAACCATCTATTGGAGCAATTATCTCTTCAATATATTCTCCAAGTTCGATTTCTTCGGGTTTTTTCGGAGTTCCACCCTGTTCTGTTATAATTTGGTTGAATTTTTCAAGGGCTTTTCCAGATTCTAAAATTTCCCATGCCAAATTTTGTCCTTCCCCAATCTGTGCAGCGCCTCCAAGTTCAAGCAATATTCCTGAAAGTGATAGCGCTTTTTCAATTAAACTTTTTGGAGCATTTTTTGGGTCCTGAAGTGCTTCAATTGCTTCTTTTGCCTCAAGTGCAGGCCCAATTGCCCTTCCAAGAGGCTGTCCACCGTAAGTTAAGACACATTCTACTTTAATATTAAGCGATTCTCCAAGTTCAATGAATTTCCTCGCTAATTTTGCCCCTTCAGCTTCATTTTTGATTTTTACCCCTTTTCCAACAGGAATGTCGATTACCGTATATTTAATTCCTGTTGCAATCTTTTTTGCCATAACGCTTGCAAGAAGCTGGGGTTGAGGGTCTATTGAAACAGGTCGTTCCACATTTATGATAATATCGTCAGCAGGAGCTAAATTTACGCCTCCACCCCATGCAAGACATCCATTTGTAGTTTTTACTATTCTTTTTATCTCTTCTTCTTTTAATTCAACATTTGTGAGCACTTCCATTACGTCTGCAGTCCCGGCAGGTGATGTTATTGCCCTTGATGACGTTTTTGGAATTGTAATTCCTGCTGCTGCAAGTATTGGAACTGAAAGCAGGGCATATTTATTTCCCGGAACTCCACCGATACTGTGAATGTCCACAACAAGACTCTTTTCCCATGAAATCATATCCCCAGTTTCTGCAATCCTTTTCGTCATCTCGCTTATTTCGTCCATATTCATTCCGTTAATGTAAGTAGAAGAAACAAATGCTGACAGTTCAACATTTGAAAGTTTTTTGGATACAATTTCATCAATTATCGTTCTTATTTCATGTGGATTTAAAACCTGCCCATCCATTTTCTTTTTTATATATGGAATCGATTCGGGCTTTTCGGCGTGTCTTAATTTTACTTCTTCGCCTTCGGTAATTGAAATTTCCGAAAGTTCGCTAACGAGCATTCCAACCTCGCCTTTTTGAACCATGGTTTTTGTGGAATAAATGTTTCCAATGACAGAACCTGCGTGTGACTCTATCAGTACCCTATCTTGCGGGTAGTACGAAGTTCCTTTTAAATCTTCTTCGTTAACAATTACTGCATTTTCTCCCAAATCAAGGTCTATAAATTTTGCATTTAAAAATAGCATGATGCCCCTCCCGCAGATTATTAATAAAATTATTAAATTAACTCTAAACAGTTTATATTTAAATTAAAATAAAAACTTTTTTAAAAAATTTAGAAAAAAAGAAATTTAATTAAAAAATATTAATTTTAAGAATATTAATTTTAAGAATATTAATGAATTTTGCTTCCAACAGGGAGATCCCTGTCAAGTGCTAATAAACTTACAATGCTGTCGTCTTCCGCTGCTAAAAGCATTCCTTGTGACTCAACACCACATAATTTTGCAGATTTTAAGTTGCAGATAATAATTACTTTTTTTCCAACAAGTTCTTCTGCTTCATAAGCCCCTTTTAATCCTGAAACAATTTGTCTCTTTTCATCGCCCAAATCTGCAATGATTTTGTAGAGTTTTTTTGATCTTGGAACTTCTTCGACTTCTAAAATCTGTCCAACTCTCAAATCAACGTTTCCAAAGTAATCAATATCAATCATATCCATTTTTTCACCAGATTTTACTGTTTTAGACTTTTCGTCCACTTTTGTTTCGGCCTTTTTCGTAGCTTTCATGAGGTTTTCTTTCATTCTCGAAATATCTTCATCGCTTACCTTGGTAAATATAACTTTCGGTTTTTTAAGAGGATTTCCCCTAACCTCTAAATCGAGTTCTTCGTTCATGCATTCAAGAAGAAGAGCCGTTTTTTCAGGCATGAATGAACTTAAAAGATAAATTATGTATTTTAAAGCAACCGAACATGTATACATTACTTCTTTTAATCTTTCGTCGTCAGTAATTGCCCATGGGGCCATTCCCTGGAAATAAGCGTTTCCATCTTTTGCTAAAAGGATAATTTCCATTAAAGCATCTTTAAAGTTGTATTCTCTAATTAATGAATCAACGCGATTTAATGTATCTTCACATTTTGAAATTAACTTTTTATCTTCGTCTTTTAACTGATTTAAGTCCACAACTGGAGTACTGCCAAATTTACGTTCTGTAAATACGAGAGTCCTGTGTGTAAAGTTTCCAATAATATCAATTAATTCAGTATTAATCCTTTTTTGGAAATCGTCCCATGAAAAATCAGTATCTCGATTTAATGGAGCATTTATCATGAAGAAATATCTTAAATAGTCAGAACTAAAGTTTTCAATAAAGTCCTTAACCCATACAACCCAGTTTTTACTTGTACTCATTTTTTTGTTTTCAAGAGTTAAGTAACCGCCGCTAACAACTGCGTTTGGCATTTTGTATCCGCCAATTCCTTTTAAAATTCCTGGCCAGAATACTGCGTGGTGTACAGTAATGTCCTTTCCAATAAAGTGTGATATTTTTGAGTCACCCGTATTTTCAAGCCAGTAGCTTTTCCAAACATCTCCAAGCTGTTTTGTAAAAGATACGTAGCCAATAGGAGCTTCAATCCAGACGTACATCACCTGATCGTCACATCCTGGAATTGGAACACCCCATTTTATGTTTCGTGAAACATCCCAATCGTGAAGTTCTTCAATCCATCTTAAAGCCATATTTTTTACGTGTTCAGGCATTTCTGGAGAATTTTCAATGTATTCTTTTAAAACATCTTGCATTGCGCTTAATTTAAAGAAATAGTGCGTAGTTCTTTTGATTTCTGGTTTTGAATTACAGTGTATGCAGTAAGGGTTTACAAGTTCTGTTGGTTCAAGGTGTCTTCCGCAAACCTCACAGTGGTCCCCTCTTGCTTCGCCTTCACAAAATGGACAGATTCCTTCAACATACCTGTCTGCAAGGTACATGTCGCATTTTTCACAGTAAAACTGTTCAATTTCTTTTTCGTAGATATATCCATTTTCTTTTAATTTTGAATAGAATTCCTGAGCAGTTTCGATGTGTATATCACTGTGTGTCCTTCCAAAATTATCAAAACAAATGTTTAAACTGTCAAGGTCCGCTTTTATTGCATTGTGGTATCTATCAACAATATCGATAGGTTTTACGCCTTCTCTCTCAGCAGTTAACGTGATTGGAACTCCGTGGTTGTCTGTTCCCCCTACGTGGACGACTTCTTCCCCTTTAAGTCTTAAATATCTTGTATAGATATCTGCAGGGATGTAGGTACTTCTCGCATGCCCAAGATGAAGAGGCCCATTCGTATATGCTAATGCGGTTGTAACTAAATGCTTCATCTTAATCCTCCAAATAATCGTAAAATTTATTAACATTCGTACAAAATGAATTGTAGACATTTTATTAATAGATATTTATGAAATTCAAAACCGATTTTCAAAAACGATATATAAATTAATATAGATAATATTTATATCTAAGTTTGAACTTTTTAAAAATAGATATTTTCCAAATAGGGGTAAAAATAGGTATAAACTGGTGATTTTATGGTAAATGTATTGATAAACGGTTACGGCTCTATCGGTAAAAGGGTTGCCGATGCAGTAGCTAAACAGGACGACATGAAAGTTATTGGAGTTACAAAAACAAAACCTGACTTTGAAGCGAGAATGGCTGTTGAAAAAGGATACAAATTATTCGCAGCAATCCCTGAAAGAAAGCACCTTTTTGAAGAAGCTGGAATTCCTGTTGAAGGAACACTCGATGATATTATTGAAGATGCAGATATCGTAGTTGATGGGGCTCCTAAAAAAATTGGAAAAGCAAATCTCGAAAATGTATACAAAAAACATGGTGTAAAAGCAATAATTCAAGGTGGAGAAAAAGCAGGAGACGCACAAGATTCATTTAACTCACTCTGGAGTTACGACAGATGCTACGGAAAAGATTACATCAGACTCGTATCATGCAACACAACTGGACTTTGTAGGTCCATGTATGCAATTAATTCAGTTGCTGACATTTTAAAAGCAAGAATAGTTTTGATAAGAAGAGCTGCTGACCCTAACGATGTAAAAACCGGACCTGTAAACGCAATCGTTCCAAATCCAGTATCCGTTCCATCACACCACGGCCCTGACGTTGTATCAGTTATTCCTGAGCTCGATGGAAAAATCATGACTTCAGCAGTTATTGTTCCAACAACATTAATGCACATGCACTCAATAATGGTAGAAACTTCTGGAACGAACAGAGACGAAATAATAGATGCACTTGCAAAAACACCAAGAATATTAACATTAAAAGCTTCAGAAGGATTCGATTCAACTGCAACAATTATTGAATACGCGAGAGACCTTGGAAGAAGCAGATACGACTTAAACGAAATTGCAGTATGGGAAGAAAGCGTAAACGTTGTAGACAATGAAGTTTACATGATGCAAGCAATTCACCAGGAAAGCGACGTTATCCCTGAAAACGTGGACTGTATCAGAGCAATGCTCGAAATGGAAAGTGACAACTTAAAATCAATTGAAAAAACCAATAAAGCAATGGGTTTAATTAAATAATTTATTTAAATCTGCTTTTTTACTTATTTTAACACAAATGTTTAAACTTGAATTTACACGTGATATTTTATGAAATACCTAAGAGGGCATTCTTTCGAAGAATTTGTCGAAAAAATAGAGAATTTAGACGCTGAAGAGGATGCGATATATATAAACACAGAACTCTCTAAAAACCTCATAATTGAAATTTTAGAGAGCTGTGAAGTTAAAAAAATTATTTTACCCGAATCTAAATTTAAACGGACTAATAAAAAAGTACTTGGGGCTTTAAAAGAAATTGGAATTGAAGTAAAGTCAATTAAACCGACTACTGGACGTCCAACAAGTAAAAAAGAAATTGTTGAGATGTATATTGAAAAAACTCCAAAAGAAATTTCTGAAATTACACAAATTCCGATAAAAACTGTTGAATATCACTATTATAAAATTAAAAAGGCTATTTCACAGTAAATCAGATAAATTAACAATCATTTATATAATTTCTAAATATTGGTGAAATATTGGTATTCTGCATCAAAGTTAATTCCAAAATGGGCGAAAAAACACGAAAAATCATGCTTGACAATAATTTACTTAGTAAAAGCTATAAATTAAAAAAAGAAGGGGAATTTTTATACATCCCCCTAACTTCAAGTAATTTTGATAAAAAAATTTTAGAAGATGAAATTATCGATTTTGAAATTTCAGAAATTGATGAAAATGAAATTTCAAAGATTGATGTTGAAAAAAAGACGAGTTTTAAGGATTATCTCTTGAAAAACTTTAAAGATGAAGTTGATGGAAATTTAATAGCCCATGCATATGATATAATTGGGGATATCGTAATTTTGCAGATTTCAGAAGAAATTGCTCTAAAAATTAGAAAACAAATTGGGGAAAATGCTTTAAAATTAATTCCTTCTGTAAAAGCAGTTTTTAGACGAGAAAGCGATGTTAAGGGAGATTTCAGAGTTCGGGATCTTGAACACCTTGCAGGTGAAGAAAAAACGCTTACATTGTACAAAGAAAACGGGTACAGGCTTTTAGTCGATGTTTCTAAAGTTTACTTTTCACCACGTCTTGGATGGGAGAGAAAAAGAATCATGGACCTTGTGTCTTTTGATGATGTTGTAGTTGACATGTTCTGCGGAGTTGGGCCCTATTCAATCGCGTGTGCAAATGCAGAAAAAATCTATTCAATAGACATAAATCCAGATGGAATTGAACTTTTGAAACAAAACATCGTACTAAATAATCTTGAAAATAAAATAGTTCCGATTTTAGAAGATGTAAGAAATGTAAATGTAAAAGGAACACGAGTTATAATGAATTTACCAAAATACGCTCACGAATTTGTAGATAAGGCCCTTGAAATTGTTGAAGAGGGCGGAATAATCCATTACTATACGGTTGGCGCAGAATTTAGTGAAGGAATTGAACTTTTTAAATCAAAATGCAAATGCGAAGTTGTTGATAAAAGAATTGTAAAATCGTATTCCCCGAGAGAATACGTCTTTGTAATTGATTTTAAAATAATAAAAAAGAACTAAAAACTTAAAAATATTTTTTAAAAGAAACTGTCCAAAGTTGCCTGTTTTTTTGGATCTTTTTTCTCTTTTTCTTTGTTATCTACTTTTTCTACAGATTTTTCGATTGTTTGTTCGATTACTTCTTTCAAAGGTTCTTTCAAAGGTTCTGAAATTTTTGGCCGTTTGGGAATAATCGGCATTACTTCTTCAGTTTTTTTCTTTTTCGGAGTTTCTTTTTCAACTTTTGGCTTTTTCCCAGTAATTACTGAAAATATATTCTTTGTAATTGTTTTATTGGTCAAAAACTCCATTTCTTCTTTTGTAAGTTCATAATATTCCACAAGTTCTGCAGAAACTTCCGGATTTGATTCAAAAATCACAACCATATAATCTAAAGTATTTCTTGCCCTTTTTGTTGAATTATGTGTCTTTAAAGCTATTTTTTTCAAAATATCTTTCATCTTCTGTCTAGTACCCTTAGTCCTGCTGAGTTTTGTAAAGATTGTTGGCGGAGAATACTTTGTAAAGCCCCTATATTTTTCTTCTTTTGCAAGTGCAGTTCCGGCAGTCATTAAAGCTGAAGCATACCTCCAGAGTCCAAAATACTGCCTTCTAAAAACCCTTCCAAGAAATACATCCGATTTTGATAGGTAATCATACCCTTCTGCAAGGTCCTTGTACTTTAAATATTCTTTTGGTAAATTCTCAGAAATCCATTCTTCGATAGTTCCAAGTTCTTCTTTTACATCCCTTGTAGCACTTGTTGCAATGTCATAGTGGGTTGTTTTCATTATTATCCGCATTGCATCGAAAATACTCTTTTCGCTATCCCTATCAGGGAGTTCTTTTGCATCTTCGATTTCAAGAGTTCCTCCTGCTGCAAGAGATTGAAGGTCGTTTATTGCAGCCCTTAGGTCCCCCCCAGAATGACTTGCAATCATTTTAATTATCTTTTCATCAATTTCAAAGCCTTCTTTTAGTGCAATTCTTCTTAAAACTGGTGGAATTGAGTTTGTATGGACTGAACCGACATTAATTAAATTTACAGAGTTCCTGAGTGTCATTAAAGCGGGCTTGTATACATCGTTTGCAGTTAAAATTACAGGGTTTTCAGCTGTTTTCAAAACTTTTATTATTTCAGCTACCCCTCCACGGTCATCATTTCCAGAAAGCCCGTCAACCTCATCTAAAACGATTAAAGTCCTTCTTCCAGTAAGGGACTTTGACGTTGCCGCGGTTCCAACAACCTGCGAAATTACATCCTTATTTCGCTTGTCACTTGCATTAAGTTCAATTACGTCAAAAGCATAATCATTTGCAATTGCATGCGCTAATGTAGTTTTTCCTGAACCAGGTGGCCCTGCTAAAAGTATTGGTTTTTGATTTTGACCGTTTATAATCGATTCTATCCAACTAACAAGGGCTTCCTTTGTTTTATTGTGTCCTGCAACGTCATTTAACGACTTTGGCCTGTATTTTTCAACCCACTCTTCCATTTAAACACCTAACTTTTTTGCAAGTTCGATATGATTTTTACTGCCGACTTTTTTAATAATTTTTATTAATCTATCCATTTCTTCGTTCATTTTTTCTTTTGAAATCATACCTTTCCGGGAATACAAAACTGCCAGTTCTAAAAGGGCACCCTCTGCACGATTATAAGGCGTTGTATTGCATTTTAATATTTTTTCAAAAATCGGTTTTCCTTCAACAATCATGAGTTTAGAACTTCCAAATTCATTTTTTGTTTCCACGATTTTTCGGCTTTTGATTTCGATTAATTCTATTTTGTAAGACTCCTTCAAATATGGAATCTTTATTTCGTCTTTATCTAAATATTCGTAATCGCCTAAATCATCGAGCACAGATTTTGCGATTAAATAGGGACTGCATATATTTAAGATATAGAAATCTTCCTTTTGTAAATTTTCAAAAGTGTGCGAACCTTCGTACATGTGCAAGGTTACGGAATCACCCTTAAAAAAAGCTCCGATTGGTGCCTGATTAGAATTTCCCGAAGTTATAACGACTTCATATTTCATGGATACCAACTGCAATTGCAAAATTTACGCACTTATTATTATATGAATAATTTATAGCACTACATTGATTTTATATGTTAGTATCCCTTATTAAATTTAAAAGGTTCATTTTACTCATTTAATTCTTTTGGTGACATTATGCGATGTTCTGCAGTTTCTTTAGGGTCTGGAACAATAATTAATGCAATTGCGACAGGTTTTGGCTCTGCTTTCGGCGTTGATTTGAAAATAAAAGCTGATGTTGAGCTAATCGATAACAGGAAAAAAATTATAAACGGAATTTCAATAGATAACCCAACTTTAAAGCCAAGTCTTGTAGAACGGTGTGTTAAAAATGTTCTCGATTACTTTGAAGTCGATTACTCTGCAAAAATCTCAACAAGCGGGGATATACCGATAAAATCAGGCTTAAGCAGCAGCAGTGCAGCTTCAAATGCCGCTGTTTTGGCAACAATCGGTGCACTTGGTGAAAAAGTAGATTCAGATTTAGTTTTGGACCTTGCAATAAAATCCTCTTTCGAAGAAAAATTAACAGTTACCGGAGCGTATGATGACGCTACTGCATCTTATTTTGGCGGAATTACCATATGCAACAATATGGAAAGAAAAATACTAAAAAAAGATAAATTTAAAGAAGATATAAAAGTTATCGTATTAATGCCGGAATTTCAAAAGAATGTTGATGTAAACAGGATGAAATTGATTAAAGACTACGTTAATATGGCATTTGAAAAGTGCATGGAAGGAGATTACTATAAAGCACTGTTTTTAAATGGATTGCTCTATTCTTCTGCATTGAATTTCCCTTCAAACATTTCCGTCGATGCTTTAGAAGCAGGTGCAATTACCGCAGGACTTTCAGGAACCGGTCCATCATATGTTGCCCTCTGCTATAGAGAAGATGAAAAAAACGTTGAAAATGCACTCAAAAAATACGGGGAAACAATAATTACAAAACCAAGTATGAATGGTGCGAGAATACTCTACTAACTAAATAACTGGTGAAAATATGGTCAATAAAATATATGGAATAGGTGTTGGTCCAGGGGATACAGATTTACTAACCTTAAAAGCTGTAAAAATACTGAAAAATGCAGATACAGTATTTGTTCCAATTTCAAAAGAAGGAAAAACTTCTGTTGCATACGATATTATAAAAGATATACTCCCTGAAAACAAAAAAGTAGTAGAATTGCTCTTTCCAATGAGTAAAGATGTTGAATTTTTACAAAAACACTGGAATAACGCTGCAAAACAGGTTATGGAAGAAAATGGAACCGTTGCAGTTGTAACGATTGGAGATGCAACGCTTTACAGTACTTTTTCTTATGTCTGGCATATCTTCAATGAAAATAAAATTGATGTAGAAATTATAAATGGAATTTCTTCGCCATTTGCAGGTGCAGGTGTTTTAAATATTCCCCTGGTTGAAGGGGATGAAAAATTAGCAATTTTACCGCAGGGAAAAGATTTAGAACGGTATTTAGAAGAATTTGATACGTTAATTGTTATGAAAACTAACGATTTGGAAGAAAAATTGAAAAATTTAAAAGATAAAAAGGATAACTATTTAGTTGGTGTTGTAAACCGGGTTACCTCAAAAAATCAAAAAACTGCGTTAGGAAAAATCGATGAAATTGATTTTGAACCGTTTAAAGATTATTTATCGTTAGCAATTATTAAAAAATTGAAATAAATTTATTTTTTGGTGGGAATTTGGGGGAAAATATCTGTTTTATAATTGGAAATGGGTTTAATCATTTAATTAAAGAAATTTGTAATACTTCTTTAAAAAATTGTGAAGAAAATTTAAAGAATAATATAAATAACAATTTTAAAAATTCTGAAAAGATTGAAGGTATTTTTGAATCAGAACAGGGTGATTTTGATACCCTTTTAGAGCTTATTGAAATTAAAAAGTTTCTCGATAACATAATAACATTATGTAACAAACATGCCGAATTATTTAAAAATTTTAAGGGTTATTTAACGGAAAATAACATCAATATCGGAACTGATGAAAAAATAATCCAAATAATTACTACTTTTGGAAAAATTAAACCAAATAATACTGTTGAAGAGGTTTATGAATTATTTTCCAATATTGGATACACTAAAGGAGAATCTATTATCCTTATCTACGGAGTTCTAAAATATTTTGTAATAATGTTGAATATTAAAGCGTGTAAATCTGTGAGTGAGTTATATTCTCATGGAATAGACATTAGGACTAAAGATGTGGGGCTTGAATTTTTAAATATGGAAAAAAATGGAGAATACCAAAGATTTTGCAAATTTTTTGATGAAAATGGGTCTTTTGGCGAATCTTTAAGAAGTTTAATTCCAGAAAACTCAAATCTTCATATATATACTACAAATTACGATGGATTATTAAATTATTTATTTGTAGATAATGGAAATTACATTTTAAACGATGGATTTTCTAACCATTACGGATATTTAAAAGAGGAATATCGTGATTACTACTCAAAAAGAGAGCCTTACTGGTTTTTATATTACTATAAAGTCAGCAGTACAAAGAATTTATGTATTCCGTTGCATGGAACGCATAAATTTGTATTAAAGGATGGAAAAACGTATAAAATTAAAAAAGACATACCTACAGATACCTCAAAATTAAAACCTGTTATGGTATTTGGAAACCCTGATAAGAAATTAGAACTAATTAACGATGATTTTGTACTTAAACACTATTTTGAAATTTTCAAAGAAAGTCTGCAAAACTGTTCAAAATTAGTAATATTTGGAAATTCTTTAAAGTCTGACCCCCATATCGTTGAAGCCATACTAACTAATTTTGACGAAAAAAAGGAATTGATAATTGTGGATTACGACGAAAGCTGTTGTAATTCCGTTAAAGATAGGTTAAATCAAAACATTCGATATAATATAAAATTTAAAGAAACTGAAAACATTAAAACTACGGACAAGTTATTAGACCTTTTTGAAGAACTTATAAAAAATTAAATTTATACATCGATACTTTTTTATTTAATTTACTCGAATATTAGCTTAATCGTTAATGGTGGTAAGATATGATAAGTGATAACGTCAAAAAAGGAGTTATACGAACTCCAAACCGAGCTCTTTTAAAAGCTTGCGGATATACCGACGAAGACATGGAAAAACCATTTATTGGAATTGTAAACAGCTTTACAGAAGTTGTTCCCGGCCACATTCACTTAAGAACATTATCAGAAGCGGCTAAACATGGTGTTTATGCAAACGGTGGAACGCCATTTGAATTTAATACCATTGGAATTTGCGACGGTATTGCAATGGGCCACGAAGGTATGAAATACTCGTTACCTTCAAGAGAAATTATTGCAGACGCTGTTGAATCAATGGCAAGAGCACATGGATTTGATGGTCTTGTTTTAATTCCTACGTGTGATAAAATCGTTCCTGGAATGATAATGGGTGCCATACGACTAAACATTCCATTTATTGTAGTTACTGGGGGACCAATGCTTCCGGGAGAATTCCAAGGTAAAAAATACGAACTTATCAGCCTTTTTGAAGGTGTCGGAGAGTACCAGGTTGGAAAAATTACTGAAGAAGAATTAAAGTGTATCGAAGACTGTGCATGTTCAGGTGCTGGAAGCTGTGCGGGGCTTTACACTGCAAACAGTATGGCCTGCCTTACAGAAGCGTTGGGACTCTCTCTTCCAATGTGTGCAACAACACATGCAGTTGATGCCCAAAAAGTTAGGCTTGCTAAAAAAAGTGGCTCAAAAATTGTTGATATGGTAAAAGAAGACTTAAAACCAACAGACATATTAACAAAAGAAGCTTTTGAAAACGCAATTTTAGTTGACCTTGCACTTGGTGGATCGACAAATACTACTCTCCACATTCCTGCAATCGCAAACGAAATAGAAAATAAATTTATAACTCTCGATGATTTTGACAGATTAAGTAATGAAGTTCCACACATTGCATCAATCAAACCGGGTGGAGAACACTACATGATTGATTTACACAATGCTGGAGGTATTCCTGCGGTATTGAATGTTTTAAAAGAAAAAATCAGAAATACAAAAACGGTTGACGGAAGAAGTACTCTGGAAATTGCAGAATCGGTTAAATACATAAATTACGACGTTATAAGAAAAGTTGAAGCTCCGGTTCACGAAACTGCTGGTTTAAGGGTTTTAAAAGGAAATCTTGCTCCAAACGGTTGCGTTGTAAAAATCGGTGCAGTACATCCCAATATGTACAAACACGACGGCCCTGCAAAAGTTTACAATTCTGAAGATGAAGCAATTTCTGCGATACTTGGCGGAAAAATTGTAAAAGGCGATGTTATAGTAATTAGATACGAAGGACCATCAGGAGGACCGGGAATGAGAGAAATGCTCTCCCCAACTTCAGCAATCTGTGGAATGGGTCTTGATGACAGCGTTGCATTAATTACTGATGGAAGATTCAGTGGTGGAAGTAGAGGTCCCTGTATCGGACACGTTTCCCCAGAAGCTGCAGCAGGCGGAGTAATTGCTGCAATTGAAAATGGAGATATTATCAAAATCGACATGATTGGAAAAGAAATAAATGTTGATTTGGATGAATCCGTAATCAAAGAAAGACTTTCAAAATTGGAAGAATTTGAGCCTAAAATCAAAAAAGGCTATTTATCGAGATATTCAAGACTCGTTTCTTCAGCTGATGAAGGAGCAGTTTTGAAATAACTAAAAAAATACTTTTTTTAAATTTTAATTTTTGAATTTTAAAAAAATAGTTAAAAAAGTTTAAAATAATTAAACATGAAAATTTATTCCATGTCTCCTCTTTCTCTTATTTCATCGAGTTTGCACTCACATCCTTCTTCCATTTCGATGAATCTGTCTTTTAACTGTGCTAAAACTTTTGGAACTGATGTGTATTCCATCATTGATTCAGGTAATCTGTGTGGCATGAATGGACCCATTGATCTCATCATTTCAGCCATGTCGAGTGCTTTTTCTCTTGCTTTATCGAATGATTTGTCTGCGAAGAGGTCGTTTGGTCCAACTAATCTTCCGTGGGATAACTGGAATCCTAAAGCCATAACTCTTGCAGGGCCATCAAATCTTGCAGGCATTGCATCTTCTTCTGCAACTGGCATGATTGGACCAAAGTGGCATCCTCTCATCCATCCTGCAACGAGGTGTGGGTTTGCAAATCCTTCTAAAACTTCTCCTACTGCAGGGAATCCGCTTTGAGCTCTTACAATTGCTACAGGATCGTCTTTTCCAACGTATTCTCCTGCAATCATGTTTAATTTTTCTGATGAACATACTGCTGCAATTTCGTTGTCTTTTCTTCTGTAAACTCTTTTTACAGCGTATTTTTCAGTGTTTCCGATTAATGCGAGTAATGAATAGATTTCTTCTGGAGCATCTAAAAATACTCTTTTGTGTGCAAAAACATCTAAGATTTCGTATCTGAATCCTGATGTCATTGAAGGGTCGTATACTAATCCTGCAGTGCTGAATGGGTCTGCAAACATTTTGTAAAATGGTAAGTTGAATGCTGCAGGGTCTGTTTTGTCACAGCAGAATACTACAACTGGTTCACTTGGTCTTTCAACAAATTCCATTTCTGCGCAACCAGGGCCGAGTCCTTTAACATTTCCGGAAAATGAGTTTGAAAGTAAATCTTGACCTGCACCGTATAATTTTAACTCTTTTGCAACTTCTGTTGCTGCTTCAAGAGCGTCCCATGCAAGTTTGTGTACTTCTTCGTTGTCAGTACCTTTATCGTGGGTCATGATCATGTCAATGTCATCACCACAGTTTGTAACATAATAATCAATTAATGTTTCATCGAGCGCATTTTCGAGAACATACTCTGCTGCATCGAGTAATTCTTCTGGAGCTAATGTGTGTCCGCAGAGCCCCCCTACGTCCGCCTTAATAACGCTTAAAGTTACTTTGTCTTGCATACCTTACACCTTCATTCATGTTTCGGGTAAATTAAATCCACCTTAGTTTTATATTGTTATTAGAAAATATTTATGTTTTGCCAAATTTTGGAAAACAAAATTCAAAAACCAATACAATTATTGATTTAAGTTTTATATATTTATCTAAAATTAGAAATGTTTGATAAATAACAAAATAATAAATCATATATCATAAAATAAACATTTTTTAACTCTTTTTTTAATAAGGGGCATTTTAATATATCATATTCTGGCAAATAACTCGATATCGAAATATTTATATTATATACAAGTTAAACTTTTAAAGTCACAGATTTTAGGGAAATTTTTAGCAGTTTAAAATTTAATAGAGGGAATTTTTTGAATAATAAACAGTTTTTAATGGGAAATGAAGCGATTGCATACGGGGCAATTGCTGCAGGATTGCAGTTTGGAACAGGGTATCCGGGAACCCCTTCAACAGAAGTCATGGAAACATTGATTAAAAATGCTAAAAAATACAATTTTTATGTTGAATGGTCCACAAATGAAAAAGTTGCACTTGAAACGGCAATTGGAGCATCGTTTTCAGGCGCAAGTTCAATTGTAACTATGAAACAGGTTGGATTAAATGTTGCATCTGACCCCCTAATGAGTTTAACATATCTTGGAGTAAAAGGGCCGTTAGTACTTTTAGTAACTGATGATCCAGGACCTCATTCATCACAGACCGAACAGGATACCCGATCTTTTGGATTATTTTCAAATATTCCGGTACTTGATCCATCAAATTCACAAGAAGCCTATGAAATGACAAAATATGCTTTTGAAATTTCAAAACGTTATGAAACACCAGTATTTCTTCGAACTACAACGAGAGTTTCACACAGATGTGATGATGTTGTATTAGATGAATTAAAACCGTCAAACGAAAGTATAGAAGGTTTTTCAAAAAGTTTTAGATGGGTAATATTTCCAAAATTAGCCGCGGAAAGACATCCAATGTTAGAAAAATTACAAAAAATACTATCAAATGAATTTTCAAGTTCAAAATTTAATTTTAAAACAGGAACTGGAAAAATTGGAATAATTACTTCTGGAGCATCCTACCACTACGTAAACGAAGCTATTTCAAATAATAAAGACTTGTTCTCAGTTTTAAAAATTGGAACTCCGTATCCATTCCCAGAAAATAAAATAATTGAATTTATAACTGATGTTGACTTGATAATTACAGTTGAGGAACTCGATTCATTTTTGGAAGAACAATTACTTCAATTACTTGGAAAACATGATATTTCAAAGACAGTTTATGGAAAGAAAAACAGTATATTCCCCTGCTGTGGAGAATACAGCGTAGATATTGTAAAAACCGGAATTAACAAAGTTTTAGATATTTTAAAAATTCAGAAAATTGAAATTTCTGAAAAATTAATCGAAAAAAATGAGATGATTCCGCTTCCAGTACGACCTCCAAATTTATGTGCTGGATGTATGCACAGGACTGTATTTTACGCATTTAAGGAAGTTTCAAAAGAATTGAAAAAACAAAATATCCAAACAATATTTTCAGGAGATATCGGGTGCTACACGCTCGGAAATGCCCCACCTTTGGAATTAATCGATACATGCCTTTGCATGGGGGCAGGAATTAGTATTGCAGGTGGAATTTCAAGAACTACGAAAAATTCAAAGAATGTTGCATTTATTGGAGATTCTACATTTTTCCATTCAGGAATTCCTGCAGTAATTAATGCGGTTTATAATAACGCTGATGTTACAATTGCAGTATTAGATAATAGGACTACTGCAATGACTGGCCACCAACCGCATCCCGGAACTGGAAAAACTGCACTTGGAAACTCCACAAAATTAATAGATATTGAAGGAATTTTGAAAAGTTGCGGAATTGAATTTGTAAAAACCGTATCTGTAGATGATTTTTCCGCATGTAAAAAAATTTCAAGAGAAGCTATTGGATATAATGGCCCTTCTGCAGTTGTTTTTAGAGGAAACTGTGTTTCGCTTGTTAAGTCCACTAAAAAATATGTTATTGATGAAAACAAATGCACAGGCTGTAAAATCTGTGTTGAAAGACTTGGATGCCCTGCAATAACATTAAATGAAAAAATTCCAGAGATTATGGAAAACTGTACAGGTTGTGGACTTTGTAAAGCCGTGTGCCCTGCTGATGCGATAAATGAGGTGGATGAAAAATGAACTTCAGTGTAATTATCTGTGGAGTTGGTGGACAGGGCGTTGTTTTAGCATCCCGACTACTTGCAATTACTGCGATGAATTCAGGTTTTCACGTAAACACCGCTGAAACACTTGGAATGTCCCAAAGAGAAGGTTCCGTAGTAAGCCATTTGCAGTTTGGTGAAAATATCCAGAGTTCATTAATTCCCGAAGGCAGTGCAGATTTGATAATCGGCCTTGAAGTATCCGAAGTTGCAAGAAACCTTCATTTTCTTAAAAAAAATGGTAAGATTATCACGAACTCTAAAATGATTCTTCCAAGTGCAAGGTCTTCAAACGAAAAATACAATTCGGAAAAAATTATAAATTTTATTAAAGAAAAAGTTAAATCAACAGTTTGTATCGATTTTTCAAAAATTGCGAAAACCGCAGGAAATCCAAAATCAATGAATGTTTCAGTACTTGGTGCTGCATTTTATACTGGATTTTTGCCTTTAAAATACGATGACTTTTTAAAAACGATTGAATCGGAAATTCCTGAAAAATACCAAAAAATTAATTTAAATGCTGCCAAATTATCTGCGGAAACTATTTCTAATATTCTGGAGGGCCAAGATGAACAGTAAAGATTCAGAAACGTATGCATTACTTAAAAAATTACTCAAACACGTTTCAGAGGGTAGTGAATTCTACAAAAATAAATTTTCAGAATCTGGCATAAATATTGATGAAATCAATTCAATCGAAGATTTTAGAAAAATTCCATTCACTGAAAAAGAAGAATTAAGAAACGCATACCCATTAGGCCTTCAAGCAGTTCCTGATGAAAAAATCGTTAGAATACACTCATCCTCCGGAACAACTGGAAGCCCAGTGATTGTACCTTATACACAAAAAGACGTAGATACCTGGTCAGAAATGATGATGAGATGCTACCAGATGGCAGGAGTTACAAACACTGATAGAGTACAGATAACTCCAGGATACGGGCTCTGGACCGCAGGAATTGGATTTCAACTCGGTGCTGAACGTTTAGGTGCAATGGCAATACCGATGGGGCCGGGAAACACTGAAAAACAGCTTCAAATGATGGTGGATTTGAAATCTACTGTTTTAACTTCCACTTCATCTTATGCATTATTATTGGCAGAAGAAATACGAAAAAAAGGAATTCAAGATAAAATCCACCTAAAGATAGGTGTAATCGGCTCCGAAAGGTGGAGCGAAAAGATGAGAAATAGAATCGAAAGCGAACTTGGAATAAAAAGCTTCGATATTTACGGACTAACAGAAATATATGGTCCAGGAATTGCGCTTGACTGTGAATACCACGAAGGAATGCACTACTGGTCCGATCACTTATTATTTGAAATCATTGACCCGGTTACTGGCGAAAATCTACCTGACGGAGAACTTGGGGAACTTGTAATTACAACACTTACAAAAGAAGGCGCACCGCTTATCAGGTACAGAACAAGAGATTTAACAAGAATAATCCCTGAAAAATGTAAATGTGGGAGCGAATATCCAAGAATTGATAGAATACTTGGAAGAGCAGATGACAGGATTAAAATAAAAGGGGTAAACATCTACCCCGGTCAGATTGAAGATTTAATACATAAAGTTTCAGGCGTAAGTAGCGAATATCAAATCGTTTTGAGCAGATTTGAAGGAAGAGATTCAATGTTATTTAAGGTAGAAGTTGATGTTTCAGAGGAAAAATTTGAAGAAACTAAACTTGCGATTATAAAAGCATTTAAAACATATATCGGAATTTCACCCGATGTTGAATGCTTAAAAATTGGAGAACTTCCAAGGAGCGAAAAAAAGAGTAAAAGAGTATTTGATAATAGAGATTAGTTTTTTTACTTTTATTTAACATTATTTTAAAAAAATAGAAATTACAGTAAATCTGGAAGGCGGTACACTCCAAAAGCCAACAAAAAAACAGCAATTATAAAAAATACCATCCATAAGTAGTATGATTCTAATTTAGCGTGTTTTGACATCAGTTTTTTTATTAAATCCATATTCATCACTTAGATAAGTATTATTTTTGAAAACCTAGTTTTTGGAGATATATAAAGTTTTGCAGGACGTGGACTACAAACCTCCTAAAATTAAAAAAATAGAATATTTAAAATAATAACATTATTATAGATGTAATCAGGAGTTTTATGGAATTTAAGATGCCTACACCTTCTATTTTTATTTTACCTTCATTTAAATCATTTTTAATAGCAATTACTGGCTCATCATCATTTAAAATTTCTTTAACAGTGCTTTCATTGGTGTAAACAGTCATTGTTGCATTGTCTAAACTTCCCTTCTCAAAATCTATAATTTTTCCATCCTTGATAATTATTGAAACAAGTAACTCATCACTTTCTGTTTCTACATTCAGGTTTATTCTTTCGTCTGATGCGATACCCGACAATAATGGGACTTTGTCAAGGTCATCTGAATGAGTCATCGCAGCTGTTTTCATATCTAAAAAAAGATTGGAACTATCAGAAATTAAAACGGCTTCTGCGGATACTGAACTTAAAAGTAATATACAAGCCAAAAATAAGCCTGCATTTATTATCTTCATACTATCCCTCGACTTTAGTTTCGAGACTTTCCAAAAATAGTGCAATCTTTTTTACAACTACTTTTGCATCTTCATCATTTTCAGGATATTCGATATTTAAAACTGGCATTTCTTTTCTTCGAATAAGGTATTTCGTAAGTTCATTTGTTCTTTCACATCCAACACATCCAAATCCAATTGGCGCATGAACCATGACTATTGCAGCTTCCGCTTCATCGATTAATGGGCCGATTAATGACATTCTACCACGAACTCCCGAAGGAACTTCGATAGCTGCATATTTAAGACCTTTTTTAGGGTCTTCGTCAGTTATATTTAAAGGAGGGCTGTCAATTTCAAGATTCCTTACCTTTTCACCAATTGCATTGTTAATCATCAGTGGCTTGTGACCAAATCTCTCTACCAAATCTGATAGAATAAGGCTATTTGGGGGAAATATGAATACTTTTTTCAATATATCACCAAAATTGATAGTTATTTCGGAAATGCTTCGTCAGGCAAAAATTTTGAAAGTTCTTTTCTGCGGGCTATTGAATTAATTTCCTCGAATATTCCTGCTGTTAAATCTACAATTCCCACTGCGCCAGTAATTTCCCCATCTTCTTCTTTTACCGGAACCACAATTACAGGAACCCCTGAATAAGGGCCACAAATTGGAGTTACTTTTAAAAGTTCTCCAAATTCCAAAACCTGCTTTAAAACATAACCTTCGTAATTATCGTCAATTAATTTTCCTTTTTCAATCCTAACTCCAGGCTTATCTTTAGAACGCATTGTTACTGGCGATTTATTGACCAGCAGGTGTATCGCATAAGCCAGCGGAAATAAATCCTTAGAACTGCTGCACTTCAAATCAAGCATATTCTCACCACCTGTTTATGAAGATATGTATTTCAAAGTATTAATATTTTCTAATTAACATTTAAGTTCATCCAATCTTTCATAAAATCGCTTCAACGATTTTCTCGCGTGTTTTAATTTGGAATTTCCCTCGTCAAGAAGTATATCAAGATATTCTCGATTAACCACGATTTTTCCATCATATCCAATTGGTGCATCCATTTTAGCAGTTGTCATGATTTCTACGATGTATCTCTTGCTTGAAATTGATTTTATCGATGAAGCTTTTAGACCATTGTGATACGCAAGTTCTAAGAGCTTTTTACTCGTATCTGCGTCTCTTGATGCGATGTGTAAAATTGGAGAATTTAATACAAAAGAAATTTTTTCAAAACTTTCAGATTTTTCAGAAAGTGCTTGATCAATTTCATCATAATTTGCATAATGGTGCCATTTTCCAAGCCATTTTGAGTGTATTTTTGGATTTTTATCCTTTGGAAACTCGATTATACCGCATCTTCCAATACAGCTGCTTGTAGTGTAGTAATCATCAAATTCATTTATTTTATCGACTAAATACATGACTTCAAGGTCCACAAAGCCATTATCAAGGGCCGCCTGAAGCTTTTTCATTGTAAATTCTTTATCATCGCTAAACATATTTTCACTCGATTTATAGAATATGTTAAGTTTCAAAAAATAATATAAAAACTTTAACTAAATTTTAAAATTGATTTGACAATTAAAAAAGTGAACTTAGAAAAAAAGAGTATGATTAGAAGTTTATTGTTTTATCTGCTTCTTTTACGAAAGCTATTAAATCGTGCATTGTTCCAAAAGCAACCCCGTCAATGAGTTCTTCATTAGAAATTCCTCTTGCTTTGCCGCATGGGCCACATGCTTTTACAACTGCGCCTGCTTCGATTGCATTTTCTAAAAGTTCTGAATATCTTGGAACTCCTGCAGGATTTTGGTCTTTTTTACCAACGTAAACCCCATCTTCGAGTAAAAATATATTCACGTCAATTCCTTCCAAAAGCGCGGTTAACGCAAATCTTAAAGCAGAATATGCTCTTTCTTTTCCGTAAGGTGCATCTCCGATTATAACCGTAAATTTCAAAATTTCACCTTATTTTTTTATAACAATTTTAAATCCATTTGAACTTTCTTCAGCGGATAACACTTCGTGGCCTTTTTCTTCTACAAATCTTTTGATATTTTGAAGAGCGGGCTTGTAGTCCCCAGTAACGATTAATTCATCTCCGGAATTTAATGAATCTAATGCTTTTTTTGTTTTTAAAACCGGCATTGGGCATACGGTTCCAGTAACATCAAGTTCCATAGTATTACCTCCAAGTTGGTATTAGAAAAACTAATTTTTTAGAACATACTTTTATTTTTGTTATTAAAGAGCTAACTTGCTACAATTTATATTTTTAAGGAGATTATATAAATATATTTATTAAATATTCTAATAAAGCTTAAATTACTCCTAAAATTAATAATCTAAGAGTTCAAAATACTCGTAATCTAAAATATTGTCTTTTACCATCCAAAGCTCCCGATATTTTCTTGAAAGTTCTATTAATCTCTTCAAAATATCCTTATCCGTTTTTCCACGCTCGAAAAGTTCATCAACTATTAAAAATAGTATTTCTTCGAGTTTTCTTCTCTCTTGGATATATTTAATTACATCAGGAATTATCTCAAGTAATTCATGATTTTCCGCATTTTTCAGGAATTGATTTCTTAAAAACGAAGTAAATGTAAATAAGTTTTTCTTTTCGATTTTTGTAAGTTCAAGCATGTTTTTTGCAGTATCTAACAATGTTCTGTCCGTTTTTACAAATTCATCCCATAAATTATGTTTTTCAACAATATCTTCAAAAATTTTTAAAATCTCATTTTTATCCAATTTTGAAAGATTGAAAAATAATTCATCCCCATTTGTATATTTTCCATTTTTATATGACTCTAAAAGTGCATAAGCGTGTTTACAGTTGTATTGATATGGGCAGGTACATATTCCAGTATTTGTTTTTAAATCAACTTTTGTGATATAATTATCACTGCCATAAACAGCCCCCTGAAGAGTATTTCCTCGTTTTATACAGTATTTTACCATATTTTTTAAGAAATACTCTTTTCCCCGTTCCCTAACCATTTCGTCGTAGATGTCATTATCCATTTTATCACTAAATATAACAATGTTAAATATATCCAAATTCAAATTTATATGTGTATTCAGTGGAGGGGGAACATGAATCTTGAAAAAGAAGTTTCAATAGTCCTCGGCGGTGCTGCAGGACAGGGAATACAAACCATTGAAGAATCACTTACCAAAATATTAAAATTATCAGGATACAACGTATTTGCAACAAAAGAATACATGTCAAGAGTTAGGGGCGGAATTAACACTACTGAAATTATAATATCCTCTGAAAAAAGGCGTTCTTTTTTAACGAGAATAGATTTACTTGTAACGTTTAAAAAAGGCGTTTTAAATCATCTTAAAGATAGGATTTCCAATGAAACGATTATTTTAGGGGAAAAAGAAAATATAGACGAAGAATTTTTGGATAATAACAATATTGTAGACATTCCAATTCAGGAAATAAGTAAAAACATAGGAAACGTTTTATTTTCAAATACTGTAGGTTCAGGAATAATCCTTGGAATTTTTGATTGTGATTTAGAACTTTTTAACAATTATCTGAAAGATAAATTTTCCAAAAAAGGAGAAGAAATTGTAAATAAAAACTTGGAAGCTGCAAAAGAAGGATACTTACTTGGAAAAAAAATTTTAAAAGATTTAGATTTAAAAATAAACCTTGAAAAGAATGGCAAACTCAAAGATGAAATTGTATTAAGTGGTACAGAAGCTGTTGCATTAGGAGCTGCAAAAGCTGGCTGTAATTTTGTATCATTTTACCCAATGACTCCCTCAACAGGAGTTTCCACATTTCTTGCAAGTCATTCAAAAGACCTTGGAATTATCGTTGAACAGGTCGAAGATGAAATCTCTGCAATAAATATGGCCATTGGTGCAAGCTATGCGGGTGCAAGAAGTCTTGTTACAACGTCAGGAGGTGGATTTTCCCTAATGTGTGAAGCAGTAAGTCTTTCAGGAATGACCGAAACTCCAGTTGTAATATACCTTGCACAAAGACCTGGGCCGTCAACAGGACTTCCAACGAGAACTGCACAAGGGGATTTAGAATTAGCATTATATTCTGGACATGGCGAATTTCCAAAAATCATATATTCGCCAGGCACAATTGAAGATGCCCACAATATAAGCCAGACTGCGTTTAATATGGCAGATAAATACCAGGTTCCTGTTTTTATTTTATCTGATGAATATCTTGCAGATACATTCTACAATTTATCAGATACTGAATTAAAAACTTTAAAAAAAGAAAATCATGTTGTAAAAACCAAATCTAACTACAAAAGGTACCAATTAACAGAAAATCCAGTTTCAAAACGAGGAATTCCTGGATTTGGTGACGGAATTGTATTGATATGTGGGAATGAGCATGACGAATTTGGAGATATTACTGAAGATATTGATTTAGTAACTAAAATGACTGAAAAACGGAATAAAAAGTTAGACTTAATTAAAAAAGATGCGCTTGAACCAGAATTCATTGGAAATAAAGATTACAAAAACCTGATTGTTTCTTTCGGTACAACGTTCTACCCAATAAAAGATGCACTTGAAAAATTAAACTTAAATGATACTGCATTTTTACACTTCAGTCAAGTTTATCCTATTTCAGATTCTGCTGAAAAATACTTGAAAAAAGCTGAAAAAGTAGTAAATATTGAATTAAATTATTCTGGACAGCTTGGAAGACTTTTAAAAAGGGAATTTGGAACTGAAATGAAGGATAGTATTTTAAAATACGATGGAAGGGCATTTTCGGTTGAAGAGCTTACTGAAAAAATTAAAAAAGTTTTGAGGGGGTGAATTTATGGAAAGCAATTCTTTTCAAAGAACTGAAAAAATAGATATTTCCTGGTGTCCGGGATGCGGGAACTTTGCAATAAAAGCATCACTTTTAAATGCCCTATCAAAACTAAATTTAAAACCGCAAAATGTTGCGATAATTTCAGGAATTGGACAAGCTGGAAAAATGCCTCACTACATAAATATAAACGGATTTCATACATTACATGGAAGAGCAATACCTGCTGCAACTGCCGTAAAAGCTACAAATCCAGAACTGACAGTAATTGCGGAAGGTGGCGATGGGGACATGTATGCGGAAGGTGGAAATCACCTTATTCATGCGATAAGAAGAAATCCAAATATCACAGTTTTAATACATAATAACCAGATATACGGGCTTACAAAAGGACAGGCATCCCCAACAACACTTGTTTCAACGAAAACTCCAACTCAACCGTGGGGGGTGTTTGAAGAGCCACTAAATCCAATAGCACTTGCAATATCCCTAAATGCATCTTTTGTAGCGCGTACTTTTTCAGGAAACCTTGAAAAAACTGAAGAAATAATAATTAAAGCAATAAATCATAAGGGTTTATCGATAGTAGATATCTTCCATCCCTGTCCATCATTTAACAAAGTAAATACTCTTCAATGGTACAGAGAAAATACATATTTTATGGAAGACCACGACGCAACAGATAGGAAAAAAGCCTTTGAAAAATCACTTGAAACTGAAAAATATCCTCTTGGAATATTTTATATTTGTGAAAAACCGGTATTTGAAGAAGTTGTTCCACCATACATTTCAGAAAAAACTCCGATATGGAAAAGGGAACCAAATTTAGAAAAAATTGAAGAAATACTAAATTCAAAAAGAACTTAAGAATTAAATTACCAATTTAAATTATTATTAAAAATTTTTGTGAAAATTATGGAAAATTTAGAAAAAATAAACGAACTTGTCGAAATATTTGGGCATTTTGACGTGGAATTTGCTAAACTCATGGAAGAAAAAATAGATACACAATATTTCGTGCTTGAAAATTTAAAAAACTCCATGAATAACGATGAAATGTTTATAAAACTTGTAATTTTAAATTCAATTGTGAGCTACCAGCTATGCACTACTGGAGAACTCTGGTGGAGCGAATTTTCAGAATACTGGTCAAAAAATGAAGTTAATAATGAAAATTTAGGGGAAAATTACGTTAATTTCCTTGAAAATTCAAAAGGAAACCGGCGGCTTTTAAATGTAAAAATAAAAAGGATCGAAAAAGTTATTCCGTTTCTTGAAAACTTAAGTCTTTTGGATTTTAAAAATTACTATTCAAACATGAAAAAACTTCTTGAAAATCTATCAAAGAACTTAAATTCAAAAAAAGACTCAAAAACTATTGTTTTTGCAGTAAAAATGTTTGGATACGCTTCAAGGATGGTATTTAATGAGTTTGTCCCCTACCCAATGGAAATTGAAATTCCAAAAGATTCGAGAGTTGAAAAATACACGCTTAAATTCACGGATGAAAACCCGATAAAATTCTGGAACAATATTTCAAAAACCACAAAAATTCCGCCATTGCATATAGATTCGATAATATGGCCAGTTCTTGGAAGAAATTTTGATTTTAATTCATGTGATGGAAAAATTGGTGAAAAATCAAAATATTTGAACAAACTTCTTGAAATCTAATACCGTTATAAAATTATATAAATAAGTGTTTTCAAAATAAATCTATTGGAAAAGGAGGTAATAATATGTCAGTTTGGAAATGCACTATCTGCGGATACTTATATGACGAAGAGAAAGAGGGAAAAAAATTCTCAGAATTGCCCGATAACTGGACATGCCCAATTTGCGGAGCTAAAAAATCTGCATTCGTGGAAAAGAAATAAAAAAATAGAAAATTAAGCTTTATTACTTTTTTTAACATATTTTATATATTTTGCAGCATCTTTTATTCTTGCCTGAAGGTGCGGTACATCCATTATCTCGAATTTATTGTATTTATCGTGCATGTGAAATCTCAAAGAAATCATCGACATCGTGTGTGCAATATCCTCATCATCGAGATTCATCGAAACTACATCGATTCTACTGAGCAATTCGCAGACTAAACTTTTAGCCCTGTCCAAATCCTCATCATCGAGATTCATCGAGTAAATATCGAGTTCGTCCATTATCTCGTGAACGGGCTTGTCAGGATTTTCTAAAAGCGATTTTACAATGGTATTCGAAAGTTCTTTTAATTTAATTTCTTTTTTCATTTTGTACACCAGAACAGATTGGGCTTGGTTTCTTGCAGTTTATGTACGGCCATGTTTAAAATCATTCAGTAATTTAAAGTATTTTTGATATTAATCGTTTTATTTTAAAAATCAAATTTCAACAAATAACATTATCAAAAAGATACTATATAAAAGTTAAAATCAACTAAATTTATATAAAAAAGATTATTCTTCGCCCTCGAATTCAATTGTAGCATTTACTATGTTAAATTCCTTTCCGCCTTTTAATTTAATGTTTCTAGATTCGCATTTTGGGCATATTACTTCAAGTTCATCTTTAGTATTTAAATTTCCTTCAAATTCACAGTCAATACAGAAAATTTTTGGTTTTACCATTTCTGCTTTCAATTCTGCACCCTTA
This sequence comes from Methanococcus mangrovi, assembly GCF_054506835.1. Taxonomy (NCBI): domain Archaea; kingdom Methanobacteriati; phylum Methanobacteriota; class Methanococci; order Methanococcales; family Methanococcaceae; genus Methanococcus; species Methanococcus mangrovi. The sequence goes on along the minus strand of NZ_CP197114.1, from coordinate 125,516 downwards.
CAGACAGTATCTTCTGAAATAACTTCAAAAACAAACTGTAACTGGTCCAGACTTATCAATGTAAGGTCCCCAATTTCAAGATTAATATCATTTACTTTTGTAACCTTTCTGCCGAGGTCCTCCTGCTGTTTTACCGCTTCAAGAATTGCATTTAACACCGATGTCGCGTATGAAAGTTCGTGCATTAAAAAACACCTCTTTTATCGAGTCTTTCAAGAACCATTGTTTTTACTTTTTCTTCTTTTCCACTTGGAACAAAAATCTTGAAATTTACAACAATCCGTACAGTATCATCGCCATCTGAAAGTTTACATTCTTCAAGATAAGCTTTTTGTTTATCAAATCTTAAATAAAGTTTATTTTTATCAATCCTGCTATCTAATTCACTTTTTAATCTGTTTACATTTCTTTCATCGCTTTTTATCAAATCAATAATATAATTGAATACCGTTTTTGCCTTTTTTCCAGAAATTTTAACAGTGTGGATTTCAATAGGATTTCCAAAATTTCCTTCTGTTTCGACTGTCTCGGTTTCTAAATCGTCTTCTTCAATTATTTCAGGTAAAAAGAAAACCATTGCATCGAGCACTTTTTCTTCATCTTCGGTTGCATTTGCAATCGTCGATATTGTGATGTTATTTACCATTTTTATAAACACCCTTGAGGATTAAATTCGTAAATTTTGACGTTTACCATACTATATAAACAAAACATATTAAAAATATACTGCTAAGCAGTAGTTGACAATGAGCAGAAAACTACTTTTTAGGATGGAAGAAAAATTAAAATTTTACAAAAAAGAACCTAACAACTCAGGATTTAATAGATTTAGTGGCTTTATCAAATTTTAATATTTACAATTAAGTTCTGATTTTCCCTAATTTTTTAAAAAATGAATTCTAAAACCACAATTCCAATTATTGAAACCACTATGAAAAAGCCTAATAAAATTGTAAGGTCGTGAAATAATTCAATTAGAAACTGACTTTTAAATCCGAGTACGTGAAATACGGTTAAACTCGTAAGAATTGAAAACATCACTGCAATAACAATAAACAGCATGTAAGAAATATCTTTTTTAAAATATCGTTTTATTTGAGATTCAATATCCATTTTAACCCTTTTGTCCCAATTTTAAACTTCAAACTTATATTATTTATATGATATATCTTGTTTGCGATTTAATTCTATAATCTTGCTATTAATATTTTAGATAACTAAATACCATAATACTTTAATTTAATATTTAATAAAATCAACATTTTTAAATATATTTTTGAAAATAGATAAATTGGGACATAACTATTGTTTGGGAAATTTAAATTGGTGTGAAAATGGATATGAATGAACTTCAAAACGCTATTTTAGAAAAAATGTATTTAGAATACCGGAACGGGAATATAAGCCTTCAAAGAAAGGATTTTAAATATATAGAACCTGACGACCAGAATCTTGATATAATATTTAAAAATTTAAACTCAATTGGGTATATAGAAATCAAGTCGAGAGTTCACACGACAGTTGGCATTTTTTACATCGTAAGGCTGTCTAAAAGTGGAATAGCATTTATCGAAAATTCAAAACATTTTAAAAACAAATTTCCTGAATTCGAGCCTGTAATACATGATAATGATATTATATTTGGAATGGGAAGTGAACATTTAATCACGATACTGCCATTTAAAAAAGTTTACGATAAAATTAATGATAAAAATCCAGAAAACAGGTTTGAAATCATTAAAAACGTTCGAATGATTGAAAAAGAACTTTCAAATGAAATAATTAACAGGTCAAATGTAACAGATGCATTAAAGTACCTTAAAAATAATGCAAGTTGGATTTTACCAGAAGTGTTTGGTTCGATAATTGCGATGTTTGAAATGTAATTCTGAACCTTTTTTTAAACTTGTTAAAAAAATAAAAAAAGTTCGGGTTAGATTATTAGATTTTAAACCTTAAGGCCAGTTAGGTTTAAATCGGAGAGTGGTGGTATTTATAGACTAAATCACGTGTCAATAATTCAATAGTACTTTATAGAGTGTTAATTCTTAGATTTGGTAAAATAAGTTTAGCTACTTATTAAGCTAATTTGGTACATTAGTAATATTATTAGACACAGTTTTTATCTGTTTCTATTTAGTCTATTTAGTTGCGATTAAATATTTTAATATTTAAATATGGAATTTACATGCTAAAAATCAAGAGAACAACATTTAAAATTGAAAACCTATTTAAAATTCTATCGCGGTAAATTTAATTATCTACATATCAATTGGGTGAATAATGTATTCGTCAAGCACCGCTGTTTTCACAGACATTTTTATAAAACTTATAGCTTTAATTATTATTTTAGCGGTTATTTCATTTACTGTAACGGGTATAATACATATTTTTAAAAAATAAACTTTTTTTAAGAAATTTTAACGAAATAACCACTTTAACAGCGTTTAATATACTTATGATATATAATTTGTCATATGTTAAAATATAGTGAATATTAATACAGGGAGTATTATATACAGAATACGTGTGGGAACACCAAAAAACCGTTGGATTTAATTGGGGATACTAAATATCTTTGGATAAATTATTTGGGTTGACTTTAAATGTGAAGTATTTATTTCACAAATTACTTTCCCACACGATTTTTACATGCTTTTTTAAATGGGGATTGAAACTTCGTTTCAAAATAAACTTTGAAATTTTTAAAATAATCTGAAAAACTAAAAAAATAAAAAAAGAAAATTTATTTAAAAGAATTAAACTAAAGGAAATTTAATTATTTCGTTTTTTTGCCGTTAGCTCTGACACTTGGTCTTGCTTTTTCAGCACCTTTTCCTTTGTACATTAATCCTCTTCCTTTTTTACCAGCTGATGTTAAACCTCTGGTTGCTCTACCTTTGTGGGTTCCTTTGCAGAGCCAGTTGTAGGATTTGTCGCTTTTGATTGATGGGTGGCATGGATCAGCTAAGATTACTTCGTACCATTTTTGTTTTCCATCTTGTCCTACCCAGTAGGAGTTTAATACTTCCATGTTAGGGTATTTTTTAGCTGCTCTTTCTTCAGCAATTCTTTGAATGGATTTTGCCATTGTAATTTTGTTGATACCTAATGTTGAAGGTTTTTTGGAGTGTTTTGGTCTTGGTTTTCTTAAACCTCCTCTTCTAACACTAACTCTTACAACAACAATTCCTTGTTTTGCTTTGTATCCTAAGTTTCTAGCCCTATCAATTCTTGTAGGTCTTTCAATTCTTAATACTGAAGGTTCTTTTCTCCAGTCTTGCATTCTTGACCATTGTAACTCTTTAACGTATGAGTTAGCAGGTACTTTCCATGCTTCTTTCACGTAGTTGTACATACTCATGGTATCACTTGTTTCGTCGATTTCTGTTTATGGGTTCAGCTTAATGCTACATGCCCTACGGGAATTCACCCGTCACTAAACTACTAGTATAACCTAGTCTTAACATCATGTATCGTGACAACTATATTAATTTAACGGCAAGTATATAAACAATGGAATAGAGAACAAGTTTAGAACTTGTACACTTTTTTATTAATATTAGTTTCTAATTTAAATTTGGTGAAAACATGGTCGACTACTTCGATTACAACAGTTTATTGACAAGAGCGCGAGAACAACTTCCAGAAGAAGTATTCAGAGACGTAAGGTTTGAAATTCCATCTGCAGACAGTTTTGTAGAAGGAAACAGGACTATTATTAAAAACTTTAAAGATATTGCAAAATTCATGGAAAGAGACCCACAAGAATTTGCAAAATACGTAATGAAAGAATTAGGTACTGCGGGAGACATGGAAGGTGTTAGATTAATCTTGCAGGGTAAATTTGGATGGAGAATGGTAAACGAAAAAATCCAAAACTACGTAAACGAATACGTACTCTGTCCAGAATGTGGAAAACCGGACACAAAAATCGTAAAAGAAGGAAGAATACACTTCTTGAAATGTACAGCTTGTGGTGCAATGAAACCAGTTAAAACATTATAAGTACTCTTTTTCTTCTTTTTTACTTAATTAACGAATTTTACATTTTTGGTGATATTATGAAAGGATTCTGCTACCGCTGCGGTCATGAAGGCGAACTTCTTGATGGTCTCTGTAAAATCTGTTATACTCATATGAATCCGCTTATTGAACTCGATAACGAAATCCACGTTGAAGTCTGTCACATGTGCGGATCATATAAAAGAAAACTCTGGCAAGACCCTCAAAAAAGGGAAACATACGAAGTAATGGAAGAAATTGCATATTTTGGGGTTAAAGATAATTTAAAAAAGGCAAATAAAAGCATTGATGTAGAAATAATCCCGCAAGAGCCACGACAGCTTCCCGGAGGAAAAAGATCACGTGTAGAAATTCCGGTTGTTGTTTTTGCAGAAGGACGGCTTGTTGGGGAAGATAACGATAGAGATGAAGAAAGACATATCACAGTTTATCTTGATATGGTGCAGTGCCCAAGATGTTCGAGATGCATGTCAAACTACTACGAAGGAACATTGCAAGTTAGGGCCATGAACCGGTTTTTAAATGACAAAGAAAGGATAGAGTTGGACGACTTCGTTAGAGATGAAGCTGAAAAACGACTTAATAAAGACAGGATGGCATTTATCTCAAAATATATTCCTCAAAAAGAAGGTCTCGACTACCAGATGGGTTCAATGGGTGCAATAAGAAACATCGCATCAGCCATAAAAGCAAAATACGGTGGAAAATCAATTGAAACTGCAAAACTCGTTGGAGTAGATAAAGATACTGGAAAAGACCAGTATAGAATTACGGTTGCAGTTAGAATTCCAGAATTTAAACTCGGAGATATTTTAGAATATAATGAAAAACTGTATGTCGTTTCTTCGTTGAATGAAGTGAGAGTTTACCTTGAACCTGTTGAACTTGGGGATAAAATTTCAATTGCATGGAATGAAATCGATAAATCTGCAAAATTAATTAAAAAGGGAGAAGATTGCGAAACAGCAACAGTTATTTCAATTACACCTGACACGATAACTGCAATGGACGATTCAAATTACGAGATTTACGAGTATAATAATACGATTGAAAATGTAAAAGAAGGAAATAAAATAAGAATATTTAAAAACGAAGAAATTAACAGGATTTTAGAAATTATAGAATAAATAAAAAATTTTTTATTTTTAAATTATTCAATTTCTTCAACGTAACATCCGAGTCCCACTTTCGTGTAGTAAACCGGACAGTTCCAGACTTCCTTAAATATATTTTCGATATCAATTACGTGTTCTTTTTTAGGTATTGTAATAATTGCAGGTCCTGAACCACTGATCGTTATACCATAGACTAAATCTTTTACTTTTTCTTTAACTTCATCATATCCATCAATTAAATTAGCTCTGCATGGTTCAACAACGCAGTCTTTCGACATGTATCTTCCAAAAAGTTCTAAATCGTTGTTGTATAATGCATAAACCATTCCTGCAGCTTTTCCGACGTTGTTTACCATATCTTTTATCGGGATTTCTTTTGGAAGTATTTCTCTTGCGGTTTTCGTACTTACCTGAATGTTTGGAAGTGCAATTAATACTTCAAGGTCTACAGGAATGTTAAGTACTTCAAGGGGCTCGTAGCTTGTTGTAAGGGTAAATCCCCCAAAAATTGCAGGTGCTACATTGTCTGCGTGAGGAGCTCCTGCTGCAACTGCTTCTCCAAGCGAAGAATATTTAACAAGTTCTAATTTTGATAATCCAAGTTCAAAAAGTTCGTTTAATGCAAACGCAATCCCTGCACAGGATGCAGAACTGCTTCCAAGACCGCTTCCCGGCTTTATTCCTTTAATTATGTGGATATGTATTCCTGAATCAATTTTAAAATCTTCCATCATCTTTTTAGCAACTACTCCCGCGGTATTTTCATCCACGTTTGTAGGTATTTCTTCTGCTTTTTCCCCTTCAACAGAGATTGTAATTCCGCTTTTTGTTTTTTTAACTTCTACTATATCGTATGGCTTTGAAAGAGCAAGCCCGAAAATATCATACCCTGGCCCGAGATTTGCAGAAGTTCCTGGAGAACACACTTTTACTTTTTCCATAATATCACCAAAATAATCCTGAATATTGCTCAATACTTAATTAAACATAAGTAAAAATAGATATAAAAATGCTACTCTGAATTTTAATCTTTTTAAATTAATAAAAGGTGTTATTGAAAATTTAACTGGATTACGGTATTGTACAAAGACACCTTATGTCTGACAAATCTAAACTATTTTAAATTAAAAAAAGAAAGTACTATTATAGTTAGTTAAAAAATAAAGAGGGGAAGATAAGTGGTTAAAAAAATAACCCGTAACGATATAATAATTCCTCTGGAAACTCCAGAATCGATGCATGACGAGTATATAAAAAATTACCTGAATCTTACAAGAAATACGGGTAATCTGATGCTTTTTGCAGGAGACCAAAAAATTGAACACTTAAATGAAGATTTTTACGGGAAAGATATTTCAAAAGATGATTCTAACCCCGAACATTTATTTAAAATTGCTAAAAATTCAAATATTGGCGGTTTTGCAGTTCAGTTTGGGCTGCTATCACGATACGGCCGCGACTATAAAGACATAAATTACATTGTAAAATTAAATTCAAAAACGAATCTTGTAGACACGAACCAAAAAGACCCTGTAAGTCACTCACTTTTAAATATTAGCGATATTTTAGAATTTAAGAAAAATTCCGGAGTTAACATAGTTGGAGTTGGGTATACAATCTACCTTGGAAGTGATTATGAATCCGAAATGCTTTCTGAAGCTTCAAAAATAATTTATGAAGCCCATAAAGGGGGACTCGTTGTAATACTCTGGATTTACCCTCGGGGAAAAGCCATAATATATGAAAAAGACCCGCATCTAATTGCTGGAGCTACGGGTGTTGCGTCGTGTCTTGGAGCAGATTTTGTAAAAGTAAATTATCCAAAGTCAGAAAATCCTGTAGAATCATTTAAAGAAGCTGTCATGGCTGCTGGAAGAACTAAAGTTGTCTGTGCAGGCGGATCAAGTACAGATATTGAAACATTCTTAAAACAGCTCTATGAACAGATTCACATAAGTGGAGCTTCTGGAAATGCTACTGGTCGAAATATCCACCAGAAATCATTGTCTGATGCAATTTCGATGTGTAATGCAATCTATGCAATAACAATTGAAGGAAAAACCGTTTCAGAAGCCTTAAATACATACAACGAAAGAAAATCTTAAAAGGTGATACTATGGATATGGAAATGGTACTTGGACTTATCGATACCCTTGAAAAAAAAGGAGTTGGAATTCAGCTGTCTGTTGAAAACCAAAAAACAGTCGAAATTTCGATAAAAAATAAAAATGTAGATATAAATATTGTAGACCCTTCAAAAATAGGAAAATTAATAAAAGAACTTAATATAAAGACCGATTAATCTTTAAACATTTCTTTTACGATAAAATCTTTCTTTTCTATTGCCATGTCACATGTTTTTCTAACTTTTTCTTTCATTTCTTCAAAGTTGTCAGGTTTTTGTTCCCCGACCACTTTTTTAACTGGCGTGTATGCAGCTTCCCGGAATTTTGGAATTAAAAGCTCTTTTTCACCGTTTTTATCAATTAAATAACTAACATCACCTTTTTTAACTACCCCAATCTGTTTAGCACCGGTTTCTTCCATTATTTCTCCGGCCTTGTCTCCTGGAACAATTATTAAAAGGCTGTCAATTGAAACTCCAAGCGGGTCAATGTTTAATTTTTCGAGCATTTCAAGAACTTTCGGGTTTACGAGTTCATAGACTTTTTCCTTGTATATTTCAAGTGAAACTTTTGCAGTATTTGTAATCTCGAATGCATCTCCCCTTAAACCACCATTTGTAACGTCAGTCATCACGTGAATGTGTTTTAAAAGGTCTTTTTCAATCAAATTCTTACAAGAGGTTAAAAAATCCACGTTTATCGTTTCTTTTATTACATCAAACATTCCGTAGTAAAGAGCAGTCGTTGAAATCGTTCCTCCACCGCTTCCTTCAGTCATTAAAATTACATCTCCAGCTTCGGCCCTTTTTCTTGCAGTTGGTTCTCCTTTTTTAATCACACCTATTGCACCAACAGCACTGACCATCCTGTCCCCTAAAACCATATCGCCGCCAACTCTGAGGGTACTTCCTGCAACAAGAGGCACATTTACAGCTTCAGAAACTGCGCAGATTCCTGCAGTGTAATCAAATATTTTTGAAACGTCTCCATCGTCTGCGAGGTGAATATCACTTATAACTGCAACTGCATCTGCACCCATTACATAAACGTCTCTTAAAGCAGCCCTTGCAACGTGAAATCCTGCAATAAATGGAAAATCACTTAATCTTGAGTGTGTTCCGTCAACCGCGACTACAACGTGTTCTGCATTTGCTTTTACAACACCTGCATCATCCTGTTCAGTACTGTCAACTTCAGTTTCTTGATTTGTACTTTCAATAATTCTCGCAATTTCGCGGTGAACAAAAAAATCGCCTTCTCCTCGGCTTCCAACGCCCATTTTTCCCATTGTAATTCCTGATTCGGGGCATTCAAGTAAATATTTTAAATTTTTATCTTCTGATTCACGGAATTTTTCAGTTGTTTTTACTTCTTCGACTACTGCTTCGACAAATCTTCTTGCCCATCCTTCATCAGTGTCTTTGACTTCAATAACTTTTTTAAAACCGTCTTCAACAATTTTAGACTCTGAAATGCCTTTTTTAAGACACTTTCTTACATACCTTTCGATATCCATTCTTTCACCGGTTTAGAAAAAATAAAAAAATAAATAACTGTTTAAAAAATTAAAAAAAATCAATTTAATTTCCAAGTTTTAAAATTGCTTCGGCTAAATCCCCGTTCACGTCTTCCAATGCTTTTTTAGCTTCTTCTTTTGAAACCCCGCATTGGCTTGAAACCATTTCAATGTCTTCTTCAGTTACTTCAACTTTTACTTCAACGTCTTCAATTTTTTCTTCTTTTTTTTCTAATTTTTTAGCTTTTCCGGTAACTGAATATGTTTTTGTTCCAAGCATGTCCATTACCTGAACTTTTGGCTTTTCAAAGACTAAAATTTTGTCTTCGAGTTCGATTGTAACCTTAACAGCTTTTAAGTCCTCAGAATCCATTCCAAAGTCTTTCATCATTTTCTGCATTTGTTTCATCATTCTTGGATTGAACTTTCCTCCGCCAGGAAACATAAAAACACCTCATAATAAGTTCGAATATGTTTAGAATAACTATAATTTGGCAACATGGTATAAAAATATATATAATATTTCGTGGCATTCACGAATTTTTAGCTTTTTTTAGAAAAATTCACTATGCTATTTTTATATAGTATTTTATCCTAATTTTGGTATCTTAATCAGAAGAGGAATAATATGGATGCAAAACTCATGAACATCAATGATAAAGAATTAATTAAGAAATCCATTCAGACAATCCAAAAACTCTCTGAAAAACTGGATGAAGTAAAAATAATGCACGTTTGTGGTTCACACGAACATACCATTTGTAAATATGGAATAAGAGATGTTTTACCTGATAATATCACCGTAGTTCCGGGACCGGGATGTCCTGTGTGTGTTACAACCCAGAAAGAAATCGATGAAGCAATGTATCTTGCAGAACGGGGCTACACAATTGCAACCCTTGGAGACATGTACAGAGTTCCGGGAAGTAACAAATCATTAATGCAACTCCAATCAGAAGGTGCAGACGTAAAAATTGTTTATGGAATTGGAGATGCAGTAAAACTCGCAAAAAAACAGGATGAAAAGGTAATTTTTGTTGCAATAGGATTTGAAACTACTGCACCAACAACTGCTGCTGAATTATTAAATAAACCTGAAAATTTCTATATCTTAAATTCGCACAGGCAGACCCCCCCAGTAATGGGATTTTTACTCGGTGGTGGAACCTCACTTAACTTGGATGGATTTATATGTCCTGGCCACGTTTCAACGATTACCGGCTTAAAACCATACTACGGCCCATGTGAAACGTACCACGCACCGATGGTCGTTGCAGGATTTGAACCAATCGACGTAATGGCTTCTCTTGTAATGATATTAAAACAGCTCGTAAAAGGGGAAGCTAAAGTTGAAAATGAGTACACCCGTGGAGTTAAAGAAGAAGGAAACGTTATTGCACAAAAAATTATGAATAGAGTTTTCGAACCATCAGACGTTGCATGGAGAGGCTTTCCAGTTATCAAAGATGGTGGCATGAAATTAAGAGAAGAATTCAAAAAATACGATGTTCATGAAAATATAGATATTCCTGACATTAAAGAATCAATAAATAAAGCATGTATTTGCAGTGAAATTTTAAGGGGAGAAAAACTTCCAAATGAATGCAAACTATTTGGAAAAACCTGCGATCCAATGAATCCAGTTGGAAGCTGCATGGTTTCTGACGAAGGAACCTGTAGAATATTTTATAAATACAATAAATTTAGATAAATACAACAATTCGTTTTTATTTTTTACAGCGCTATTTTTGAAAATATTCCGTATTTTAAAATTAAAAGTCCAACCAAGATTGGCTGGTGGATTATGTAAATAAAAAGCGTGTTTTGTCCAAGATAACAGATTTTATTAAAAATTTTGTTTTTAAAAATTTCAAATGAATATTTTGAAACTCCGTTTTTGTAATATTTTTCTGAAAAACTCATTCCAAGTAGATAAATTCCAAACCACGGAAAAATTGGAAAATAATCAAGCGTGTAAAAGTTAGCAGGCCTTATTCCAAATGGGAGTAAATATGAAATATCTATTGCAGTTCTATTGAGTAATAATCCAACTATCAAAAAAATAATAGCAAAAAATAGATTTAATTTTTTAAAACGGTAGAATAAAATCCCTAAAATACCTGAAATCGCCAAAAAGTGCATTATTCCAAAATATATTGTTCCAGAAGTTAAAAAATATGCAGTAACAGCAGTTATAACTACTGCAAGTAAATAAAGTTTTAAAAAACGAATTAAATACGACCTATAATTTAAATTTTTAGAAACAACTTTTTTTGAAAAGCTGATGTTAAAAGAAACTCCCGAAATAAATACAAAACTGGATGCAACAAAAAGAGCAAAAATACTCCAAAATACTAGATTTTCAGAGTATCCCAAAAAATATTTTAAATCAGTTACAAAATTCGAAACAACCATTAATATTATCGCAATCCCCCTGAAAAAATCGATTTCTAAAAATCGGCCGGTTTTTTGCATGGTTTTAAACATCCATTTTAAAAATGATGATTGTTATTGAATAGTTATAACTCAAGAATGCTTGTTTTGAGTTTGTAAGCGCTACTACAATTCATTTTTTCTTCATCAAGTATTTTAATATCTTTTAAACATTTCAAACCTTGTTTTTCTGCAGTTTTCTCAATACCCATTTTTTTATCAGTATTTATTTCCAAAACATGCGCTTCAAGTTCTTTTATATTCGAAAGGTATGCTGCCACTGCCCTATGGTGACCATCGACTAAAATGTATTTTCTATTGTTATTGGTCTTTATAACAATTATCGGTTCAGCAAGTCCCCGTTTTAATTCATAAGCCCTTCCATAAAGCTCATCTTCATAAACTGTTGCTTGCGTAGGTATCAAATCATCAATTTGAATAGTTTCCCGCCTTGTATTTACATCGTAGCCCAAATTTACATACGAATTTACAATTTTTTTGAGCTTTTTTGGAGTAGTTTTTTCAATTTGTGACCTTATTACATCGGTATTTGTAATAATTCCAAGAATATTATTATTTTCATCGACTACTGGAAGTTTTGAAAATCCTGTTCTAAACATTATCCTTCCAACATCCATTATGTTAGTGTTTGGCTTTGTAACAATCATATCTTCCCTTGAAGTCATGAATTCGCTTACTTTAACAGATTCATTCTTTCCAATAAGGTCGTGAACTGAAACGATACCTTTAACTTTTGAATTAACTACAACTGGAAATGTATCGTGGGTAGTTTCTTTTACAAGCGTTATTATGTCTGAAACCGTAGCATCGGGAGTTATAGAATGAACTTTTTTTGTCATGTACTCTTCTACATATACCATGATTTCTACCTTTTTTTGTAAAGTATTTCTCCAGTCTTTAAATTTTCAATTTCCAAAATCCTGTGAAACGGGATGTGCGTTTCATCAAAAACAAGAAAAGAGTCTTCAATAACAACGTTTTTCAAAGGGACTGATTTTTTGTCGTTTTCTACGCCCCTGTGAAGGTATGTTATAATATAATCTTCAGGATTATAGTTTGGATGCCACAACAACTTGTTTATAAGTTCTTTTAGCATTTTATCAGGTATTAATCCTGTCCTGCAGGTTCTTCTTCTTCGATACCCATTGTTTCGAATATTTTTGCCTGGATTGCTTCTTCTACAAGTTTCCTTAAGGAATTCTTATCTGAAACTGATTGGAAGATGCCAAGTTCCACGCTTGCCGCTGCTGAAGATTGGTGGCCCCCGCCTCCAAACGCAGTTTTCATGATATTTCCAACATCGATTCTCAAATCTTTCGTCCTTGAACTTATGTGGATTTCATTTTCTGCGATTCCAAAGATATATGTTGTATTTATCCCTTCCATTTTAAGCAAAAACTCTGCAGCTCTTGGCAAGGCATCCCTATTTTTCACGGTTCCAACATACGAGAGTGCAAGATTTCCTTTTATAATCTTTCTATTCATTATTGCTTTTCCAAGGATTTCCATGGTTTCTGTATCCATATCTGGATTTTCAATCATTTCTAAAACTTTTGGGTCCATCAAACCCTGTAAATAGCTTGCCGCATCGAAATCTTTTTTGGAGGTTTTTCTTTTAAAATAGTTTGTATCAGACGTTATTGCGTAGTATAGGGCAGTTGCCAAATCCCTGTTTGGAGCAATATCGAGTTCAAGTAAATATTTTGTTAAAATAGTGGCTGTTGCACCTATTTCAGGTCTTATATCCATGTATCCTGCAACAATATCACTGTCATTGTGGTGGTCAATTATCACGGCTAATTTCGAACTTTCGACATCAGTTGGAAGTGTTTTAGAACTTGAAGAATCGACTACTGCAACTGAACAGTATCTTGACAGGTTTATTTCATCTATCGGGTTTAATTTTATGCTGAGTAAATTTACCATGGCCTTATTTTCGTCATAACCTATTTTTCCGCCGTAAGCAATCTCTGAAGAAACGCCCCATTTATCAAAAATGGTTTTCAATGCCATTGCACTTGCCATCGCATCAGGGTCCGGGTTTCTGTGCATTAATATTAAAAAAGGAGCCTTGTGAATTTCCTGTGTTTCATCCTCTTTTTCAGAGAAGTGTTCATTAAAAGACCTTTTAGCATTGTTTGCAACTTCTTTTAATTCGGATAATTTTCTCCTCAATTTTGATTTTTCTATTTCATATACTGCATCTTTTGCAGCACTTTCGAGAGGATAAATTACCTTGTTTATATCCAAACCGTTGTAGAGTTCAGGGTATTTTATTATGCCCCTTACAATAATATACGCCTTTGAATTTACTACAGTAATTATTTCAACAATTTTCCGGTTTATTTCGTAATCGTTTGTAAGAACTAAAATAGTATCTGCATCCTTTACCTTAGCTCTTTCTAAAACATCTGATTCGGAAGCATCACCGATTACATAGTTAAAATCCCCGTTTTCAAGAGATTCAAAAACAGCCTCATTTTTATCTATCACGGTTACTTTATCAATATTTTTGGCGTTATTTACAACTTTACGCCCTAAAGAACCATAGCCTATGACCAAAATCATATTATGCCTCCGGAAGAGAAAATTATTAAGTTAAGTTAAATTTGAAAATTCCGAATAATAATCCATAACTACATTTAACGTAATGGGTATATATTGATAATGTTTCGTCATTTGTATAAATGATGTTTAATGGACTACATTCCCCAAAATATATTATTTTCAATCTTTTGTTTTAATTCCATGTATCTTGAAAGGGCTTCTTTTTCATCGCCCCTCAATTCGTCCTTAAATTCGTGGTGCAACTTCCTTGCCTCAGGTTCTGGCACTTCGACATATAGTATATCGTTTTCTTTTGCATTCCTGCCAAGAACGATATTTCCGTCAATTGAAACTGGGACTTGCATACCAACTTTTGCTTCTTTTATATTTTCCTGCTGTTTGTCCCTCATTTCCTTAACGTATCCAAGTTTTTTTCCATCTTCAGACATTAATGGGCTTCCAATTTTCAAAGTACCATATAATACTTCAACACCACATACTGCAGGTTCTTTCTGCCTGAAAATACAGTTTGGAAGAATTTTAATCATTGCAGGTCTTGTTAACCTGTTTATTTCATCAGATTTCATCGATTCTTCTACTTCTTTTAGCCATTCTTCATATTCTTCGACTAATTTATAGATAATTTTTCCTTCGAGTAATTTAACGTCTGATTTTTCAATTTCCGCCTTTGCATCCGCGAGCACTTTCGTGTTAAACGAAATTATAAGCCCGTTTAAAGGATTCGTTGAAGCGTATGAAGAAGCTTCGATAACATCCTTTTTAGATATATCTCCAACTTCCGCCTTTTTAATTTTAGCTTTTACTTTTTTAAGTTCATTTGCAAGCGCTTCAAGGGATCCCATTGTATCCGCTTTGATGATAATTCCTTCATCATCCGTTAAAATGGTAAATTCCTCGACTTCTTCAAGAACTTCTTCTTTTGCTTCATCTACTTTCTCTTTTGGAACAATCCTTAAAGGGCTTCCCGCAATAACATTATCCAAATCTGGTGCAGATATTTTAACACCTGTTGCCGCAGAAATCTGTTTTGAAGGTTTAAATTTATCCTTTGGATCCCTCATTTCATCGAGTTCTTTTGGTTTTAAAAGCGCTTTGATTTTCGTCACAAGAACGCCCTCAGGATTTCCAACAACTAAAAAATCACCAGTTTTTGCAATTCCATCGTAAATTATTGCGTCAATGGTTTTTCCAAGCCCTTTTTCTTCTTTTAGTTCCAAAACAGTACCTTTAGCATAACCTTCAACATTTAAAGCCAATTTTTGTTCTAAGAATTTCTGTGCTAATCCAGAAATAATAACGAGTAAATCTGGAATTCCTTCACCAGTCATTGCAGATACTGGAACTACATTTATCGTTTTTGTTGTATCCTTAACTCTTGAAAACAAATCTGCATCAAATCCAAGTTCATTTAGGTACTTTATGACGTTTTCATAAAGTCTTATTTCAAATTCAGTCATTGCATTTGGGTGCTGGTTTTTTTCGTTAAAATTTAAAATAAACGGTCCTTCTTTTGAATTCCAGCCTGGAACTCTATCCAATTTATTTGCAGCAACTACAAAAGGAGTTTTGCACTGTTTTAAAATATTTATTGCCTCAATTGTTTGGGGTTTAAATCCTTCATTCATATCAACAACAAGTATTGCAATATCTGCTAAAGCACCCCCTCTTTTTCTTAAAGAAGTAAATGCTTCGTGCCCTGGCGTATCAATAACTAAAATTCCAGGAATAGTTAAATCTGCCTTAAATAATCCCAAAAGGTCCTTTGAAACTTTTTTTATGATATTTATTGGTATCTCGCTTGCACCAATATGCTGGGTAATCCCCCCAGCTTCTCTTTGGGTAACTCTCGTACTCCGTATTTTATCGAGAAGAGAAGTTTTTCCGTGATCAACGTGACCAAGAACACTAACAATCGGACATCTTAATGCCATAAAACCACCAGTTAACGTTAATTAAAATTTGTTTCCCAAATACAAAACATGAAATTAATAAAAATCTGAAACAGAAATTAGTAGTCTACATATTATATAGTTTACGAACATCTGCCATGAATTAAAAAGTGAATAAATTTACAATCGAATATTAAATCGAGTTACATCCATCTTTTTTAGATTTCAACATATTTTATAAATCTAATAAATCAACCATCCAACTTAAAATAAAAATTAAAGTATTTAAAATTACTTTTTAAAAAATAAGTTTATTTCGCGTTTTGCACTTTCTAAACTGTCAGATGCGTGAATGATATTTGCTGGAGTGTAAAGTCCAAAATCACCTCTAATTGTTCCAGATTCTGCTTCACAAGGGCAGGTATTTCCAAGCATTTTTCTAACTGTTGAAACTGCCCTCTCACCTTCTATAGTCATCGCAACTATCCGTCCAGAAGTCATAAAATTAATCAATCTATCATAAAACTCTTTTCCTTTGTGTTCGCCGTAATATTCTTCCGCCATTTCTTTTGTAAGGGTTAACATTCTCATTTCAACGATTTCAAAGCCCCGGTCTTCAAACCTTTGAATTACCCTTCCAACAAGCTTTCTTGAAACAGTATCAGGTTTTAAAGCTACAAATGTTCTTTCTACTTCGTTTCCGCACACCATAGTATCCCCTGTTTAATTTTAAAATACGTCTTAAAATAATATTTATTTTGATTGTAATTAAACTATGTATATCAAGATTAAATTAAAACTTTAAATTCTAAATTTTAAATTTATAAAATATTTAAATAACTGATAAAAACACGTTATGTAAAAACCATAAAATAGAGTTCTTTAAAAGTATACATAAAATTACAGGTGACAAAATGATAACAATAATTATGGGCAGCAAAAGTGATGTAAAGATTGCAGAAAAGGCAGTTTCTATTTTAAAAGAATTTGAAATTGATTATGAAGTAAAAGTGGCTTCAGCACACAGGACTCCAGAATTAGTCGAAGAAATTGTTAAAAATTCAAAATCAAAAGTATTTATTGCAATTGCAGGACTTGCGGCACACTTACCCGGAGTTGTTGCGGCAATGACTACAAAACCAGTTATTGCAGTTCCTGTTGAAAGTAAATTGGATGGACTTGATGCATTGCTAAGCGCTGTTCAGATGCCACCAGGAATTCCTGCAGCTTGCGTTGGAATCGATAGGGGAGAAAATGCCGCAATATTGGCCGCTGAAATGCTATCCATTTCTGATGAAAAAATTGAAAAAAAATTATCTGAATTTAGGGAAAAACAAAAACAAAAAATATTTTCAGATGATGCAGAAGTTTCCGCACTTTTTAAAAAATAAATTAAAATTCTACGTAAATATCCTTTCCTTTTTTCATTGCGTTTGCCAAATCTTTTCCGATTGCAGTTTTTTTACTGATATTTACAGTACCGTTTGAACTGACCGTTGCAGAACATGCGTATTCCCCTTCGATGTAAATCTTAATATTTGCACCGATATAGTCCTCACCAAGTTCAACGATAACGTGTTTTCCGGTTTGAGTAAGTTTTGTACTTTCGTAGTCGTTTATAAACTCGTAAGTTTCAAATTCGTTTTCATTCTCAACAAATTCGTCCTTTTCCCTGACACTTATTCGCAAACCCGTTATTTCTTCGAGTTTTGAGATTTCCTTTCCGCCTTTTCCAATTATCGCAGGAATGAACTTTTCCAAAACTTTTACTTCAACAGTATCGTTGTTTACAACTTTAATATCTGGCCTTGATTTTTTTGGAAGGTGTTTTTTCAAAACTTCCGAAATTTTTTCTTCTGCATATCTTAAAACCGGACTTTTGGTCTCTGCCGTTTCTTTTATCGGCATTACAACGACCTGCTCCCCGTAAGTATATATCTCGTATTCTGGAGTTTTTGTCAAAAAGTCGACTACTTCAATTACGGGTCTTGCAAGGTCCGCTTCTTTCATTCCGTGTGGCACTTTAACATTAAATTCTACTTCGTAGACCTTTCCAATCTTACCATTTTCAATAAAAATTACAGTATCTACAATTTGAGGGATTATTCCAAGTTCTACCCTTCCAATAAGCCTTTGAATTGAATCTATCGCTTTTGAAGCGTGGACTACACCAACCATTCCAACTCCAGCCATCCTCATGTCTGCAAATATCTCAAAATCCTTTGTTTTACGAACTTCATCGTATATCGTGTAGTCTGGCCTTACTAAAAGCAAAATATCGCATGTTTTTTCCATGCTCCCTTCAAGTGGCGCGTACTGAGTTATTTCCGCCCCAACTTGCAAATCTCTTGGACTTTCCATTGTTTTTACGATTTTATCCATATTTTTGTATCTTTCAGCAAGTGCTGAAACAAACGTGGATTTACCGCTTCCAGGAGCTCCTGAAACAAAAACTCCTTCTGCACTGTCTAATCGTACTTTTAAATCCTCGGAAAGGTTGTAGTCTTCCAAAGACACTTTAGTAATTGGCCTTACTGCAGTAACTTCTAAAGCCTCTGAAAATGGGGGTCTTGCAATCGAAATCCTCAAGTTTCCAAGCTGGATTACTGTAGCTCCTCTTCTTTCGATTTCAATTAGTCCGTGATTTTGCTCAGTATATTTTAAAATATTGTCAATTATTACTTTCATTTCAGTTCTATCTAAAATTTCATCTGCAAATGGAATTAATTTAACTTTTCCGGGTCTTCCTTTTTTAACGTAAGGTAAACAGTTTTCTTTTAAGTGAACTGAACTTGTAAATTCATCAAAATATCCAATCAATTTTAAATCTACCTTTTCTTCCTGAACTTTTAAGAAATGTGCATTGATATTTTGTGCAACTGCCAGACTGTACTGGATTTTATCGCTTGTAAAAAGTATTGAATCTGTATCTTTTGCAACTTTTCTAATCATTGCATCTATTTCCCCGGCCCTTGCAAGCGAAACCTCACCAATTGAAGGCCGTTCCCCGTAATATTCAACTACTATTTCGTTTTCTTTTGCAACATTCACTAGTTTTTTTAATTCCTCGATTCCAAAATACCCGATTTCTCTACCTTTATTTGCTTGCGCTTCTAATTCTGAAATTACTGCTTCTGGAACAATTATTTTACACTTTTCGATTGTTCCATCGAGTATTAATTCAGTAATCCTGCCGTCAATAACCACACAGGTATCTACGGTAATTATACAGTCGTTAAACTTCTTATTTTCATTTAAATTTTGATTAAACTCTTTGACAGACATGGTCTCACCATAAAAACGATAAAAAATATTTAAATTTTAAAAAATAATTTAAATTAAGTATTAATCTAATTTATTTCCAACAACAGTAGATTTTCCAGTATTTAAATCAATTTTATTATGGAAACAGGACATATAACCTTCATGACATGCCCATCCAGTCTGTTCAACTGTGAACAGGAGTGCATCCCCATCACAGTCCCTGAAAATATCGATTATTTTTTGCACATTTCCACTTTCTTCGCCTTTTTGCCATATTTTATCCCGGCTTGTAGAGTAGTAATGCATGTATCCTGTTTCAATTGATTTTTCTAAAGACTCTTCGCTCATAAATGCAGTCATTAAAACATTCCCGGCTTTATCGGTTGAAATTGCTAACAAAAGCTTCTTTCCATCGATATTTCTAAATTTTAAATTCATGTTTCTTATAATTTCTTTTGTATATTCCATGAGTTTCACAGTGGTTTGACCATTAATTATTTGGTTAATAATTAGTTGATTATCTCAAAACCGGAATTATTTGCTTTTGTAGATATAATTTCGCCTTCAATTCCGAATTCATCGAAAATTTCGTTTGAAATTTCAGTTATCACATCTTTATTCCCTAATGAATAAATTGTTGGTCCAAAACTTGAAATTCCGCTGTATGAAACGTCTTGAAGCTTTGATAACAAGTTTTTTAAACTTTGTTTTTGAAGTCCAACTTCTGCACGTTTAAATCCAAGATTTTGAAGTTCATTTACTGCCATTCCAAACGAATCAAAGTCTTTTTCAACAACTGCCGGCATCATTTTCATCAAAACGAGCCTGCATATTTTTTGAACGTCTTCTGATGGAACTGGGCAGAATTTTCTAAATATGTCAACTTCCCTATCTCCACAGACCTGTTCTCCTTTTGGAATTGTTAAAACAATATCCCAGTCAAAATTATGCCTGAATAATACTGGAGAGGGTTTTACATTCTTTGATGCTGAAGAAGGTCTGAAATCAATTTTATCTTTTCCTTCACCAAACGAATGCCCCCCATCAACGATAAAACCACCATGTTCAAAAGCTGCAACCCCAATTCCTGAAGTTCCGCCTCTTCCAGTAATTCTTGCTATTGTTTCTGCACTTAAATCTACACCGTAAACTAATGAGGTAATTTTTCCTGTAGAAAGCGACACCTGAGTTCCACTTCCAAGTCCAGAATGGGATAAAATTGCTTCATTTACTTTTAAACTTATTCCTTCTTTTCCAATACTGTCAAGAACATTTTTCGCAGCATTTTTAATTCTTAATTCCAAATTTTCTCTGTCTTTTTCGTCAATTTTAATTTTGAAATCTATTTCTATCTCGCTACTTTCTTTTCCTTCAATCTGAAAATTAGGGTAATCCAGAGCAACACCTACTCCACCATCAACCCTTCCAAGTTCGCCATTTAAATCAATTAATCCCATATGTATTCTGGAAGGAGAATTCAACTTCATTAAACTTCACCCTTAAATCATTGCCTCTATCAAGTCGCCCCTTGTTATAATTCCAACTAATTTTTCGTCTTCAACAACTGGTAACCGTTTTACTTTGTTTTTTACCATTATTTCGGCAGCTTCAGTTATCGGAGTTTCGGGTGATACGGTAACCACCTTTTCAATCATCGCTTCGAAAACTTCTGTTTTAAGTGCGTTTTCTACGTCTCCCCTAAATTCTTCAATTTTTATCGCTGTTTTTAACGGTAATTCAATCAAATCAAAAGGAGATGGAAGTACTAATCTAAATCTCTCGTCATGTGAAGTTAAAGCTTTAATTATATCACTTTCAGAGATAATTCCAACAATTTTTTCGCCTTCAACAACAGGTGCACCACTTATCTTATTTTTCCTAAATGTTAAGATTGCCTGTTCGATATTATCATCTTTATTCAAGGTAATTGGCCTTTTCATTACGTCTCTTACAAAAATCATTCTTCCACCAGATTATTTATCAACAAATATATATAATCCATAATTGATATAGCTGATAGATATATTGGTGGTAAAATGTATATAAGGGTTAACAATGGCGTTACTGAATGCAACATCAGATTGGTAGGAACTGCTCACGTATCTGACGATAGCGTTATGGAAGTAGAAAACTCCATTATAGAAACAAATCCTGAATTGATAGCTATTGAATTGGATAAAGACCGATTTGCAGCCATGTTTCAAAATAAAAAAAATGACGTGGATTTAAAATCAGTCATAAAACAGGGAAAAGTAGGAATTTACATAGTTCACACTATTTTAGCAAACTTCCAGAAAAATATCGGGGAACAATTCGGGATAAAACCTGGAAGTGAAATGAAAAAAGCCACCGACCTTGCGATACAATACGGAAAACCAATTTCACTAATTGATAGACCAATTAATATTACACTATCAAGAACAATTAATAAAATGACGTTTAAAGAGAAGTTTGACTTTTTAGTAGGCTTATTAACAGAACAAAACATCGAATTAGATGAAAAAGCAGTTAACGACATGGTTTCAAATGCTGATGATTTAATTTTACTTTTAAAGGATATTTCTCCTTCAATTTACGAAACTCTTGTTGATGAAAGAGATAAATACATGGCAAAAAACCTCTTTGAAGCAAGCAAAGGAAAAGAAAATATCGTTGCAGTAGTTGGTGCTGGACACGTTCCGGGAATTAAAAATTACCTCAAACAGATGGAATCTGGGGAAGACATCGACTTAAAATCTTTAATGGAAATAAAAAAAAAGTCAAATGTATTAGGTAAAGTAATTTCGATTGCAATTCTATTAATCATATTATACGGATTTTACAGCGTGTCATCAAATCTTGAAGCATTAAAAAGCCTCACAATCGAGTGGGTTCTTGTAAATGGCTGTCTTTCATCATTGGGTGTTCTTATAGCACGGGGTAAACTTCAAACGATGATTGCAGCGTTTTTAGCTGCTCCAATCACGTCATTAATTCCAGTAATTGGTGCAGGATACGTTGCAGGATTAGTTGAGCTTAAATTTAGAGATGTTTCCTTTAACGACATTGGAAAAATGATGAATACGGAAAGCTTTAAAGAATTAATGGAAAATCAGGCGATGCGGGTTCTTTTAGTTGCCGCGCTTGCAAACCTTGGAAGTGCAATTGGAACATTTTATTTTGTGCCGAGATTTTTATAAAGATATTATAATTTTTTCGTAACTCTCGTTTTTTAATAGATTTTCCAAAAATACAATAACAAAACTATTTATTTTGGCATTAATATATAAAAACTCAATTAACGCTCAAATCCTCGGAGTGGTGAGTAGGTATGCGAAAAATTGTCGTTATTTTGACCGTAATTTTATTGCTTATAGTATCTGGGTGCATAGGCGGCCAAAAATCAAAATCTTATAACGATAAAGGTCTTGAACTGTACAGTCAAGGAAATTATGTTGACGCAATATCCGAATACAACCTTGCACTTTTGGAAAACCCAAAATCTACTGAAATATGGGTAAACAAGGGAAATTCACTTTTAAAACTTGGAATATACGGTGAAGCAACCGAATGTTTTAATAAAGCTCTTATAATTGACCCGAAAAACTCAGAAGCTTTTAACGGTATGGGAATGGTTCTTTCAAAAACTGGAAATTACCAAAAAGCCCTTGAAATGTACGATAACTCCTTAAAAATCAATCCCGAAAACTCAAAAACATGGAATAATAAAGGAATTACACTAAGTAACCTCTACAGGTACTCAGAAGCTATTGAATGTTTTGATAAATCCATTTCAATTGATGCTAACAATTCAGAAGTATGGTATAACAAAGGGGAAGTACAGTTTAAACTTGGAAACTATGACGAATCCATCGATTCATACAATAAAGCTCTTTCAATTAATGAAAAAATGGATAATGCATTACTTGGAAAAGGAAAAGCGCTTTTAAAACTGCAAAACTATGATGATGCGATAGAATGTTTTGATAAAGCAAAAAATATCGACTCTGAAAGTGAATATCCAGTTTATTACAAAGCAAATGCATATCGAGATATGGAAAACTATGATGATGCGATAGACCAATATGATGATGCATTAGAAATAAACCCATCAAATGCAGATGTTTTAGTTGATAAAGGAATCTGCCTTGATAATATGAAAAATTACGTTGGTGCAATATCCAATTTTGATTTAGCAATTCAATTAGAACCAAGAAACCCAGATACCTGGATTTTAAAAGGAAATTCGTATGTCGGATTGAAAGATTATGAATCATCGATCTATTGTTATAAAAAAGCCCTTGAAATTGACCCCGAAAATGAAAACGCTAAAGAAAATATGGATATTGTAGAAAAATTAATTTAATTCTTTTTTTAATTTATTAAATTTTTAAATAACTGCTTCTTCACTGCCTTCGGGTTCACTGTTTTCAGCCGTATCTTCTGAAAAATCTTCTGTTTCTTCGGTTGTGTCTTCTGTACCTTCTGATGAAGTTTCTTCTGTTTCACCCGAAGTATCGCCGTCTAAATTGTCCCCTGTTTCTTCTTGAGAAGTTTCTCCAGAATCTTCTGTTTCACTTGAAGTATCTGTTTCTTCGGTTGTGTCTTCTGTACTACCCGGTGAAGTTTCTTCTGTTTCACCCGAAGTATCGCCGTCTAAATTGTCCCCTGTTTCTTCTTGAGAAGTTTCTCCAGAATCTTCTGTTTCACTTGAAGTATCTGTTTCTTCGGTTGTGTCTTCTGTACTACCCGGTGAAGTTTCTTCTGTTTCAGTATCAGTATTACTATCTATTTCATCATCTGGGGATGTATCTGTAGAATTTTCAGTTCCTTCACCCGAATTATTTTCAATTTCTGAAATATTTTCTGTTTCGTTATCTAAGTCTATATCTGTAGTAGTATTTTCAGAAACTGAATTTTCTTGCGTATTTTCCACTACTGTTTCAGATGTAACCGGTTTTAAGTATGAATAATCTGGAACTTCTATTTTAAACTGTATAACCTCATCTGAATTTATATTTTCCTCATCATCTTCTGCATAAACTCTCAATGTATGAATACCATACGAAAGGTCTGTTATTGTTCCCACATAATATTCTGAATCTTTTGTCAAAGTAAAACTTACTTTTTCATCGAGCATTACTTTTACAGAAGCTATTCCTGAATCATCTGTTGCCGAGACTTTAACTGAAATATCTGTCTCTTCTAACGACTCTCCACTTTCAGGCTCGATGATTTCAACTTCTGGTGGTGTAATATCCCCTTCATTTATTTCAAATGTAACTTTTTCGTTGTAATTTGAATTTCCTGCAGCATCTGTTGCAATTACCCATAAAGTATGAGCCCCCCAACCCATACTATCGAGAATATTCACATAATACCCGTTACTTTCAATTAAATCTACCGTGCAGTCATCAATCTTTGCATAAACCGAATATATATCGGATTCATCAATAATCTGAACTTTTATCGAAATTTCCGAACCTTCTGCATAAGATTTTGATACGGGAGAGATAATTTTAACTTCGGGAGGAGTTGAATCTGGCGTTGATATTGAAAATACCCTTGATTCTAAAGAATTTACGTTTCCAGCGGTATCTTCTGCGTATATTCTAATCGTGTGAGCCCCATAGTCTAAGTTATCAAGCGATTTAGAATAAACTGTTCCATTTTGTATCAAGAGTTCTTTGTAGTCGTCATCTATTTCAAGCATTACAACGTGAATTCCAGAGTTGTCATTTACTGAAACATCAATTATTACAGTTTCATTTTCATTAAAGAACGTATTTTCTTTTGGTGAAATAATGTTTACCACCGGAGGTAGTGTATCTGGTGCTAATGGACTATAATCTATATTTTCAACGTTAAGTTCGAAGTAAGTTTCAGAAAGCGTATCCCCATCTGAATCTTGATTTATTGCTTTTTGACTAAATCCAGTACCTTCTGGAGTATACCAAACATTTCCTGCAGTAAATTCCCCGTCAATTATGTTTGTGTTATTACTAATTGAAATATTCCAAAAATTTTTACCGGAATCTTTGAAATTTACATTTAATGAGTTATTAAACAGGTTATCATAAATAATGTTATCTTCTGTGTTAAATTCTATTGAAATTCCGGATTCCGCGTTATTTAATAATTTATTTTTAAAAAGTACGTTCAAATCGGAATCCCAAAAGATTACCCCATTTGAATTTTCAGAAATTTTATTTTTTGATATGCTATTTTCAAAAGATTTCCAGAAATAAATTCCAGAATCTTCGTTTTCAAAGATATTATTGCTTTCAATTGTATTAAATCCAGATTCTCTTGCCAAAATACCGTTATTTTCATTTTGGGATATTTCATTGAATACTACTGAATTATTTTCTGAATTTCTGACAAAAATTCCATTGTCTTCGTTTTCAAAAACTTTATTTCCTGAAATAAGGTTGTTTTTTGAATTTAAAAGCTCAATTCCACTGTAAATATTATTATTTACCGTATTTTTAGTGATATTATTAAATTCAGACCCGTTTAAATATATTCCCGAAGAAATAATCCCGATAAACCCGTTTTCATGAACTAAAT
The DNA here is from genome assembly GCF_054506835.1 of Methanococcus mangrovi. NCBI lineage: Archaea > Methanobacteriati > Methanobacteriota > Methanococci > Methanococcales > Methanococcaceae > Methanococcus > Methanococcus mangrovi. Next base: position 100,009 of record NZ_CP197114.1, on the reverse strand, counting down.
TTTCAGAAACATCGTTATTTTTTGAATTAAGTAGGTAAATTCCATCATAAGTATTTCCAAACACTTCGTTATTTGAAATTTTACAGTTTTCTGAGTTTTCGAGCATTATTCCATAATCAAAATTCGAAATTACCCCATTTTTTAAAACTACGTTATTTCCAGAAACAGTAATTCCCAAACCTTCATAGTTTCCAGAAATCGTATTTCCTTTTAAATCTATTGTAATATCGCTTCTATTGATTTTGATACCATTAACTACTTTTAAATCAGCCGTTAGTTCAACTGTTCCATTTTCTGGCACATTTTCTATTGCATCCTGAATAGAATTATTTGATTCTACAAATAAACCGCTTTGATACCAGTAATGAGTATTATTTACATAAATCGTGGTATCTTCTGCATATATTCCTGAAATGGCCCCCAAAATTACCATTACAAGAAATATCTTGAAAATTTTCATTAAAACCCCCCTTTAAAATTATATATCGAATTCCCCAAATTCAATATAACTCTTACAATTATAATTTTATAAAACGCTATTATTATAGCTTATTGTTAAAATAAAGGATTAATTACGGCATAAAATAGATTAAACCAGAGACATAGAATTAATTGTATAAAATACGAATAATCGTTTAGATGTTTGAAAATATAAAATTTTAAAATATAAAAAAATAAATTTAATTATTTCAAAAGTTTTAACATACTCTCGGAATCGGGTCGCCCATTGGCGTGTCAACAATTCTTTTTCCAACAATTGTTTCCATTAAGACCCCTTTGTGTTCAGATGTCACATTCCCAATAATTTTGGCGTTTTTTCCAAGTGGGTGCGCCCTTAAAATTTCAAGTATTTTTTCTGAATCTTCCGCATTTACAGACATTACGACTTTTCCTTCGTTTGCAACTGTTAACGGGTCAATTCCGAGAGCTTCACCAATAGCCTGAACTTCATCGCTTATGGGGATTTTGTCTTCGTAAACCAATACACCTAAATTACTTTTTTCTGCCATTTCATTTAATGAATCTGCAAGACCGCCTCTTGTTGGGTCTTTCATTGCATTAATTTCAAATCCAGCACTCAAAACGCTTTGAACAAGCCCATTTACAGGAGCTACGTCTGATTTTAAATCCGATTCAAATTCAAAGCCTTCTCTTGTAAGTAGTATCGTAAGACCGTGTTCTCCGATATTTCCACTAACAATTATTACATCCCCGTCTTTCATTCCGCAGTCTCTTACAGCTTTTCCAGAATCAACAAGGCCGATTCCTGCAGATGAAATGATTATATCGTCAACATTTGAAACTTTTGTATCTCCCGTAATTATTGCAACACCTGCTTCTTTACAGGCTTCGTTTATGGATTTCATTATTTTATCAAGTTTTTCAATGTCAAAGCCTTCTGGAAGGACGATTGAAAGAGAAAGTGCAACAGGTTTTGCACCCATTACTGAAAGGTCGTTTACAGTCCCACATACTGAAATCCTACCGATATCTCCGCCTGGAAAAAATATCGGCTGCACAGTGTGCCCATCAACAGTAAAAACTATTTCTTTGTCTCCAAGAGGTATAGTTGAGGCGTCGTCAAGAGATTCAAGACCAATCCCGCCTTCAATTTTAGTATTTTCTAAGTTACCGAGTATTGTTTCCTTAATTAACTTTTGCATTACGGTTCCGCCAGCACCGTGCATCCGAGTAATATTCATGTGATCAACTCCAAATTTAAACTACTGATAATTAGTCATTTTATTTTTTATTGATTGTGATATGGTTTTAATACCGAATATTTCTTATAAGAAATGAAATTCCCGTTACAAATAACAAATTATATAATTGATAATTCATATAATACATTAAAATGATATTATAATAAAAATATTCCCAACCTTATTTCTTATAAGATATGGTCGTGTAATTATGAACGCATTTTCTTTTTTAAACCTGAAAAAAGGGACTGAAAATACCATGGTAATCGATAAAGGATTATCCCCGGACTTTATCAACGATTATCTAAAAGTATCTGGAAAATACATCACTTTTGCAAAATTTGGATGGGGTACAAGCGCTGTTCAGTCTAAAAATGTCGTTAAGGAAAAAATTGAAAATTACAAAAAATACGGCATTAAACCCTACCCTGGAGGAACGCTCTTTGAAGTCTGTTTTTCAAAAAATCTTTTTGAAGAATTCCTAAAAGAATGTAAAGACCTTGGATTTGAATGTGTGGAAATATCTGATGGTTCAATGAACTTAAAACCTGAAGACAAAGATTACGCAATAAAACAGGCAAAAAAAGCAGGTTTTATCGTTCTTTCAGAAGTTGGAAAGAAAAGTATCGTATTAGATAGTGAACTTGAAATCCATGAAAGAGTAGAACTCGTAAAAAAAGACCTTGAATCCGGTGCAGACTTTGTAATAATCGAAGGCAGAGAAAGTGGAAAATCAATCGGTCTTTTTGATGAAAAAGGGAACGTGAAAAAGGAAGAACTTGAGATACTTGCTGAAAATGTCGATATGTCTAAAATAATCCTTGAAGCACCTCAAAAAAATCAGCAGGTTGAATTTATATTACGTTTTGGGAATGACGTAAATCTTGGAAATATTTCATTTGAAGAAGTAATTTCACTGGAAACTCTGAGAAGAGGATTAAGAGGGGACACTTTCGGAAAAATTTAAGTTAAAAAGGTGTAACTCATGAATATCGAAGAAATTAAAATTATTGGCGGATTCAACAAGTGCGGAGAATCTGAAAAAGTAAACGAATTAATTGTAAAACGAGGAGAAATTTTTGGAGTAGTTGGGCCAACAGGAAGTGGAAAATCTAACTTAATAAGCGATATTGAACAGCTTGCTCAGGGAGATACTCCTTCAAAACGAAAAATACTCGTAAATGGAAATGTTCCAGATATTGAAATGAGAAGGGACCCAAGAAAAAGAAGAATTGCCCAGCTTTCGCAAAACATGAACTTTTTAGCAGACATGTCGGTTGAAGAATTTTTAATTATGCATGCAAAAAGCAGAGGCATGAATTCTGAAGGAATCGTCGATAAAGTAGTCGATTTAGCAAACCAGCTTACTGGAGAACCGATTAAAAAGGATTACAACTTAACAATACTCAGTGGTGGACAGTCCAGAAGCTTAATGGTTGCAGATGTTGCAGTTATCAGCGATTCACCGATTGTTTTAATTGATGAAATCGAAAATGCTGGAATTAAAAAGCACGAAGCACTCGAACTCCTTGCAGGATGCGGAAAAATTGTTATGGTAATTACACACGACCCGGTTCTCGCTTTAATGACTACAAGACGGGTTGTTATGAGAAATGGTGGAATGACCGAAATTATTGAAACCACACCTGAAGAAAAAGAAGTATCTCAAAGATTGAGTGAAATTGACAGCTGGATGCTTTCAATGAGAGAAAAAGTAAGGCATGGCGAAAAATTAAACTTAAAAGACATAGAAACTCCGGCAGTTTCTGGTAATTAACTAAATTGGACGTGAAATATTGAAAATGATAATTGTTGCAGGAACTCCGGGTGCAGGAAAAACTTCAGTGATGACCCACACAATAAAACAGCTTGTAAGCAAAGGAAACAAACCGGCAGTTGTTAAAATTGACTGTTTGTATACTGATGACGATACAAGATACGGAAAACTTGGAATTCCGACACTTGTTGGATTAAGTAAAGATATGTGTCCTGACCACTTTGCAATTTATAATTTAGAAGAAATGGCAGAATGGGCTGAAAGAGAAGGCGTTGATACATTAATTATCGAAACTGCAGGTCTTTGTCACCGTTGTGCGCCATACACCGAAAACAGCCTTGGAATTTGCGTAATTGATGCTACATCTGGCCCGAATACCCCTAGAAAAGTTGGACCTTTTTTAACCAGTGCTGATGTTGTTGCAATAACCAAAGGAGACATTATTTCACAGGCTGAAAGGGAAGTATTTAGAGAAAGAGTTCTTGAAATGAACCCGAAATGTACAATATATGATGTAAACGGGCTTAGCGGACAGGGTTGTGCAGAAATCTCTGAAGAGATAATTGAAGCAAAAGATATTGTAGACCTTGAAAATGAAGAATTAAGACACAACGCTCCACTTTGCGTTTGTACTTTGTGTGTTGGGGAAACTAAAGTTGCTAAAAAACACCATAGGGGTGTTTTAAGAAGAATCGATGGGTTTACCAAATATATTGGTGAATAACATGGAAAATATAAAAGAAATTACCAAACTGCTTCCAGGATATAACTGCAAAGCCTGCGGATATAAAAGATGTGATCTCTTCGCAGAAAAAATCCTTGAAGGAGAAACCCCTGAAAACTGCCCCTTATTATTCAAAGAAGAATTTAAAGGAAACATTGAAAAAATAAAAGAGATTGTGTCAACTTCAGAACCTCTTGAAATTAAAAAGACATGTGAATCCAAAACTGGACTTATCGGACTTTTAGATGGCTATGAAGCGGACTTTTTACTTGACCCACTTCCTGAAGAACATTCTTGCAGAGAAACGCTCATAATTCTTTCAAAAAATCCAATAAAAAAAGGCGACCATATCAAATACAGACCTCTTGGATGCCCAATTCCACATTTTGCTGAAATAATTGATGACTCCCACGGAATGTATGTTGTACATCTTGAAGGCCCTTGTAACAGGTTTAATTCAGAAAAAATAAAATATATTGAAGTTGGAATTGCACTCGTTGCTGCATTTGAAGGAGTTTACAGAGGAAAAACTCCAGAAGTTGGAAAAACTGTTAAATTTATCCCAACTCACTGCATGATGCAAAAAGTCCACAGCGGCGTTGTAGTTGAAGTTGAAGGAAACAGAGTTTTGATTGAAGGAATTGATTTAAAAGTATGGTAAGATAATAATTTAAAAACCATAAATTTCTTTTATTTTAGAGTTTGCATGCCTTAAAACATCTCTTAACGGAATATTTAAAATTTTTGCAATTTTTTTCAAATCTTCAAATTCTGGTTTTATATTTACAATTTCACCATTTAAATCGGATATTTTCACGTCAAATTCAAAATCAATTTCATTTATATTAATTTTTAATTTTTCAATTCTTCTTTTGGCCCTGATCTTATCATAATGGTTAATCCTAACTCCAAGAGTTCCTGTTTCTTCAATTAAAATTTTTGCAAATTTTTCGTGGGAGTGATATGGACATATTACAGAAATCATACTTGATGGCCGATTTTTTTTACCGAAAACTGGAGTTATGAATACATCGGGTGCCCCTTCATTTAAAAGCTTCTCAACTGCATATGCTAAAACTTCTGAAGATATATCGTCAATATTAGTTTCCAAAATTACTGTTTTTTCAATTATTTTTTCGTTCGTGTTTCCTTCAACGAGTCTTAAAACATTTGGAATATTTTCCATTCGTTTAGTTCCTGCACCATATCCCGTTTTTAAAAGAACTATTTCAGGATAAGATTCGGTAAATTCATCTGTAACGTTTGAAAGAATCGCAGCTCCCGTTGGAGTTAACAATTCAAAATCAGAATCTACTTTTGAACATTTTAATTCGTGTTTGCATAAAATTTCAAGTGTTGCAGGTGCGGGACTTGGAATAATCCCGTGATCCATAGATATTCTTCCATTTCCAAGTGCAGGCGGTGTTGAATAAATTTTTCCATTTAAAAATCCGTTTCTGTCTAAAATTAATATGGGTAAAACTATGTCAAAAACAGTGTCAAGCGAAGAAATTTCGTGCAAATGAAAGTGATTTCCGTGAAGCTTTTCTTCAGCTCCAATTAAATCGTTTATTATGTTTTCGCAAATTTTAACCCCTTTTCCAGAGATTTTTAAATTTTTAGAAGTATTTATGATAATTTCTTTTAATTCGCCGGGATTTTTTATTCTTTCTTCATCAATTTCAATTTTTAACTGTTTTGCAGAAATTCCATTTACTTTTTCATCTATTACAGATACCTTAAAGGAGTTGCAACTTTTTAATTTTTCCAATTCCAAAATTACTTCATCCATTAAATCATAGGAATTTGTAAGTGCAAGTAATGATGAAACAAACATGTCTCCAGACATTCCTGCAATTTTTGGGTCAATTACTAAAACTTTTGTCATATTATCACGGAATACAAGTGTTAAATGTAACTATATTTCTGTTAAAATTTAAATATTTTTAAATAATCAAGTTTTTCAAAACAAAACAATTAAATTCTAAATTTTATAAAATTTGAAAAATACAATAATTAAAAAAAGTAGCTTTGATTAATATATTACTATTAATATTTTGAAATTCCAATTTTGATAAATTATTTATACCTGTAAAATATATCGAAGAGGACATTTCAAGAAATTCCAATATATAATTGTGATAAAATGTATATATTTAAGATTGCATACGACGGAAGATTTAGTTTTCAGACACAGCCTCACGGAGAAACGGTTTGTGACAAAATTTCAGATGCACTTTTAGACTGTGAATATTTAGAAATGAAAAATAGAATCCCATTATACCACGGGGGAAGAACTGACCTTGGCGTATCTGCACTTGGAAATTACGTTGTCTATGAAATGGACAAAAAGCCGGTACTTCCAAGAGTCCAGTCTAAACTTAAATGGGACGGAATATGGGTTTTGGGATGTAAAGAAATCGATACATTTCCCGAAATAGAATACCGGCATTACCAGTACAATTTACCAAATAAAAATCACGATGTCGAATTAATGAAAAAGGCATCTAAAAAACTTATTGGAACACATTATTTCCAGAATTTAGCAAGGCGGGATAAGACAAAATTCAAAGACCCGATTAGAACCCTTTACGACATTAAAATATCTTCAAATGACTATTTCGTCACAATTGATATTTTCGGAGAGAGTTTTCTCTGGAACATGGTTCGACGAATCATAAGGCTACTTTCAGACGTTGGAAAGCACAAATTCAAAAACCCTGAAAAATTTATCGAACTAATCCTGTCAGAAGATTACAATAAAGGTTACCCGCCATCTCCTGCCGAAGGTTTAATACTTGTTGATGTCAAAACTAATATTGACTTTGATATTGATACTTATGTCCTTAGAACCTTTAAAAATAGCTGGGAAAAATCATTGAACAACAGTTTAATGAGACTTGGGCTCTGCAAAACAGTTTTATCAAAAACCTGAAAAAGAGTGATATTTTGAAGTACATTTCCTCAATAAGTGTTGATATATCTTCAAATGATGTTGAAACAAACGAATTTGTTAATGAAAAAATAGAGCGAGAACTCCAGCCTGAAATGGCAAAACTTGGTGTAAAATCAAAAATTACAAACGTTACCGGGGATGATATTGTAATTTCATCTTTCGTGCCGGAAGACAGACTTGAAGAAGTTAATAAAATCGTGTTTAAGTTACTTCACAAACACGCTGAAGGTTTTGATGATTTAAATGGTGTTTCAAAAAATCCTGAAACTGCAGGCGAAGGAGTTTCTTATGCACTTTCTAAAACAGCTTCAGAATATGGAGATTCACTAATAATCGGGTTTGACACTTATTGCGGCGAAGACTTTGTAAATGAAGCTGCCCTCTTTGTTGAAGAAATTGGAAAAAAATTTGGATATGATTCATCTTCAAGTGTTTCAGATGTTCCTAAAGAAATTCCTGGAATTGGATATTCGGGAGTTTCTACTGACGACCCTGTCGTAGTAATCACCCTTGAAAACGTGAAAAACTTGCAAAAAATTGCAGGTATGATTTACGGCGGGCTTTTAGGATTTGAAAATGTTTATTTCGTTAAAAGGGGTTCTCCAACCAGTATAATGCCCCCTGGAGTAATATACACGATGACTGCCTTTTTAAATGGAAATGCTATCGACCTGTATGACGGAATAAAAAGAAAAAATAACATGCTATAGAAAATTTGGAAAAATAAAAGTTGAAAATATGGACGTACACGTTATAATACTGGCATTTACATCATTATTCTCTATACTAAACCCATTTGGAGTAATCCCGACGTACCTGATTTTAACAAGCCAGTACTCCAAAATTGAAAAAATAAAAATAATACGAAAATCTATGCTCGCAGCGTTTGCAATTTTAATGACGTTTGCACTGCTCGGTAATCAGATTTTAGGGTTTTTTGGAATATCTATTCCTGCAATCAAGATTACAGGCGGAGTTTTACTGTTTTTGATTGCACTTGATATGATTCAGGGAAACACCTCAAAAGTTGAAAAAACCCCGAAACTTGAATCGCATTTGAAAAGCCACAGCGAAGAACTTGATGAAATGAACGAAATCGCAATAGTGCCGTTAACTGTTCCATTACTTACGGGACCCGGTTCAATCAGTGCAGTTATTGCCATGATGGCACAATCAAGTGACTTTGATGGAAAAATTTCAGTAATTATTGCAATATCTCTTTGTATCATCGTATCGTACTTTGTACTAAAATTCTCAAAAGATTTAGAAAAAATGCTTGGTAAAATCGGCTTTAAAGTACTTACAAAGATGATGGGTCTGGTACTTACTGCAATATCTATCCAGATGGCCCTTGATGGAATATTAATGGTCTTTGGATAAATTTAAAAATTATATTCTCTTTTTAATGAATTCCTATTATCGGACCAGATATGTTCCAGAGCCCAAATAATATAATTATTGCCCCGCTAATCAGTGGCAGCCTATTTACATTTTCGTTTTTCATGTATTTTTCTAAAAAATTCTTGCTTTTTACAAATAGTATCGAAAATAATGCAATACTCATCGCAAGCCCGATACTAAACACGATTACGTAAGTTAGCCCATCAAAAATTGCGTTATTTGAAATACTAAATAACAATACTGCAAGTGCAGCAGGACACGGAACTAAACCTGCAGATAATCCTATGGCTAATGCTCCTTTATTCGTGTCGATATGGTGTTTGTGGGGAAAATAATAACTTTTAACAATCCATAATCCAACCAATAAAAGAATAACACCACCAAGAAGTTCCATTATTGTATTTACATACGCAATATTGAGATATTTAACTAAATAAATTGAAAAAAGCCCTAATAGTAATATGATTGATACGTGTGAAAACAAGATTGTAGAACCAAGGGTAAGCGTTTCTTTCAGATTTGCATTCGTTCCCATCACGTATGCTGCCATTACCGATTTTCCGTGGCCGGGTTCAAGTGCATGCATTGCGCCAAGTAAAAATGCTGAAAAACCAATAATAAAATCCATAGCAATCACTTTTGATACATTTTCTTTTAAATTTGAGTAATACTTTACGGTAAATAACAAAACTTTGCCAGTATTTGATATTACGATTTTAGATATATTTACACTAAGTTAATACTTAATATTATTTTATTTTTAAAGATATATAAATATGTGATTACTATAAAGTTTTCTTAAATAACACTAAATAATTATTTAGTTTTTATCATATCACTAAATAATATTTTAAAAAAGTTTTTTAATAAAAATCAGCATTTAGTTTAAGATTATTTAATCAGGATTCTCATGCCGACAAGTAGTAGCAATATTCCAAATATTTTAATAAGCGTTATGGGCGATTTTTGAAGCCCAAATAATCCAAAGTGGTCAATTAACGCACCACTTATCAATTGAACCCCAACAAAAATTGAAAATGCGGAAAGCGCCCCAAGTTCAGGTACGACAATTAATGAAAGCAGAACAATTATAACGCCCATAATTCCTCCAAGAAGATAAACGGGATTTAAACTTGGAACTTTTGAAAGCTGTTTAATTGAAGAAGGGTCACTAATTAGGATTATTAACCCGATTAAAAAGAGTCCGATTAAGAAATTTACAAATACTGCATTTTTAGAACCGATATTTTGCCCCAATTTTGAATTTACCACTGGTTGAAGGGATGCTACAAATCCAACAACAATTGCAAAAATTAACGCCCACGTCTTATCCATAAGTTTCCCTTAAAAATATAAAAATAGATTATTATTCTTTTTTGTAGTATACAGTCTGCGTAGGGAATGCAAATTCGATATTCTCTTTTTCAAATTCTTCTTTAATCTTGATATTTACTTCATCTTTCGTATTTAAGAAGAAATCAAACCCAAAATCTCTTACAAAGTATTCTACCCGTAAATCAAGTGAAAAACTTCCGAATTCAACAAATGAAACCCTTATAGGATCTACAACTCCGTGATGTTCATTTAAAACGTTTTCTATTATTTCTTTTGCACGTTTTACCTTGTCAACCGGAGTATCGTAAGTTAAACCAATTGTTGCTTTTACCTGCCTTTTTCTCCGTTCTGAGAAGTTTTCGATTTCCGTTTGAACGATGTTTGCATTTGGAACAGTGATTATGGTGTCTCCAAATGAACGAACACGGGTACTCCTGATTCCAACTTCTTCTACGATACCCTCTTTTCCGCCCCATTTTATCCAGTCGCCTAATTTAAAAGGCCTGTCAACGATTATAATAAATCCTGCAATTAAATTTTCAATAGTATCTTTTGCAGCAAGCGCAACTGCCAAACCACCAATACCAAGTCCTGCAAGAAGTGCTGAAATGTTATAACCGACATTTGATAAAATAAGCAATAAACCTGCAATTAAAATCAAAAATTTGACCAATTTTCTCATTAAAGGGACAAGCTGGTCATCGAGTTTATTTTCTGACTTTTCTACAATTGGAACAACATAATTTACAATTATGTCATCTACAATTTTAAGTAAAAATAAAACTCCTGCAAAGGTTATTGCCACGGTTAAAGATTCATTAAGCCATAACGCTAAATTTTCCGGTAAAATTAAGCTGTTTGAACCGTAATATAAAAATAAAACGAATACTACGATTATTAACGGAATTTCTACTGCATCGAGTACTACATCATCTAATTTTGTCTTTGTTTTTCCTGCAAGAACGCGTACATACTTATTTAAGAATATGTACATTACTTTTCCAAAAAATACTCCAAAAAATATGAATATTAAAAATATCATGTACGAATATAATGTATTTCCAAAATATAATTGATCTAACGCCATATTTTCACTATTAATCATCATTCATTCATTTTTTCGCGAATAGGTCTTAAAATTTCAATTAATTGGTTTGAAACGAGGTTTTTAACATCCATTGGGTGAAGCCCTTCAACGTATGCATTTTCTAAAGCTTCATAATTTTCTAAAACTAAATCTCCACCGAATTTTTCTGGCCTTTTCACAGTTGCAGGGTATTTTAAATAGTATTTAGCAATTTCTAAAACAGGATTTCCCGAAACTTCTTTCATAGGGCAGAATGCGTTTTTCATTTTTTTCTGAATTGTATCTTCATCATCATCTACTGCGATGAAGTTTCCTTTTGAAGAAGACATCTTACCTTCGCCATCAAGTCCTGTTAAAACAGGGTTGTGTATGCATACTGGAGCTTTGTAGCCCATGCTCGGCAAAATTTCCCTTGAAAGCATGTGAATTTTCCTCTGCTCCATTCCACCAACTGCAACGTCCACATTTAGGTGTTTTATATCGTTTACCTGCATTAGTGGATATACCACACTTGCGACTTTCGGGTTTTCGTCTTCTCTGGCAATTACTTCCATACTCCTTCTTGCCCTGTTTAAGGTGGTTGAAAGTGCGAGTTTGTAGACATCGATTGTATACTCGTCTTTTAACTGAAACTCGCTTCCGTAAATGTAATCTGCAACAAGACCCATTGCTTCAAATACTTTTCTGTTTTCTTCACCGAGAGCCCTTACTTCTTCCATTGTTCCTTTCTGGTTTAAGTATGCGTGTAAATCGGCTAACAAAATTATTATCTTAAATCCTGCCTTTTGAAGGTCTATCATCTTTCTTATCTGCAAGTAATGGCCCATGTGAATTCTGCCACTTGGTTCAAAGCCGATGTATGCAATTTTTTCTTCTTTTTTTAAAAGTTCGGTTAATTCTTCGATTGACACTACTTCTGAAGTGTTTTTTAAAATATTTTCTAACATATTTTCGCCTGAATTTTACAAATAACAATAAAAACGTTTTCGTGATTTAGAGTTATATTTAGATTTTATTTAAAATATAGCATATCTGCTGCCAAAATTAATATTATTTATACTAATGTCTACCTTCACGATTTATACTTTTCTGATTTTTTTATAAAACTGATAAACCCAGATTTAAAATAATACATAAAAATAGCAAACAAACAAAAAAATTTAAAAAATATTCCAAATTTTAAAATAGGTATATTATTTTATAGATTTCTTTCCTTTTCTTCTCGTTTTTTTAGTTTATTGTAAACTGCACTTTCCAAATCCCGATATTTTTCATGCGATTTAAAAAGTCTTTCTAAATTAAAGCTTTTTTTAATCCGATTTCTCATATTTTTCCTAAATTTCCAGTGGTCAAGCATTTCATTTACGCTCGAATATGAAACATGTACCATAATCTCCCTCCATTATAATACAATTATCTTTAAAAACAGTTAAATAGATTTTTAGAGTTTTAAGGTCGTTAAAAAAATACGTAAAAAAATTAATCAAAATTAACAGAAAATAGCTTTAAAATAGTTAATTACTCTTTTTTAAAATTTTGAGAATAATCATAAAGAATAGAGGTATCCTGCAAATATTTGAGGTTATTAAAATTTATTGAACTTAAACAATCAGATAGAAGTTTTGCAGGACTATTTACCCATATGGGCAATAATATATATAAGATTTTTGACACGCGTTTTACGTAAAGTTGCAGGTTTTAACAGACTATTTTTATTTTGCCAATACTTTTATATTTTTGAGTCTTAAGATATAACTACATAGTTTTATATAGAACCCTGTTTAACTTTTTTGAAGTTTTGTATCTATTTTGAAGAGACTGTTTTGGAATCTGGTGAGAATTATGAAAAGAATAATATCAATTAAAGGAACTGAAGAAGAAATTATCGAAATCTGCGAAAGAATATCCAAATTAGGTATCGACTATTCTTTTGACGCAAAAGCAAACTATGCAGAGAATCGGGCATACAACAGTGCAAGAATAAAAATATTTGGCGATGAAAAGTATAAACTTGCAGAAGACCATAAAAATATACTAACTATCATCGATACAGTTCATAACAAATACAATAGAGATGTTAAAGGATTATTTGAATACAAATTAAATGATTTAAAATATCCGGTAAATAAAGACCTTGTATTGGATACTCTTTCTGCATTAAAAATTAATTTTAAATATTTAAAAGATGAAAACGTAATCAAGTGTGAACAAAAAGTAGAAGAGATTAACAATATCTTAAAAGACATTCTTGATATTTACTCTGAACTCAACTTTTATAATATTGGTTCAAAACCTGTTAAAAACGTGATAACTCTTGCCGCATACATAACAGGGCGAGATATTGATGAATTAATTGAAGAAGGACTTGAAAAAGAACTATTTAGAGAAGAAGACGAAAAAATTGTTCTTAATAAAGATATAGATTTAACAAGAAAAGAACTTTTGAGCGTGAAAAAATGAACTACATTAACATTCTTGAAAAAAGCAAAAACTTTATCGAATTAGAATTGGTAAATGACGACCACTCTTTAAGCAACTTGATAAAAGAAGTATTATTATCTAAAAAAGGTGTCGTTCTCGCATCATACGGTATAGAACACCCTGTTTTAGACCCGGATACCGGAAGATATATTTCAAACCCAAGAATCATGTTAAAAACCGATGAAAAAATCGATGCAGAAAAAGTTTTAAAAGAAGCTTTAAAAGACATTGTTGACCTCTGCAACAAAACTCTTGAAGAATTATAATTAATATATATTTAGTGAATACCTCTTTTTTAACCTGAAAACTAAAAAAACAGAACCGTGCCTATAACAGTATTTTAAAAAAGCGACTTTTTTACCCAGTAACTTATAAATAATAGTAAGTGATAGTATGTCTGCCCCATGTTTACATCGCATTGGTGCGGTTAAATAATTACAGGAGGCATCAACATGGACAGTGCAAAAATACTGAACGCAGTGAAGGAGGCTCGAACTCTTGCTAAGCCGCGAAACTTCACGCAATCCGTTGATCTTATCGTTAACTTAAAAGAGTTAGATCTTACAAGACCTGAAAACAGGTTAAAAGAACAGATCGTCTTACCAAGTGGAAGAGGTAAGGACGTAAAGATTGCGGTTATTGCAAAAGGTGACTTGGCTGCTCAGGCAGGAGACATGGGCCTCACTGTAATAAGACAGGAAGAATTAGAAGAATTAGGTAAAAACAAAAAAACAGCTAAAAAAATTGCTAACGCACACGGCTTCTTTATCGCTCAAGCGGATATGATGCCATTGGTAGGTAAATCTTTAGGTCCAGTTTTAGGTCCAAGAGGTAAAATGCCACAACCAGTGCCTGCAAATGCAAATTTAGCGCCTTTAGTTGCCAGATTCCAAAAAACTGTTTCAATCAACACAAGGGATAAAGCATTATTCCAGGTGTACATTGGACACGAATCAATGAGCGATGAAGAGCTTGCTGCAAATGCTGAAGCAATTTTAAACGTAGTGTCCAAAAAATACGAAAAAGGGCTCTACCACGTTAAAAGTGCATTTACAAAACTTACAATGGGCGCAGCTGCTCCTATAGAAAAATAGAGGGGTTGAAAATATGATCGACGCTAAATCAGAACATAAGATTGCCCCTTGGAAAATTGAAGAAGTTAATGCATTAAAAGAATTACTTAAAAGTACAAGCATTATTGCATTAATTGACATGATGGAAGTTCCTGCGGTACAACTCCAAGAAATCAGGGACAAAATCAGAGACCAAATGACATTGAAAATGTCAAGAAACACACTCATGAAAAGGGCAATTGAAGAAGTTGCTGAAGAAACCGGAAATCCTGAATTTGCTAAATTAGCAGATTACTTGGACAAAGGTGCTGCAATCATTGCTACCGAAATGAACCCATTCAAATTATACAAAACACTTGATGAAAGCAAAAGCCCTGCACCTGTTAAAGGAGGCGCTACTGCACCATGCGATATCGAAGTTAAAGCTGGTTCAACAGGAATGCCACCAGGACCTTTCTTAAGTGAATTGAAAGCAGTTGGAATTCCTGCTGCTATTGATAAGGGTAAAATCGGAATCAAAGAAGACAAAGTCGTTGTAAAAGAAGGCGAAATTGTCTCACAAAAGCTTGCTGTTGTACTCTCTGCATTAAGTATTAAACCAGTTACCGTTGGTTTAAACGTACTCGGAGTTTACGAAGATGGTGTTATTTACACTGAAAGCGATTTAAAAATCGATGAAGAAGAATTCATCGGAAAAATCCAAAAAGCTTACACAAGCGCATTCAACTTGTCAGTTAACGCTGTTATTCCAACAAGCGCGACAGTTACAACAATCGTTCAAAAAGCATTCAACGATGCAAAAGCTGTATCAGTTGAAAGTGCATTCGTAACAGATAAAACAGCTAACGCAATCCTTGGAAAAGCTTACGCTCAAATGATTGCTGTTGCAGGTCTTGCTGGCGATGACGCTTTAGACGAAGAATTAAAAGAAAAAATGTCATCAGGCGCAGCTGCACCAGTTGAAGAAGCTCCTGTTGAAGAAAAGAAAGAAGAGAAAAAAGAAGAAGCTGCACCAGCTGCAGGTCTTGGAATGCTCTTCTAAAATAATTTATAATAAAATACATAAAAATATATATAGAAACGGATAATTTCAAAAAAAGGTTCATGCATCTTGGAGGTGTACTTTATGGAATACATATACGCAGCATTATTATTAAATTCCGCAGGTAAAGAAATCACAGAAGACGCTGTTAAAGCTATCTTAGTAGCTGGCGGCGTTGAAGCAAACGAAGCAAGAGTTAAAGCTTTAGTTGCTGCTTTAGAAGGTGTTGACATTGCAGAAGCTATCGAAAAAGCTGCAATCGCACCAGTAGCTGCTGCTGCTCCTGCAGCTGCTGCAGCTGCACCAGTTGAAGAAAAGAAAGAAGAGAAAAAAGAAGACACAACCGCAGCTGCTGCTGCAGGTCTCGGTGCTTTATTCGGATAATTACATTTCCGAATACTCTTTTTTTATTTTGGGCATATAAATTGATATATCCAAATATATAATCCAACATATAAACGTTTATATACTATATAAATAGAAATTTATAGAGATATATAAACTGGTGAGAATTATGGAACCTGAAATCAAAATCGTAAACGTGGTTGTATCAACCCAGATCGGAACTGATATTGACTTAGAATATGCCGCAGATATATTGGATAACGCAGAATACGAACCAGAACAGTTTCCCGGACTTGTTTGTAGATTAAGTGAGCCTAAAGTTGCACTTTTGATATTTAGAAGTGGTAAATTAAATTGCACCGGTGCAAGAAGCAAAGAAGATGCAGTAATTGCAATAAACAAAATAATTAAAGAGTTAAAAGATGCGGGAATGGACATCATCGACAACCCCGAAGTAAATGTACAGAACATGGTTGCTACAACCGAACTTGGAATGGAACCTAACTTAGACGATATATCCACGTTAGAATGCACAGAATACGAACCAGAACAATTTCCAGGATTAGTTTACAGATTAAGCGATCCAAAAGTTGTTGTTTTAATATTCGGTAGTGGAAAAGTTGTAATTACAGGATTAAAAGTGATTGAAGACGCGTATATAGCATTTGAGAAAATATCTAAAACATTAAAAGAACTTGAAGAAGAATTATACTAAACGGGATAATCGTGATTGCAATAATTGATTATAATGCAGGCAACTTAAGGAGTATCGAAAAGGCACTTGAATTATACACAAAAGATATTGTTGTTACAAGTGACCCTGAAATTCTTTTAAGTGCTGACAAGTTAGTTCTTCCAGGCGTTGGAAATTTTGGAGATTCGATGAAAAATATTTCCAAAAAAACTGGAGACTGTTCTTTAAATGAAATAATTAATAAATGCGTTCAAAAGGTTCCATTTTTAGGAATTTGCTTAGGAATGCAGTTATTACTTGAAAAAAGTGAAGAATGTCCAGAAATCCCTGGTCTTGGAGTAATAACTGGAGACGTTATAAAATTTAGACATTCTGAAAAAATTCCCCATATGGGTTGGAATACTGTAAATCAGGTTCAGGATATTCCCCTTTTTGAAGGAATAACAAATAATGAATATTTTTACTTTGTACACTCGTACCACGTAAACCCTTCAGAAAAAGACGTGATTTCAGGAACTACTAATTACGGCTATGAATTCCCATGTGTTTTAAACAAAAAAAATGTTTATGCTACTCAGTTCCACCCTGAAAAAAGTGGTAAAAACGGTTTAAAAATGATTGAAAATTTTGTTGAATTAATTTAATTGATTTTTTAAAAAACAAAATTAGAACTTAAATTACTTCTTTTAATTTTTGTTTTGCTTTTTTCTTAAGATATATATTTCCCAAAAACCCTGCAAGGAGCGGGAGTGGTGTTCCAATATACATTAAACCACCAAATGCCGCAAGACCTTTTTTAAATCTTGAACAGTTGTAGTTTACAATATTATCGTCTTTTTTAACCATTGATTTTAGAAGGGCTTTTTCTGAAGCGTAAATCACGTTATAGCTCCACAAAATTATATCTGAAAGTGGTGTTGGCGTTCCTTCGTACGTTGTTTTTCTGTGCTTTATTGCATCATATAAATCATCTGCACAGTTTCCTTCAAATTTAGTATGTCCATTTCCAATCATTCTTGCTAAATGCGCATCACTATCTCCCAAAAATGCAAAAGGGGATTTGTGGTAGTTTTTTAAAACTTTGTCGAGTGCAATGTTGTTTACAATTCCATCCCTGTGGTATGCATTGTAGACTTCGACACCGTCAAAATTAAGTTCAAACATCTTATCTCCAATTGCTTCACAAATTGGGCTGTATGGGTGAGGACATACTGCAAGTCCCCCCTGTTCATGAATTCTTTCGATGGTTTCTTCTGCGCTAAGTCTTTTTGGAATATCTTCATTCAAAAATAATCCTAAAATTTCGCCATCTTTTGACATTATCTCGCTTCCAACTACAACTTCAATTCCGAACTCTTTTTCATATTTTTTTGTCTCAAGAGCACCTTTAATCGTGTTGTGGTCAGTTACCGCAATTATCTCCATGCCATTTGATTTTGCACATTTCAATACCTTTAAAGGCTCTTCAACCGAATCTGGAAATTTTAAGCCCATGTAATTCATCATTCCAGAATATTTAGTGTGAATGTGCATATCTGCTTTAAATACATTATTTTCCATGAGTTCCCTCAATAAATTATTACATTAAATTAATGTAGAAGTTCTTTGAGTACTTTGGGTAATATTTTGATAATATCTGTTGAATTGTAATAATACCCATACTCTTTTTCCAGTAAATCTCCAGAATATCCAGTTATATAAGTTCCACAGCATGCTGAAGGGAATGCTTCATTACAGGAGTAAATTGAACCTATAATCCCACATAATATATCTCCAGTACCGCCAACAGTCATTCCCTGATTTCCAGTAATGTTCATTTTGATATTGTTAGAATTAAATACTATATCAAGACTTCCTTTTAAAACTACTGTCGAATTAAATCCTTGATTTTCAATATAATTTTTGATATACTCAAATTCTTTCTTGTGCGGAGTGAATATAAAATTATTTCTAAATTCAAAATTACCATAATCAATCAACTTTATTGCATCCGCATCAATAACTACTTTTCCATTTGTTTCAGTAACGTAAGAATTTACAAACTCCTTTGTATCGGAATTTATAGAAATTCCACTTCCTAAAATCGTGCAATCATAATTTTTAGACAAATTTAAAAGTTCATCAGTATTTTCCAAACCGAGATACTCCCCATTTAATTCATAGGGTATTAATTCTGGATAATTTTGAACTGTGTTTATAACATTTGGAACTGAAGCAACTGTCACAATATCTGCAAATTTGGAAGCTGCAAGAGCTGAAAAAACTGGCGCACCATGATATTCTTTCGATCCGCCAATAACCAGTACTTTTCCATTCTGTCCTTTGTGGGAATTTTGTTTTCTTTCGTTTAAAAGATTAAAATCCCCTTTTCCAATCATATTTTCAATATATTTTGGAATTCCGATACTTTTAACAACAAAATTTTTGTTTTTGTTTTCGACCTTTCTTTTATGAAGTATAACTTCGATATCGGATTTTAAATTTCCAGTTTGGATATCTACACTTACTATTTTCAAATTTTCATAGTATTTGGTCTTTAAAACATTTAAATAATCAACAATTATTGAATAATGATTTTTTAAGTTTCCAGTAACTCCTGTTCCAAGCATTGCATCAATTATCAGTATATTATCCCGTTTAAGTCCACTTTCAAGTGTTTTAAATAATTCCATCACATTTTCGTTTTCTAAAATATTTATATAATCTAAATTTTTGAAAAATTCCATGTTTTTTATTATTTCAAAATTTTTCTGAGATTCAGGCGTTTTTATCCTGCTTTCGCTACCAATTAATACGACAAATGTAGCAAAATTATTCGCTAAGTGTCTTGCAATAACAAAACCATCTCCCCCATTATTTCCCGTACCGCAGAATACATAAACTTTTGAAAAATCAAAGTTTAAATTAGCAATTTCTTCGTAAACTGCCCTTCCAGCATTTTCCATTAATTTTTCTTTTGAAATTCCATACTGTTCGGAATTTTCGTCAATCACCTTTATTTCAAAAGAAGATACGTCCTTTTTATCATTAATATTAAGTTTTGCTCTTAGCTCTTCAAATTTTAAAATATTTCCTGTTTTCTGAACGCATTTGATGTCTTTCATACCCTTCAACACCCGAAAACTGAATTTAACACGAACTTCAATCCGAAAAATACATATATTAAATTAAACTGTAATTACCTATTGTTAATTATTATTAATTATAATTATGTTTACCAAAATATAACAAACCGAGGGATTTACGTGAACAATCTTGAAGGAATATTCAGCCCAAAATCAGTTGCAGTAATTGGTGCATCAGAAATTGAAGGAAAAGTTGGGCAGTCTGTGATGAAAAACCTGTTGAACTTTAAACAGCACGGTGGAAAAGTATACCCGATTAACAAAAAATACAATGAAGTATACGGGATTAAATGCTACGGCTCTGTTTTAGACGTTCCTGAAACTCCAGACCTTGTAATCATATCAATTCCTGCAGAATATGCAGTAGATGCCATGGAAGAATGTGGAAGAAAAGGAGTAAAAGCGGCAATAATTATTACGGCAGGATTTGCAGAAACCAACAACCACGTGTTAGAAGACAGATTAAAATCAATTATTGAACAGTATGGAATCAGAACAATCGGTCCAAACTGTCTTGGTGTGATTAATCTTCACAACCATTTAAACGCATCATTTAGTAAAGAATTTTCAAAAATGGGAAATATCGCATTTATATCACAAAGTGGAGCAATCATGACTGCACTACTCGATATTGCAAATTATTACAACCTCGGATTTTCAAAAATCGTGAGTATGGGTAACAAAATCGATGTTCAAGAGTATGAACTGTTAAATTACCTTGAAAATGACCCCCACACAAAAGTTGTAGCGCTTTATATTGAAGGTTTAAAGGACGAAAAATTCATCAGCGCTGCTAAAAAAATTTCAAGGAAAAAACCAGTAATTGTTTTAAAAAGTGGAAAATCAGAAGAAGGTGCAAAAGCTGCTTCTTCACACACAGGAAGCCTTGCAGGAAATAACGCAGTATATGATGCAGCATTCAAAAAAAGCCGTGTATTTAACGTAGAAAGCTTTGAAGACCTCGTAAATCTTTTAAAAATCTTTTCCGTACAGCCACCAATGAAAACCAAAAAACTTGCTGTTGTAACAAACGCGGGTGGATTTGGTGTTTTGGCAGCAGATTCTGTTGAAAAATGTGGGCTCGAACTTGCAGAATTTTCAGCAACAACTGTTTCTGAATTGAAAAAATATTTACCAGACACATCGGGTATTTCAAATCCATTGGATTTAATCGGGGATGCAGATGTTAATAGATACAAACACGCATTTGAATTGGTTGAAAATGATCCAAATGTAGATGGTTTACTCGCAATATTGACCCCCCAAGGAATGACCGATGCTCTTGGTGTTGCAAGAGAACTTGTAAAACTTAAAAACTACATGATATGTAAAAAAGATAAAATTCCAATTGTTGCATCATTCGTTGGAGGAACTTCAGTATTGGAAGCAAGAAGCTACTTACAAGAAAAAGGAATTCCATCATTTATCTGCCCAGAACTTGCAGTTAAAGCATTAGCTTGTTTATACAGACAAAGCCACCTCATGGACAAATACGACAGTCCTGAATACTTAAATGAAATCAGAACCGAAATAGCAACTGCTAAAGCTAACAACCAGGAAAAAATTGACGAACTGCTCGCAAATGCAAACGAAAGCAATTCAAAAGAATTTTTAAAATTGAATGGATTTGCAATTCCTGAAAAATTTGTTGCTATAACTAAAGAAGAAGCTAAAGAATACGCTGAAAATTTAGGAAAAGTAGTAATGAAAGTTGTTTCAGCAGATATTTTGCACAAATCAGATGCAGGCTGTGTGATAATTGATCCAAGTGATGCATCCGAAGCATTTGAAACGATAATGAAAAATGGAACAAAATATTTGTCAGACAGAAAAATCGATGGAATAATCGATGGTGTTTTGATCGAACAGTTTGTCACAGGAAAAGAAATTATTATCGGTGCTAAAAGAGACCCGGTATTTGGACCTGTTGTCATGACTGGACTTGGTGGAATATTCGTAGAAGTTTTAAAAGATGTTTCTTTTGGAATTACCCCCATAACAAAAGAATACGCTGGAGAAATACTCGAATCCTTAAAATCATATAAAATCTTGGAAGGAGTTAGAGGCGAAAAAAGAAGCGATATCGAATTCCTAAAAGAATTGATCGTTAGAGTTGGAGTTTTAATGGAAACTTACGAAGAAATAAGTGAAATTGATATCAACCCTGCATTTATTAAAGAAGAAGGCCAAGGCGGATTCGTTGGAGATGCATTAATTATAACAAAATAATACAATAAAAAAATAGAAAAAAATGAGGTATGCTGTCTTTAATCCCAATCAGGGTTCTTAAATTAACAGCATCCACCTGCTCCTTTTACTGCCAGGTATTTTCCGCTGAAAACGGATTTTTTAACGATAATATATACTTCGTTTAATACCTGTCTGGCCATCTTGTCGATAAAGATTCTAAAATCTTCATCGTAAATTTTTTCATCTGTTTCAAGGATTTTACTTGCTGTATCGATCCCGAATTTAGGGCCTCCTCAACCAAATCCTTCGAAAAACACGATCAAGTCTTTTGAACCAGTATCGCTTATTTTTTCGTTTATAAACTCCATTGCTTCTTCAGAAATTGTTACAGGGATCATATTTTTCACCTTTCTGTACATGAATATATTAGATTTTCTAATATATTAATATATAACAGGACTGAGATTTAAGGAAAAAAGATAGATATATATAAAAATTCAGCGAAAAGTAGTTATTATAACCGTTGATTTTCAATTAATACTTATTAATTTAAACTTTGGAGGCAATTATATGCAACAAATGGTTCCGGCATCAGGATACGATAGGGCAATAACCATATTCAGCCCAGAAGGAAGACTTTATCAGGTTGAATATGCTAGAGAAGCAGTGAGACGAGGAACCACTGCAGTAGGAATTAAGTGTAAAGATGGGGTAGTTCTTGCAGTTGATAGGAGAATTACAAGCAAATTAATCGATGTTTCATCAATCGAGAAGATATTCCAGATTGACGACCACATTGTAGCTGCTACATCAGGGTTAGTTGCTGATGCGAGAGTTTTAATTGATAGGGCGAGACTCGAAGCACAGATGAACAGGGTTTCTTATGGTGAAGCAATCACGGTTGAAGCACTTGCAAAAAAAATCTGCGACATCAAACAGGCATACACCCAGCACGGCGGCGCAAGACCATTTGGTTTAGCACTTTTAATTACAGGAATTGACAGACACAGCGCAAGATTATTTGAAACTGACCCAAGTGGTGCTTTAATTGAATATAAAGCTACAGCAATCGGTTCAGGAAGACCTATTGCAATGGAAGTTCTTGAAGCTAAATACGATGAAAAAATGACTGTTAGCGAAGGAATGGAATTAGCACTTTACGCTTTAAGCAAAACTACCGAAGAATTAAAGCCTGAAAATATTGATATGGCAATTGTAAAGGATTCTGGAAAATTAGTTGAAAAAATAAGTGTTGATGAAATCGAAAAAATCGTAAAAGCTGTTTACAAAAAAGTTGAAGCTGAAGAAGCAGAAGCTGAAAAAAATAAAAGCGAAGAAAGTACTGAATAAATTAAATTAAGATAAATTGAAAATAAATACCTAAAAAAACCCGTATTATTGTTTTATTTAATAGGGGGAAAGGTATATAAATAAAAGAAGGGATAGATATGGTGTCATTGGACGATGCTGTTATAGCAAGGCTTCAATCACATGGGGAAAAATTCGAAATACTCGTGGATCCATACTTGGCAGCTAAATTTAAAGAAGGACAGCCAATCGGTATCTCAGAAATCTTGGCTGCTGAAGCAGTCTACAAAGATTCTGGAAAAGGAGAAAAAGTTCCAGAAGATGTACTTTTGAAGATTTTTGAAACCCTGAATCCTTTGGAAATCGCAGAACAGATTCTAAAAAAAGGAACTGTTCAGTTAACAGCTAACCAGCGAAAAGAAATACAAGAACAAAAGCGAAAGCAAATCGTGTCTTTAATTTCGAAAAACACGATAAATCCTCAAACTGACACTCCACACCCGCCGAAAAGGATTGAAAACGCTATGGAAGAAGCTCGAATCAGCGTTGATATTTATAAAAGCGCTGAAGAACAAATTCCTAAAATTATTAAGGAATTGAGGAAACTTTTACCCATTAAGTTTGAAAAAAGAGATGTTGCAGTTAAAATTCCCGGAGAATTTGCTGCAAATGCATACCATACACTTCATGAATACGGCGCAACTAAACAGGAAGAGTGGCTGGGCGATGGTTCTCTTGTTCTTGTAATTGAAATTCCAAGCGGTATTGAAAGCGAATTTTACATGCATTTGAACAAACTTACAAAAGGAACTGTTCAAACTAAAGTACTTAAAAGATATGATTAATCAATTTACGGATAGAAACAGGTGAAATGATGGTAGAATTTAGCCACACTAAAAAAATTGGTTCAGCAGGAAGATTCGGATCAAGATACGGTAGAAAAATCAGAGTAAGATTAAGAGACGTTGAAATCAAACAGAACAAAGAATACAAATGTCCTGTTTGTGCATTCCCTAAATTAAAAAGAGTAGGAACCTCAATCTGGGTATGTGACAAATGTGGTGCAAAAATCGCTGGTGGAGCATACACTCCAGAAACTGGTGCTGGTAAGGTTGTTACAAAAGCTATCAGAAGAGTTATCGAAAGTAAAAGTAGAGAAATCTAATTTAATTATTTTTAAACCATTTGTTTTTTATTTTAAGCTTTTTTAGGTGATATTATGGCAGAGTACAGATGTTCCAACTGCGGAAAAATTGTAACTCTTGATGAGATAGGATTAAAAGCTAAATGTCCTCACTGCAGTAACAGAGTTTTGATAAAATTAAGGCCTAAAATAGTTAAAAAAGTTCAGGCACGATAATGATAATTACGACTTCCAGAAAACCTTCCCAAAGGACCAGGAGCCTTGTAAATGATTTAGCACGGGTTTTTAATTTTGAAATATTAAACAGGGGCAAAATTCCTTTCTCCGAGCTAATCGAAAATAAGGAAGATATGATAATTGTAGAAGAATTGAAGGGAAATCCTGGAAGGCTCAAAATATTTAATTTTGAAAATAACAAAATTCTCTCAATGAACCTATCCTTAAAACTTCAGAGGGAAGTTTCAGGAAAAGTTTTTAAAAATTCTGGAAAGTTGAGTTCAAAGTTCGATAAAAATACTGAAAATTTAAAAGAATTATTTTCCGAATATTTATTCAAAAAATTGAGTAATTATGAAGAAGAGAGTTCTGATGTTGTAATTACATTTAAAACGGTTGATGAGACCACGTTCTACATTGAAGTTCACAAAGACTCAGAAAACTTAGGTCCAAGTTTGAAGATTAAGACTGTAAAAATACTCGATATTGAATAGTGTTATTATGGCTTACCCAAAATTTACATTAAAACTAACTTTTGAAACCCCAAAAAAAGCTAAAATTATTTATGAATCTGTTTTTCCAGAACATGTCGCATCACAAGTTCGTTCAAAATGTGAAATGAACCTTTTTGAAAATTCAATTATTATATCGTGTGTTTCTGACGAATTGAGTATATTAAAAGCATCAATTTACTCGTATCTTCGTTGGATAAAAGTTGCAGAAAGTATATATAAACTAACAGAAGATGAATAATAATTGATATATAAAATGAGTTTAAAAAATAAATTAAAACTAAAAGAGGATTGAAATCATGGAATTACCAGCAAATGTTCAAAATCAGTTAATGCAATTCCAACAACTCCAGCAACAGTTACAGATGATAATGTACCAAAAACAGCAGTTTGAAACACAATTAAAGGAAATGGAAAAAGCCATTGAAGAAATGGAAAAATCCGATTCTGAAGAAGTGTTCAAAATGGCTGGAGGAATCCTCATTAAAAGAAACAAGGCTGAAGTAAAAGAAGAATTAAGCGAAAGGGTAGAAACACTCCAGTTAAGAGTAACTACTTTTGAAAAACAGGAAGAAAAAATGCAGAAAAGATACACCGAATTACAGGAAAATCTCCAAAAAGTAATCGGACAAGGACAGTAATTTAATAATTTTTACTACTCTCTTTTTTAGGTCTGTTTATGAAGAAAAAAATTGAAATATTAAAAGATTTTCTAAAAAATGATGATATATTATTTCTATGTCACCATAACGCAGACCCTGATGCAGTTGGTGCTGCAATCGGTTTAAAACAGCTTGCAAACAGCTTTTCTAAGAAAAAATCAAAAGAAAAAAATTTAAAAGTATCTGCAGATTCAGTAAGCAAACTCTCAAGATCAATTTTAAATGAATTAAACGAAGAAATTGAAATCATCGAGTATCCAAAATTACCTAAAACCGTTTTTTTAGTTGATACTTCTTCGATAAATCAAGTAACTGTAAATTCTGAAGAATTAGGTAATTCAGATGTTATTTTAATAGACCATCACAAAAAAACCAGCCTTATAGATTTTTGCAAATTTTATATTGTGGATGAAGAATCAACTTCAACTTGCGAAATTGTTGCAAATTTATTTAGGGAAATGAAAATCTATCCTCCAAAAAATATTAGGATAGGACTTTTGTGCGGTATTTTATATGATACAAAACATTTGAAAATTGCAAAAGAATCCACATTTAATATAATATCTTGGTTAATGAAAGACATTTCTTTTCAAAAAGTACTTTATCTCTTAAGCCAGGAAAGTGACCCGAGCAAAAGAATTGCACATTTGAAAGCATGCAGTAGGATGGAATTAATGGAACTTAATGGATATACTATTGCAATATCCAATGCAAGTTCTCATGAAGCGTCTTGTGCAAAAACAATTGTTA
This sequence comes from Methanococcus mangrovi, assembly GCF_054506835.1. Classification (NCBI taxonomy): domain Archaea; kingdom Methanobacteriati; phylum Methanobacteriota; class Methanococci; order Methanococcales; family Methanococcaceae; genus Methanococcus; species Methanococcus mangrovi. Next base: position 73,484 of record NZ_CP197114.1, on the reverse strand, counting down.
GTATTGGTGCAGATATTGCATTCGTTGTTGCGGCAAGAAAAAGGGAAAGGGAAATTAGAATAAGTGTAAGATCACGAAAATCACTTTCAAAAAAAGTCCACATGGGAGCACTAATGGAAAACGTTGCCAAGCTTTTAGGTGGACAGGGCGGCGGACATGCTGAAGCTGCGGGATTAAATGCCCCATGGGATAAGGAAAAAACAAAAGAAGAAGCAATTGATTCTGTTCTTTCTGTATGTATTAAATCTCTTGAAGAAGAATTAAGTGGTGTAAAAAATGTCTGAAAAAAGCCTTGAAAAAAGTGAAATTTTTGATTCATACTTTAAAAATTTAAGTGATAGGGAAAGGGCCGTTTTTGAAGGTGGAATTTCACTTGGAGCACTTTTCCACCAGTTTGTTGGAACTCCAGTTAGTGAAAAAACTAAAAAAAGTTTAGAAATTGCAATGTCTGAGTCATTGAAAAATCAGCCATTTATTGAAGATGTTTCTGTAAATATTGTTGGTGAAATTGAAGATGGAAAATACGTTTCATTAACAGGTGAAATGCTCGATGTATCACTAACAGTAAAAACAAAAGAAAACCGTGCTTTTTTAAGGTTAAAATACATCAAAGAACTCGATTATCCGCTAATGTACGTTGAAAAAATTTAAAGGTGAAAAAATGAAAGTTGCAGTTCCAATGGACATGGATACAATTTCAGATGTTGATTTTGCAAAATATTTTTTAATATTTAAAATCGAAGAAAAAGAAGTCGTTGATACAAAAACCCTGTTAAATCTTGAAGAAATGCTAAAAGAAAAACCAAATGCGATTATTGTTAACAAACGCGAAAAATTTAATGGAAAAATGGAAAGTTTCTTTTGTGAACAAAACGATGTTGACGTTTGTATTTTAGAATTTATTGAAGAAAAGTTAGAAAAAATTGAATAATTAATTTTCTATTTTTTTGGTTAATATCCAAGTAATTTTATACCGTATCCATCTTCCCAAGACCTAACATCCTCTCCTGCAAGCATATCTATTATTGATGGATAACCATCTGCTTCTTCATAGTACAGGTTGTAATCACTTCCCAAAACATACATTGTACCATCTGCTTTTGGTGGTGTTATGTAATTTATACCAACTGTTTTTGATAATGGGTTAACGTCTGAAGTTGGTTCTGTTGCAGCATACTTTCGAACACGGAAGTTATCAAAATACATATCGTAAATTAATCCGAGTAAATCCCCTGATGACGTACCGAGTTCAAAATGGGATCCGTACTTTGTAAGCTTGGTTTCTGAAACCATCCAGCCAGGTTCATCTTCATTCACGTAATCATCAAGCGTGTAATATTTTGCCTGAACATCGTCATCCAATACCTCTAATTTAACCCTGTACCAGTTACCTTCGGTAGGCCAATTAAATAAATCCGAGTCTACACGTGTCCTGAGCACATTATAATAATCGACAGGATATTCTTCAGAAAGTCCAAAAGAAGGAAGAAAAACTTTTAAATCCCATTCTAAATTATTTCCTGTAACCGTAAGTAATGCTCCGTATGCACCACCCAAATCAACTGCATAAAATGCATCGGGGTGAGTAGTGGTTTTTGCCAAATACTGGGGGTTTGCAAAAAATCCGAGCATCGTGTATGGCGGATTAATTTCAATCCCGTGGAATGCAAAGTAACCCATTGTATCAACTTCAACAACGTAATCACTTAAACTCATGTTACCCACAGATATCATCCGAGCTACAGCAGGTGCATTTTGACAGGTTACAACATGAGTATTGTACAAACCATCTGAAAATATGTTTGAACTGGAATCATATTCCCAGTTTCCCCTGTAAATATTCCATTTTGATTCTATTGGGTTAGTACTCTCGAAACCATCAAACATTTCAAATACTAAATTTCCGTTGCTTTCTGAAATTTTTGGATATGTTGATATAATACTGATTGTTGTATCTTTTTTAGGCAAACTTGGAACTTTTAACCATACTATTGAGGTTCTATCATTGTCAGTATCGCTATAATCCCAAAGTTCAATCCAGTACGGTACATAGTTCCCATTTTCATCGTAAAACCTGAGTCCTTCCCCGGTTGGTTCTACGGAATAATCAAAATTATCATTATCAAAAACTACCCTTACTTGAAAATCTGTCAATTCTTTTGCATTTGAATTGGTTATAACTATTTCCCCAACATACGTTGGTTTTACATAGTGATAAGCATCCAGTACTGTTTTTACTGTTGAATACTGGAATGAAGAAATATTTTCTTCTTTAACTACGCCTTTGTTTCCCTGAATTTTATAATACAGGTCATAATCTATTTTAAACGTAAATCCATCAACCATCGTGATATTGGTTATGTTAAACCTGTAATCTGTAGTATAACCTAACTTAGAATATTCTTCACTCACATTTTTCATGTAGTCTTCTGCAATAATAGTTTCTGTTCCATTTTTTAAATAAAATAAAGTGTCATTTGTAGAACTAAAAAAAGGATCATTAGAAGGATTGCTGTTATAATTATCTATCACTTTTAACTCTGCGTCATTTAATACTCTGTTAAACACCGTTGGAAGAGAGCTCTCGATCACGTGTTCCATGGAAGAAGATTTTAAATCTATTGAAGAGGCCTCTATTTCGGTTAAAACCTGATTTTTCTGTAAATCCAACGTATTATACGTTAGCGTAGCTGTCAACAATAATAGTAATACAAGAGTAGTAGTGCTTTGAGAAAGATACATAAATACCACCTTAGCTGCCGTATACTTTTAAAGAGACTTTTACGGGCTTACTGTTATTAAAGTAATAAATCGCTTTTTTGTAATCTCCTGAAACGCTTTGGTAGGCCTGTAATTCCGAAGTTTCTGGACCTAATATTGTAATACTACCGCCGTCATTCCATGCTACCCCATACCAACCTTCAGATCTGTTCATAACTACTACAGATGATACAATTATAATATCCTGATTAAGTTGGTCTCCTTCACTGAATACCACTTCATCGCCGACCAAAAATTCGTAATTTTTAAACTGCAACCTATTATTCAATATAGACTGTGCAGTCGAATTTTCATTATTATTTAGTAAAAGCAGAACTGTTTCAGCAGTTCCATCAGCAATTATTGCTTTTAACTGGTAAGACGCCTTATCGTGCAGGATATCAGATTTTATAACATCCTGATAAGCGCCAGAGTGTTCCACGAGTGATGTCGTAAAAAATGCCATTCCAATCGTAAGAATAACTATTGCAATGACTAAATCACTATCAAATATCATTTAAACACCTTAATCGTTCATATTAATAACACATGACACATTGTATTGCTTTAATTTTAAAACATATATCGTGGATTCTTCATCGTAATTTAAATTTAAATCTACGTTTGTAACAGGATTTGTGCTTAAAAGTTTTATCTCATTTGGTTCATAATATTCCCAGTTGTGAGTTGAAATAACCTTTTCAAAATCTGTACCCACATAACTTGTATCAAGCGAAATTTCATATGGCACCCCGTTTACTAAAAATAAAGCCGTTGTTGAAACATCTGATTTTGCAGTTATGCTCGATACTGTTGAAGGTCTTCTTGTAGCAAAGTACATTATTTCTCCTGAACTGATGTTTTCGGTTACAGATTTTGAATTTGAATACCTCCAGGTTTTTTCAGGCAGGTATAACTTTCTCGTCTTTACATAGGTATTTGAAGCTACATCATAACTGTAATTTACTGCAACTAAATTCACATTTGATATTAGATAACTTGGAATCCCCGTAAAGTGGTATCCAGTAAGATTTATCGCATTTGGTCCAGCATTATACCCTAAATTTTCGTTAACATCAACCAAAATATTTGGAGAATATTTTCTAACCTTAATATTATCAAACCAGTATTCTTCGTTGTGACTGCCCTGTGCAGTTCCAATAAGTATATACTTTCGAGTACCTGATGAATCTTCAATTCTACATACTGTACCATACATTGAATCTAAATTATAATTTGGATTAGTATCTCCCAAATAACCGTTAAACAACTCCCAAAGCGATGCTTTACATATCTTATCCATATCTCCAATACCATTACTATCTTCTTGTTCAAGGATTAATTTTTCATAGTACCAAACATTGTCACTTGTAAATATTGTTGAGAGTTTCTCGTCTTCATCCCCATTTCTACAGATTGCAAAAACTTGGTAGCAACCGTTGAAAGAGTTATAATATAAATTACCTGCGGAATTTGAATAAAATCCAATCATTGTATCGGGGCTATCTGCACTTCCACCCGTAGCTCCGGTGTGCCCCTTAACAGCAGCATCTATAATATAAACATCCTCATCAACCACATTTAATGGATCCTCTGAAACTGCCCTTCGGTATTCTTCACTACTTGCTTCAAGGTGCGCAACATGGTTAGTTCCAGAGTTTTCGTTGTAATATGGAAGTTCGGAATCCTCTATGATTTCCCAGGACCCACTTATATCATCCCAGTTACTGTCAGATATCCAAAAATCGTACTCAAAATCATCGAAGAATATAAACGTATCATCCCCGTTACTGGAGTACGAACCTGTTTGATTCCTTTTCATTAGTATTGGTATTGTTTCCGTTTGGGGAAGGCTTTTTACATTCACCCAGATTCTTGCTTCTTTATTGTACTCCCATGTTTCAATCCAGTAGTGAAGTTGAGTATTTCCCTGCCAAAAACTAAGTCCTGTACCATCTGTTGAATAATCAAAATTGAAATTTGACGGATTCAGTGTTACAAGTACCTGAAAATCTGATAAATCCTGTGTACTTGGGTTAGTGATATTTATTTCATAATACCATGATTCGTTGTATACGTACTTCTTTTCATTTATTGCATAAGGGTCAAATGTACCAGGAATTGTTTCTAAACCGGAATATCTATTAGAAATAGAATTTAAAAACCTTAAATAATCTGGAACATAAGATTGTGAAGGAAATTCATGCATTTTAAATAATGTATCAGAAATAAGGTTTGCTTTTTCGAACTGTTCTAATTCGTGCTTTTGGTCTTGGGTAGTAAGGTTTACGTGTGTAAATGTAAAATAACCCATATAAAATACTGCAACAAATAATATTACAACTGCAACAGCTTCATACGTAAATATATAACCCCTTTTGGAGCATAACTTTGATTTTAAAGTCATTTTATCACTTTGATTATCAAAACGGTTGAACATAAAATAAATATTAAAATATTTGTATTAACGGACACAGGAACTTTTAATGGTTCAGAAATTGTTATATCGTTTACAACATAATAAGGACTTGAGTTCTCAGTTTTCCAGATATTTGCTTCCACCCGAAATTCATTTGCCCCATTTATAAGGTAATTTGTAATATCTACTCCATTTTCTGATTTTTTATATGCTCCAGAACCAATATTAAACATGTCCTTTGAATATTCATGGATAAAGTTTCCATTTACAAAAATTTTAACGTACATTCCTTCCTGAATATTTCCATAGTGAACGTAACTCAAATTATATGTATAATTTTCTACTTTATTGATATTAAATGTTTCAGTTATGGACTGTTCATTAACATTTAAACTACAAGGTTCAAGAGAACAGCAGTGCACTGAAGAAACCAGCAAAAAAATGGATAACATCAAAAAAAGATTATTGTATAGAGATTTGTAATTCTTTCGTAACATAAAACTCCCCAAAAGAAATATTTACCACATTTGAAGGAATGGAATTCACAGAATTATTGAGATTATCACTTGTAATGTTAACAAATTCACCATCATCACCCGATTCTGGTCGAAATATAATGTGTGTGGTATTATTAACAGGTATTGTTTTATTTGAAAGCATTATTGTATAGTTCAAATCCCCGATTGGCTCAAACGTAGTATTTATAGTTACATCTTTTGAATATGCAGTGATTGCATAATTTTCAAAATTATCGAGTATCGCATGCCCCCGTTCAGCAGTTTCTGAATCTTTAAAAGATTTTGCAATGTTTAAAACACTCTGACCAGTAAATGCAAAAATCAATAAAAGAAACAGCATTGCCAATATAAAATCAAAAGAAACCTGTCCTTTACGTGAGGCTAACTTGAACATAATCATCCATCCTTGTTAAAGTAACTGTTACGATTTTCAATGAAGTAATATTGTAACTAAATGAACTGCTTCCTAACGTATTTTTTAAAGCTACAGTCGTATTTGTTGAAACATTGTACCCGTCCCCAGATAATGAAACCGTATGGTTATCAAATTCCCATTTTGAAATTGGAGACTTAACATACACAAGTTTTGATGAACCCTTGTCGGATGCAGCAAGCAGTTCAATATTATTCTTAACTTTAGAAAGTGCAGCATGGGCCAAACTTGCCGAAGATAATTCTACGGTCTTATTAAGTCCAAAAATTCCTGGAGTCATTGTGGATACGACAACTGCGACAAGAAGTGCCAAAAATAATACAATAAATTCTACTGAAACCTGTCCTTTTGACATTTTAACATTCCTCAAAAATTAAAGATAGGTAAATTTAAAGCATCCAGATATCTTTTGTATTTTCTTCATTATCAGCGTACCAGTACATACTGTATGAAAAATCCACTTCTTTATTAGATGATGTGGTATAAACCATTGCTGGTATATCTGCCGTTTTATAAAAGCCAGGACCTAAATCGAGAACTGGAACAAGCGTACTATCGAGGATGGTTGATCCATAACTGTTTAATTCATTGTGGCCAACTACCCAGTCAGTGTACGAGTTTATCCAGGTATTTACAGAATATTTACTGATAAATTTATCACAATTACTGTAATCTTTCAATAAAATCGGTGCAGGCAGCACGATACTCAAAACATCAGTATCATTTTTAAACACAGAGCCCCTTACATAGAGTTTAAAGTTATCGAGTTTTATTCCCTGTTTTTTAGATGCAGGAATTATTTCAGCTAAATCGAGGACTTTCGTTTTAGGATATACTGCAGGACCTGATATTTCCATTGTCCTAACTATTTCGTCACTGTCCTCGTCATCTTCATCATCTTCTTTTACAGTCAATGTATCTGATCTTGTAGTGTACATTTTGATTTTTGCCGTTGTATAAGGAGGTATCCAAAAACCTTCCTGACCATTTAATTCTGATTTTGGAGTAATATCCACAATAACAGCATCAGTAGGTTCGTCATCTTCATCGTCATCTTCACCGTTTGTTAATACCGTGAAACTTTTTGACGACTTTAAATCCTTATTAATGTATTCAATTTCCTCAGGGATTGTCACAAATATAGAATAGGGGTAAGTATTTGTAATTTCCCCCGTCAAACTCCAGTATGTATCCACAGTCGCAACTGTGTCTTCAGAGTGGACGTTTGGAATTATGGCTACTAAAAACAAAAAAATAGTTAAGTATTTTAGTTTAGGTGTTTTCATCAGTTACCACCTGCTGCTTTTACAATGAATAAGTCCTCACTGTTTACTGCAACTAAGTTTGAAACTTTTTCTGATGGAACTGCAACTATTAATAAGTAATTTACATTTTCGTCAAATATTTGAGTGTTATCTTCAATTTTATTAAGTTTTTCACCATAGCTTCCAAATTTCTCGATAACTGTTGCAGTATCTAATTTATCGGCAGCAGTTGCGTGAAGTACCCCTGGTAAATTACTGAGGCTGTATGAAATTGATGAAGTACTTTCAACTGTTGATTCACTTCCTTCGTCATTTACAACATTTGATACTGATCTTTCTTCACTGTAACCAATACCTGGAAGAATTACGTACGATGAGGAAATTACCGCATAAGCAATTGGTGCTTCAGGCGTATTTTTGTCATATACTAATATTGAATCTCCTGAAAGCGGTATTTTACCACACTGTTTTGAAGAGACTACAACTGTAAGTTTATTTAAATTTGATACAGGAGATACAGTAAATTCTTTTAACTGCATTATTCCCATTGAATTAGTAAGTTCTAAAACGTCATCTTTTGTCATGAAGTATTCCTGACCAGACATTTGAACATAGAAATAAGAATCTCCAGAAGATATTGTTTTTTCAAGGGACCTTTCGAGAATTTCTTTAACTTCTTCTTCCACATTTGATTGTTTAAACAATTCATCAACTTCTGCAGTTGAATTTGCAGCATTTATTTTTCTTTCAAGTTCATTCGCTTTTATACTACTTCCGTAATATTCGCCATACATATTCTTAATCTGATTTATGGCCAGCGTCTTATACTGCTTTATTTCTAAGTACTTTTGAGCGTCATCCAAAATACGCTCTATATTATCCCCATCCTGACTTTGCTGTATTTTGATTACATAAGCTATTTTCTGAGGATCGTTTGGATATTCAAAGAACAATTTATCTATCGTATCGATTGCAACTGCCCTATTATTTTCTAATTCCTCAATTTCCCTGTTTTTTGCAGTGAAATAAATATTATAAACCTCAAAAATCACAATAACCGAAACCACAATAACAAGTGCCATTCTAAGTTGTTTCGGAGGTATCCTAGAAGATTTTTTCGATTTAGTTTTCAAACTCTTCAATTTACCACTATACTCTTCAGCAGGCATAAACTCCCTCCTTCCAGAATTCATAACAATGAAATAATAAATGTGGATATTAAATATATTGTCAAGGTCTTTTAAATATATTGTCTATTGTGTTTTAAATTTTTGTAATGATATTAACCCGACCAAGATATCGTAAAGTTATATTTTGATGTATCTATCTCCTGAGAATCAATAACGTAATTTCTTATAAAATCTCGAGTACCGTTTGGAACTGGTGTCGTATTTGTAATATAAATTGTTATATTTACATATTTATTATCTTCCTCATCCCAGGTCATCCCTGCATAAATAAGAGTTTCGTCAAGTCCAGTTCCATTATATCCAGAATTTACAAGCGAAACCGCAGTTTTTGCACCCAAATCGATTTTATCAAGTTCTCTTGATGCTTCATTAAATGAAGATGTTAAAAAATATGTAATCGTTATTGTAGATATTAAAAGTATGGAAAGGACGATTATTGAGAATTCAAAAGATATTTGGCCCTTTTTAGAACGTTTAAACATCTTATCCCACCAGATAATTTATAACTCCCAAATTCAATGCAATAATTACGAAGTAAGCTGCAAGAACAAACGGAACAAAGGGGTACGTTGTTAATACATTTAATTCCCCACCAATTTTACCTTCACTTTGCAATTTATTTAATACTTCTAAATTTTCATTCGAAAGACCTTCACCATCAGTCATTAAAGATTTTCCTTCAATTTTACCCATTTCTACATAAACCATGTGCTTAAACCGTTTCAAAATATTTGCATTTTCAACAGTTACGTCACCATTTTCTTTTATGGTGATAATATCTCTAATAATATCCCCTTCTTTTAACTCACTTACCTGTTTTTTTGAAGAAATTTCAGCACCAGTTAATGCATAAATTATCAGGGAAATTAATGAAAGCTGTCCAATATATCCAAAAAATGAAACAAGTACATTTTCAGACACAAAATACGATGGATTAATCAGATAAAAACCGATTAAATAAATCGGCGAGAAATAACCAATCTTCTTAGAAATAACTCGGTATTTTGGAATTTTTCGCGAAATAATTATTGATAAAATCACGTAAATCCAAAGTATTATTGTCGCATTTCCAATAGAATATATTTTTGTAAGTGAAACTATTATTCCAACAACCATTGCAAGATACGCAGAAGATGGAATGATGTCCTTCCAGTAATTTTTTAATATTTTAGTCATTGGGAAAATTGCTGCAAACAATGCGCTTAAACCTATCAATATTAAAATATTTTTCGGGACAAAATATATAGTTTCTGATGCAAAAATTGGAGAGAGTGCAGTAAACAATTTAACATCTCCGCCACCCATGCCGACCCCGAGAATTAAACACAAAATTAACGTTGTAAAAAACGATGTTATCGCATCAAAACCAAACAGATAATACCCGATTGGCAAATTAACAATCAACATTAAGATAATTACAAAATGAGGGATTATTCGTTCCCGAATATCTGTTACTGTCGCAGTTAATATCAGCAAAAAATTAAATAAATAAACTCCAAGAATTAAATTATCGAATCCAAACATGCTCTTTTCCGCCCCTACATTTAAACTGAGTTATCTTTTCCAAGTTTTTCTTCAACCCGTCTTTTAATACTCAATAATATATCGCGATTATCAATATATTCAACCGAATCATTGATTTTCTTATCTTTGGTAAGTTCTGTAATCTCTTTTAAAACTTCTGATGCAATTTCTGGTTTATGAATCCAGTTGCATTTCATACAGCTCCAGATTAAAGAGCCGTCTTTTCGTTTAACAAATTCGCCCAAATCTTCATCTTCACAAGGGTAAAACGGGCAGTAACACCAAAGACACGATTGATTTTCATAGTGGCAGGGATAATATTCACAATCACGATTTGCCCCACAAACTGAAAGAACCTTTTTTAAGTGGTCTTTTGCTAAATCTATCATATATGCACCATTTTCATTTATCGAATGAAATATATAGTAATTTAATCTATTTATTGTTTTATATGTGCCAGAGGTGAATTAATGAAAGACCTGATAGCTCTTGCAGAGGAAATTAAGGACGAAAAATTAAAAAAACAGGTTATTGACTTTATAAATGACCCGACCCCAAAACATCCCGAAATTGAAAGTACCGGAATAACAATCGAAAACTCCCCGGCAAGCGTTAAAAGACATCACAAATATCCCGGCGGATTAATTGAACACACGATTGCAGTTACAAAAATGGCTGTAAAAATGGCAGAAGCCCTCGAAGAATCGTATGGGATTGAATTAAATCGCGATTTATTAATTTCAGGCGGAATACTTCACGACATTATGAAACCGCAAAATTACCAGTTAAAAGACGGAAAATTCGACCATCTTTCAGATTTTCACCTTGACCACCTAACACTTGGAATTTCAGAACTTTACAGAAGAGATTTTCCACTCGAAGTTATAAAAGTTGTAGCAAGCCACCACGGAGACCACGGCCCAGTAAGTCCAGATTCAATTGAAGCATGGTTAATTCATCATGCAGACAATGTAGATGCTGCAATTAATGATATAGGAATTAGAATATGTCAGGCACGAGCAAGAGAGTTTGGAATCGATGATTCACAAATTTATAAAATAGTTAACCCATTAAAACTATATGAAATGCGTAAAAAATTAGGAAAAGAAAAAGTAAAAGAATTTTTAAAGGAAAAATTAGAAATAAAGGATGAATAATTAAATTATCTTGGTATTGACTTTTTTAGACCGTCCAATCCAAATAAAAACAAATATATATTATTTTTTAGATATAAATTTGGGTCATTAAAAATAATGATATGGTGGTTAACAGCATGTTTGACGTTAAAAAGGTAATTTTACTCGGTTTAGTGGTAAGTTTGGTCGCATTTTCAGGTTGCACCGAAGAACAGGCATCTACTGGAAATTCAATGACTATGAAAGATGGTATCTTAGTTGTTGGAACAGACCCTACATTCCCCCCATTTGAAGAAAAAAATGCAGATGGTGAACTCGTAGGCTTTGATATTGATTTGATGAAGGCGCTTGGAGAAAAAATGGGCTTAGAAATACAGTTTGTTGAACAGCCCTTTGATGGCATTATTCCTGCATTAAAAGCAGAAAAATTCGACTGTATTATCTCCGCAGTTACAATTACTGATGATAGGGCAAAAGAAGTTGCTTTCACAAATTCATACTTTGATGCAGCACAGGTTATCGCTGTATTAATTGATGACAACAGTGTACAAAGTGTAGATGATTTAGCAGGAAAAGTTGTTGCAGCACAGCTTGGAACAACCGGAGAATACGAAGCTCAACACTACGCTGAAGAATTAGGATTTGAAATAAAATCATACGAAGTAATGGCTGATGCATTTATCGACATGGAAAATGGAAGAGTTAACGCGGTTGTTACAGATGACGGTGTTGCTCAAAGATTCCTCGATACAAAACCTGGTGCTTACAAAGTTGTTGGTGAACCAATGACTTCTGAAAGTTATGGACTTGCAACAAACTTGGGTAACCAAGAATTATTAGATGCACTCAATACTGCATTAAAAGAAGTAAAAGAAGATGGTACATACGATGAAATATATGCAAAATGGTTTGATAATTAAAACCATTTTTTCTATTTTTCGTTTCAATAAAATTTAAATAAGATATAAAGTTTTTATTTTGTATAATGTTAAGGTGAACATGGTATGGTTCAGTCGATCTTGTCTCAGTTTAATTTAGAGCTATTTTTTAAGATAATTCCCCAATTAATTGATGGTTCAGTGCTGACCATCAAAATAACTGTTTTTTCGATAATTATCGGATTAATTTTAGGAACAATTCTTGGAATGGGAAGAATATCTCACAATATTATTTACCGGTACATCTCTTCGTTTTATATTGAATTTGTAAGGGGAACTCCACTTTTAGTTCAAATAATGATAATTTATTTCGGGCTCCCGTCATTTGGAATAAATTTAAGTGCGTATACTGCCGGTATTTTGGCCCTTGGTTTAAACAGCGGTGCCTATGTTGGAGAAATCATAAAAGCAGGTATACTTTCGGTTCACGTTGGACAGATGGAAGCTGCAAGAAGTTTGGGGATGAATTACACACAATCAATGAGGTACATAATATTACCACAGGCATTTAGAAACGTTCTTCCTGCAATTGGAAACGAATTCATTTTACTGTTAAAAGACTCGTCATTACTATCTGTAATTGCAATTGTGGAATTGACAAGAGTTGGAAAACAGATATACAGCAGTACATACAATGCTTGGACTCCTCTCTTGGGAGTTGCTTTATTTTACTTAATCATTACCCTTCCGTTGAGTAAATTAGTACAATATATTGAAAACAGGTGGAAAGTTGATAGAAATAGTTAATGTCCACAAAAAATTTAAAGATGCCCATGTTTTAAAAGGAGTAGATTTAAAAGTAGCTAAAGGAGAAGTTTTAGTAATCGTTGGCCCAAGCGGTAGCGGAAAATCTACACTTCTCAGATGCATTAACGGACTTGAAAAAGCTACCGAAGGACATATTTACTTTGAAGGAAACGATATAACTGATAAAAAAGTTAATATTAATAAAATAAGGCAAAAAATCGGAATGGTATTCCAGCAATTTAATTTATTCCCGCATTTAACGGTTTTGGATAACATCACATTTGCCCCAAGAAAAGTCTTGAAAATTCCAAAAAATGAAGCCGAAACCCTTGCAAGAGAACTATTAAAAAAGGTAGGTTTGGAAGGAAAAGAAAATCAATACCCGATACAGCTTTCAGGTGGACAGCAGCAAAGAGTTGCAATTGCGCGAGCTCTTGCAATGAAACCTGATGCAATGTTATTTGATGAACCGACATCCGCACTTGACCCTGAACTTGTAAAAGAAGTACTCGATGTAATGAAACAGCTCGCATACGAAGGAATGACCATGGTTGTCGTAACTCACGAAATGGGTTTTGCAAAAGAAGTCGGCGACAGGCTTATTTTTATTGATGATGGGCAGATTTTAGAGGATGGAAACCCTGCAGAGATATTTAGTAATCCACAACATGAAAGAACGAAAAATTTCTTTGGAAAAATTCTTTCACACAATTAAAAACTTAAAAATAAATTAATATTTTTTTGAATGGTATTCTGATATTAAAACGACCAAATCTGAAAGTTTTGCATCTGTTTTTAAGCCATAAGGGTTGTAGTGAACTCTTGAAACCTTAAATCCATTTTCTTTTAAGTGTTCCATGATTTCATTTACGGGTGGAACTAATTTTTTTATAAAACTGCAAAGCTCGTGAATATCAAAACAGCCCACTTGCTCAATTTCTGACTCTTTTGAAATCATTTCTAAAATATCTACTGCTCTTTTTGAATAATTTCTATTTTTAGCAGTATTTAATGCATTTTGAACGATATTTTTATCGGAAATTTCCCCTAAATAGAATGGGCCTGCGTATCCTTTTTCAGAGCCTTCTTCAAAGGTTTTGAAGGATTTTTGTTCACTATCCTGCCTAATATATCCTAAATTTTCAATTGCAGAATCTGCTTTTCCAGCACCGCGCTCTGTAACCATGAAAGTCCTTGCATAGTGGTCAGTAACATGTGAAAATATTGGTTTTAATCCAATATCATATTTTGAAGCCATTTTTACTGCATATCCAATCATTAAACGTACCGCAAGTTCCTTATCTCCTTTTAAGGGTACTGCATTGTATTTTCTAATGCAGGTCTTTCGGTATGCCCCACATAAAACAGCCGTATCTGTTGCAGTCATACATAAAAGCCCCCCTTTTGTAAGGCTTGCCCTGATTCCACTGTCTAAATAAGGAACTGGGGAGCCAAAAGGGTCTAAATCAACAACATTAAACATTTTAAAATTTTTTGAAAGCAGCACGTTTGCATCTTCGTGAAATACTTCGACATTTTCAAGTCCGTTTAATTTTAAATTCTCTTTTATCATTTTTACGGCACTTGGATTAATATCGCCAATAGATACTTTTAAATTTCCGTTAAATTTCAATTCATTTGCATATCTAATCCCTCTTGCACCACTGCCACCGAGAGGGTCGCACATCAAAAATTCATCTCTTTTAAAATCATCTAAAAAAGATTGGACAACTGAAACAGAAATATCTCGATTCGTTTCCATTATGGGATTATAAAACACAGTATCTTTCTTTGATAAAGTCGATTCTTCCGGAACCATTAATTTTGTCTCGCCTTCACTAATTATTTTCATCTGCTTCACCAGTAACTCCATAAATATCCGTTTTTAAGCTTATTTATATAATTAAAGCTCGAACTTCGTATCGATAATGATATATAGTAATCTTACTTATCCTATGATAAAGGAATAATATAATACTAGTTATAAATACCCTGTTAATATCGGGATTCAAGTCGGGGATCTTATCTCAATATTAACATTTATTTGAATTATTTATTTTTACTCTCTTTTAGGTGGTTCAATGATCTCTAATTCAAAATACACTGATTTCAAAATAAATGTCGTTAAAAGAAGCGGTAACGAAGAAACATTCAACATAAACAAGCTTGTAAAATCACTTTTAAATTCAGGAGTGGATTACGAAAATATAGACTCGATATTATCCGAAATACACGAGAAAGTCTACAACGGAATGTCTACTGATGATGTAAAATCAATTCTTTACAGGACTTTAAAAGAATACGACAAGAAAACTGGCAGAAGTTACTCTAAAAAATACATGTCTGAAAACTGTTTAAAAATCAGGACTTCGGAAAAAGAATTTGAACCATTTAATAAAGAAAAAATCGTAAAAGCGCTGATTCAGGAAGCTGGTGCTGATTTAAAAACTGCTGAAAGAATAGCTACAGAAGTAGAATCAGAAGTTAAAAATTTAACTGTAAATTATTTAACTGCTCCAATGATTCGTGAAATTGTAAATACGAAGCTTATTGAACACGGGCTTGAAGAATTCAGGCACAAACACACGAGACTTGGTATTCCGGTTTATGATATTGTCAAATTAATCGAAAGAGGTTCAAAAGACAATGCAAACCTGATGCACAACCCGGAAAGTATTCACAAATGGGTTGCTGACGAAACCATGAAGCAGTTTGCGCTTTTAAATGTATTCCCTAAATATATTGCAGATTCCCACATGAGAGGGGACATCCACCTTCATGATTTAGAATATGCAGCAGTTAGAACTGTTTGCTGTCAGCACGACCTTAGAAACTTCTTCAAATACGGTTTGAAAGTAGATGGTACTGGAAGGCACACGAGCGTTTCAAAACCTGCAAAACACCCCGATGTTGCGTTACAACACGCTGCAAAGGTTTTGAGTGCGGCTCAATGTGAAATGTCTGGCGGACAGTCCATAGATGAATTTAACATCTGGCTTGCACCATACATGAGAGGACTTGACTACGAGGAAGTAAGACAGCTCATGCAGTTATTTATCTACGAAATGAACCAGATATACGCTGCAAGAGGTGGACAAGTAGTATTCAGTTCAATCAATCTTGAATTGGAAGTTCCAGAATATTTAAAAGGCGAAGATGCAATAAAAGCAGGTAAAGTTGTTGGAGCTTACGAAGAATACGATTACGAAGTTAAAATTATCGCAGAAGCACTTGTAGACGTTTTAATGGAAGGCGATGCTTACGGAAAACCGTTCCTATTTCCTAATGTCATATTCAAATTAAGAGAAAATGCCTTTAAAGATGAAAATAAGGATTTACTCCTAAAAATACATGAATTAAGTGCTAAATGGGGACTCCCTTACTTTATAAACATGTTTGCAGACTATCAACATGGAAACACGAATGCAATGGGTTGCAGAACTCGATTAAGCGGTGACTGGGGTAATTCAATCGAAGAAAGTTCCCTTAGAACTGGAAACATGCAGTGGTATACATTGAACCTTCCAAGAATTGCTTATGAAGCTGACGGTGATGACGGAAGGTTATTTGAGATACTTGACGAAAAATTGGGTCTCGCAAAACACGCGCTTGAGATAAAACATGAGATCTCTAAAAGAAGACTATATCACGATAATGTTTTACCATTCTTAACACAGCAGTTTGATGGAGAACAGTATTACAGGTACGATAGTACAACGAAAACATTTGGTTTCGTTGGTTTAAACGAACTTTTAAAATACCACGTTGGAAGCGAACTTCACGAATCCCCAGAAGCGCTTGCCTTTGGTATAAAAGTGATTTCATACATAAGACAGTATGCAGATAACTTGAAAAAAGAAACTGGCCTCAGGTGGACTGTAACTCAAACACCTGCTGAGAGTACTGCTGGAAGATTTGCAAAATTCGACCACAAGTACTACCCTGAAGAAACAAAATCTGTAGTAAATGGTGATTTAAACGATTTAAACAGTCTTTACTACACGAACTCTTCACACGTTAGGGTAAACGCGGAAGTTACGTTAGGTGAAAAAGTAAGCATTGAAGAAAAATTCCACGGCCTCTGTAATGGTGGACACATCGGACACTTCTGGAATGCGGAAGCCTACGCGGACCCTGAAGTTTTAATGGATATTACCAAAAAGATGACAAAAACAGACATCGGTTTCTGGACATACACGAAGAACTTGAGTATCTGTGAAAAATGCAGTCTTGCAATGAGCGGTTTAAAAGACAACTGTACAAACTGTGGAAGCGAAAATGTAGAGAAATTTTCAAGAATTACAGGATACTTGCAAAACGTTTCAAACTGGAACAAAGCAAAACAGCAAGAACTACTCGATAGAAAAAGTAACCTTCCAAGAATTTAATCTTTTTTAAATATTTTTATTTTCTGATTTTAATTTTTTAATTTCTACCGTGTTTTTATAAAATTTTAAATACTTTTGAAAATATAATTGCAGAGTAATTTAAGATAATAAAGGTGTTTTAATGAGAGCTATCTGTGTACTCAGTGGAGGACTTGACTCTGCAGTAACTTCGTTAGTTGCAAAATCTAAAAACTACGATATTACTGCTGTTACATTTAACTACGGGCAGATGGCCTTAAATCAGGAAATAAAATCTGCTAAAAAAATATCAGAGATTTTAAACGCTGACCACCACGTAATAGATATTAATTTTGTAAAAGAATTCAGTAAAAGTGGTTTGAATACTGGAAAAATCCCTGAACCTGAAAAAGAAGACCTTGACGATTTTGAAAAGTCTGAAAAAACCATGAAAGCAGTCTGGGTTCCTGCAAGAAATATGATCATGTTTTCGATCGCATCAGGATTTGCAGAAGGAATTGGTGCAGAAACGATATTTTCCGGACTAAATAAAGAAGAAGGCGTAACTTTTCCGGACAATACGCCTGAATTTATTGAAAGATTTAATAACAGTCTTGAATATGGAACATTAAATAAAGTTAAGATGGTTGCACCATTATACGAATTAAATAAACCTGAAATTGCAAAATTAGGAAAAGAACTTGAATTAAAACTTGATTTAGAACTTTTAAAATACAGTTACTCGTGTTACAGGGATAATAGGGAAGATTATTTACACTGTGGAACTTGTGAAAGCTGCATGAGAAGAAAAAGGGCGTTTAAAGAAGCTGGAATAGTTGATCCAACAAAATATCTTGTTGAATAGTGAAAAAATGATTGTAATTCCAAGATACACAATAATTAAGGAAAAAGCATCAAGTAGAATACCAGAAATCCTTGATAATCTTAACTTAAAAAATCCCCTCGTAATTACGGGTAAAAATACTCAAAAATACAATAAAGACTTTGATTTTATATATTACAACGAGATTGAAACTTCAGATTTAGAAAATATAAAAAATTATGCGAATGATTACGATTCTATTATGGGAATTGGCGGTGGAAGGCCGATAGACATTGGAAAATTGATTGCACACAACTCTAAAAAACCTTTTTTGAGTGCTCCAACAACTGCCTCAAATGACGGGATTGCATCCCCAATCGTTTCACTAACACAGCCTTCATACATGACAGAAGCTCCGATTGCAATAATTGCAGATATTGATATAATAAAAAAATCTCCAAAAAAACTTCTTTCTGCTGGAATGGGTGACATCGTGTCAAACATAACCGCGGTTTTGGATTGGGAACTTGGAAAACTTGAAAAATCTGAGAAATACAGTGATAGCTCTGGTATTTTTTCTAAAACTATTGCTATTGAACTCATGGACTATGTCTTAAACTCAAATTTAGAAGAATATCCAAAAAAACTTGTAAAAGCACTTATTGGAAGCGGAATTTCGATTGCAATTGCTCACTCGTCAAGACCTGCTTCGGGAAGCGAACACTTGTTTTCGCATGCTCTTGACACGATGAAGAAAAAATATGATATTACTGCAAAATCGCTACACGGAGAACAGTGCGGGGTTGGAACTCTTGCAATTGCTCAAATTTACTTTGAAGAAGGAAAGCTTGACCTTAAAACGGTTGAAATGCTTAAAAATTCATTGAAAGCAGTTGATGCTCCAGTTACTGCAAAACAGCTTGGTTTTGATGAAGAAATGGTAATTGAAGCACTTTCTTCTGCGCATGCACTTAGAAACAGGCACACGATTTTAAGAAACGGTATCTCAAAAGAAAAAGCGAGAGAAATTCTTGAAAAATCTGAAATCATTTAATTTATTTTAAAATAAAAAATTATTTTTCAATTAAAAAAATTTCTCCTACTACGTAATTTTTAATACAAAGAACATCTATTTCTAAAATTTTTTAGTTAAAAGGTGATCCTAT
The DNA here is from genome assembly GCF_054506835.1 of Methanococcus mangrovi. NCBI lineage: Archaea > Methanobacteriati > Methanobacteriota > Methanococci > Methanococcales > Methanococcaceae > Methanococcus > Methanococcus mangrovi. The sequence continues at coordinate 54,219 of NZ_CP197114.1, read as the reverse complement.
GACTTTAAATGAAAATTCTTTAAAATGGGCAGTTGATTTTATTTATAATCATTCTGACGGTGATTTGTTTCCCAAAATTGCTGAAATAGAACCTATTGTGATATATAAAGAAGATTTCGTAAAATTAACCGCTGAAAAAGATTTATCACAATTTTCACCAGGGGCCTGTAGGAGATTTATCGTACCAAAGGATGAAATATCATATAGGCCAGCCACACAACTAGACCCTCAAGATAGCATAATCCTTACGGCAATAATTCATCAGTATGGAGGAGGAATAGAAAGTCGAAGATTAGGAAAAGATGTTGTTTTTAGTTATAGATTTTCACCAGATATTACTCAAGGTTTATATTCTTCCCTTAATTCGTGGAATGATTTTTGGATTAGCGCATCCAATAAAAGTTCCTATTTTAAATATGTAATTTATTGTGATATCTCAGATTTTTATAATCAAATATACCACCATGTTGTAGAAAACCAGTTAATTGAATCCAATTTTCCAAATAATGCAATAAAATGGGTTATCCGATTATTGGAATCTACAACTGCAAATGTATCTCGAGGTATACCTATAGGGCCACACCCTGTTCACTTACTTGCTGAAGCGGCTATGATTCCCATAGACAATAGTCTTGATACTCAAGGAATCGAATTTCTTAGATATGCAGATGATATATTAGTATTCTGTGATTCTGAACAAGCCGTTAGAAGTTCTTTAGCAAAAATTGCTTCAATATTAGATAAACAGCAACGTTTAATGCTCCAGCGACATAAAACGAAAAAATATGGAGTTGAAGAGTTTAAAACGTTATGTGAGAATATGATTGAAGATAGGCCCATTAACGAAGAAGAGGATATGATTCTTGGATTAATCAGAAAGTATTCTGGGGGTAACCCATATAGGACAATAACATATAATGAGATTTCTAATGAAGATTGGAACTCAATTTCTGAAGAAATCATTAACAAAATTATTTATGAATATATAAATCAGGACAATGTAGATTATATAAGGCTCAGGTGGTTCTATAGAAGATTGGCTCAACTAGGCCATCCTGGTGCAATTGAAGTATCGCTAAAGGAAATTGTTAGACTTAGCCCATGTTTTGCGAATATATGCACGTATCTATCATCTGTTCAATCCATCGACGAAAAAAAATGGAAATATATTGGTGAAAAATTATTAGAATTACTCGATTCTGATGAAGTTAATGATCAGCCATTTTTCAGATTGTCTATTTTAAGTATTTTTACCAAAAATAAATATATAAATCATTTTTCAAAATTAGTTAAAAAGTATCCTACAAGTGAACCTTTTGTTCAAAGAGAAATCCTACTGGTTGCTCACCAAAATTCCGCTTTTGACTGGATCCGTGAACATAAAGAAAATTTTCAGAGTATGGGTCCATGGGGCCAGCGGGCTTTTATATATGGTTGCTCGGGTCTGCCTAAAGATGAAAAAAAGTTTTTTATTAATAAACTTGAAAATTTTGAACGTCCTTTTGATAAAATACTCGCTAAATGGGCAAAAAACATATAAACCTTCCAAATTTATGACAACATCTGGACCCATATTTCAAAAATAAAAAAACACCATCATTGTAAATCTTGCCAATCATTCTATCAAAAAATAACTTCTATCGGGGCCATTTAGACTTTTTTCCCATTAATATTATTTTGTTAAAATGCCTATTTTCTATCAAAAAATAACTTCTATCGGGGCCATTTAGACATACTTGTAAAATATAATGATTGTGATTATTTGAAATCATTTAATTTTTAATTATTTGCTATTTTTAAAAATTAAAAAAAAGAAAATTTTACAATTTTTTCATTGCAATGTCGATTGCATTCATTGTTTTTTCTAAAACTTCGTCGTTATGTTTTATCGATGTAAAACAGCATTCAAATTGAGATGGAGCTACAAATACACCGTTTTCGAGAAGCGTGTAGAAATATCTCATGAATTTTTCAGTGTTGCTTGATTTTGCATCTTCATATGTTACAATATCTTTTTCATTGAAATAAATCTGGAATATAGAAGCTACATTGTAAACTTTTGCAGGAATATTGTATTTTTCAGCAGTTTCCCTCAAGCAATTGGATAAAATATCTGCTTTTTTGGTTGTTTCCTTGTAAAATTTATCGTCGAGATTTTTAAGTGTTTCAATTCCCGCAGTAACTGAAATTGGGTTTCCATTAAATGTACCTGCCTGATAAATCTGTCCATTTGGTGAAAACTGTTCCATATATTCTTTTTTACCCGTTATTGCACCAATTGGAAATCCTCCACCAAGAATTTTACCAATGGTTGCAAGGTCTGATTTTATTCCATAGTATTCCTGAGCTCCACCTTTTGAAAGCCTAAAACCAGTGATAACTTCATCAAATATTAAAAGTATTCCATTTTCTTCAGTAATTTCCCTTAAAAACTGTAAATATCCATCTTTTGGTAAGATACATCCAACGTTTCCCATCACAGGTTCAAGAATGATACATGCAATTTCATCTTTGTTTTCAGAAATTACTTTCCTTACTGCATCTTCATCGTTAAATGGAATTAAAAGCGTGTTTTTTGTAGTATCTTCTGGAATTCCGGGTGAATTTGGAGCTCCGTGTGTTAAAGCACCACTACCTGTTTTTACAAGCACGTAGTCGTGAGCACCGTGAAATGCACCTTCAAACTTGATAATTTTATCTCTTTTGGTAACTCCCCTTGCAAGCCTTATTGCACCCATGGTAGCTTCTGTTCCGGAATTTACGAACCTGACCATTTCTGCACAAGGTATTCTATTTATTACTTCTTTTGCGAGAGTAATTTCTTTTTCGCTTGGGACTCCGTAAGCAGTTCCTAAATCCATTTGGGATTTTACGGCATTTAATATATTTTCGTTTGCATGACCTAAAACCATTGGCCCGTATGCTAAACAGTAGTCGATAAATTTGTTTCCGTCTTCATCGTACAAGAAACAGTCTTTTGCAGATTTTACAAAAAATGGAAATGGCTTAAATAACCTTACAGGGCTATTTACTCCCCCGACAAGGTATTTTCTTGATTCTTCAAATAGTTCTTTTGATCTATCCATTTTGAGATTTAATTCCACAAAATCACCTTAAAATACTCCGTTGTACGTCATTACCCAGAATACTAACCATATAAAGAAAAATGGAACTACTCCGCTTCCCATCCATTCTTTCTGGTTCATACTTTCTCTTCCAAATACCATTGAAGCGATATTTCCGGTAATGATTAATGCGATTAACATGAATCCAAATGATGCAATACCGCTAAACGCACCTAAACCAAACGTATATACGTAGTTTGTAAGGTATCCGAATGCTGCACCAAATATTGCGTGAAAAATTGAAACTTTTGCGTCTAATTGCATAAATTACACCTATTCTTTTGATATATCGAGTAAAATATAAGATTTAATCTTTTCTTTTGGTCTTTTGCTATCCGTATATACATAATCTAAAATTACATCTACTTCATCATTTACATAAAAATTGCGGTTAGTAAGTACGCGGTCATTAATCTCGAGTAAAAACGCAAATTTTCGCTTTGTTTTTAGCGAACCCTTGTCAATTAACAGCTCTTCTTCTTTGAAAACAGGCTTAATCTTTGAATAATGCATGGTACCCCAAAAAATAAAAAATTATTTTAAATATGATTGGTACTTATCATATTTATTTCTTAGTTTTTCTATTTCATTTCGAAACTGCTCTATCGAACTCTTCTTGAATTTCTATTGATGGTTCTTTATCAAGTAAACTTACAACTGTAATCATTATTGATGCGAGCAAAAATGCTGGAACGATTTCATATAAATCAAAGATTCCACCACTCAAGTTTTTCCAAAGAATTACCATTAGTCCCCCGGAAATCAGACCTGCAAGAGCGCCATTTCTCGTCATTCTTTTCCAGTATAACGAAAGCAATATTACCGGTCCAAATGCGCCACCAAATCCTGCCCATGCGTATGAAACAAGGCCCATAACGCTGCTTCCTGGAACTATTGCAAAGTAATAAGCTATTGCCGCCACAGCAATTACTGCAAACCTGCTTATCCATAAAAGCTGTTTTTGACTTGCATTTTTGTTAAATAATGCATAAATATCTTCAGTAATTGCTGAAGCAGTAACTAAAAGCTGTGAATCTGCAGTACTCATGATAGCTGCCAAAACTCCTGCTAAAAACAATCCTGCAATCAAGCTTGGGAATAATCCTTTTGCCATTGCCATGAATACGTGTTCTGGGTCATCAAGTGGTGCTCCAAGAGCTACTGCACCGACCATCCCAACAAGAACTGCCATGAAAAGGCTGATTACAACCCACGTAGTTGCAATTTTTCTTGCCTTTGGAATTTTATCGGCTGATTTGATTGCCATAAACCTTACAAGGATGTGTGGCATTCCAAAGTATCCAAGACCCCATGCAAGCGCTGATGCAAGCCCCATTGCACCAAGAGCTTCTCCATCAAGGTTAGTAAATGGATTTATGTAATCTGGACTTATTGAATTCCACGCATTCACTGTAGCGTCAATTCCGCCAACGTGAACAATACCTGCGATAGGGATTAAAAATATCGCAATAAACATGAGGGAACCTTGTATAAAGTCAGTCCAGCTAACTGCCAAAAATCCACCAAGGAATGTATAACCAATAATTACTAAAGCACCTATAGTAACTGCCAAAGTATAATCTACCCCAAATACGAGATTGAACAATTTTCCACCGGCAACTAATCCCGAAGACGTGTACAATAAGAAAAATAGCATAATGAAAAACGCTGAAACAATTCTTAACAATTTAGATTTATCCCTAAACCTGTTTTCCAAGTAAACTGGTATTGTGATAGAATCTTTTGCAATTTCCGTGTATCTTCTAAGCCTTTCTGCAACGAACTTCCAGTTTAGATAAGTTCCGATTGCAAGACCGATACCAATCCATATTTCACTCATTCCTGAAAGATATGCAACTCCTGGAAGACCCATTAAAAGCCAACCACTCATGTCTGAGGCTTGCGCACTTAATGCCGCAACCCAACTGTTTAATTTTCTGCCGCCAAGCACATAATCGCTTATCGTTTCGTTTCGCTTGTAAAAATACATACCCACGCCCATTACCACGAGCAGATAGAGCATGAAAACCAAAACGATGCTCAAATTTTCAGATATCATAACCTCAACTCCATTAGAAAATCACACCTCGATGTGAAAATCCTATTTGGTAATACTCACCCAAATATCTTGATTATGATATATACAAATTTTGAATGAGTTTTTTAACGATATAATAAATTGATTAAAAAAACTGCCTAAAATAGGCAAAAATATCTTCAAAAATACATTAAAAAGTAGAAATAATTAAAAAAGTTATTTTTTATTGAAAATGTAGTCTATATGTTCACTTTCAAATGGTTTTGTAATTAAACTTACCGCCATTACAACAAATATCGGTGCAATCATTGCTAAAGAACCAACTGCTGGCATGTAAACGCTGTTTATTCCAAAGTAGTATGCTCCACCAAACATTATTGCTAATGCAGATGTGATTCCTGCCCATACTCCTTGTTTTGTAGTTCTTTTCCAGTAAAGGCCCAAAAAATACGGAGCTAAAAGACATCCTGATACCAAACCCCATGAAAGAGCCATTAATGAGAGAACGTAGCTGTTTGGAACTATTGCAAGTATAAATGATAATGCGACGAATAAGACACACAAAATCCTCATCAATATCATCGTATTTTTATCAGATAAATCTGGTTTTAATCTTCCTTTTACAAAGTCTATTGAAACAACGGAACTTGAAGCAAGTACGAGTGAGGCCAAAGTAGACATTGAAGCTGAAATTACAAGTACGAGGATTAATGCTGCAACCCAGTCAGGAAGTGCAATTTCCATTATTTTTGGAACTATCATGTCAGGGCTTGTTAAGCCTGCTGCAGCTTTTGAAGCAGCATCGGGGTAGAAAACCCGACTTACTGTTCCAATATATGCTGCACCAAATGTAATAATGAATGCAAATACTGTTGAAACCCATTTTGCAGAAACAGCTGCTTTTTCACTTTTTATCGTGTAAAACTTGTGTATCATCTGCGGAAGACCCCAGCTACCGATACTCGTTAGTAATGCAAGACCCATTATTGGAATAAAGCTTGCTTCGTTTATGGGGGTTACCAACATTGGGTCTATTGAACTTAACGTTGATAGCATTCCGGAAAACCCGCCAACTTCAGGGTTACTGCTTAAAAAGAATACCATCAAAAGTACCCCTAAAATCATGATACAGCCCTGAACAAAGTCTGCAAGTGTTGCTGCAATAAATCCTCCGAAATATAAATATATCGCAGTTAATGCGGCCATTAAAATATATGCATTCATCGGAGATATCCCAAATCCTTCAAATAAAAAGTTTAAACCTTTATATATTGATGCAGAGTATGGAACTAAGAAGAAAAAGATAATAAACGCAGTTAATGATTCCAAATTCTTACTTTTATACCTTTTTTCTAAAAAATTCGGCATTGTTGAAGCGCCAAGTCTCTGCGTCATTTCTCTTGTTTTTTTACCGAGAACCTGCCATGCTAAAAAGCTTCCAATAATCGTATTTCCAACAACTATCCACATTGTAGGGATTCCAAAACTCCAACCCATTTTTCCGGCAAAACCTATAAAAATAACCGCTGAAAAGTAAGCTGTACCGTATGAAAACGCAGACATCCAGGGGTTTACGTTTCTTCCCCCGAGTAAAAAGTCAGAAACCCCTCTTATCTTTTTTTTCGTTACAGTAGCTATTCCTATAATCATAGCAACATAAACCGCCAAAAACACATAGTGCCACATAGTTAACCTCTAAAACTTTGATAACATTTGAAAAAATAGTTAAAATTCAACAATATAATTCATAATTTACGATATTTTTATTTATATTTATCTAACTTTTTGAAAAATTTGAAAAAAAAGCGTAATAACTGAATAAAATTCTAAAATATTGAAAATAATTAATTTGAATAGTATTTTTCAAGCGGAGGAACTACCTGTTTCTTTCTTGACATCATTCCGTCAATAAATACACTGTTTCCATCCAATTTAATTCCAAATACAGTTTCAAAAGCAGATTTGTTTCCTGCAACTAAAACTTCACTTCCTTCTTTCATGATATCCGTTACAAGGAACAATACCATCTCGTATCCTTCTTTTTCTGCCATTTCGTCGATTAAATTTTGAATTGCTTCTTTTTTGGATGCAACTTCGGATATATCGATTACTTCAGCTTGACCGATACCTACCTTTTTACCGCTCATGTCAAATGGTTTATAATCAATGTGTAAAATTTCTTCTGGAGTCATTTTACCAACTGTTGATTTTGCAGTTAGCATTTCCATTCCGTATGCAGTCATGTCTGAAATTCCTGCGATTTCAGCTAATTTTTCAGCTAATTCCTTATCGAGTGATGTTGCTGTAGGTGATTTAAAGAGTAATGTATCTGAAAGGATTGCTGAAAGTAAAACCCCTGCAATGTCTGCTTTTAATTCCTTGTTTTTTCCGCCGATAATGTCGAGTATTCCTCTAAAGTAGAGTTCAGCAATTACACTTGCAGTTGATCCAACAGGTTTTGAGAGGTAGATAATTGGTTCAGACGTTGAAATACCGATTTTGTGGTGGTCGATAATTCCAATTAATTTTCCTTTGTCAAAATCATCGAGGTTTTGTGATTTTTCTGCGTGATCTACTAAAAATAATTCTTTTCCTTCCGCAGTTTTAATTAATTCTGGTTCCATTAATCCAAATCTCTTTAAAATAAACTGTGATTCTGGATTTAGTTCTCCAAGTCTTGCAGGAAATGCATCTAAGAAATATGCAAGTGCTATTGCAGAACAGATACTATCTGAATCAGGATTTTTGTGGCCTACAATGTACATCATCTATATCACCAAAAATGAAAAAATTTAATGATTTTTATAATAACTAAGTCTGGAAAGACTATAAATAAATAGTGATATATTAAAAGGGAAGTCAAGAAACCGTAGGTTTTTGAACTGAGCCGGGAAAGACTATAAATACATAATGATACTTATTAAAAACATCTCCAATTAACCGACCTACATGGAGCTTGTGAATACTCTCGCTGTGATAGCGGGTTCGAAATTGGAGTAACAAGACTTTAATCGAATTTTTGGGCGAGTTGTAAGAGTTGGTAGGATCCTTACTGTGATCACAATACAGCAAAAATTCGTACATTACTCTCGACATAGGGTTAACTGACCGACATGGTGTTTTCCAAGGATGAAAGTTGGTGTTAATGTCGAGGGACACTTTTTCAATGAAAAAGAAAATAGAAGTAAAAATTAAAATTAAAGAATACTATTTTAAAGATGTTTTAGCAGATTTATCAAATGGATTTCTCCTCATCGCAAGAGAAAACAAATATGGATAATTGTTTTTCAAATATTTCATGTAATTTACCCATTCTATTGTTATCAATCTGTATGAACGAACCATGTCTCCTTTTAAATGTTCTATATCGTTTTCGGAACTTTCATGCAAATTTTCACGACTTTCAAGCTCTTCTAAAAGATGAAAAATCGCCCTAAGTAATTCAGTAAAATGTTCATGCTCCATTAAATTTGGATTTTCCAAAAGTCTCATTAAAAACTCTTTATTTTTTGATAAAAATTCATAAATTTCTAAAATATCTTCTTTTGAAGCATTTAAAATATAATCTCTATTTTTAGCGTAATTCAGCGCATTTTTAAAGTCTTCGTCTGACCATGAATCTGTGACTTTCAATTTATTTCCGATTTCTTCAATATTTGGGTCGATTTTCGAGAAATATTTTAAAGATTTAGTTCCGGTTTCACTGAAAAATGTGCCAATTAATATGTTTAATTTTTCAAGTCTCGCGCTTTTTTCCATATCACTTAAAATTCCAGAAATTACTACCGTTATTAAGAATACCTGGATGGGGACAAACGCTATTTTTCCAAAAAACGAATTTATTATTCCTAAATAATCATTAAATACTGCATACTGGACGATATACATTAATATCGAAGCTACTAACGCAGATATCCAAAATATTTTGTGCTGTTTTGTTTTCATAAGTATCGCTTGGACTGAGTTTTTTGTAAGAATTGTAATTGTTAATTTTCAATATACAAATATAAAAAATTATATATAACATTTGAACAATTGTTCAAATATAGGTGATAGTTTGTCCGAGTTATGCAGCGAATTTTCAGTTCGTAACGAAAAAATTGAGAAAGTATTGGAAAAATTGCCCTCGAATGAGGACATTGCCAATATTTCAAACATTATGAATTCTTTTGGGGATCCAAATAGGTTAAAAATACTTTTAGCGTTGAAAGAAAGTGAATTATGTTCATGTGAACTTTCAAATATTGCGGATACATCCATTTCAGCAATTTCACACCAGTTACGAATACTTCGTGATAGAAAACTCGTTAAATTTAGAAAAGAAGGTAAATTTGTATACTATGAACTTTACGATGAAAAAATTAGGAATTTTTTAGAAGAAATTGTTGAATTGGAGAAATAATTATGCAAAAATATATTCTTAAAGGATTGTGCTGTGCAGGATGCGCTTCAAAAATTGAAAAATTATTAAAAGAACAGGGTTACTCGTCTGCAATTATCAATATGGCCACAAGCGAACTGATATTGAATGAAGAAGAGGTAGACCTTGAAAAAATTACCAAAATAGTAATATCTATTGAGCCCGGAGTAACTGTAATCCCAAAACAGTCTGAAATAAAAATAACAAACGAAATCGATTATAATGAATTAAAAAAGATAATTATTTCTTCGGTTTTTTTCGTTCTTGGACTTTTTAGCAGTTATTTTGGATATTCGTTAAATATTGAACTGTTATTTTTCATTGTAAGCTATATTTTAGTTGGGCACAAAGTACTTAAAAAAACATTTCAAAATATTAAAAGGCTCGATTTCTTTGACGAAAATTTATTAATGAGTATTGCAACTATCGGAGCATTTTTAATTGGAGAATATCCTGAAGGAGTTGCAGTAATGTTATTCTACAGCATTGGAGAATTTTTCCAAAACATTGCAGTAACAAAATCCAGAAATTCGATAAAATCACTCGTTTCGATAAAAGCAGAATATGCAAATGTTCTTGAAAACGGGGAAACGATAAAAGTAAAGCCTGAAAATGTACAGATTGGCCAGACTATCGTTATAAAACCTGGAGAAAAAGTTCCAATTGATGGAATAGTTTTAAATGGAAAATCGAGTTTGGATACTTCTGCGTTAACTGGAGAAAGTACTCCAAAATCGGTAAACCGTGACGACGAAATATTATCCGGAATGATTAATCTAAGCGGGCTTTTAACAGTTCAGACCACTAAAAATTTCAGTGATTCAGCAGTTTCTAAAATTTTAAACCTCGTTGAGTCTGCAAGCATTAACAAAACAAAAACTGAGAAATTTATCACAAAATTTGCAAAAATTTATACTCCGATTATTGTATTTATTGCAGCAATACTTGCAGTTGTTCCGCCAATATTATTTAACGAACCATTTATCCCGTGGATTTATAAAGCCTTGATTTTATTGGTTATTTCGTGCCCTTGTGCCCTCGTGTTATCAATTCCGCTCGGATACTTTGCAGGAATTGGAAGACTTGCAAAAGAAGGAATTTTGGTAAAAGGTTCAAATTATATCGATGTTTTAAGTAAAACCACCTACGTTTCATTTGATAAAACCGGAACTTTGACTGAAGGAAAGTTTAAAGTTACAAAAGTCGTTCCAAAAAACGAATTTAGTGGAAAAAGGCTTCTTGAAATTGCTAAAATGGTAGAATGTAACTCAAACCACCCGATTGCAAAAACCATTATGGATTTTGGAACAATTTCGTGTAAAACTTCCCTTGATGATTTTGAAGAATTTAGTGAAGTTTTAGGGAAAGGAATAATCTCAAAAATAAATGGTAGCGAGATAATTGCGGGAAATGAAAAGCTGATGGAAGAAAAAAACATAAACTTTGAAAAATTAGATGTTTACGAAACTGCAGTCCATTTTGCAGTTGATGGGGTTTATGCAGGATATATCGTAATTTCAGATAAATTAAAGAGAGATTCAAAGGAAACAGTTTTGGAACTTAAAAAACTCGGCATTAAAAAAGTTTCAATGCTTACAGGGGATAAAAAAGATATTGCTGAAAAAATTGCCTCTAAACTCGAACTTGACGAATATTACTCAGAACTTCTTCCTGAAGATAAAGTTAGAATAATCGAAGAAATTGAAGCGAATAAGTCTAAAAAAGAAACCATTGCATTTGTTGGTGAAGGGATTAACGATGCACCGGTAATTGCAAGAGCAGATGTTGGAATCTCGATGGGAACCCTTGGAAGCGATGCAGCAATTGAAACTGCAGATGTCGTTATAATGAACGATAAACCCTCAAAATTAATTTCTGCAATTAAAATTTCGAAAAAAACACAAAATATTGCATTCCAAAACATTTTTGTTATTTTAATGGTAAAAATATCATTCATTACTCTTGGAATCTTTGGAGAAACCACAATGTGGCAGGCTGTCTTTGCAGACGTTGGAGTTGCCCTTCTTTCGGTATTAAATGCCGTTAGAATTTTAAAATAAGATTTAATAAAATAAAAAAAATATTATTTTTTGTGTTTTAACATTTCTGAACCTTTTTCGGTTATATTGTATCCATCTCCGAGTTTTGAGATGTATGCTGACTTTTCCAATTCTTCTAAATATTTTTCAACCTTTTTAAAGCCAATGTCTTCTAAAATCATTTCATATCTATCAATCGATTCTTTACATGGACTGTTATAAACATTGTACAAAGTTTCAACATATTCTTTGATAACTTCGTCATTTAATTTAAAAAATCCTTTTTCTAAATCAAATATCAATTCTTTTACGGATTCCCTATCTTCCCCATAATGTTTCAATTTATGTTCAATGTACAATTTTTCAATTTCTTCTACTGACAGCACGCTCCCTTCAAATGCTGAAAGAAGGTTTAATTGAAATCTATTTAATTCCCTAATTTCAGGTTTAACCATTATATCCCCCCAGATAGTTTACAATAAAATTATTTTTTTGTAAGGCTATAAATATGTGCAAGCCCGATTTAAAGATAGTATTGAAATTAGGCAGTTTGCATTCTGGTGATTTTATGAAAATTTATTTTGCAACAGGGAATCAAAATAAGGTTGATGAAGCAAAAATTATATTAAAAGACGTTAATTGCGAAATCGAACAGATTGAAGTTCCTTATGCGGAAGTTCAGGGGAGACTCGAAGAAGTTTCTGCATTTGGAGTTTTGGAAGTTTTTGAAAAATTCAATAGGCCGGTTATCGTTGAAGACAGCGGATTTTTCGTTGAGAAATTAAACGATTTTCCAGGAACTTATTCAAAATTCGTTCAGGAAACACTCGGAAATGAAGGGATTTTAAAACTTTTAGAAAATGAAAGTAACCGAAACGCGTACTTTAAAACAGTTATCGGCTACTACGATGGCGACAATATCAAATTATTTACTGGAATTGTAAAAGGAACGGTTTCTACAGAAATAAAAGACGGAGGATTTGGTTTTGCCTACGACAGTATTTTTATTCCAGAAAGGGAAACTAAAACTTTTGCAGAAATGACTACTGAAGAAAAAAGCGAAATATCACACAGAAAAAGAGCATTTTACGAGCTTAAGAACTATTTAGAAAATCTTTAATTAGTGAAAAAATGAAAGCATTTGACATTATGAAAGCTTCCCAAATCGCCTGTTGCTTTGAGGTTGGAAGCTTTAAACCTGGAAACGTCCATAAAAATAGGGACTACGACGATATAAAATATCACCACTTTATAAGCTCCGGAATTGCATTTGGGGATGTAATATACGAAGCCTGCCTTGAAAAAAATAATATCGGAAACTTTATTAAAAAAGGAGTCATTGAATCCAAAAAATGGTCTCCAACGAATGCAAACCTTGGAATAATAATGCTTCACATGCCTATTGCAATTGCCGCGTCAAATCTCGATAAATTTAGCGAATCTGGACTAAAAAAAGAAACAGAAAAAATCATTAAAAACACGACTGTTCAAGATGCAATTGATGTGTATGCTGCAATTGAAATCGCACTTGCTTTTGTTAATGCTCCTGAAAACGGGCCGGATTTAAAAAGTAAGGATGCTAAAGACGAACTTATCGAAAAAAATCTTACTCTTTATGATGTTTTTAAAATCTCCTCTACATGGGACAGTATCTCAAACGAATGGACCGAAAATTTTAAGATATCATACAAAGGCTATAATTTAATAAATGAATACTATGAAACATACAATAACATCAATATCGCAGTTACCAAAACATTTATCAATCTACTTTCAAATTATCCTGACACGTTGATTGCAAGGAAAAAAGGTATCGATGACTCTAAAATGGTTTCAGAAAAAGCTAAAGAAGTTTTAAATAACTTCAATGAAAAATCAGTTTTGGAATTCGATAAATTTTTATCAAAAGATGGTAATAAGTTAAATCCCGGAACTACGGCAGATTTGATAGCGTCTTCACTGTTAATATTTTTACTCGATAGAATCAGCAACGAAAAAACGATACTTTATTAAAAGGTGATTTTATGGATAAATACGATAAAATTATTGATTTAACTAAAAGAAGAGGATTCTTGTGGAATTCTTTTGAAATATACGGCGGTATTGCAGGATTTTTTGACTACGGGCCACTTGGTGCAATTTTGAAAAACAACGTCATAAACACGTGGAGAAAGCACTATATCGTAAATGAAGGATTTTATGAAATAGATAGCCCAACTGTAACTCCTTACGAAGTTTTAAAAGCATCCGGACACGTTGAAAACTTCACAGACCCGCTTGTAGAATGTAAAGAATGTCTTGAATCATTTAGGGCTGACCACATTATCGAAGAAAATGTTGATGTTGATACCGAAGGTAAAACTTTACAGGAACTTCAGGAAATGATTGTAAAAAATAACATCAAGTGTCCAAAATGTGGTGGAGAATTTAAAGAAGTTAGCACGTTCAATTTGATGTTTGCAACTTCGATTGGCCCGGGTGGAAAAAGAGCTGCATTCATGAGACCAGAAACCGCCCAAGGTATATTCATACAGTTTAAAAGAATAAGCCAGTTCTTTAGAAACAAACTTCCATTTGGTGCAGTTCAGATTGGAAAAGCATACAGAAACGAAATTTCCCCAAGACAGGGTGTTATAAGGTTAAGAGAATTTACTCAAGCTGAAGGTGAATTTTTCATTGATTCAAGGAAAAAAGAGAACTTTGAGAAATTTGAAAGCGTAAAAGAGATAGTTCTACCATTACTCTCCGGTAAAAATCAGGAAAACGAATCATTAAGTGCTGAAGAAAAAGTTGTTAGAATGAGTCTTTCTGATGCCGTTAAAAATGGAATAATCGCACACGAAGCAATTGCATATTATATTGCAGTTACAAAAAAATTCTTGATGGAAATTGGAATCGATGAATCAAAATTAAGATTCAGACAGCACCTTCCAAACGAAATGGCACACTATGCTGCTGATTGTTGGGATGCTGAACTATATACTGATAGATACGGCTGGATCGAGTGTGTAGGTATTGCCGACAGGACCAACTACGATTTATTGGCCCACATGAAAAACAGTGGTGAAGACCTCTCAGTATTTGTAGACCTTGACGAAGAACATGAAGTTGAAGCTTACGAAATCGAATTAAACTACAAATTAGTCGGTAGAACATTTAAAGGCGATGCGAAAGTTTTAGAAGAGTCTTTAAAAGAATTAGATGACAAAAAAATGGAAGAATTGGTAGAAGCTCTTGAAACAGAAGGAAAATACGTTTTAAAAACTTGTGCGAGAGACTTTGAAATATTAAAAGAATATTTAACTGCTAAAAAAGTTAAAAAGACCGTTAAAGGAGAAAAAATAATTCCTCACGTGATAGAGCCTTCATACGGTATCGACAGGATTACTTACTGTGTTATGGAACATGCTTTCAAAGAAGAGGAAGATAGAACTGTAATGGGCTTTTCAAATGCAGTTTCCCCGATAAAGGTCGGTGTTTTCCCACTTGTTAACAAAGAAGGAATGCCTGAAATTGCAATGGATTTGAAAAATAAATTGAGAGAAAACGGATTAATTGCAGAATACGACGACAGCGGTGCAATCGGTAGAAGATACATGAGAATGGACGAAGTAGGAACTCCTTTCTGTGTAACTATCGATGGAGAAACCTTAAAAGACAGTTCAGTTACAATTAGAGAAAGAGATTCAAGAGAACAGTTTAGAATCCCGATAAACGAAGTTGTGCCATACATTAAAGATAAACTTTAAATTAAACTTCCAATTTTCCTTTTTTGATAATTTCTAAGAAATTTTTAACATCAAAATTATAATTTTTTGAAACAATTTTTGGAATATCTAAAAATCCAACTACACTTTTAATTATATGAAAATCAGATGTTGCAACAAATTCGTATCGTTTGAGCTCGAAATCGACTTTTTTTGATAAAATAACTTCTCCAGAAACTGAATATTTTTCCATTAATCCCCTCGTTATTTTTGAAATTTCACCGCTTTTACTGGTCTGTTCATCAAAATAAACGTCAAAATTGTTCAAATTTAAATTCAACATGCTTTTTAAAATAAATTCGATTGTTTCTTCAGATTTTTCGGTTAATTTGTATCCTTTTTGATATTTTAAATCACGAATTACATTATCTTCACAAAATATCGCTACCCCTTCGATTAACGATTCTAAAGTTATCAAAACATTAAATCCATCAATTGCAAAAGATTTTGATTTAGAAACTTCGTTAAAATCTGTTCTTTTTTTATTTACAATTTCTAAATGCTCATCAGAAAATACGCACCGCCCAAAAAAGTTTCTTTCGAAAGCATTTAACCCATAGTGGTTTGTAACAAAATCTAAAGCGGATTTTTTCCGGTAATTTCGATTTAAAAGATATTTTAAGTCCAGATAAGTTTCAAAAAATGGGTTCATAAAATCGCCTTTGTTGATTAAATAAAATTATAAAATTCATGAAATAAATTTTTTTATGAATCTAACTTGTATAAAAAAAAGTTAAAAATAAAAGATACTAGTCTCTTTTTATGGTTGAATTTATGTATACTCCGCCCATTATAAATAAAGTGCTTATTGCAGTTATTTTTGTAAATGGCTCCTTTAAAAAAATTGCAGAAAGCACAATTACGATTATCGGAACAAACTGGTAAAATAACATTGTTTTACTTGCCCCGTGATATTTTAAAGATATTTGCTGTAATAGCTGTGCTAAAACTGATGCGAAAACCGCCATATAAATTATTGAAAGCCATGTTTCGAAAGATGCATTTAATATCGCATTTACAGGGTTTTTTATAATCATATACGGTATCAAAAGTATGACTGTTAAAATGTACCCGTATGTTAAGATTACCGATGGCGAGTACTTTTGAGCGACTTTTTTACTTATTACTGCGTATAAAGCCATGCATAAAACTGCGGAAAACATTATACCATCTCCGATGTTAAATGAAAGGCTTTTAAGAACTTCTAAATTTCCATTTGTAATCGTGAGTAATACTCCAAAAAATGCAATAATTATGGCAAATATCCGTTTAATTCCAAAATATTCTCCTAAAACTACTGCTGCAAGTATTGAAGTAACCATTGGGGTCGTTGCCATCAATAAAGCCGAATTTATTGCAGTAATATATTCAAGCGACATGAAAAACAATGCGTGGTATCCAAACATTCCAAATAATCCTGCTAAAATTACTAAATATTCATCATTTTTCTTTAATTTCAAATTTTTATGTTCTGTTTTTAAAACTAAAGGTAATATTATTGCAGATGCTATTAAAAATCTTAAAAATGTCAATTCATCCCATGAAAGTTCCAAAATTCCGATTTTTCCAGTGATAAATGCCCCTGCCCCGAAAGAAACTGCCGGAATCATTAATAGAAATAATTCGTATTTTTTCAAAAGTTTTTTCATTCATGACACCACTACAATAATACATCAAAGAACAACTTTGTACAGTATGTTATACATTTTGTATGATATTATGTAGTATAAATATATTATGCTATACGATACGTATGATATACCATACAAAAATAAAGGTAATATTCATGGAAAATCCTAGCCACGTAATTTCTAAAAACTTAAAAAAAATAAGAAATGAAAACGGATTAAGCCTTGACGCGGTTTCAAAGCTTACTGGAGTAAGTAAGGGAATGCTCGGACAGATTGAGCGTGAAGAAGTAAATCCAACAATAACCACTATTTTAAAAATTGCGAATGGATTGAAAATATCGTTTACGTCACTTTTGAGTGAAAAAGAGGCCGATGTAAAAATAGTAGAACTTAAGAAAGTTTCCCCAATTTACGATGACAGCAAAAAATGGAGATCTTATCCATTATTTACTTTTGAAGACAGTAGACCCTTTGAGATATATCACGTTGAAGCCGATTCTGGAATGGTAATGAGTTCAGAGGGTCACATTAAAAATTCAGAAGAAACAATAACGGTTTATGAAGGCGAATTAACATTATCAATAGAAGATAATACTTACATCATTCCTAAAGGAAATTCAATTCGTTTTAAGGCAGATGCACCACACAAATACGAAAATAACGGTTCAGAAATGACAAAAATGCACATGATAATATATTACCCAAAATAAATAAAATAAAAATAACTTAATTTTTCGATATTTTTTGTTTTAAGGAATTAAAAGAACCATAAATCGACATTGCAATTTTGGCAAGTTTTATTTTTAAATTAAATCCTTTTCCACCAAGTTCTTTTGAAACGTCTTTTAATAATGCGGGAATATCAAGATTCTGCGGGCATGCTTTAACACATTTACCGCAATTTGTACAAAGGCTCGCATGAGACTCTTCACCACCCATAACCCCACCTAACCTTGCAAGATACAAAAATCCAGTCTTTTTATCGTTAAAAATGCTTTTTTCATTGTACATTGAAAAACACGCAGGAATATCTACCCCAAATGGACAGGGCATACAGTATCCACAACCCGTACAGTTTATTTTCATTAATCTTCGATAAACTTCTTTTACTTTATCATAAATTTCCAATTCTTCGTTTGAAAGAGAATTTGGAGTAGTTTCCTCTGCAACTTTTAAATTTTCTTTTACATGGGAGTCTTCATTCATTCCAGAAAGAACACATGTGACTTCCGGGTGATTTAAAACCCACCGCAGTGCCCAGTCCGCAGGAGTTCTTTTAACATTATAGCTGTTAAAAATTTGTTCTGCTTCTTTTGGAACTTTATTTGACAGATTTCCGCCCCTTAAAGGTTCCATTATAAATACACCAATTCCTTTTGATGCCGCATATTTCAAACCTTCAGTTCCGGCCTGATTTTGTTCATCCAAATAATTATACTGTATCAAACCTGCATCCCAATCATATGCGTCAATTATCTCTTTAAAAGTATCAGTATTGTCGTGGTAAGAAAAACATGCATATTTTATTTTTCCGCTCTTTTTTGCATTATCTAAAAATTTTAAAACTCCCAATTCTTTCATTTTAGCCCAGCTATCTTTTGAAAGGCTGTGAATAAAATAGTAATCGATAAAATCTGTTTTTAATTTTTTAAGCTGCATATCAAGATACATTTCCATATCTTCATATTTTTTAACAGACCACTGTGGTAGTTTTGTTGAAAGTTTTATTTTATTTCGGTATTCATTTGAAAGAATTTCTCCTAAAAAAGACTCACTGGCTCCACCATGATATGGAAATGCCGTATCGATAAAGTTTACCCCGTTATCTATCGCGTAATATATCTGTTTTTTTGCACGTTCTTTGTCAATCATTCCATTTTTAGTCGGAAGCCTCATTGCACCAAATCCGAGTGCTGAAATTTTATCCCCTGTTTTCTTAATTTCACGATACTGCATTTTTTCCCCGTTCTTTAAAAAAATTAAAAATAAAACTTAGATTAAGTAATTTAAGTAAATTTACGTTAAATCGATTTTTTTCACACTTTCAGTCATTAAAATCGTTATTTTATCTTTTAAAAGTTCAATTTTGCATTTCTCCCCGATGTTATAATTTAATTTTTTGAATTTATCATTTTGAGTCTTTGACATGAGTTTTAAGCCATTTTGAATTACTTCAAGATATATGAGGCTCGAAGAACCTTCATTAACTACATCTTGTATTACACACTCAAAAACATTTTCTGTTTTTTCGCTGTTTATATCAATTAATTTTATATTTTCAGGCCGGATTCCAAAGGAAACCTCATTCATGGATTTATTAAATTTTTTTATCGACATTTTCATGTCCCGATAGTTCAATATTGAAAAATTAGGATTATTTTCATTGTAATCTATTTCTGCATCTGAAAAAATATTTATGTATCCAACGAGTTCTGCAACATTTGCATTTATCGGGTTATAAAATATCTCTTCTGGAGTTCCGATCTGCTGAATACGTCCATTATGAAACGTTACAACTTTTTCAGCCATTACAAAAGCTTCTTCGAAACTGTGTGTTACAAAAATTACCGGAATTTTTAATTCTTTTTGAATATTCCTCAATCTTTCCCTTAAACGTATTCTCGAAATCATGTCGAGTGCAGAAAACGGTTCATCGAGCAGTAATATTTTAGGATTTGGTGCAAGGGCCCTTGCAAGAGCTACACGCTGTTTTTGGCCGCCAGAAATCTGATCAGGGTATCTATTTTCAAGCCCTTCAATATGGGTCAATGTCAAAAGTTCAAACACTCGCTTTTCCTTTTCTTCTTCGCTTAAGTGTTTAATTCCATATTCAATATTTTCTTTGACCGTCAAATGTGGAAATAACGCATAATTTTGGAACACGTAGCCCAAATTTCGCTCCTGTGGAGGCATATTTATATTTTTATCTGAATCGTAAAATATTTCATTGTTTACAATGATTTTTCCACGGTCTGGTTCTAAAAGACCCGCAATGCACCCCAACGTGCTTGTTTTTCCAGAACCGGACCTTCCAAATAAAACTATTATCGAACCGCTATCTATACTAAATTTAGATTTTAAATTAAACGATGGAATTTTATTCTTTTTTAATTTTTTCGATTCGTAGTAGTTTTTTTCAATATCTATCTCTAAAATCATAAATACCACTTAAAACTTCCATTTTTCAACAAATTTGCCGGTAAGAAATATCGTCATGAATGACATTATAATTAATAATACTACCAAAATATTTGCTAAATCATAGTTTCCGGTTTGAAATGCCTGGTAAATTGATAAAGACATTGTATTTGTTTTTCCAGGAATATTTCCTGCAACCATCAGTGTAGCCCCAAATTCACCAACTGCCCGCGCGAAGCTAAGAATTGAACCTGCAATTATCCCTTTTTTTGATAAAGGAAGGGTTATTTTATAAATTGTCTGTAATTCTGTTTTTCCTAAAGTGTAAGATACATATTCAAGTTCTCTATCAACTGCAGAGATTGCAGCAGTAGTTGTTTTAACCATTAGCGGAAATGAAACTATAAATGCAGCAATTACTGCTGCCTGCCAGGTGAATAAAATTCCTGAGCCTGTAAATTCGTATATTAAACTTCCTAAAAATCCGTTTTTTCCAAGCTGTAGTGCAAGGATATATCCTAAAACTGTTGGCGGAAGTACCATTGGAAGAGTTACTAAATTCTCTAAAATATCTCTACCGTAAAACTTTTTTCTCGCGAGAATATATGAAATAATAACCCCAAAAATAACTACGAAAAATGTAGATATAAAAGAAATTTTTAATGTAAGTAGTAGTGGAAATAATATTGAATCCATGAAATATCACTAATTTTCTGCTGTAAAGCCGTAATCTGTCAAAATTTGTTTTCCCGTTTCACTTGTTAAGTAGTCTACGAAAACTTGGGCTTCTTCTTTATTCTCAGAAGAATCTATGATACATACTGGATAAATAATTTCTGTAACTGTTGGTACTGTTGTTATAATCTCGATTGAATTTTCTTTTGCAATTTTTGCATCAGTCATGTATACAAATCCTGCGTCAACATCCCCTGTTTCAAGGTAAGTTAAAACCTGCCTTACATTTTCCCCGTAAACCATTTTTTCTTCTAAGGCATCCCATAAACCAGAGTCTACGAGTGATTCTTTAGCATATTTTCCAACGGGTGCGGTTTCAGGATTTCCAATTGAAACTTTTGTTACATCATCGTTCGTTAAATCCTCAACTGAGGTAACGTTAGCTGGATTTCCTGCTGGAACGATTAATACCAAGCTATTTGATGCAAAATTTTTTATTGACCCGTCCACGGTCAAATTTTCGTCTTTTAATATATCCACGTGTTTTTGTGATGCTGAAGCAAACACATCTACAGGAGCTCCTCCTTCAATCTGCTGTCGAAGTGCACCCGATGCTGCAAAATTTAATTCAACTTTAATATTTGGATTATCTTTTTCAAATTCGGTTTTTATATCTGTAAATGCATCAGTTAAACTCGATGCTGCTGAAACTGTTATCGTGGTAGTTGTTTCTGGCGAATCTGAAACACAGCCTGCAAAAAGCATTACTGCCAATAAAAATATTACTGTTACAAGTCCGGTAACTATTCCCGAAGATTTTTTACTCATGTTCATCCCCTTTATATATCGTAGCCGGAAGTACTATTCCGGGTTATTGGTGAATATGACTTTACAATATATATAAGTTCGTATGGAGTAATTAAAATATTTGAATTTGTAAATAAAGACCTTTTCAGGCCGTATTATTTATTGTAAAAATTTCAGAACAATGACGATTTTGGGACAAAAATAGAAAAATAAGTAATATCCAAAATTAAATGGAAAAATATATTAAATGTAACAAAAACACTGTATTAATATAGATATTTAATTTAATTACTAATACCCAAGTATCTACTTGATTTAACCCTCCACTAAGAAAGTAAAGTATCATACCCCTGAACAGCTTAAAAATATTAACCCGAAATTATTTAATTTCTTTTTTATTGTAGTATTGCATTATTAAAAGTAAGAATTTCACGTATTATATCTAATCTTTTGAAATTATCTTTTGTTAACTGAATTACCGGGGTTTTGCTATCAAGTACAAGTTTAAAAATAAAAAAAGTATTAGCTGAAAAAATTATATTTGATTTAGTGTTTGTTCAATTGTTGACATGATCTGGGAAATTTCAGGGAACTTGCTAGGGGTTTCTTCATTTCCATTGTCAACAAAGATAAATCCGTCTTCTTTTAATTGATTTATATTTCTTTGAACGGCAGGATTGCTGTACATCATCGGGTTTATGTGCATCGCAGCAACGATAGGTGCTTTTGTAGACATGATTGTTGTTGATAGCAAGTTATCTGCTATACCATTTGCAGCTTTTCCTAATGTATTAGCTGAAACCGGTGCTAAAACCAGTAAATCTGCCTTTTGTGATAATGATTTATGATTTGGATCATACATTTTAGGCAGTTCAAAAGCATCAATCTGAACCGGTCTTTTGGCTTCCCTTTGAACCATCAATGGCGACACAAAGTTGACAGAATTCGGTGTCATGATAACATCGACTTCTGCACCCCTTTCACGCAATTTTCCAATCAAATCTAATGTTTTTATTGCAGGACTGCATGCACAGATGCCTACCACAATATTTTTGTCTTTAAACATGGCAATCTCCATATATGTCTTTTTAAATCTAAATTATTCTATATCAGACATATTAGTATATTCCAATATTAAAGTTTAGATAATTCATTTTTAATTTCTTCAACACTTGGAACTTTTCCTTCAAAGATTACTTCATCATCAACTACAATTCCGGGAGTTGTCATTACATATTCTGCAATTTTTGCAGCATCTGTAACTTTTACAACTTCTGCATCGATTTTAAGTTCTTCCACTGCTTTTTTCACGTTTTCATAAACTTCTACGCATTTTTTACATCCCATTCCTAATATTGTTATTTTCATAATTTCTACCTCTAAAATTTATTTTGAATAACATATTTTATTCTTCAATTTACTTGGATTCACAACCGCAACTACAGCCCGAATTTTGGTGATTCTCTCTTTTTCGGTCCATACATACACATTTACCATCTTTAACAGCCGAAATTGTAGTTTTTAAGTCTTTATCAACGATATCCATATCGCCGATTTTTTTAATTCCAAGTTCCGTGATTATAACGTACTGATCTACTTTAGCGCCTGCATTGTCTGCAATACGTTTAGCGCAGCTTACCGGGCACCCGTCAATTACAACAATTTCATCCGCATCTTTCACTTTTTCCATGATAGCAGGAGTTTTAATTGCAAGTGACGCTGTACAGACCTTATTTCCAAAACCTTCTTTTGTTAATTCAACTGCTGCAGCATTTGAAAGTTCACCGACATTTGAAGCTCCGGAGCATGAAAATATAATCCTTTTTTTCTCACCAGCAATTTCTGGTCCACCACATGTACATTTTGGAGTTTCTACCATAATTATCCCTCGATTTAATTTTTTAAAGATTAACGGTATACTTTTTTTATTTAAAATTTATTTTTTTTCAAATTGGGTCTTAAAGGATAATATTAAACAAATACCCTGTAAGTACAATTGCAATACTCGTAATTCCGAAGAATGCCGCTATTAATTTTGGTTTTATTACTTTTCTAAGCAGGACTGCTTCTGGGAATGATAGCGCAGTTGTTGCCATCATAAATGCAAGCGCGGTCCCAATTCCAACCCCTTTTCCAATTAACGCTTCTGCGATAGGAATTGTTCCAAGCGCGTTTGAGTAAAGGGGTACTGCAATAATTGTTGCAAAAATTACTGCTAACGGGTTGTCTGGGCCTGCATATTTTGCAAGAACTTCTTCTGGCGCGTAACCGTGTATTATTGCACCAATTCCAATACCGATCAGGATATAAAGCCAGACTCTTTTTACTATATCTTTAGTACTGTCATACGCAAATTTTAAACGCTCTTTTTGAGTTAGTTCTTTTATTTTTCGAGCCCTGCTTCTTATGCTGTATACGTACTCTTCAACCTGATTTTCCATTCCAAGTTTACCAATTATAATTCCGCCAATTACCCCGATAAGTACACCTGAAACCACGTAAATCATCGCTATCTGCCAGCCAAATGATGCCAAAAGTACAGCAAATGCGGCTTCATTTACTATTGGGGAAGTAATCAGAAATGAAAGGGTAACTCCAAGTGGAACTCCTGCTTCTATAAATCCAATAAATATTGGAACTGATGAACATGAACAGAAAGGCGTTACGATTCCAAGTATGGATGCCATGACATTTCCAGACACTCCAGAGTACTTCTCAAGTATTCTCTTTGTCTTTTCAGGCGGAAAATAACTTCTAATGTAAGAAATCGAAAATATCATTATGGAAAGCAGTATCACAATTTTCAAGCTGTCATATATGAAAAAATGAACAGATGACCCGATTGCAGTATCCATGCTCATATTCAGGATATTTTCTACAACGTATCTCGCACCATAATCTAACCAACCAAACATCATTTCACCGCTTAAATATCAATTTTTAAAAGTTCCTCGACTTTTAGTTTTATTTCATCCCGAATTTTTCTATAAAAATCTATATCTTTTCCCGCAGGGTCTTTTATGTTCCACGAAATATACCTTTTAGCAGGAACTACCGGGCAGGAATCGATACAACCCATTGTAACCAAAATATCGATATTTCCTATTTTTTCAATCATTTTTGAAATAGTTTCAGGTTTTTCTTTAACATTCAGCCCAATTTCGTCCATTACCTGAATTACCTTTTCGTCGATACATCCAGTTTCTTCGATACCTGCACTATACGCATCTATTCCAAAACTTTTAGCAAATGATTCCGCAATGATACTCCTTCTCATGTTATGGATGCATACAAACGCTATTTTCTTATTTTTAATAGATTTGTTAGTATCCAAAATTCTCACCGATAATTAATTGACAAACATCGATATAGTTTGGAATATATTTATAGTTTTCGATATACCAATATACATCGATATATATTAATATATTTTAAAAATATTTAAATTAATGAATATATTATAGTAAACTTGAACAGGCCGATAAATATAAAAACTTCCCGTACATACCATTAACTGGAGTTACTTAACTTAATTATATTATGTAATGGTTAATCATTACTATTGGCTAATTTGGTAAATAAACTCCACACCATATCTATGAAATAATGGGTTAATATTCAAAATACCACACTATTTATGTTATACTTAAATGGTCTACGGGTTTAACATGAATTTAATACATTTTCTTTTTTGTTTTAAGGTATTTTTAAATTTAAGCATTTTTTTTTAAATGCTTTTTGGAACTACCTTAAAAACACCTGATCACGATTAAGACGTATATGACCAGACATTATATCTAAATAGAAAAGTATATTATGTTCCTATGAGATAAATGTCAATGTAAGATAATTAATTTATTTTATAAAGTAACTATTTATAATTACCACAACATTTTAATACGACACACTCTCAATAGTCCGGATTTAAAACAGATTGACACCCCTGTTTTAAGTTTGGACACCACCCCCTCATTAAACTCTTGAATTAGAGTTTAAATTTTAAAATTTGGCCCAAAAAACCTACTTTCTTTTTTTAATTTTTTTAAGATTGATATATATGATTTTAAATTTTCAAATCAAAAATTTAAATTTAAATTTAAAAAAATTATCATAATTTTATTAAAAATAAAAACGTAAAAAAGTAAAAAGTAAAATATAAACAATCACTGTGTTTCAATCATGATATATTTTCCAGTAGTTGGGTCTTGATAGACCGTCCCCATCTCTGTAAAGCCTGAACCGCTTCCCTCAGTAATTTCTGGCATGTCAGTAATCTCTTTTGCCATTTTTATTTCAGCAACCTGCTTCATTGCCTTCATTAATTCCATTTTTTCTTCTTGAGTTGAGTCACTAAAAACGACATTTTGCATGTTCCACGACATTACCAAAAATATCAAGAACCCGACTGAAAGCACAAGCATTGCGTCAACAAGATTTGCAGAACCCGCCATCGGGTCTTCTTCATTTTTACTAAATCTCCTTTTATTTTTTCGCCTTATCATTTTTTCAATACCTCCATGACGGATTCCATCAATACATCCAGAGTGGACATTTGCTCTTCGTACCACCTTCTCCTGACCTTTGAAACAACATAAGCAATTCCCCCTGATGCAAGACCCACAACGGTGGTATCAAATGCAATAATTATCGCATTTGCAAGTGAATTAATGTCCCCTGCCCCAAGCGCTGCAAGACCTGGTCCCATTGGAATTAATGTTCCCATCAAACCCAAAGTTGGACCCAATCTCGTTATAAAATCCGTTTTTTCAAGAGTTTTTTCAAGTCTCAACTCTTCCTGTTCTATCAAGTTTCTCGCGTGAGATTCAATCATTTTTGGATTTTTACACCCTTCTTCACACAATTCTTTGATAATTTCGATATGGACCTTGTTCAATCTCGTGTCTGAAATTAAACCCGATATTTCTCCCGAATTTTTACCTGAAATCATGTCCAATATATTTTTTAACTCTTTTGAATTAACTCTAACCCTGCTTGAATATTCTGCCATAAATTCCCCGAAATTTACAACCGTGTATGCCATAAATAAGAGTAAAAATGCTACAACAGGAAGTAACAGGCTTTGAGAAATTATGTGGAGTGTGCTGCTTAAAAGCTCGCTTCCAGGAATTGCAACCATTAAATCGACCTCAATTTATTTTTAAAACTTATTCCTCTTTTAGTTTTAATATATCCGATTAAAACAAGCGCAAAAGTTATTGCAAAAACACCACCCAAACTTGAAAAATCGGGGCATTCCATAGGACTCATCTGCATGCTCATTCCAGCAACGATATTTGGAATCACGAGCGCAGAAATTAAAAAGTAAAACCCTGCAAAAAGCATGAAATTTCCCATCATAACAGGCCTTGGTACGCGTATAACTCTTGAAATTGCATCTGAAAGCATATAAACTGTAAAAATAGTTATCATCAAAATTAAACTCGCATACTTTCCAAGTTCAAACGTTGAAACTCCCAAAGTTGGAGAAATCAGCACAATCGATGCGATAACCGCCCCAAAACAGCATGGACAAGGTGCAATCATTGCAAGACTACATGAAGCTACTGAATTTTTCTGGTTTACTTTCCATTCCTTTATCGTGTGAAATCCGGCATAAAGAATCATTAACGACATTACAATGAAAATAACAAAATTGTATTCGTATATAACCGTTTGAATAATGTCTACGTATCCAGAAGCTAACTTTGATAACAGAAGGGTGCCAAGCCCATATAAAAAGATAATACTTGCAGATACTTTTTTAGAAAGGCCTGAAAATCCTAAAGAGAGGCCTATTTTTATTCCAAATATAATAATCGCAGACATTAACCCAAGTTGCCATAATTCATCCATCATGGTTACTACCTCACTTTAGAAAAAGGTAAAAAGAAAAATATTTATTTTCTCCTCAAAAACTTCGAAAATTTTGGGTCCTGCCTAACATATCCAAAACCAATAAGTCCTGTCAACCCAATTGCTCCCAAAATTGCAAGAATCGTTGTTCCGGAAGTTTCTGATGTTTCAGAGTTATTATCCATTGTAACTTCGTATGCTTTTTGAGATTTTGACTGTGTTGATGAATCTACAGTTGTTGAAGCAGCACTTCCCGAATTAGTACTACTCCTTCCATCAGAACCTACTGAAGAAGCAGCATCTTCGGTAATTGTGCTATTTGATTTTACTGAAGTATTTGATGGATTTTCATTGTCCACCACTTCTTCTCCAGAGTATACTCTTGAATATGAATCAGGTTCAGAGCTTGAATCTTTACTTGAACTTTCACGTTGAATCGTAACTTCATCGTGAGTTGATGTTTCGTAAGTTTCTATAAACTCAGACATTGTTGAATCATCTAAAGATGATTGTGATACAGTCCAATCAGTAAATTCAAGGTTTCCACAGGTGTGATGACAGCAGGTAACTCCGTAGTCCACTGTTGACTGGACGTATTCATTTGCCAAAAATTCTAAGACTTCATCAGTTGGTGTCCACATTTCTCTTCTTGCAGACTCCAACATCCATGCAGTTAATGAATTGTATGCATAAGGATTTGCTTCGAGCATTTGTGCCCGGATATTTTCATCCATTATAAATGTTTCAGCAACGTCTTCCCACATCCAGTCTTGAACTGAATCTGGGTCAACTGCTTCCCATCCGAATAAATGTTCTATTTCGCTTGTAATTTCTAAGGCTCCAGATGAACCCTCACTTAACATTCCTTCAATCCACGTTGGATTTTCGATTCTTGTTCTAAACTCATTTGCAAGGAAACTTTGAAGAGTTTCTATTTTTGCATCATTTGTTCTCGTATTTGCAATGTATGTCAGTACATCGTTTCCAGAATATGCTTCTGCAGCCATTGTAAGCCCACCGAGGTATTGATATACGTCATCATTATCTAAAAGGCCGTAAAGACCGTCCCTAACCTGAACTGTTGCATCAATCTGGGACAGCTGGTCGATAAATGCATCTTTTCCGTCTACTGCATACCTTCCGTTTCCATAGATGTATGACATTCTCTCAAGATATGTTTCTATTAAATCTTCTTGATCGTCCCATGCACTTGTTGTTGGAACGAGCGCACTAACGCCTGTTCCATAAGTTCCTTCTTCAGGTCCGAATATTCTTGCACTTGCATAAAAGTCCGCATTTTCTTCTGACATTCCGCCATCTATATATTCCCAATAGTTTTCGAGATAATGCTTTTTCAAGTAGTTATCTTCTGTACTTTCCGTATCGTTCATCATTACTTCAATGAATGCATCATCAAGTAGTTCTAAAATATATGAAAATGAATCCCTGAAAAGACCACTTGTAGATACAAGTACGTCGATTCTTGGCCTTCCAAGTTCTTCTATTGGGGTAACTGTAATTCCAATAAATTTACCACTTTTCCAAACTGGTTCAGCACCGACCAATCTTAAAATCATTGCAATGCTTTGGCCATTTGTTCTCATGGTTTCGGTAGACCATAAAACTACACCGACCTGTTCGGGATATTCTCCAGTTTCATTATAATAACTTTCAATAAGGTCGTCAGCCATCTGACTTCCAATTTCCCATGCAGCTTGATCTGGAACGTATCTTGGGTCAAATGAATAGAAATTATACCCTGTTGGTAAAACGTCAGGATTTCTAATCATACATCCCCCTATTTCAGGAGGGATAAATCTTCCGTCAAGCGCATTTAAGAAATTCTCCATTTCGTAGTTAGTGGATATATTTTCAGTAATCGATACAATAAAATCCGTGTTATTTCTATCATCAAGATTAAAACTTACTATTGCATCAGCAGTATCAGTTAAAGCGGTTCCATTTGGCGATATTCCAAAAGTGTGTAGTCCATAAGGCATTAATGTAGATGAAATTTCTTCTAAATAGTGTTCTACACTATCGGCGACTTCTTCAAAGTCAGCGGTTTCAAGATCCAATTCAAGATCAGAATCAAGATTTAATTCACTTATTAATTCTTTAATCTGTTCTTCCAAAACTGCCTGTCTTGTGCTGTTTGTAGATAAATCGTAATCATTTATGAGTGTTTTTAAATCAGAAAGGTTTCCATAAAGTCCAGATGGAATCATTGGCGAAGTCTGGTGATCAATAATTACCGCATATCCTCTTCTTTTAGCTTGCGTTCCTTCCCCGGTGTTTTCAACAATATATGGGTTAATGTTTGGTAAATTTCCAAGCACGTTATTTGGCCAGCACGTTTCACCAAGGCCCGCACTTTTTCCAGGAAGCCATTCAAGGGTTCCGTGGGTTCCAAGATGCACTACTGCATCTGCATCGTACCCATTTTCATGCTGTAACCACATGTAAAATGCAATATACTGGTGACTTGGGGGTAAATCTGCGGAATGCGTAATTTTTGTCGGATCTTCACCCCAACCCCTCATAGGTTGTGGCCCAACAAAGATATTTCCAAAGAATTCTCCCGGAATTACAATACTATCATTATATACCATTACGTTTCCAGGAACTTCGCCCCATTCTGCAATGACTGCTTCTTGGAGTTCTTCCGGAAGTTCGCTAAACCATTCTTCGTAGTCAGATACAGGAATTGTAATTGCACCGTTTTTTACCAGTTCTTCAAGTTCTCCTGGTGCCCAACCGCCAACGTTTAAACCTTTGCTTTGTGTTAAATTAACTATTGCATCAGGCGTGTAATTTCCAGAAACAGTGTATCCAGAATTACTCATTGCGGTTAATATTTCGTAAATTGACTGTTCAACGTTTAAGTAGGATGCACCAACACCGTCTTTTCCACCGGCATGGTTATAATAAAGTATTGCGATTTTTTTATCTTCGTTTGGAGTAGTTCTCAATTCTACCCATTTTTGAACCCTGTCAGATAGCTGTTCGATACCGGATTCAAGAGGAACATAACTATTAATCATAATTCCAGTTTCTTCGTCAACATAACCGTTTTTCACACCACCAATCATCATAGGTTCAATCCTACCTTCAAGTTCGGGCTGTGCAATTTCCCACGCAACTTCACTGTTCAATCCTTGAGCGCTTTCATTCCATGCTTCAAGATCTGTTGCATACACGGGGGTCAATATTGGAACATTTAAAGTTTCATAAAGTTCAATCCCTATTTCCGGGAATCCCGTATATGTGGTAAATCCGTAATTTGCGACCAATACATCAATTTTTGAAGAATTATCCTCATTTAAAAAGAATTCTTCTATTGCCATGACTCTTGAATCTTTACTTCCGGAACAGACCAATACTACATTGTAACCTTTGCTTTCAATACCTTCAAGCATTGCTTCTTCCATTTCAAGCTGGTCATTTTTATATCTCGTATCATACGATAATATGCCGACCCAAGGTGCACTTTCGTTGTATTCATCTCTTGTTTCATACCACAAAATATACTCTTCAAATGTTTCGAATATCTCGTTAGATTCTGAGTGAACTGCATATTCGGTTGGAAGAATAACAATACTAAGGTCCTCTCCGTCTTTTAAATCCATTCCACTGTAATTTAAGCAGTGAAGCTGAAATCTTTTAATATTTTCTACACAGGGATTTACAAAGTACTGCTCAGTTACAGTATCGTTTGAATCTATGTAGTCGTATTCAGAAAAAGTCTCCCCACATCGAATTGCAAGTATATTTTCCTTTGTCCCGTTTTCAATTATTTCCATTACTTTGTCTTTTGAAGTGCCTATCATTTCTATGGCAAGTACATCCGCAATCTTTGATGCATTTTCTGCCAACTCTTCCATTTCAGGATATTCTCCCGAACATAAATCTGTTGAACTGAAAAAATAAATGTTATAATAATAACCATCCTCTTTCAACTCCTTATATGAGTTTACGAAGTGACTTGAAAATGAGCCTGAACCTGTAATAATTACAAGATTATACGCGTCAAGCGATACAGATGCATTGCCTACGTTTGTACCATTTAAGTTGGTTGTAGTTATGGAAACATTTTCTGAGTGGTGTGCCAAAACAGAAATATTTACTGTAAAATTAGTACAATTACTTGTAAAATTTGCCAAATACGTGCCATTGCCAACATGGGTAACCGTCGAATTAACCGCGTTACCCCCCGTGTCTTCAATTATTATTGTGGGCATTGAATCATTTAATGCCTCCATGTGTTCTGCATTTATATTTAATGTTAATTCCACGACATCTACTGCAGATACTACAGAAAATACTGAAAAAATTAACATTAAAAGCAGCAATTTTCCCGAAAATTTTTTAATGATAATACCACCTATATCAGTTTTATTTTAGTTTTCTTTATAAAATTGCAATTAAACTTGACTGTAGCTAATATATATTATTTTCCAGTTATATTTACAGAATATAAATTAAACTTTAATTATGGGTTAAAAAAAGAGCCAATGTATGATTAATTACTAAAAATATAAATTTTAATGTGATTAATTCAAAAAATTCCGATTAAAACTTTCGGGGATGTCCTGATAGCTAAATTCCAGAGCGATATTATGATACGAAAAACGCTTCCAAAAGTTAAAGAAGCCACATTTTGCATTGAATTACCCAATAAATCTGCACGTGGTATGCCAACTCCCGCAGGAACTGGTTTTTTCATATCTCCCGATGGGTGGTTTGTTACTGCTGCACATGTAGTTACCAATGAAAATGGTTCTCCAAGAACAGACTTCACTAAATCACTTCTTACAAAGGAAAGTAATGACAATACGAAAGTAACTCTTTGTAAGTATGTAACTCTCAAATATCTACTTCCAGAATTAGATATTGCCTTATTAAAAGTTGATTTTGAAAAAAATTCAGACCAGGAATGGCTTATTGGAAAAACAGGTTTTCCATTTATAAATATCTCGACAGCCCCTCTTGAAATGGGAGAACCCGTTTATTCATTTGGATACCCTCTTTCAAGCTACGGCGTATTCGAATCAGGTCATTTAGGTTTTATAAAATTAAGGCCGAGGGTTACTTCTGCCATAATCTCTTCGGAGTTAGAGACAGATTCTATGATCCTGAATGAAAACGACCCAAAACACTACGTACTTGACAAAGCGCTGAATTATGGAAACAGCGGAGGGCCAATTATTTCAACAAAAACAGGGCATGTACATGCGATCTGCTCCAGTTTCCAACCGGTAACCTTAAATCAGCCCCATCTTAAGGATAATAACGGAAAATCCATGAAAATAATAATTCCAAGTCTTTATGGGATAGTATCAAGTTTTGATAATAAAAATATTATCAATTTATTAAAATTTCTGAATATCCCTGTTGAAAAGTAACCATCAGGCAATTGAAAAAAGGAAAAACTATTAAATCAGCCAGATTTTAACATTTTTTCTGACTTTTACCTCATTTTCACTAACATCAACAAGACCATCAGCAGTTGCAATTGAGGTAATCATATTTGAACCTCGAAATGCAGGGTAAGCAATCCCGTCCTTTAATTTAACTGGAAAATAATGTTTTATTCCAATTTCTGAATTAAATTCTTCTGAAAGGTCAGCAGTTATTATTTCTCGTTTAAACGTTTTATGGGACGTATTTAAAAACATTGGCAGAAGATACGCATAGCCACATACAAGACACGATGCAACATTTCCTGGAAGACATATAACAGGTTTTTCACTAACTTTTCCGGAAAATATGGGCATTCCAGGAATTGATTTTACTTTATGAAATAAAATCTCCCCAATAGTTGATATAATTTCAAACATGTAGTCTTTTTTACCTTTAGACGTTCCACCCGAAGTTACAACTATATCAAAGTTTAAAACAGCATTTTTTATTACCGAAGTTATTTTTTCAACATTATCTTCAATAACACCTAAAAAAACAGGCTCACAACCTGCCTTTTTAACAATTGCGGTTAGTGTTTTTGAATTTACTTCGTTAATTTCTGAAAGTTCACTTCCAATAGAAAGTATTGCAACTTTTGGAACCTCATAAACATTTATTTCATCCATTCCAATTGATGCCAAAATTCCAATCGCTTTTTCATCAATCAAAGTATTTTTATCGAGAACTTTTGTATTTTTTGGAATATCTGTTCCTTTTTTAAAAATATTGAATTTTTTGTCATTTTGACTATTCTTATCGTATTTTCTGAATTTATCGTATTTTCGAAAGGAATTATCCTATCCGTATTTTTTGGAATATTTGAACCTGTCGCAACCCATATACATTTTCCTGGGTTTATCTCCATATCTGCAGGGTCCCCAGCGTGAACTTCGCCTGAAATTACTAAAAAATCTTTATTAAGTCCTTCAGTGGTTATTGCATAGCCGTCGACTGTTGATTTATCACAAAGAGGGACATCGACTTCAGAATAAATATCAGAAAAAAGCACTCTTCCGTATGATTCATAAATTCCAACAGAAACTTCGCGATTACATGTAAATCCATTTAAAATATTTTGAACTTCATCAGCAGTTTTCATAAAAATACACCCGCATTATTAAAAAATTATTCAGCAGATTTTTCTGCGCAGTTTGGGCAGATGTTTTTATCATCGGTATCTTTTTTAAGAAACGATTCACCACAAAGCCCACATACTGCAGAAAATTTTGGCTTTTTTTCAGAAACGTGAATTTCAACAGACTTCCAAGAATAAATACTATCCCCTGCATCTATTAAATCAGAAATTACTTCTTCATGTGGCACTTTTTTTATATTCATAAACCAGTTGTAAAGTGCAGGGTATTTTTCAGCTTTTTTATGGTCAAATACTATTCTAACCCCTGTTCCAACCTCATTTTCAGGAATTATCTTGTTTACAGTTACCGCCATGATGTTGTAGTCTTTTATGCTCAAACGTTTGTTTCCCGTTGTACAGTTTCCAAGTACTTGAAATGCATCAGGCATGCAGTTTTTAGTTTCACATGTTGCATAAACTCGCTCTGTGTCATTTATATCAAGAACTTTTTTTGCAATATTGTACATCTGTATCCCGATAAATGCGCCGCCACTTAATGACCGTGAAATTTGATAACATCTTCAATCTGTTTTAAATATTCTTTGTCCGTTACTTTTGATAGTACTTCACTCATTTTTACCACCGTATCTATTCATTATTATCCTTAACTTTCATGGAATATTTCGAAGAATTCCTGCTAAAAATTCCAAAAGAAGACCCGTGTTTTAAATCTGTGACTGTTTTATCGATATTTATAACCCTTGTTGATGCAGTGTGCGTAATTCCTGAATTTTTCAGGAAATCGGGGTTTATTTGAGCAGATGGTCCCGTTAAAATTTTTAATTTTGCATTTTTTGAGCGTTCTATTACAAAATCTATCGTGTCATTTACTAAAGTCGTTCCGGTTATCACTACCGCGTCCATTTCTGGAAGTAAACGGTACTCAAACGTATCATCAATTAATTCTGCACCACATGACGAAGAATTTCTCTCAAATGCATATATTTCGTAATTTTTGCCCTCGATTTCACGCAATTCATTTACAACAGGTGCAATGTTTCCAACAAACCCTATTTTTTTAATATCATTGTCTGCTACAATCAAATCCAAAACATCTTCATTTTTTGACTCGTCAAAATCAATATAATACTGGGAAACTGCATTTATCGCGGCCATTGCAAGTGTTCTTTCAGTCAGATTGTAGCCTTTAGCACATTCTATAATGGATTCAAGAGAAGTTTCCTCAAAATCTCGTCGGTAGTGGCATTTTGAATCGAGAACCATCGAAACTCCCATTTTAATCCCCTTTTCACCCTTAACAATTACATAAGCATAAGGTATTGCTATTGAATACTCTTTTAACGTTAATTTATCCCCATTTTTTAAAATTTCAAGTGTTTTATCAGCTAAATCATCCATAATCATTCTATCGCCTCGTTAAATCATGGTTTTTAAATATTCTTTATCAGGAAGAACCACTTTTTGCCCGAAAATATCAGCAAACTTGGTATTTATCCCGTAAAGTTCCTGAAAATTTTCAGGGCATATTGAGTTTTTATCTGCAATTTCAAAGAGAATTTTTCCATTTTTCATTAAAAACAGTTTATCGCAGAACAAAAACGCCAGATTTGGATCGTGAAGTGATAACAAAACTGTTTTATTCATTTCTATAGATATTTTTTCGATTACTGAAAGTACAAGGTACTGATTTTTATAATCAAGAAATGATGTCGGTTCATCAAAAATCATCAATTTTGCATCCTGAATCAGTGCAGTTGCAATCATTACATGCCTTTTTTGCCCGCCACTAAGAGATATGAATTCTTTATCTTTCAAATGGCTGATTTTTAGTAAGTTTAGTATTTCAGTTACTTTTTGTTCGTCTTTTTTGGACGGGCCGGTTAAAAAATTAACATGTGGATTTCTGCCCATTAAAACAACTTCAAATACAGTGTATGGAAAATTTATTGAAAATTCCTGTGGTGAATATGAAATTAACCTTGACCTATCTTTACAACTCATTTGAGTAGTGTTTTTCCCGTCAATTGTGATATTTCCAGATTTAACAGGAACTATTCCAGAAATACACTTTAATATTGTGGATTTTCCAGCACCATTTGGTCCGAGTATGCATCCAATTCCGCCATTGAGACTAAATCTACAATCATTCAATATTTTGGTTTTCCCGTAATCAAAACTTACATTTTCAAGTTTTAACATTATTTCACCCCCCTTTTTGATAAAATAATAATCAAAATTGGTGCACCGATAAACGAAGTAATAATACTTATTGGAATTTCAGAAGGTGTTAAAGTTCTTGCAAGCGTGTCGCAGAGCAGGAGAAGTGTAGCACCTACAAAAGCAGATGCTGGAACGAGTTTTCTGTTATCTACCCCGACTAAAAGCCTTGCAATGTGCGGACTTACAACCCCGACCCACTGAATCATCCCTGCAAGCGAAGTAGATGCAGATTCAGCAAGTGTTGCAAGAAATATCGTTATATTTTTCAGTTTTTTTGAATCTACACCCAAACTTATTGCATTTTCATCCCCTGTTGCAAGGATATTAAAAACCCATTTTAAAGAGATAAGCCCGATAATCCCGATTAACATCGGTATAACAGATATTCCTAAATCCACCCATCGAAGCCCTACAAAACTTCCAAGAAGCCAGAAAACTATCGTTGGCAATTTTTCGTAAGGGTCCGCAACGTATTTTATAAGGCCGATCATTGCAGAAAAAAATGCAGAAATAGCCATTCCTGAAAGAATAAGCCCTACAATCCCACTTTTTAAAAGGTTACTGAGTTTATATGCAATATATACTGCAATAACCCCAAATATAAATGCAGAAAACTGTACAAGATACGGATTGTACGCAAAAAATAAAATTGCAATAGATGCACCAAATGCAGACCCACTTGTAACCCCCAAAATATTTGGACCTGCAAGGTAATTTTTAAAAATATTTTGAAAAGAAACTCCCGCAAGAGCTAAAGATGCCCCTGCAAGCGATACTGCAATCGCCCTTGGAAGCCGTATATCAAAAAAAATATTATTTGCAAGTGAATTTGTAAAAAGTAATGAAGGATCAAACATGTATCTTCCAACAAACAGTGACGATAAAAACACGCCTGCAAATAAAAATGGAAAAACATAATTTTTATTCAATATTATCACCAACGAGTGTAACTTCGTCGATACTTACATTGAAAAACCGTTCATATTCTGATGATGTAAGTTTTAAGATATCAACATCAGTATACATGTCTGGGTGAAGTGTTTTTGCAGTCCAGTATAGCCCGAGAACATATTTTGGACCAAGTGTATCCCAAGATTCACCATCAAACGGCATTGCATACACGTTTCCGTTTTTAACTGCATCAATTTCTTTCCAGCCGTCATCATTTAATATGTCTTCTTTTACTTTCGTGCTTGGGTACTCCATCGTGTGGGCACTCGTAATTATAATGTCAGGATTCCAGCTTGCTGCCTGTTCAACATTAATTTGTGCTTTTCCAGTCGGTAAATCGCTGGAAACCGTTGTTCCGCCAGCCATTATAATTAAATTATTTTGATAGAATTCGCCACCAGGAGTCCAGTATGAATTCTTTTTCTGGTCGTAAACTAAAAATAGAACTCTTGGTTTTTCATTTTCACTGATTGATGCGGTTCTGTTTAAAACATCGTTTGTAGATTGATTGTAATAATCGATTAATTCCTGTGCGTAAGCTTCTTTTTGAAATACTTCGCCCATCATTTCAAGAGTTTTATAATAATTAGAAGCTGTTTCTATGTCGATAAAAACAACCGGAATTCCCAAACTCTTTA
Source organism: Methanococcus mangrovi (assembly GCF_054506835.1). NCBI lineage: Archaea > Methanobacteriati > Methanobacteriota > Methanococci > Methanococcales > Methanococcaceae > Methanococcus > Methanococcus mangrovi. The sequence goes on along the minus strand of NZ_CP197114.1, from coordinate 16,358 downwards.
ATTGTGGGTACTGTCCCTGTTGTGAGCCCCAGGATGGCGCAAAAATAACATCCGGATTTAAACTTTTAATTTCTTCGACATTGTCGCTTTTAATATCTTTTGACCGGGTTTTGAATTCTGGGTCAACTACATCAATAAATTCATCAGCTCCCATAACGCCCCTTCCTGCAACAATTTTATCGCCTTCACCAAACAGGTAAATTATCGGCGGTATCAGGCCGTAATTAGAAACTACTCTCTCGACAGGTGCGTTAATTGTAGATGTTTCACCGGTAAAATCGGTAACCGAAACCAGAGTAACTGCTGTCGTTGTATCCTCGACTTTTTGTTCCGTGGATATGCATCCGGCCAAAAAAAACCAGAAGTATTGAAAATAATACCAAATATGTCCTCATGTACACACCTTTTATTTTTTGACATGTTAATTACATAAAATTACTATTTAAATATTTTTATAATTAGATATAGTTACATCTAAAAATTTGTAACATTCTATAACTTAAAAAATTTAAAAACTAAAAAAGGTATGAATTTTAAGATTAAAAGTTAAAATTGTCAAGTTACCCAAAATTTCGCATTTATTGTTTAAATAGTTCATTTAAGCTATCATGCATTCGATTTTCATTGTTTTCAATACTATCTATTCCTTTTCGAGTTATTACAAGAGCTATCGGGTGATTATCAGGAATTTCACGTTTAAATTCTTCGATATCCTCTCCCTGAATATAAATAAGTTTTTCAAAAGAGAGCTTTTCGAGGTCATCTATCAAAGTTTCTTTCTGTTCCCCATTAAATTCTTCAAAAACATCGCTCAATTTAACTTTAAACATTTTTTCTCGTTTTTTCTTGTCATAAAGATATTTTAAAAGTTCATTTTCTATTGATTTTTCAGGCATGCAATACCACGCCCCCGATTTATTTTTAGATAATTATTATAGCCATAACATGTATTAATTAACTTTTATTAAATAATGTAATGTATTTATCTTAGTATAATAATAAACTTTCAACTTCCATTTATAAACATATTCTTTTAAATAAAATAAATGTCGATTATACTCGTTAAAAGTTAAAACTGATTTAATAATAATTAAGCGAAAGGTTAATGCCCCAAATTAAATAAAAGAGGATAAAAATGGATAAAATCATATTAGCACTTGTTGCAGGAATTTCTGCGAGTATTATAGTAGGGTCAATAAGAAGCTATTTTTTAAACCGGCACAATTAAGTCATTTCAGGCCCAATTGAACTTTTGAGTTATTCCACCAATAAATGTGAAAAAGCTCAAAATTATTAAAAAAAAGCTATTTTTTACTTAATTTAAATTTTAAAAATTTATTTTGATGTTCTTAAAAAATTAAAAATTGAAAAAAATAATTTTGAATTTAAAAAACTGTTATTTTATGTTAATTGCTAATTACCGAAACAAGTTCATAAATCCCTGCCAAATCTTTCCAAATACACTCTGCGAGGTAGTATTCGAACTGCTGCCACTGTACTGGTTATACTGATTATTTTGTCCGCCTTGCGTCGAAGTTGCCGAATATCCACTACCTGTTTCCATGTCGCTTGATATAATCTCGTTATACTCTGATTCACTAATATATTGCGGCTCGTATGTTCCACCATTTCTTTCAAGTACTCTTGTAAATGACCTTAAATGGTTTCTCGAACCTTTTTCAAGATTATCGTACACCGCGGTAATATCCTGATTATCAGATATTTCATTTAATTTCTGTAAATCACTTATATCCAAATCTTCAACTGTTGCACCAACTGTTAAAGCATCCACCAGTGAAACTGAGCCTTTTTCAACCAAAGTATTGTATAGTTCTGCCAAATCTTGATTTGTAAATACCCCTCTTGTATCGTCAGTAACCGGGTCTGTCAGATTATATTTGTCTAAGAGTAATTTTACTGCATTGGTGTGGGTACTTTCACTATTTGCGATATTTAAGAAAATTTGCTGGCCCCATAGGTCATAGAGTTCCAAATAAACATCCCTTGCCAATTTTTCTTCTTCTCGCATCAATATTAAGCCATCAATTTCTTCCGAACTTAATTCTTCAACAGGGTACATCCCAATTTCCTGATAATGGTTTACCTGCGTATCATCATATAATTGATATACCTGCCCGCCCTGGTTTTGTCCGTATCCTTTACCCTGATTGCCGTATGCAGACATGGTGCCCACAACAAACAAAAATACAAGTATGACTGTAACAATTTTTACAATTTTCAAAACTCACTCACCCCATTTTTAATGATTAGTATTTATGTAAACGAGATATATATTTTGTTTACTGCTTGACCGCAATAAAAAAAATGTGGATAAATTATCCGTTTATCCGCATGAAAAGGATAATATAATATGTATTGAACCACTGCTCTTTATTTAACCTGTTTTCTCATTATTAAAAATAAAGGCATTGATAAAATCTCGATAAATACCATCACGGACACCATTAAGAAAATAGAAACGTCATACAAATATCCTGCAAAAATAGCCCCAATAAAAAGGGCTAACCCGTAAATTACGCTAAAAATGCCATATGCAGTTCCCCGTTTATTTATCGAAGTAATATCTGCAATAGATGCTTTCATTATTGTTTCGTGAGCGCCCATTACAATTCCCCATAAAAACATTCCAAATAAAATAAATGCGAAATTATATGAAAACACTAACGGAATAAGTATTGCAGTCAAAACGGGAATTATTCCGAGGACTAAAAGTCCTGCATTTTCATTATTATATTGTATTTTAAAAAAATCATACGTTTTTCCAACCAAAAGTCCAAATATCGCGTCTACCATCATGGCAACTGCATAGAAAAATGGAATCTCTGCATCTGAAATAATGCCTGCTATCTTTAGGTGAAAACCAATAATTGCAAAACTCACAAATCCAAGTGTTGTAGTAAATGTAAATAGCGAATAAGTCCAAAATACTTTTGGAATGTTATAATCTTCGTGTTTTTGGTCTTGCTTTTCAAATTTTTCTGGAGATTTTACCTTAAAATATGCATAGAACAATATCAGCATCAACATGATATAAGGAAGCCACAAATAACTGTAGCCTTCATGGTAATCCGCTACTGTTTTTACGGTCCCTGCCCCCATGAATACAAAGGTAAAAATAAGTGGGCCAATTACTGCACCAATCTGGTCTAAAAATTCTGCAATTCCAAATCCAACACCTGTTCCAACCTGTTTTGTCGCGTGTGAAAGAATTGTATCTCTTGCAGGACTTCTAAGCCCTTTTCCCATTCTTTCAAGGACAATAAATATCGCTGCAAACTGCCAGCTGTTTGATAGTGCAAGAAGGGGTACAGAAAGTAAAAGGCCGTACCCAAAAATTGTAAAAAACCAGTGGGCTTTGGTCTTGTCTGAAAAATAACCTGATATTAAACGAATTGCATAACCTAAAAATTCACCAAAACCTACAACAAGCCCGACAAGTGTAGCATTAGCTCCAAGTGTGCTTAAATAAGGTCCGTTTACACTTCTCGCGCCTTCATAGATTATATCCCCTAAAAGGCTGATCATTCCAAAAAGAAATATAAGTAAAATCGCGTTTTTTTGTGATTCACTCAAATTAATGAAATATTTTTTAAACATAACCTTGGTCATCTTCTTTAAATTTAACAATGATTTATTAAAGATTAATAAAAGTTTTTGTATCTTGATTTAAAATTTAAATTATTAAAATAATTATGTTTTGAAATTTTATTTAAACTTTAGAAAAAAGTTGAATTTAACTATGTATATTTTGGAAGTAATTCTAAATATGAGTGGTAAAAATGATTAAAAATAATATTACAATTGATGGAATTCCTGCTATTTTATGGGGGAAAGAACAAACTCGCCTTATTATTGCTGTTCACGGAAATATGTCGAGTAAAGACGATACAGTAATCCAAATTTTATCAAAAATTGCTGTTAAAAAGGGCTATCAAGTTTTAAGTTTTGATTTACCCGAACACGGGGATCGGAAAAACGATAAAACTCCGTGTAAAGTAAATTTCTGCGTAAATGACCTCGAAAAAATGATGAAATATGCTAAAAATCGCTGGAATAAAATAAGTTTGTTTGCCTGTAGCATTGGTGCATACTTTAGTCTTTTGACATATTCTGGTGAAAATTTAGAAAAAAGTCTATTTTTATCCCCTGTTGTTGATATGAAGCGGATTATTCAAAACATGATGAACTGGTTTAATGTAACTCCTGAACGTTTGGAAAAAGAAAAAGAGATAGAAACCCCAATTGGTCAGAAATTATACTGGGATTACTTTTGCTATGTATATAAACATCCGATTGAATCTTGGAATTTTAAAACTTCTATTCTTTACGGGTCTAATGACGATTTATGCGAATACGATACAATAGATAATTTCGTTAAACGTTTTAAATGTAATTTAGAAATCGTGGACTCAGGAGAACACTACTTTCACACAACAGAACAGATGAATTCGTTTGAAATTTGGTTGGAAAAAGAAATTGAATGATTAAATTAATATTTTTGAAATTTTATTTTTTAAAATTGATTTAATTTACAATTTTTATCTAACATGTCGTTTAGAATTTCGTTCATGTTCTAAATTGATTAATTTTGCTTCATCAACGTTTTTAGAGTATGACCTAACGTTAAAAAACCATTTAAACCATTTTACTAAAAAATTATCTTTTAAATCCAAAAATCCCCTCAAAATTGAAATTATAATTCCATTTTTGTAGTTTGTAATTTAAAAACTTTAGTAATTTGTATAAAAACAATTTTAATCGAAAATAACAATTTTTTTACAAAATTCGTTTACGGGTTTTTGAAAACAGGACCGGATTTATTTCAATGTGGTGAAAATGTCCGATTACGTTGTTTTTGAATTTTGAAAATTTTAAAAAATTAAAAAAAGAAAAAGTTTATTTTAATCACAAATGCATTCATCATACATGAAATACATTGCCCAATTGTTTCCAGGGAAACTGGTTCCATTACCCCATGCAGTTTGGCAGTTTCCATTGCATTCGTATGTTTCAGTACACCAGTAATTGGCTTTTACACCATCAATATCGTAGTCAAATACCTGTACCCCTGAAGCACCTGTTGATATATCAGTTATTCTTATTTTTTCAATGCATTCACATGGAAGGTTAAAGTAATTTATAAATGCATCTTTAACTGCAGTACTTCCATCAGCATTTAAAGCGCTTCCAACATAGTGGTAGCTTCCATCATAAAACGCTTCAACGGTAATTAATTCCTGCCATCCTGTATTTTGATTATAAGTTATTTCATAAACTTCTAAATCTGGAGTACTTTCATTTCCATCTCCACATATCTCATTTTCGAAGAATAATTCGATAGATCCGTTTCTACCAAGACTCGTGAAGTTTTCCCTATCGGCACTTAAGATATTTGCAACACCCAAACATCTGTATGGGTCATATCTTTCTGCAGGATTTCCTGTACCGTCCCCTATAATGTAGTTTTCAAAAGCAACTGCCCAAGAATCCTCTGCTTCGACGCATTCACGGCCAGTAAGTTCACATCCGCAAACTACTGCATGCGCTGCAATATACAATGTATCGCACGGATCAATACCAAGTTTAGTTAAATTAAGTGTTCCAGAGTATTCTGTTACACAAGGACATAATTCTTCATTAATTTCAAAATGTCCGACTTTTGGATTTCCTGTTTTTGTAATGTAGTTTTCAAGATACCATTCATTTTTTTTATCTGCTTCTGGAGCTTCGTTTAATGCACTAAAGTGCACCTCAGAAATACACCATCCAGGTTCTGTTTCATACTTAAAGTACAACAAATCACCATCTACCCATACTGTTACTGTTCCAGCGTATTCATGCTGTCCAGCGTAGAGGTCATAACTTTCTGCCGCCATGGCTCCCGGAATTATCGAAAGTACCATAGAACATAAAATAAATCCAACTAAAAACTTTTTCATAATCCCTCCCCCTAAAGTTTTCAGAAGTTTTTAAAAATAGTTTCTAATAAATAATGGTAAATTATCCATATTTACACTGTATTCTTGGTAATATATATTTATATCTAATTTAAAAGTGTTTTAATCGGAATTATTATAATATAACCTTTAAGAATAGATAAATAGTTAAAATAACGCGTAACAATTTATTTTTTTGTTGAAAATTATCCGTATATTAAATAATCCTAAAAAAGTTAAAAATCAGTATTTTATAAAAATAATATATCAAAAAAGATATTATTAACAATTAAAAACTTTTATTTAGTTTATTCGTTTTAGGAAATACAATAAATCTTATTTTTAAATTTAAACCTTTTTTAAAATGATAAATAATATATAGAATGTTTTAAAAAAGTTATATTGTAAATTATCTAATTTAACAGTTTATTTTATAAAAATAAATTTTTAGAGGGGGTATTAATGAAAAAATCGGCTTTAGCGATAGCTTTGATAATGGTTCTCGCACCTCTTGCATTTGTGCCGAGTGCAGCTGCGGCTACGGAAGAGGAAATTCAAGAATCCATTGATCAAGGTATCGAATGGCTTGCATCACAGCAAAAACCCGACGGTTCATGGGGAGACTATGAAAAACCTGCACATACAGGTTTTGCACTCATAAAATTAGTGGATAGGGCAAGGGAACTTGGAGAAGATCCTTTTGACCCAGAATATGAATATTATGGAAATGTAACTGCAGGATACGCGTATCTTATGTCAGAAAAAACGGTCGAACCTGCGATAAACGATTCTGGAACCAATAATAACGGGCTAAGAATTTCATTTACAGGTTCATTCCACGCTACATACAATACTGCAATAGCATTGATGGCATTTGCAAACCTTAAAGGATATGATGAATACAATGAAACATTAGTTCAAGATATGGTTGACTGGTTTGTAGATACCCAAAATCCAGATGGTGCTTGGAGATACACTGCAATGCCTGATCCACCAAGTGACAATTCAAATACAGGATATGCAGTAATCGGTCTTGCATACGCTGAAAATGCGGGAGCGATCATTCCGGATTCAGTGAAAACAGACCTTAATCCATGGATAGACTATATTCAAAATGATGCAAATGGGGGTTCAGGATACACCACCCCCGCTGATTGGGTAAATTGTCTGAAAACCGGTAATTTAATACTTGAAATGGGATTTGTAGGGGATACTACTGAATCTGAAAGATTAAACAATGCCATAGGCTATTTAGTAGCACATTGGAACGATTCAAATACGGACCCAGGATGGAGGATTCACTACCAATCAATGTACTGCATAATGAAAGGTCTCGAATACATGCAGATTGAAGAAATAGATGGAATAGACTGGTACGACGACTTTTCAACTGCAATAGTAACCACTCAAAATCCGGACGGTTCATGGTCTGGAGATACTTGGGATTACTATGGTATACTTTCAACAGAATGGGCTTTATTAACGCTTGAAAAAGCTACCGTAGTTAAAGAAATTGTAGTCGGATTTGATGTAAAACCAGGAAGCTGTCCAAATCCAATCAACATTAAAGCTAAAGGTGTAGAACCAATGGCAATTGCAGGTTCTGACGAATTTGATGTATGTAATATTGACCCGGAAACATTAGAAATAGGAATATGTGTGGATGGAGAATTTACTGCATTTGAAGGAGTTGCACCTTTAAGATGGGAATATGAAGATGTAACTGAAAGTTATATTCCTGAAGAAGGGGATCCATGCTGCATATGTGCAGAACCCGATGGAATAATGGATCTTTCATTAAAATATGATACACAAGAACTTGTAGAAGCAGGTCTCGGATGTTACGAGAGAAATGACGAGTTATGCCTCTGCATTAGGGGAATGACTTATGAAGGACAGGAATTTGTCGGAAGGGACTGCATAATAATTAAATAAAATTCTTTTTTTATATTTTCGGGTGTAATTTATAGATTGGAAATATTCTAAGCAATTAATCATTTTTAATTTCATTATTCCTTAAAATAATTTTTATCCAATTTGACAAATGCAAAAAACGTTTGACAATGTGTTTACTTAAAAATAGTTTATCCTGCCGTAAATTTAGTTGAAAATCTGTTTAAGAACAAATATAAAAAACGGAAATACCAAGAAGATATTTTTAATTATTCTGAATTAGTAATTACATTCTTTTTTTTATTAATTTGAACTATATATCGTCTTAATGAATCGAACCAGCGGATTTTATTTTTGATAAATCCATTTTTTTGAAACCGGTTCTTTATAACGTTTTAGTCATATTATCCGAGTATATTTTGTTTTTTGACCCAAGTATGGTATTTATGGCTTATTATATCATTTAAAACCTCTTTTAATAAATTTTCAATAATAATTTTTTATAACTAATGAAGTAATATTCATATAAATTAAAAAATAGTATTATTTAATATATAACTTATGATATACTCAAGGAAAGCAGAAATTACAAAAGAAGCGTTATTTTAAAAAAATTTTGTGGTAAAAATGGATAAAGCAAAAGAGCATTTTGACGGAATTGAAAGTTTATATGAAGAAATGATAATAAAAATAATCCCTTCGTCAGAAGATTTTTTTGGCGCCGTTCTCTCGTTTATTCCCAATGGAAATATTAAAATTCTTGAACTTGGCAGTGGCACGGGCTACCTGACTTCAAAAATCGTTAAATTAAATCCTTCGGCAGAAATAACCTGTATTGACCTCTCAGAGGGCATGATAAACGTTGCAAAAAGAAAACCTGAACTTTCAAGTGTGAAATTTATCGAAGGAGATTTCCGCAACGTATGGGGTGAAGGAACATTTGATGTGATTTTATCAACCTTATGCCTGCACCACCTTCCAGATAATGATCGGCAAAATATTCTTGAGAAAATAAATGATTCATTAAATCCAGAAGGAGTATTTATAAATGGAGATGTGTTTTTAGGTGAAACTAATGAAGAAGAGGATAGAATTCTTTGTTGGTGGCATAATGCCATGCTTGAAAATAATATGTCTGAAAAAGAAGCCGATTCAATGATAATGAAAAGAAATAACAACCATGATTATCTCGATAAAATTTCTGGTTTTTCTGAAAAGATGAATTCTACAGGCTATGGTGATGTAATGTTGGTTTATAAAAATAGACTGTACGGAGTTTTCGTTGGAATTAAGAAACGAAATTAATCAATTAAAATTCTTTATAATCCTTACAGCAACAGAATTCACAAATTCCAAGATCATTTTCCTGAGAATCTCGAATCGGGCAAAAATAAATTCCATTCTTTTCAATAATTGTTTTTCCGCCAGGAAATCTCAGACTGAGATGGTGAAGTGGCTTATTAGTTATAAAAACAAGATATGGATAAACTATTTTTTCAAGAGTTATAATTTCTTCACATCACGTTCCCGTTTTAAGTTCCAAAGATATAGAATCAATTCTTTCGTTTAAATTTTGGATTTCAACGTCAGCTACCTCAAAATTTGAAATGTCATGTTCTGATTTATTTTTTATTTCCATAAGTGTTTCATAAAACAGCCCAAAGTAGCTATAAACAAAATTTTCACGATATTTTTCCAAAACTATTTTCATTTCCCGATCAAAGTAGTATTTTACATTTATTAAGTCAGATACCTGGTAGTCTCGTGCACTTTCCTTTAAATTTTTAAATAATTCTTTTGAATTCATAACTATCCTTGAAAAATATTGAATTATTCAGTATATAATCTTCTTTTAGATTTAATCTTTAAAAAATAGTAATAAAATTATAATTCGATATAATGGGGAATAATGTCCAAATACTCGTTATCTTTAGATAAAAAACCGCCTGGAATCACCCCAAGTTGATTAAATCCTAATTTTTTATACAAATGAAGTGCCACCTCATTAGAAGCTACAACGGCGTTAAATTGAAGTATTCTATAACCTTTTTCTTTCGCTATTTTTAGGGAATGTTCTACCAACTTTCTACCAATGCTTTTACCCCTTTGGCCCAATTTTACAGCATAAGATGAATTCGCTATGTGACCGCATCTCCCAATGTTATTTGGATGAAGAATATACAACCCGACAATTTCCCCGCTGTCGATTGCGACACCAGTATACGTCTGATTGGAAAAAAATTCAGCAGCACTTTCAAGAGTTAATTTTTCATCATTTTGAAATGAAATGCCATCTTCTACAATGTTATTCCATATATCTTTCATTCATATAAGTCGTTATTTTCGTATTCTCTAATTATTATCTCTATATTATCGCCCAATATATACGTTAAATATGTCTTGTTGAGAGGTATGCCCGACATTGGTTTTATGTTTTTTGAATATATTTCATGTCACAATTTTTTCAATTAACAATGTAAGTGTTGTAAAATCAAGGTATATTTCAGGATAAAATAAGGATATATATACAATAAATGTAAAAGCATTGCTTCCAATTAATTTTAAGAACGTGAGCGCCATTATGAAAGAAAAATTGTATTTTGTGCTGTCGATGGTTATCTTCGGCGCAGTTGGAATATTTGCAAAATATATTAACATGTCTTCCAGTAAAATAGCATTGTTTTTGAGCCTGATTGGATTAATTTTTTTGTTAGTCATTTTTATAGGTAAAAAACAGACTGTATCATGGAGAAATGTAAAGGAAAACGCTTTCCCCTTAATTATAGCGAGCATTGCATTAAGTGGAAACTGGATATTTTTGTTTCAGGCATATAAAGAAACTACAATTGCCAACGCTGCACTTAGTTATTATTTTGCGCCAGTTCTCGTTACTATGTTTTCACCTTTGGTTTTAAAAGAAAAATTGTCCTTCAAAAAAGTAATATGTATCTTTGTTGCTTTATTAGGGCTGTTCTTTATATTACAAAACAGCACACTTGAAACCGGTGGTAACCATTTGCTTGGAATCGGATTTGGCCTAATTGCGGCGAGTTTCTATGCTTCACTAACATTTGCCAATAAATTTATTCAGGGGCTCGATGGAATGACAAATACCATTATGCAGCTTGGTTTATCCGTTGTAATATTATCCCTATTTATATTGTTCACCGATGGCTTCGATTTCTCTACACTCTGGGGTAAAGCGGTTATACTAATGCTTACACTGGGTATTCTTCATGGTGGGATTGGGTTTTACCTGTTTTTTACAGGAATGAATGGACTCAAAACCCAAAGTATTGCAGTATTGAGCTATGTCGACCCATTTACATCCCTATTGATTTCAGCTTTGTTAATGGGGGAAAACATGACATTAATGCAGTTAACAGGCGCTTTCTTGTTGCTGGGTTCTATTTTGGTAAGTGAAAATACCCTATCAAAATCAAAGATTAATTTGAAATTAACCTCTTGAATATATAGATATTGTAAATTCGCAGATAATCTTTAAAAAAGTAATATAATTATATTTTAACTTTCTTTTTAAGAATAGCCTGTTCATTCTGAAATGTTATATTTTAGTTTAATGATTCTTCAAGCACTCGATAATCCTTCCAACTATTATGGGTTCTTTTAAAGCGTTTCAGGTTTTCAAAGAATTCATATTTCACATCTTCAGATATGTTTAGCTGTTTTGATATTTTTCCAGCTTCAGTTTTCAAGATCTGCAACTTCGAACATTTTGCATTATTGAATACTGATTCAGTCTGCAGATATCCACAACATTTGTTTTCAGTATCAACAAAAACTGGCCTAACTTTTCCGGTCAGATATTCTTTATCATAATGGACCACGGCCTTCAAACACTTTGGACATATTCTAATCATTTAAAACCCTTCGCGTAGTTATTGATATTAATATACTACATGAAAGGTTTTTTGTTTGAAATATAAATAATTTATCCGCTGATTTTCGAATAAGTCTGTAAAAATCGTTTTTAAATTCTTAAAAATAGACTCGATAGACTGGACTCGAAGATTTTGAAAATAAAGATAGAATTATCAAAAATAGAAAAAAATTGAAGTTAATTTAAAAATTAAAAGAGTTAAAAGAGTTAAAAAATTATTCTACGAGCTTGTACCAAAAATTCATGTCTTCAAAGTTTCCGCAGATATTAGTATTGCTAATTGCAGTTCCGCTGTAAGTATAGCCCATTTTTTTAAACGTAATATTCATTCCATAGGATATACTTCTTGCAATTGTATAAAAAACCCTGTATCCTTTGTCTTTCATTATTTTTTCCATAATATATAATAAGTACTTAGAAAGCCCTAATTTTTGGTACTCCTCAAGAACTGCAAAATCGGTCATTTCAACGCATTTGTTTTTAATATCCATTTCACAAGACGATGCTGCAACGATTTTACCATTGTCTTCTAGTATGAAATATTTTACGTTTGTCTGCATTGTTTTTAATATGTAATTTGGATCACTTATTGGAAAGGGGTATGTTTCAAAAACTTTTGAATAGTGTTTCGAGAGTTTTTCTGCATCCGCCTCATTTGCAATTTTTAAGTGAAATTTCTCATCAATATTAGTAGATGAATCCACGTCGACAGCCCCCACATAATTTAAAACGTCTTCCGCCTCTTTTGAAAATTTCGATATTTTTCGTGATTCATCAAAAAATTTAGACATAAAATATGCATCATCATCTAAAAAGTAGTTTTTAAGTTTTCCTTCACAGATGTATCTATTTTTTTCGAAAAGTTCCTTTTGAGTTCCCGAAACTTTTGCAAAAACTTTTGAAAGCTTTTTTTCGATGCATATCGTATCAACATGTTTGATTAATTCGTCTGCATCTTTTCCAAGCTTCATTATGTAGATTCTATCGTTTAAATCACTTATCTGAATAATTGAATCATTTATTTCGATTATTTTTTCCATTTAGTCATCCCTCCGGGCAACTCGCTCGTTATTTTCTGGAATTAAAGAGATCGAGTTATCTACATCAGTCATTAATTTTTCAATTCCTGTTTGATTGATTTCAAAGTTTCCAATACACATTCTGTCACACGTATCGCAGCTTTTACTGCATCCGCCATAACTTGAAGGTTCCATATACGTTGTAATAATCCCTTCATAATTTCTCAAAATTACTCTATCCGAACCCCAAGAAACTATGTAATTTGGCATTACAGGAATTTTTCCACCGCCACCAGGTGCATCTACAACGTATCTTGGAACTGCAAAACCAGTCGTGTGTCCAATCAAACTTTCGATAATTTCAAGGCCCTTACTTACTGAAGTTCTAAAATGAGAAATTCCTTTCGATAAATCGCACTGGTAAAGGTAATAAGGCCTTACTCTTGAAGAAACAAGTTTTTGATTTAATTTTCTCATAACATACGGGCAGTCGTTAACTTCTGCAAGCAGTACTGTCTGATTTCCAAGAGGAATTCCAGAATCTGAAAGTTTATCAAGTGCTTTTTTAGATTCTTTTGTAAGTTCCACAGGATGATTATAATGTGTATTTATCCAAATTGGATGGTATTTTTTTAAAACATTGACCAAATTATCAGTAATTCTTTGAGGGAGAACTACGGGAACTCTTGATCCAATTCTTATGAGTTCAACGTGTTTTATGCTACTGATTTCTGAAAGAATCCAGTCCAAAAATTCATCAGAAAGTAAAAGGGGGTCCCCGCCTGAAAGTAAAACATCTCTTATTTTATCGTTATTTTTGATGTAATCGATTGCTTTTTGAATCTCTTCTTTTGAAGGATTACTACTTTTTTCTGAAACTTTTCTTTTTCTAGTGCAGTGCCTACAGTACATTGCACAGTTTGGATTTATGTAAAATAAAACTCTGTCAGGGTACCTGTGGGTTATTCCTACAACAGGAGAGTCATCGTCTTCAGATAATGGGTCTTCCATCTCAAAATTTTCAAGTATGAGTTCTTTTGAAGATGCCACACTTTGTTTGTAAATTGGGTCTTTATCTAAATTTTTCGTATCAATTAAACTTGCATAGTATGGAGTAATTGACATTGGAAATACTTCAATTGCTTTTTGGATTTCCTTTTTTTCGTCCCCATCAAGGTTTATTCCAAGAAATTTTTCTAAAGTATCAACATCTTTAATAGAATTTGAAAGTTGCCACCGATAATCGTTCCAATTATCAATTGTAGCGTTTTCTGAAATTTTTTTCGTATATTTTAATATACTTTCGTCACTTAATTCTTTCAAAATTATCACCTAAAAAATACAATCGATATATCTAAATCTTTCAAAATTTAAACGAGATATATCAACATAGGGGTATCCCAAATAACAAATTAAAAAACCGAAAATATGAGGTTTCAAAATTTAAAAAGGCATATACATCCTTTTTTTAAAAGATAGTATATAAAGTTAATTCAATAACTATATATTAAATGAAAATTGGAAAACGGATCTTGACAGACTTATTTTGTAAATTTATTAAAAAATCATTTATGTATTTATAAAATCAGAATAATTTTTTCATTAAGTTGATTATCCAAAATACCGTTATTTTTACTTTTAATATTGATAGTAATATACTACTAAGGTTTTTGTTTGAAATATAAATAATTTGTTCGTTAAATTACGTGTAAGTCTGTAAAAACCGTTTTTAAATTCTTAAAAATAGACTTGATATATCGGACTCAGGATTTTTAAAAATTGATATATCGGACTACTGAAAAACGCTAAAAATCATTGAAAATCGTTACAATTTGTAAAAATCCGATATACTTTGAGGAACATTTACTGGTCCTTTGGATGTAAAATACCCTAAAAAAGCTAAATCTTGTTAAAAATCTACGGTCTTGAAAGAAACCAAAAAAGAGCACGTTATTTGAAAAAGTGGAGGGAAGGGGATTTGAACCCCCGAACCGCTACCGGATCGGATCTTAAGTCCGACGCCTTTGACCAGGCTTGGCAATCCCTCCAATGAGACACATTACTTCGCATCTATACCTATACAAATCTGATATATATACCTTTCGTTTATCAATAAATTTAAAATTAAAAAATTTAGTAGAAATTATTCTCCAAAATTTCATCGAATTTGTACTCGAAATCATTTGAAAGATACATTCTGAGCTCTTCTGGAGTAATTAACGTGCTTTCGTAATTTTGGTAGTCATCCATAACGATCCTTGGACATGCACAGATCACGTATGCATCGACTTTGTAAAATAAATAGCTTTGAGATAAGTTGTTTAAAATTATTGGAATGTATTCAATGTTATTTTTCTTTAAAAGTTCAATTACACTTTCAAATGACTTTAATCTGCACTGGCCTTTCTTCGTTGATAAAACTACACCGATTTTTTTAGGTGGATTCAATAATAACTTTGAAACTCGCCCGATTCTTAATTTTATCAGTTTTTTTATCTCTTCGTCACTTATTTCAGAAATCTCTCTCGTAACTGGATTATATATTTTAACAGTTTTTTTAAGTTTATATGCCATCATGAGCGGGTGAAATCTTCCAGTTCCTACAAAAAGGACGTTTTCTGCATTTTCAACCGGAGCCCTGCATCCCAAAATTACAACAGGATTGAACTTTGAAAGCGCTTTTTTAAATTGAATCGTTGTTGTAACAGTTGGATTTTCCATTTTTCCACTGATGTTTTCAACATCTTTCAAAAAATACTCGTTTTCTTTAAAATAAGCGTGAACAAATACTACTGGAATTTCTGAATGAACATATGAAAGCTCTTCGTGCCCGTAATGAATAATTAAATCTATTCCTAAAATTTTAACTTCTTCATCGCACAGATCGCACGCACCAAAACATGTTTCGCCCCATATCATGAGTTCTGCATCAATTTTCGTTTTTAAAAATTCTATTTCCTTTTCAACAGCCCTTTTAAGTCCTTCTGGAGCTTGTAATAATACTTTTCTCGCGTTTCTTGTTTTTATCTCGTTTAAGACCCTATCTGTCTCTAAATCCCACATAATACCACTTCGAATATTTATTTAAATAATCACTACATACTAATACAGATGCTTGTATACTATTTAATTAAAGCGATAAAAGTGATATTATGACCCAGATGACTGACGCAAAATCCGGAATAACTACCGAAGAGATGAAGTTTGTAGCAAAAGAAGAGGGAATGGATATTGAAACCCTCAAAAACCTGATTGCGAAAGGATACGTCGTAATTCCAAAAAACGTAAACAGAAACACGAAACCAGTTGGAATTGGCGATAATTTAAGAACTAAGGTTAACGTAAATCTTGGAACTTCACCAGATTTTGTCGATATCTCTTGCGAACTTAAAAAAGTTGAAATTTCAAATAAATACGGTGCTGATGCAGTTATGGATCTTAGTACCGGCGGAAACCTTCCAGAAATTAGAAAACAGATTATGGAAAACACGAATCTTCCAATCGGAACCGTTCCGATATACGAAGTCGGTGTCGATGCAAAAGAAAAGTACGGAAGAGTCGTCGATATGGATGAAGATTTGATATTTA